>CAVSEI010000009.1:0-416138 GCA_963726965.1 uncultured Actinomycetes bacterium | reverse complement strand
CTTCACGTAGACCGAATAGCGAGCATTCGCGGTGATTTGCGCGGCGATGGATGGATTGATGGAGCGGAGCTCCGGCCAGATTTGTTCGAGACGCGCTAGGTCGATCTCTGGATAGGAAAGCAGCTCGTGAGCGCTCCGCTTGCGCCCGTCGCGATTGATCGTGAGCCCATGCTTCGCTGCCTGGTCGGGCGTGAGCGCGACGCTGCTGAGCAGCGCCTCGGCCTCGGCGAGCTGCTTCGCCTTCTCGGCGAAGGCGAGGCTTCGCTCGCTGCCGACGCATCCGATTGCTTCGCCGAGTGGAGTGAGGCGCTGGTCGGCATTGTCGGCGCGGAGCGTGAGGCGATACTCGGCGCGCGACGTGAACATGCGATAGGGCTCGGTCACGCCGCGCGTGGTGAGGTCGTCGATCATCACGCCGAGATAGCCGTCGGCGCGCGTCAGCCCGAATCGACGTGACGCGCCAGAGGCTGCGAGTGCGGCGTTGATGCCGGCGATGAGCCCCTGACCCGCCGCCTCCTCATAGCCGGTCGTGCCGTTGATCTGGCCGGCGAGAAACAGCCGTGTGACCGCCTTCGTCTCGAGGCTCGCATGAAGCTCGCGCGGATCGACATAGTCGTACTCGATGGCATAGCCGAGGTCGTGATCACCCGCGCGCGCTCGAGGCCTCCGATCGTCTTGAGGAACGCGAGCTGCACGTCCTCGGGCAGGGAGGTCGAGATGCCGTTCGGATAGACGGTGTCGTCGTCGAGGCCTTCGGGCTCGAGGAAAATCTGGTGACTGCCGCGCTCCGTGAAGCGCACCACCTTGTCCTCGATCGACGGGCAATAGCGCGGGCCGACACTCTCGATCTGGCCGGAGTACATCGGCGCGCGGCTGAGGTTCCGCGCGATAATGGCGTGCGTCGCGCGCGTCGTATGCGTGATGTGGCAGACGACTTGCGGATTGGTGATCCTCCCGGTGAGGAAGGAGAAGGGCTGGGGCGGGTCGTCGCCGCGCTGCACCTCGAGCCCGGCCCAGTCGATCGTGCGGCCGTCGAGGCGGGGAGGGGTTCCCGTCTTGAGCCGGCCCATGCGAAGGCCAAGCCCGTAGAGTCGCGTCGAGAGCCCGAGGGCAGGGGCCTCGCCGATGCGTCCGGCCGGGATCTTCCGCTCGCCGATATGGATCAGCCCGCGCAGGAAGGTGCCGGTGGTCAGCACGACGGCGCCGGCGGCGAAGCGGCGACCATCAGCGGTTAACACTCCGCTAACCATACCGTTGGCGACGATGAGATCCTCGACCGCGGCCTCGATGACTTCGAGCCCGGGAGTAGCGGAGATCGCCGCCTGCATGGCCTTGCGGTAGAGCTTGCGGTCGGCCTGGGCGCGGGGGCCCCGAACGGCAGGTCCCTTGCTCCGGTTCAGCACCCGGAACTGGATGCCGGCCTCATCGGCGACCCGGCCCATCAGCCCGTCGAGCGCATCGATCTCGCGCACGAGATGGCCCTTGCCCAGCCCGCCAATGGCCGGGTTGCAGGACATCTCGCCGATGGTGGCGAAGCTGTGGGTCACCAGCGCGGTGCGCGCGCCCATGCGCGCAGCCGCAGCCGCCGCCTCGCAGCCGGCATGGCCTCCGCCGATGACGATGACGTCGAAACCCTTGCTCATGCGCCATCACCTAATGGCTTCGGGCCCGAACGTCCAATGTTTCACGTGAATCACGATCCCCGACGCCCCGCCTTTGGTGTCCCCACCGTGAGCGGTGTTTCACGTGAATCACTTGCCGATACAGAACTCGGCGAAGATGGCGCCAAGCACCTCCTCGACGTCGATGCGGCCGGTGAGGCGACCGAGATGGTGGGCCGCGATCCGGAGCTCCTCAGCCTTGAATTCCGGGGCTGAGCGAGGCATCGCCGAAGCGCTGCAGGGCATCGCGCGTACCTTCGAGCTCGACGCGATGCCGCGCCCGGGTGATCAGCGGAGAGCCTGCACCTCCCTCTGTCGCGAGCGCGGCCTGATCCTCGAGCGTCCCGATCAGGCCCTCAAGCCCCTGCCCGGTCCTGGCCGAGACCGGAAGCGCGTTGCGGCCCTCGCCAGCCCCCGGCGCGAGATCGATCTTGTTCAGCGCGACGACGCCGACTTGGCCTTGAGCGCCGCCGGCGGCTCCCAGACAGGCGCGGTCGCATCGACGAGCCACACCACGACGTCGGCCGCTTCCGCCCGCGCAAGGGCGCGCCGCACGCCTTCGGCCTCGACCTGGCCTGCCGCCTCCCGGAGGCCCGCGGTATCGGTGAGGATCACCGGCACCCCGCCGAGGTCGAGATGCACCTCGATCACGTCGCGCGTGGTGCCCGCCTCCTCCGACACGATCGCCACATCGCGCTTGGCAAGCGCGTTCATGAGGCTCGACTTGCCGGCATTGGGCGCGCCGGCGATGACGATGCGCACGCCGTCGCGCAGCCGCTCGCCCCTGCCCTTCAACGGTTCGACGATCTCACTCAATAGCCCATCGACGATGCCGCGTGCCTCACGTGCGGTGGCCACGCCGACATCACCCTCGTCGGCGAAGTCGAGCTCGGCCTCGACCAGCCCTTGCGCGCGCAGCAGGCTCTGGCGCCACACATCGTAGCGTGCGCTGGCGAAGCCTCCCGCTTGCAGCAGAGCCTGCTCACGCTGGCAGCGCGTCTCGGCGTTGATGAGATCGGCGAGGCCCTCGATCTGGCGAAAGGTCGACGCGGTGCGCGGCGCGGTCCGGACACCCCCGCGCAGGGCGGCGCCGTGTTCGTCGAGTGCGGGCGCGGACCGTTCCACGGATCCCGGAGTGGCAGCCAGCTTCACCATCGGCCCGGGTTGGAGCACCGACCCGCGCGCCGCGTCGTCGACGGCCACGACCGAGTGGTCGTGCTCCATCTGCGGGTGATGGAGCAGCTCACTGTGGTCGCGGAAGATCTCGGCCCACACGTCCGGCTCGCGGTCGAACACCTCGTTCCACTCTGCTGCGGTCTTCGATCGAATGGCCGCGAGCATGAGCTCGAAGTACTCGCCGCGTTGTTCGAGGTCGTCGAAGTCGGGGACCGACGACCACTTCGGGTCGTCGAACATCCAGTCGAGTTCGAGCACGCGCATGAACGCGGTGAACAGCCGCGGCGTCGTCTGCGAGAACTGGAGCCACCGACCATCGGCTGAGAGCGCGGCGATGAGGCGGAAGAAGAGCGAATTGTTCGGAACCGACGACCCCGGGTCGATGAGCGACGCCGACATGAACGCGTCGGGGTACTGGCGCGCGATGTGCCCGATGAGTGCGTTCCACGTGTCGTGGGCGGCGAACCCCTGGATGAGGGTGGTGTCGACGCGTTGGCCGGCACCGCTGCGTTCCCGCTCGAAGAGCGCGGCGAGGATGCCGTGCAACGCGGTCTGAGCCACGCTGAAGGCGCAGTAGGGCGCGGCCGCGAACGCAGGACCGGGGCGGTCGATGATCACACCCATGGAATCGTGACCACCGAGGCGGGCCATCACCAGGCCTTCGTAGCCCTTGAGCCCGGCCAGCGGGCCGGTGCGCCCGAAGGCGGTCACCGATGCGTAGACCAACGACGGGTTCTCGGCGCGGAGCTCGTCGGCACCGAGGCCGAAGCGCTCGACGACGCCGGGCCGGAACGTCTCGATGACGACGTCGGCGCCCACCGCGAGCTGTCGCGCGCGACGCGCCGGTCGTTCGGATCGTGGAAATCGAGGACGATGCTCTGCTTGCCGCGTCCCCAGAACGGATACGCGGGTTGCGTGCGGAGCACGCTGCCGCCGGGGGGCTCCACGTGCACGACGTCCGCGCCGAAGTCGGCGAGAAATCCGCTCACGTGCGCGCTCGTCAACGTGCTCGACAGGTCGACGACGCGCAGACCCTGCAATGGACCGACCATGGACACCCCCGTGCCGAACCCGCGACGCTACCGCAGGCGCACGCGCCGGCCTCCCGGCCGCGCGACTACGCGGGGACGCCGACGTTCATGAGGCCGGCGAGGTTGCCGCCCATGATCTTCGCCTGGTCCGCTTCGGGCAGACCTTCGAGGTCGTCGATGTAGGTGATCGGGTCCGACATCCCCTCGGCGTGGGGGTAGTCCGAGCCGAAGCACACGTGGTCGACGCCGACGAGGTCGATGAGACCCTGTGGGTCCTCCTCGTGGAACGGGTGCACCCAGATGTTGCGCTTCAGCACGTCGACCGGGTGCTCCTCGAACAGCTGGGGCTGGAGCTCGTAGGCCTCGTGGAAGTGCTCGATCGTCGGGCGGACCCAGTGGCTGCCGTTCTCGACCGGGAGGATCTTGATGGTGGGGAAGCGGGTGGGCAGGCCGTGGCCGACGACGGCGGCGATGGTGTCTTCGATCGCCCGCTTGCCGATGGTGCTGAGCGCGGCGAACCCGGAGCCGTCCTTGAACGGCAGCATCTCGCCGCCGGGGACGCCCTCCCACTCGTTGACGTAGCGCTGGTAGCCGCTGTCGGACGCGTGCATGCCGACGAGAAGGTCGGCGTCGACGACCCGCTCCCAGAAGGGGTCGAACTCGGGCAGCGCCATCGAACGCGTGCGCCGAAGAGCGTCGTGACCGGCGCCGGGCGGATGAGGATGATCTTGGTGCCGTGCTCGATGAGCCACTCGAGCTCGTCGATCGCGTTGTCGAGCGAGCGCGAGGTTGATGACCGGTGTCGCGAAGATGCGGTCCTCGTAGTTGAACGTCCACTGCTCGTACATCCACCGGTTGAGTGCCTTGATGACGGCGGCGGTGGCGTACGGGTCGTCGCGGAGGCGCTCCTCGACCAGGCTGGCCAGCGTCGGCCACATCATGGCCCGGTCGATGCCGAGCTCGTCCATGAGCTTGATCGCGCGGCTCGGGCTCGAAGAACGCCTCGGGCGAACGGATGGCCTTGCCCAGGATCTCGCGGCGTGACTTGCCCTCGGGGTTGCCGTTCTTGAAGTAGTCCTCCTGGGCGCCGGGCGCGGCGACGACGTTGAACGTCGGGTTCGGGATGTACTCGCTGATCGTGCCCTTGACCGTGATCTTGGTGCGACCTTCGATGTCGATGTACTTGATCACGTCCTTGAACGTCGTCGTCGAGGAACTTCGTGAGCGCGTCGGTCGTCTCGTACATGTGGTTGTCGGCGTCGAAGACCGGGAAGTCGAGGATTCGTGACGGCACGGCAGCCTCCCTGGGCAGCAAAGTTGGGCTGAGTACTATTATGACGGGTCGGGGTCGACCGCGCCAATCCGCGCGGCCAGCGTACCGACGTCTTCGAGCGCTCGCAGCATGTCGTTGAGGTGGGTGCAGGTGCTCGCGCCGACGAAGTCCGCCCGGATCCGGCTGCGCAGGTCGTCGAGGGAGGTGCCGGCCAAGCGTCCGGCGCTGGTGGCGGCTTCGGGGCACTGGCCGAACGGCAAGCGCGCGGGCGATGGCCTCGGACGTGCGTGCCACGTGGGTCCGGGGGTCGACGTCGGCGCTGAACGTGTACTCGTGGACGATGGTCTCGACGCCCGCTTCGGTCGTGTAGCTGTCGCGGAACATCGCGTCGACGGTCAGCGACGGCTGCGGGGTGTGTCGGGGGATCACGTCGATGCGGCGGCGCCGGCGCATCCCGTGGGGTGGGATCGGGTCCGGGAGCTCGTGCCACGCCAGCGGATCGTCAGGCCGGGCCAGCGGCGGCGCCTCGGGTCCGAGCGCGATCGGGACGTGACCCAGGGCGACGACGTTGGTGACGATCGAGCCGCCGGCTTGCCAGCCCGCGCACACGTCGGTGAGCGCGAGGAGGTGTCCGGGTGCGCCGTCGTCGCTGACCGCGACGTCCAGCCGGACGGGGTGGCCGGCGTCGCGGCGCTTGAGCTCCGGTGAGTACCCCGAGACCAGCGCCGCGCCCGGTACGTCGTCGAGCAGCTGGTAGAGCGCGCCACCGACCATTCCGTGCTCGTCGGCGATCCGCTGCAGTTCGCGTCGGTATCCCCGCGACACGCTGCGACCGATCAGCACGTCGAGTCCGCCGATGGTCGGCGTGCTGGTGAGTTCCTCGATGGCCTGACCGCCCAGATAGTCGCCGATGCACGAAGTGAACGACGCCTCGTCGACGACCACCGCGTCGCCGCGGCTCGACGTGACGAGGTCACGGGCGCGACCGGTGAGCACGAGGCCGTCACTGGTGTCCATCTCGATGCTCGTCGTCCGGCGGATCGACCCGGAACACGCGCGGGCGTCGAAACGCTCGGATCGTTCACAGATGGCGGGCGAGCGCGGGCACGTCTTCGAGCGCACGCGGCCGCGTCGTTGAGGTGGGTGCAGGTGGTGGCACCGACGAACTCGGCGCGCACACGGGCGCGCAACCCGGCGAACCCGTCGCCGACGAGCCGCGTCGCGCTGGCGGCTGCTTCTGGGCATTCGAACCAGGGGAGCACATGCGGAGTCGCACGCGACTCGAGCACCTGGAAGTCGATCGGATCGACCTGCACGACCACCGTGTACTCGTGCACGATGGTCTCGAGGCCCTCGTCGTCGACGTGGCTGTCGCGGAAGTGCGCGTCCACCACGAGCGGGGCTCCGTCGACCGCGGGGATCACGTCGATGCGGCGGCGGCGGCGCATGGCGTCGGTACCCATGGCGCCCGGCATCGCGTGCCACGCCCACGGATCGTCGTCCCGGTCCAACGATGGGGCGTCGGGGCCGGTGACGACGGGCGGGAGTCCCTCGGCGAGGCCCTGGATGATGGTCCCGCCCGCTTTCCAGCCCGCGCAGAGATCTGCCTGCTGGAGGAGATCGAGGCCCTCCGGCGCGCGCCGTTGGAGGGTGCTGCGGGCCTCCGGTCCCCAGGCCCCCGCCCGCGCCATCGCCTGCTGGGGCGCGAAGCCGGAGATGAGGGTGGCGACGGGCAGGTCGTCGAGCAGTTGGTAGACGGGATGGCCCACCAACTCCTGGCCGTCGACCGCCGCGTTCAGCGCGGCACGGAATCCGGTCGACGCCGAGCGGCCCACGAGCGTGTCCAGCCCGGCGATCGCCGGAGTGCTCGACAGCGCCACGATGCGCTGCGCGTCCCGGTAGTCGATGGTCGCGCTGAAGGAGCCGGTGTCGAAGATCGCCGGTTCACTTCCAGCGCCGTCGGCACCCGTCAGCATGTCGCGCGCGATGCCGACGAGGACCAGCTCGGCTTCCATGCCGTTCGGTCGGGACATGTCCACGCTCGTCGTCCGTCGGACCGAGCCGGGCACGCGCGGCGGTGTCTCCGTCGTCGGGTCGTGGGTGCCGTGGCGAGGATCGAGCGGGAGGCGGGGCAAGGAACCGAGCGTACGGTTCAGGCGGGGACGACCACCAGTCGTTCCCAGCCGCGCACCGTACTGGTGTGCACCATCTCGCTGTCGGCGAGATCGACCTCGAAGTCGGGGAAGCGCGCCACGAGCTCTTCGATCGCGATTCGTCCTTCGAGGCGAGCGAGTGCCGCACCCAGGCAGTAGTGGATGCCGAAGCCGAGCGAGAGGTGTTGCTCGATCGTGCGTTGTACGTCGAAGCGATCCGGATCGTCGAAGACGCGCTCGTCGCGACCTGCGCTCCCGGTGATCAGCACGAGTGCAGAACCCTCGGGGACGCGCTGGCCGTGGAACTCGACGTCGCGGGTCACGAGACGCGCCTGCACCGGTGATGGCGGCTCGATACGGAGCAGCTCTTCGACGGCACCCGGCGAACGTCCGGGATCGTCGACCAACACCTTGCGTTGGTCGGGGTGCTCGGCGAAGAGCTTCCCGGCCCAACCGATGAGTCGGGCCACGGTCTCGTTGCCGGCGGCGGAGACGAGCCCGATGTACTGGACCAGCTCGACGTCGTCGATCGGTCGAGGTTCGGCGCCCTTCTCGTTGACGGTCGACTGCACGAGCGCGGTGATGAGGTCGTCCTGCGGCTCGGCGCGCCGCTGGGCGGCGAGCCTGGAGAAGTATTCGTACTGCTCGACCTGTGAACCGACGTTGTAGTCCGTCTCCCCCTCGTCGCGGTGCAGCGACTCGTCGGAGCTCTGGCGTACCCAGTCCTGATCTTCCTCGGGAACGCCGAGCATCGACCCGATGACCATCATCGGGAGCAGTGCGCCGAACTCCTGGATGAGGTCGAATCGCTCACGTCCGACGAGCGGGTCGAGGTAGCGCGCGCAGAGCTCGCGGATACGAGGTTCGAGATCGGTGATGCGGCGGGGCGTGAAGACCCGGGAGAGGATGGCGCGGTGCGCATCGTGGATCGGCGGATCTTCGAACAGCATGTTCGCGCGCGAGGTCGACGACGTCCATCGGCGCCTTGATCAACTCGAGCACCGAACCGTGAGCGGAGCTGTACGTGTTCCAGTCGGTGGACGCCTCGCGTACGTCGTCGAACCGGCTGATGGCGTAGAAGTCGTGTCGCTCGTTGTAGTAGAGCGGCATCTCGTCGCGCATGCGCCGCCAGATCGGATAGGGATCGGCGTCGATCGCGTAGTCGTACGGGTCGTAGTAGATGACGTCGGTCATCGGGCGCTCTCCGTTCGTATTCCCGCGAGCAGGACGCGCGCCCGGTATTCGAGCTCGGGACCGAGGGCGGGGTGCGCACCGGCGACCCAACCCTCCACGGTCGAGACCATCAGCGCGTTGAGCATGTCGGCGAGGTTCACCGGATCGACGTCGGCGGGGATCTCGCCCCGGTCCTGCGCATCGGCGAACAGCACGGGGAAGACCTCGCGGACGCGGCTCCGCTCCTTCGCCCGGGTCGGGTGCTTGTAGAACTCGCCCAACGTGCGGGCGATGGCGGCGCGCGGCAGCCGCTCGGTTTGACGCGCCATGGTGTTGAGGGCCCGCTCGACCGTCAAGTCGATCAGGTCTCCGGCCTCGGCCGAGCGGACGGCTTCATCGGCAACCGCGGCGCCCGCGTTGACGCTCATCTCGAAGAGGACGTCTTCCTTGTCCGCGAAGTGGAAGTAGAACGTCCCCTTGGTGACGCCCGCGGCCCGGGCGATCTCCTCGACGGTCGTGGCTTCGACCCCGCTCTCGAAGCCCCGCTCCGTCCACAGCGCGACGGCGGCGTTCACCAGCTCCTGGCGGGTGCGCCGCGAGCGTTCCTGCACCAGGGACGATCGACGGGGCCCGTCGCCGTTCCCGTTGCTCTCGTTGCTCTCGTTGGTGTCGCGCGCGGTCACCGCTGGCATCAGTCAGCCCCCTGAAGGGCTCGATCCTAAACCAGTCCCACTACGGCGCGAGGCCGCTGCACTCGCGCCGTGCTTCCCACTCGGTGATGTCGTTGGCCGCGGCGTCGCCGGTCTCGGGGATCGGGATCCCGTGCGTGATGCGGGCAGGGACCCAGGAGTAGGCGTCGACTTCGCGCCCGGTCGCGGTGACGCGCAGCACGCCGCTCCGCCCCGCTTCGCCGTCTTCGCGCCAATAGATGAAGTTGCCCAGGCCGTAGGCGACGAACGCGTTGCCCACATGACCCGCACCGAACACTTCGTGCGCGTGACTTCCCACGATGATGTCGGCACCGGCACCGATCAGTGTGGCGGCGAGATCCTCCTGCTCGGAGGATGCGCAGTCTGTCTGTTCGGTCCCCCAATGCAGGAACACGATGAGCGTGTCCACCTCGGGGCGTACGGCAGTGACCGCGGCGACGAGCCGGGTGCGATCGATCGAGAACGCGACTCCCGGTTGCGTCTCCGTTGCCGACCACGCGTCGATGAGGTTGGGCTCGAGCCAATCGAGCGCGCCGACGATCGCGATGCGCTGCCCTTTGATCACCGTTCGGTACGGACGGTACGCCTCCGCCGCGTCGTGTCCGATGCCGACAACTGGGAGCTTCGACGCGGCGAGGGCGGCGAACGTGTCCTGCATCCCGACCGGGCCGTAGTCGAGGGCGTGGTTGTTCGCCATGTTGACGACGTCGACGCCGGCGGCCTTCGAGCGCGGCGAGCGATCCCGCGGGTGAGCGGAAGTGGTAGTTCTTGCCGACCACGGGCTCGCCGCCGTCAGTGATCGCGGTCTCGAGGTTCACCATCGTGAGGTCGGCGTCGGAGAGCACGGGCGCGATCGGGTCGAGGAGGTGGACCGGGTCGGCCACGAGCTGGTCCTTGAGCGGGATGCCGGAGGAGACGTCGCCAGGGTCGGTGTCGAGCTGGTCGGGGAACTGCGAGTCGCCGGCGAACGCGAACGTGACCGGATTGCCGCTCCCGCGCGGGCCCCGCACCGCTTCCGTGGTGGTCGTCGGGGCGATCGTCGTCGTCCGCGCTCCGGTCCGCGCGGTCGAACCGGACGTCGGCGCGACCGCTTCCGGAGACTCGTTGCCGTCGTCGCGAGTCGAGATCAGGAGGAGCGCTCCGCCGATCACGACCACCGCGAGCAGGCCGGCGACCACGAATCGGCGCATGCCCGAACCTTAGGGGCGAGCCCGGGGCGGTCGGCTCGCGTGCGGGTGCCGCTGCTCGGCAGGTCTGATTGACTGACGTTCGAGCTCAGGACACGAGGGGGTCGGGTGACGCAGTTGCCGTCGGGGACGGTCACGTTTCTGTTCACCGATCTCGAGGGTTCGACGCGTCTCTGGGAGCAGCACCGCGAGGCGATGCAATCCGCGCTGGCCCGTCACGACGAGATCGTGAGTTCGGCGATCGCGGCCCACGGCGGCCACGTGGTCAAGACCACTGGTGACGGGTTTCACGCGGCATTCCGCACGGCGCACGACGCGCTGCGCCGCGGCGCTGGACGCGCAGGCGGTGCTCGCAGACGAGTCGTGGTCAGACACCGGCCCGCTGCTCGTGCGCATCGGACTCCACACGGGCGAAACGCAGGAACGCGACGGCGACTACTACGGCACCGCGGTGAACCGAGCGGCGCGCGTCATGGCGGTCGCGCATGGCGGTCAGATCCTGTGCACGCGGGCGACGGTCGAAGTGGCGGGAGACGCGATCGAGGTGCGCAGCCTCGGTGAGCACCGACTGCGCGACCTCGGTGCACCGCAGGAGCTGTACCAGGTCGGCGACGGGTTCTTCCCGCCCCTGCAGTCGGTCGACGTCGTTCCCACGAACCTGCCGACGGTGTTGACCGAGCTCATCGGACGCACGGAAGAAGTCGAACGCATCGTCGGCCTCCTCGAAGGGGAGCGGATGGTGACGCTCACCGGCGTCGGCGGCGTGGGCAAGACCCGCCTCGCGCTCGCGGCGGCTGCGGCGTCGGCCGCGTCGTTCCCCGACGGGGTGTGGTTCGTGGAGCTGGCGCCGGTGAACTCGGCCGACGAGATCGTGCGGGCGACCGCGGCCGCGATGAGCGCGCCGGCAACCGACCGGGCGGGCCTGGCCCGGTACCTCTCGGATCGCCGGGTGCTGATCGTGTTGGACAACTGCGAGCACGTGCTCGGCGACGCGGCGACGTTGGCGGAAGCGATCCTCATGGCCGGCTCGGAACCGGTGATCGTCGCCACCTCGCGTGAGCCGTTGGGCGTCGACAGTGAGACCGTGCGCGGCGTGCGCTCGCTCGCCGTCCCCGATCGCGATGCCGACGACGCCGAGGTGGCGGCCGCGGCCGCGGTTCGGTTGTTCGTCGAGCGCGCGGCGTCGGCGACTGACGCGTTCGCGCTCTCCGATGCGAACTCCGCTGCAGTGGTACAGATCTGCGTCCAGCTCGACGGGATCCCGCTGGCCATCGAGCTTGCCGCCGCGCGCGTCAGGGCGATGCCGCCGACCGAGATCGCGACCCGGCTGGGGGAGCGGTTCCGGCTGTTGTCCGCGGGGCGCGGCACCCAGGAACGCCACCGGACGCTGCAGGCGGCGGTGTCGTGGTCCCATGATCTGCTCGGCGAGAGCGAACGGCAGGTGTTCCGTCGACTGGCGGTGTTTCCGGCATCGTTCGATCTCGATGCGGCCGAGACCATCGCCGGCGATGAGGACACGGATGTGATCGACACGCTCCTGCGCCTCGTCGACCAGTCGCTGGTGCAATACGACCCGGCCGCAGGCCGGTACCGACTCCTGGAGACGCTGCGGCACTACGCGGCGGATCGTCTCGCCGACGCCCGCGAGACCGAACTGGCTCGGGATCGGCACGCCGAGTTCTACCGGGCCCAGGCTGACCAGCACGCTCGCCAGGGCGAGCATCCGAATCGAGCGTCCGTCCTGTGGTTCGAATCTGAGATCGACAACCTCCGGGTGGCGGCCGACCGGCTGACCGTCGACGAACGGTGGAGCGATCTCTTCGACCTCAGCCGCGACCTGTTCACCGTCGCATACCTGACCGGTGGGCCCGACGTCTGCGGCTGGTATCGGAGCGCCCTCCGGCACACGCCAGATCTCGACCCACAGGACTACGTCGACGCGCTGGGCGAGCTCGAGGTGCTGCAGACCCTCATGGGGCAACCAGGCGACGATCACTCGTCCGCGTCGAGCATCGCGACCTCGGAATCCCTGGGACTCCTGCACTCGCCGCACGCGTGGGGCGCTCGATTCCTCCTGTTGGTCGGCAGCGACCCCGCTGACGGGCAAGCTGCTGCGAAGACGATGCTGGCCGTCGCGAGAGAACGGCACGACGACTTCGCCACGTTCCAGGGCCTCGGATTCGCGGCCAACGGCGCCGCATCGCTCGGCGACGTCTCCGCGAGCGTGGAGTTCACGACCGACCTGCTCAGCCGTGCGCGCCAGACTCAGAACCCCACCATGCTGGCGAGCGCAGTCAGCTTCGCGGCGGGCACGTTCCTCACCAGCGGTGAACCCGACTTCGCCACCGCCCTGGCGCTCCTCGAGGCGAATCCGGTCGACCTCGAGTCGGGTGGCATCGGCGGGACAGCCTGGCTGCACCGGTTCTGGGGTCTCGCCCTCCTCGGCAGCGGACACCCCGACCGCGCCGTGCCCCGGCTGACGCGCTCAGTGCGAATGGCCGACCTGCGATACCCCTACGTCATGAAGGACGCCGCGCTCGCGCTGGCAGTCGCGCTGGGCGAAGCCGGCTTGCCTGCGCTCGCCGCCCAACTCGACGGCTACGCGCAGGGCCATCTCGCCGACTACTCATTCGCAGAACGGAGCTACGTCTGGCTCCGTTCTCGCCTCGATGCCATCGAAGGCACGCTGGATGCGACAGAACTTGCGGCGGCGGTGGAAACCGGCACGCGGCTCGACCGGAGAGGCTTCATGCGACTCGTGACCGACACCGAACGTCGTTTCGACCAGCCGACAACCCCGTAGTGGCGAGTGCCGCCGTCGGCCTCCGCAGACGATGCGAGCAGCGAATGGCGCTCGATCCGCCGGCGCACTACGTTCCGCGTCGAAGACGCATCAGTGGAGGAGAAGCCATGGCCACTACGAATGAGGACCTCGTCCGACAGGGTTACAAGGCGTTCGGTGAAGGAGACATGGAGACGCTCCGGTCGATGTTCGCGCCGGATGCAGTCCATGTGGCGACGGGCAACAATCCGCTCGCGGGCGAGTACAAGGGCGTTGACGCGATCCTTGGTTACTACGGCAAGCTCTTCGAGCTGAGCGACGGCACCTTCAGTGCGGAACTGCAGAGCATGAAGGTGGAAGGCGACGATTCGGTCGCCGCGACCCACCGTGACAAGGCCACGCGTGGCGACAAGACGCTCGACCAGGACGAGACGCTCACGTTCACCATCTCCGGCGGCAAGTTCACCCGGCTCGCCGAGAACCACTCGGACCCAGCGGCCTACGACGCGTTCTGGTCGTAGTCAACACGCGAACGGCACGCGCCAGTCGGGGAGGGCGATCTTGGTTGCGCCGGTTGACGTGATACCGGTGATCCACAGACGCGTTGCGAGCAGACATGGCCGCGATCGACGGCGCGGCTCTTGCCACGGCGCGCGGTGCGCCGGGGCTCGCGTTGACGGTGGAACGATTCCAATTCTTCACCGAGATCCTGGCGTTGCACGCCGAAGGGGAAGAACTTGGCATCTTTCCTGCCCTGGAAGGCGTCGCACCGCTGGTCGCAGAGGCGTACGCCATGGACCATCGCGGCCTCGACCGGGCGTTCGACGCCTTGCGCGACGCGGTGTCGGTGCGCGACGAGTTGGAGACGGCGCGTGCGACCGCCGCCTTCAAGTTCCATCTCGATCTTCATCTCGCCAAGGAAGACGCGCACCTGTACCGCATCTTCCGGGAGCGGGTCTCAGTTCCCGACCAGGCGCAGGCGGTCAGGGTCATGGTCGGCGTGCTTCCACCGGACCGCCACCCCGAGTTCATCGCGTGGATGTTCCCGCTCCTCGGTGACGACGACCGCGAGACCATGATCCGCATCTGGCAGATGGGGATGCCGGCGGACATCTTCGTGGGAACGGTCCGACTCGTCCGCGAGACGATCGGCGATGGCTGGGGGGAGATGGTGTGCCGCATTCCCGACCTCGGGGCATGAGGCAGCGTTCGCCTGAAATACTGCGGCTTCGAGTTCGGTGAGCTTGGGGGTCGGGGTGGTGGAGTTGCCGTCGGGGACGGTGACGTTCCTGTTCACGGATCTGGAGAGTTCGACTCGCTTGTGGGAGGAGCAGCCTGACGCGATGCGCCCCGCGCTTCGCGCGTCACGACGAGCTCCTCACCGCCGCAGTCCTGTCCACCGGTGGCACCGTCGTGAAGACCACGGGTGACGGCGTCCATGCCGTGTTCGCGACCGCCGATGCGGCCGTGGCGGCTGCGCTCGCCGCGCAGCACGCGATCGCCGCCGAGCGGTGGGGCGTCTCGCCGCCGTTGTCGGTGCGCATGGGTCTGCACACCGGCAGCGCGGAGCTGCGCGACGGTGACTATTACGGCTCGGTGCTGAACCGCGCGGCGCGGCTCATGAGCGCGGCGCACGGTGGACAGGTTGTGGTGTCGCACCTCACCGCCGATCTGGTGCGCGAGACGCTGCCGCCGGGCGTCGAGTTGGTCGATCTCGGCGAGCACCGCCTGCGCGACCTCGCGGCGCCGATGCACGTGTTCCAGGTACAGCATTCGTCGCTGACGGCAGTGTTCCCTCCCCTCGCGTCGGTCGACGCCACCAGCGGGAACCTGCCCCTACAGCTGAGCTCGTTCGTCGGCCGCGAACCGCGAACTGGCGCGCGTCCGCGAGCTCATCGGCCAACAGAGGCTCCTGACCCTGACGGGGGTCGGCGGCGTCGGCAAGACGCGCCTCGCGCTGCAGGCAGCGGTTGACGCGCTTCCCGTATTCCCGGGCGGCGCGTGGTTGGTGGAGCTCGCGCGCACCGGTGACCCGAGTGCCGTCGTCGCCGTCGTGGCGCGGGCACTCGGCGCCGCCGTGCAGCCCGGGCGGGCCGACATCGACGTGGTGTGCGACCACCTCGGAGCGACCCGGAGCATCATCGTGCTCGACAACTGCGAGCACGTGCTCGACGCCGCTGCCGACCTCGCCGAAGCCGTGCTCGACCGCTGCCCCCAGGTGGTCGTGCTCGCCACGAGCCGAGAGGCGCTCGACCTCGGCGGTGAACAGGTCGTGCCGGTCCGACCACTCGACCCGGCCACCGACGCGATGTCGCTGTTTGCCGAACGGGCACGCAACGTCGACCCGGAGTTCGCGCTCGACCCCGAGTCGACGCCCGCGGTCCAGGAGATCTGTCTGCGCCTCGACGGTGTGCCGCTCGCAATCGAACTCGCCGCGGTGCGGGTCGATGTCATGACCCCCGCTGACATCGCGGCGCGCCTCGACGACCGCTTCCGTCTGCTCGCCTCCGGTCGCCGGCGCTCCGTCGACCGCCACCAGACCCTCCGATCGACGCTCGAATGGTCCCATCAGCTGCTCGGCGAACCCGAGCAGGTGCTGTTGCGTCGTCTCGGCGTGTTCGCCGGCGGGTTCAGCATCGCGGCCGCGCGGGAGGTGTGTGCGGTCGACGACCACGAGCGGATCGAGGACGAGTTGGCGTCGCTCGTGCGCAAGTCCCTCGTGCAGTTCGAGCGCGATCCGTCATCCCGGTCGTTACCGTCTGCTGGAGACGGTGCGGGTGTTCGCGCTGGAGCAGCTCGCGGCGGCGGGCGAGTCCGACACGATCGGTCGCGCGCACGCCGAATGGGTCGCGGGCCTCGTCGACCGCTCTCTCGAGGACTGGGAAACCGCGGATGTCGCGGATCTCGCCACCGTTCGCCGTGAGCTCGACAACTGGCGCGAGGCGGTGAACTTCGCGGTGAGCACCGAGGATCCCGAGCTCGCGCTGCGGCTCACGGTTCACAGCATGGGTGCGTCGATGCCAGAGACCGCGCGCTGGAGCGAAGTCGCCCGGACGATGGCTGGGATGGAACTGGTGCCCGGCGCCAACTGGCTCGACCTGGTACGCGCGATGCGTGGCGCGGCCGAGATGGACCTCGACCTCCTGAAGGGCGCGATCCGTGCGTTCCAGGACGCCACTCACCGACGAGCACGATCGCGCGTGGATCACGCCGTACGTCGCGAGCCGAGATCATTCCGAGGGCCGTGATCCAGTCGTGGCTCTCGACGCCGCGCTGGCCGTCCCCGGGCTCTCACCGGTACTGACCGCCGATCTGCTGATGTACCGCGCGTTCTACCGGAATCTCACCCCCGCGACCGATGAGGAGTCCGCGAGGGTTGCGGTGCGCGCCTGCACGGATGCGCGAACGATCGCACTGCCAATGGCCCACATTGCGTTGGCGTTGGCGCTGCACCACGACGACCCGGAACGCGCCATGGACGCAGTGCGCTGCGCCGAGGACCTGGCCGAGCGGAGCGGCGACAGCTTCCTCGTCGCGTCGGCCGCGACCTGGGGTTCAATCGTCGTGCTCGAACTCCCCGTCGACATCGCGGCGGCACACCTCATTGAACGGCTCGACAAGCTCCAGTCGTACTACTCCAATGCGGCCCCGGCCCTGCTCGCCGTATGTGCCACCGTCCTGGAACGAACCGGCGACCCGGACGGCGACCGCGTCGCGGCCTTCGTACTCGCGACTCCCGGCGCCTCCGGGGCACGTGCGGCGGCCTCGGACCTGCGCGATCCCGGCCCGCTCACCGATGCTCCCGCGAGCTTCGACGATGCCGTCGCGCTCGCCCGCGCCGCCCTGGCGCGCATCACGCCCGCCTGAGGGCGTTCCGACATCGCGGCTTGCACGTGGAGGACGGGGTGGTCACGCTGGCTTCTCGAGACACCGTCGAGCTTCTGCATGTCGCCGACCTCGTAGCGCTCGCGCGGTCCCTTCCTCGCTTCGGCGTACGTGATGAACATCGCTTGCAGGTCGACGCCGAGGGTTTCGGCGCCTCGGTCGGCGAGCATCCTGCAAAACCGCCCCTCGGCGAGTGACCAACAACTGACCGATGAGGACATCACGGTGCTGGTCGCAGTTGCCTGATCAGCCGCCTGGCTACGAAGGCGACGACCACGGAGGCGGCGTGGCGGTCGAAGTTCGAGTTGATCGAGCGAGTCACCATGCCCGTGTCCTTCCTCTGCGGTGACGAGGACCCAACGGTGGCGGGTCCATCGCACGATCCTTCGCCTCGCGATTTCCCGACGCTCGACTCGAAGTCATCGCCAACGCGGGACAGGCGTTGTGCTTGGTCGCCGCTCACCAGCAACTCGGCGGGTGACCCCGAGTCACCTCAACGCACGAGGCTCAGACTCGGGCCGGTTGTGCCACATCTTGCGGTCGAAGACGACCAGGACAACGGCAACCGTGCACCACCCGGCGGTGTAGAGCATCGCGAACCGCGTCTCGCTCGTTCCGGCGAACCCGTCCTTCCCGATGAATGCCCCGGCGAGCACGCCCTCGGCGGCGTGGGCGACGATCGTCATGAACACGCTGCCGCGGGTGTGGTTGAAGATCCACGTGTAGAAGAACGTCACGGCCACCGTCGCGACGAGGAACATCGGCGAGAAGTGCTCTGTCGGTGAGGAACATGAGCGGGACGTGCCAGAGGGCGACGACGACGCCGAGGATCAGCGTGGACACCAGCGGGGAATGCTCAGCTTGCAGTCGCAGGCAGCGCGAAGCCGCGCCACCCGGGCTCTTCGCCGACGGGGGCGAAGACGGGCACCACGAGGCGCATCGCGAACATCAACACCAGCGAGGACAGCTCGATCCTGACGAACGGGGAGTCCGACGCGCCGAGTGCCACATTGAGTCCTCCGGTCGCGAGACCGACGCCGAGCGGGATCAGGATGGCTGCGGCATACCACCGCAACCCGACGCGCCACCGGAGCATGCGGCTCCAGAGCTCGCGGAGGCCGACCCGGCCGTCGACCACTCCGGTGACGATGAGGGCCGCGACGAGTGGTCCTGCAGCCATGAACACGCCGAACGGGACAGTTGCCCACGTCAGCGCGAAGGCGATCACGAAGAAGGCGGGAAGTGGGTGTCGGCGGATGAGTGCTGCCATCCCGGTGCCCTTGCGTGCTGGGCCCGGTTCGTCCGCGCTGCTCGGTACGACGGGTGAGGGGTTGTTCGACGAGATCGGCCGGTTCGATTCGGATTGGATCACTCGGGTCTTCATGGCTGCTCCCTGCGGTTGACGACTGGCTTCACCGTCGCAGGAACGAGGGAAATGCGTAAGCGGGGAGACTGGTAGTTCGGGGGCCGGTTTTCTGGTACGTGTCGGCGCGTCGAGGGGTCGTCGCTGCGACGCTTCGCGATCCGGTCGGGCCACTACCGAGGGCGTTGGGCGGCGGCGGACGAAGTACGCTCACGGCGAGCTTCGATTGTTGACGGTTGGCTGGTGCGCGCCCGTTCGGGTGCCGTGTGGGTGCCAGGTGCGCTGAGGGTCGGGAGGACGATGGTCATCTCCGCGCCCCGCTGAGTGCGGAGACCGGCGTTCCTCGCGCGCCAACGCCGGCGGTGCTATGGGCTGTCGCCGTCGCCGGCTGCGCGGCAGCTGGGATCTCCGTGTGGCTCGCGTTCGACAAGCGACCACGTGGACGAGCCGGCGGTGCAGGCCGCCCTCATGGGGTGGATGGTCCTCGGGTACGTCTTCGCCGGACTGGTGGCGTGGTGGCGACGCCCTGGTCGCTTCGGACCGCTCATGGTCGCGGCGGGATTCACGCATCTTTGTCTCGAGCCTCTCCTGGGCGAACGGCCCCGTGCTGTTCACGATCGGGATCGCGTTCGACCTCGTGCCCGCGGTGCTGTTCTTGCACGTTTTCCTGGCGTTCCCGACCGGTCGGCTGGGATCGCGATTCGAGCGGGCGCTCGTTGTCGTGGGGTACGTGACGGCATTCGGCGTTCAGCTCGTTGCGATGGCGCTGGACGGCTTCGGGCCGGACAACCTGCTCGCGTTCGTCTCTGCGCCCGATGCGGCGTTGTGGTTGGCACGCGTCCAGCTTGTGGTGCTCGCCGCGGTCTCGCTCACGGGGATCGGCGTACTTGTCGCGCGGAGGCGCAGCACGGGTCGGCCGCTGCGCCGCTCACTCGCGCTGCTCGATCGATTCGTTCGCGTCTCGGGCTCGTGATGATCGCCTTCCTGTTCCTGTCTGCCGCTTTCGGATTGGTGGAGGGTGATCCGGCGTTCGAGACGATCCGCCGAGCGACCTTCTTCGTGATTGGGCTCGCGCCGATTGCGTTCCTCGTCGGGCTTCTGTACGCGCGTCTGCTGCGCTCCGGCGTTGGTGATCTCGTGCTGGAGCTGCGCGCGGATCCGGCGCCGCAGAGTCTCCGGGACGCGCTGGCGCGCGCGTTGCGCGACCCATCGCTCACGCTTGCCTACTGGCTGCCCGACTTCGATTGCTACGCCGATCTCGACGGCCGGGCCGTCACGCTGCCGAGCTCGGACAACGGACGGGCGGTGACGCTGATCGAACGGGACGGAATGCCGGTCGCGGCGCTGCTCCACGACGCGTCGTTGCGCGATGAGCCCGAACTCCTCGATTCGGTCGCCGCCGCCGCGGGCATCGCGTTCGAGAACGCCCGGCTGCAGGCCGACCTCAGAGCCCGCGTCGACGAGCTCGCGGCATCGCGAGCTCGCGTGATCGAAGCCGAGCAGAAGGAGCGGCAACGGTTGGAGAGAAACCTCCACGACGGTGCCCAGCAGCGACTCGTCGCGCTGTCACTCGACCTCGGTCGACTCGAGGAGCACATCGGCGCCGACCCGGACGCGAAGACGCGCCTCGATCAGGCGAGAGAGCAGATCGCGGTGTCTCTCGCCGAGCTCCGCGACGTCGCCCGCGGGATCCATCCAGCGGTGGTGAGCGCACACGGACTCGCAGTTGCACTCGAAGAGCTCGCGGCCCATGCTCCCGTCCCCCTCGGTCTGACGGTCGAGATCGACGGACGATTACCCGAGCCGGTCGAAGTCGCCGCGTACTACGTCATCTGCGAAAGCATCGCCAACATCGGCAAGCACGCGCACGCGACGTCGGCCACGGTGCTGGTCGCGCGAGAACGACACGCGCGAAGGCTCGCCGGTCATCGTCGAAATCATCGACGACGGCGTCGGCGGAGCCGACACCGAACGCGGGTCAGGTCTGCGGGGGCTCGCGGACCGGGTCGAGGCACTCGGCGGTCGGCTCCGGATCTGGACGCCGGAGGGCGGCGGCACCCGAGTGAGAGCGGAGATCCCATGCGAGTCGTGATCGCCGAGGACAGCGTGCTGTTGCGGGAGGGTCTTGAGCGCCTCTTGGACGACAACGGATTCGAAGTGGTGGGCAGCTGCGAAACCGCCGAGGACCTCTTGGTGATGGTGCGCACCCGCGCACCAGATGTCGCGATCGTAGACATCCGGCTCCCTCCCACCCACTCGGACGAAGGGTCTGCGGGCGGCACTCGAGATCCACGCCGACCATCCTTCAGTCGGAGTGCTCGTACTGTCGCAGTACCTCGAGCTCGGACTCGCCCTCGAAGCTCCTCGCCGACTCCGCCGAGGGAGTCGGCTACCTGCTGAAGGACCGAATCAGCGACGTCAAGGAGTTCGTCGCATCGGTTCGGCGGGTCGCCGAAGGTGGATCGGCGCTCGATCCGCTGATCGTCTCGCGGCTCGTCGCGAAACGGCGCAGCGACGACCCGCTCGCGGCGCTGACACCGCGCGAAGGCGAAGTGCTCGAGTTGATGGCCGCGGGGAACTCGAACCAGGGGATCGCCGACGCGATGGTGATCTCGCTGCGCGCCGCAGAGAAGTACGTCTCCAGCGTCTTCACCAAACTCGACATTCCCACGACCGGGACCGAATCGCGGCGCGTCCTCGCCGTGTTGCTCTATCTGCGCACCTGACACACGCGTTCCTCGCGAGACGTCGACGACGCGAACACGGCGGACCTGTGCAGATGCCGGGCCGTGCTCGCACCACGACACGAGCACGTCGACCGATTCCGGCGGGCCTTCGAAGACCGCTTCGACCCGGCCGTCGGGCAAGTTCCGTACCATCCCACCCAAACCTGCAGCTCGAGCCCGCCGGGCGCAGGACACGCGGTAGCCCACGCCCTGTACTCGCCCCTCGACGACGACCCGCCTGCGGACCACCCGCGCAAGATACGCGGTGCGAAGTCTTCCGTCGGCGGAGCGAGCGCACGGGGCAATCTGCGCTGTCTCAGCGACCGGTCGGCGCACGAGCGCCTCTCGGCGTACAACTGAACCGCGGTGACCTTCGACCCTGCCCCGCCGTTCCGGGTTCGGAGACACTCGAGTCCATGGCAAGTGGACACGAGCCGAGTTCAGCGACGGTTCCACCCCCGATCCCGTCCCCTGCACCGGGCGGCCCGGACACCTTGGGTGTCAACGACCCATCCCAGTCGAAGAAGTCGCGCCGGTTGACCATCTGGGCAACCGTGTTCACGTTGCTTGCGATTGTCGCGGCGTTTCTCGGTTCGTACACCACGTTCTACAGCTACATGGAGGTACCCGGGACAGTCGATGCGAAGTGGATACCGATCGACTTCGCGGCGAGCCTCGTGGCCGGGGTGATCGTCTCTGGCGTGGCGTTCGTGCTCGCACGTGAGTACCGGCGTCGGCAGGCGCGGTACTGGTTCGCGTACCCCGGAGTCCTGGTCGCGGCGTACGCGCTTTCGGCGGGCCGAGCGTTCCAACTGCTGTTCACGGCTCGGTGGTACGAGAGGGGATACAGAACCACCGCACAGGGCCTGCTCAGAGACGCCGCGTACGACTGGTATGCACTTGGCAGACGCGGTCCTCGTTGTGGCACTCGCTTCAGCCCTGGTGATCCGTTCTCGCTCGGCATCGGGGTAGCAGCTCTCCGTAGCGTCGCTGGCCGGAAAGGTCTGGCGGCCCATACGATCGCGTCGATTTCACGAGCGGAGAGGTCATCATGAAGCTACGCGCGGTCGTGCTCGTTGCGGGCCTGGTCTTGGCCTGGTCGGTCGTCGGTGTGCAGGCGGCGGGCGCCCAGTCGGACGTCGTCGGTACGGCGACGTTCCATCCGTTCACGATGGACTCGACGAACACGACGTGTCTTCCATGGGCGAACGAGCCGTCGGGGCCGACCCGGAACTGCGACCCGGTCGACCTCGTGTTTCCGGGCAAGACCTGGCAGCAGGTTCAGACCATCCTCAAGGGCCGCGGGTGGACGACATTCGGCCAGGGTTCGACCCAGGTGTTGCACTTCGCAGACCCGTCGGTGCTGGTCGTGCAGTCCACGCAGCTCTTCCGCGTCGACGGCTTCTTCGAGCGTTATCACGTGCGGCTCTGGCAGGTGCCGGGGGTGAACCCACCGATCGTGCTGGGAGCCGTCCATCACGAACGCACGCTGGGCAACGACACGATCGACAAGAGTTGGGAGGCATCCGAAGCGTTCGTTGCGTCGCAGCTGTGTACCGCCGCACTCGGTTCGTGTTCGACGTCGCCGGTCCTGTCCCAACAGGCCGCGATCCAAACCGCCTCACCCGGCGGGACGGCCACGTCGTGGCGGGGCTGGGCGAATGACGCCCACGCGACGATGATCGCCCTGAAGTGACACGCGAGGGGTGCGGGTGACAGAACTGCCGTCGGGGACGGTGACGTTCCTGTTCACGGATGTCCAAGGTTCGACCCGGCTTTGGCAAGCAGCAGCCCGAGGCAATGCGCAGTGCGCTGGCTCGCCACGACGAGATCGTGCGCCAGGCGATCGACGACCAGCGCGGACATGTGGTCAAGACGACCGGCGACGGTTTCCATGCAGTGTTCGCGCATTCGCATGAGGCCATTCGGGCCGCCGTGAGTGCGCAACTGCAACTCGGTGGTGCATCGTCGGACGACACCGAGGCGCTGCTCGTGCGAATGGGGATCCACACCGGACCGGCGGAGCTACGCGACGGCGACTACTACGGCACCGCGGTCAACCGTGCAGCGCGGATCATGGCCGCCGCGCACGGCGGGCAGGTTCTGTGCTCGAACGTCTCTGCGGGTCTGGCTACCGACGTTCCGATCCCCGGTGTCCATCTCCGCGACCTCGGCGTACACCGCCTGCGCGACCTCGTGGGTGCTGAGCGTCTGTTCCAGGTCGTACACGACGGAATGGCCGAGGAATTCCCCGAGATCGAATCCGGCACGGACGAACGCGGCAATCTCCCGACACCGACCACCGAGTTCCTCGGTCGCGACACTGAGCTTCGGGAACTCGCTGAGCTGGTCGAACGGGGACGTCTGACCACGTTGACCGGACCGGGCGGCGTCGGCAAGACGCGGCTTGCCATCGAAACCGCGACACAGTCAGCCGCTCGCTTTCTTGATGGTGCATGGTTCGTCGACCTCGCACCGGTCGACCAACCGGACTTCGTGCCATCCGCCATCGGCCTGGCACTTGGGCTCTCCGAAGGTCGGGACGGCGCCAGCGCGGATTGGCTCGCGCGTGCCCTCGCCTGGCGTCAGACGCTGGTCGTCCTCGACAACTGTGAGCATGTCCTCGACGCGGTTGCAGAGGTCGTGGCAGCAATTCTGAGCGAGAGCCACGCGGTCGTCATGATTGCTACGAGCCAAGAAATCCTTGGCGTCGAGGGTGAACGAGTCTTCGGGGTGCGTCCATTCCCGCTCCCTGCCACAGCCACGCCTGGGCGCGACGTCGATCTACTCGAAGTGAGCTCCAACCCGTCCGTGCGCCTCTTCGCGGACCGCGCCGCCAGCGTGCGTCATGGCTTCGTCGTCGACATGGGAAACGCCGCGGACGTGAGCGCGTTGTGCGCGCGACTCGACGGCATCCCCCTCGCGATCGAACTCGCTGCGGCTCGCGCCTCGTCGATGAGTCCTCGAGCCATCCTCGAGCGACTCGACGAGCGGTTCCGTGTGCTCGGCCAAGGGCGCCGCTCGACGCGACGACATCAGACCCTCCGTGCCGCAGTCGACTGGTCATTCGGGTTGCTCGACGACGTGGAACAGCGCGTGTTCTGCCGGCTTGCTGTGTTTGCTGGCAGCTTCTCGTTGCCGGCAGCCGAGCGTGTCACAAGCGATGACGATGTCGCCGAAGCGGATGTGCTCGATGTGCTGAGCGGGCTCATCGAGAAGTCGATGGTGCAGCTTGAGAGCGGGACCCAGGATGATCGCTACCGGCTCCTCGAGACCCTGCGCGACTACGGACGCGAGCGCCTCGCCGAATCGGGCGAGCTCACACACTGGCGTCGACGCCACGCTGAGCATTACCGCGCCGTCGCCGAGCAGGCCGTCCCACGTTTGGTCGGCCGCGACAACACTCATGCGCTGCTCGAACTCACAGAGGACCACGACAACCTCAGGGCCGCGCTTGCGTTCCTGCGTGACGCCTCCGAGTGGGACGCGTTCGAGCGTCTCGTCATCGCCCTGTCGCGGTTTTGGTACTTCCGAGGATGGCTACGAGAGGCACTCGACTGGATCGAAGCGGTGCTTGCGCACGAGCCGGCGGCGGTTCCTCACGAGCGCGCGGAGCTCGCTGCGGTCGCCGCGACCGGAGCGGTCAATCTGGCTCGCTGGCAGCAGGCGCAGCGACTGATCGACACCAGCCTCGCAAGTTCCCAGGCTTGCCATGAAGCACCGCGTCCCCTCGCTCTCGTCGCTGGTGGCCTCGCGGCGCTCGTCCACGATGATGCGGATGCTGCGCGGCGCCTCGGGGAGGAAGCGATTGCAAGCGCACGCAAGAACGGCGATTTCTTCGAGCTTGCCGAGATTCTGTGTCGCGCCTCGATGTTCTTCTCGTTGACGGCCGACGACCAGAATGGCGCTGAACTCGCCGACGAGGCCGTCGAAATCGCCGAGGCCGTCGGCAACGACTTTCTGCTCTCGGCCGCGCTCGAAGCTGCAGGTATCGCCCGATACCGGATTGATCCAGCGCGCGCCGTGGAGCTCCTCGACCAGTGCTGGGGTATCTCCCCGGTGCGCGACGTCGCTACCGGTGGGGCGAACACGCAGATGATGAAGGCAGTCGCGCATCTTGCTCTCCGACAAAACGCCGCGGCCGCTGCGGCCATCCTGCGAGCGCTGCCGATCACCTATGAAGCCGACGAGCCCTATTACGAAACCATCTGCCTCGCGACCGCCGCACTCCTCTTCAGGCGGACGGGCCGCGCCGCCGCCGCCGCCCGTGTTCTCGCCACGATCGAGCGGCTCCGCGAGTCAGGCATGATCGTGGGCGCGACACGCGACCTCGAGAGCCAAGCGCAGCTCCGACAACACCTGGAACGCGAACTTCCCACCGACGAGTTCAGCGCGGCGTGGGCGGAAGGCCAGACGACGACGCTGGACCGCCTCATTCCGTCGGTCCTCGAACAACTCGCCCAGATCGAGGCGGAGGACGCCGAACACCAGCAAGGCTGACTGGCGCGCAGTGGCAGAAACGCGGTCTTTCACGGCGTGGGACGCGGCGCTCGCGCCAGATGGGGATTGGACACGCGACGGTCGCACCGACCTGCCCCACTGCGCGCCTCGCGGCGCAGGTGACGGTGGTCCGGTTGCCTGGTTTACTTGCGTGCGGCGTGCGGGCCCGTGAAGGGGGTCGAGGTGAGCGAGTTGCCGTCGGGGACGGTCACGTTCTTGTTCACCGACATCGAGGGTTCGACGCGCCTGTGGGAGGAGCACCCTGAGGCGATGCGACCGGCGCTTGCCCGCCACGACGCGATCCTGCGCGACGCGATCGAGGCGCACGGCCGGGTTCGTGGTGAAGACGACGGGTGACGGTTTCCACGCCGTGTTCGGCACCGCGCACGACGCGGTCGACGCCGCGGTCGCGGCGCAGCTCGCGTTGCAGCGAGGCGCCGTGGGACGCGACCGGGCCGCTGCAGGGTGCGGATGGGGTTGCACACGTGTGAGGCGGAGTATCGCGACGGCGACTACTACGGCAGTGAGGTCAACCGTGCGGCGCGATTGATGAGCGTCGCGCACGGTGGGCAGATCGTGGTGTCGTTGGTGACGAGCGTGCTGGTGCACGACGGGCAGTCGAGTTGGCCGATCTGGGTGAGCACCGCCTGCGCGATCTTGCGACCGTGGAGCGCGTCTTGCAGGTGTGTGCGCCTGGCCTGTCGAGAGAGTTTCCGCCGTTGCGTTCGCTCGACCTGCTGCCCGGGAACCTGCCGCGGCAGGTCACGACGTTCGTCGGTCGTCAGGCTGAGCTCGCGTCGCTCGCAGGGCTGGTGCGTGGCTCGTCGTTGGTGACGTTGACGGGGGTGGGTGGGGTCGGCAAGACGCGTCTCGCGCTCCAAGTCGGCGGCGGACGTCGTCGCTGAGTTCCCCGACGGTGCGTGGTTGTGCGAGCTGGCGCCGGTCACCGATTCGGGCGCGGTGTGGGAGACGTTGGCGGCGAGTCTGCGGGTGCAGGCGCATCCGGGTCGAAGCCTCGAGGAGTCGGTGCTCGAGTATCTCGCGCCGAAGCGGCTGCTGTTGGTGCTCGACAACTGTGAGCATCTCCTCGACGCGGTCGCTCGCGTCGTCGACGCGATCGCGCAGCGGTGCGAACGCGTCGCGGTGCTGGCCACGAGCCGGGAGGGTTTGGCGTTGGCGGGGGAGCGGATTGTGGCCGTGCCGTCACTGGGGTTACCGCCTGATGGCGCGGACCTCGACACTCTGCGAGCCGCGGACGCAGTGCAGCTGTTCGCGGACCGGGCGAACGCGGCGAGGAGCGATTTTGTGCTCTCCGATCGCGACGCGGGCGCGGTTGGGGTGTTGTGTCGGCGACTCGACGGTATCCCGCTGGCGATCGAGCTCGCGGCGGCGCGGGTGCGGTCCCTGTCACCTGATGATCTCGTTGCCCGTCTCGATCAGCGGTTCAAGCTGCTCACGCGGGGCAGCCGCGCTGCGCTCGAGCGTCATCAGACGCTGCGCAGCACCATCGACTGGTCGTACGACCTGCTCGCGCCACCGGAACGTCGTGCCCTTGATCGCCTCTCCGTGTTTGCCGGGAGCTGTGACCTGACCGCCGCCGAGGCGGTGCTGGCGAGCGACGACCTCGACGTGTTCGACGTGGTCGACGTGTTGGGTCAACTCGTCGACAAGTCGCTCGTTGTCGCTGACATCAGCGACGGCGACGCCGGGGTCCGGTACCGGCTGCTCGAGAGCATCCGCCAGTATGCGCAAGAGCGCCTCCAGGAGTCGGGGGAGAGCGCCGCGGTCCGACGTTGTCACGCGGACTACTACGTGGAGCTCGCCGAAGCGGCAGGCCCGCATCTGCGGAGCCGAGACCAGATCGAGTGGGCCCGCCGAGCGCTCCGTGATACCGACAACTTCCGCGCCGTGCTCGACTGGGCACTCGAGATGCCGTCACCGGAACATGCCTTGCGTCTGATCGCACCCTTCACGGTGACCGGCATGGCCATCGGAGAAGCGGCGCGGGACTGGGCCGACACCGCCACCGCGATCCCCGGCGGTGACGATCATCCGCTGTACGCCGAGGTCGCCGCCTTCGCCTCGCTGAGCGCGAGCTTCGCTGGCGACCTCGAACGGGCCGAGGCGCTCGGCCGCGGCGGCGGAACGCGCCCAGGCGCGTCTCGGCACGCCCGGCCAGTCGGTGCTGCAAGCCCAGGCGATCCTCGCCATCTTCAGCGAGCAACTCGAAGCGGCACGCAGCTACGCCGAAGCGTGGGTCGAACTGGCGCGGGCGGCCGACGATCCGTACCAGCGTGACGCTCGCCCTCGTGGCGCTCGGGGGTGTCTTCATGCTCTCCGCACCCGACCTCGCCATCGCGACCTTCGACGAGGCGGTGCGCGTCGGCCGCGACGCCGGCATCGTCTCGTCGCTCTCGGTCGCCCTCCCGCTCCTCGCGGGAATGCTGCCCATCGAGGATTCCGAACGTGCGTCGGCACTCCTCGACGAAGCGATCGAGGTCGGCACCGCCCTCGGCGACCGGTTGGGACTCTCGATGGTGCTGAAGGCACAAGCGAACATCTCAGCTCCGTCGAGGCGAGTGGCAAACGACCCTCCGAACGGCTGTCGAAGCGGCCGAGCTCGACCTCCAACTCGGTGATCTCGTCTACATCGCCGGACCCTTCTGCCTGGCCGCGATCGCGTTCTTCGAGCTCGGGTACACCAACCCGGCGGCGGTGCTCATCGGCAAGGCCGACACGATTTACGACCGGCGCATCTTCCCGGACTGGGTGGTCGAGATGATGGCGGCGACCGACGCCGCGCTCCTCGAGACGCTCGGTGAACAACAACTCGCGACGCTCACCTCGCGAGGCGCCGCGCTCGAGATCACCGACGCCGTCACATACCTCCGCGGCGAGGCTGACCGAGCCCTGACCTCCTCCGTAGCGCCATAACGCGCGCACCGAACGTTCACCGAAGCACCTCCCTGGACCCTGACCGCTCGGAGCCGGGTAGCAATCTGCGCCGTCAGCCGTTCCTTCGCGCTTCGGAGTGTCAGGTAGAGCTGACGATGAGGACCGCGCAGGGCGCCTGGTGCGCGATGTCATTCGGGACGCTGCCCAGGAATCGGCCCTTGCCCTTCATCCCCTTGTTGCCGACCACGATGAGGTCGGCCCCCACTTCGTTCGCGACGCTGAGGATCGCCTTCGCCGGATCGCCCGGAAGAGCGTGCGTGGTGAACATTGCCGCGCCGCTCGAGAGGACCAACGCGTCCAGCGACCGTTCGGCGTCGGCGCGGCCGGGCGTGTCCTTGCCGTCGATCGGGCCGCGGTCTTTGGGATAGGCCGAGACGAGATGCACGTGCGCCCCCAGCGCCCGCGCGAGCTCGATCGCCTCGGCGACGGCTCGTTGGGCGGTCTGGGACTTGTGGGCTCCGACGACGATGGTGGTGTACATGGGACGCCTCCGCTCGGTCGCCGTACCTCGGCAGCTCGCGCACCGAGAATACGTGCCCGAACCGGACCGGGCTGCTGTGAGCACCGTGGCACTGAGCGAAGGCGCGCCATGAATCCCGATATCGCGCTCGGCCGCGGAGCACATGACGACGCACCGAATGTTCACCACTCGAGTGGGGTGGTCGGCCAGATCGGCTGCGACTGCGTGCCGTCCCGGAGCGTGTCATGCTGTTTCGAACGGCTGGGGGAATGATGGGCATTCGGTATTCGAAGCCGCCGGTGTTGATGCATGACGTGATCGGCGATCTCGGAGCGGTGGTCAGCCTCCTGGAGTCGCAGGCGCCGTACAACCCACTCGGCGGGTGGTACAACCCGGGCGCTGACCCGGACGCGCGCACCAGGCCGATGTGGTTTCAGAAGGACTGGGTGCACGACGTGTTCGCGGCCGACGGCTCTGACCTGTTTCTGCGGCATGCGGCGTACATCGAAGCCGCGAAGCAGTTCTACGACGCCGAGGTGGTCGAACCGAAGAGCGTGTACGTGAACCTGATGACCTCGATCGCGGATGGCGGCCCGGCACACACCGACAACCCGCGGTTCCACGGACGCGATCGTACGAATACCCCCATGTGGCTGCTCCGCGCCATGTTGTGGTCCGGTCTGTTCGACGACTTCGAGATCATGCAGGCCACCGCGATCTGGTGGATGAACGATGTCGAGGGCGGCGGCCTCTTCTACTGGCCCGACGGCCCCGACAGCCCGCCCGAGCAGCACGTGGGCGCGATGGCGAACACGGCGTTGATCGGCGACAACCACGGGATGTTCCACCAGGTCGGCCCGATTGGGCCCTTCGACAAGGGAACCCTTCGGGTCACGCCCAACGCCGAGCTCGCACCTGCCGGGGACGAATCGGTCGACTGGGCGGTGACTGACCACGGGGAGGTGGTGTTCCGGGCACCCCTCGAGACGGTGCGGGTGAGTGTGCTCTGGAAGGCCGACGTGTACAAGACCATGGCCGAGCGCGCCGAGCGCGCCGCGAACGCGCTGTCGATGCAAGATGTCGCCGATACCTTCAACGACGACCTCGTCCAGAAGTGCTCGTCTCTTCGGTTCGACCTCGGACGAGTCGACGATCCGACCCTCAAAGCAGAACTCGCCACCATCTATCGCGAGGCGACGCCCGTCGGCGCCCTACGTTCTGCCTTGGCATACGCCTGAAACCACGTAGCGCCGGACGGCACATCTCGCGCACGCGCACCGACCGCTGGATGTGGAGCGGCACTGCGCGGTGCCCGATGAAGACCGGGACGGTGCCGATCAGGTGACGCGGGAAGACTGTCTCACCGAGCGGGTCTTCGTCGACGACGCGAACGCGGCGCACCTGTGCAGATGTCGGGCCGTGCTCGCACCACGACACGAGCACGTCGACCGATTCCGACGGGCCCTCGAAGACAGCTTCGACCCGGCCGTCGGGCAAGTTGCGTACCATCCCACCCAAATCCGCAGCTCGAGCCCGCCGTGCGCAGGACACGCGGTAGCCCACGCCCTGTACCCGCCCCTCGACGACGACCCGCCTGCGGACCACCCGCGGAAGATACGCGGTGCGAAGTCTTCCGTCGGCGGGGGCCCGGTCACCCTTCTCGCGGGTACGCGCGCATTTGCGCAGGTCAGTAGCTTGGGTACTCCTGATGAGACGATTCTCGAACCCTCGCCCCGAGTTCGACTTCCTTGACCTCCTCGATGTCGAGCAGGGAGGCTGACGTTCCAGCTACCGGAGCTGGCGTAGTCGCACTCGACACCCCGGCCAACTCCCCCTTCACCGTTCAACAACTCACCGTCTGGGTTGTCGACCCGAACGATCGCTCACGGAGCCAGGGTCGATGCGAGTTCGCGTAGGAGGCGCTCAGGCGCTTGAGTGACCTTCGTCCAGGTGGCGAACACCATGCGATAGCCGTGGCGGCCGGGGACGCTCCACTTCTCGTTGTCGTGCTCGTAGTCGGCGGCATCGTCGTGCCAGCGACGACCGTTGGTCTCGAGAATGACGTGCTGCTCCGGGAAGACGAAGTCGTAGCGGTACGTGCGCCCGTTCCACTCGAGCGGGAATTCCCGCACGAAGTCGGTGATCCCGTGCGCGACCAGAAGCCGCCGGGTCTTGACCTCCAATGTCGATCGCGCCGGATGAACCGGATCGAGCGCAGCGAGCACGCTGCGCATCGGTGCCACGCCCGGTCGTCCCCGTTGACCGAACCGGTCGAGGTAGGCGCGGAGCGCCGGCACCGAAGTCAAACGACGCCGACGGGCGTCTTCGCACGCGATCTCGAACGCCTCCTCGTCGAGCTCGTGCGCGAGCCGCACCAGCGTGCATTCGACGCCGGTCGTCCTGAATCCGGCGACGGTGCGCGCCATGAGAGCCCTGGGATCACCGTGATACACGGTCATGCCAGTCATCCGGCCGCGTCTCCTGTAGGGGAGCACGATCTCGGGTTCCCGGGCACGCACACCTTCGAGTCGGTAGAGCTCGCCGGCCGAACGTCCCGCGGCGGCCGCAAGGTCGCCGGCCCAGAGGAGAGCCGCGTGGAGTCGTTGCGTGCCCGAGAGCGTCACCGCCGTCATGCGGTAGGTGCTCGGGTGGACGCGTTCGATGACGCCCTGCTCGGCGAGGCGCGCCAGCTGGTTCGGCTTCACGCCCAGCGCGGTGGCGCCCTCGGCCCGGAACACGCCGTGCGATGAAGCGCTGAGCTTGGAGAGCGTCGCGACGACCGGTTCTTTTGGCATCCCGTACTCCTCACGCGTACTGACGGCCACAAGTTGGCCGGTGCAAGAGGAAGTGGCGGGAGAAGTTGGAGTACGCCCCCCGGGACTCGAACCCGGAACCTAATGATTAAGAGTCATTTGCTCTGACCAATTGAGCTAGGGGCGCTCAGATCGGGAAGCCTACCGAAACCGCACGTCGGCGTCTCGCAGTGTTCCGGTTCAGACGAAGAGCGCCTTGACCTCGAGAAACTCCTCGAGTCCGTAGGCGCCGTGCTCACGACCGAGCCCCGATTGCTTGTAGCCACCGAACGGCGCGGCGGGGAAGTAGCCACCGGAGTTGACGCGCACCTGGCCGGCACGGATCTTGCGGGCGACGGCCCGCGCTCGTTCGTCGCTACCGGCAACCGCACCGGCGAGTCCGTAGACGGTGTCGTTGGCGATCTCGATCGCCTCTTCGTCGGTGTCGTACGGCATGATCGACGAGCACCGGCCCGAAGATCTCCTCCTGGGCGATCGTCATGTCGGTGGTGACGTTCGAAAACACCGTCGGCTTCACGAAGAAGCCCTGCTCGAGACCGTCGGGGGCGTCGGCGCCGCCGGTGACGAGCTGCGCGCCTTCTTCGATGCCCTGCTCGATGTAGCCCCGCACGCGGTCACGCTGGACGGCGGACACGAGTGGCCCGAGGCGGGTTCCCTCGGCGAACGGGTCGCCGACCGTGTAGGACTCCGCCGCTTCCTTCGCCAGTTGCTCGACCTCACCCAGGCGTGACCGGGGCACGATCATCCGGGTCAGCGCGCTGCACGTCTGACCGGAGTTCGTGTACGCCGCGCCGACACCCGCCGCCACCATCTTCGGGAAGTCGGCGTCGTCGAGCAGGACGTTGGGTGACTTCCCGCCGAGCTCGAGCGCGACCTTCTTGATCGACGGCGCTGCGAGCTCCGACACCCGGCGCCCGGCGCGCGTCGAACCGGTGAACGACACCATGTCGACGTCGGGGTGGGCGGCGAGTGCTTCACCGACCACGGGCCCGAGTCCGGTCACGAGGTTGAACACGCCGGGCGGGAAACCCAACTCGTCGATGATCTCGGCGAGGATGAACGCGTTCACCGGCGCCACCTCGGACGGCTTGAGCACGACGGTGCAACCGGCGGCCAACGCGTACGCGACCTTGGCCCCGATCTGGTTGAGCGGGTAGTTCCACGGCGTGATGCACCCGACGACGCCGATCGGTTCCCGCACGACGAGTCCGTTCGACGTGTCCTCGAACTCGAAGGTGGACGCGAGCTCCGACGCATTGGTGAACGCCGAGATCCCGGTCCCCACCTGGATCGCGGCCGACAGCGGCTTCGGCATGCCGACTTCGTGGGTCATGACGTCGGCGATCTCGTCGCGTCGGGCTTCGAGCTCTTCGGCGACCCGCAGCAGCAATTTGCCGCGTTCTGGCGCTGACGTCTCGGACCACGCAGGAAACGCGGCCTTGGCGGCCGCGACCGCGCGGTCGATGTCGGCGGGCGCTCCGGCCGGGATCGTCGCGAAGACCGCCTCGGTCGTGGAGTCGATCACGTCGAGGGTGTCGGTACCCGCCGGGGTGACCCAGGATCCGTCGATGTAGAGCTTGTCGTACGTCAGCATGGTCCGCGTCCTTCGCTTCGAGTGGTCACGCCGAGCGTAATCCGATCGGCCGGCGGCGAGTTTCGAGCGTTACGGTGCGGGGATGGACGTGCTCGTGACCGGATCGCACGGATTCATCGGATCCGCGCTCATCCCGAAGCTCCGGGCCGACGGTGCGCGGGTCTTGCGCCTCGTGCGCGGCGAGCCGGAAGGCGCCGACGACGTTCGCTGGGATCCGGTGGCCGACGTCATCGACGCCGCCGCGCTCGAAGGTGTCGACGCGGTCGTGCACCTCGCGGGGGCCGGCATCGCCGACAAGAAGTGGACGCCGGAACGCAAACGGCTGATCCTCGAGAGCCGGACGAAGAGCACCGATCTCCTGGGCCGCACGCTGGCCGGGCTCACCCGCCGTCCCGAGGTGCTGATCTCGAGCTCGGGTGTCGGGTACTACGGGAACCGCGGCGATTCGGTGCTCACCGAGGAATCATCACCGGGCGACGACTTCCCAGCCGAGGTCTGTGTGGCGTGGGAGGCGGCGACGGCGCCCGCCGCCGCGGCCGGGATCCGGGTGGTCACGATCCGGACCGGCATCGTGCTGGCGGCCCACGGGGGCGCCCTGCAGCGGACGCTCCTCCCGTTCAAGCTCGGGCTGGGCGGTCGACTCGGTTCCGGGGAGCAGTACATGAGCTGGATCGCTCTCGACGACCACGTCGGTGCGGTTCGCCACCTCCTGACGGCGGACTTGGTGTCCGGTCCGGTCAATCTCACCGCGCCGAACCCGGTCACCAACACCGAGTTCACCCACGCGCTCGGTGGCGCGTTGCACCGTCCGACGTTGCTGCCGACGCCGCTCTTCCCGCTGAAGGCGATCTACGGAGGCGAACTCGTGCAGCACCTCCTCGTCAACGGGCAGCGCGTCGTCCCTGGCGTGCTCGAAGCGAACGGGTACGACTTCGCGCACCCCGAGATCGGCGACGCGTTGCGCGCGGTGCTCGAACGCGCGTGACGGCGCAGGCACTCGCTCGCTGCAGTGCGTGCCTGCGCCGCCCGACGCATTCGAAGTGGGGTGACCGAGGGGTTTCGAACCCCCGACCTCCGGGATCACAACCCGGCGCTCTAGCCAACTGAGCTACGGCCACCACGTCCGGCGCCGCCCTGCGCACCGGGTCGTCCATGGTACCGGCCCGACCCTCCGTTTCCGGCGTCGATCGAATTGGCTGGTCAGGCGGGTGTCACGCCGGCACGCGGCCGTCGCGTGACGCGCGCATGCGGTCGTGTGCCGCTTCGATCGCCGCGTGCCGGCGCGGATCTCCTCGGCGCGCGAGCCGTGCGTGATGAGGTACGGCTCGCGCGCGAGCAGGTCGCGCACGAGGTCACTGATCGCGTCCTCGGGAGTGGTGAGAACGTCGTCACCGGTACCCGCGGTCGCGATGACGACGTCGAGGTCTTCGTCGCGCAACACCGACTCACCGAGCGCGCTCGGACGCGCGGCGCGGCTGCTGTCGAGATGCGTCGTCATCATGCCGCTCGGGAACACGACGGTGACGCCGATGTCGTCGTCGGCCAGCTCCTGACGCAGCACGTCGCCGTAGCCGGTGATCGCGAACTTCGTCGTGATGTACGCGCCCTGGCGCGGGCTCGGTACCAGTGCCGCCATCGACGAGGTGAGCACGATGCGACGCGGTCCATCGGCCACGCGCAGCAGCGGCAGGAACGCGTTCACGGTGTTGGCGGTCCCGACCACGTTCACCGAGAGCAGCCACTGCCAGTCGTCCGCGGTGATCTGCTCCAACGGGCCGAACTGCATCACGCCGACGTTGGCCGCCAGCACGTTGCAGGCACCGAAGCGGTCGGCGACCTCGGCCGCCGCGGCGTCGAGTGATCCCCGGTCGGCGACGTCGACCGCCCGCCCCAGCGACTCGGTGCCGGCTTCGGCGAGCCCGGCGGCAACGGTTTCCGCCGCTTCGCGGTTGATGTCCAGCACCGCGACCCGCATGTCCTCGGCCGCGAACGCGGCCGCCATGGCGGCGCCGAGGCCCGACCCGCCCCCGGTGACGACCGCGGTGCCGCCGGCGAACGCACTCATCGGGCCGTGAACTTCGCCGGGCCGCCGTCGACCGCTTCGCCGATGACGCCGAGGTCGACGCCGAGGTCGTCCGCGACCGCACGCACGACGTCGATGTCTTTGCGCATGTAGTGGCCGGCCACCTCGATGAGCTGGTCGGAGGACTCCATGTACGTGAGCAATCCCATCACGAAGCTCGCGCCGCTGGACTGCTGGATCACGGTCGCGAGGGTGGCGGTGTCGACCCCCAACTGGTTGGCCACCCGCTCGGCCTGCGCGACGAGTTGGATGTTGGCGGCGAACAGTGCGTTGTTGACGAGCTTGACGGCCAGTGCGTTGCCGAGCGCGCCGACGACGAGGATCGGATCCGCGTACACGCTCACCGCGGCCTGTACCCGCTCGATGTCGTCGGCCGCACCTCCGAGCATCACGGTCAGCGTCCCCGCGAGGACGTTGTCGGTGCCACCACTGAACGGCGCGTCGACCACCGACACGCCGCGGGGCGCCGCGACCTCGGCGATCCGCTGCACGGTGGCGGGACTGCCCGTGGTGTGCGACGCGAGGATCGAGTCGGGTGCCATGTTGGCGATGAGCGCGTCGTCGCCCAGCGCGACTTCCTCGAGTTGCGCGTCGGAGTACACCGCGACGAGCACGAGTTCGGCCGTGGCGGCCGCTTCGCTCAGGGACGCGGTGACGGCTGCGCCTGCCTGGTCGAAGTGCTCGCGCACCTCGGCCCGGCGGGCATAGACGGTGACGTCGTGGCCCGCGGCCAGCAGCCGTTCCGCCATGGGCGCACCGATCTGGCCCGCCCCGACCAGCGTGACCCGCACGGAGCTACTCGACCGGAAGGCCAGTGGCGATGGTCTTGACCTCGAGGTACTGGTTGAAGCCCTCGATGCCGTTCTGGCGACCGACCCCGCTGGCCTTGTAGCCGCCGAACGGTGCGTCGGCGCCGTACGAGATGCCGCCGTTGATGCTGATGAGGCCGGCGCGGAGTCGGCGGCCGACCGCCATCGCGCGCTCCTCCGAACCGGACGTGACGTAGCCGCCGAGGCCGTACTGGTTGTCGTTGGCGATACGCACCGCGTCGTCGTCGTCCTCGAACGGGATCACGATGAGCACGGGGCCGAAGATCTCCTCGCGCGCGATGGTCATCGAGTTGTCGACGTCGGCGAAGAGCGTCGGCTCGACGAAGTAGCCCTTGTCGAACTTCCCGGGCGCCCACCGCCGACGACCACCCGAGCACCTTCTTCCTTGCCCTTCTCGATGTAGCCGAGCACGCGGTCGCGCTGCTTGGCGCTGATCTGCGGGCCCTGCATCATCGACGGGTCCGTCGGGTCGCCGTACGGGAAGTTCTCGAAGCCCGGTGCGGCGATCTCGATGGCCTGGTCGTAGAGCTTGCGGGGCACGAGCATGCGGGTCGGCATCACGCAGCCCTGGCCGCCGTGCGTGCACACGCCCGCGGCGCTCGCCCATCTTGGCCTCGAGGTCGGCATCGTCGAGCACGATGTCGGCCGACTTGCCGCCGAGCTCGAGGAAGAGGCGCTTCATGGTCGCGCTGCCCTTCTCGAAGATGCGCTTGCCGGTCACGGTCGAGCCGGTGAAGGAGATCAGGTCGACCAGCGGGCTGATCGACCAGCTCCTCGCCGACGAGGTGGTCGGACGAGGTCACCACGTTGAACACGCCGGCGGGGATGTCGGTCTTCTCCGCGACGAGACGGCCGATGCGCGTCGCGTTCCACGGCGTGTCGGGCGCGGGCTTGAGGATCATGGTGTTGCCGGTGGCGAGCGCCTGACCGATCTTCTGGATCGACACCTCGAACGGATAGTTCCACGGCACGATGGCGCCGACGACGCCGGCCGGCTTCCCGCACGACCTTCCGCGCGGAACGCCCACCGAACGCGTGGCCTTCTTCGAGGTCACGCTCCCACTCGAACGTGTCGATGGTCTGCGGCCGGCCAGGTGAGGCCGTCGGACAGCGGGGCGTCGAGCTGCGGGCCGTACGTGAGGATGAACGGTGACCCGACCTCGGCGACCAACTCGGCGCGCAGCTCCTCCTGCTCGCTGACGATCGCCTCGTGCAGCTGCAGCAGGCACTGCTTGCGGAACGCTCGGTTCGTCGACCAGTCGGTCTCGTCGAACGCGCGGCGCGCCGCGGCGATGGCGCGCTGCATGTCTTCGACCGCAGCGTCGGCCACCTCACCGAGGACCTCCTCGGTCGCGGGGTTGATGTTGTCGAAGCGCTTGCCCGAGGCGGCTTCCACCAGCTCACCGTCGATGAGCATGCGGACCTCGCCCTGGACGGTCCCCGGGCGGTCGGTTTCGATCGTGGCCATGGTGGTGCTCCGTTCGTGAGTACGTGCTGCGAGCAAGCTAGCGCCGGAGCCCGGTTCGAGCCCCGGGACGTTCAGCGCGCACCGCGGCGATCTCGGCCAGGATCGACAGCGCGATCTCCTGGGCACTGGTGGCACCGGGGTCCGGCTCGACGACGCCGCAGCGTCGGCACTCCGCTTCTCCTGGCACACCTGGTAGATACGAGGGAAAAGGGCTGTTCAAACTTGTGAATGCAATGTATTTCACGGCTATGCTCTCGCGCGGATGACGACCTATCGAGTCGGGCGGGCCGCGGAACTGCTCGGGGTGAGCCCCGACACGGTGCGCCGGTGGGCGGACAGCGGCCGGCTCGGTGCGGTGCGGAGCACGCACGGTGAGCGCCTCATCGAGGGCGCGGAGCTGGCGCGTCTGCTCACCGAGACCGCGCCGGTGAGCGACGAGTCGCCGATCCTGGAATCGGCGCGCAACCGGTTCCCGGGGATCGTGACCCAGGTGCAGAAGGACGGTCTCGTCGCGGTGGTGCACATCCAGGCGGGCCCGCACCGGGTCACGTCGCTCATGACCCGCGAAGCCGCCGACGAGCTCGGCATCGGGCCCGGCGATCTCGCGGTCGCGGTGGTCAAGTCGACGAACGTGGTCGTGGAAGTTCCGCGACCAGATTGACGAGGGAGAACTCCGTGCGGAGGCACTTGCGCTGGTTGGGTGGTTTGGCGATCGTGGTCGCGCTCGTGGGCGCGTTGACGATGGGAACTGCGGTTGCGGCTCGAAGCCCGCACGAAGCGACGGCAAAGAAGCTCTCGGGGACCATCACCGTCTCCGCCGCCGCGTCGCTCACCGAGGCGTTCACGAAGATGGCGGCCGACTTCGAGAAGCTCAATCCCGGCACGACGATCACGACGAACTTCGCCGCCTCCTCGGCGCTGGTCACGCAGATCCAGGGGGGCGCGCCCGCGGACGTGTTCGCGTCGGCCGACGGCACCAACATGCAGAAGCTGGTCACCGGTGGTCAGGTGACCGCCGAGCCGACGGTGTTCGCCGCCAACGAGCTGATCATCGTGGTCAAGCCGGGGAACCCGAAGAACGTCAAGTCGATGGCGGACCTGCCGAACCTCGACGTCGTCTCCCTGTGCGCCGACGCGGTGCCGTGTGGCAAGTACGCGCAGCAGGCGCTCACCGGAGCGGGGGTCACCATCCCGCCGGAGAAGATCACGAAGGGCGCTGACGTGAAGACGACGCTCAGTGCGGTGTCGACGGGCGACGCCGACGCCGCGATCGTCTACGTCACCGACGCCAAGGCCGCCGGCAGTACGGTGCAGGCGGTGGACATCCCGGCGTGGCTCAACGTGTACGCGATCTACCCGATCGCGCCGCTCGCGGCGTCGCAGAACGCGGAGCTCGCGAACGCGTTCGTGAAGTACACCGTGTCTCGCCCCGGTCAGCGGACCCTCCGGAGCTTCGGCTTCCTGGCGCCGCCGCTCCCGTGAGTCACCGTCGATGAGTCGGCGGGGGCGGGGGGTACCGCTCGTTGCGGTGCTCCTCGCTCTCGTCGCCATCGCGTTCTTCGCGCTGCCCCTCATCGGTCTGCTGAAGCGGGTCGCGTGGAGCGACCTCTGGGACGAACCTCGGCACCCCCGCGGCGCGCGACGCGATCCGCCTCTCGGTCGAGTGCTCGCTGTGGTCGACCGCGTTCGCGATCGTGTTCGGGGTTCCGCTGGCCTACGTCCTCGCCCGGGCGCGCTTCCCAGGACGATCGGTCGTGCGCGCCCTCGTCGTCCTGCCCATGGTGCTGCCGCCCGTGGTCGGTGGGGTCGCGTTGCTCTTCGCGTTCCAGCGGAACGGCGGCCTCGTCGGCGGATGGATCTACGACACGTTCGGGTTCCAGTTCACCTTCAGCAAGTGGGGCGTGGTGCTGGCGGAGACGTTCGTGGCGATGCCGTTCCTCGTGATCACGGTCGAGGCGGGCCTCCGCACGATGGACCGGCGCTACGAGGACGCCGCGGCCAGCCTCGGCGCCGGTCGCTGGACCGTGTTCCGGAGGGTGACCGTCCCGATGATCGCGCCGGCGCTCATCGCGGGCACCGCGTTGGCGTGGGCGCGGGCGCTCGGTGAGTTCGGCGCCACCATCACGTTCGCGGGGAACATCCAGGGGCGTACCCAGACGCTGCCGCTCGCGGTCTACAACCTGCTCGAAACCCAGCAGGCGGTCGCGATCGCGCTGAGCCTCGTGCTCCTCGCCATCTCGATGATCGTGTTGGTGTCGTTGCGGGACCACTGGTTCGGGGGGCTGCGTGACGCTGACCGCTGAGCTCGGGGTCCGCCTGGGCGAGCTCGACCTCCAGGTCGCGCTGGAGGCGGCCGACGGGGAGACCGTCGCGGTGCTCGGCCCGAACGGCGCGGGCAAGTCGACGCTGCTGCGCGCGCTCGCCGGACTCGTCCCGATCGACACCGGTCGGATCGTCGTCGATGGTACGGCGGTCGACGATCCGACGACCGGCATCTTCGTCGCGCCCGAGGCGCGCAGCGTGGGGGTCGTCTTCCAGGACTACCTCCTCTTTCCCCACCTGACCGTGCTCGAGAACGTGGCGTTCGGTCTCCGGAGTCGAGGCGTCGCGCGTGCCGGACGCGCGAGCACAGGCGGCGGAATGGCTGGCGCGTGTCGGCCTTGCCGAGCGGGCGGCCGCGAAGCCGTCCGCGCTCTCAGGGGGACAGCAGCAGCGGGTGGCGCTGGCCCGTGCCCTCGTCACGCAACCCCGCCTGCTCCTGCTCGACGAGCCACTGGCCGCACTCGACGTCGGTACCCGCACGGAATTGCGACGCGACCTGCGGGCCCATCTCGCGTCGTTCCCCGGTGCGCGGGTGCTCGTGACGCACGAACTGCTCGACGCGGTCGCGCTGGCGGATCGCCTGATCGTGTTGGAGCGCGGTCGGGTCGCACAGGCCGGCGCCGTAGGTGAGGTGACGAGGACCCCCCGGTCGCGCTACGTCGCCGACCTGGTCGGGACGAACCTGCTCCGCGGCACGGCCCATGCCCACGAGGTCACGCCTCGACGGAGGCGGCGTGGTCGTGATCGCAGATGCCGCAGAGGGCGAGGTGTACGTCGCCATCCAACCGCATTCGGTGAGCCTCCACCGGGCCCAACCCGAGGGGAGCGCGCGCAACGTGTGGCGCGGGCTCGTCCGGGGCGCGGACCTCCTGGGTGATCGGGTCCGCATCCACGTCGACGGCCCGGTACCGATCGTGGCCGAGGTCACCGCGGCAGCGGTGGGCGAGCTCGGACTCCACGAGGGCGTCGACGTCTGGGCCACGGTGAAGGCCACCGACCTCTCGGTCTACGCGGTCTGATCGACCCGGAGCGGTGGGAACGCGTCCCAGGGTCGGGTCAGCGCCTTGACGTGGGCGGCGAGCGCGGGCAGCGAGACCGGCGCCAGGTAGGTGTCGGCGCCGAGGTCGAGCAGTGCGGCGGGCGACCGGGGTTGCTCGGACGGGTGTCCGGTGTGGATCACGATGATCCGCGTGGCCGGTCGTTGCCCGGCGATGAGCATCTCCAGCTCCTCGTCGCGGGTGTCGACGACGAGCGCGGCGGGAACGCCGACCGGGTCGAGCACGACGCGATACGAGGGTCCGAGGGCCTCCGCGAGTGGTTCGAGCCACCGCGCGGAACGGGGTGAGAGACACACCTGCCTCGGTGGGGGTTCGGCGACCACCTGATCGCGGGCGACGCCACTGCCGGGGATGAGCCGGAATCGGCGGAGCCGGGTGTCGGCTTCGGGGGTGGTTGGTCGGAGCACGTTCATGGGACCTCGATTCGGATGGGGTTTCCGTGGTGTCGAGGTCCACCGTGCGCCCGTTGGGTCAAGAAGAGGTGTGGACCGTGTGAGAACTCCGCGAGAACTGCTGGATGGGATGGTGCGTGGCCATCGCCGATCCGGCGGGACCGGTCAACAGCTTGTAGCGCAGGTACCGGCGATGGAAGAGCTGCAGCAGCTCGACGTCGTGGGCGCCATCGTCGGCGAGGACGAACGCTTCGAGCGCGGCGTCGCCTTCCTGCCAGGTCGCCGGTCGGCGTCCGAGCAGGGCATGCAGGTCGTCGAGGTCGGCAGCGGTGAGCGCGTCGCCGATCTCGTCGAACCGCTGCAGATGACGGGCGAGCCGGAAGGCGATGCGGAGCTGATGGCGTTCGTACTCGTCGGTGAGCTCGAGCGATCGCAGCGAGCGGACGAGGTGCTCGTGGGCGCGCGCGACGGGTGACTCGCGCGGTGCGGGTGTCTCCACGGCATCGAGCTCCTCGACGCCGAGGATCTCGGCCAGCGCCTCCAGTGCGAACAGATTGGTCTCGCTGGCCCACTGCATGTTCGTCATGTAGTCGGATGCGGCGGGCGGCGCCGCCAGCGCCGCGTGGAACGCGAGCTGGTTCGAAAGGGTGAACGCGAAGTGGTGGTGCATGATCGCGGGGATGTCGACCGGCGCGCCGCGGTGTTTCGCGTACTGGTCGTAGAGCACGTTCATGTCGCCGAAGCCGAGCACGGTGTCGCGCATGCGAAATGCGGCGAGGTCCATCATGGGATCGCCGACGTGTCCGAGCTCGAGGTCGAGGACCGCGACGATGTGGCCGTCCTGCTGGTGGAACTGGCCGGAGTCCCACACCACCGGGGCTTCGCGACCGTGGGTGTCGACGGGGTTGCGCGCCAGCCACCCGAGGCAGAACTCGAGAAACGGATCGGGTCGCACCTTGGTGCGCCGGTAGCCGTCCTCGTAGACGTCCATGCCCACGGTCCCGGATCGTGCAGGGGTCGCGGCGCGCACGATCCCGGCGCGCGCGTAGCGGTCGGGGTCGAGCGCGTGGATGCGGGCGAGTATCCCCATGTACTCGTCCATGACCGCGACGCGCTCGGCCTCGGTCGCGCGTTCGAAGTGGGCCGCGCCGGGCACCGCGTCAGTGACGAAGGCGCGTGGTTCGTCCGACCAGCCGTAGACGTGGGGGACGGGGATGCCGTCTTCCTCGAGCAGCTGTTGGAACTTCATCTCGTGTTCGAGTGGGAAGAGCGGTGCGGCGTCGGTGCGGTCGCCCCGCACCATGATCTCGAGCCGTTCGCCGTCACGGTCGACATCGACGAACCAGACCGGTCGCCACCGGGCCTGCCGGCGCATGGCGACGACCGTGCCCCCGATGTGGTCGCGGATCCACCCGTTGATGCGGGCGTCGGTGTCGTCCACGATCATCCCCTCGTCAGCTTGCGACCGATGATCTCTTTCATGATCTCGGTCGTACCGCCGTAGATGGTCGTCACGCGCGCGATCGACGTACGCGCGCGCGATCGGATACTCCAACATGTACCCGTACCCACCGTGCAACTGGACACAGCGATCGACGGTGCGCTTCTGCAGCTCGGTGCACCACCACTTCGCCTCGGCGGCCTCTTCGACGGTGAGTTCGCCGAGGTTGAGCGCCTCGACGCAACGGTCGACGAACACCGTCGCGATGTCGACTTCGGTACGCATCTCCGCCAGCGCGAAGCGGGTGTTCTGGAACGACGCGATCGGCGATCCGAACGCGGTGCGTTCCTGGACGTAGTCGAGGGTCCACCCGAGCGCGGCCTCGGCGGCCGCGACACCGGACACCGCGATCGACAGCCGCTCCTGGGGGAGGTTGTCGACCAGGTGCGCGAACCCCTTGCCCTCGACGCCGAGGAGGTTCTCGACCGGGACCTGCACGTCGGTGAAGAACAACTCGGCGGTGTCCTGCGCGTGCAGTCCCACCTTCTCGAGGTTCCGACCGCGTTCGAAGCCGTCCATGCCGCGCTCGACGACGAGCAGGCTCATGCCCGCGTGCCGTTGGGTCGGGTCCGTCTTGACCGCGGCGATGACGAGGTCGGCGTTGATGCCGTTCGTGATGAACGTCTTGGCGCCGTTGACCACGTAGTGGTCACCGTCGCGGATGGCGGTGGTGCTCATGGACGCGAGGTCGGAACCGATACCGGGCTCGGTCATCCCGATCGCCGTGATCAGCTCGCCGGACGACGATGCCGGGCAACCAGCGTGCCTGCTGCTCCTCGGTGGCGAGCGACAGGAAGTAGGGGAGGCAGATGTCGGTGTGCAAGGTCATGCCGAGACCCGCGGAGGCGACCCCCGCGTACTGCAGCTCCTCGGCGATGACCTGGCTGTAGCGGAAGTCGTCGACCCCGCCGCCGCCGAACGCCTCGGGGACGGCCATCCCCAGGAATCCGGCGGCCCCGGCGGTGGCGAACAGCTCACGCGGGACGATACCGGCCGAATCCCACGCTGAGTGGTGGGGGACCATCTCCCGCTGGACGAAGGTGCGGAAGCTGTCCCGGAACAGGTCGTGGTCCTCGGTGAAGTGCGTGCGGCGCATCCAGCGAGGTTAGGTTCCCATCCGGGCGCGCGCCCGTGGTCCGGTGTATGGTGCGCCCGCTTGTATTTTTCGATCTGCCGGAGGTTCATGATGCGAAAGGCTCAATGGGGAGCACTGGTGGCTGTGATGGCCATCGGTACGTTTGTGGCGATGCCCATCGCGCAAAGCGGTGCGCAGGAGCAGACACAGACATTCCCGAACACTGTCACCATCGAGAAAGTCATCGATGGCACCGCCGCGGCGGGCACGATTTTCGCGGTGCAGGTGAACTGCCAGGACGCCGGGCTGACCACCGTGTACTTCAACGACAAGGGTCAGCCGAGTAAGGCCAGTGGCACCGCGATCACCGGCACCAACATCGTCGGCGCGTACTCCTCCGACATCTGCACCGTGACCGAGATCGAGCACGGTGGTGCGACGTCGGTGACGTACGCCTGTTCAGTGGACGACGCCCACCACCAGTGGGACGAGAAGTGGTCGCACTGGCGGGCCAGCTGTGACGTCAGCGACCGTGTGGTCACCTTCAACGACACTGAAGGTGCGAGCGCGACGGTGACGGTCACCAACACGATCCCGGAACCGCCGGTCGAGCCGGTCACCCCGGTCACCCCGGTCACCCCGGTGGTTGAGCACCCGGTCGCCGCTGCCGCGGTCATCGCCTCGGCGAGGTTCACCGGCTGAGCACTTCCGACCTCGTCATACGAGTGTCAAACTGGGCCCCGGCGTGTCGCCGGGGCCCAGTCGCGTCCGGGTGCCACCAGGAGCGGGAGTTGCACGAGCGCGCCCGGGAGGATTCGAACCTCCGACCGTCGGATTAGAAGTCCGGTGCTCTGATCCGCTGAGCTACGGGCGCCTGGCGGTCATTGTCGCAGGTCAGGCCGGTTCGGCGCCGTACGACGTGTAGGGGCGGTCGTCAGCCTGGGCGACGGCGTCGCCGTGTCGGTACTGGAAGGGCGAGATCCCGCCGGGTTCCCACGGGGTCTTCGAGCCCGCCGCGATCGCCTTCTCGGATCGGGGGAGGAGCCCGAAGTCCGCCCGCACCTCGCCGAGGGGGCGGTGCGCGTGCGCGAACCAGTCGGTGCCGAGGAGGTCGGTGGCATCGCCGCGGCCGGTGTCGTTCAGGTGCCACGCGAGCATTGCACCGCGGTACATCGCGTCGGCCAGGCGCACCGACATGCGTTCCGCGTCGGCGGACAGGTGACCGCGGTCGTACTCGAAGAAGCCCTTCGCGGCGCCGTACAGGTAGCCGGTCTCGAACAGACCGAGGACCATGGCGAGCAGTGAGAACGCCTCGGGGTCGTCGTTGGCCCGCGAGATCAGCCCGAACACCTCGATCTCCGATTCGACCGTCGATCCGTAGTCGGCCAGCACGTGGATCCAGTCGTGCTGCGCCAGGTTCGGCGGCGCGCTGCTCGGGCCGTCCGGGAAACGTGAATCCGCGGGCCCGGTAGAAGCGCCACACCCCGTTGCCGAGGGAACCCTCGGGGCACTCGCCGAGCGACGCCCACTGTTCGTACAGCTCGGGGTCGGCGCACGCGAGCTCCCACGCCTCGGAGAGCGCGGTGCTGGTGTGGAGATGGTCCGGGGGTTCCGCGAGCATGCGTTCGAAGTAGCCACTGCGCTCGAAGTCGATGAGCGCGAGACCCAGCGATCCGCTGGCGATGCGCCGAACGACCCGCATCATGTCGTCGGCGACGCCGAGGCACTCGGCGTAGGTCTCGACGCGGGCAGTGACCTCGGGCGGGATGGGGACGAGCAACATCTCGGCGAGGAGCATCGCCTGCACCATGCGGGTGCGGAACCGTTCCTCCCGGAGGCGTAGCGCATCGGCGAACGCCTCCGGTCCGATGGGTTCGACGGTCGCGACGTCGACCACGACACCGGTCATCGACTCGGTGAGCGTGTTCAGGACCGCGCGCTGGACCGGGGTGAGCCCGCCGTCGGGCGCGGCTGCAGTCGCGAAACCCCGCGCCATGACGAGCACCTCGTCCGCGCCCGGTGGCTCCCGGTTCGCGTCCTCCTCGGACGGCAACGGGATGACCCGGCGTGGTGGAGACATGCGACGGTCGAACGGATCGGAGGTCCGGGCTATTCCCGAACTTCGGTTGGAGCGGGTGACGGGAATTGAACCCGCGTGACCAGATTGGAAGTCTGGGACTCTGCCATTGAGCTACACCCGCGTGCTGGCGTCGGGGAGGGGGGACTTGAACCCCCGACCTCCTGCTCCCAAAGCAGGCGCGCTGCCAAGCTGCGCCACTCCCCGGCAGCCGCTCAGGTTACGGCACGGTGGCGCCGGCTCGACACGGGTTGAGACGAGCAGGGGGCGACCGTAGGGTGGAGCCATGACCGACACCACCGCGCTGGAACTCCGCTACGTCGATGCCGACGGCCACGTCCTCGAACCGCCGACCGGCCTCCAGGACTTCGCGGCCGACGGATTCGCCGACCGCGTCTGGCACGTGGAGATCGACGCCGACGGCGTGGAGTGGGTCGTGGCCGAGGGCAACCGGTCGCCGGCGAACGTCTTCTCGCTCGCCGGCGCCGCAGGCTTCAGCGACGACGAGAAACAGCAGGCGCTCGAAGGTGCGTTCCGCTACGGCGAGGTGTCGCGGCGGAGTTGGGACCCGAAGCTTCGGCTCGAGTGCATGGACACCGACGGCATCGACGTGGCCGTGCTGTACCCCACACAGTTCCTGGCCATCCAAGCCTGGCCCGACGTCGACTACGCCGTCGCCAGCTGTCGCGCGTACAACGACTGGCTCTCCGACCACTGCGCGCAGTCCGGTGGTCGGTTGCACGGCGTCGCGGTGCTGCCCCAACAGGACGTCGCCGCCAGCGTGGCCGAACTCCGTCGTGTCGCCGATCTGCCGGCGATGGTCGGCGGCTTCCTCCGCCCGAACCCGACCGCCGGCTGGAAGCACTTCAGCGACGAGGTCTACGACCCGATCTGGCACGCCGCGTGCGACACCGACCTCGCGCTCGGCTTCCATCCCTATCTCGACGCCATGCTCCCGGGTGCCGCGCAAGGCCTGCGCGTCGGCATGCTGAACATGGACACCCCGTTGCGCGCCACCATGCCCGACGAGGTCGGCAGCGCCATCCCCGGTCTCCCCACCCACATGGACAACATGGCGTTCTCCCAGGCGATCGCCAACCCCGTCGACATGATGACGACCATCACGTTCATGACCATGGGCGGAGTGTGCGAGCGGTTCCCCGACGCGCGGTTCGTGTTCCTCGAAGCCAACGGAGGCTGGATCGTGCCGTGGCTGGAACGGCTCGATCATCACGCGCACGAGTTCCCGTGGGACATGCCGAAGCTGAGCATGACGCCGTCGGCATACTTCCGCCGTCAGTGCTACATCAGCTTCGACGTCGACGAGGCTGCGCTCACCCTGGCCGCAACCTCACCGTTGTGCGGCGCCGATCGCATCGTGTGGGCGTCGGACTTCCCGCACCCGGACGCGAAGTATCCCGGCGTCACGGAGACCTTGAGCGATGCGACGGCATCCCTCGACGACGACATGCGGCGCATGATTGCCGGCGACAACGCGCTGCGGCTGTACGGTCTCGCGTGATGCAGGAACAACGGCGCGGCCGCAAGATCGCGATGACGAACGACGAGCTCGACGCGTACCTCGGGACCGAACGCACCTGCACCGTCGCCACGGTCAGCCACGACGGCCCCCACGTCACCGCCCTGTGGTTCGTCTGGGACGGCACCTGCGTGTGGCTCTACTCCATCACGCGCAGCCAGCGTTGGACCGACCTCCAGCGCGACCCGCGCGTCGCGCTCCTGGTCGAAGCGGGTGAGGAGTACTTCGAACTGCGTGGCGTCGAGGTCTCGGGGCGCGTCGAAACGGTCGGTGAGGTCCCGCGCACGGGCGAGGCGAACGAAGACCTGGTCGAAGCCGAAAGGCTCTTCGCCGCGAAGTACCAGGGCGGTGCCGATGCCATGGTTCACGACGGGCGTCACGCGTGGTTGAAGCTCACGCCGGCGAAGATCGCGAGCTGGGACTTCCGCAAGCTGGGTGACTGATCGGGCGGGCCCGATCGTGCCGTTTGGCGCCGGGGCCAGGCAATAGACTGCGCAGCCCCATGTCTGTCACCACGTCAGTCGAAGCGCTCGAAGGCAACAAGGTCCGCCTCCACGTCGCCATCCCCGCCGCGGATTTCGAGCAGGCGATCGACGCCGCGTTCCGGAAGCTCGCGCGCGAGGTCAAGATGCCGGGCTTCCGTCCCGGGAAGGCGCCGCGGCGTCTGCTCGAAGCCCGCATGGGCACCGAGATCGCCCGCGACCAGGCCCTGCGCGATGCACTCCCCGAGTACTACGCCGAGGCCGTCGTCGCGGAGGACGTCGACGTCATCGCGCCACCGGAGATCGACATCACCGCGGGCGAGGACGACGGCGACGTGGAGTTCGATGCGGTGGTGGAAGTGCGCCCCGTGGTCACCGTCGAGGGCCACGACGCGTTGCGGATCGAGATCGAGAAGCCCGACGTCAGCGAGGAGCTCGTCGACCAGCAGGTCGACTCGCTCCGTGAGCGATTCGCCGACCTCGAGGATTCGTCGGCCCCGCTCACCGACGGCGACTACGCCGAGATCGACATCAAGGGTTCGATCGAGGACGAGTCGATCGAGGGGCTCAGCGCCACCGACTATCTCTACGAGGTCGGGTCCGGGATCGTCGTGCCGAAGCTCGACGAAGAGCTCCACGGCAAGCGCCCGGGCGACATCCTGAAGTTCGACGACACGCTCCCCGAGCGCTTCGGCGATCGAGCCGGTGAAGACGTCGCGTTCCAGGTGCTGGTGAAGGAAGCCAAGAAAAAGGTGCTGCCGGAGCTCACCGACACGTGGGTCGGCGAAGTCAGCGAGTTCGAGACCGTCGACGCGTTGAAGGCCGATGTCCGCACCCGGCTCGACCTCTACGGACGCGTTCAGGCGTCGATGGCCGTGCGCGAGAAGATCTTCGAAGCGGCCGCCGAGCTGGTCAGCGACGACGTCCCCGAGACCCTCGTCAGCAGCGAGATGGAGCGGCGCCTCCACGACCTCGCGCACCGGCTGGAGGAGCAGGGGATCCGCATGACGATCCCGCAGTACCTCGCGGCCACCGGCCAGGACCAGCAGGAGTTCGTCGAGAACGTGCGCGCGGGTGCCATCGAAGCGGTGCGCGCCGACCTGGCGCTGCGGGCCGTGATCGTCCAGGAGTCGATCGAAGCCACCGAGACCGAGCTCGACGCCGAGATCGAACGACTCGCGGAACGCATGGACGAGAAGCCCGCCAAGGTGCGGAAGGATCTCGAACGGCGAGGGGTGATCGAGGCGGTACGCTCGGACATCGCACGAGGGAAGGCGCTCGCATTCCTCACGGAGCACGCCGAAGTCGTCGACGCCGAAGGCGAACCGGTGGATCTGTCCCTCCCGCAACCCGCCGAATCCGAAACCGACGAACCAGAAGACGAACCAGAAGTAGAGGAAGAGGAGCAAGCGCAGTGAGCGAGCCCATTCGCAACGTCTATGTCCCGAACGTCACGCAGGACACACCGCGCGGACCCGACCGCAACGACATCTTCTCGCGGTTGTTGCAGGACCGCATCATCTTCCTGGGTACACCGATCGACGATCTCGTCGCCAACGTGGTGATCGCCCAGCTGCTCCACCTCGAGAGCGAGCAGCCCGACAAGGACATCTCGATCTACATCAACTCGCCCGGCGGTGAGATCACCGGACTCTTCGCCATCTACGACACGATGCAGTTCATCAAGCCCGACGTCTCGACCATCTGTCTCGGGCAGGCCGCATCGGCCGCCGCGGTGCATCCTCGCGTCGGGAACGCCGGGTAAGCGTTACATCCTCCCGCATTCCCGGGTGCTCATCCACCAGCCGCACGGTGGTGCCTCGGGCCAGGCGGTCGACATCGAGATCCAGGCCAAGGAGATCGTGCGGATGCGGGAATCGCTCGACGAGATCCTGGCGCATCACTCCGGCCAGGAAGTCGAGAAGGTCGCCAGCGACACCGATCGCGACTTCATCATGGGTGCGAACGAGGCCAAGGAATACGGCATCGTCGACGAGGTGATCACGAACCGTGACCTCGCAGCCGTCGGCGTGCCGGCGGGCGTGAGCTGACCTGAAGATCCGGGAGGGGGACTCGTGGCCAAGTTCGGTGACGGTGGCGACCTGCTGAAGTGCTCGTTCTGTGGGAAGAGTCAGAAGCAGGTCAAGAAGCTGATCGCGGGTCCCGGCGTCTACATCTGCGACGAGTGCATCGACCTCTGCAACGAGATCATCGAAGAGGAGCTCTCCCAGGGCTCCGAGGTGAAGTTCGACGAGCTGCCCAAGCCGCGTGAGATCTACGAGTACCTGAACGACTACGTCATCGGTCAGGAACAGGCGAAGAAGATCCTCTCGGTCGCGGTCTACAACCACTACAAGCGCGTGCAGGCGGGCGCCTACGGCGACCCCGACGTCGAGCTGCAGAAGTCGAACATCCTGCTGATCGGTCCGACCGGGTGCGGCAAGACGCTCCTCGCGCAGACGCTGGCGCGACTCCTGAAGGTGCCGTTCGCCATCGCCGACGCCACCGCGCTGACCGAGGCGGGCTACGTCGGTGAAGACGTCGAGAACATCCTGCTGAAGCTCATCCAGGCCGCGGACTATGACGTCAAGAAGGCCGAGACCGGCATCATCTACATCGACGAGATCGACAAGATCGCCCGCAAGGCCGAGAACCCGTCGATCACGCGTGACGTCTCGGGCGAGGGCGTGCAACAGGCGTTGCTGAAGATTCTCGAAGGAACGACCGCGTCGGTGCCACCCCAGGGTGGGCGCAAGCATCCTCACCAGGAATTCATCCAGATCGACACCACCAACATCCTGTTCATCTGCGGTGGTGCGTTCGCGGGGATCGAGCGACTCATCGAGACGCGCACCGGGAACCAGGGCATCGGGTTCGGCGCCGACGTTCGCCGGTCGGAGGAGAAGGACGTCGGCACCATCCTGCGCTCGGTGCTGCCGGAGGACCTCCTGAAGTTCGGGCTCATTCCCGAGTTCGTCGGTCGTCTGCCGGTGATCAGCGCGGTGAACAACCTCGACAAGGACGCGCTCATCCGCATCCTCGTCGAGCCGAAGAACGCGCTGCTGAAGCAGTACCAGAAGTTCTTCCACTTCGACGACGTCGAGTTGGAGTTCACCGACGACGCGCTCGACGCGGTGGGCGATGAAGCGTTGAAGCGGGGAACCGGTGCGCGCGGCCTGCGCGCCATTCTCGAGGGCGTGCTGCTCGAGGTGATGTACGACCTGCCGAGCCGTACCGACATCACCCGGTGTGTGATCGACCGCGCCGTCGTGATGGACCGCGTGCATCCGACGTTGATCACCACCGACGAAGGCGAGCGCCGCAGCGCGTGAGCGCTCCACATCTGCACACGATCTGGAGTCGCTTCGTAGACTCGGAACCATGAGCGTCCCGGAGAAGCCGAGTCTGGAAGGGCTGGAAGACACGTGGGCGGCCCGGTGGGACGCCGACGGTACCTACGCATTCGACCGCTCCAAGACGCGCGAGCAGGTCTACGCCATCGACACCCCGCCGCCCACCGTCAGCGGGTCGCTCCACGTCGGGCACGTGTTCTCGTACACCCACACGGACACGATCGCCCGCTTCCAACGGATGCGCGGGCGCGAGGTCTTCTACCCGATGGGGTGGGACGACAACGGGGTGCCGACCGAGCGTCGGGTGCAGAACTACTTCGGCGTGCGCTGCGATCCCTCCCTGCCCTACGACGCCGCCTTCGTGCCGCCCGAGAAGCCGGGCAAGCAGGAGATCCCGATCAGCCGGCAGAACTTCGTCGAGCTCTGCGACCGCCTCGTCGTCGAGGACGAGCAGAAGTTCGAGGAGCTCTGGCGCACGCTCGGGCTCTCGGTCGACTGGTCCATGACCTACACGACGATCGGGGAACGTGCCCGGCGGGCGTCGCAACGTGCCTTCCTCCGCATGCTCGCCCGCGGCGAGGCGTACCAGTCGGAGGCGCCGACCCTCTGGGACGTCGACTTCCGCATGGCGGTGTCCCAGGCGGAGCTCGAGGACCGCGAGCTCCCGGGTGCCTACCACGGCGTGCGCTTCGGCGGGACCGAGGGTGACGCCCGACATCGTGATCGAAACCACGCGACCCGAGCTGATCCCCGCGTGTGTCGCGTTGGTCGCGCACCCGGACGACGAGCGCTACTCGCCCCGATTCGGTCACGACGTCACCACGCCCCTGTTCGGGGTACGGGTGCCGGTCCTGGCGCACCGGCTCGCCGACCCCGAGAAGGGGTCGGGTATCGCGATGATCTGCACCTTCGGTGACACCACCGACGTGGTGTGGTGGCGCGAGCTCCAGCTCCCGACCCGCACCGCGATCGGCCGCGATGGCCGCATGCTGCCCGAACCACCCGAGTGGGGTCCGGCCACGGCCGGCGCGACGGCGTGCTACGCCGAACTCGCGGGCAAGACCGCGAAGCAGGCGCAGGCGCGGATCGTCGAGCTGCTCGCCGAGTCGGGCGACCTCGTGGGCGCAGCCAAGCCGATCACCCACCCGGTGAAGTTCTACGAGCGGGGCGACCGCCCGCTGGAGATCGTGTCGTCGCGGCAGTGGTACATCCGCAACGGTGGACGTGACCCCGAGCTGCGAGAGCAGTTCCTGGCGCGCGGACGCGAGCTCGAGTGGCACCCGGCGCACATGCGCAGCCGCTACGAGAGTTGGGTCGAAGGTCTCAACTCCGACTGGTTGATCAGCCGGCAGCGGTACTTCGGCGTGCCGTTCCCATTGTGGTACCCGCTCGACGCCAACGGCGAGGTCGACTACCAGCACCCGATCGTGCCCGACGAGGCGCGGCTGCCGATCGATCCGACCAGTGACGTGCCCGCGGGGTACACCGAGGATCAGCGGGGCAAGGCGGGCGGCTTCGTCGCCGACCCCGACGTGATGGACACCTGGGCGACGTCGTCGCTGACGCCTGAGATCGCCGGCCGGCTGGGAAGACGACCCCGATCTGTTCGCGCGGGTGTTCCCGATGGACCTGCGGCCGCAGGCGTTCGAGATCATCCGAACCTGGTTGTTCTCGACCATCGTGCGTGCGCACTTCGAGTTCGACGACCTCCCGTGGAGCGACGCCGCCATCTCGGGCTGGGTCCTCGACCCCGACCGCAAGAAGATGTCGAAGAGCAAGGGCAACGTGGTCACCCCGATGGAGCCGATCCGCCAGTTCGGCGCCGACGCCATGCGGTACTGGGCGGCGAGCGGCCGGCCCGGCGTCGACACCGCGGTCGACGAAGGGCAGATGAAGGTCGGTCGTCGCCTCGCGATCAAGATCCTCAACGCGTCGAAGTTCGCGCTCGGGGTCATCGGCGACGACGCGCTCCGGTCGGTGTCGAGGGCCCTCGACGCGGTCACCGAACCGCTCGACCGATCGATGCTCGCGACGCTCGCGGTGCTGGTCGCGCAGGCGACGACGTCGTTCGAGGCGCTACGACTACGCGCGGGCGCTCGACGTCGACCGAGCGGTTCTTCTGGAGCTTCTGCGACGACTACCTCGAGCTGGTGAAGGGTCGCAGCGTACGCGGGCTCCGACTTCGGCGCGCGGCCGCGCTCGCAGCTCGCGCTCGACACGCTGCTTGCGGCTGTTCGCGCCGCACATGCCGTTCGTGACCGAAGAGGTGTGGTCGTGGTGGCGCGAGGTTCGATCCACCGCGCGTCGTGGCCGGCGGTCGACGAGCTGGCGCGTTCGACGGCCGATGACTGGCGGTCTATCCGGCGCCGCGGCCGCGGTGCTCGGGGAGATCCGCAAGGCGAAGAGCGTGGCGAAGCGCTCGATGCGCACCGACGTGACGCGCGCTCGTGGTGCGCGGCGCCGGCCGCGTTCCTCGACGCGCTGCGACCCGCGCTCGGCGACGTGCGCGATGCGGGCCGGGTCATCGACCGACGCCGGAGCTCGTCGAGGCCGACGAGCTCGCGGTCGACGTCACGCTCGCCGACGACGACTGACGCTGGTGAGGATCGACCCGTCAGACGCCGCGCGTGGCTCGACGCGCACGTCAACCTCGAGACCGGCGTCGGCGTGCCGGCGGCGGGGTGGGGTCGGGAAGCGTCTCCTGGCGGTCGAGCGCGAGCGCCCGCTGATGGACCTGCTCGGCTCCCCGCAGCTCGAGTACCCGGCGATCCACTCACCGGCACCAACGGCAAGACGTCGGTGGCCCGGATGACCGCCGCGCTGCTGGAGGCGGCCGGGCTCTCGATCGGCTCCTACACCAGCCCCCACCTGCAACGGGTCAACGAGCGCATGGTGTGGAACGGCGAAGCCGATCGACGACGCCACCCTCGACGAGCTGCTGCGTGGCGGTGGCGGCGGTCGAGGAACTCCTCCCCGACGCTCCGAGCTACTTCGAGATCCTCACCGCCGCCGCGCTGCGGTGGTTCGGCGACGTCGCGGTCGACGCCGCGGTCGTCGAGGTGGGGCTCGGCGGCGCCGGACGACGCGACCAACGTGGTCGACGCCGCGGTGGCCGTGGTCACCAACGTCAGCATCGACCACGTCGAGTACATCGGGCCCGACGCTCGTCGACATCGCCAGCGAGAAGGCGGGCATCGTGAAGCCGGGAGTCGACCGCTGGTGCTGGGGGAGACCGATCCCGCGCTGGTGCCGCACTTCCTGGCCGCGGTGCCGACCGGGCCTCGTGCGCGACGTGCCGACTTCGGTGTACCGGCAACCGGCTCGCGGTCGGTGGTCGCGTCGTCGACCTCTTCACGCCGCACGGCGACGTACCGACGACGTGTTCCTCGCGCTGCACGGTGCGCACCAGGCCGACAACGCCGCGGTCGCGCTCGCCGCGGCCGAGTCGCTCCTCGGGCGCGCGCTCGAACCCGAGCTGGTCGCCGACGCGTTCGCTGAGCGGTGCGAACTCCCGGGCGCCTCGAGGTCGTGGGTCATCAACCACTCGTGCTGCTCGACGGCGTGAAGAACGTGGCCGGCGCGCACGCGTTGCGCGCGGCGCTGGCTGAGGAGTTCGCCGACACGCCGCGCACGTTCGTCGTCGGCCTGATGCGCGAGAAGGAGCCGCACGAGATGCTCGACGCGCTCGGCGTGCTCGACGCGGCGCGGCTCGTGTGCTGCCGTCCCGACAGCCCGCGCGGTCACGACCCGACGTCGTCGCCGACGCCGCGTACGAGCTCGGGATCGAGCCGGGCGTCGATCGAGGTGATCGACGACGTGCACGACGCGGTGGCGTGCGCGATCGACGGACCCCGCCCGACGGCCAGGTCGTCATCACCGGTTCGCTCTACGTCGTCAGTCCGGCTCGCGGCGCTAACCTCGTTCGCTAGCTTCGCCGGACCATGAGCACCCGTACCCTCGTCCTCTGCAAGCCCGATGCCGTCGAGCGCGGCCTGGTCGGTGAGATCGTCGGCCGGCTCGAGCGCAAGGGCCTCACCGATCGTCGCCCTCGAGCTGCGCACCATCGACGCCGACCTCGCCGGGCGTCACTACGACGAGCACCGCGAGCGCCCGTTCTTCGGCGATCTCGTGGCGTTCATCACCCGCAGCCCGCTCGTGGCGATGGTGATCGAGGGCGGTCCCGACACGTGGAAGGTCGTGCGCGGCCTCATGGGCGTCACCAACCCGCGCGAAGCAGCGCCGGGCACGATCCGCGGCGATCTCGCCCTCGAGACGGGTGAGAACCTCGTGCACGGTTCCGACGGTCCGGAGTCGGCCGAACGCGAGATCGCGCTGTTCTTCCCGCAGCTCGGTTCCTAGAACGTCAGCCGCGCCCGAGCGGAGGCTCGGCCTCGCTACCCGGCGCGCGGCGGAGCCCGCCGACTAGCCTGTGCGCGTACCCGAGCCGCCTACCCGTCTGGAGACTCCTTCCCTGTGTCTGAGCCCTGGTTTTCCTCCGTAGTCGGCCGTGACATGGCGGTCGACCTCGGCACGGCGAACACGCTGGTCTACGTGCGCGGCAAGGGCATCGTGCTCGACGAGCCGTCGATCGTGGCGATGAACACGCGCGACGGCCGCCTGCTCGCCGTCGGCACCGAGGCGAAGCGCATGCTCGGCCGCACGCCCGGGCACATCGAGGCCATCCGCCCGCTGAAGGACGGCGTCATCGCCGACTTCGACATCTGCGAGAAGATGCTGCGCTACTTCATCCAGCGCGTGCACCAGCGCAAGTGGGCGAAGCCGCGCATGGTCATCTGCATCCCGTCGGGCATCACCGGCGTCGAGCGACGCGCCGTGCAGGAGGCCGCCGAGTTCGCCGGCGCCCGCAAGCCGGTGCTCGTGATCGAGGAGCCGATGGCGGCCGCGATCGGCGCCGGGCTGCCCGTGCACGAGCCCGCCGGCAACATGATCGTCGACATCGGCGGCGGCACCACCGAGGTCGCGGTGATCTCGCTCGGCGGCATCGTGGTGAGCGAGTCGAGTCGCGATCGGTGGCGACGAGTTCGACGAGGCGATCATCAACTTCGTGAAGCGCGAGTACTCGCTCGCGCTCGGCGAGCGCACTGCCGAAGAGGTGAAGATGCAGCTCGCGAGCGCGTGGCCGCTCGAAGAGGAGCTCTACGCGGAAGTCCGCGGACGCGACCTCATCACCGGACTGCCGAAGACGATCGTGCTCTCGACCGTCGAGATCCGCGAGGCGATCGAGGAGCCGACCGCGTCGATCGTCGACGCGGTCAAGGTCACGCTCGACAAGACGCCCCCGGAGCTCGCCGCCGACATCATGGAGCGGGGCATCGTGATCACCGGCGGCGGCGCGCGCAGCTCATCGGGCTCGAGAACGCGATCCAGGCCGAGACCGGCATGCCCGTGCACCGGGCGAAGCACCCGCTCTACTCGGTGGTCCTCGGCTCGGGTCAGTGCCTCGAGAACTTCGACGTGCTGAAGCAGGTCCTGATCGCCTCGCCCCAGGACTGACCGCCCCGGTAGGGGCGCGCGAGCACCGTGGTCGTCTATCGCCAGAGTCGCCGTCGTCGGGTCACGCTCGTCCTGTTCGTCGTCACCTCGCTCGCGCTGATCTCGCTCGACGAACGTGGCTCGGGTCTCATCGACTCGGCCCGCACCACGGCCCAGGACGTCGTCGCCCCGGTGCAGAACGCTCGCCGACGATGTCGTCAACCCGGTGAGCGACTTCCTCGACGGCCTCGGCCGCGCCAGCGAACTGCGGGACGAGAACACCCGCCTGCGGGAGCAACTCGATGCGGCGAAGAGTGAGATCGCGGCGGCCGCGGGTTCGCTCGCCGAGCTCAAGACGCTGCGCGGGATTCTCGACCTGCCCGACGATCGAGACGCCGACGCGGTCACTGCCGAAGTCGTCACGCAGGGCGGAGGGAACTTCGAGCGGTCCTTCCGAATCTCCAAGGGGAGCGACGCGGGGATCGCGAGGAACCTGCCCGTCGTCGTCGGCGCGGCCGGCAAAGCGGCGTTGGTGGGTCGGGTCGCCTCGGTGTCGAAGTCCAGCGCGATCGTCGAACGCATCGACGACCGCAACTTCGGAGCCGGCGCGCAGCTGGTGCAGCGCGGGCGCGTTCGGTCCGAAGGGCACCGCCGAGGGGCAGGGCAACAGCAGCCTGCTGCGGTTCTCGGTCATCGATGACACCGGGACCTCGGTGGCGATGAAGAAGGGCGACGTCGCGGTGACGCTCGGTTCGCTGTTCGAGCCGTACCCCCAGGGCCTCGTCATCGGCACCGTCGTCCGTGGAGTGGGTCGGGCGGCGCGATCGCGCGGCAACGCCGAGTTGCGACCGATCGTCGACCTCGATGCGCTCAACCTGGTGAAGGTGCTCGAAGTACGCGCCGGCGACCATTCCGTGATCCGTCGCATCCGACTCGGATTCGTCGTCCTCGTGCGCGTCGTCCTGCAGACCACGCTCTTCACCCATCTCCGCATCGACGACGTGGCTCCCGAAGTCGGCCTCGTCGCGGTGCTGGCCGTCGCGTACGAGGACGGCCCCGACAGTGGTGCGCTCTTCGGGTTCATCATGGGGCTTGCCATCGACCTGTTCCTGACCACGCCATTCGGGCTGTCGGCGCTGGCGTATGCGGTGACCGGATATGCCGTCGGCGTGTTCCAAGCGGGCGTCGTGCGCACCACGCCGTGGCTGGCACCGATCCTCGGCGGTGTCGGTGGGCTCTTCGGGGGGCTGGTGTTCATCACCGCCGGCGCGATCGTCGGGCAATCGGGGTACCTCTCGCTCGAGAGTCTCCGGATCGTGCTCATCTCGGCGACGTTCGACGCAATGATCGCCCCGCTCGTGTTCCCGATCGTCCGCCGCGTGGCCCGACGCGCGAGGACACCGGCGCGACCTGGCGGGTCCGAGGGTGATGCCTCCGGCGTGCGCCCGTCGGCGAGACTGGGCCCCGGTGATCGACCGATGAACGAGCCCAACAGCCGCCGTCGCCTCGCGGTCGGTCGGGGTGATCGTGGTGGCCTTGTTCGGCGGGCTCCTCACCCGGTCTCTGGTTCCTGCAGGTCACCGGGGGCGAGAAGCTGGCCGTGGCCGCGCAGCGCCAGCGCGACCGCTTCGTGCAGGTGCCGGCCGTGCGCGGGACGATCTACGACCGCCAACGGCATCGTCCTCGCGCGAGACCGTGCCGGTCACGTCGCTCATCGTCAATCGTCAGCAGCTGTCGAGCACCGAGCGCACGACGCTCGAGACCAACCTCGCCAACCTGTTGCTCAAGACGCCCGACGACGTCGCCAAGCTGATCGACAACACCAACTACGCCGTCGTTCGAGTCGGTCCCGGTGGCGAAGGACATCGACACGCCGACGGCGGTCTACGTCACCGAGCACCGCGACCGACTTCCCCGAGTGTCGGGTCGACCCGACCACCGAGCGTCGCTATCCGCAGGACTTCCAGGCCGCCGACATCGTCGGCTACCTCGGGCAGATCAACGCCGACGAGCTGAAGTCCACGCGACGACGGGTACGAGTCGACCGACACCATCGGGAAGATCGGTGTCGAGGAGATGTTCGAGTCCGAGCTGCGCGGCAAGCCGGGCGAGGACAAGGTGCGAGGTCGACAACCAGGGCCGCGTCGTCAACGTGGTCGCAGTGAAGAAGCCCGCCGAGCCGGACACGACGTGCGCCTCACCGTCGACCTGCCGATCCAGCACGTCGCCGAGGAGTCGTTGACCCAGGGCATGGATGGCGCCCGGACCCTGGTCGACAACCAGACCGGGCAACTTCTTCCCCGGCGAACGCGGGTGCGGTCGTCGTGCTCGACGCGCGCACCGGCATCGGTGGTGGCGATGGCGTCGAACCCGAGCTTCAACCCCAACGACTTCATCTCCGGCAACTCGGACCAGTACTTCAAGGACCCCGACAACCCCCCGCTGCTCAACCGCGCGCTCAACGCGTACCGCGCCGGGATCGACGTTCAAGCTGATCACGTCCCTGGCGATGTTGCAGAGCCGGCCTGTATCCCGACGGCGCCGAACACGACGTACAGTCCGACTATCCCGACGGGTGCTTCCACTTCGGCAACGACGAGAAGCGCGTGCAACGCGGGTGAGCGCGGTGCTCGGGGCGGTCGACCTGCCGTCGGCGTTGACCGTGTCCAGCGACGTGTACTTCTACACGGCTGGGAACGAGTTCTGGAAGGCGTACCGCAACGAAGGTCAGGCCGCCGGTCACACCGGCGACCTCGCCGGCGACAAGCGTCCCCGACGCGCAGCACCCCCTCGGGGACGCGATCCAGCACACCGCCCGCATGTACGGCCTCGGTGAGTCGACCGGGGTCGGACTCGGCGACCAGGCCGGTGTCGATCCCCGACCACGAGTACCGGGTGAAGCTCAACCCCGAACAACGCGGACCTCCAGATCTGGCGCCGAGGTGACAACGCCACCCTCGCCGTCGGCCAGGGTGACGTGCTGGTCACGCCCCTGCAGCTCGCGAACGCGTACGCCACGTTCGCCAACGGCGGCACGCTGTACACGCCGAGGCTCGTCGACGAGGTGACCCAGAACAGCGCGGGACTGCCGCAGGGGCAGTTCGGCACCGGTGTTGCACACCTTCGATCCGAAGGTGAAGCGGACCACCGGTCTCACCCCGATGTGCGGGGGCCATCGCCACCGGGCTCGCGGGTGCCGTCAACAACGAGAGCGGCACCGCCGTCGGCGCGTTCACGACTACCAGGGCGTGGCCGTCATCGGCAAGACCGGCACCGCGCAACGGTCGCCGAACCAGGACACGTCGTGGTTCGCGGCGGTCACCAACCCGGCCAACGACCCTGCGCTTCCGCAGTACGTCATCGTGGCGATGGTGGAGCAGGGCGGATTTGGTGCCAACGTGGCGGCGCCGATCGTGCGCCGGGTCATCGACTACCTGAACAACCCGACGCAGACTCCGGCCAACGTCGTGATCGCCCCGGCCGTCGGCAACGAGCAGAGCAACTGATGTCGACGATCAGCCCGAATCGACTCGCCCGCGCCCAGCAGCGCTCGCGCGGGTCTCGGAGAGCCCTCGCGGCTCGAAGCGTCGCCGCTGCGACACTTCGACTGGCTCCTCGTCGGCGCGGCCTTGGCCATCACCGCGCTCGGTCTGCTGATGATCTACTCGACCACCCACCGGCGAATCCCCGGTGATCCGTACTACTTCGTCAAGCGCCAGCTGCTGTTCGCGGCGATCGGCTTCGTCGTCATGGTCATCGTGTTGTGCATCGACTACCGGCGCATGCGCGACTACGCGATGGTCTTCTACGGCGGCACGGTGTTCCTGCTGCTCGCGGTGCTCGCACCGGTCGGTTCGAACATCAAAGGTCACCAGGCGTGGTTCCAGCTCCCGGGCGGCTTCACGTTGCAACCGTCGGAGCTCGCCAAGTTCGGGATCATCGTGGCGCTGGCCGGCTACTGCAACCAGTACCGCGGCGAGCTCGATGCGTGGCGACTCACGACCATCATCGCGTTGGCGACTGTGCCGATCGGGCTCGTGCTGCTCCAACCCGACCTCGGCACGGTGATGGTGCTGGCGGTGATCATCGTGGCCCTGCTCGCGGTGGCGGGGGCGAGCGGCAAGCAGATGATCGTGCTGGGGCTCCTCGCGATCACCGGGGTCTACGCGGTCGTCGGGCTCGGCTTGCTGAAGCAGTACCAGCTCGACCGACTCACGACGTTCCTCGATCCGGAGAGCGGCACCAGCCAGGGCACCGCGTACAACCAGGAGCAGTCGAAACAGGCCATCGCGCACGGTCGGATCACCGGCGAGGGCCTCGAGAAGGGCTCGCAGACCCAGGGCGGGTTCGTGCCCGAGCAGCACACCGACTTCATCTTCACGTCGGTGGGGGAGGAATTGGGCTTCGTGGGCAGCACGCTCCTCCTCGCGCTCTTCGCGGTCGTGCTCTGGCGCACCTGGCGAACGGCCCGGCTGTCCGCGGGATTTCTTCGGCGTGCTCGTCTGCGTCGGGGTCCTCGCGATGCTGGCCTTCCAGATGTTCGAGAACATGGGCATGACCATGGGCATCATGCCGGTCACCGGTATCCCGTTGCCGTTCATGAGCTACGGGGGTTCGTCGCTCATCACGACGTTCGCGTGCGTCGGTCTGGTGGCCAACGTCTCGATGCGGCGCTTCAACTAGAGGGAATTCGGCCGGCTGGTAGGATCCCTTCGAATGTCAAACCTGTGGCCGAGGGTGGAGCCGCTCCTGGCCAGGGTCGAGAAGCCCGCTCGCTACATCGGAATGGAGCGGGGCAGCCTCCGGCCGGAACATCGGCCGTCGCAGCACCTCATGGCTCCTCGTCTATCCCGATACGTACGAGATCGGGTTGCCCAACCAGGGGCTCCAGATCCTCTACGAGATCCTGAACGAACGCGACGACGCGTTGGCCGAACGCGGCTACGCGCCCTGGGTCGACATGACCGCGGAGATGCGCGCCGCGAGCGTGCCGCTGTTCTCGGTCGACACCCATCACGATGCCGCCGACTTCGACGTCCTCGCCTTCGGTCTCGCCGCCGAACTGGTGTACACGAACGTGCTCGAGTGCCTCGACCTCGCCGGCGTCCCGGTGCGGGCCGCGGAGCGTCGCCCGGAACACCCGCTGGTCGTCGTCGGAGGGCACTGCGCGTTCAACCCCGAGCCGATGACCGACTTCGTCGACGCCTTCGTGATCGGTGACGGCGAGGAGGCCGTCGGCGAGATCACCGAGGTGGTGGGGGCCTGGAAGCGTTCGGGTCGCACCGCCCGCGAGGGCGTGCTGCGCGAGCTGGCCACGATTCCCGGGCGTCTACGTGCCGTCGATGTACGACGTCGAGTACGACGGGCCGTTCATCGCCGAGGTCCGGCCGCGGTTCGCCGAGATCCCCGAACGGGTCGACAAGCGCACGGTCGCGGACCTGGGGGAATGGCCCTATCCCAAGAACCAGCTCGTGCCCGCTCATCGAGGTGGTGCACGACCGGCTCAACGTCGAGGTGTTCCGCGGTTGCACGCGCGGGTGTCGGTTCTGCCAGGCGGGGATGATCACGCGCCCAGTGCGCGAACGACCCGAAGAGCAGGTGCGCACCATGGTGCGCGACGGCTTGCGCCGGACCGGGTACGACGAGGTCGCGCTCACCTCGCTGTCGACCGCCGACTTCTCGGGGATCGACGGCCTGGTCGCGGGTCTGGTCAACGAGCAGGAGGGCTGCGGGAACGTCGGCCTGTCGCTGCCATCGTTGCGGGTCGATGCTTTCACCGTCGGCATCGCCAGCGAGATCCAGAAGATCCGCCGCACCGGACTCACGTTCGCTCCCGAAGGCGGTACGTGGCGGATGCGTCAGGTGATCAACAAGCTCATCACCGACGACGACCTGTTCGCCGCGGTCGAGGGTGCGTACTCGCAGGGCTGGCAGCGGGTGAAGCTCTACTTCCTCATCGGTGTTCCCACCGAGATGGACGAAGACACCCTCGGGATCTCGCAGCTCGCACGCGAGGTCGTGAAGATCGGGCGCAAGTACACCAAGAAGGCGAGCTGCACCGCGTCGGTCGGTGGTTTCGTACCCAAGGCGCACACGCCGTTCCAGTGGTTCGGCCAGAACGGTGTCGATGAGCTGCAGCGCAAGGTCGGGCATGCTGCGTGACGATCTCAAACGGTCGGGCGCCGCCATCCGCTGGCACGATCCCGCGGCGACGTTCGCCGAGGGCATCGCCAGTCGCGGGGACCGTCGCATCGGGAACGTGATCGAGCGCGTCTGGCGGGCGGGCGGCACGTTCCAGGAGTGGAGCGAGCGGTTCGAGCTCGGTCGGTGGACCGACGCCATGGCTGCCGAGGGTCTCGATCCCGACTGGTACGTGACCCGCCACCGCACCGACGACGAGATCCTCCCGTGGGACCACATCGCGGCCGGTCTGCACCGCGACTTCCTCTGGGACGACTGGCAGGATGCGTTGCGGGAGCACGGGCTCCCCGATTGTCGGTGGACGCCGTGCTACGACTGCGGGGTGTGCACCGACTACGCGCTCGAACATGTCGTCGCGTCGGCGGTGCCCCCGGCCGGAGGCAGCCAGGGCACCGGCCAGGGCCTCGACTTCGGAGGCGTGGCGACCGACCTCGGTGCCGGTCGAGTTGGTGACCAGGTGAGAGGGGATACCGGGTTTCCGGTGCGTATCCGATTCGCCAAGCGGGGCAGGGTGCGGTTCATCTCCGCCCGCGACGTCGCCCGCGCCCTCGAGCGCGCCTTCCGCATCGAGCGCCTGCCCCTCGCGTTCACCGAGGGCTTCTCGCCCCGCCCGAAGGTCAGCTTCGGCCTCGCCCTGTCCGTCGGACACGAGAGCGACGCCGAGTACCTCGACGTCGAGCTCACCGATCCCATCGACACCGACGTCCTCGCCGAGCGTCTCACCCCGGCACTGCCCGAGGGGATGCCCGCGACCGGAGCAGTGCGTCTGATCGAACGCGCGCCCGCACTCCAGGAATCGATCACCGAAGTCCAGTACCGGGTCGAGGCCATCGACGGCCTCGGCCAGCCCGTCCCGGATGCGGTGCTTTCCACCGTGTCGTCGACGCGATGGCGTGTGACGAACTCCTGGTGACCCGTACCCGCAAAGGCAAGGAGAGCGTGGACGATCTCCGTCCCGCACTCCGCAATGTCGAGCTCGCGCACGACGGCGAGACGCCGGTGCTCGAGCTCACCCTGTTGACGCAACCGCGCGGCGCTCGACCGCGTGAAGTGCTCGAAGCCCTCGACTCGTTCGTCGGCGTCGGCCTCACCGAGCATCGCGTCGTCCGAACATCCCAATGGATCGAACGCGGCGGCGCGCGGCTGGAACCGCTGGCCGCCGACGCGTTCGCGCACGCCCTCGAGGCGAGCGCATCATGAGAGAAGGATCGCATGTCCGACGAGACGACCCCGGAAGCCATCTCGGCTCCGGCGGCCACCACCCCGTTCAGCCCTGTCCCTGTCCCCGCCACCTCTGCCGGGTCCGAATCGGTGAACGATTCGGTCCCAGGCGGCGCGGGTGACGGCCCACCCAAGCGTCGCCGCCGCCGCGGATCACGCGGTGGTCGCAACCGGCGCAAGCCGGGCACCGGTACGGGCGCTGCGAGCGGCACCCCCGGGGCCCTTTCGGACGAGGGCGACGACGACGAGATCAACCTCGGGCACGACTACAACGACGCCGCCGCCGACCGCGGCCTGACCACCGACGACGTCGCCGACGTCGCATTGGAGGAAGCCGGCCTGAGCCACACCGCCCGACCCCCCGTGGGCGACTCGCGACCCGCATCCAAGCCCCGGATCGGCGACTCGCGTCCCGCTCCCGTCGACCGGCAACCGGCGACCGGCTCGTCGACCAACGGGGAGCCGGGAACCGCGCCGAAGCGTCGGCGTCGCCGAGGCGGGCGGGGGCGCGGGCGAGGTGGCGCGGGAGCCGCGACCGGCACCGGCAGCAGCACCGAGAACGGCGCCGGCGCGTCCCCCGGTCGCGCCAACAACCGGGGCCAGCAGCAGCCCCGCAAGAGGATCGACGACGCGATCCGGGCCGACCTCGGCGTCGGCGAGACGCCGCTCGCCGCGCTCGACGACGACGTCCTCGAACGCCGTCGGGGCCGGACCCGGAAGGGGAGGCCCGCCGGTCGGTACCTCATGTGCGTGCACGTGCTCGACGGGGGTCACACCCACATCGCCGTGCTCGAGGGTCGGAGCCTGGTCGAGCATTCGCTCGCCACCCCGACCGGGAACGAGTCGATCGACGGCAACATCTACTTCGGTCGAGTCCAGAACGTGTTGCCCGGGATGGAGGCCGCGTTCGTCGACATCGGCACCCCGAAGAACGGCGTCCTCTACCGCGGCGACGTCGCCTTCGACAAGGCCGACGTCGAGGGCGGGAACAAGCCCAAGATCGAGCGGATGCTCAAGAACGGGCAGATGATCACGGTGCAGGTCACCAAGAACCCGATCGCCCACAAGGGTGCACGCCTCACCCAGGAGGTGAGCCTCGCCGGGCGATTCCTGGTGATGGTTCCCGGCGAACCCGACACGTACGGGATCTCGAAGCGTCTCCCCGACGACGAGCGCAAGCGCCTGCGCAGGGTGCTCGACGGGATCCGGCCGTCGGACGCCGGTCTCATCGTGCGCACCGCCGCCGAGGGCGCGACCACCGAAGAGCTCGAACGGGACGTTCGGCGTCTGCGCAACCAGTGGGAACAGATCTCCGAGCTGGCGAACGCGTCGAAGCAGGCGAAGCTCCTCTACCAGGAGCCCGACCTCGTCCTGCGCCTCATCCGTGAGGAGTTCACCAAGGAGTACCGCGGCATCGTCATCGACAACCGGGCGCTCTACGAGGAGACCCACGCCTACGTCGAGGCCATCGCCCCCGAGCTCGCGGACCGCGTCGAGTTCTACGACAGCGAGGAAGAAGGCCTTCCGATCTTCGAGCGGTTCCACATCTCCGAGCAGCTGCTCAAGGCGCTCGACCGGAAGGTGTGGCTCCCGTCAGGGGGTTCGCTGATCATCGAGCGCACGGAGGCGCTCACGGTCATCGACGTCAACACCGGCAAGAACGTCGGCAAGTCCAACCTCGAGGAGACGGTCTTCCGGAACAACCTCGAAGCGGCGGAGGAGATCGCCCGGCAGCTGCGCTTCCGCGACATCGGCGGGATCATCGTGATCGACTTCGTCGACATGGAGATCAAGGCGAACCGCGATCAGACCATGCGGGTGTTCCGTGACGCCCTCGCCCGCGACAAGACCCGCACCCAGGCGTTCGAGATGTCCGAGCTGGGGCTCGTCGAGATGACCCGCAAGCGGATTTCGGAGGGGTTGGTGGAGTCGTTCAGCGACACCTGCCCCACGTGTCACGGCCGTGGGTTCCTCCTCGACGAGGCCCTGCTGCAGTCGATGGACTAGGCAAGCGCCCGAGCGGCTCGGCCCGCAGGGCCGTCAGCGGGTAGCATGCTGGGTTCCACGATCTCGTTCGAGGGGTTTCCCGCGCCATGTACGCAGTCATCCGCACCGGCGGCAAGCAATACAAGGTCGAGGCTGGTGAGCGGCTCGAAGTCGAGCGTCTCGGTCTCGACGACGGCGCCGACGTCGAGCTCACGCCGGTCCTGCTCGTCGACGGTGCGACGGTCCTCGCGACGCCGGCCCAGCTCGAGGGAGCCGTGGTGACCGCTCGCGTGGTCGGCGCCACGCGCGGTCCCAAGATCGACGGCTTCATCTACAAGCCGAAGAGCAACAACCGCCGCCGCTACGGCCATCGCCAGGACCTCTCGGTCGTGGAGATCACCGCCATCACCGGTGCCGGTACGGAGACGCCGGCGAAGAAGCCAGCCAAGACGCCGGCGAAGAAGTCGGCCAAGACGCCGGCACCGAAGGAGAGCTGACCCGTGTCGAAGAAGAAGGGCGCGGCCTCCTCGCGCAACGGTCGTGACTCCAACGCCCAGCGGCTCGGCGTCAAGGTCTACAGCGGAACCGAGGTCCACGCGGGCACGATCATCGTGCGTCAGCACGGCACGCGATTCCACCCGGGCGAGAACGTCGGCAAGGGCAGCGACGACACCCTCTTCGCCACTGCGAACGGTGTCGTGAAGTTCGGCCACCGCAAGGGCCGCAAGCTCGTCGACATCATCCCTTCGACCTAGAAGTCGGCGGGCGCGCGCGCCCGGCGTCCGTAGGCTGATCGCATGTCGTCGTTCGTCGACCTGGTCCAGGTCAACCTCCGTGGTGGTGACGGCGGCGCGGGCGCGGTGTCGTTCCGGCGCGAGGCGCACGTCCCGAAGGGTGGACCCGACGGTGGCGACGGCGGTTCCGGTGGTCACGTGTTTCTCCAGGCCGATCGCAACGCGGCGTCGCTCCTCGCATTCCGCGATCACCCGCACCGGCGCGCGGAATCGGGCAAGCACGGGTCCGGCAACAAGCGCCACGGCGCGAGCGGCGCCGATCTCACCGTGGCCGTGCCCGAAGGCACCCAGGTCAAGACCCGTGACGGTGAGCTGCTGGCGGACCTCGTCCGTCACGGCGACACGTACCTCGCGGCGCACGGCGGCCAGGGTGGGCGTGGCAACGCGCGCTTTCTGTCGAACGCGCGACGAGCGCCAGGGTTTGCCGAGCAGGGCGAGTACGGCGAGGAGCACTGGCTGCGACTCGAGGTGAAGCTGCTGGCGGACGCGGCACTCGTCGGGTTCCCCAATGCGGGGAAGTCCACGCTCATCGCGGCGGTCAGCGCGGCGAAGCCGAAGATCGCCAACTACCCCTTCACCACGCTCGAACCCAACCTCGGAGTCGTGCGATTCCGCGATCACGAGTTCGTGGTCGCGGACATTCCCGGCCTGATCGAGGGGGCGGCCGAAGGCAGGGGCCTCGGCCATCAGTTCCTCCGCCACGTGGAGCGGGCGCGGGTACTCGTGCTCCTGCTCGACCTCGCCGCCGTCGACGGCGCGACCCCGGACGAACAGGAACGCATCCTCCTCGCCGAGCTCGGTCGGTACCAGCCCGAGTTGCTCGAACGCCCCCGGCTGGTGGTCGGCACGAAGGTCGACGTCGCCACCAGCTCCCTCGATCGTGACGACGCGTTGACCATCTCGGCCGTCACCCGTGAGGGGCTCGATCCGTTGCTCGGACGCCTCGGCACGCTCATCCGCGAAGCCCGGGCTGCCGAACCCGATCCCGAACCGTTCGTGGTACTGCGCCCGGCCGAAGAGGGATTCGCCGTCGTACGCGACGACGACGGCGCGTGGCGGGTGTCCGGGCGGACGGCCGAGCGCGTCGTCGCCATGGCCGACCTCACCAACGTCGAGGCGATGGAATACGTGCAATACCGGCTGCGCAAGATGGGAGTCGACCGGGCGCTGGCCCGCGCCGGCGCGCGCGAAGGTGATCTCGTGCGCATCGGACCGGTCGAACTCGACTACCTCGAAGGGATCGGGTGATGCCGCGCACCGCGGTGGTCAAGGTCGGGACGTCGTCGATCACGTCGGAGCGCGGGGAGATCGACGACGCGTCGCTCCGCAAGCTCTGTGGCGAGATCGCCGGCGCCCGCGCCGACGGTCATGAGATCGTGCTCGTGTCGTCGGGGGCCATCGCCGCGGGTCTGCCCGCGCTGGGGATGACGACCCGGCCCACCGACATCGGGACGCTGCAGGCGATCGCCGCGGTCGGCCAGCCCCGGCTCATGGAACGGCTCGGTTCCCTGCTCGGGCACCACGGACTCCTGGCCGGCCAGGTGCTGCTGACCCCACACGACTTCGGGGTGCGTTCCCAGTACCTCCACGCCCGCGAGACGTTGCGACGCCTGCTCGCCCTCGGCGTCGTCCCGGTGGTCAACGAGAACGACACCGTGGCCGACGACGAGATCCGCTACGGCGACAACGACCGCCTCGCGGCGCTGGTCGCGCACCTCGTGGGGGCCGACGTCCTCGTGCTGCTGACCGACACCGCCGGCGTGTTCACCGCCGACCCCCGCGTCGACACGGGCGCGTCGCTCATCGAGGAGATCGTCGAGGTCGACGCCGCACTGGTCGCCCTCGCGGGGGGTACCGGGACCGACCGGGGGAGCGGGGGGATGGCCACCAAGCTCGCCGCGGCCAAGATCGCCGCGTGGTCGGGGGTGCGGGCGGTGATCGCGGCGGCCGACGCCCCCGGCGTCGTCAGCGACGCCATCGCCGGGCGCGCCGTGGGCACCGCGTTCCCTCCCCGCGCCGAGCGGCTCTCGAGCCGGAAGTTGTGGATCGCCTTCGCCCTGGGAGCCTCCGGGCGGATCGTGGTCGACGCCGGAGCCCGGCGGGCCCTGTGCGCGGACCAGCGGTCGCTGCTCCCCGCCGGGGTCCGGGGCGTCGAGGGCTCCTTCGACGTCGACGACGCGGTCGAGATCATCGACGACGACGGTGTGCCGTTCGCCAAGGGCCTGGTCCGGTACTCCTCGGGCGGACTCCGGGAAGTGGCCGGGCGACGGACGTCGGAACTGGCCGATGGCCTCCCCCACGAAGTCGTCCACCGGGACGATCTCGTGGTGCTGCCGGTGTGAGACCGGACCAATTCGGGGCCCCGCCTTGCGCGGACGGCCCGGTTCCGTCACACTCTTGCCTCACGAGCTCGTCGTCGACCGGCGGGGGGAGAGTCCTCTCCGGAGGGCTTCGGCGGTCGACGAGGAGCGGGAGGTAGGTGAGGCCGGGTCGCCTCGGCCGCAGCGCCCCCGGATCCCTGATCCGGCGGGCCGCGCGGCTGGCGGGCGGCGCGGCCTCACCCCTCCCGAAAGGCGAGGGTTACACTCGCCCGCCATGAGCGGAGTCTCCGAGCTGGGGCGGAGGGCGCAGGCCGCAGCTCGCGTCCTGGGCTCGGCGTCCACCGCGGAGCGGAATGCGGCCCTGCTCGCGGCCGCCGACCTCCTCGTCGACCGCACCGACGATCTGCTCGCCGCCAACCGCGTCGACGTCGAGTCCGCCGAAGCCGGCGGGATGGAACCCGGCCCCCTCGACCGGCTGCGGTTGACCGACGCCCGGATCGCGTCCATGGCCGACGGCCTCCGCAGGTCGCCGCGTTGCCCGACCCCATCGGCGAGATCCTCGACGGCTGGCGCCGACCCAACGGCCTGCGCATCGAACAGCGTCGGGTGCCCCTCGGTGTGGTCGCGATCATCTACGAGAACCGGCCCAACGTCACCAGTGACGCCGCCGGCATCTGCCTGAAGTCGGCCAACGTCGCGATCCTGCGGGGCTCGGCCACCGCGCTCCGAGTCCGAACCTCGCCATCGCCGAGGCGCTGCGCGACGGCTTGACCAAGGCCGGCCTCCCGGCCGACGCGGTGCTCCTCGTCGACGACGTCCGCCACGAGGCCGCGGTCGAGCTGATGCAGCTCACCGACGTCGTCGACTGCCTGATCCCGCGTGGAGGTCCCGCGCTCATCCAGAGCATCCGCGACCACGCGACCGTCCCGGTCATCATCGACGGTGACGGCAACTGCCACGTCTACGTCGACGCCGCCGCCGATCTCGACCAGGCGCTCGACATCGTGGTGAACGCCAAGACCCAGCGCCCGAGCGTCTGCAACGCGGCCGAGTCGCTCGTGGTCCACGAGGCGGTGGCCGACGAGTTCCTCCCGCGGGTCTGCGGCGCGCTGGTCGAGCAGGGCGTCGAGCTGGTCGGCGACGACGGCGCCCGCGCGCCGGTTCGCCGACATGGGCGAGGCCACCGACGACGACTTCGGCCGCGAGTTCCTCGCGCTCAAGATGAGCGTCGCGGTCGTGCCGCGTCGATCGACGCGGCCATCGACCACGTCAACCGGTTCGGTTCGCGGTCACACCGAGGCGATCGTCACCCGCGATCTCGCCGTGCCCGGCGGTTCACCGATGAGGTCGACGCCGGAACCGTCGTGGTGAACGCATCGACCCGCTTCACCGACGGCGCCGAGTTCGGCTTCGGCGCCGAGATCGGCATCTCCACCCAGAAGCTGCACGCACGCGGTCCGATGGCGCTGCGCGAGCTCACCACCTACAAGTACGTCGTGTGGGGCGACGGCCAGATCCGCGACTAGACCACTCCCTTATGGCTGAACGATTCGAATCGGTCGACGACGTCACCACGCGGCTGCGCGGCGTCGACTACCTCGCCGACTGCGGCATCTCCGGGGTCGTGTTCCTGGCCGACCGGCTGGAGAAGCCGGTCCTGGTCGAGGGTCCGGCCGGCGTCGGCAAGACCGAGCTGGCCAAGGCGCATCGCCGAGGTCACCGGCTGCCCGCCTCATCCGGCTCCAGTGCTACGAGGGTCTCGACGAGGCCAAGGCGCTGTACGAGTGGAACTACAAGAAGCAGCTGCTGCGCATCCAGGTCGACAAGCGGCCACGACTCGGACTGGGAAGACGTCGAGTCCGACATCTTCTCCGAGCCGTTCCTGCTCGACGCGACCGCTGCTCGAGGCGATCCGGCGGAGGAGCCGGTCGTGCTCCTCATCGACGAGGTCGACCGGGTCGAGATCGAGACCGAGGCGCTCCTGCTCGAGGTGCTCTCCGACTTCCAGGTGTCGATCCCCGAGCTCGGCACCATCGTGGGCGCGTCGCAACGACCGATCGTGCTGCTCACGTCGAACAACACCCGCGAGCTGTCGGAGGCGCTGAAGCGCCGCTGCCTGTACCTCCACATCGACTACCCCGACATCGAGCGCGAGAAGGAGATCGTCCGGGTGCGCGTTCCCGAGATCGACGAGCACCTCGCCGACCAGATCGCCCGGGTCGTGCGTTCGATCCGTGCCCTGGAGCTGAAGAAGGCGCCGTCGATCTCCGAGACCATCGACTGGGCCCGCACGCTGCTCTACCTCGGCAAGTCCGACATCGACCCCGAGGTGATCGGCGACACGCTGCACGTGTTGCTGAAGTACCAGTCCGACATCACCAAGGCCCGCAAGGAGCTGCAGGTGCCGGTCGAAGGCGGAGCGGTCTGAGCACCGCGACCCTTTCGCTGCTCGACGTCCTCCAGGGGTTCGTCCACGAGTTGCGGACCGCCGGTCTGCCGGTGTCGATGACGGAGAACCTCGACGCGATGCGCGCGATCGAGCACATCCCGATCGACGACCGCGACATGTTCAAGGCGGTGTTGAGCGCGACGTTGGTGAAGCATCACCGTCACCAACGTGCGTTCGAGACCGTGTTCGACGTGTACTTCTCGCTGTTCAGCCCGGGCGTCGCTCGGCGACGGCGACGAGCGGTCGGAGTTCGACGACGCGGCACTCCAGGAGGGCGAGGCCAGCGGTGGCGCCGGCGGTCAGCCGATGTCGCGCGAGGAGCTGGCGGCGATGCTGCTGAACGCGCTGGCGAGGATGGACCGCGACGAGATGCGCCGACTCGCGGCGATGGCGGTGCAGCAGTTCGCGGGGATGGAGCCGGGGCGACCGGTCGGCGGCACCTATTACCTCTACCGCACGCTTCGCCAGCTCGACCTCGACGACCTCGCAGGAGCGCCTCATGGACCCAGGCGCGCGAACGGGGCGAGATCGACGAGGGCGAGCTGGCCGATCGGCTCGCCCACGAGGAGTTCCAGCAGCGGCTCAAGGAGCTGCGCGAGATCATCGAGGAGGAGATCCGCCGCCGCCTGGTGGCCGACCGTGGCGTCGAAGCGATGGCCCGCACGCTGCGCAAGCCGCTGCCCGAGGACATCGAGTTCATGCACGCGTCGCGCGAGGAGATGCTGGCGCTGCAGCAGGCCGTCTACCCGCTGACCCGGGCCATGGCGGCGCGGCTCGCGCAGCGGCGTCGGCGCCGTCACCGCGGGCACCTCGACTTCCGCAAGACCATCCGCGAGTCGTTGTCGTACGGCGGCGTGCCGGCCGATCCGAAGTTCAAGAACCCGCACCCGTCGAAGCCCGAGATCATGGTCGTCGCCGACATCTCGGGTTCGGTCGCGAGCTTCGCCCGCTTCACGCTGCAGTTCGTCTACGCGATGGCGAGCCAGTTCTCGAAGGTGCGTTCGTGGGTGTTCATCGACGGCATCGACGAGGTGACGCGCTACTTCCAGGAGTCCGACGACGTCACCGAGGCGGTGCAGCGCGTCAACACCGAGGCCGACGTCGTCTGGGTCGACGGCCACTCCGACTACGGCCACGCGTTCGAGGTCGTGGCACCAACGCCACTACCACGAGATCACGCCGAAGACGTCGATCATCCTGCTCGGCGACGCCCGGAACAACTACCACGCATCGGAGGCGTGGGTCGTCGACGAGATGCGCAAGCGCGGCCGCCACGTGTACTGGCTGGACCCCGAGCCCCGCGGCTACTGGGACACCGGTGACTCGATCGTGTCGGAGTACGGCACGTACTGCGACGGCGTGTTCGAGTGCCGCAACCTGCGCCAGCTCACGCAGTTCGTCGGCACCATCGCCGAGGGATAGCTTCGCTCGGTCCGCGCCTGACGCTACGGAGGAGTGACCAGGTCCGGTCGGCGATGCCGGCCAAAGCGTTGAGCTGGGCGCGTTCGCGCCGGCGGAAGGCGTGACCGTCCCGACCGACGAGGAGCGTGGCGTCGTGGCCGGGGAGCGAGGCGACCGCGAGGTCGTCGGGCCCGGTGGTGCCGTCGGCCACCAGCGGTGACGCCGACGTGCCGGTCACGAGTGCGCCGAGCACCGACGCGTCGTGGGTCACGTCGCCGGCTGCCGCCAGCACCGCGCCGTCGAGGAGCAGCGCGCTCCAGTCGGCCAGGAACTCGCTCGTCGTCTGGCGCGACGAGGGTCTGGTGGAGCGCGTCCGACGGAAGTCGCCGCGCACAACGTCGTCGCCGACTCGAGCGCGTCGAGCCGCGGGTCGGGGAAGTGGTCGATGGTGCGCACCTCCTCGACGCTGGCACCGTCGACCTCTTCGATCTCGCGTACGAGGAGGTCGAGCGCGATCGCCGTGCGCAGTACGACGGCGAACTCGTCGACGGCCACGTTGTCGCCCCGCTCCAGCACGTCGATGCCGACGATGTCGCCGCTCGACCGCGCCGATCCGCGACGCTACGAGGCCGAGAGCACCGGGTCGGTCGGGAAGCCACACCCGCACGAGGACGTGCGTGGCCGGCTCCTCGTTCACGCTCATGGGGTCGATCGTACGCGGCGGAGATGACGCGTATGTTTCGCCGAGGTGAAGACACCGCACGCCCGTAGGCTGGGGCATGTCGTGCCGAGCGCCTGGGTGTGTTCGGGGGCACGTTCGATCCGGTGCACGTCGGGCACGTCGTCGTGGCGACCGAGGTGCGGTCACAGCTCGGTCTCGACCGGGTGCTGCTCGTGGTCGCCGGGGACCCGTGGCAGAAGCGGGGCCAGGTGGTGGCGCCGGCGCGTCGTCGCCTCGAATCTGGTGGAGGCTCGCGGTCGACGGCGTCGACGGGGTGGAGGCCTCCGCGATCGAGATCGACACGCGACGCGCCGTCGGTCACCGCCGACACGCTCGAGGCGCTGACCGCGCCCGACCGCGAGCTGTTCCTCGTCCTGGGCGCCGACGCGGTCGCCAACATGGCGACCTGGCGGCGCCTCGACGAGACCCGCGACCTGGCGACCGTGGTCGTGGTGGAACGGGCCGGCGACGACCACGCCGAGCCACCCGGTCCGGGGTGGCGGGTCGCAGCGGGTGGCGATCCCCCGCCTCGACATCGCGTCGACCGACCTGCGGGCACCGGCTGCGCGCACGGCCGTCCGGTCGACGGCCTCGTCCCGCCGGCCGGTCGTGCACGCCATCCGGTCGCACGGCCTCTACACTGGCGAGTGATGACGCTTCGAACGACCGCCGCTTGACCGTTGGCGACCGCGATCTCCGACAGCTACCGCGAGGCGCCGGGATCGCCGCCCACGCGGCCGCCGAGAAGAAGGGCGACGACGTCGTCGTCCTCGACGTCGGCGACATCATCTCGATCACCGAGCGCGTTCGTGCTCGTCGAGCGCGACCAACACGCGCCTGGTGCGCACGATCGTCGACGAGGTCGAGCTCGCGCTCAAGCTCGCCGACGACGAGAGCCCGCGCAGCGTCGAGGGGCTCGGCGACGCGACCGTGGGTGCTCATGGACTACGGCGACGTGGTCGTGCACGTGTTCCTCGACGAGACCCGCGCGTACTACGACCTCGACCGGCTCTGGGCCGACGCGCCCGCCGGTCGACTGGGAACGGCTCGCGCCGCTCGCCGAACGTGCCTGACACCTGCTCGGCAGCTCAGAGGTACGGCCGCATCGGCACGCCGCGCTCGGCGAGACCGGTCCTTCAGCTCGCGCACGCCGACGTTCCGGTCGAGCCGCGGGCGAGTAGAGGATCGAGCTGATGATGGCGGCCGGACGCGCCGCCGGCGGTGAGCCCGTCGGCGATGTGGTCGACGGTGCCGGCGCCGCCCGACGCGATCACCGGCACGTTCACCGCGTCGGCGACGGCGCGGGTGATGTCGAGGTCGTAGCCCGACGCGGTGCCGTCGCGGTCGATGCTGTTGACGACGATCTCGCCCGCGCCGAGGTCCTCGCCGCGCCGGACCCAGTCGATGGCGTCGAGCCCGGTGGCGAGCCGGGCGCCGTCGATGAACACCTCGTACCCGCTCGGCAGACCCGTCGCGGATCCCGACGTGCTTCACCTGCGTGCTGAGCACGACGCACTGGCGGCCGAACGCCTCGCGCCCCGTCGCGGATGATGTCGGGGTTGCGCACGGCCATCGAGTCGACGCTGATCTTCTCGGCGCCGGCCTTGAGCACCTCGTACATGTCGTCGACGCGAACGGATGCCGCCGCCGACGGTGAACGGCACGAACACGTGGTGGGCGACCCGTCGCACGGTGTCGAGGTCGATCTTGCGCTTCTCCGCGCTGGCCTTGATGTCGTAGAAGACGATCTCGTCGATCTGGTCGGCGTAGAGCTGCTGCGCCAGCTCCTCGGCGGGCGCGACGTCGATGTTGTCCTGGAACTGCTGCGCCTTGGTGACGCGGCCGTCGACGACGTCGAAGCAGGCGATCGAGTCGCTTGGTCAGCACGCGGCGTTCCCAGCGGGCGAAGCTTGCGCAGGAGCGCGAGACCGAGCTCGCCGCTCTTCTCGGCGTGGAACTGGGTCGCGACGATGTTGTCGCGCGCGACGATCGAGCAGAACTCGAGGCCGTACTCGGTGACGCCCAGCGCGTCGGCCGGGTCGCTCGGCGACGCAGTAGTACGAGTTCACGAAGTAGAAGTGGCCCCTGACCGGGCAGCGTCGCGCGTGACCGGGTGGGCGCGGGTGAACGCGCACCGCGTTCCACCCGATCTGGGGCACCCGTCCCGGTGTCGGGGAAGCGCCGCACCGTGCCGGGGACCCACCCGAGGCCGTGCGATGTCGCCCTCCTCGCTGTGGTCGAACAGCACCTGGAGCCCGATGCAGATGCCGAGGAACGGCACGCCGTCGTCGTGGACCCGTTCGGCGAGCGCGCCGACGAGGTCCTGCTCCACGAGCGAGTCGATGGTGGCGCGGGCGGCGCCGACGCCGGGGAGGATGACGCGGTCGACGTCTGCGCACCGTCGGCCGGCGTCGCTCAACGAGCCGAGCGGGCAGCCCGAGGTGCTCGAGCGCGTACATCACGCTGGGCGCGTTGCCGGCTCGGTAGTCGATCACCTCGATCATGCCCGGCCGAGGGTAGCGAACGGGTCGCCCAGAACTCCAGAGTTCAGAGCACCGGCTTCAGAGCACCACGACGGAGCGCAGCACCTCGCCGCGCTCCATCTTGTGGAACGCGTCCTCCACCGCGTCGAGCGGGATGGTCTCGCTGACGAACCGGTCGAGGTCGAGGCGGCCCGACAGGTAGAGGTCGATGAGCATCGGGAAGTCGCGCGACGGCAGGCAGTCGCCGTACCACGACGGCTTGAGCGCGCCGCCCCGGCCGAAGAACTCGATCATCGGCAGCTCGATGCGTCATCGACGGATCGGGCACGCCCACCTGCACGACGGTGCCGGCGAGGTCGCGCGGCGTAGAACGCCTGCTCGAGCACCTCGGGCCGGCCGACCGCCTCGATGCACACGTCGGCGCCGTTGCCGTCGGTGAGCGCGCGGATCGCCTCGACCGCGTCGGTCTCGCGCGAGTTGACGGTGTGCGTGGCGCCGAACTCCGTGGCCCACGTCCAGCTTCCGGGCGTCGATGTCGACGGCGATGATCGGGTGCGCCCCCGCGAGCGCGCGCCGGCGATGGCGGCGTTGCCGACGCCGCCGCAGCCGAACACCGCGACGCTGTCGCCGCGGCCGACGTCGCCGGTGTACATCGCGGCGCCGAGGCCGGCCATCACGCCACAGCCGAGCAGCCCGGCGGTCTCCGGCTTGGCGCCGGGGTCGACCTTGGTGGCCTGGCCGGCGGCGACGAGCGTCTGCTCGGCGAACGCGCCGATGCCGAGCGCGGGGCTGAGCTCGCGTGCCGTCGGTGAGCGTCATCTTCTGCGTGGCGTTGAAGGTGGCGAAGCAGTACCAGGGACGCCCGCGCGTGCACGCGCGGCACGTGCCGCACACCGCGCGCCAGTTGAGGATCACGAAGTCGCCGGGCGCGAGGTCGGTGACGTCGGGGCCGACCGACTCGATCGAGTCCGGCGGCCTCGTGGCCGAGGAGGAACGGGAAGTCGTCGTTGATCGCGCCTTCGCGGTAGTGCAGGTCGGTGTGGCACACGCCGCACGCCTGCACCGTCGACCCGCACCTCGCCGGGACCGGGATCGGGCACGACGATGTCGCGCACCTCGACCGGCGCGCCCTTCGCGAGCGCGACCACCACCCTCGACCGTCTGCTGGTGCGTTGGCCATCGGCCTGTGCTACGCCGCTCTGCTGCCTACCGCACGCGCAAGTGTCGCTCGCACCGGTCGGTGGTCGGAGCCGACCGCGGGCAGCACCTCGGCGTCGAGCACCTCGATGCCGCGGCCGCGCACGAGGATGTGGTCGATCTGGCTGTGCGGGCGGCTGGCGGGCCAGGTGCGGCCGCGGACGGTGCGGCGTCCAGCCCGGGAGGAACGTCGTGACGCCCGGGCCCCAGAAGTTGCAGTCGCCGGCCACGATCGTCGGGCGGCCGGCCGGCGGGAGCTGGCGGCGGAGGCGCCGCAGCTGGATCGGCGGGCCGTAGGGCAGGCGCGACGTGAGGTGCACGCCGACGAGGTCGACCTCGGTGCCGCCGACGTCGAGCACGACGTGCAGCCCGCCCCGCTCGGGCGTCGGGTCGCCGCGGCACCGTGCCCGACCGCGAGCCGGCCCTGCAGCTCGGCGGGGAGGCGGCTGATGATCGCGAGCCCGACGATGCCGGTCGCCGCCGCCGTCGCGCGGGACGTGCGGCCACGGCTCGAGGCGGGCCCGTCCGAACGGGCAGCTCGAACACCGCGGCGCCGACGGCGTCGGCGACGCGTCGCACGGCGGCGGTGCCGCCGTCGGGGGTCCACGACTCCTGCACGCACGATCACGTCGGCGTCGAAGCCCGCGCAGCACCGCGTCGAGGTCGTAGGGCTCGCACACGCCGTTGCGGCGCGGCCTGGAGGCCGGCGTGGGCAGTTGAAGCTGGCGATCGTGAGCTCGGGCACGGGCCGGGACGGTAGGGGTTCAGGCGCGCAGGGAGTCGTACCCGCAGCCGGGCGCCGCCGAGCGGTGCGTCCTCGATGGCGACGGTGCCGCCGTGCTGCTCGGTGATCGCCTTCACCATCGACAGGCCGAGGCCGAGACCACCGGCGTCGCGGGCGCGGCCGTCGTCGAGGCGGGTGAAGCGGTCGAACACCCGCTCGCGGTCCTCGACCGGGATCCCGGGACCGTCGTCGTCGACGGTGAGCTCGACGCAGCCCGTCGTCGGTGGTCGAAGCTCGACTGCGACCTGCGCGTTCGCGTGGCGTGCCGCGTTGTCGAGCGAGGTTGCGCACGACGCGCGTGCAGCTGGTCGCGGCGGCCGTGCACGCGGCCGGCGGAGACCCGGGTCGGTGTCGACGGGCACGCGCCGCTCCTGCACGGTGTCGTCGAGCACCGAGCTCGTCGAGGTCGACCTCGGGCAGCGAGTCGATCGGGACCGGGCCCGTCGGCTTCGTCGAGGCGGGCCAGCTCGAGCAGCTCGCTCACCGTGTCCTCCATGCGCACGTCCTCGGCGAGCACGCGGCTGGCGACCGCCGGCCAGTCGGCGCGGTCGGGGTTGCGGAGCGCGACCTCGAGGTTGGTGCGGATCGACGCGAGCGGGCTGCGCAGCTCGTGCGACGCGTCGGACACGAACTGCCGTTGACGTCTGCGACGACGTCTCCAGCCGATCGAGCATCGCGTTCATGGTGCGGGCGAGCCGGCCGACCTCGTCGTCGGTGTCGGGCTCGGGGACGCGCCGGTGCATGGTCGTGCCGGTGATCGACTCGGCTTCGCGCCGGATCGCCTCGACCGGCCGCAGCGCGCGCCCGGTGAAGTACCAGGCGGCGAAGCGCGACCAGCGCGATCATCGCGGGCACGGCGAACAGGAGCACGTCGGTCACCGAGTTGACGGTGCGGTTCGACTTCGTCGAGGGACTGCTGCGCGACGAGCGTGATGTTGCCCGGCCTGCGTGTCGACCTCGCGTTGCGCGGCCTCGTAGCCGCTGCGATCGGGTGGCGTCCGGAAGCACACCCTGCGGGATGCCGTTGACGTAGACGCACTGTCGACCGGGTTCGCGGTTGCAGCTCGCCGCGGTCGACCTGAGCCTGCAGCGCGTCGAGTTGCTGCTGGTTGGTCTCCTGGATGCGGTCGACGAGGTTGGTGTGGACGAGCTTCGCACCAGACCGAACGCCGCCGCGCTGATGGTGATCGCGAACGCGAGGGTGGCGACGACGCGTCAGGCGGACCCGGACGGTCTGGGGCCAGAGCCGGAGTTGCCGACCGGAGTCGTCACTCATCGGGAACCAGTTGGTACCCCGCGCCCCGCACGGTCTCGGATCGTCTCGGCGCCGAACGGGCGCGTCGATCTTCTTGCGCAGGTAGCCGACGTACACCTCGACGACGTTCGGGTCGCCCGCGAAGTCGATGCCCCACACGTGGTCGAGGATCTCGGTCTTCGACGCCACGTTCGCCGTCCTTGCGCACGAGGTACTCGAGCAGCGCGAACTCGCGCGCGGTCAGGCGGATGTCGGTCTCGCCGCGGCGGCACCGGCGCGCGCCGGGATCGAGCTCGAGCGTGCCGACGGTGAGCACCGCCGGGCGCGGGGGCGCACCGCGCCGGATCAGCGCGCGGAGGCGGGCCAGCGAGCACCACGAACGAGAACGGCTTCGAGAGGAAGTCGTCGGCGCCGGTGTCGAGTGCCTCGGCCTCGTCGTACTCGCCGTCCTTGGCGGTGAGGATGAGGATCGGTGTCCACACGCCTTCGTCGCGCAGCGTGCGGCACACGCGGTAGCCGTGCATGCCGGGCAGCAGCACGTCGAGCACGATGGCGTCGTAGGAGCCCTCGCGGGCGCGCCAGAGTCCGTCGGGTCCGTCGTGGGCGACGTCGACGTCGAAGCCCTCGGCGGTCAGGCCGTCGGCCATGGCCGCAGCGAGGAGCACTTCGTCTTCGACCACCAGCACGCGCATTGCCGAATTGTGCCGGTCCGGGGGCCGGCGCGTTGCACCGGCCCTCAGGGATCTCTCAGGCGGGCAATTCCGGGGTACACTGGATTCCGGCGAGCAACCACCCGTCCTTCCCTTTCCTCGGGAGCCCGGGCCGCTCGCGGGTCATTCCTCATTGCTCACCACGCTTGCCGTCGCGGCCCGAGGTTCGACCCAACCCCGTGCCAACCGACGAAAGCGAGCAACTTCCTCATGACCGCAACCTTCGCGGGCCTCGGCCTCCACGCCGACCTCGTCGCCACCCTCGCGCAGCAGGGCATCACCGAGCCGTTTCCCATCCAGGAACTCACCATCGCCGACGCCCTCGCCGGACGTGACGTGCTCGGGAAGGCCAAGACCGGCTCGGGCAAGACCCTGGCCTTCGGGCTGCCGCTGCTCGGCCGGATCGGCCAGCGCGGAGCCCCGCCACCCGCGTGGCCTCATCCTCGTCCCCACCCGTGAACTCTGCACCCAGGTCACCGCGGCGCTGCGTCCGCTCGGCGAGGTCCGAGACCTCAAGGTGCGCGCGGTCTACGGCGGGGTCTCGATGGACCCGCAGGTCGCCGCGCTGCAGAAGGGCGTCGACGTGGTCGTCGGCACGCCCGGCCGTCTCATCGACCTCATCGAGCGGGGCGAGCTCTCGGTCGGTCACGTCGAGGTGCTCGTGGTCGACGAAGCCGACCGCATGGCCGACATGGGCTTCATGCCCCAGGTCCAGAAGATCCTCTACGGCATCCGGTCGGCGCACCAGACCATGTTGTTCTCCGCCACGCTCGACGGCGCGGTCAAGCGCCTCGTCGACCGGTACATGGTCGATCCGGTGTCGCACGAGGTCGATGACGCCGAACCCACCGTCGACGAGATGGATCACGTGTTCCTCGCCGTCCACCAGATGGACAAGGTGAAGGTGGCGGCATCGATCGCCAAGGGCGCGAACCGCACGCTCGTGTTCGTGCGCACCAAGCGGGGCGCGGATCGACTCGTCCAGCAACTCGACCGTGAAGGTGTGCGCGCCGGGGCGATCCACGGCGATCTTCGCCAGGGTGCACGCGAACGTGCGCTGTCCGACTTCACCGCGGGCAAGGTGAAGGTGCTCGTCGCCACCGATGTCGCGGCCCGCGGCATCCACGTCGACGGGGTCGACGTCGTCGTGCACTTCGACCCACCGGAAGACGAGAAGGCGTACCTCCACCGTTCGGGCCGAACCGCCCGTGCCGGCGAGAGCGGCGTCGCCGTCACCCTCATGCTGTGGAACCAGGAGAACGAGGTGCGGGTGATCCAGCGCCGCCTCGGTCTCCAGATCCCGGTCGTGGAGGTCTTCTCCAACGACCCTCGCCTCGTCGACCTCGCCGAACTGGTCGGACGAGAGCCTCGCGGTCAACGCCTGAAATCGTTGGGAGCCGCGAGGGCGGCGCGTGCCACCATGGCGGCATGAGCCGAATCTCGCGCCGCGTGGGCGCGATCACCGAGTCCGCCACGCTCGCGGTCGACGCCAAGGCGAAGGCGTTGCAGGCCGCGGGCGAAGACGTCATCGGCTTCGGCGCGGGTGAGCCCGACTTCCCGACGCCGGCCCGCATCGTGGAAGCGGCCGCCGCCGCCTGCTCGGATCCGCGCAACCACAAGTACACGCCCACGCCCGGACTCCCCGAGCTCCGCGCCGCGATCGCGGCGAAGACGGCACGCGATTCGGGCTTCCTCGTGGAGCCCAGCCGGGTGGTCGTCACCAACGGCGGGAAGCACGCGGTGTACAACACGTTCCAGACGCTGCTCGACCCCGGTGACGAGGTCCTGCTCCCGGCGCCCTACTGGACGACGTATCCCGAAGCCGCGAAGTTGGCCGATGGTGTGCCCGTCGAAGTGTTCGCCCCCGAACGTGCCGGCTTCCGGGTCACCGTCGACCAGCTCGAGGCGGCCCGCACCGACCGCACGAAGGTCCTGGTGTTCGTGTCACCTGGCAACCCGACCGGCGCGGTGTACCCGCAGGACGAGGTCGAAGCGATCGGCCGGTGGGCGGTCGAGCACGGCATCTGGGTGTTGACCGACGAGATCTACGAGCACCTCACCTACGGCGACCACCGGTTCACGTCGATGCCGGTCGTCGTGCCCGAACTCGCCGACACCTGTGTCGTGCTCAACGGTGTCGCCAAGACCTACGCGATGACCGGGTGGCGGGTCGGATGGATGCTCGGCCCGCCGGACTTCATCACCGCCGCGGTCAACCTGCAGTCCCATCAGACGTCGAACGTCGCCGACGTGAGCCAACGTGCCGCGCTCGCCGCGGTGTCGGGCGACCTCGCCGCGGTGGCGGAGATGCGCACCGCCTTCGAGCGGCGGGGCCGGATCATGCACGAGCTCCTCGTCGCCATCCCCGGGATCACCTGCCTCGAGCCGCAGGGCGCCTTCTATTGCTTCCCCTCGTTCGAAGGGGTGCTCGGGCGCACGATCGCCGGCCGCAGGGCCACCTCCACCCTCGAACTCTGCGAGATCATCCTCGACGAGGTCCGGGTCGCGATCGTGCCCGGCGAGGCCTTCGGGGCGCCGGGATACGCCCGCCTGAGCTTTGCGCTGGGCGACGACGCCTTGGTCGAAGGGGTGAAACGCCTCTCCGAGCTCCTCTCGCGCTAGTCTGCCCCGGACCGATGTCCCGTGGTCTGGAAGGCACCACGGATATGGGCAATCGGGGGTACAGGCACGAGGCAAGCGCAAGGCAAGCAGAACGGCAAGGAGCGGGCAAGCGGGAGGGCCAGCAGAAGGGCCAGCGGGAGGGCCAAGGGGAGGCTCATCGGCTGATCCAGCATCGGCACGGTCATTCGGTCTACGCTGCGACGGATTCAATACGGACCCAACTCGGTATCAACACAAAAACAAACTCACGGCCTGGAGGCGGTAGGAATGGGCAAGCTGATTCGATCTACATGCATGGTCCTCGCGACCGCGGGACTCGCGCTCGGGACGATGGCGGCCACGGCCGTCTCGGCCGGGGCCCACGACGGTGAAGGAGATTCACACCTCAACGAGTCGACGCTGACGATCGTCAAGACCGTCGACGGCACCGCGACCGACAACGCGACCTTCACGGCGAGCGTTCAGTGCGACAACAACATGATCGTCGACAACGGCGGGCTCACCAACCACGCCAGCGTCGACTTCAACAACGTCGGCCAGCCGACCAGCCAGAGCGTGATCTACTTCAACAGCTGGCTGACGGGCACGTGCACGGTCACGGAGACCGCGACCGGTCGAGCCAACGAGATCAGCTACTCCTGTGAGGGCACCGCCCACCACCGGAGCCACGATGACTGGTGGAACGACCCGCACACCAACAAGGACGACCAGTGGAGCGACGGTTGGTGGAAGGACGAGCCGATCTGTGACACCAGCGGTCCGCAGTCAGAGCCGATCACGCTCAACCTGGTGTGCCACGGTTGGGGCTGGCAAGAGGCGACGGTGACGATCAACAACACCTTCGACCCGCAGACGCCGGTCACGCCCGTCACGCCCGTGACGCCAGTGGTCGAGCACCCGATCGCCGCTGCTGCGGTCATTGCCTCTGCGCGGTTCACCGGCTGAATCGTTCCGGGGAGAACCCGGCGCCGCGTCTAGCCTCGACCCGATGAAGCCGGGTCCTGGTCAGCGAGCAACTCGCCGAGAGCGGTCTCGAGGCGATGCGCGGCGCCGGACTGGAAGTCGACGTCCGCCTCGGACTGTCGCCGAGCGAGTCTGCTCGGACGCAGTCCGGGGCGTCGCCGCGTTGGTGATCCGCAGCGCCACGCAGGTCACCGCCGAGGTGCTCGAAGCGGCCGACGAGCTCGTGGTCGTCGGCCGCGCCGGGATCGGGCTCGACAACGTCGACGTCGAAGCGGCGACCCGGCGCGGCGTGATGGTGGTGAACGCGCCGCAGTCGAACGTGCTGTCGGCGGCCGAGCACACCATCGCGTTGTTGCTCGCACAGGCCCGCAATATTCCTCAGGCCGATCGCGACCTCCGCGCCGGCCAGTGGAACCGGACCCGTTGGGAAGGCGTCGAGCTCCACAACAAGATGCTCGGCATCGTCGGTCTCGGCCGGGTCGGGGTGCTGGTCGCGCAACGCGCCCACGCGTTCGGCATGCAGCTCGTGGCGTACGACCCGTACGTGAGCCCGGAGCGAGCCCGCCAGCTCGGCGTCGACCTCGTGCCGACGGTCGAAGCGCTGCGTCGCCCGGGCCGACTTCCTCACCGTGCACCTGCCGAAGACCCCCGACACCCTCGGGCTGATCTCGGCCGAGCTCCTGACCCACGCCAAGCCCACCCTGCGGATCGTCAACACCGCGCGCGGCGGCATCGTCGACGAAGCGGCGCTCGCCGACGCCGTGCGTGAGGGCCGCATCGCCGGTGCCGCGCTCGACGTCTTCCTGGTCGAACCGACCACCGAGTCGCCGCTGTTCGAGCTCGACGCCGTCGTCGTCACCCCGCACCTCGGTGCCTCCACCGTCGAAGCGCAGGACAAGGCCGGTCAGACCATCGCCGAGCAGGTGGTGCTGGCGCTGCGGGGCGAGTTCGTGCCCTTCGCCGTCAACCTCGCGGCGACCGAGGCCAACGCCACGGTGCAACCGTTCATGCCGCTCGCCGAACGCCTCGGCCGCCTGTTCACCGCGCTGGTCGGGGGCACCGTCGACACGCTCGAGATCTCCTACGAAGGCCAGATCGCCGACTACGACTGCCGCGTCCTGACCCTCTCGGTGCTCAAGGGCGTGCTCGGCCCCGTGGTCGACGAGCCGGTGTCGTTCGTGAACGCGCCGCAGCTCGCCGAGGAGCGGGGTCTGGTCGTCCGCGAGACCACGTCGTCGTCCGCGCGCGACTACGTCAACCTCATCGAGCTGCGCGGCCACACTGCGGGGAACAGCACCCACGTCGCGGGCACGCTGTACGGCAAGCAGGACGCGCCGCGGATCGTCGCCATCGACGACTACATCGTCGACCTCCCGCCGTCGAGTCACATGCTCGTGGTGCGGAACCAGGACACGCCCGGCATGATCGGGCGGGTCGGCACCATCGTCGGCGAAGACGGCGTCAACATCGACGAGTTCGACCTCGGGCAAGGGACCGGCGGGCGACAAGTCGCTGATGGTCCTGTCGACATCCACACCGGTGCCCGCCGACGTGGTCGGCGCAACTCCGGGCCGAGGCGGCGTCGTCGACGCCCACGCCATCGAACTCGACTGACGCTTAGCGCTTGCTCTGGCCGCAGGCCGTCGGCTTCGGCGGCTGCCGGCGACTGGTAGCAGCGGTCGGCGCCGGGTGCGGTCGTAATTCGCGCCGCCCGGCACGTGGAAGATCCCGCTGGCCAGCTTCGCCTTCACCGGGTGATGTGCCGGGCAGGCGCCGCTCTCCGCCGCGTCGACCCACGGCGTGCTCGGGACGACGGTGGGTTGCGGGGGATACGGGAACGGTTGCGGTTCCCAGGTGACGCCGGGCGCGACCGTTCGCGTCGTCGCGAACGCACGCCACGTCGCGTAGCCCGCGGCGGTGAGCACCCCGAGCCCGAGGGCGCGCTTGACCGTCGTTCGCATCATCCGATTCTCGCACGGCGTCGCCGGGAGCGAACACGGTAGCGTCACGGTACGTCGCGTGTCTGCACCGCTGATCCAGGGGACCCACCTCAGCGAAACGCTTCGGCAGCTTCGTGGCGGTCGACGGCATCGACTTCCGCGTCGAGCCGGGTGAGGCGTTCGGCTTCCTCGGACCCAACGGCGCGGGCAAGACGTCGACGATGCGCATGATCGGCTGCGTGTCCCAGCCCACGAGCGGGGAGTTGCGCATCCTCGGCATGGATCCCGCGGTCGACGGTCCCCGCATCCGCGCCCGCCTCGGCGTGGTCCCGCAGGACGACAGCCTCGACTCCGAGCTCACCGTGCTCGACAACCTGACGATCTACGGGCGCTACTTCGACCTCCCGCACGCGGAGATCCGCCGGCGGGTCGAGGAGCTGCTCGAGTTCATGCAGCTCAGCGACCGGCGCGACGACCTCGTCGATCCGCTGTCGGGGGGGATGAAGCGTCGGCTCACCATCGGCCGCGCCCTGATCAACCAGCCCGACCTGCTGCTGCTCGACGAGCCGACCACCGGCCTCGACCCGCAGGCCCGTCACCTGCTCGTGGGAGCGCTTCTACCGACTGAAGCGCGAGGGCGTCACCATGGTGCTCACGACGCACTACATGGACGAGGCGGAGCAGCTCTGCGACCGGCTCGTGATCATGGACGGCGGCCGCATCGTCACCGAGGGCTCGCCGCGCGAACTGGTGGCGCCGCCACGCGACGCGCGACGTCGTCGAGCTGCGGTTCACGACGCCGGAGGAGCGCGATGCCGCGCTGCCCACGGCTCTCGCAGTTCGGCGAGCGGGTCGAGGCGCTCACCGACCGCGTGCTCGTGTACACGCACGACGGCGACAAGATCGTCGACCTCGTCGGTGAGGACGGGCTGCACCCGGAGTCGGTGTACGCGCGGCGCGGCACGCTCGAAGACGTGTTCCTGATCCTCACCGGCCGCACGCTCGAGGACTGACGTGGTGCGACGCCTCCGATGCTTCGGGTGGTCGAGAAGGAGTGGGTGGCGTGGCGCCGCCTCTGGCACGGCGTCGGTGTTCCAGCACGGTCGTGCACCGCTGCTGTTCCTCGCGGCGATGGGCCTGGGTCTCGGCGAGTTGGTCAACAAGAACTCTGGTGGTGTCGACGGCCTCGACCTACCTGGTGTTCGTCACCCCGGGGCTGCATGGCGGCGACCGCGATGATGCAGGCGGCGGCGGGAATCGCTGTGGCCGGTGCTCGGCGGGCGTGAAGTGGATGCGCACGTACCACGCGGCGGTCGCCACGCCGATCGAGCGCGGGCGCGCTGTTCGGTGGGCACGTGCTGTGGACGTGCCTGCGCGTGTCGTCCTGTCGTCGACGGTGTTCCTGATCGTGGCCGTGGTGCTCGGCGGCGTGCCGTCGTGCGTGGGGCGTGCTGGCGATCCCGGCCGCGGTGCTGGGCGCGTCGGTGTTCGCGGCGGCGCTCGAACGGCGTACGCGGTCACCCAGGAGAGCGACATCCCGTTCGCGGTGATCATGCGGGTCGGGCTGTTCCCGATGTTCCTGTTCTCGGGCACGTTCTTCCCGACCAGCCGCCTGCCCGGCGTGGCTGCAGCCCGTGTCCTGGCTGTCGCCGCTGTGGCACACGGTCGAGTTGTGCCGCGCCGCGACGACCGGTTCGGCGCCGTCGGCCGGCACCGTGCTCGGGCACGTGACCTTCCTCGTCGTCGTGCCTCGCGGCCGGCTGCTGGTGGGGCGTCCGCCGCTTCACCCGGGTGCTGACGTCATGATCGCCGCCGTCGCCATCCGCGATGCGGGCCGTCGCCGGTCTGCCGCCGGGCGTGGGGGTGGGCCCTGGCGCATCGTCGAGCGCAACACGCTGGCGTACCGGCGCATGTGGTTGGCCTTCGTCACCGGGCTGTTCGAGCCGTTGCTCTACCTGCTGTCGATCGGGATCGGCGTCGGTGGCGCTGGTCGGCAAGATCCCCGGTCCCGGTGGTGAGCCGATTCCGTACGACCAGTTCGTCGCCCCGGGGCTCATGGCCGCGGCGGCGATGAACGGTGCGGTCCTCGACACCACGTTCAACTTCTTCTTCAAGTTCAAGTACGCGCACACCTACGACGCCATGCTCGCCACACCGCTCGAGGTCGGCGACGTCGCGCACGGCGAGGTGATCTGGGCCCTGATCCGCGGTGGCATCTACTCGGCGCGCGTTCCTCGTCACGATGGTCGTGCTCGGGTTGGTCGGTTCGTGGTGGGCGGTGCTGGCGATCCCGGCCGCGCTGCTGATCGCGTTCGCGTTCGCGGGCGCCGGGATCGCCGCGACCACGTTCATGCGGTCGTGGACCGACTTCGACTTCGTGAACCTCGCGCTGATCCCGATGTTCCTGTTCGCGGCGACGTTCTTCCCGATCTCGCAGTACCCGGACGCACTCCAGATCGTCGTGCGGTGCACACCGCTCTACCAGGGCGTCGCGCATCGAGCGGTCACTCACGACCGGGCAACTGCAGTGGACGATGCTCCTGAACGCGCTCTACCTCGCGGTGATGGGCGCCGTCGGCCTGCGCATTGCCACTGCCCGCCTCCGAGTCTTGCTCCAACCCTGACCGCTCCCCTCACCGAACTTGCGTCATCTGGCGACGTTATGGGCCCGTCAAATGACGCCGGTTCGAGTGGTGGGGGTGGGGGGGAGGGATCAGGCGGGTACGCGCGGGGTCCAGGTGGGGCGGGTGGCTTCGAAGGTGTCGATCTCGTTCGCGTGCTGGAGGGTGATCCCGATGTCGTCGAGGCCTTCGAGCAGCCGGTAGTGGTGGAAGTCCTCGAGGTCGAAGGGTTCGTCGAGGTCGATCGCGGGAACCGCCACCCGCCGGTCGACGACGTCGATGACGATCTCGATCGTGGGGTCGTCCTCGATCGTGCGCATGATGCGGGTGACGACCTCGGCGGGCAGCTCGACCGGGAGCAGACCGATCTTCAGGCAGTTGTTGCGGAAGATGTCGGCGAAACGCGCCGAGATGACGGCCCGGAACCCGTAGTCCTCGAGTGCCCACGGCGCGTGCTCGCGTGAGGAGCCGGTGCCGAAGTTGGGTCCGGCGACCAGGATCTGCGCGCCGTCGAACTGCTCCTGGTTCAGCACGAAGTCGGAGCTCTCGCGCCACTCGGAGAAGAGACCCTCGCCGAAGCCGGTGCGCTCCACGCGCTTGAGCCAGTCGCTCGGGATGATCTGGTCGGTGTCGACGTCGCTGCGGTCGAGCGGGATCCCGCGCGCCACGATCTCGCGTACTGCCTCCATGAGCTCTCCCTCAGTCGTCTCGGTTCACGGGGCTCGGTTCACGGTAGGTCGTCGGGTGTCGCGAAGTGGCCGGCGATGGCAGTGGCGACGGCGACCTCGGGTGACACCAGGTGGGTGCGCCCGCCCTTGCCTTGACGGCCTTCGAAGTTGCGGTTCGACGTCGACGCGCAGCGTTCACCCACGGCCAACTTGTCGGGGTTCATCGCCAGGCACATCGAGCATCCGGCCTCACGCCAGTCGAACCCGGCGGTGAGGAACACCTCGTGCAGCCCCTCGGCTTCGGCGATCGCCTTCACGCTCATCGAGCCCGGAACGACCAGCGTGCGCACACCGTCGTGGACCTTCCGTCCGCGCGCGACGGCGGCGGCCGCTCGCAGGTCTTCGATGCGCGAGTTCGTGCACGACCCGATGAACACGGTGTCGATCGGGATGTCGCGGATCGGCGTGCCTGCCTGCAGACCCATGTACGCGAGCGCGCGCTTTGCGCTGTCGCGTGCGTCGGGGTCGGCGAACGTGTCGGGGCTGGGTACGACATCGTCGATGAAGACCGACTGCGCCGGGTTCGTTCCCCACGTCACCGACGGACGCAGCGTTGCCGCGTCGATGACCACCTCCTTGTCGAAGGTGGCGTCGGGATCGGTGACCAGCGAGCGCCAGTCGTCGAGCGCGCGCTCCACTCCGCGCCGGACGGCGCGAACTGGCGACCCTCGAGGTATGCGAACGTCGTGTCGTCGGGCGCGATGAGCCCCGCACGCGCGCCGGCTTCGATCGACATGTTGCAGACCGTCATCCGGCCTTCCATCGACAGCGCGCGGATGGCGGACCCCCGGTACTCGATGACCGAGCCGATCCCGCCTCCTGTACCGATCCGGTTGATGATCGCCAGGACGATGTCCTTGGCGGTGACGCCCGCTGGGACGTCGCCGTCGACGGTGACCGCCATCGTGCCCGGTCGGGCCTGCGGCAACGTCTGGGTCGCGAGCACGTGCTCGACCTCGCTGGTGCCGATGCCGACCGCGAGGGCGCCGAACGCGCCGTGGGTGGACGTGTGGCTGTCGCCGCACACGATGGTGAGCCCGGGCTGGGTGAGGCCCTGCTCGGGCCCGATGACGTGGACGATGCCCTGGCCGGGCGCGCCCATCGGGTAGAGGCGGATCCCGAACTCGGCGCAGTTCGCCGCCAGTACCTGCATCTGCTTGGCCGAGACCGGATCGGCGACCGGCTGGTCGATGTCCACCGTCGGCACGTTGTGATCCATGGTGGCGACGGTGAGGTCGGGACGGCGGACGGTGCGCCCGGCGAGGCGGATGCCGTCGAACGCCTGCGGCGACGTGACCTCGTGGATCAGGTGGAGGTCGACGTAGAGGAGGTCGGGCTCGCCGTCGCCCCGATGGACGACGTGGCGCTCCCACACCTTGTCGCTGAGGGTGGTGGCAGGGGTTCGGGCCATCACCCGATTCTGCCAGGCGCGTGCTTCACTGCTCGCATGACTTCCCCCGGTCTCCGCACGGGGACGGCGGCCGGACGTTGGGTCATCGCCGCCGCAGTGCTCGGCTCGGGCGTGTCGTTTCTCGACGGGACGGTCGTGAACGCCGCGCTCCCCGCGATCGCCCGTGATCTCCACGCCGACCTCGGTGACCTCCAATGGATCCTGACCGGCTACCTCCTGACCCTCGCATCGCTGCTCGTCCTGGGCGGCTCGCTCGGAGACCGCTACGGGCGCCGCCGGATCTTCATGATCGGGCTCGGCGCGTTCGCGGCGACGTCCCTCGTGTGCTCGATCGCGCCCGACATCGGATCGCTCATCGCCGCCCGCTGCGTCCAGGGCATGGCTGCGGCGCTGGTCGTGCCGAACAGCCTGGCCATCGTCTCGGCATCGTTCCACCCCACCGACCGGGCGCGGGCGATCGGCGCGTGGTCCGGTTTCGGCGGTGTCGCCACCGCCATCGGCCCGTTCCTCGGCGGGTGGCTCATCGACTCGGTGTCGTGGCGGCTGGTGTTCGTCATCAACCTCCCCATCGCGGCCGCGGCGATGTGGATCGCCGCGCGCCACGTGCCGGAATCGCGCGACGAACACGCCGCCGCGCACCTCGACGTGCTCGGCAGCGTCGCGCTGACCGTCGGGCTCGGCGGACTGGTGTATGCGCTCATCGAGGGTCCAGGGAACGGTTGGCCGACCCTCGCCACGGTGCTCGGCGTCGTGGGTGTCGTCGCGCTGCTCGCGTTCGTGGCCCTCGAGGCGAGGCGCCCGAACGCCATGGTTCCCCTCTCGATCTTCCGTTCACAACAGTTCTCGGGAGCGAACGCGGTCACCTTCGCGGTGTACGCCGCGCTCGGCACGGTGACGTTTCTGCTCGTGGTCTACCTGCAGACCGACGCTCGGGTACTCCGCGCTGGAGGCGGGCGCGTCGTTGCTGCCGATCACCGCCTGCATGCTGCTGTTCTCGGCCCGGGCGGGCGCGCTCGCGCAACGCATCGGTCCGCGCCTGCCCGATGACCGTCGGTCCGTTGGTCGTCGCGGTCGGGATGCTCCTGCTCGGTCGCGTCGAGCCCGGCACCACCTACTGGGAGACGGTGTTCCCCGCGCTCCTCGTGCTCGGCCTCGGCCTGTCGCTCACCGTGGCGCCGCTCACCGCGACCGTGCTCGGCGCGGTCGAGGACGCGCACGCCGGCATCGCGTCGGCGATCAACAACTCCGTCGCCCGCATCGCCGGTCTCCTGGCCGTCGCGGTGCTGCCCGGCCGCGGCCGGGCTCACCGCCTCGCAGGGCCTCGACCTCGACGACGGCTTCTCGACCGCGATGGACATCGCCGCCGCGCTGGCCGCGATCGGTGGCGTGCTCGCGTTCCTCACCATCCGTCGTGCCGCGTTCGTGGCCGCGGTGCCGCGGGGCAACCCGGCGATCCCCTGTTACGACGCTGGGGTCCGCGTGGCAGGATCAGCGCGCATGCAACCCGGTGAGCTCCTCGACGTCGTCATCGAGATCCCGCGCGGGAGCCGCAACAAGTACGAGTACGACCACGACCAGCACGTGATCCGGCTCGACCGCCGCCTGTTCTCGGCCACGGTGTACCCGTCCGACTACGGCTTCGTGCCCGACACGCTCGCGCTCGACGGCGACCCGCTCGACGTGCTCGTCCTGCTCGAAGACCCGACGTTCCCCGGGTGCTGGGTCGAGGTGCGCGCCGTTGGCGTGTTCTGGATGGAAGACGAGAAGGGCCCGGACGCCAAGATCCTCTGCGTGCCGTCACACGATCCTGCGTACGACTCGGTGCACGACATCGCCGACCTCCCCAAGCGGCTGCTCGACGAGATCGAGCACTTCTTCGACGTGTACAAGATGCTCGAGCCGGAGAAGAACTCGATCACCCGCGGCTACGAGGGCCGCGACGCGGCGTACGGCGAGATCGAGGCGTCGAGGTTGCGGTTCCAGAGCTCGGCGTAGCTTCCGCCGCGCGCGAGCAGCTCGTCGTGCGAGCCGGCTCCGACGATCCGACCGTCGTCGACCACCACGATGCGGTCGGCGGTGCGCGCGGTCTGCAGCCGGTGCGCGATCAGCAACGTCGTGCGATCGCGGGAGATGACGCCCATCGCGCGCTGGACGCGCGCTTCGGTGCTCAGGTCGAGGTTGGCGGTCGCTTCGTCGAGCAGGAGGATCGCGGGGTCGACGAGCAGCGCGCGTGCCAGGCAGATGAGCTGGCGCTGGCCGGCCGACAGTGACCGACCGCGTTCGGTGACCGGGTGGAGGTACCCGCCGCGTCAGACCGGCGACGAAGTCGTGCGCGCCGACCGCGCGCGCGGCCTGCTCGACCTCGGCGTCGGTCGCGTCGGGACGGCCGTACGCGATGTTGTCGCGGATGGTGCCCGAGAACAGGAACGGCTCCTGGGGCACGTACCCGAGCCGCCGGCGGTAGGCGCGCAGGTCGAGGTCGGTGACCGGCATGCCGTCGATCAGCACCGCGCCGCGATCGGCGTCGTAGAAGCGCGCCACCAGCTTCACCAGCGTCGACTTGCCCGCGCCGGTCTCGCCGACGAGGGCCACGGTCTCGCCCGCGGCCACCTCGAGGTCGATGCCGTGCAGGGTCTCGCGGCCGGTCGCCGGGTACGAGAAGTGCACGTCGTCGAAGCGCGATCGCGGCCGCGTCAGCGCGCCGGGTGCGACCGGTGTCGACGGCGTCGGGCGTGGTGATCGGCGTCAGCATGAGCTCGTTGATCTTCGTCATCGACGCCACCGCCTGCTGCCACTGGTCGAACACCTGCGACAGCTGCTGCATCGGTGCGAAGAACTGGTCGAGGTACAGGAGGAACGCGATCACCGTGCCGGCGGCGATGGTGCCGTCGTGCACGAGCGCGCTCCCGAGGCCGAGCACGATCGCGTCGCCGCACGTGGCGAGGAACAGGATGAACGGGAAGTAGATCGCCTGGAGCACCTGGGTGCGGATCCGGGCGTCGAGGTAGCGCGTCGCGGTGGTGCGGAACGAGTCGATGTTGCGGTCCTCCCGCACGTACGCCTGCGACTCGCGCACGCCGGAGATGCTCTCCTGGAACTCGGCGTTGACGGTGGAGATGGTCTCGCGCGCGTGCGCGTACGCCTGGGCGGAGCGGCGACCGAACCAGACCGTCGCGATCACGAGCGGCGGCACGAGCACGAGCACGCCGAGCGTCAGCGGCCAGCTGATGAGGCTGAGCACCACGAGCACGCCGACGAAGCTCATGACGTTGACCAGCGCGGTGATGAGCCCGGTCTGCAGCAGCTGCGCGAACGCGTCGACGTCGGTGGTCATGCGGGTCATGATCCGGCCCGACATCTCGCGGTCGTAGTAGTCGAGCGCGAGTCGCTGCAGGTGGGCGAAGATCCGGATGCGCAGCGCGAACAGCAGCCGTTCGGCGGTGCGGCCGGTGTACCGCGTGTACACCCAGGTGACGACCCAGTCGATCAGCGTGGTGCGCGAGGAACAGCGCCGACGCGGCCCAGAGCGCGCCCTTCGCGTGCTGCTGCACGCCCTTCGTTGAGGCCCTGCTGCACGAGGAACGGGCCGGCGAGCGTGAGCAGCGTGTCGACGCACGATCGAGCGCGAAGCCGACGAGCAGCGGGCGGCGGTAGGGGCGGAGGAACGTCGCGGAGCCGGAAGTCCTCGCTGGCCGCGGCCTCGGCGGCGACGTCGACGTCGGGGTCGTCGTCGGCGGGCGGGAGCGCGTCGACCGCGGCGAGCAGCTCGGGCGTCGGCGCGAGCGCGATGCCCGCCGCCGATGCCGCGCGGCACCGCCGCCGCTGCCGCCCAGCCCGTCCGCGCCACCGCCGGGGCCGCCGGCGGCGACGAAGGCGCGTGCCGGCCTCGCCCGCGTTCGTCGCGCGTCCCAGAGCGACGGCGTGATCGCGGTCCGACCGTCGGCCGCGTCGTCGGCGGTGTCGACCGCTCGTCGGTCGTCGACGTCGTCGCCGGGGCCGTGGAGCAGCGCGCGGTACGCGCGCCGACGTCGCGAGCAGCTCCTCGTGGGTGCCGCTCTCGGCGGCGCTGACCGTCGTGCACCAGCACGATGCGGTCGGCGAGGCGCAGCGTCGAGCGGCGGTGCGCGATCAGCACCGTGGTGCGGTCGACCATGATCTCGCGCAGCGTGGCGTGGATCTGCTCCTCGGTGCGCGCGTCGACCGACGACGTCGCGTCGTCGAGCACGAGCACGCGCGGGTCGGTGAGCACCGCACGCGCGATCGAGATGCGCTGGCGCTGACCGCCGGAGAGCGTGAGCCCGCGTTCGCCGACGACGGTGTCGTACCCGAGCGGGCAGCTCGGCGACGAACTCGTGCGCACCGGCGACGCGTGCCGCGCGCTCGACCTCGGCGTCGGTCGCGTCGGGCCGCCCGTACGCGATGTTGGCGCGCACGGTGTCGGAGAAGAGGAACGCGTCCTCGAACACGATGCCGATCTCGTCGCGGACGCGAGTCGAGCGTGACGTCGCGCACGTCGACGCCGTCGATGCGGATCGCGCCGTCCTGCACGTCGTAGAAGCGGGGGAGGAGCAGGCTCACCGTCGACTTCCCCGATCCCGACGCGCCGACGAGCGCGACCGTCTCGCCCGGCGCGACGCGCAGCGAGAAGTCGCGCAGCACCGGCTCCGAGCGGAGGTAGCCGTAGCTGACGTGGTCGAACGTCGATCTCGCCGTCGCCGCGGCGCACGAGCGGCTCGGCGTCGGGGTGCTCGGTGACGAGCGGGTTCGAGTCGATCAGCTCGAAGATGCGCTCGGTGCCGGCGCGCGCCTGCTCCGCCACCGCGACCATCCCCGCGAACATGCGCACCGGCGCGAGCAGCTGCACGAGGTAGGTGGAGAACGCGAGGAACGTGCCGATGCTGATCTCGCCCTGGATCGCCAGCCAGCCGCCGAGCGCGAGCACCGCCGACCTGACCGAGGGCGGGGATCGCCTGCAGCGCCGACTGGTACCGCGCCTGGAGCCGCACGGTGCGCACCCGTGAGCGGTACAGCCCCTCGGACGGCGTCGGTGAGGCTGGCCAGCTCGCGGTCTTCCTGGCCGAAGCCCTTGACCACGCGCACGCCGCTGACGGCCTCGTCGACGACGCCCGCGACCTCGCCGGCGCGCTGCAGCGAGTCCCACTGCGCGGGGAACATCGACCCGGCGCAGCCGCAGCGACACGAACAGCAGCGCGGGACGATCGCGAGCACGACCAGCGTGAGCAGCGGCGAGAGCACGAGCATCACGACGAGCGACAGCACGAGCAGCACGACGTTGCCGGTCGCGAGCGGGAGGAAGCTCAGCAGCGCCTGGACCAGCGCGAGGTCGGAGCTCGCGCGCGACACGATCTGGCCGGTGGGGAGCTGGTCGTGGTGGGCGAAGTCGAGGCGTTGCACGCCGCTCGAAGATCGTGGTGCGCAGGTCGTGCTGCACGTCGAACGCGAAGCGGCCGCCGACGAAGCGACGGATGTACGAGAGCACGAAGTTCACCGCGCCGAGGCCGACGAGCAGCGCGAGCAGCGGCCAGAGCGCGCGGTCGTCCGTGACGATCACGTCGTCGACGACCGCGCGCTCGATCAGCGGGATCGCGACCGTGATGAGCGTGGTGCCGAGCGACACCCCGAACGCGATGAACACCTTGCGCCGGTGGCGGGCGAGGAACGGCCAGAGCCGCCGGATCCAGCCCGACCGGTCGGCTCACGCGCGCGCGCCGCGCCGTGCTTCGCGGCGTCGGCGTTCGCGACGCGGCGTTCGTCGAGGGCGCGTGCGCAGCTGCGGCGAGCGATCGCGCGGACCGCGGCGGGATCGTCGACGCGGGCGAGGACGTCGTCGAGCCGCGCGCGCATCGCGACTCTCGGCGGCGCGCGAGCGCGGCGTGGCCGCGCGTCGGTGACCGTGAGGCGGGTGGCCCGGCGGTCGTCGTCGACGACGATCCGCGGTCGACGAGGCCGCGCTCGACGAGCGTGTCGACGGTCGCCGACACCGTGGGCTTGGTCAGCGCGAGCTGCCCGGCGAGGTGGCTGGCGCGGTCGGCGCCGTCGGCGATCATGGCCAGGAGCCGGTACTGCGCGAGGGTCAGCGGCGGGTCGAGCTGCAGGCCCGCTCGAGCAGCCGGGCCAGTCGGGCGAGGGTGAGCACGTCGCTGATCGACGCGCCGGTCGACGCGATGGTCCACGAGGTGAGCGTACCGAATGGTTCGTAGTACTAACTGAATTCCGGTGGTGAGCGGTGGCCTCGGCAAGCCGGCATTCACTGCGGCGTAACCGATCCGTAACGAACCGTCCGTACGGTGCGCAGATGACCGACGTCGTCCTGGTGCGATGGCCCGAGGAAACCGAGCGACTGGAGCGGCTGCGGGCCGCCGGGTGCTCCCCGTCTCCTCCTGGTGGGAGAGGACCTGGCCGCGCCCGGAGCCCGTCGACCCGCTCGAGGACTGGATCCGGCTCCCGGCCGCCGAGGACGACCTCCGGGTGCGGGTGTCGACGCTCGCGTCGCGGGCGGGTCGCACCGCGGTGGCGCCGACGGTCGACGACGACGGCCTGCTGCGGTACCGGGGTCGATGGGTCACGCTGTCGCCGGTCGAGCGGGCGCTCGCGGCCGCGCTCATCGACCGCTTCAACGCGGTGGTCGGGCGCGACACGCTCGTGCGGCGGGCCTGGCCGGGTGGCAGCCCCACCCGCAACGCGCTCGACGTCCACATGCTCCGCCTGCGCCGCCGGATCTCGACCCTCGGGCTCGAGGTCCGCACCGTGCGGGCCCGCGGCTACCTCCTCCAGGCACTCGAGCCCAACGGCCTGAGTTGACATCCGAAGGGACGGGCTGATGGACGTCACCGACGTCCTGCTCGACATCCTCATCGTGCTCGTCGCGGCCAAGGTCGCGGCCGAGATCGCCGAGCGCATCAACGTCCCGGCGGTGGTCGCCGAGATCGTCGCCGGCGTCATCATCGGGTCGTCGGTGTTGAATCTGGTGGGCGGCGACGAGACCCTCAAGGTGCTCGGTGAGCTGGGCGTGATCCTCCTGCTGCTCGGCGTGGGGATGGAGATGGACCTCAGCGAGCTGGGGGCGGTCGGTCGGGCGTCGATGTCGGTGGCGGTGATCGGCGTCGTCCTGCCGATGCTCGGCGGCTACTCGGTCGCGACCGCGCTCGACTACAGCAGCAACCAGTCGCTCTTCGTCGGCGCGGCCCTCGCGGCCACCAGCGTCGGGATCACCGCGCGGGTGTTCAGCGACCTGCGTGCGCTCGCGACCGTCGAGGCGCGCACGGTGCTGGGCGCGGCGGTGGCCGACGACGTGCTCGGGCTGGTCATCCTGACCGTCGTCGTGCGCCTGGTGTCGGAAGGGTCGGTCTCGATCCTCGACGTCGCGGCGATCGTGGCGGTCGCGGTCGGGTTCCTCGCGGTGACGGCGATCCTCGGCTCGAGGCTCGCGCCCGGGTTCTTCCAGTTCCTCGACCGCCACGCCAAGTCGGCGGGCACCCTCGTGGCGCTGGCCCTGGCGTTCACGCTCGCGTTCGCGGAGCTCGCCGACGCGGCCCAGCTGGCGCCGATCGTGGGCGCGTTCGTGGCCGGCCTCGCCCTGTCGCGCAGCTCGGCGAAGGACCGCATCGAACGCGAGCTGGCCCCCGTCGGCCACTTGTTCATCCCGGTGTTCTTCCTCGGGATCGGCATCGACGCGCAGGTGGACACGTTCGTCAACCCGAGGTGTTGGGGATCGCGGCGGGGCTGCTCGTGGTCGCGATCATCGGCAAGGTCATCGCCGCGGTCGGGGTGTTCGGATCGCCGGGCGACAAGTGGCTCATCGGGCTCGGGATGATCCCCCGGGGTGAGGTCGGGCTGATCTTCGCCACCATCGGACTCAACGAGGGCATCCTCGGCAACGACCTCTACTCCGCGTTGCTGCTCGTGGTGCTGGTCACGACGCTCATGACGCCGCCGTTGCTGCGCTGGCGTCTGCAGCAGGTCCGGACCGGCCACCGGTCTCGCCCCGACGAGTCCGTGAAGCGAGACCCGAGGGCGGCTGGTTGTCGATCGACGACGGCGTCGTGGATCTCGTGGCCGATCCACCCGCCCGCCTCGCGCTGGACCTCGCCCTCGACGCGGCGCGCGCCATCGCGCAGGGCGCGCGTCCAGGCTCGCGACTGTTGGACTGGATCGGCGAATGGAGTGACACCGCGCTGCGCTGGAACGCCGACGCGACGCAGCAGCTCTTCGCGGTGCTCGTCGACGGCGACGCCGCGCGCGTGGCGGTTCCTCGAAACGACCGGCGTCCTCGCACGCGCGTTGCCGGAGCTCGCGGATGCGGTCGATCGGCGACGCAACGACCCGTTCCTCATCGACCCTGCGCAGGTGTTGCGGTTCTCGCTGGTCGAGCGGATCAAGGAGCTTGACGCGTCCGACGAGCACGCCGCGGCCGAGCGGGACGCAGCTGGAGCACCCGGAGTGGCTGCTGTTGGCCGCGTTGATCCTCGACACCGTGGGCGAGGACTCGTCGCCGGTCGACCTCGCGCGCCGCATCGCGCACCGGCTCGACCTCGGCGCCGCGGCCGAGCAGCAGATCGCCCTGTTGGTCGGCGACTCCGACCTGTTGCGGGCTGCGGCCGGGAGGGTCGACGGGCTCGAGGAGGGGCGCGTGGTCCCCATCGCCATCCACCTCGACAACGGGGAGCGGGCCCGCGCGCTGTATCTCCTGACCCTGGCGATGGGGGAGCTCACGCCGTGGGACCGCGAGCGGCTCGACCAGTTGTTCGACGTGGTGCTGCAACTGCTCGACCAGCCCGATGTCACCGGTCTCGACGCGCGGAACCTGGTGGAGCGGCGCCGGGCGGAGGCCATGAGGTGCGCGGGCGACAACGAGCGGGTCACGGACCGCATCAAGCACGCGCCACGCGCGTACCTGCTCAGCCAGGACGCCGACGACATCGCCCGGCAGGCCGCGTTCGTCGAGCCGGTGCCGGCTCGGGGCGAAGCGAGTGTTGCGGTCCTCCCGGTCGCAGACGACGACGACGGCGGCGTGCCGCACTGGCGCATCGAGGTGGCGGCGCGGGACCGCCCGGGCTTGCTGGCGACGGTCTCGGGCGTGATCGCCGGCGCCGGCCTCGACATCCTCGACGCCGCCGTGGCGACCTGGGGCGACGGTGCCGCCCTCGACACCTTCCTCGTGCAGCGCGTCGCACCGGACGAGCTGGCGGAGCTGCCGCCACCGGACCCGGTGAAGCTCGAAGCGGCGATCGTCACCGCGTTCGACGCGCCGCTCGAATCGTCGCCGAACCCCGACGCCGAGCTGCGGTTCGACGATCACGCGTCACCGTGGTACACGATCTGCGAAGTGCGCAGCCCCGACCGACGCGGGCTGCTGCACAGCCTCACTGCGGCGATGGCGAGCGCGGGAACGAGCGTCCACTCGGCGCGGCTCGTGACGATCGACGGGACGGCGGTCGACCGGTTCGAGCTCACCGATCGGAACGAGCGCAAGCTCGACGACGCGGCCAAGAACGCCGCCCTCGACGCGGTCCGCAACGGCGTCGCGCCGAAGCGACGGTTGCTCAACCGCCGTCACTAGCGTCGCGTCCATGCGCCTGGGGGTGGACACGGGGGGCACGTTCACCGATCTGGTGGGCGATGACGGCAGGGTCGTGAAGGTACCGTCGACTCCTGACGACCCGTCGCGTGCCGTGGTGGAAGCGTGCGCGGGTGTCCGGCCTGACGTTCTTGCCCACGGCACGACGGTGGCGACGAACGCGCTGTTGGAGCGCCGACTCGGTCGGGTGGCGTTGGTGACGACGCGCGGCTTCGCCGACGTGCTCGAGATCGCTCGCCAGGCGAGACCGTCCCTCTACGACGCGCGCGTCGACCGTCCCGCGCCCCTCATCCCGCGAGCGCTCCGGTTCGAGGTGGCGGGAAGACTCGACGCCCGCGGCCGCGAGCTCGAACCGTTCGACGGTGTCGTGCCCGAGCTCGGATCCGTGGATGCGGTGGCGGTGTGCCTGCTCCACGCCGATCTCGACCCGCGTCACGAACGCGAGGTGGCGGCGGTGCTTCGGGGCCGCGGGATCGTCGAGATCGTGTGCTCGCACGAGGTGTCGCCCGAGTTCCGCGAGTACGAGCGGATGGTCACGACCGCCGTCGACGCGGCGTTGCGGACGGTGTGCGCGCCGTACCTCCGGAGCCTGGCCTCGGTCGCCGACGACGTCCTGGTCATGACGTCGGCCGGCGGTCTCGTGCCCTTGCCCGATGCGGTCGAGCATCCGGCGCGGTTGCTCGTGTCCGGCCCGGCCGCCGGAGTGCGGGCCGCCGCGGCGCTGGCCGCGGCATGTGGCCGACCCGACGCGGTGGCGTTCGACATGGGGGGCACGAGCACCGACGTCGTGTCTCGTCCGCGGCGGCGTGCCCGAGCCGGCCGCCATCCGTCGGGTCGCGGGGCTCCCCGTGCGCCTGCCCGCGCTCGCGATCCACACCATCGGCGCGGGAGGCGGCTCGATCGCGCGGCTCGACGCCGGTGGTGCGCTGGTGGTCGGTCCGGAGAGCGCGGGCGCCGATCCGGGCCCGGCGGCGTACGGCCAGGGAGGGACGGCGGCGACGGTCACCGACGCCGATCTCGTGCTCGGTCGCATCCCGGCCACGTTGCCGGGCTTCGGGCGGCTCGACGTCGTCGCGGCGCGGGACGCGCTCGCACGCGCCGGCGTGACCGCGGACGGTGTGATCGCGGTGGTCGACGCGGCGATGGAGCGCGCGGTGCGGGTGGTGACGGTCGAGCAGGGCGTCGATCCGCGTGAGCTCGCGCTGGTCGCGTTCGGCGGCGCGGGACCGCTGCACGCGTGCGCGGTGGCCGACGCTGCTCGGGATGAACTCCGTGATCGTGCCGCCGCGCGCGGGCGTGTTCTCGGCGGTCGGGCTGCTGTGCTCGCCGGAGCAACGCGAGCTGGTGAAGTCGTGGCGCGACCCCCGCGTCCCGTGCTGGATTGCGCTCCGCACGAGCCGCGCTCGGCGGCCCGGGTCGCGCACCCTGCTCCCCGGTGGCGAGGTGGAGGGTTGGCTCGACTGCCGGTACGTCGGCCAGAGCCACGAGCTGGTGGTGCGCGGAGGTCGACGACTTCCCCGCAGAGCACGAGCGGCGCAACGGGTTCGCGCGCCCGGACGCGCCGGTCGAGGTGGTCGCGCTCCGGGCGCGTGTCACCCGGGCGGCGTCGCTCACCATCGAGGATCTCCCGACCCGTCACCCGCGATCGCGGTACGGGGTCCGGCGGTGGTCGCCGAGGCCGACTGCACGCGTGTAGGTGCCGGAGGGTTGGGTCGCCGAACCCGGCCCGACCGGCGCGTGGCTGGTCCAGCGATCCGGAGGCGCGTCGTGACCCCGGCCGAGCTGCAGATCCTCGGCGTCACGGCTCGCGTCGGTGGCCGACGAGATGGGCGCCGGTGCTGCGCCGCGCCGCGTACAGCCCGAACATCAAGGAGCGGGCCGACTGCTCGGCGGCGCTCTTCACCGCGGATGGCGAGCTGCTCGCCCAGGCCGAGCACATCCCTGTCCACCTCGGGTCGATGCCGGCATCGGTCGCCGCCGCGATCGCCACCGGGCTCGTGGCCCCCATGGTGCTCAACGACCCGTTCGCGGGCGGCACCCACCTCAACGACATCACCATCGTGTCGCCGGTCGTCCTGGGCGGAGCGGGTGGCGAGCACGGGGGCCGGCTGGTCGGTTGGGTGGCCAACCGTGCCCACCACGCCGACGTCGGTGGCACCGCGCCGGGTTCGATGCCGCCGGACGCGCTGACCATCGACGAGGAAGGCTTGCGGCTGCCGCCCACCGTGTTCGACGACGAGGTCGCTGGCGCGCATCGTCGCCGCGTCGCGCACGCCCGACGAACGGCGTGGCGATCTCGACGCGCAGCGGGGTGCGAACCAGCTCGGAGTGGCCCGCTTCACCGATCTGTTCGCCGGCCTCTCCGAGACGCGTGCATTCGACGAGATCCTCGACTACGGCGAACGCCGGATGCGCGCCGCGCTGCGCGACGTACCGGACGGGCGGTGGACGTTCACCGACGTGCTCGACTCCGCGGGTCCCCGCCCGGAGCAACAGTCACCGACGCGGATCACGGTCACGTTGACGATCGCAGGGGAGGAGGTGACGTTCGACTTCACCGGCACCGACGCGCAACGCCCGGGCAACATGAACGCGGTCGACGCGGTGACCGTCAGCGCGGTGGCGTTCGCGATCCGCGCCGCCACCGATCCCACGCTTCCGGCGAATGGCGGCGTGATGCGCCCGGTGCACGTGATCGCGCCCGCAGGATCGGTCGTCGCCGCGGTCGCACCGGTCGCGGTGGGCGCGGGCAACGTCGAGGTGAGCCAGCGCGTCGCCGACGTGTGCCTGGGCGCGCTGGCACAGGCGATGCCGGAGCGGGTCGGCGCCGCGAGCCAGGGCACGATGAACAACGTGCTGCTGGGCGGCGCACGCGGTTGGGTCTCCTACGAGACCATCGGCGGGGGTCAGGGAGCTCGCCCGTGGGCGGACGGCATGAGCGGTGTCCACACCGCGATGACCAACACGCTCGACACGCCGGTCGAAGCGTTCGAGCGCACCCTGCCGATGCGGGTTCGTCGCTACGGCCTGCGCCAGGGGAGTGGTGGCGCCGGTCTCCACACGGGCGGCGACGGCATCTGGCGCGAGCTCGAGGCGCTCGAGGAAGTGACCGTGTCGCTCATCACCGAGCGCCGCGTCAGCGCCCCCTGGGGTCTCGCCGGCGGCGCACCCGGCGCGGTGGGCGAGAACTGGCTGCTGCCCGGCGGTGACGAAGCGCGTGCGCATCCCCTGCCGGACAAGTGCACGCTGCACCCTCGCGCCCGGCGACGTGCTCCGGATCCTCACCCCCGGTGGAGGTGGCTGGGGACCTGCCTCCTCGAGCACCTGCTGCCTGACCGACGCCACGACCTCCGACGCGGCGCCGACGATGGCGGGCTGGAACTCGGTGAGCGTGGCGGCCACGGCGTCGACGTGCTCGGCCCGCAGTTCGATGCGTCGTCTCCCCGCGGTCATGCGGTGCAGACGCTCGGCCACGAAGCGGGCGTCGGCGTACCGGCGCGGCTCGAGCGACGACCCGATCAGGTGCAGCCGCTCGACCCACACCGCGCGCGCCGTCGTCGGGTGCCAACGCCGCGAGATCCCCCGCGCCCGTGTCGACCGCGTCGAGGGTGACCTGCGCGATCGCCTCGACCGCAGGGTCCGCGACCAGACCGCCGTCGAGCAGCATCTCCACCCCCGCGTGCGAGCACGCCCGCGCCGCGCCGGAGTCGACGCCCGCCGCCACCAGCACGTCGCGGAGGTCGCGGTTCGCGTGTCGGAACCACTCCGAGTCGTGGAACACCGTGTCGCACGCGTGGTGGAACTCGACCCCGCGTCCGAGCTCACCGTCGGGCCGCGCCAACCGCACCCGCGCGATCGCCGCGAGGTCCGGCAACATGCAGCCGACGAGGTACTCGGTCGACGGCGCCGCGTCGCGTTCGAGCGCCACGGCGACGTGTCCGACCAGGTTCACCGCCGCGAGCGTACCGGTGGTCATGGTGGCCTCCCGTGGAGCAGTCCGGCGGCGCGGTCGCGCTCGGTCTTGCTGCGATGGTGGGGTGCGCATCTGGCTTCGAGGTTGCCGACGTTCGTCGGACCTCCGTTCGCCACCGGATCGACGTGGTCCCACTCGAGGCCGTAGCGGCGATCGCAGCCCTCCTCGGAGCAGACCGCACCGTCGAACTCGGGTGGGCAGCCGAGCTCGAGTGCGGTGAGGACCCGTGCGGGGATGGAACGCCCGTAGTGCGCGACGGTCTGCACCTGCACGCCGTCGTGCAGCACGACCTTGTAGAACGCGTTCTCGGACAACGCCTTCACGACCGACACCGGCAGTGGCCCGCCGCCGACGATCTTCGACACCTCGCCGGCGTGACCATGACCGCGTAACCACGCGGCGGCGTCGCACACGAGCACGAGATCGACCGGCCGACTGCGCCGGGTGCCGCCCCCGGCGACGATCTCGGCGAACGCATCGGCCGCGTGGGCGTGGAAGGGCTCAACGGTCTTCGCGTCGCGGCGGCGGCGCTTGGCTCCGATCTCGATCCGCTTGACCAGGGCGATCCCGACCTCGGGCATCAGCGTCGCCGACAGGCGCACCATCCCGAGGTCGTCGCGCCAGTGCGAGACGGAACGGGCGGCGCGCTGCCTGGCGTAGAGCTCGCCCGGACGGATCGCCGCGAGCCTGCGCTCGCGCGCCAGTTCACGGACCGCGCCGAGGCTTCTCCGGCTCGCCAGCTCCAGCAACTCGCCTTCGCTGCCGGGTACCTCACCTTCGGTGCGGACGATCTCGCGTGCCTGCGCGACCGAGACCATGCCCGAGAAGAGCGCATCGCGCGTCTGCGGACAGGCGTCGACCGCGGCGACGGTGGCGAGCGCGGCGCGGGCGTCGTGCGTGGTGGAGCCGGTCAGCGCGGCGAGCCAGTCACTCGCGTCGGCGAATCCGGCACGACGCGACGCGCCGCAGCGCCGCGGCCCGGGCCGCGACCACGGCCTCGACCGCCTGGCACGCCTTGCGGGCCGCGGCCAGCTCGCGCACGAGGTCGGCGCATTCGGAGACCGCGAGCTCCCGCGGGTCGAAGGCCGCGAGCGCAGTACGGAAGCGAACCGCCACGTCATGCAGCTCGGACACGCGCGACCTCCTCCAGCATCGAAATCAGAGCATCGAAATCAGAGAGGAGGGTCTTCGACCGCCCGACCCTCGCGGCGTACCACCAGCATATACACGAACACACGTTCGGTGCAAGAGGGTATATCCTCGGTTCCCCCAGGGAACGAAGGGGAACCGGCGACGCCCAGGTACACGGTCGGCCCCGTGGGCTGCGAGGAAACGCCATGCACGAGTTGGCCCCGGACGGGGGAGCAGATCCGACGGAGCCGGGCGGCTTCGACCGACGCACGATGTTGAAGCGTGCCGCGGCGGCCGGAGCGATCGCGTGGAGCGCGCCGGTCATCGTCGAAAGTCTCACGTCCCCTGCCGCGGCGCTCACCGCGCCCCCGGTGGTCTTCAACGACCCAAGCTTGAACGGTCACGAACGGACAGCCGTACGTCGTGCCCGAAGGTGTCACGACGGTGGCCATCGTGGCCATCGGGGCCGCGGGCGGGAATGGCCAGGGCACCAACAGCCAGGGTGGGCTCGGAGGCCAGGCCACGCTCACGCTCACGGTGACGCCCGGCGAGACGCTCAACGTCTTCGTGGGCGGCGTTGGCGCGAACTTCTTCGGTGGCGGTGCCCTCGGCGGCGCGGGAGGAACGAACGGTGGCGGGAACGGCGGCGACGACAACACCACCCCACCCCCAGTGTCTATGCCGCCGGCGGCGGCGGCGGCGCGTCTGATGTCCGGCAGGGCGGGAGCACCGTGAACTTTAGGGTCGTGGTCGGTGGCGGCGGTGGCGGTGGCGGTGGCGCGAGTTCGAACGACACGACGGGCGGCACCGGCGGTGGCACGACCGGGGGAGACGGCCACCACGCCACGGGGCAGGCGAACTTCGGCCTGGGTGGCACCCAGTTGGCCGGGGGTTTGGGTGGTGCGGCGCCCTCCATCGCCGGAAAGCCCGGTGATGGCGTGACGCTGGGCACGGGTGGCAACGGCGCGAACGGTTCGGGTGCCGGCGGTGGCGGTGGCGGTGGCTACCACGGTGGCGGCGGTGCCGGCAGCCTGGGCGGCTTCTCGGGTGCAGGTGGTGGCGGTGGCTCCGGCCTCGGTACGACCATGAGCAACGGGGTCAATGCAGGAAACAGTGGCAACGGCACCGTGACCATCACGCCCGTGTGACCGCGCGCACCCTACGAAGGCAGATCCGTCGGATCCCCGAGGCGTTCGAAGGCAACAGCGAGCGATTCCACGAGCTCGGGTTCGGCGGTCGGCGTGAGCCGTGCCGCGTGGCGCGCCTCGATCTCGGCCCAGATGCGGGCTCCGTCAGCGACGCCCATGTAGTGGGGTTCGGCCGACGGGACCGCCGCGTAGGAGCGTAACGGCGTGAACTCGGCCGCCGCCGCGACCGCGGATCGACCCCGGTGCAGCACATGCCCGCCGGCATTGCTCGGGAAGTTCGCGACCGGAAGACCCGCGCGCACGACGCTCCACTGCAGATCGAAGGTCGGCTGACCGCTGTTGATCCACGGCAGGATGTCGCGGCGGGCCAAAACGTCGCGCCGCAACGCGAGGAACGATGCCTGGATGTTGGGGTGGACGCCGTCGCCGTGAGGACGGACCTCGCCGGTGAGCACCGCGTCGAACGCGAGGATCGTCGCCGCGACGTCGCGGAGCGCCGTGGGACTGCGGAACACGACGTCGGGATCCACGAAGAGCAGCACATTGGCGCGCTCGCTCGTGGGAAGGTCCCGCTCGGCACGATCGAGGGCGCGGATGCCGGCTCGCATGCCACGCGCATGGTTGAGGAAGGCGCGGTTTTCGACGAGGTGCACGTCAGGCGCACGGTCGGCAAGCGATCGGAGGAATCCGAGGCCGCCGTCACGCGACTTGTTGTCGACGATCACGATCCGTTGCACGGTGCCGAGGTTCGACTGCTCGGCGAGCGTGCAGAGCATGAGCTTCAGGTACTGCGTGGTGGAGGCGTTGACCGTGATCAGGGCGTAGCGGACGACACCGTCGAAGGGCTCGATGCGGGGAAGCCGCTGGACGCGGTGCCGGGTGAGGGTCCACCAGCGGTCGGCCTGCTGTTCCGAGGCGCGACGGGCTCGAGCGACCCCGTCCCGCAAGGATCTGGCTACTCCCGAGAGGTCGGCCACGGAGCGCGACGTTACCGACCGGTAGTCGGGCCCCGGGGAGGCCCGGGCCGAGCTGTCAGCCCACGTTCACGCTCCAGATCCCGCGCGCACGTGCCGGAACCTGCTAAAAAGGGGGGCTTCCACTCTTCAGCCGCGCCTAGCCCCCCCACGGAGGACTGCAAGTGGACGTTCCGGGCAGCCACGAGACCGACGCTCCGGCGACGCCGCGCTCCGGCCTCGACCGGCGCACGCTGCTGAAGCGCGCCGCCGCCGCGGGTGCCGTCGCGTGGACCGCGCCCATCATCATCGACAGCCTCGCCAGCCCCGCCGCCGCCACCACCTGCAACGTCCCGTTCGCGGCCGCCGTCGGCACGCTCGCGACCACCGCTCCTGGACGCCGTCCACGTTGTCGGTGACGCTCCCGGCCGGCGTCCAGGTGAACGACCAGATCCTCGTCTTCGTCACCTACATCGGGGCCGAGTACGGCGGCGCTCGACGTCACCGGTGCCACCACCTACACGGACAGAGGTGGGCTCGGTCAACATCGGCCCGGTGACCTCCCCGCCAGGCCAACAGGCTCTGCGCATGCGGGTCTTCTCCCTCCTCGCCGTCGGCGGCGAGACCAGTGCGACGGTGAGCATCTCCACGACGCAATCACTTGCCGCGGCCTTCGCGGTGATCTACCGGTGCGTCGATGCCACGACGCCGTTCGATGGCGTCACAGCCCTAGCAACGACGAGCGCTGCGTCAGCCACCTACTACTCACGCACCGCGATCACGACCGCGACCCCCAACGCGTTGGTCGTGAGCTTCGTCATGGGGAACACTTCCGTTGGCGCCAACGTGGCAACGTACGTGCAGCGCACATCACCGGCTGCCTCGTACGGCACCGCCAATGGTCCACAGTTCGTCGGCGTTGCCGACATCGTGAAGCCAACCGTCGGATCGCAGGCGGGCGCCACGTGGACGGCAGTCTCGGGGACTCCGCTCTGGGCGGGTAGGCCAGCTTCGTGCTGCGGGTCGCCTGATCAACCCAGGGGGCTGACCCCGACGATCTCCACCGCGAACGTGCGCCGGGGCCCGTCGTAGCTGACCGTCTCTCCGGGTCCGTGCCCGAGGAGCGCCTGCCCGAGCGGGGACGACGTGGACAGCACCTCGAATTGGTCGCTGCGCTCCTCGATGGAGCCGACCAGATATGAGGTGGTGTCGTCGTCGCCCTCCATGCGGATCTCGACGACGGTGCCCGGCGCGACGACGTCACCCGCGGGGCCCTCGACGACGACGGCCGTCCGCAGGATCTCCTCGATCTGGCGGACGCGGGCCTCGTTGTGGCCCTGCTCGTTCTTCGCCGCGTCGTAGTCGGCGTTCTCCTTGATGTCGCCGTGCTCCCGGGCGCGTTCGATCCAGGCCGAGATCTCGCGTCGGCGGGGCCCCGATCGTTCGGCGAGCTCCTCCTGGAGCCGGGCGTGAGCCTGCTGCGAGAGGTGCGACGGATCCATCGGTGCAGGCTACCGGCTCGCCGTCCGAGCTCTCCTTGCGACAGCGTCTGACGAGCCTTCCTCAACTCCGATCGAAGAAGAGCTGGAACTCCATCTCGGCGTTCTCGTCGATCGAGGCGACGGCCGGCGGCGCTCGGCGCGGTGATGTTGTAGTCGCTGAACTTGACCGGCAGGTTGCCGACCACCTGGACCTGCTTGCCGTCCCAGCGGCCCTCGAGCGAGACGGTCACGCTCTTGGTGACCCCGTGCAGCGTGAAGTCACCGGTGGCTTGGGCCTTGACCGTCTCACCGGCGGCCGGCACCGACGCCAACGTGATCGGTGACGTCAGCACGAACTTGGCCTGGGGGAACCGGTCGGATTCCAGGCCCTCACTCCTGATCCGGTCGTCGCGGAAGTCGTTGTCGGACTTCAGGTCGCCCAGATCGGCGGTGACGGTGACGTCGCTGATGGTGGTGCCGTCGATCTTCAGGCTTCCGGTCACGTTGTCGGTGCGGCCGGTGGCGGTCGTGTCGGTGATGTTGGCGAACAGCTTCTCGGTGACCCGGTAGCCGACGAAGTTCTGCGAGTTCCCGGGCTTGACCGTCCACGTACCGTCGAGCCCGGAGGTGGCGGTGGCTGCCGCTGGTGCCGGTGGTACCGCCGGCGACGGTGCTGTTGGTGACGACGGGCGTGAGCTTGATCGCGGCTCGGGGCTCGGGATCGCTCTTCAGGAAGAAGTACCACCCGGCGAAGACCACGCCGACCGCGACGACGACTCCGAGCGCCACCCACTTCCAGATGCGACCCATGCGCTGCCCTCCGAGGCGGCCGAGAGAATGAATCCTCCAGACTACGGTGAGGATGCCCGAACCGAGCGCTCGCAGTCTCAGCGCCGTCTCAGGCGCTCGGGAACCCGATGGAGACCTGGGCCCTGAGCTGGTACGATGACTGGTTCATGCCGCGCACCACTTCCTGCTCCGTCATCATCATTTCGTAGCGAACGCCGGCACCCCGGCGTTCGCAGTCGACCGTCCACTTCGGTGGGCGGTTTTTCGTTGCCGGGAACACTCACCCTCGAGGACGTCACGTGAGCCACCAGATCGGGATCATCGGCGGGGACGGCATCGGCCCCGAAGTCGTGGCCGAGGCCATGAAGTGCGTCGACGCCGCCGGCGTCGCGTACGACGCGGTGCCCTTCGACCTCGGCGGCGCCCGCTACCTGCGGGACGGCGTGATCCTGGAGGACGAGCACCTCGACGCCATCCGCGCCCTCGATGCGGTGATGCTCGGCGCGGTCGGCACCCCCGACGTCCCGCCCGGGGTGATCGAGCGGGGTCTCCTGCTGACGCTGCGCTTCGAGCTCGACCTCTACATCAACCTGCGCCCGTTCGTCGCGGGACCGAGCCGGTTCAACGACGGCGTCGACATGCTCGTGGTGCGCGAGAACACCGAGGGCACCTACGCGGGGGAAGGGGGGTTCCTGCGCAAGGGCACGCCCCACGAGGTCGCGACCCAGGGCTCGGTGAACACCCGCCTGGGCGTCGAGCGCGGCACGCTTCGCGTTCGAGCTGGCGCAGGCGCGCGAGCGCAAGCACCTGACCCTCGTGCACAAGACCAACGTGCTGACCTTCGCCGGCGATCTGTGGCAGCGCGGGTTCGATGCGGTTGCCGCCGACTTCCCCGACGTCAGCACCGCCTACCACCACGTCGACGCCGCCTGCATCTACTTCGTGCAGGACCCGAGCCGCTACGACGTGATCGTCACCGACAACCTCTTCGGTGACATCCTCACCGACCTCGGCGGCGCCATCTCCGGGGGGATCGGGCGGGCGGCGTCGGCCAACCTGAACCCGGCGCGCACGGGGCCGTCGTTGTTCGAGCCGGTCCACGGCTCGGCCCCCGACATCGCCGGGACCGGGAAGGCGGATCCGCGCGCCGCCATCATCTCGGCCGCGATGATGTTGGAGTTCCTGGGTGAAGCCGACGCGGCGGCGCGGGTACAGGCCGCGGTCGACAAGTCGGACGACGTCAACGGATCGACCACCGAGATCGGTACTGCAATAGCCGGGAGGATCTAGCCATGCCCATCGAGAAGACCGAGAAGATCTGGATGGACGGCGAGTTGGTGCCGTGGGACGAGGCGAAGGTCCACGTCCTCACGCACAGCCTGCACTACGGCTCGGGCGTGTTCGAGGGCATCCGCACCTACGCGGCCGCCGACGGTCCCGCCGTCTTCCGCCTGACCGACCACATCCAACGGCTGTTCGACTCGGCCAAGCTCATCATGATGACGATCCCGTGGACGCGTGATCAGCTCGTCGACGCGTGCAAGCTCACCGTGCGCGAGAGCGGGCTCGACTCGTGTTACGTGCGGCCGATCGCGTTCCTCGGCTACGGCGAGATCGGGCTCAACCCGCTGCCGTGTGAGGTCAACGTGTCGATCGCGGTGTGGCCGTGGGGCGCGTACCTCGGCGAGGAGAGCCTCGAAGCGGGCGTGCGCATGAAGGTGTCGTCGTGGCGGCGCATGGACCCGAACATCAACCCGGTCGCGGCCAAGGGCACCGGCATCTACATCAACTCGAGCCTGGCCAAGGTGGAAGCGGTGCAGTCCGGCTACGACGAGGCGATCCTGCTGAACACGCAGGGGTTCGTCGCCGAGTGCACCGGCGAGAACCTCTTCATCGTGAAGAACGGGACGCTCATCACACCGCCGCTGTCGAGCGGCGCGCTCGCGGGCATCACCCGCGACTCGATCATGACCATCGCGCGTGACCTCGGCTACCCCGTGAAGGAGGAGCAGCTGCTCCGTCACGACCTCTACCTCGCGGACGAGGCGTTCCTCACCGGGACCGCGGCGGAAGTGGTGCCGATCCGTTCGGTCGACGACCGCGAGATCGGCAACCGGGGGGAGATGACCCGCAAGCTCCAGGAGACGTACTTCGCCGCGGTGCGCGGCGAGGTGGAGCAGTACAAGGACTGGTTGGAGTATGTCCGTTAACGATGTGACCCCGGTACGCGACCCGAGCTGGCCCGAGCGGGTCGAGATCTACGACACGACGCTGCGCGACGGCAGCCAGCTCGAGGGCATCTCGCTGACCGTCGACGACAAGCTCCGTATCGCCGAGCAGCTCGACTGGCTCGGCGTGAAGTACATCGAAGCGGGCTGGCCCGGAGCCAACCCGAAGGACGACGAGTTCTTCCGGCGCGCGCCGACCGACCTGTCGTTGGACGCCTCGATCCTGGTCGCCTTCGGTTCGACCAGGAGAGTCAAGGGGAAGGTCGACTCGGACGACACGCTCCGCAACCTGCTCGCCGCGGGTACGTCGACGGTGTGCATCGTGGGCAAGGCGTGGGACTACCACGTGCTCGAGGCGCTCGGCACGACGCTCGACGAAGGCGTCGCCATGGTCGCCGACTCGGTCGCGTTCCTGAAGGCCGACGGTCGCGACGTGTTCTACGACGCCGAGCACTTCTTCGACGGCTACCGCCGCAACTCCGAGTTCTCGATGCGGGTGCTCGAGGGCGCGGTGCAGGCGGGTGCCACCCGCCTGGTGCTGTGCGACACCAACGGCGGCACGCTGCCCAACGAGGTGGAGCGAATCGTGCGTGAGGTCGTCGCGTACTTCGGCACCGACGCCGGTGTCGCCGTGCACCTCCACGACGACGCCGGGACCGGCGTGGCGAACGCGCTCGCCGGGGTGCGAGCCGGCGCCATCCAGGTACAGGGCACGATCAACGGCTACGGCGAGCGCACCGGCAACTGCAACCTCACCACCATCATCCCGAACCTCACCCTGAAGATGGGGATCGAGACCATCCCTGCCGACCGGCTCGAGCGGCTGACGCCCGTCGCGCACCACGTGGCCGAACTGGTGAACATGGCGCTCAACCCGCAGGCCGCGTACGTCGGGTCCTCCGCGTTCGCGCACAAGGCCGGCCTCCACGTGAGCGCGATCGCGAAGCGGCCCGACGCGTACGAACACATCCCGCCGGACTCGGTGGGCAACGGCACGCGATTCGTCGTGTCGGAGCTGGCGGGTAAGAGCACGCTCACGCTGAAGGCCAAGGAGCTCGGTGTCACCCTCGACGGTCCGCAGCTCAACGAGCTGATCGACACCCTGAAGCGGATGGAGCACGAGGGATACCACTTCGAGGTGGCCGACGCGTCGCTCGAGCTGCTCATGCGGCGCGCCGGCGGTTGGGAACAGCCGTGGTTCGAGGTGGAGTCGTTCCGCGTCATCACCGACGACGAGCCGTTTGCGGCGCCGGGCACCGCGGCGGCGGGTGCGGTGACCACCGAGGCGACGATCAAGGTGCACGTCGACGGGGAGCGGATCATCGCGACGTCGGAAGGCAACGGACCCGTGAACGCGCTCGACAGCGCGCTGCGGTCCGCGCTCGGCGACCGTCATCCGGCGCTGGCCCACGTGCACCTCACCGATTACAAGGTGCGGGTGCTCGACACCGCGAAGGGGACGGGCGCGGTGACCCGGGTGCTGGTCGACTCGACCAACGGCGACCGGACCTGGACGACCATCGGGGTGAGCGAGAACATCATCGAGGCGTCGTGGCAGGCGCTGTACGACTCGTTGGTGTACGGCTTGCTCCAGAGCGACGCGGGGCAGTAGCACTCACCCATGCCCACCGATCCGTTCGTCGCGCCCGATCTCGAAGACCTGCCCCGCCAGGAGACCAACCTGGCCCCCGGCGTGCACCTGCCCGCGGCGGTCGGGTGGCGGGCCGACCGCCCCGGTGACCTCGTGGCCGGCCAGCCGACCGGTGATCTGCTCGGGCGCCCCGGCCCCAACGTCGGATACGCAGTCACCTTGGCGAACCGGCTGCGCGACAAGGTGACGCTCGGCGCCGCACGAGTCGATGGCCGACGCCCTGGCGGTGATCTCCGAGGTGGGGATGAAGCGGGCGGCGTCGTTCGGACGCGCGCCGACCATGGCCGACGTCGAGATCGCGCTCGAACTTGCTCGGCTACCAGGGTGACGTCGAGCCCGACGTTCGCGGAATGGCGAACCGCGGTGCTCCACGGCGCCGACCACGAGTACGACGTGCGGCGGGCGCTGGTGGACGCGGTACCCGACGCGGTGCTGCGGATGCCGCCCCAGGTTCCCGCGCTGCGTCGAAGAATTCCGCGCCTCGCCTGCAACAGTCGTTGTACGATGGTTCGCGTCCGGTTCTCGCCCGCACCCACGGGCTCGCTGCACATCGGGAGCGCGCGCACCGCGCTGTTCAACTGGCTCTACGCCCGTCACCACCAGTCCTCGGAAGGTGGGGGCGTCTTCGTGCTGCGCATCGAGGACACCGACGTCGCCCGGAGCCGCGACGAGTGGGTCGTCGGCATCCAGGACACCCTGCGATGGCTCGGCCTCGACTGGGACGAAGGCCCGATCCTGCAGAGCTCCCGGTTCGAGATCTACCGGGCCGCCGCCGATCGCCTCCTCGCCCAGGGCGACGCGTACGAGTGCTACTGCACCGAAGACGAGGTGAAGGAGCGCAACGACGCCGCCATCGCCGCGGGCCGAGCGCCGGGGTACGACGGTCACTGCCGCGCGCTGACCCCCGACGAGCGCGTGGCGCGGGCGGCGGAAGGTCGACCGCGCACCATCCGGTTCCGCACGCCCGACGACGGCGTGAGCACGTTTCACCGATCTGATCCGCGGCGAGGTCCGGGTCGAGTGGTCGCTCATCCACGACTTCGTGATCCTGCGGTCCGACGGCACGCCGATCTTCTTCCTTGCGAACGCGGTCGACGATCTCGAGATGGAGATCACGCAGGTGATCCGCGGCGAGGACCTCATCGATTCGACGCATCGGGTCCTCGCGCTGCGAGCGGCGCTGGGCGCGACCGACGTGCCCCAGTACGCGCACCTTCCACTCATCGTCGACGTCGAGTCCCGGGCCAAGCTGTCGAAGCGCCACGGCGCAGTGGCGCTCGAGGACTTCCTCGCCGACGGGTACCTGCCCGAGGCGTTGATGAACTACATCGCGCTGTTCGGGTTGGGCGCCGGCCGACGACGGCAACGAGGTCATGAGCGCGAGCGAGCTCGTCGCCGCGTTCGATCTCGACCGGGTCACCCACGCGGCCGCGGGATTCGACCGGGCGAAGCTCGACTGGCTCAACGGCGAATGGATCCGCCGGCTCGTCACTCGAGGACCTGATCACTCGGGTCGAACCCATGGCGCGGGCGCGGTTCGGCCGACCGGTTCGACGCCGAGGTGTTCGCGCGCCGCGGTCGTCATCGCGCAGGAGCGGGCGGTGACCCTCGCGCAGCTCGTCGAGCAGATGGACTTCCTGTTCGTCGACCGACGACAGAGTTCGTGATCGCGCCCGACTCGTGGACCGTCGTCGAGAAAACCGAGCGGGTCGGTGAACGTGTTCGACGCGGTGATCGCGTACCTCGAGCACTGCGAGTGGACGCTCGACGCGCTCGCCATCCAACCGGTGATCCGAGGAACTCGGTCTGAAGCCGCGGAAGGCGATGCCCGCGCTCTACGCCGCGGTCGAAGGGGTGCACCGCGGGCTCCCGCTGTTCGACTCGATGCTCCTGCTCGGACGCGAGCGCACCCTCGCTCGCCTCCGCGCCGCCCGCGACCGCTTGGCGTGACGCCGGGGGACCCGTCCGCTACTCTGGACGGACCTTCGGGGGTGGTGTAATCGGCAACACAACAGGTTCTGGTCCTGTCTTTGGGGGTTCGAGTCCTCCCCCCCGAGCTCGCAGCAAGCGTCTCTGGTACGCCAGTTTGGCCCCGTCGTCTAGTGGCCGAGGACGCCGCCCTCTCAAGGCGGTAACGGCAGTTCGAATCTGCTCGGGGCTGCAGCGAGAAGCCCGGCCTGAGGGCCGGGCTTCTCCGCGCGTGCGACGTCCGCGCCGCGCGCTCGCGCGCGCGACGCATGTGATCCGTGACACGCGCGATCAGACGCGCCTCAGCACGCGCCGTCGGAACGCGAAACGACGCGATATCCACCACTTTGTGCGTCGACTGTCGTACCCTGACTGGGAGTCGCGCGTTTGCGCGCGCATGTTGCGGGCACATTGTGGAATGCAAATGTCGCAATGTCGCAAGGTGCACACGCGTGTCGTCACGCGACATGGAAATGCTTGACGTATCGACGTAAATGCGTTCAACTTCCTGAGAACACGCACACATTTCGGAGGCCAGCGTGAACAAGTCAGAGCTCGTCGACAACATCGCGGAGGGGGCCGGGCTCAGCAAAGCCGACGCGGAGCGCGCGTTGAACGCGCTCATCGATTCGGTACAGGCCGCGGTCGCAAAGGACGACAAGGTCACACTCCCCGGTTTCGGTTCGTTTTCCCGGTCATCGCGCGCGGCCCGCACCGGTCGCAACCCGCGCACGGGTGAGCCGGTCCAGATCGCGGCGTCAAAGGGCGTGAAGTTCTCTGCAGGAGCCGCCTTCAAGTCAGCCGTGAACAAGTAGGTATCGGCTCCCGCCGGTTCCTCGCAATGAACATCCCTAGCGAAAGGTGGTGACCGTGCCTCCCGCAAAGAGACGCACAGCACGGAAGACAGCGGCAAAGAAGACGACGGCCCGTAAGCCGGCCAAGCGTCGAGTCGCGAAGAAGACGACGGCACGGAAGCCGGCCAAGCGTCGTACTGTCAAGAAGGCAGCGGCGAAGAAGGCTCCGGCGAAGCGTCGGACCGTCAAGAAGGCTCCGGCGAAGCGTCGGACTGCCAAGAAGGCTCCGGCGAAGCGTCGGACCGTCAAGAAGGCTCCGGCGAAGCGTCGGACTGCCAAGAAGGCTCCGGCGAAGCGTCGGACCGTCAAGAAGGCTCCGGCGAAGCGTCGGACTGCCAAGAAGGCTCCGGCGAAGCGCCGCACCGTGAAGAAGGCAGCCGCGAGGAAGGCCCCGGCGAAGCGCCGCGTGGTCAAGCGCACTGCCAAGAAGGCGCCCGCGAAGCGCCGCGTCACCAAGCGCCGGTAGCACCCGCACCAGCGTCGAGTGGGAAGGAGGGCCCTCCGGGGCCCTCCTTCTTCGTTCTTGGTTCTTGGTTGTCCGTTCTTCGGGTCAGAGGTCGGTGAGGGACTTGAAGGGTTCCCCACCGGCGTCGAGGATCTCGGCCCGCACCTTGGCCGCGAACGCGTCGCGTTGTGTCGCCGCGTGGGGACCGGACTCGTCGATGCCCATGGTGGAACGCCACTGGCTGTGGTGACACAGCAGGGCGTCGATCTTGGCGTCGACGGCCGCGCCATCGACTGCTTCCACGTGATCCACGACCTGGGCCTCGAACAGGAGCAGGTGATCGGGGCGATGAGGGGAGCCGGCGCCGGGGAAGAAGTGGGGATCGTGGGCCGCGACGATCGCGTCGATCACGAGTTGGCCCGCGTGATGGTGGTCGGGATGGAGGCGGTACTGCTTCCAGGGATCGTGGCCGAGGACGGTGTCCGGACGCACGGCGCGGAGGAGCGCGCACAGTCGCTCGCGAGTGATGGGATCGTCGTCCAGCTCGCCGTCGATCACGTCGAAGAAGTGCACCTCGGCGGCGCCGAGTCGCGCCGCCGCGGCACGTTGCTCGTCGTGGCGGGTGGCCACGAGCGCCGCGAGATCGGTGTGCGGATCCCAGGTGCCCTTCGAGCCGTCGGTGAGTACCGCCAGTTCGACGCGCGCACCGGCGGCCGCCCACGTCGCGAGGGTGGCCCCGCATCCGAACTCGATGTCGTCGGGATGCGCCCCGACGGCGAGGACGTGCGCGGGGATCACGGCGCCGGCGTGGCGAGCTCGGCGAGGTCGTCGGGCACGTCGACGTCGAAGGCGAGGTCACGATCGCGGATCACCCGAACGCCGAGTCCGAGCCGCCGGCCTTCGGCCGCGTGCCGACGGTACGAGCCCGGCCCGTAGGCGAAGCGGAAGTCGACCGCGGTCGGGATCGACAGTACCGGCGTCCCGTCGTCGCGGTGACAGGGGACCAGGGCGACGACGGGTTGCGCGCCGTCACGTGCGCAAACGATCCAGCGACCGCGGGTAGGGGAGGTCGGCGTGGGCGACGATGACCCGTGTGCATCCCCGATCGCGCAGGCGGTCGCGACCCACGGCGGCGGCGCGGTCGAGCGTGCCGGGGTCGTCGACGACCTCGACCCCGAGGAGCGCCGCCCACTCACGCACCTCGGGGTCCGACGACACCACGACCGTGGTCAGCGGTGCTGCGGCCTGTACGACGGTTCCCGCCCACTGGCGTCCGAGTGCCGCCCGCGTCGCCACGTCCAGGGATTCGGCCAAGCGCGCTTTGCCCGACGCGAACGCGCGAATCGGGATGACGACTCCGGAGTCGGGGAACATCGCTGCACGTATGCTACCGAGCGTGGAGTCCGCAGTGTCCGTGGCCGTGATCGGCGCCGGCTCGTGGGGGACGACCGTCGCCGCGATCATGAGCGAGCACGCGCCGACCACGCTGTGGGGACGCAACTCGGAACTGGTCGAACAGATCGGCGTCCGGCACGAGAACACCACGTACCTCGCGGGCATCGCGTTGCCTCCGGACCTCCGCGCCACGACCGACCTCGCGGCCGCGTGCGACGGCGCCGGCGTGGTGGTGATGGCGGTGCCGTCGCACGGATACCGGGCGGTGCTCGAGGCGGCGGCGCCCCTCGTGCGGGCCGACGTCCCGGTGGTCAGCCTGGCGAAGGGCATCGAGCAGGGCACGCTGTTGCGGATGACCGAGGTGACCCTCGACGTGCTCGACGGCCACGATCCCGATCGGGTGGCGGTGTTGACCGGACCCAACCTGGCGCGCGAAGTCGCCGAGGGTCAGCCGGCGGCGTCGGTGATCGCCTGCCGCGACACCGACACCGCTCGGGGACTCCAACAGCTCTGCATGAGCCGGAGCTTCCGGGTGTACACGAACCCCGACGTCATCGGCTGCGAGGTGGCGGGCGCGACTGAAGAACGTCATCGCGCTCGCATCGGGCACCGCCGCCGGACTCGGGTACGGCGACAACACGCAGGCAGCGTTGATCACGCGTGGGCTGGCCGAAGTGGCTCGGCTGGGCGTGGCGCTCGGCGGTGAACCGATGACCTTCGCCGGTCTCGCGGGGCTGGGTGACCTCGTCGCCGACCTGCACGAGCCCGAAGAGTCGTAACCGGACGGTCGGCTTCGAGTTGGGCCGCGGCCGATCCCTCGACGAGATCGTCGCGCAGATGAACATGGTGGCTGAAGGCGTCAAGAGCACCGCCGCGCTGCTCGAGCTCGCCGAGCGCGCGGGTATCGAGATGCCGATCGCGTCGATGGTGGGCGCGGTGCTGTACGACGGTCGCCGCCCCGCCGAGCTCGTCCCCGAGCTCATGTTGCGCGAGGCGAAGGCGGAGCTGCACGGCCTCTCGTGATGGGTGCATGGTGACGGACCGCGACGACGTCGCGATCGGCGTGCTCGGAGGCGCGCCGGGGCGCGTCGGTCGGCGCGACCGGTCGGGTGAGCCCGCGACGCGGCCGGGTGGGAGCTCGACTGGTGGATCGGGGCCGACGACCGCTGGCACGTGCCGGCCCGCGAAGCGGCGGTCCGTCAGCAATTGGTCGACGGTACGCCGGTGGTACGGACGTCGATGCGGGTGCCGGGTGGTGACGCGGTGCACCACGTGTACGGCGCGCCAGTGGCCGACGTCGGCGAGGTCGCGGTGGTCGAGATCGCCGATGAATCGCCCGCGCCGTTCGTGGTCGCGTTGGTGGTGCGGGGCGCGACGCGCGTCGACCTCGACGACACGACGGTGTTCGTCGACGGCCGGAGCGCGCTGCGCACGGCGCGGCCGCCGTCGCGCTGGGCGCTGAGCGGCGACGGCACCACCGAGGAGATCGTGACCAGTGGCGCGGCGTCCGACGCGCCGTTCGCAGCCCGCCAGGATCGAGGGGCGCGACTGGTCGCCGCGTTCCTCTACCCGGTCGCGCACCGGACCGCGCTGCGCGCCGCGGTCGCGCTCGGGCATCCGCGGTCTCGGCGCCGCCGACGTGGGCGCGCTCCCTGCGCCGGACGCGGTCGCGCGAGGGTGGCAGGTCCAATTGGATCGGGGGTTGCGCGTCGAGGTGCCGGATCCGGCCCTGCAGGCGGCGATCGATGCCGCGGCGCCGGCGACGGTGTTGGCCGGGCAGGCCTGGAAGGTCGATCCGGCAGTGGTCGCGGTGCTCGAGGACTGGGGGTTGGACGCCGAGGCCACGGTCGGATGGTACCGGCTCACCGGCCGGGAGCGGCGTCGCATGGCCCGTCGGCAGCCGGCGACTGGTTCGTGGGCCGGCGTGCGTGCGCTCGCGCCCGATGGGCCGCGCGGGGTTGCTGTCGGCGGTGCGCGACGTCGTGGTCACCGACGGCGACGACACCGTGGTCCTGCTCGACGACTGGCCGGCGGTGTGGGACGGCCTGACGTTCGACGTCCGTGACGCGCCGACGCGGCGCGGCCTGGTGTCGTACTCGGTGCGGTGGCACGGCGAACGTCCCGCGCTGCTGTGGGAGGTTCCCGAGGGGGTCCGGGTGACGTGCACCGGGCCTCGATCCGTCGTGGTCGTCGAACGACCCGCGCGGCGAGGTGCTGCTGTCCCGTCCGCTGCGTTGACGGGCAGGGTCAGCCGTCGACGAGGCGCAGCGTGAGGATCTCCCACGGTCGGAGCGTCACGCGGCCGGCGAACGGTCCGTGCGTCGCGCCGGTGAGGTCGCACGACATCGCCGACCGCCGGTGCGTCGTCGCCGCGTCACGACGGGCGTCCGTGGGATCGGGCGAGAGGTTGACCAGCCGCAGGACGAGCGCGCCGGTGTGCGTCGCGCAGCACGGCCGAGACCTCGGCGCCCGTCGACGCGGAGCGCGTGACCGGTCGGCGCGGCGGATGCCCCGGGCCAGCCGCCACCCCGCACCCGCTCGAGGGGAACGAGGAAGTCGTCGGCGGCGGCGGGGAGCGACGCGGCGCGCCAGTCGCCGCGGTGGGGGAGGACCGCGTAGTCGAGCGGCGAGGCGGCCGTTGGAGCTGTGGTCCCTCGAGCGGATCGAGCGGTCCGGCCGGGTTGGGTCGGAGCGACAGCTCCGACCGCGAGAGGTAGCCGGTGGCGCGGAGCAGGGTGAGCGCGACCTCGCCGACCGCCCGAGTCGACGACCTCGTACTCGAGCAGACCGTCGTGCAGGAGCGCGAGACCGACGTCGCCGTCGGCGAGCAGTCGACGAAGCGCCGCGACACGAACGTCGGCAAGCCCGAACTCGTGCGGGCCGCCCTCGGCGGTGAGCCCGCGGTGCACGACCGCGAACGCGCACTCGGCGTCGGAACCGTCGACCGGGCGCGGGCAGCGGGAAGTGGGCGCGCAGGCGGTGGTCGCGCACGCGGTGGTCGAGCTCGACGTGCACGCGCAGGAACCGCTCACCGGTGCGCAGCTCGAGGGTGGTGACGATCTCGGTCGTCGTGCAGCTCGTCGCTGCGGCGTTCGCAGGCACCGCTCGTCGCCGATCGGCGTGCGTCGGCAGCGGTACGTCGCGGTGACGACGACGCGGGCCCGCACCGGGCCCGACTCGTCGACCGCGACGGACGACCGACTCGGGCTCGGTCGACGATCGTGTCGACCGCGGGCGGCGAGTAGTTGTAGGTGTCGCCGCCGTCGCCGCCGTCGACGTAGCGGTTCGCGCCGGTGACGCGCACGCCGTCAGCGCTCGATGGTGAGCGTGCCGTCGACCGGGTCGACCTCGACGCGGAGGTGCTCGTTGGCGAGCGTGTGGCCGGTCGGCGCGCACCGGGCGGTCGGGGGCCCGTCGCCGTCGACCGCCCGGTAGGTGCGCCAGCCGAAGCCGGGTACGGGATCCGGCGGCGAACACGACCTCGCGCACCGGCGCCCGCCGTTGACGGATCGAGATCGTCGCGCCGGCCTCGCCCAGCGCGAGCAGCGCCTCCTTGGTGGCCTCGAGGTCGAGGTCGTCCTCGCCGGGCGCCGGCGTCGTGGAACGTGAACTCGACGGTGCCGTCGGCCGGACGGTCCGTGCTCGACCCGAGCGATGCGGGCACCCGGCGAGCTCCGGGCCGCGCATCATCTCGAGCACCCACCGGATCTTCTGGCCCGACCACGACGGTGGAGATGCCCTCGCCGGCGGACGTCGTGCGACCACCTGGGTCGGGCAGGCGGTGCCGTCGTCGAGCGCGACGAGGTGCACCGGGCCCGTCCCCGGGCAACGGCACCGTGACCAGGCCGTCCGCGGACGCGCGGCGACGGGTTCACGACGATGGTCGACGACGGCGGTGCGTCGACCTCGGTGGCCAGTGCTGCGCAGCGCGTCGCGGGTGAGCGCCTCGCCGATGTGGCGCGCCTCCTGGTAGCGCACGCGCACCGCGTCGACGACCTCGTCGTCGCTGCACGCGCACGACGAGTCGTGCGCGCTGTTGAGCACGAGCTGGCGCCACGCGATCGTCGAGCAGCGCGGCGGGGTACTCGCCGGCGGGCAGGAGCAGCGCGCTCAGTGGCTCGGCGAGCCGTTCGAGCGCGCGCTCGGCGCGCGGCGGCGCGCCTGGTGCACGTCGACCCGGTTCGACGCGACGCCCATCAGCACGTTCGCGCGCGCGCCCGAGCGCAGCTCGCCGCACCAGGTGGCGAGGCCGTCGACCGGCTGCGTCGCGACGTACTCGCCGAGCGACGTGACCGAGAAGCTGGTAGTCGTCCTGCAGTCGCGTTGGCGGCGGCGACCACGCGCGCCGAGCCACGGTTGCGGGAGGAGGTGGTCGGTGCCGTTCATGAGCAGCATGCCGCCGCCCGGGAGCGCGGCCGCCCCGAGCTCGGCTTCGTAGCCGCGCGCCCGGGCCACGAGCTGCGCGGGGTCGGCGGGGAGGTCGCGACCGTTCGAGTACGAGCCGTAGAGGTACTCGGCGCGCACGCGTCGAGCCGTCGGGCGCGTGCCACCAGAACGCGGTCTGGGTGATCGTCGCTCGGGCACGCCGCGCCACACCACCGCGTGCTCGAGGCCGGCGAGGCGCAGGAGCTGGGGCATCTGCGCGACGTGGCCGAACATGTCGGGGAGGTAGCCGACCGTCGCATGCGGCGTCGCCGCCGAGCGCCGCGGCGCGGGCGAGCCCGAGCTGGAGGTTCCGGACGATCGTCTCGCCCGACACCATGAACTCGTCCATGAGGATCATCCACGGGCCGACCTGGAGCCGCCCGGCGCGCGGCGAGCGCGCGGACAGGCGCGGCGCGGCCTCGGGCCGCACCTCGAGGTAGTCGTCGACCACCGCGGTCTGGCCGTCGAGGAGGAAGCGGGTGTACGACGGGTCGCGCCTCGAGCAGGTCGAGGAGGTCGTCGACGAGGTGGACGAGCTGCACCCGGTAGCGTCTGGAACGGGGCGTACCACTCCCGGTCCCAGTGCGTGTGGGGCACGATCGCCACAGTCTCCGGGACCGTGGCTGGCACCGGCTCAGGATACGAGCGGCAGGCGCCCGGGCACCGGGCGTGTCAGAAAGACGTCAGGTTCGTGTTGCAGTTCGTTCACGTTCACGCGCGCAAACGGCGAAACGGCGCTTCCTTACGGTTCTCTGAGCCGAGGCAGAGTGGGCAACGGCGCCCCGACGTCCGGTGACCCCCGGCATCACCGGCTTCAGGAGGACCATGTGAAACGGATGAGACGCCGGATCGGGATCGTCGTGACGATCGCTGCCGCGATCGTGCTGGTGACGCAATGGCGGCAGCGTTCGCGGTCGACCCGTCGATCGACATCAACCCGATCAAGGGCATCAGCCGACGACCGACCTGGGGCTCAACAACCTCTGGGTCATCATCGGCGCGGTGCTCGTGATCTTCATGCAGGCCGGCTTCGCGCTCGTCGAGACCGGCTTCTGCCGGGCCAAGCACGCGGCGCACGTCGTGAGCACGAACTTCGCCATCTTCGGCCTCGGGTTCGTGGCGTTCTTCCTGGTCGGCTTCCCGATCATGTTCAGCGGCTTCAGCTACGCGGCCGCTTCGGGCATCGACGGCGCCGCTGTCCACCGGTCGCTGATCCACTTCGGTGACAGCGGGAACTGGGTGTTCCTGTGGGGCCGGAGCGGCTTCGGGCTGTCGGGCGTCGCGTACAGCGTCCCCGTCGCCGCGTTCTTCCTCTACATGGTGGCGTTCATGGACACGACCGCGACGATCCCGACCGGCGCGATGGCCGAGCGCTGGAAGTGGAAGGCGTTCGTCGGCTGGGGTCTGTTCTGCGGTGCGCTCTACTACCCGATCTTCGGTGGCGTGGACGTGGGGCGGCGGCTGGCTGGCCAAGCTCGGGAACAGCCTGGGACCTCGGCTTCGGCTACGTCGACTTCGCCGGTTCCGGTGTGGTCCACGCGATGGGTGGGATCGCCGGCCTCGCCGGTGCGATGGTGCTCGGAGCCCGGATCGGCAAGTTCGGACCCGACGGCAAGCCGCGCACGTTGGCGGCGCACAACATCCCGATGGCGATGCTGGGAACGTTCATCCTGCTGTTCGGCTGGTTCGGGTTCAACGCCGCGCTCGACGTTCGCGGCGACCGACCTGCGCTTCACCGTGGTCGCGGTGAACACCGCGATCGCGGCGGCGTTCGGTGCGACGATCGCGATGTTCTACTGCATGAAGCGCATGGGGAAGCCCGACCCCGGCATGATGGCCAACGGCATGCTCGCCGGCCTGGTGGCGATCACCGCGCCGTGTGCGTTCGTGCAGCCGTGGGCCGCGGCCGTGATCGGTGCGCATCGCCGCGGTCCTCGTGGTCGAGTCGGTGTTCTTCTTCGAGCGCAAGGGCATCGACGACCCGGTCGGCGCGATCTCGGTGCACGGTGTCTGCGGCATCTGGGGTGTGCTCTGCGTCGGGATCTTCGCCGACGGTCGCTACGGCGCCGGCTGGAACGTGACCGGTGTCGCGACACGGCCAAGAACGCGAAGGGCGTCACCGGCATCCTCTACGGGAGCGGCAAGCTCTTCGGGAGCGGGTCCTTCGGGAAGCTCGGCTTCGGGCAGCTCGCGTCGCAGGCGATCGGTGCGTCTGGTGATCATCTTCGTCATGGGTGGCATCGCCTACGCGTTCTTCAAGATCCAGAACGCGATCATGAAGGGCGGCATCCGCTCCGAGCAGGCCGACGAGAGGCCGGGCTCGACCTGCCGGAGATGGGCGTCCTCGCCTACGACAACCTGCAGGTCCGCGAGCTCGACATCGTCGGGATCGAAGGCGACATCGTGATGACGGGTGGTCCGTCACAGGAGCCGACGACTGGTCGGTAACTGACGTCGCTCGAGTAGGACTCACGGACGGCCGGCGGGCGTCGAGCCCGCCGGCCGTCCCGCGTCAAGTCTCCGTCGTTGGCGATCCAGCGGTACCCGATGCCGGGCTCGGTGACGATGAGCCGGGGGTTGGCGGCGTCGTCCTGCAGCTTGCGTCGGAGCTGGCCGACGTACACCCGGAGGTAGTTGCTCTCGGAGCCGTAGCCCTGGCCCCAGACCTGCGCGCAGCAGGTACTCGTGGGTCAGGAGCTTGCCGGGGTGGGACGACGAGCTGCTCGAGCAGCTCGAGCTCGGTCTTGGTGAGGTGCACGACCTCGCCGTCGAGCCGCACCTGGCGGCGCGCCAGGTCGATCTCGAGCGTCGTCGACCTGGATGACCGCGGCAGCAGACGAAGCGGTCGGCACGCGGCGGAGTACCGCGCGCACGCGGGCCAGCAACTCCTCGACGTCGAACGGCTTGGTGACGTAGTCGTCGGCGCCGGCGTCGAGCGCGGCGATCTTGTCGTGCTGGCGGTCGCGCGCGGTGAGGACGACGACCGGTACGTCGCTGAACGAGCGCATCCGGCGCAGGGCCTCGATGCCGTCGAGATCGGGAAGGCCGAGGTCGAGCAGCACGACATCAGGACGGCGGTCGGCGACGAGGACGAGCCCCTCCTCGCGCGGTCGCGGCACTCGATCACCTCGAGCGCCCGGGCGCGCAGGCTGGTGCGCAGCGCGCGCCGGAGCGGGGCGTCGTCCTCGATCACCAGCACCGCGGTCATGGCGAGGTGAGCTCCTGACGGTGATCGCGGGAGGTCGAAGGCGAAGGTGGCGCCGCCGCCCGGCGTCGGCTCGCACCATACGTGACCGCCGTGCGCGGTCACGAGTGCGTACACGATGGCGAGCCCGAGGCCGGTGCCCGTGGCATCGGGTCGCGCGTCGACGCGGGCGAACTCCTCGAAGATGCGTTCCCGCTCGCCTTCGGGGACACCGGGACCGTGGTCGGCGACCCGCACGACGACGCTCGGCGTCTCGGTCGGTGGCGATTCGGTCGCCGGCGTCGCCGACACCAGGATCTCGGTACCGGGTGGCGCGAACTTCAACGCGTTCTCCAACAGGTTGCCGAAGACCTGCTCCATCATCTCGATGTCGACCTCGACCGTCGCGACGTCGGGTGCGATGTCGAGACGCACGCGGTGTGCACGCGCGAGCGGGCGCAGCCGCCGGACCGCGGCCTGCGCGAGATCGGGGAGCGTCGACCGGCTGGCGACGAACGTCGAGCGCGCCGGCCCGGATCCGGCTGAGCTCGAGGATGTTGGTCACGAGCCGTTCGAGGCGGTCGGTCTCGTCGTAGATCGTGTCGAGGAGCTCGGCGCGGTCCGCGGGATCGAGGTCGAGGTCGGGCGCCCGCAGGGTGGACGACGCCGCCTTGATCGACGCGAGCGGGGTGCGCAGGTTGTGGGTGACCGCGGAGAGGAACCCCGATCGGGTCCGACCGACCTGCGCGGCGACCCGCGCCTCGCGGGCGACCGCCTCGAACCGGAGCCGGTCGATGGCTGCGGCGAGGCCGGCGACCAACGCCTCGAGGAGCGCGCGGTCCGCCGAGTCGAGTGGACGGTCACGCCGCGCGGTGGCGTCGACCTCGAGCGGGACGATCCGTACGGTGATGGCCGTCCCGGGAGCGCCCGTCGCCGGTGGCACGGGCCGTGGAACCCGGCGCCGCGCACCGTGCATTCGACCAGGCTGAACAACGTGACCAGGGCGTCGGCCGCACCCGCGACGACGGTGTCGGGATCCTCGCCGGCCAGCAGCCGCGTGGTGAGGTCGAGACGGATCTGCGTCTCGCGCTCGCGCTGTTCGCGCGGTGCGCCGCAGCCGCGTCGAGGCGTGAGACCGTCCAACTCAACACTGCGGTCGCGGCGACGAACGCGACGAGCGCGACCAGGTCGTCGCCCTTCTGCACGTCGAAGCTCTCGCGTGGCGCAGTGAAGAAGTAGTTCAACGCGAGGAACCCCGCGACGACGCCGACGATCGCGCCGACTCGTCCCAACAACGTCGCGAGCAGCGCGGCGACCAGGAGCAGGAGCGCGGCCGCGGTGAGATCGATGTCGAGGAGCCGTCCGATCGCGGTCGCCGCCGCGACGATGACGACCGCCCCGAGGGCCTCGCGCCCGTTCTTGACGACGATCTTGACGGCTCACCGGCTTGCGCTGACGGGGTCTTGACGACCGGCCGACAACGATGAGCGCATGGCCACGACAGTCACCGATCCGAGCCTAGAGGTACAGCCCGAACCCGATGGACCGTCGGCAACGGATCGTCGTGCCGAGCCGGAGGCCGTCGGCGCGGCGGCCCCATCGCCGGTCCGACATCGCCAACATGCTCGTGGGTCGCAAGATCCGTACCGACCAGGAGATCCACGAACGGCTCGGGAACAGCACCGCGCTCGCGGTCTTCGCCAGCGACGCGCTCTCTTCGGTCGCGTACGCCACCGAAGAGATGCTCACCGTCCTGCTCATCGGCGGTGCCGGCGCGCTGGCGTTCGGTGCGCTCGTGCCGCTGTCACTCGGCATCGTCGCGCTGCTGGTGATCCTCGTCTTCTCGTACCGCCAGACCATCAAGGCGTACCCGAGCGCCGGCGGCGCGTACATCGTCACCCGCGACAACTTCGGCGTCCTACCCGCCCAGGTCGCCGGGGTCGCGCTGCTCACCGACTACATCCTCACCGTCGCGGTCAGCGTGTCGGCCGGCGTCGCGGCCCTCTACTCGGCGTTCCCGGCCGCGTATCCGTACCGGGTCGCGATCGCGGTGTTCCTCATCTGGGTCATCGCGTGGATGAACCTGCGCGGGGTCAAGGAATCGGGCCGGGTCTTCGCCGTGCCGACCTACGGGTTCGTGGTCGCGATCATCGCCCTGGTGATGGTCGGGTTCGCCAAGGCGATCGCAGGTGGTCTCGATCCGATCCACGTGCACCATGCGACGGTCGCCGCCGGCGCCGGCGGATCGATCGGCATCTTCCTGTTGCTCCACGCGTTCGCCGGGGGATCGACCGCCATGACCGGCGTGGAGGCGATCTCGAACGGCGTGCCCGCGTTCAAGCCGGTCGAGTGGAAGAACGCTCGCCGGGTGCTCGCCTGGTTGGGCGTGCTCCTCGCGATCATGTTCCTCGGGATCTCGTTCCTGGCGTGGAAGCTCCACCCGATCCCGAACACCAAGGAGACGGTGATCAGCCAGATCACCCGGGCCATCGTCGGGACCGGCGCCTTGGGCAACCTCGCCTTCTTCTTCGTGCAGGCGATGACGATGCTGATCCTCGTGCTGGCGGCCAACACGTCGTTCGCCGACTTCCCCCGGCTGGCCAGCTTCCACGCCGAGGACCACTTCCTCCCGAGCCCGCTCACCAAGCGGGGGCGGCGGCTGGTGTTCGCGAACGGCATCATCGTGCTCGCCGCCTTCGCCACGCTGCTGACGATCGCCTTCGGCGCGAGCGTCACGCACCTGATCCCGCTCTACGCCATCGGGGTGTTCACGTCGTTCACGCTGTCACAAGGGGGGATGGCCAAGCGGCACCTCACCCTCAAGGAACCGGGTTGGAAGACCGGACTCTGGGTGAACGGCACCGGGGCGATCGCGACCGGGGTCGTCGGCATCGTGATCGCGGTGACCAAGTTCACCCACGGCGCGTGGATCATCATGATCGTGGTCCCGGTGACGGTGGCCGTGCTCGTGCGCGTGAACAAGCACTACGACCACGTCGCCGCCAAGCTCAACGAGCCCGATCCGACGCTCGCCATCGCGACCGCGAACCGGCTCGGGGCGGTCGTGCTCGTGTCCCGGGTCGACGACGGCCTGGACCGCGCCATGCGCTACGTCGCCCACCTCGACGCCGACCGCGTCCGCGCGGTGCACGTCGGCGCCGAGGATCGCAACCTCGGCGGCGGCGTTCTGGGCGCGGTACGGCTGCCGTCTGGAATTCGTCCCCTCCCATCACGGCCTGGTCAAGACCGCACGCGCGCTGGTGCAGAGTGAACGCGCCGAGTTCGCCAATCACCTGTGCGCAGTCGTGGTGCCCGAGACCATCGAGCAGGCCCGGGTGCGGCATGTGCTCCGGCACAACGACGGCGCTGCGGTTGAAGGCCGGCCTGCTGTTCGAGAAGGGCATCGTGGTGGTCAACATCCCGACCCTCGACCACGACGACACCTTGCTCACCCGGCCCCCCCGCCGTCATGTGGCGCTGGTGCCGGTGGCGACGCTGCACACCGGCGCGCGCGAGGCGCTGCGGGTCGCCGAACTGCTCCGGCCCGACCGCGTGCGTGCCGTGCACATCGCCGAGTCGCCGGAGGAGTCGGAGCACCTGGAAGCGGAATGGCTCGAGCAGCAGGTGCCCGTGCCGCTCGACATCGTGGCCGCGCCCTACCGGGAGATCGGTGAGCCGCTGCTGCAGGAGGTCGAGGCGATCAAGGCCGAAGGCGCTGACCTCGTCACCGTGGTGATCGGGGAGTTCGTGCCGACGTGGTGGCAACACGGATTGCACAACCACCGGGCCCTCCAGATGAAGGCCCGGTTGTTGTTCGAACCTGGTGTCGCGGTGGTGTCAGTCCCGCACCACGTGTGACCCTTCCGGGGTCAGTCCTGGAACACCCGCAGGGTCTCGATGGTGTCCTCGGAGCCGCGGTACGACGCGATCTTGCCGTCGCGGAACTTCCAGTGGTGGTGCAACTGCATGGTCGCGGACTTGCCGTTGCTCCGTGACGTTGGCCCCGTAGCGGATCACGGCGAGCACGTCGTCGCCGTCGCCCACCACGACGAGCGGGGTGAACTCGGTGACTTCCATGTTCGTGCCCAACTGCTCGAAGAACGCGCCGACCTCGGCCTTGCCCTGACGGGGGCCCCACCAGGGGACGTCGGTGGACGCGGCTTCGGAGGCCCAGTCGACGTCGTCGGTGAGGGCGTCGAGCACGGTCGGGATGTCGCCGCGGGTGAAGGCCTCGTACACGGTGGTGACGGTCTTGACGTTGTCTTCGCTGCTCATGGGATCGCCCCTCTCTCGGCGTGCTCTCTCGGCGTGCGCCGTCAGGTCGGATGTCGAAAGCCATTCGCTGCCGGGCCCGGGATGGATCACCTGCCGGCTCGCTCCGTCTCGTCTAACTTCGCCCCGATGGCGCGCCCCGACGTCGACCTCGCGCAGGCGGCGGTCTTCCTCGACTTCGACGGCACCATCAGCACGGTCGACGTCGGAATGCACCTGCTGGACCGGACGGCGTCCCCGGCCTGGTGGGAGCTCCACGAGCGGTACGAGCGGGGTGAGATCGGCAGCCGCGAGTGCATTCTCGGGCAGTGGGCACTGGTCGACGGCGACCTCGCGACCCTGCGAGCGGTCGCCGCGGAGGTCGCGCTCGACCCCGGCTTCAGGCCGCTGGTCGACGCGGTGCGCGATGCGGGTGCGGAACTCGTGGTCGTGTCGGACGGCTTCGGTTTCTACGTGGACGACGCGTGCGCACCGCTGGGGATCGACGTGATCACGAATGCCGTCGATTTCGCCACCGGCGAGCTGCGGTTCCCGCACGAGGACCCTACGTGCCCGTGCTCGTCGTGCGGGGTGTGCAAGCAGACGCCGATCACGCGGCGCGGCGCGGCGGGGAAAGACCACCGTGTTGATCGGTGACGGTGCGAGCGACCGCATGGCGGCATCGGTCGCTGACGTCGTGTTCGCCAAGGGGTCCCTGGCCGAGTGGTGCGCGACCGCGGGGGTGGTGTGCACACCGTTCGACACCCTGATCGACGTTCGCCGCTCGCTGTGCGGGTAGGTTCAGCGCGTGACTTCGAGTTCCCCGCGCCGCACCGGCCCGACCCTACGGCTCGAACGCAAGCTGTGGGACGCGGGTGACCGGATCGTGTGCGGGATCGACGAGGTCGGGCGGGGTGCGTGGGCGGGGCCGGTGACGGTCGCGGCGGTCGTGCCTGCGCCCGAACACGTGCGCGGGGTGCGTGACTCGAAGCAACTCACGCGCCGCGATCGCGAGCGTGCCGCGACGTCGGTGCGGCGGTGGGCCGTCGCCATCGGCGTGGGCCACGCGTCGTACGAGGAATGTGACGAGCTCGGGATGACGGCTGCACTGCGGGCGGCGGGGATGCGGGCGATCGCCGAGCTCGACGCGCAGGGCTTCGCGCCGGATCGCATCGTGCTCGACGGGAACCACGACTACCTGGGCCTCGGGTCGCGCGTCACCACCGTGATCAAGGGCGACACCAAGTGTCTGGCGGTGGCGGCGGCGTCGTGCGTGGCCAAGGTGACGCGCGACCGGATGATGATCGACGCGGCCGAGCACTACCCGCCGTACGACTTCGAATCCAATGTGGGGTATCCCGCCCCGGCGCACAAGACCGCGCTGGCCGGCTACGGACCCAGTGCCATCCACCGCCGGTCGTGGATCTTCATGGAATCGCTCTGCTGGCGGGGTGTCCCACCCGCACCGGGGCGCTTGTTCATCTAGCGTGTTCATCGAGCGTGATCGCGAGGTTGCGAACGAAGGGAGTTCACGATGGTCGACCTTCCTGAAGTGCACGCCCGCGCACTCGAGTCCGCCCGGCGATCAGTCGCCGCCATCGGTGACGACCAATGGGTGCTCGACTCCGACTGCGAGGGTTGGACGGTGCGCGAGCTGGTGAACCACATCGTCACCGGCAATTACTGGGCCGCAGAGCTGGGCTCGGGGCTCACGATCGAAGCGGTGGGTGACCGGCTCGACGGCGACATCCTGGGGAACGACCCGCTCCGCGCCTACGACGACTCCGCCATCGTGGCTGCGGCGGTGTTTCGCGCGCCCGGCGCGATGGAGGCTCCCTGCGCGGTGTCGTACGGGCCCGTGCCCGGCGCGGTGTATTGCGGCCACCGGTTCCTCGACCTGTTGATCCACGGATGGGACGTCGCCACGTCCACCGGCCACGACACGACCCTCGATCCCGAGCTGGTCGAAGCGTGCTTCGAGGTCCTCGAACCCCAGCTCGACATGCTCGCCGCCAGCGGCATGTTCGGGACCACCATCGAGGTGCCCGAGGACGCCGATCGCCAGACGCAGTTGCTCGCGGTGCTCGGGCGCCGGGCCTGACGCCGTAGTGTCTGGGGCATGGGTCAGTTCATCACGGTGACGGCGCGGCCGGGTGCGTCGACGTCGGTCCGCATCTTCGACCTCAACCGCTCGCTCACCGGCATGGCGATCGAGCGCTACCCGTCGGTCGACGACGTGAAAGAGGGCGGCGACCGCCCGCCGGACGTGCTGGCCCGTCGCCTGTTCGACCTCGGCGCCACCGCGGTGACGGTGTACTCGAGCGCGGTCGCGGTCACCGCGCCGGCGGAACAGTGGGCCGACCTGGAGCCGAAGGCCGTCGAGACCATCGAACACCTCTTCGGCTACTACGGCGACGACGCGGGTTGGTCGCCCGACTCGCTGCGGGCGATCGGCGTCGAACCGCTCCCCACGCCGGAACCCACCGCGTAGTCGCCGCTACCGAGCGCCCTCCCCGCCGGTTGACGGTCGAACATACGTTCGATACGCTGCGGTCGATGGCCCTGGCCGCACTTCCGCTTCCCCGGCGCCCGCTTCCCCGGCGCGACGAGCACGCGCGCGCACCTCGAGGGGGTGGCGCGTGAGGCCCGTCCGTTGGTGTTGGCGCGCGACCGGTCGGTGGCGCTGGAAGGCGCGTTGGGCGAACTGGTGCCGGACGGGACCGTGGTCCGGGGCTCGGTGCTGCGGGTGACCGGTGCGCCCGGCGCAGGCTCGACCACGGTGGCCTTCGAGCTTGCCGCGGCCTTCACCGCGCGGGGGGAATGGGCGGCGGCCGTCGACCTCGACGGCTCGCTGGGCCCGTTGGCCGCAGGCGAGGCGGGGGTCGCGCTCGAACGGTTCGCGGTGGTTCGGCGGGTTCCCCCCGCCCGCTGGGCCACCGTGGTCGCCGCGCTGCTCGAGGGCGTGAGCGTGGTGGTGGCGGAGATGCCGCGCGGCGTCGGGGCGGGCGACGCCCGGCGGCTGGTCGCGCGCGCCGCGAACGGGAGTCGGTGCTGGTCGTCGCCGAAGGTCACGGGCTCTGGCCGGGGGGTGCTGCGTACGCGGTCCACGCCGCGGGCAGCGTGTGGGAGGGCCTCGGGTGTGAGGCCGGGTTCCTCACCGGCCGCCGGCTCCACATCCGGGTGGAGGGTCGGGGCGCGGCGGCCCGGCCCCGGATCGGTGAGCTCGCCCGGGCCGGGTGACGCGGTCGTGGGGGAGCCGACGCGCACGTGCGCCTTGTGGTGCCCGGACTGGTCGGTGGTCGCGGCGCGGCGTCACGACCCGGGTCTGGTGGGTGTGCCGGTCGCGGTCGCCGAACGCGGGTCGCGCGGGTTGGTGATCCGGAGCGCATCGGCCGAAGCGCGCGCCGAGGGAGTGGTCGTCGGGTTGCGGCAACGAGAGGCCGAGGCGCGGTGCGCGGGGCTGGTGGTGCTCGACGCCGACGACGCCGCCGACGCTCGTGTCTTCGAACTGGTGGTCCGGGCGGTGGAGGAGCTGGTGCCGCGGCTGGTGCTCGAACGTCCCGGGCAGTTGTCGTTCCCGACCCGCGGGCCGTCGCGCTACTTCGGGGGTGACGACGCGCTCGCGGTGCGGATCGTCGCGTTGGTGCGCGACGTCGGGGTCATCGACGCGCGGGTCGGGATCGCGGCAGGGACATTCGCGGCGGGGCTCGCGGCACGTGACGCGTTGGTGATCGCGCCGGGGGAGTCGGTCGCGTTCCTCGCGGCCTGGCCGGTGACGGTGCTCGCGGGACCGGTTGACGCGATGCATGGAGGTGGGAGCGAACTCGTCGATCTGTTCGTGCGACTCGGGGTACGCACGCTGGGCGCGCTCGCCGCGCTACCGGGCGCCGCGGTGCTCGGCCGGTTCGGTCCTGCCGGCGCGCTGGCGCACCGGTTGGCGTGTGGTGAGGTGGAGCACGAGCCGGTCGCGACCGTCCCACCGGAAGAGTTGGTCGAGACGCTCGAGCTCGATCCCCCCGCGACACGCGTCGACGAAGCTGCGTTCGCCGCGAAGATGCTCGCCGACCGGTTGCTCGCACATCTCGACGCGCTCGGGCTGTGTTGTACGCGTGTGGTGGTGGAGGCGGAGACCGAACACGGGGAGCGGCTCACGCGGTGTTGGCGGCATGAAGGCGCGCTCACGCCCGCGACACTGGTGGCACGGGTGCGGTGGCAGCTCGACGCGTGGTTGCAGACCGGGGGCGTGACCGCGGGGATCTCCTTGCTCCAGCTCGCGCCCGACGACCTCGGCCCGGCCACCGGTCGCCAGCTCGGGTTCTGGGGCGGGGATCCGGTGGCGGGGGACCGGGCGGGGCGAGCCCTGGTCCGGGTGCAGGGGATGCTCGGCCCCGACGCGGTCGTCACTGCGGTGGCCGCGGGGGGTCGGACCCCGGCGGAACGGGTGCGCTGGGTTCCCTGGGGCGAGGCCCGTGACGACGGGGTCGAGGCCGGGATGCCGTGGCCGGGCACGGTGCCGGGACCGGCACCGGCGCGCGTCTTCGACCCTCCGCTCGCGGCCGAGTTGGTCGACGCCGACGGCGCACCGGTGACCGTCTCCGGGCGCGGGGAGCCGTCGGCCGTGCCGGTGGGCTTGTGGTGCGCAGCACTGCCGGGCGGGGGCGGCCCGTTGCTGGCGTGGAACGGGCCGTGGGCCCACGACCTGCGCTGGTGGGACGTCCGACGCCGACGCGCGCTCTGGCAGGTGGTCGTCGGGGGTGACGACGCCGCGGGCGTCGCGTGTCTCGTCGTCCTCGAACGCGGCCGTGCTGCCGTCGAGGCGATCTACGACTGACGCCGGCGAGCCGCGTCGCGGAGCGGGTTGCGTATCGAACGTATGTTCGGTACCGTCGGACGCATGGCGGAATACGCCGAACTCCACTGCCACACCAACTTCTCCTTCCTCGACGGCGCCAGCCATCCCGACGAGCTGGCGGTCGAAGCGGCGCGCCTGGGATTGGCCGCCCTGGCCGTCACCGACCACGACGGCTTCTACGGCGCGGTCCGCTTCGCGCTCGCCGCGCGCGTGAGCACGCGCTCCCCACGGTCTTTGGGGCCGAGCTGACGTTGGCGAGCGCGACCAGAAGCGCAGGCGAGCCCGATCCGGAGGGGGAGCACCTGCTCATCCTGGCCGAGGGGCCGGTGGGGTACGCACGGCTGGCCCGGGCGATCAGCGAGGCGCAGATGGCGGGGGAAAAAGGTGCGCCCCACACCACGACCGACGCCCTGGCGCGCGCCGCGCGCGCGCCCGTACACCTGCACCCGCAGCCGAGTGCGCACAACGATGCCTGGTACGTGCTCACCGGATGTCGCAAGGGAACAGTGCCGGCAGCACTGATCCGCGACGGCCCCGCGGCGGCGCGCCGCGCGCTCGACCATCTCGTCGCCGGCTTCGGGCGTGAGCGCGTGCTGGTGGAGCTGTGGGACCACGGCGATCCGATCGACCGTCACCGCAACGACGCTCTCGCCCGGGTGGCGATGGCGGCCGGGGCCGACGTGATCGCCACCAACAACGTGCACTACGCGACCCTGGCGCAACGCCCGCTCGCCACCGCGCTCGCCGCGGTGCGGTCGCGCCGCTCACTCGACGAACTCGACGGCTGGCTCCCCGCGTCACCGTTCGCGCACCTCCGCAGTGCGGCGGAGCAGGAGCGTCGCTTCGCGCGCTGGCCGGGCGCGGTGGCGCGTACCGTCGACGTCGCGCGCGCGTGCGCATTCGACTTGCGGCTCGCGGCGCCCGAACTCCCCGATCACGACGTGCCCGACGGTCACACCGAGATGACCTGGCTGCGCGAACTCACCGCACGGGCGCGCGTGTCCGGTACCCGTCAACGCATTCGTACCACGATCAGGCGATGCACCAGATCGCTCACGAGCTCGACGTGATCGAGCAACTGAATTTCCCGGGCTACTTCCTCGTGCTCGTCGACATCGTCGATTTCTGCCGGACGCACGACATCTACTGCCAGGGTCGCGGGAGCGCGGCGAACAGCGCGGTCTGCTACGCGCTCGGCGTGACCCAGGCAGATGCGGTGGAGCTGGGGCTGCTCTTCGAGCGTTTCCTCTCGCTCGAGCGCGACGGCCCTCCCGACATCGACCTCGACATCGAGCACCAGCGCCGCGAGGAGGTGATCCAGTACGTCTACGACAAGTACGGGCGCGAGCGCGCCGCGCAGGTGGCGAACGTGATCACCTACCGTCCGCGTTCGGCGCTGCGCGAGATGGCGAAGGTGGTCGGCCTCTCACCCGGGCACGCCGACGCGCTCACGAAATGGATCGAACGGGCCGACGAGCGGGCCGAAGGCCGGAGCTGGGGATCCCAGCTCCGAGCGAGTGCGAAAGAAGGAGGCCCGCCGGTTCCCCGCCTCGCGCTCGACCTCGCCGAGCAGGTGATCGACTTCCCGCGTCACCTCGGGATCCACTCCGGTGGGATGGTGATGGCCGACCGCCCGCTCACCGAGTGCTGCCCGGTGGAGTGGGCCCGGAAGGAGGACCGCTCGGTGCTCCAGTGGGACAAGGACGACTGCGCGGCCGCGGGCCTGGTGAAGTTCGACCTGCTCGGCCTCGGCATGCTCACCATGCTGCATCTCGCGGTCGACCTCGTACGCGAGTACGAAGGGGTGGAGATCGAGCTCGCCACCATCCCCCAGGAGCCCGAGGTGTACGCGCTGTTGTGCGCGGCCGACACCATCGGCGTGTTCCAGGTGGAGAGCCGCGCCCAGATGGCGACGCTGCCGCGGCTGCGACCTCAGCGCTTCTACGACCTCGTGGTCGAGGTCGCGCTCATCCGCCCCGGACCCATCCAGGGCGGTTCGGTGCACCCGTATCTTCGTCGGCGCAACGGCCAGGAGGAGATCACGTACCCGCACCCGTTGCTCGAACAGTGTCTCGAGAAGACGCTCGGGGTGCCGCTGTTCCAGGAGCAGCTCATGCAGATGGCGATCGACGTCGCTGGGTTCACGCCGGGGGAGTCGGACCGTCTCCGCCAGGCGATGGGGTCCAAGCGCTCACGCGCCCGCATGGCCGCGATGCGCGAGCGGCTGTTCACCGGCATGGCCGCGCGCGGTATCACCGGTGAGGTGGCCGACGACATCGTGCACAAGATCGAGGGCTTCGCCGACTTCGGCTTCCCCGAGAGCCACTCGGTGAGCTTTGCCTATCTCGTGTACTCGAGTTCGTGGATCAAGTTGCACTACCCGACGGAGTTCGCGTGCGCACTGCTCAACGCCCAGCCCATGGGCTTCTACTCACCGCACACCATCGTGCGCGACGCGACCCGTCACGGAGTGGAGGTGCTCGGACCTTGTGTCGCGCGCGTCGCGTCGTGACTGCACGCTCGAGCCGCGGACGGAAGCAGCGGGTCCGATCGGTCGGCCGCGCCCGGGATGGCACGCCGATCCCTCGATCCATGCCATGCGGGTCGGGCTGCGCTACGTGCGCGGGCTGAGTGACGCGCTCCTCGATCGGATCGACGACGCGCGCGCCGACGAACCGTTCGTCGACCTGGCCGACTTCACCCGCCGCACCGGCGCGCCCACCGATGCGCTCGAGGCCCTCGCCACCGCGGGTGCATTTGCGTGCTTCGACCGCAGTCGACGGGCCGCGCTGTGGGCCGCGGGCACGCTGCGCGACGCCCGGCCCGACAAGTTGCCGGGCATGGTGACCGGTGCTGACGCACCCATGCTCCCAGGGATGACCGACGTCGAGGAGATCGCCGCCGATCTCTGGGCCACCGGGCTGTCGGCCGCCCGTCATCCCACCGAGTTCGTACGCGCCGAACTGGCGGCGCGCGGGATCGTCACCGCCGAGGAACTCCGCGAGCTTCCCGATCGCACGGTGGTCGACATCGCGGGGGTGGTCACCCATCGCCAACAACCGTCGACGTCGAAGGGGGTCATCTTCCTCAACCTCGAGGACGAGACCGGCCTGATCAATGTGATCTGCACCCCCGACGTGTGGAAGCGCTTCCGTCAGGTGGCGCGCACCGCGCCCGCGCTCGAGATCCGTGGGCTCCTCGAGCGCTACCAGGGCGTGACCAACGTGCTCGCTCGGCGGATCGTCGCGTTGCCGCTCGGCCTCACTCGACCTCCTGCGCTCGCGGGACTTCCACTGACGCCTGTGGACAGGTCCCGCGGGCACCGATGTGGCCGTCCCGTTCCTGACGGTCCGTCAGAAAGCGGTTCCGCGGTACCGCCGTGCAGGCAATTTCCCCTTGCCGCGGTGGCGGCGGGCGCGTACTCTACGAACACACGTTCGATCACTTCCCCGATGTCCGGCCTGGGAGGCTGTCATGGACACACGGGAAGTGGTTGCGCCCGACACGATGCCGCTGGAGCGGCTCGAGGCGGAGATCACCACGCTGGCCGGTCATCTCGCTGCGGGTGAGTGTCGCTGGTTGCGGTTGCTTGCGGAGTACGACCGGCGAGCGGCTGGCGAGCAGTGGGGCTGTTACAGCCGGTGCAGTGGCTCGGCTGGCATTGCGGGCTCGATGCCCGAGCCGCACGCGAGAAGCTCCGCGTCGGGCATGCGTTGGAGGACCTCCCGTTGATCACCGAGGAGTTCGCCGCGGGTCGTTTGAGCTACTCGAAGGTGCGGGCACTGACTCGGATCGCAACGCCGACGAACGAAGCTGATCTGGTGATGCTGGCGCAGCATGCGACCGCGGCGCAGGTGGAGCGCATCGTGCGTGCCTATCGCGGCGTGGTGAGCGTGGAGGAGGAGGTCGAGGTCGCGAATCGTCAGGTGGTCGAGCAGTACCTGCGCAGTGACGACGAGGACGACGGTTCGCTGGCTGTCCACGGACGGATGCCCCCGGAAGTCGGCGCGCTCTTCCGCAAAGCACTCGAGGCGGCACGAACGCAGCTGTGCGCCGACGCCCGCGGTGAGGGTGGTCCCGCGGGACCTGTCCACAGGCCCGACGAGTGCCACCAACGTCGACGCGTTCCACGTTGATCCTCGAGTCGTTCCTGGCCAATGGTGCAGCGTCGCGTAGCGGGGGTGATCGTTACCAGATCGGGGTGTACGTCGACGAAGACGTCCTCACCGACGACTCGCCCGACGGCGTGTGTGAACTCGACGGGGGGCCGCGCCTGGCCCCGGAGACCGTGCGTCGCCTCGCCTGCGACGCCTCGACCGTGGTGCTGGTCCGGCGCAAGGACGGCACGATCCTCACCGCCACGAACAAGACGCAGACGATTCCGCGGCGGGTGCGCCGCATGCTCCGCGCCCACGACCAGGGATGTCGGTTCCCCGGCTGCGGTCACCGCACCTTCGTCGACGCCCACCACATCCACCACCGGGCGCGTGGTGGGAGTCACGAGCTCGAGAACCTCGTCGAGCTCTGCTGGTTCCACCACCGCCTCGTGCACGAAGGCGGTTGGAAGATCCGCTTCGACGAAACCGGCAACGTCGTCGTCACCAACCCCGCCGGCAACGTCATCCCATCCCTGACGGTCGCGAGCGTGTCAGTCGGAGGGATCGAGCGACGCAACCAGGCCGTCGGGATCGACATCGACCCGAGCACCGTGATGCCCCGCTGGTACGGCGACCCCCTCGACCTCGGCCACATCACCACGGCGCTCTGGTGCGTCGACCAACGGCGTCCCGATCGGAACTGACCGACGACAGTCAGCATCGCGAAAGGGGGGTAGCCTGGACCCTCGGTCAGGAGTTGAGGAAATGAACGAGCCTCCGAGTACCAATGTTGCAGTCGTGGCGAGCGGTCGTCGCGCGCTTCCGCCGCGCTGCTGCGCTCGGACGCCTCGGGTGTCCGGGCGGGCTTCGTCGCGCTCCTGCTCAGCTCGGGCGGTGACCTCCTCGCCGGGCTGACGCTCGGTTCCATCACCGGGACGCTGGAGTCCCTCCCCGGCCTGCTCGTCCTCGTCCCCGCCGCCATCGGCATGCGCGGCAACGTGTTCGGCGCGCTCGGCAGCCGGCTCGGGACTGCGGTTCACACCGGCACGTTCCGCATGTCGGCGCGCCGCGACACCGTCGTCGGTCAGAACCTCGCCGCGGCCCTGTCGATGTCGCTCTCGGTGTCGCTCGTCCTGGCGTTCCTGGCGAAGGCGATCTCGGTGGCGTTCGGTCTGGAGAACACCATCTCGATCGCGGACTTCGTGGTGATCTCGGTGATCGGCGGGTTCCTGTCGTCGATCGTGGTGATGGGCATCACCGTCGGCGTGGCCACGCTGAGCGTGCGCCGCAGCTGGGACCTCGACAACGTCACGTCGCCCATCGTCACCGCGGCCGGCGACATGGTCACCCTGCCCGCGCTTGTTCCTCGCCACGTACCTCGTCGGGATCCCGTGGGTCACCACCGTCGTCGCGACGCTCTGCGCGGTGGTCGCGTTGATCGCGCTGTTCGCCAGCATCCGGTCACGGTACCCGATCCTGCGGCGTATCGCGCGCGAATCGCTGCCGGTGCTCGTGCTCGCCGGCACCATCGACGTCGTTGCCGGGCTCACCATCGAGAAGCGCTTCTCGTCGTTCCTCGTCTACCCCGCGCTGCTCGTGCTCGTTCCACCGTTCCTCGAGGACTCCGGCTCGCTCGGAGGCATCCTGAGCGCGCGTATCTCCACCAAGTTGCACCTCGGCACGTTGGTTCCCGGTCGCGGGAGTTTCCGGTCGGTCGGCGAGGACGTGCTCCTCGTCTACATGTACGCGGTGCCGGTGTTCCTGTTGCTCGGCGTGTCGGCCGACATCGCCGCGTTCGCGTTCGACCTCCGCAGCCCGGGAAGTCTCGAGATGATCGCGGTGTCGATGCTGGCGGGTCTCATCGCGACCACGTTCGCGGTGCTCGTCGGGTTCTACGGCGCGGTCGCGGCGTACCGGCTCGGGCTCGACCCAGACAACCACGGCATCCCCATCGTCACTTCGAGCCTCGACCTCCTCGGCGCGGTCGCGCTCATCCTCGTGATCGTCACACTGGGGCTCACGTGACGCGGTGAGTTCAGGTGCGTCAGGTGATTCAGTGGAGGTGCTCACCGAAGAACGCGAGCAGTCGGCTCCACGCGTCCGTGGCCGCCGCCTCGTTGTAGTTCTCGGATCCGTCGCGCATGAATCCGTGCTCACCCTCCGGGTAGACGATCACCGCGTCGCCGTGATGTTGACGGATGGCGTCGATGTCGGCGGTGGGGATGTAGTCGTCGCGGCCGCCGAACAGGAGGAGCGTCGGGCACTGCACCTCGCCGAGGTCGCGGGCGATCCCCCCGCCGTAGAAGGGGACCGCGGCGCCCACGCCGAGCGCACCGGCCCACTTCGCAGCGCGATAGGTGAACCAGCCACCCATGCAGAAGCCGGTGACGCCGACCGCCGTGGCGCCGCCGGCCCGCAGGGTGTCGGCCGCGGCGGCGAAGTCGGCCTGGAGGTTCTCCGGAGTGATCGATCCGATGATGGCGCCGAAGTCCGACGGATCGACCGCGTGGGAGCGGGAGAAGAAGTCGGGGGCGATCACGCGGTAGCCCTCGCGGGCCAGACGCTCGCTGAACCGGAGGAGTTGGGCGGACATGCCGTTGCCCTCGTGGACGACGATGACCCCGGGACCGGGCTCGCCGGAGGCGGGGGCGACGGTGAAGGCAGGAAGTGAGAGTTCGGTCATGACTGCACTCTTCCACGACTTCCGCCGGTCGCGCCTCTGCGTGCGGTTATCCTCGATCTGCACCGATGCCTCCCGACGATCAACCCCGCAACCTCAAGTCCATGCTCTCGGAGGCGAAAGACACCTCCGAGCTCATGGTCGACCTCGCGTACGCCGCGTTGTTCTTCGGCGACGCCCAGATGGCCGACGAGGTCCATGAGCTCGAGGAGCGCCTTTCGGACCTCGCCCACAAGATGCGCGAGGTCTGCGTCCTGGCTGCCCGCTCACCGCGCGACGCGGAGGAGATGTCGAGCGTGCTCCACGTGCTCTCCGCGATCGAGCGCATGGGGAACGCGGCCGTCGACATCGCCCGCATCGTCACGCACCGCCTCGGAATTCCGGCGGCGTTGGTTGCCGACCTGGCCGCCGCCGAGGAGATCTCGCACCGCGTGCGCGTGCGGGCCGACGCGCCGCTCGCGCATCGTTCGCTCGCGGATGCATGCCTTCCGATCGAGGTCGGCATGCGGGTCGTCGCCATCCGGCGCGGCAAGGAGTGGATGATCGATCCGGACGGTGACGACACCCTCCTCCCCGACGACGTCCTCATCCTCCGGGGTCCGTCCGGCGGGGTGCCCGAGTTGCGGATCCTCGCCGGTGCGCCCGAATGGCGCCCACCGGGTACCGGCGACGATCCCGCGATCCCCACTGACCTCGATCGCGCGGTCGACGTGCTCGTCGAGATGAAGAACGTCTCGGAGGTGGCGATCGGCCTCGCGTACTCAGCGCTGCTCTTCAACGACCAGGGGCTGGCGGCGGAGGTGAGCCACCTCGAAGACCGGCTCGACGAGATGCGCGAGCGACTCGAGGTCTGGGTGCTGCGCAGCGCGTCGGAGACGGTCGAGCCGTCGCCGTTGCGCGGCCTCCTCCACCTGGGCGCGGCCGCGGAGGAGCTGGGCGACGCCGCGCAGCAGATGGTCTGGCTGGTCGAGGAGAACGAGGAGATGCACCCCGTCCTCGCGATCGCGTTCGGCGACACCGACGAGGTCATCGTGAGGGTTCCCGTGTCGCCGGGGTCGTTCCTCGACGGCCGCACCCTGGCGGCCGCCAACCTCGAGCTCGAGACCGGCTACTACCTGCTCGCGATCCGGCGGGCTGGGCGGTACTTGTACCGGCCGCGTGGACCGGTGGAGCTGCTCGCGGGTGACGAGTTGATCGCGTCGGGCCCCGAGGAAGGTCGCTCACGCCTCGCCGAGCTGGGCGGCTACCGCGTCCTCGAGGACGACGCCACCGGCGAGATCGCCCTCGTCCGCGTCGAGTCCTGACCCGGTTTTGGCGTCAGAGCGCATCACCCCGGCGCGGCAGGCTGACGCCACGACGGCGGAGACGGGCCTCACCGCGGCGGAGGTCGAAGCGCGAGTCGCGCGCGGTGAGACGAACGACACCGGTGAACGGACCAGCCGCACGCTCGGCGAGATCATCCGCGCCAACGTGCTCACCCGGTTCAACGCGATCCTCGGCGCCGCCCTCCTCGTGATCGCCGTGGTGGGTCCGATCCAGGACGCGACGTTCGGTCTGGTCCTCGTGGCGAACGCAGGAATCGGGATCTTCCAGGAGGTGCGGGCCAAACGGACCCTCGACCGGTTGGCGGTGCTCAACGCGCCGCGCGCGAGGGTCGTGCGCGGCGGTGTGACCACTGAGGTCGCGGTGGAGACCGTCGTGCTCGACGACCTGCTCGCGCTGCGCACCGGCGACCAGATCCCCTGCGACGGAGAGGTTCATGCCGCGGATGGCCTCGAGGTCGACGAGTCGTTGCTCACCGGGGAGAGCGACCCGCTCACCAAGGCCGAGGGTGACGAGGTGCTCTCGGGCAGCTTCGTGGTCGCCGGTTCGGGGCGCTTCCAGGCGACCCGCGTCGGTGCTGACTCGTACGCCCGCAAGCTCGCGGCGGAAGCCCGCCAGTTCCAGCTGACCCGCTCGGAGCTGATGGACGGGATCAACACCATCCTGCGCATCGTCACCTGGGTCCTCATCCCGGTGTCGGCGCTCCTCCTCTGGAGCCAGTCGCGCGATCACAACCTCGACGCCGCCCTGCGCTTCACGGTTGCGGGTGTCGTGGCGATGGTGCCGGAAGGGCTCGTGCTGCTCACCAGCATCGCGTTCATGGTTGCGGCGCTCACGCTGGCCCGACGCCGGGTGCTCGTGCAGGAGCTCCCCGCCGTGGAGGGACTCGCGCGTGTCGACGTGGTCTGTCTCGACAAGACGGGCACGCTCACCGAAGGCGAGATCGTGTTCGACGAGCTCGAACCGGTCGACGGCGCGAGCAACGAACTGGCGACGCACACGCTCGGGGCGCTGGCCGATGACGAGAACCGCAATGCCACCGGGGTCGCGCTCGCCGCGCAGTTCGACCCGCCCGGATGGACGCGCACCGGTGCCATCCCGTTCTCGTCGGCGCGCAAGTGGAGCGCGGCGAGCTTCGACGGCCAGGGTTCTTGGGTGATGGGCGCGCCCGAGATGGTGCTCGCCGACGGCCGGTCGGCAGTCCGGGCGCGGGCCGACGAGCTCGCGTCGGCCGGTCGGCGCACGCTGGTCCTGGCTCACAGCGCAGCCGCGCTCGAGGGTGAGATCCTCCCGGTCGACCTCACGCCGGTCGCCCTGGTGATGTTCGCCGAAAAGGTCCGACCCGACGCCGCCGAGACGCTCGCCTACTTCCACGAGCAGGGCGTGCAGCTGCGGGTGATCTCGGGCGACAATCCGCGGACGGTGGCGGCGGTCGCGTCGCGCCTCGGACTTCCGGGTGCGGACGGCGGCTTCGACGCTCGCGACCTCCCGGACGACGTCGAAGGCATGGCGGACGCGCTGGAGGCACACACCGTGTTCGGCCGGGTGACGCCCCAGCAGAAGCGGGCGATGGTCGGCGCGCTGCAGTCGAGGGGCCATGTGGTGGCGATGACCGGGGATGGCGTGAACGATGCCCTCGCGCTGAAGGACGCCGACATCGGGGTGGCAATGGGCTCGGGCGCCGCCGCCACCCGCGCGGTGGCTCAGCTGGTCCTGCTCGACGGCAAGTTCGCGACGCTGCCCGGTGTGGTCGCCGAGGGCAGACGGGTCATCGCCAACATCGAACGATCGGCGAACCTCTTCGTCACCAAGACGGTCTACGCCGTCATCCTGGCCATTGCGGTGGTCATCGCCGGGTGGCCGTATCCGTACCTGCCCCGACACCTCACGATCGTGAGTGTCTTCACCATCGGGATCCCCGGCTTCTTCCTCGCCCTGGCACCCAACTCGCGCCGCTACATACCGGGATTCATCCTCCGGGTCCTTCGGTTCACGATCCCGGCCGGGTCGGTCGCGGCGGCGGCCGCGTTGGTGGCGTACGGCATCGCTCGGTACGGCCACGATCTCCCCACCCGCGAGGTGCGGACCTCCTCGGCGCTGGTGCTGATCGCCGTCGCACTCTGGGTGCTCGTGCTGCAGGCGCGGCCGTTCAATTGGTGGAAGACCCTGCTCGTCGCGTCGATGGTCGGCGCGGTCGTGCTGATCCTCGTCGTGCCCGCGTTCCGTGACTTCTACGCGGTGCAGCTCCCCCCGGCCGACGTGCTCGGAGAACTCGCGATCATCGCCGGCGTGGCCATCGCGCTGCTCGAGGTCGGATGGCGCTTCAGCCGCGTGATCGGGAGTCGCCGCAACTTCGACGAGGTGGTGGACGACGCGCCGGCGATGAGCCGCTAGAGCCAGTCGCGGCGTTTGAACATCCGGTACAGGATGAACGTCGAGACCCCCATCAGGCCCAGCGCCATCACGTAGCCGTACTGCCAGTGCAGCTCGGGCATGTGCCGGAAGTTCATGCCGTAGATCCCGGCGATCAGCGTGGCGACGATGAGGATGGCGCCCCACGACGTCATCTTCTTCATCACCTGGTTCAGCTGATTCGAGATCACGGCGAGGTCGGCCTCGAGCAACCCGGCGAGCAGGTCTCGCTGAGACTCGACGAGATCGACGATGCGCAGCACGCGGTCGTAGACGTCGTGGAAATGCACGATCGCTTCGTCGCTCACGAAGGTGATCTCCTTGCGGATGACCGCGTTGACCACTTCGCGCATCGGTGCGGCGGCGCGCCGGAGCAACATGAGGTCACGCCGCACCGAGAAGAGATCCTGCGGCGTGCTGCTCGAGCGGTTTTCGCTGAACACGACCTCCTCGATCTCGTCGAGTTGCTCGTCGAACGAGTCGGTGACCAGGAAGTAGCGGTCGACGATCACGTCGAAGAGGGCCCACAGGAGGAAGCCCTGTTCGGTCGTGCTGTGTTCGGACCGTTGTAACTCGAAGCGGCGTGCCACCTCGTCGAGATCCACCGGCGTGGTGGCCTCGGTGGGATGGCAGACGGTGACCAACCATCCCGGACCGGTGACGATGTCGATCTCCCGACTCGTGACCGTCTGCTCGACGCACTCGCAGTCGTGGACGGCCACGTGGAAGTAGTCGCCGTAGCGCATCAGCTTGGTGCGCTCCCGCGGGTTGAGGATGGCGTCGACCACGGTCGGGCTGATGGCGAGTTGGTCGCGGAGCGCATGGATTTCGTCATCGGACGGGGAGGAGGCGTCGACCCAGACCACGGCGTTGCCGGGCGTGACCACATCGCGCAGGTGTCGGGGATCGACGCTCTCCCGGCCGTCGTGACCGACGACGTAGCGCCACGCACGGATCACGCAGCGGAGCCTACGCTCATGGTGATGAAGGGTGGAGGTACCTGATGTCGACTGATCTGTCCGAGCTGACCGCCGATGAGCTCGCGGCCCGCACCCGCGAGTGGCTCAGCGACAATCTTCCCGCGGGCTGGATGGACGCAGTCGACGCGGGGGAATCGCAACGGGTCGCCGGACTGCGCTCGGAGCTCGACTACGCGAAGTGGTGCACCGCGTTCGGGGAGTCCGGGTTTGCCACCCCGACCTGGCCGGCTGAGTACGGCGCCGGTCTGTCGCTGACGCCGGGTCGAGCGCGCGCGGTCAACGAGGTGCTGAACACGTACAAGGTGCCGCGGCCGTCCAACATCATCGGCATCGGCATGGGCGGCCCCACGGTGATCGCATGGGGGAGTGAAGACGTCAAGCAACGCTTCCTGCGCGGGATCGCGACCAACGAGGAGATCTGGTGTCAGCTGTTCAGCGAGCCCGGCGCCGGTTCCGATGTCGCCGGCCTGGCGACCCGCGCCGAGCGCGACGGTGACGAGTGGATCGTCAACGGGCAGAAGGTGTGGACGTCACTCGCACACCTCGCGAGCTACGGCATGCTGCTGGCCCGCACCGACCCGGATCAACCGAAGCACCGCGGGCTGAGCTACTTCGTGGTCGACATGCGGGCACCCGGGGTCGAGGTGCGCCCGCTCCGCCAGATCACCGGCGACGCCGAGTTCAACGAGGTGTTCTTCGAGAACGCACGGGTGCCCGACGCGTGGCGTCTCGGGTCCGTCGGCGACGGCTGGCGGGTGGCGATCACCACGCTGATGAACGAGCGCGTCTCGCTGTCGGGTCCCGGTTCGGTGAGCGGCGACACGATCGGGGGCAGTCCCATCCAACGCATCATCGATCGGCACCGACCGGTCGACGACCCGCGTCTGCGCCAACGATTGGCGGCGGCGTGGATCGAGCACCGGATCATCGGCCTGAACAACCAGCGGGCTGCCGATCGTCGCCGCAAGGGCGCGGAAGCCGGACCGGAGGGTTCGATCACCAAGTTGCAGAGCGCGGAGTTCAACCAGCGGGTGCAGAAGTTGGCGATCGACCTCGAGGGCGCGTCGGGCGTCGCGTGGGAGGGCAAGGGTCTCACCGGAGAAGCCTCGCTGAGTTGGGCGACGGTGGCGCAGGACGACTCGCGCACGGTGGCCCGCGGGTTCCTCCGCGCGCAGGCCAACACCATCGAGGGTGGGACGTCCGCGATCATGCGCAACATCCTCGGCGAGCGTGTCCTCGGTCTCCCGAAGGAACCGGACCCGTCGCGCGAGCAGCCATGGAAGGACGTCTTGCGCTCCGTGTGAGCTACGTGCCGCGGCAGCGCTTTCCCTTGGACGGGAGCTTGCCGGAGAGCAGGTAGGTGTCGACCGCGTCGTCGACACACCGGTTCTTGGTGTACGCGGTGTGCTCGGTGCTCTCGAACGTGAGCAGCCGCGAGCCGGCGATGCGTCGGGCGAGGTCCTCCGCGCCCGGATACGGGGTGGCGGGATCACCGGTCGTGCCGATGATGACGATCGGCGCGGTGCCGGTCACTCGCACGTCGCCCAGCGCCTCGCCGGCCGCGGGGCGGGGAAGGCGGGGATCGCACCCGAGCAGGGTGCTGCCGACGTACCCCCCGAGCACGGGATACTTCGCGACGTCGCGGTCGTATTCGGCGCGGTAGTCGGCGAGGCTCGGCACCGGATCTTCCCGATCGTCACAGAGAATGATCCCGATCACCTCGTCGATGTTGTCGTAGGTGCCGTCGTCGTGACGACCGTTGTAGCTGTCGGCGAGGTACTGGAGCGCGGAACCGTCGCCGCGCTCCGCGCCGTCGAGCGCCTGGGCGAGCGACGGCCAGCCGTACTGCTTGTCGTAGAGCGCGGAGATGAGTGCCGTGTAGAACGTCGCGACCCCGGCGGTGCGGCGGCTCTTCTTGCCGGTCGCCGGATTGACGGTCCCGAGGGTCAAGCCCTGCTCGAATCGGGTCTTGAGCGACGCGAGGGCGCGGGACGGATGGCCATGGTTGTGGAACGCGCAGTCGGACTTCGCCGCACAGTCGGCGAGGAACTCGTCGAGCGCGTGCTCGAACCCGTCCGCGTTCGCCCGCAACTCGCTGAGTGCATCAGACGAGAGATTGACGGGAGAGTCGAGCACCATCCGCCCGACGCGGTCGGGAAACATCTGGGCGTAGACGGCGCCGATCACGGTCCCGTACGAGAACCCGAGATACGTCAGCCGCTCGTCGCCCAGAGCAGCGCGCGCAGGTGGTCGAGGTCGCGCGCCACCTCGCGGCTGCCGACGTGCGCCAGCCAGTCACCGTTGCGTTCGACGCAGGCTGCGACCAGATCGATCTGCTCGTGGCTGCCGTCGTAGAACGAGGCGAGGTCGGCGTCGGAGTTCGGCGTCGGATCGACCGCGTTGAGCCGATCGGCGTCGGCGTCGCTGATGCACTTGACCGGACGGGAACTGCCGACGCCACGAGGATCGAAGCTGACGAGGTCGTAGCGGGCGCGGATCGCGGCGGGTACCTGATCGGCGAACGACGGGAGCGTCGTGGTGCCCGCATCGCCGGGTCCGCCGAAGTTCATGACGAGCGAACCGAGTCGGCGGCTGGGATCGGTGGCGCGGATCCTGGCAACTGCGATCCCGACCTGGTCACCGGCAGGGGCCGCGGCGTCGACCGGTACCTGCAGGGTGGCGCACTGCAGCCGCCGCCCGCACGACTTCCAGGAGGAGAGGCCGGCACTCGTGGTCGCGCGCGTGGTCGCTGCCGACGCGGGCGTGATGCCGGCGAGGAACCCGCCCGTGATCGCGAGCGCGACGAAGCACGCGAGGGGGCGCCGGGACATGTGACGCAATGTATCGGCTGACGCGCGCCAGGTAGCTTCGCGAGCGTGACCGCACCTCTCGACATCGCCGGCGATCCTCTCTGTCTCGTGTCGGTGCACGCTCACCCAGACGACGAAGCGTCGAAGGGCGCAGGCACGGTCGCGCGGTACGCCGCCGAAGGGATCCGGTCGGCGTTGGTGTGCTGTACCGGCGGCGAAGAGGGCGACATCCTCAATCCGGCCGCTGACACCCCCGAGATCCGGGCCGATCTCCGCGCGGTTCGCGAGGCCGAGTTGCGGGCCAGCGTCGAGGCCATCGGGTACGCCGAGCTCTATCTCCTCGGCTACCGCGACTCGGGAATGCCCGACACCGACGCCAACGCACGTGCCGACAACTTCGCCAACGCCCCGTTCGCGGAAGCGGTGGAACGGTTGGTGGCCGTCATCCGGCGGGAGCGTCCGCAGGTGCTGGTGACGTACGGCGACGAGCAATCGTTCTACAAGCACCCCGATCACCTGCGCGTCCACGAGATCTCGGGTCCCGCCTTCGACGCCGCGGGTGATCCGACCCGGTTCCCGGGCGCCGGTGAACCCTGGCAGCCGTCGAAGCTCTACTACTCGGGATTCTCGTTCCGCCGCATCCGGGCGTTGCACGACGTCTACGTGGAGATGGGCGAGGAGAGTCCGTATGCCGAGCGCATCGCGCAGCTCTCGGGCCCGGACGGGCCGATCGATTTCGACTTCGCGCCACCCACGACGTTCGTCGACGTCGGTGACTTCCTCGATGCGCGCCGGAACGCGCTGCTCGCGCACCGGACGCAGATCGATCCCGACAGTCATTGGATGCGGGTTCCCGACGAGCTGCTGCGGGTCGCGTTCCCATGGGAGGAGTACGTGTTGGCGCGTTCGCTGCTACCGGAACCGCGGTGCGGGACGAACCGGAGACCGATCTGTTCGCGGGACTGCGTGCCGACGACGCCATCTCCCGAGGTGCCGCCACCCAAGGCGCCGCTACCGCAGGTGCCGGCGCACTCGAACGGGAGGCATGAGGTGACCGAGTTCCTGACCGACGAATGGGTCGGCGACCTCGTCGGGAGCGGCGGAGCGCCCGGAGTCACCGGAACGCTGCAAGTGGTGGTGACGGGCGCGCCCGGCGGCGACGGCAAGTGGTACGCGCGATTCGACGACGGTGTCGTGGCCGAGGCGGCGCTCGGGTCCCGCCCGGCCCCCGACCTGACCTTGACCGTGAGCTACGCGGACGCCACCGCGATGGTGATCGGCGAGCTCGACCCGAGCGTCGCGTTCATGCAGGGTCGGCTCAAGACCGCAGGTGATCCGGGCCTGGTCCTGGATCTGCTCCGGCGCGCGCTGGAGGTCGCGGAGGTCGCGCCAGCTGATCACGATCGCGCCGGCGCGGGTGACCAGGTCGCGCATCGCCGGATCACGGCACAACGTGGCGTGATCCTCGACCCGTCCCGCCCAGTCGTCCCCGCAGGCGGCGCGCAACTCGTCGGTGTCGATCCCCGGATGGAGGCTGAGCTCGGTGACCCCGGGCTCGAGCTCGAAGAGCGCCCGCTCGACGCGCCGGCGGGCGCCCGGTGCGCACACGACCACGCGGTCCGGGAACACCACTCCTTCTTCGGCGGCCAGGCGGCGGAAGGGGAAGCCGGCGACGTGCTCGTCGGCATCGTCGCCGAGACGCAGTGGGAGTCCGAAGTCGACGGCCAACTCGAGGTACACGTCGAAGAACTCGGGCCGGTGCTGCAGGGTGCCGAGATGGCTGGCGAGGTGACTGACGTCGAATCCCCACACGATCGCCCGTTCGATCTGGGCCCGGCATTCGCGGCGGACCTCGTCGAGGTCGGCGTGATCCCAGGCGTCCTCGACCGTGCGCGGGAAGCCACCGTCGCCATCGAGGAGGCTCGGGGACTGCGTGATCGGACCCCACCGGTAGGTCTCGAGCTCGGCGTTGAGAGTGAGGTGCACGCCGATGTCTTCGCCGCGGTAGCCCCCGGCGGCGTCACGCGCCCACGGGCACGGCACCATCAACGACGCGCTCGACGCGAGTCCATCGCGCACGGCCTCGTAGCTGGCAACGTTGCTCGCGTGGGTGAGGCCGAGGTCGTCGCAGGTGATGATGAGCAACGTGGCGTCGGGCGCGTGCCCGAGGCGCTCGGCGAGCGTGGCCATGGTCGGATCAGCGTACCTGTCGGATTCGCTCGTCCAACTAGCCTCCGAACCCGTGAGGTTTCGCAGCACGCTGCTCGCGATGGCGTCGGCGGTCGCGATGCTGTCACTCGCAGCGTGCCAGGGTGGAGGCGGCGACTCGTCGTCGCCGACGACGACGACGACCACCGCCGGAGGCGCTCCGATTGCATCCGGGACCTGCGGCGGGTACCGCGGGGCGACGACGGTGCTGAAGTCCGTCGGCCCGACGGCGCCCGCGTTGTTGACCGCGGCCGACGCCGGTGCCGTCGGTTGCCTCGACCAGGTGACGTTCACGTTCCGGTCCCTCGGTGACGGCACCCCGCCCGGATACACCGTCGAGTACCAGGATCCCGCGCAGGATCCGATCGTCGACGGTGATCCGCCGCAACCGATTTCGCTGCCCGGCAACGCGTTCGTCGTCGTGAAGATGCACCCGGCGCGCAGCGTCGATCCCTTCGCCGAGGGCGCGCCCTCGACCTACACCGGCAACATCTCGCTCGAGTACGGCGATCATCACCATCTCGAGATCGTCCGTGAGCTGCCCGACGGCAACAACACGGTGAACTGGGTCATCGGGCTCGACTCGGTGCGCCCGTTCCGTGTCGACCGCGCCGAGAACCCGACGCGGATCACCGTCTACATCGGATGATCTGTGACATCGGGTGATCAGGTGAGATCGAGAACGATCGTGCCGAACACCGCGTCGGCTGCGAGCAACTCGTAGGCCTCGCGCGCGTCGGCGAGTGGAAGCGTGCGTGCGATGACCGGAGCGATCACGCCGGACGCGAGGAGAGGTACGACGTCACCCGCGAACGCGTCGATGGCGGCAGCCTTCTCCGCCACCGACCGACCGCGCAGCGTCGTACCGAACACGTGGACGCGTTTGAACATCAGCGCGCCGAGATCGAGCTCGGTGCGCGCGCCCGCCATCAGACCGACGAGCGCGATGCGCCCTCGGGCGCGGCCACGATGACGTCGGTGCGCACGTAGTCGCCACCCACCAGTTCCAGGACCACGTCGATCGGTCCCGCGGCCGCGGTGATGGTTCTCGGCCAACGCGACGGGATCGAGTGCGCGCGGCGCCAGCACCGCGTGGTCGAGCCCCAGCGCGGTGCACCGTTCCAGCTTCTCGGCGGTGCGGGCCGTGCCGACGACCGTGCAGCCCATCGAGATGGCCAGTTGCAGCGCGGCGGTGCCGACGCCCGAGCCGACGGCGTGGACGAGCAGCGTCTCGCCCGGTTGGAGCATGGCCTGGGTGACCAGCGCGTCGTGGGCGGTCACGAACACCTCGGGGACGGCCCCGGCGGCCACGAGGTCGAGGGAGTCGGGCACGGCGGTGCACTGCGTCGCCGGCACCGCGAGGAGCTCCGCCTGCCCGCCACCGCCGGCGATGCCGAAGACGCGGGTGCCCACCGCGGGCGCGGTCACGTCGGAGCCCGCGTGCGACGGACCGATGCCGACGACTTCGCCCGCGAACTCGAGCCCGGGAATGTCGGGTGGTGACCCCGTGGGCGCGGCGTAGTGGCCGGCGAGTTGCACGAGATCCGCGCGGTTGAGCCCGGCGCCGTGCACCCTGACGAGCACCTCGCCCGGCCCCGGCTCGGGGTCCGGCCGTTCCTGAACTTCGAGCCGCGCGTCCTGGGTGATGGTCAAGGCCTGCATGGTTCAGGAACGTAGTGCGGCGCTACCGTGCGCACGTGGCGACCCCGGCGCTCGTGATCCTGGACGACGAGGGTGAAGCCGTGAACCTCGATGCCGACGAGTCCTCGAGTCTGTTCGCGCTGACGGGGGATCTCGACGCGGCGACGGTTTCTGCGTGCCCGCACTGCCGCAGCCGGATCCTCGCGGTCGTGGCGCTCGCCGACCTCCTCGACGATGCACCCCTGTTCGCCGCGCGCCGGTGAACTGGTGGAGCTGGCCGACGACGCGCCGACGCTGCACGTCTACGTGCGCGATCTCGCGGAGCGATGCTCGCACCGGGCGTGGCTCGACCCGGGGTTCGAGGAGTGGTCGGACGTGATGGCCGAACTCGCGGGCCGACCGGCGGCGCGTTAGCGCGCCGCCGCGATTCGGGTCGGTCAGTGGGAGATGCGCGTGCGCTTGAACTCGTTGAGCCGCGAGAACTGCAGGAGCTCGAGCATCCGCTCGAGGTCGTCGACCCGGCCGCGCTCCATGAAGCGTACGAACACGGCCTCGTCGCCCTCGATGTAGGTGGGCACGCCGAACACCGACCAGCGGTCGACGGCCTCGGTGTGCTCGGCGGCGAGCGTCTTGAGGGGTCGGCCACTGTGCACCTCCTCGGCCACGAAGTCGGGGTCGAGTCCGGCCGACGCGACGGCGTCCCGCAGGACCTCCTCGTGCCCGAGCTTGAGGCCGTGGTCGTGGCGCGCCGCGAACAACGCGAGGTGTGCGTCGAAGAAGTGCTCGGAGAACGTGTCGCGCACCGCGATGCCGTAGAGGAGCGACAGCACGCCGGTGCCCCATGCTGACGGGTCGCGCTCCCAGACCGGCGGCTCACCCTCGTCGACGTGGATCTGGTCGAGGGAGAACGGCGTGAAGGTGAAGTCGATGTCGCTCCCCGCCCGGAGCGCGGCGATCACCGCCGCGTTGCCGTTGTACGCGAAGGGGCAGCGGTAGTCGAAGGTGACGGCGATGGCACGGCTCACGGGGAACCTCCGGTCAGGCGATCCCACGACGATAGGCGTTCACCGCAATGGGACCACGCGGCGGGCGATCGCCCCGAGCACGAGGCCGAGCGCGGCACCCGCGATCACGTCGGAGGAATGGTGCATACGGGTGTACACGCGGCTGGCGGCGACGGCCGTCGCGAGCGCGAACCACACCGGGGCGGCGGGGGAGTCGGCGAGCAGCATGGCGGCGGTGAACGCCGACGCCGCGTGGCCCGACGGGAACGAACTCGAGATCGGGCGGTGCATGCCGTAGGGGAGTGGACCGTCGGGCGGGTGATCGTCGGTGGGACGGACCCGCCGGAAGCACGCCTTGATCGGGCCGTTGGTGAGCACGGATTCCACCCCGAGCGCGGCGCCCAGGCGGAGCGCGATCGCCGGGTCGCCTTCACGCGCGGCGCGGGTGGCGCCGACGAACAGCCAGAGCAGCCCGTGATCGGCCGCGCTGGAGAGTCCGTAGAAGATCGGGTCGAGGCGAGGCCCTCGGACGCGTTCGATCATCGCGTCGACCCGGCGGTCGAAGTCGTGCACCCGGGACACGACGCTCCGACCGCGTACGTGCCCGGAGCGGAGCATCGCCATCAGCCGAGGCTACTGGTTGTGGGGAGCGGGCTCAGCCGGCGGGAACGAGCGGGAGCGGCGCGCTGATCATGGTGCCGGGACCGCGGAGCTCGGCGGCGTCGAGCGGGTCGCCGCCGTGCGCCGGACAGTACGGCTTGAACGTGCAGAAGTCGCAGAGCCGACCCGGCCGCGGCCGGAAGTCGTCGCGCTCGCAGGCCTGCGCGATGGCCTGGTACATCGCGCTCGTGCGGCGTTCGACGCCCTTGATCGTCTGATCGGTGGGGGTGGCGATGATCGCCTCCGGCTTCGACAGGTAGAAGAGCTGCACGCGCGCCGGTCGTCGACCCAGCATGCGCTCGCAGAGCAACGCGTAGATGTGCACGCCGCTGAGGCTCTTGGCCTCCCAGAATCTCTGACGGCACCGAGCCGGTCTTGTAATCGGTGACGACGAACTCACCGTCGTCGTCGAGCTCGAGCCGGTCGATGATGCCGCGCAGGCGGGTGGGGCCGAGCTGCGCCTCGAGCTTGAGCTCGAGCCCGATCGGCCGGACGGTACGCGGGTCCTCGAGCAGGAAGTAGTTGTGCAGCAGGCTCTCCGCGTCGGCGTCGAACTTCGCCCACTCCTCGTCGGTGAGGTCGAGGTCGGCGAAGTCGGGATGCGGGGCGAGTTCGATCCGGGCCCGGGCCAGGTCGGCGAGGCCGGCGTCGAGGGTGCGTTCGTCGGGCGGGCGGTCGAGCAGGAGCTCGAGCGCGCGGTGCACCAGTGTGCCCTTGGTGGTCCACGGCGCGGGAGGCTCCGGAAGCCGTTCGAGGTACGAGAAACGGAACGCGAGCGGGCACTCCTTGAACGACGAGCAGGAGCTCGGCGACAGCGACCAGGGGGGCGCGAAGCTCATGGATCGGAGGGTACTGCGGGGGTGTGACAGGGAAGCGGATAGCGTCCGGCGCAGCGGCGAACGGAGAGCGATCGTGCAGCGCGACATCTTGGTGGACGGGATCCTCGGGGGTGGCTTCGACGCCATTGGCGACCAGGCCCGCAAGCTGGAGGCCGACGGCTACGACGGCGGGACGACCGCGGAGATGGGTCACGACCCGTTCTTCCCGCTGGTGCTCGCGGCGCGTGCCACGGAGCGGCTCGAAGTCGCGACCGCGGTGGCCATCGCGTTCGTGCGCACGCCCATGACCCTGGCGATGGTCGCCAACGACGTGCAGCTCGCCGCCGACGGCCGCTTCGCACTCGGCATCGGGAGCCAGATCAAGCCGCACATCGAGCGGCGGTTCTCGATGCCCTGGTCGCACCCGGCGCCGCGCATGCGCGAGTTCATCCTGGCGATGCGCGCCATCTGGTCGGCGTGGAACACCGGCGAGAAGCTCGACTTCCGTGGCGAGTTCTACACCCACACGCTCATGACACCGTTCTTCAGCCCCGGGCCGAACCCGTACGGTCCGCCCAAGGTCATGCTCGCCGCGGTCGGCGACAAGATGACCGAGGTCGCGGGTGAGGTCGCCGACGGCATGATCCTGCACCCGTTCACCACCGAGCGTTACGTCCGCGAGGTCACCCTCGGCGCGCTCGAGCGTGGGTTCGCCGCGGGTGGCAAGACGCGCGCCGACTTCACCATGGCCCTCCCGCTCTTCCTGGTGACCGGCACCACCGACGAGGAGTGGGCCGCCGCGCGCAAGGGGACGCGGGAGCAGATCGCGTTCTACGGCTCGACGCCCGGCTACCACGGCGTCCTGCGGGCGCACGGCTGGGAAGAGGTCGGGCTCGAGCTCAACCAGCTGTCCAAGCGCGGCGAGTGGGTCGCGATGGGCGAGCTGATCACCGACGAGATGCTCGAGACCTTCGCGGTGGTCGCCCCGCCCGACGAGCTCGCCGCCGGGATCGTCGCCCGCTACGGCGACGTGTTGAACCGCGTCAGCTTCGACACGCCCTACCCGTCAGATCCCGAGGTCTGGACGCGGCTGATCGCAGACCTGAAGGCCCGTGGCTGACGTGGCGGACGCGGCGGACGCCGCTGCGGCCGTCCGCCAGGTGAACTCCGCGTTCTATGCCGCACTCGAGGCGTGCGATCTCGACGCCATGGCCGACCTGTGGGAGCACTCCGACCGCGTGTCGGTGACCCATCCGGGGTGGCCGCTCCTGCGCGGATGGGCGAAGGTCGCCGGCTCGTGGGACGCGATCTTCCGCAACACCACGTACATCCAGTTCGTGCTCACCGACGAACAGGTGGTGGTGGCGGGTGACGCCGCGTGGGTCACGCTCGATGAGAACATCCTGCAGTCGGCCGGGACCGCGGGTACCGATGAGCTGTCGGGATCGAAGGCGACCGCCACCAACGTGTTCGTGCGCGAGCACGACGACGGCCGCTGGCGCATGGTCGTGCACCACAGCTCGCCGGTGAGCGAGTAACCGTCGCGTCACGCTGGGTTCGGTCCTGCTCGTGGTGGTGGGAGGCCGAGTTGCTCGGCTTGTTCGGCGGTGAGGTTGTCGAGGTGTACGAGGGAGAGCCCGTCGGGTTGGTTGGGGTTGCCGACGAGGGCCCAGGGGCCGTGGGGGATGAGCTTGCGGTGGTGGGTGGAGGCGACCGAGGCGAGGTTGGACGGGTCGTCGCTGCCGCCCCAGCTCTTGGGGCGCAGGTGATGGATCTGCAGTCCGTAGCGGACTTCGCAGTCCCCGCAGCGGCAGTGCCCGTCGCGCAGGAGGATCGCTCGGGCAATCTTTGGGGACAGTGCGCTCGTGCGCTTCCCGACCGCGATCGGCGCGCCGGCGTGGTCGAGGAGGACCGGTTCGATGTCGGCGTTGGCGCGTAGCTGTTCGACCACTGCGTCGGCGAGGGGAATCCCCGCGATCTCGACGGGCCCGGCTGGGAGGGACCTGCGCCTGGAACAACGGCTTCGCGGCCAATGTTGGCGTCTCAACTCGTTCGGCGACGGCAACCGTGTCACACATCCGGTCGAGTGCATCCGCGGCGCGGTGTTCGAACGTGTCCCAGGCTTGGCCTTTGGGCGGCTTCATGGCGTCGGCGAGTTTCTGGATGGTTGCTTCGATCTTGGCCCCCATGACGTCGGGGAACTGGCCGTGGAGGTGGAGCATCGTCTTGTCGGCGCTGCGCCACATCCGCAGTTTCCGCGCTTCGTCATCGCGCCCGGGAGTCTTCGAGCGTCGGTGTCGACGATGTGCGCGCGATGCGGGCGAGATCACCGGGCGCGACGTTCGGGGCGCGCCGGGCCCACTCGGCATCGCTGGCCTCGTCGGCGAGCTTCACGACGGCGCTCAACTGCTCCGCGCTCAGTTCGCCCGCATGGGCCACGGCGGCGACGTGTGGCAACGACTCCAACTCCCGGGCGGTCTCGATCTTCTCCCGCCACACGCGAGCCGATTCGCCGTCGGCACCGACCGTCAGATCGATTCGGCCCCGCTCGTCGAGCACCCGCAGCACGTCCATGTCTTCCAGGTTCAACCGACGCTGCTCCCGCACCAGACACTCATGCTGCGCGACCAACCGCTCCGTCGGCCACGACCTCAGTTCGTCGAGATGATCGGCAACGTCGAACATGCACTGATCAAATCATGGGGGTATGACACTCATCGCCGGGATGACCGCCGGGGACTACGGCAGCTGTGACGCGATCCAAGCTTCGAGGGCGGGTCCGCTCTCGAAGCTGGAGATGAGCGTGTAGCGCGGTGCGCTTCCCGTGTGGCAGACGACGTGCCACAACCGTTGGGTGTCGACGACGAAGCGCGAGCCGCGATGCAGCGGGACGCGCACCTCGGTCGACGGGTCGGGGAGACCGCCGGGACCCTGTTCCATGAGGACCATGAAGCTGTCCGGGTTGTCGGTGAGCTCGAGCCACGACCGCACGACCCAGCCGTCGGTCGAGGGGTTGAAGCGGTTGTTGTCGTCGCGGTGGATCTGGCGGAGCGCGTCGTCGTAACTCTGGGGCTCGAGCTTGATCACGCGCACGCGCCCGAAGTCGGCGCCGACCGACTCCACCTCGGCGACGATGCTGGGGCACTGCGCGGCGTTCGACGTGAAGCGTCCGCCCTTGTCGGGGCGCTCGTCGCCCGGTTTCCAGAATCCTCGGCAGTCGAGTTCGCCGTCGGCGGTGGCGATGGGCGCGAAGTTGGTGTCCCCCCCGCTCTTCCAGTCCATGTACTCGAGGCCGAGGTACTCCGGCTCGGAGATCGGCTCGGCGAGGTCGCGGAACACGACGTAGCCGTGGGCATCCAACGCCCCCACCCGCGGGTGCGGGGTGTCGAGCGGGATGTCGGTGGACCAGTGCGGAGGGCTGAGCCAGTGGTCGGTGACGGCCATGGGGTGAAGTGTAGGAGCCGTCGCGTGCGGTTAGGGTCTCTCCCAGTCGAGGGGGGTTCACCATGATGAAGAAGACTTCCGCGCGTCTGGTCGCGGTGCTCGTGCTCGCGCTGGTCGGTGTCGTTGCGCCGTCAACCGCGCAGGCGGCGACGAAGGTGAAGCTGCCGCCGATCAAGCACGTGTTCGTCGTCAACCTCGAGAACAAGAGCTACGACGAAACCTTCGGCGCCAGCTCACCGGCGCCCTACCTCAGCCAGACCCTGGTCGGCCAGGGCCTGCTCTTGAGCCAGTACTTCGCCATCGGCCACGTCAGCCTCGACAACTACATCGCCGAGATCTCGGGGCAGGGGCCGAGCAAGCAGACCCAGGTCGACTGCTTCACGTACAACGACTTCGTGAGCACCGGGACCGGCGACCTCGGCCAGGCGTTGGGCGACGGCTGTGTGTACCCGACGACGGTGAAGACCATCGCCGACCAGCTCACCGCGAAGAAGCTCACGTGGAAGGGCTACATGGAGGACATGGCGACTCCGTGCAAGCACCCGGAGCTCGGCGCCAAGGACCCCGACGTCGTCGCGACTGCCACCGGCGCCTACGCCACGCGGCACAACCCGTTCGTGTACTTCCACTCCATCGTCGACACGCCGGCGTGCCAGCAGAACGTGGTGGCGCTCGATCCCCTGACCACCGACCTCGCATCGGTGAAGACCACGCCCAACCTCTCGTTCATCACCCCCAACCTGTGCAACGACGGGCATGACGCGACGTGTCCGGGCGGGGGAGCCGGTGGGCTCGCCGCGTCCAACGCCTGGCTGCAGCAGTGGGTGCCCAAGATCCTGGCGTCGAAGGCCTACAAGAAGGACGGCCTGCTCATCGTCACGTTCGACGAAGCCGAGGCCGTCGGCAGCGGCGCCGACGCCACAACGTGCTGCAACACGCCCACCTATCCCAACGTGACGAGCGCCAGCACGATCACGCCGGGACCGGGCGGCGGGCGCATCGGCGCGGTGCTGCTCTCGCGGTTCATCAAGCCGGGGTCGACGAGTGACACGCCCTACAACCACTTCGCGATGCTGTGCAGCCTGGAGGACCTCTTCAAGGTGAAGCACCTCGGGTACGCGGCCCAGCCCGGGCTGCAGTGCTTCGGCAAGGACGTCTACACCAAAGCGTCCGGGTAGGCACCGCGCGTCGTGAGCGCACCCTTGCGCCAGCGACGCGGCGTCAACACGAGGGCCCGGGGGTAGTCCTCGAACATCCAGCGGGCGAAGTGGCGGCGGGTCCACGGCGTGAGCGCGGCGGTGGCGATCGCGGCGCGGGCGCCGAGCGGGACGCGCAGGATGTGTTGCAGCAGCGCGGCGAACCGGAGGTCGGCACCGAGCGTGCAGTCGACGTCGGCGCGGTAGCGCGCGGCCACCGCGGCGATGTCGTGCGGCGACGCGGCGATGGCCTGCACCGCGAGCGCACCGGTCTCGAGCGCCTGGGCGATGCCCTCACCGGTCATCGGGTCCACGACGCTGGCGGCGTCACCGGCGAAGAGCGCGCGACCGTGGGCCAGGCGCGACCGGTCGTACGCGGCCGGGATCGGCCACGCGCGCATCGCGCCGTCGGGACGCGCGTCCGGACCGAGTGCCCGCCGCACGCTCGGGCGGTCGGTGAGACCGCGCCACTGCGCGGCCAGTGCCTTGCCGCTCGTCGCGCCGTCGCGCTCGTCGCGCAGCACCCCGAAGCCGACGTTGGCGCGGCCGTCGCCCACGGGGAACACCCACGCGTAGCCGGGGAGGAAGTCTTTCTCGAACAGCACCCAGAGGCGGCGGTCGTCGACCCCGCTGAAGTACTGACGGAACGCGTGCCACGTACCGAGGTCGGCATGGGTGGCGGTGCCAGTCGCGTCGGCGAGCAGGCGACGGATGGGGGAGTAGTGGCCGTCGGCGGCGACGATCCATCGCGCCCGCGCGGTCGTACCGTCGGCGAGGGTGGCGGTCACGCCGGTGCCATCGTCGTGCGCGTCGACGACGCCCGGCGTGCTCACGGACCTCGACGCCACGGCTGCGGGCCAGGTCGACGAGCGCGGCGTCGAGCTCGATCCGGGGGACGACACCTGCGTACGCGCCGGCAGTCGGGAGGGAAACCACCACCTCGCGTCCAACCGGCGACACGAGCACGGTTTCGGTCACCGGCGCGTACGACGGCAGGGTCCGCACGTCGAGCCCGAGTCCGTCGAGGAGGCGCAGCGCGCCGGTCGTCAGACCGTCGCCGCAGGTCTTGTCCCGCGGGAAGGCGGCCTTGTCGACCACCAGCGCGTCGAGCCCCAGCCGGCGGGCTTCGAGACCGGCTGCGACCCCTGCGGGGCCCGCGCCGACCACCAGGACGTCTCTCACGTGCTGACCGTATCCACGTTTCGCACTGAGGTGCCGATCGCGGCAAGAATCAGGTCATCAGGCGGTGCGTCGGTTCATCGGCGCGCCCGGACGCGGCACGATCCACGGAGAGACCGAATGAACATCGCAGTCTGCGTGAAGCAGATCCCCGACCCGGCGGTCCCGGGCAAGCTCGAGGCGGACCACACGCTCGAGCGCGCCGGCAAGCTCATCCTCGACGACTCCGATGCGTACGGCGTCGAGATGGCCCTCCAACTGGCCGACAAGGCCGGCGGTGGCGAGGTCGTGCTCGTGTCGATGGCACCCAACGGCGAGGTCTCCGGTCTGCGTACCGCGCTCGCCATGGGCGCCGCCCGGGCGGTCCTGGTCTCGGACGATGCCCTCGCCGGTTCCGACGCGCTGTCGACGGCCAAGGTGCTGGCCAAGGCGATCGAGCGCGCGGGCGGGATCGAGCTCGTGCTCACCGCCACCGAGTCCACCGACGGCTACACCGGCACCATCCCCGCGCAGATCGCGGAGTTGCTCGGCTGGCCGTCGCTGACGTTCGCCAAGCACGTCGAGGTGGGCGACGGCAAGGTCAGCATCCAGCGCCAGACCGAAGAGGGCTACGACGAGGTCGAGTCCTCGCTCCCCGCGGTCGTGAGCGTGACCGCGGGTGTGGTCGAGCCCCGGTACCCGTCGTTCAAGGGGATCATGGCGGCCAAGAACAAGCCGGTCGACCAGGTGACGGTCGCCGACCTCGGCCTCGCGGCCGACCAGGTCGGGTGGGCCGGTGCGCGCCAGACCATCGTGTCGGTCGGCGCCGCGCCCGAGCGTGAAGCCGGCGAGAAGATCGAGGACGACGGCGAAGCCTTCGAGCGCATCGTGTCGTTCCTCGAGCAGCTCAAAGTCGTCTGAGGATTCGGGAACCAGGGAAGTTCGGGAACCAGGGAAGTAGGAGCACAGCACCATGGCCATCTCCAAGATCTGGGTCTTCGCGGAAGCGGACGGCGACAAGCCGGCCAGCGCGACCCTCGAGATCCTCACCAAGGCCCGGGAGCTCGCCGACACCGTCGAGGCGGTGTACGTGGGCGCCAACGCCGACGCGCTCGCGGCCGGACTCGGTGAGCACGGCGCGACCAAGGTCTTCGCCGTCGACCCCGGCGACGCACTTCCCGGGCGTCATCGGGGCGGCGGCCCTCGCGGCGCTGGTCGGCGAGCACTCGCCCGACGCGATCCTCTTCGCGCAGACCTACGACGGTCGCGACGCGGTCGGCCGCTTGTCCGTGAAGCTCGACCGTCCGGCACTCACCAACGCCACCGACCTGAAGGCCGACGGCGACAAGCTCATCGTCGGTACCGCCATCTTCGGTGGCGTCACGCTGGTGGACACCGAGTTCGTGGCGGACGGCCCCTTCCTCGGCGTCATCCGCCCGAAGTCGTTCGCGGCGGAGCCGAGCGGTGGTGGCGCGGCCGAGGTGGTCGCGGTGCCGACGCCCGACGCCGGCCGTGCCGGTGAGGCGAAGGTGCTCGCCCGCCACGTCGAAGAGCGTGAAGGACCGAAGCTCGAAGAGGCGGCGGTGGTCGTGTCCGGCGGGCGCGGCATCGGCAGCGCCGAGGCCTACGGGCCGCTGGTCGACGAGTTGGCCAAGCTGCTCAACGGTGCGTCCGGTGCGTCACGCGCCATCGTCGACGCCGGGTGGGTGCCCTACTCCAAGCAGGTGGGGCAGACCGGCAAGGTCGTGAAGCCGAAGCTCTACATCACGCTCGGCATCTCGGGCGCGACCCAGCACATGGTGGGCATGAAGGGCTCCGACAACATCATCTGCGTCAACAAGGACGGCGAGGCGCCGATCTTCGGCATCGCCGACCTCGGCGTCGTCGGTGACGTGCACAAGGTCGTCCCCAAACTCATCGAAGCGCTCAAGTCCCGCTGATCGTTCCTACTCGGCGACGAACGCGCGGAGACCTTCGAGGTACTGCTGGGTCACGCGCTGTTGGACCCGGCGGGCGATCGGGCCACCCAGGCCGCGTCAGCACGTCGTGCGGTCGTGAGAACGCGCTGATCTCGAATCGCACCGTGCCGTCGGCGTCACGGGTGACGAGGAACAGCTCCTCGCCCTCTTCTGGATGCGCGGGCAGCGTGCCATAGGCGAAGCCGTACCGGTGGGGTTCGTCGACGACCGCGACGATCCGGCACGCCGCGAGCACGTGCATCGGTCCGAGCCGGGTGAGGATGGCGACGGTCGTCCCCACCGCGATCGGTGCGTCGGGCGGCTCGATGGTGATCCCCGCGGCGGCGGGCGCCACCCACCCATCGATGCCGGTCCTCGCCCACGCCCAGACGAGGTCGCCGGCGCCGAGGTCGATCGTCGCGCGGGCGTGGTGGTACCCGGCGGGAAGCTCGCCGCGGAGCGTCGCACCCTCGCCGTCGTACGTCAGCGGGGCCGTCCGTTGCCGGGCGAGGAAATGCGAGAGGTGGTCAGCGTCGGGACGTCGCAATCGAAACACGCGTAATGTTCGCCGCGTATGACCGAGAACCTGCACTGGAAGGTCGGCGACGTCACCATCACGCGCATCGTCGAGAGCGTGACGGCCATTCCTCGCGGCCGGGCTGCTGCCCCTCGCGGATGATGTGGTGATCGCGGGCCACGCGGCATGGCTGCGTCCGCATTTCGTCGACGACGACGGCAACCTGATCCTCTCGATCCACACGTTCGGCGTCACCGCCGGCGAGCGCAAGATCATCATCGACACCTGTATCGGGAACGACCGGAAGATTCCCGGGATGGAAGCCCTCAACGTCCAGACGCCGTTCCTCGCCGACCTCGCCGACGCCGGGTTCCCGCGGGAGGACGTCGACACCGTCATCTGCACCCACCTCCATTTCGATCACGTGGGGTGGAACACGATGCTCGTCGACGGCCAATGGGTGCCCACGTTCCCGAACGCGCGCTACGTGCTCTGCCGCGACGAGTGGTCCCACTGGTCCACCGAGGGCGGTGTCGGATACGCGGCGACCCTCGAGGACGCCGTGCGTCCCGTCGTCGATGCCGGCCTCGCCGACCTCGTGGCGCCCGACCACCGGGTCACGGACGAGATCCGGCTCGAGCTCACCCCCGGTCACACCCCCGGCCACGTCGCGGTGCACGTCGAGTCCAGGGGCGAGCACACGTTCATCACCGGCGACCTCGCCCACCACCCGGTGCAATGGGCCGAGCCAGACTGGTTCGCCGCGCCTGACACCGACCGCGAGCAGTCGGCCGCCACCCGCCGGCGCCTGCTCGCCGAGTTCGGCGACACCGAGGTGCTCGTGATCGGTACCCATTTCGGCCCGCCCTGCGCCGGACATCTCGTCGCCGACGGGAACGGATACCGGTTCGAGGCGGTTGCAGCAGGGGATGCCTGACTCGCCGCTCTCCATCCTGGACCTCGCGCCGGTCGGCCGTGGCTCGTCGCCGGCCGAGGCGCTGCGCAACTCGATCGACCTGGTGCAGGAGGTCGAACGGCTGGGCTACCGGCGTCACTGGGTCGCCGAGCACCACAACATGCCCGGGATCGCCAGCTCCTCACCACCGGTGTTGTTGGCCCATCTGGCCTCGGTGACATCGACCATCCGCCTCGGTTCGGGCGGGCTCATGCTGCCGAACCACTCGGCGTTGGCCGTCGCCGAACAGTTCGGCATGCTCGAGGCGCTGCATCCCGGTCGTATCGACCTCGGCATCGGTCGCGCGCCCGGGACCGATCCGATCACCGCCGAGGCGCTGCGCCGGGGCCCGGGCATGCTCGACGTCGACGACTTCCCCGAACAGATGACCGAGCTGCTGGGCTACTTCTCCGGGGTCCTCCCCGAAGGTCATCGTTACGAGCGCATCCACGCGGTTCCGGCGCGCGGGTACCGGCCCGCGATCTGGATGCTCGGCTCCAGCACCTACGGCGCGCACGTGGCGGGGCTCCTCGGGATGCCGTTCTCGTTCGCCTACCACTTCGCGCCGGCGATGCTCGACGACGCGTTGCGCACGTACCGCTCGGTGTTCCGGCCGTCGCCGGAGCTGGTCGAGCCGTACGTGATGCTCGGCGTCTCGGTGGTGTGCGGCGAGTCCGACGAACACGCGCGCTGGCTGGCCGCGCCGGGTGCACTTGCGTTCCTCCGCCTGCGCTCCGGGCGACCCGACGTGTACCCCAGCCCCGAAGAGGCCGCGGCGTACAACTACACGCCGTTCGAACGTCAGCAGATCGAGGACTGGACGAGGTCACACGTCGTCGGCGACGCCGCGACGGTGCGGGAACGCCTCGACGCGCTGGTCGAGCGCACCGGGGTGGACGAGCTGATGGTGTCCACCATGGTCCACTCGCACGCCGAGCGGGTGGCGTCCTACCGACGTCTCGCCGAGATCTTCTCGCTCACCGCGCCGGCAATCGAGCCCGCGATCGGTTGAGTTCAGACGCGTCGGTGGGTCGTCCTCGTCGTCGCCAGTGCCCACACCGTGAACACCGCGACCACGATCACGATTCGTCGGTGGCTGACGCGCGGCGCCGGGGCGACGACTCGCACGGGGACGACGGTGAGGCGAGGCGCAAGGTCCCGTGGTGACGCCGCATCGAAGATCGCCCGCGGAACCTTGGCATCTCGCCACCGAACCGGGCGACGGGATTCACGGATCGCGAACGGCAACCAGGCGCCGAAGAGGAGCAGGCCTCCCACCATTCCGAGTACGAACGGGACGTCACTCACCTTCGTCATCGTCGCCTCCTACCTGGCTTCCCTGCGTGTGACTACCTCCGCCCAGGTACTCGTTCGACGCCGACGCGCGGCGAATGTCGTCAGTGCGTGGCGTGCTCCAACTGTCGGGCACCGTCCGGCTTGAGATCGCCGAACGGCGTGATCACGTGACTCACCGGCAACGCGACGCGCCGCTCGATCCGCCGCGGGAGATCCTGGTGTATCCACCGCGAGAGTCCGGGTGGCAGCGTCGACACGATCACCGCGTCGAAATCCTCGTGCAGCAGGAGGTCGGCGACCGCATCCGTCGGGTTTGCGTCGCCGACACTCCCGACCGCGTCGATGCCCTCGGTGCCCAGCTGCTCGATGGCTGCGTCGAGACGTTCCTGGGCGACGGCGCGGGCCTCGCCCTCTGTCCAGAACGCGTGGACGTGAGGGTTGGCGGCCGGGACCACGAGGTGGAAATGGCATGGCCCCTCGGCCTGGCGGGCGCGCAGTTCCCGGAGCAGTCGTGCGCTGAGGAGCGTCTGGCTCCCGACCACGATGTAACGGCGCATGGTTCCCCCAGGAGCTGCTGACCCGTTCTTCCCTGGAGCGTACGCCTCGGACGGGCCGGCCGCCACGGCCTGGTCAACCGGAGAACTGGACCATCTCGACCTGGACGGGCAGGCCGCCGGTGAGCGTGCGCACGGTCATCTGGATCGTCGCTCCGCCCTGGCCGTTCCAGGTGCAGTAGAGCGAGCCGGCTGCCGGGTTGCAATTGGAGAAGGTGTACGGGCCCTTCGCCGGGTACGCCTGCGCGAACATCTGGGTCACCGCCTGGGCGCTGGCGACGTTGGCCGCCGCAGTCTGGTTGTTGTTCTGCCAGGCGGTGAAGAGATACACGGCGTAGGTCTGAGGGTTGTCGGTGATGACGGGCAGCGCGACCGTGGTCGCCGGCGGTGCGACCGTCGTCGTCGCGACCGTCGTGCTCGTGCTGGTGGTCGCGGCGGTGGCCGTCGTGGGAGCGGTGGTCGCGGCCGGCGTGTCGGAATCGTCGTCGCGGGTCACGAGCACGACGACCAACGCGATCGCCAGGACGACGACCAGGCCGATGAGTGCCCACAGCCACCCACGGTTCCGACCGGTGGGTTCGCTTGCCATCACTGGGTCCTCTCGTCGAAGTCGACGATCACGGGCGCGTGATCCGATGGTTGCTTGCCCTTGCGTGCGTTGCGGTCGACCACCGCCCACGTGGCGCGCTCGGCGATCGGACGCGTGGCGAGCACGAGGTCGATGCGCATCCCGCGGTGCTCGTGGAAATCGCCGCGGCGGTAGTCCCAGTAGCTGTAGAGGCGGTCATCCGGGTAGTGCTGACGGAACACGTCGACCATGCCCCATTGACACGAGCGCGGCGACCGCGGCGCGCTCGGGCTCGGTGACGTGCGTGGCGCCGACGAAGGCCTTCGGCGACCACACGTCGCGATCCTCAGGGGCCACGTTGAAGTCGCCGAGGACGGTGAGTTCCTGCTCCGGGCTCGTCGTCGCGGCCAGCCAGTCGTGCAGACGCGCCGAACCACGTGAGCTTGCGGTCGTAGAACTCGGTGCCGACTTCGCGTCCGTTGGGCACGTAGACGCTCACCACCCGCACGCCATCACACGTCGCCGCGATCACGCGTGCGTCGCCCTCGTACGGATCGACGTGCTGGTCGTCGAATCCGGTGGTGACGTCGACGATGCCGACGCGCGACAGGATCGCGACCCCGTTCCACTGGCCCTGGCCGTGGTGCACCGAGTCGTACCCGAGCGCGCTCGAAGGCCAGGTGGGGGAACGCGTCGTCGGAGAGCTTGGTCTCCTGGAGACACAGCACGTCGGGCTTCGCGTACCCGAGCCACTCCTCGACCCGCTCCTGGCGGGCCTTCAGCGAGTTGACGTTCCAGGTCGCGATCCTCACTCCGAGGACGTTACCTACCTTTCCTCCAGCCGATGGTGTTCTCGGAGCTGCAGCAACGCGTCACGATCGACCTGGTCGGCCGACGCCACGGCCACGCGGACATCGGTCGTCGCGGGAGGCTCGCGGTACGGATCCCGCCTTCGAGCACCGCTCGTTCGCCGAGAATCACGCCCGGACCGACCTCCGCGACCGGTTCACCGTCGATCATGACCGACAGCACGCCGTCCAGGAGGAGGAAGAGCGAATCGCCGGGATCACCCTGTTCGACGAGGTACTTGCCCTGCTTGATGGTCCGGATCTCCGGGCGCTGACCCGCGGACATGATGGTGACCGAGAGCTGGCGCTCCAGCGCGGTCTCGACTGCGGTGACCAACGCCTTCGAATCCTGGTTGCCCCACGGTGTGTGCTTCCCGAACGCATCGCGGTACCAATCTTTGAAGTCGGCGAGGCCGACCTTGGCCGCGATCTTGCCGTCGGCGTCGTAGACCCAGTGACGAGGGAACTTGCTGGCCCCCAACACCTCGAACTCCGAGGTGCCGTCGGCCCGGATCGTGAGCGCGACCGTGGTCCACACGGTGGGTGCCCGGAATTGCACGAACGGTGGGTGCTTGACCCGCCGGGCGCGGGCAGGCCGGTGCGGCCGCCCGTGGTCTGGACGAACCGGACCTCGGTGTCGGTCCGCTCCGGTTCCTGGCAGATGTCGGGAAGCGCGACTGGCTCGAAGGTCGCGCGCAGCTTCGCCAGTCGCACGGTGGTCGCGCCCATGAGCCCACCACCTGAGTAGCCGGCGTCGACGATGCGTCCACGCTCGATCTCGACCCACGCCGCCAGGTGGTTGGCGAACCGGAACGTGCCGGCGACGCGCCACGCATCGAGGTCGTCGATGGTGTCGGGGGGTGGATCGTCGTAGCTCGTGATCCCGGCGTCGAACGTGCCCTTGAGCACGGGGCCGGTGACGGCCTCCGACGGGATCCACGACACCGTGGTGACCGAAGACTCGATGCGCATGCCCGACCTCCTGGACGCAGGGTCGCGTGGGAGAGTACGCCCATGGGGGTCGGCACGGCGAGGGGGCTGGCCGTGCGGTGAGAGGGGGCCTGCACCCCCTGTCGCGGGTGGCCAGGCCACCTTGTACCCGCAACCGGAAACGCATGGAATGGAGAACTATGGGGGACGGCCGCATCACCGTGTTCCTCGCCGACGACAACGTGATCGTCCGCGAGGAGTGCGCGCGTTGCTCGCGCTCGAGGCTGACCTCGACGTCGTGGGCACCGCCGACGACTACGACAGCCTGATCGCGGGCGCCGAGGCTGCTGCACCGCAGGTGCTGGTCACCGACATCCGGATGCCCCCGAGCTTCCAGCGTGAGGGCATCGACGCCGCCAAGGAGCTCCGCAAGCGGCATCCGGGAACCGGCGTGGTCGTGCTCTCGCAGTACGACGATCCCGACTACGCCATCGCCCTGCTCAGCGACGGCGCGGCCGGGTACGCCTACCTGCTCAAGGACCGGGTCGGTGAGGGCAACCAGTTGGCGAGCGCCGTCCGTGAGGTGGCGACGGGCGGCTCGGTGCTCGATCCCAAGATCGTCGAAGCGCTGCTGCAACCGGTCACCGACGACGCCGGCCTGACCGCCGCCGACGAACGACTGCTCCACGAGATCGCGCAGGGTCGCCCGATCAAGGCGATCGCGTCGGCCGACGGAACGACCGCGGCCGCGGTCGCCGACGCGGTCGAGGCCCTGTTCCTCAAGTTGTCGGAGGGCGCGAGCACGGGCACCACCGGCGCGCTCAAGCGGTTGCGCATGCTGCACACCGCGATCGTCGACCGCGAGGAGCAGGGTGAGCGGTTGAGCCGCCTGCTCCCGGGTGGACTGGCCGAGAAGGTGCGCAGCGAGGGTCGGGCCATCGGCGAGACCGAGGAACTCGTGGTGACCGTGCTGATGGGTGACATCCGCGGGTACTCGGGGATCGCCGAGCGCAGCGATCCGTCGCACCTGGCGGCACAGCTCAGCGAGCACCGGGCCGAGATGAACCACGCCATCCTCGACGAGGGTGGGACGGTGATGCAGTTCGTCGGCGACGCGGTGATGGCGTGCTTCGGTGCACCGGTACCGCTCGACCAACACGCCGATCGCGGCGGTCTGCGCGGCACGCGCGATGTTGGAACGTCAGCGAGCATTGAACGAGCGGTGGCTCGCCGCGAGCCGCCCCCCTTCGGCATCGGGATCGGTGTCTCGACCGGCGCGGTCGCGGCTGCGCTGCTCGGTTCGGAGGAGCGGGTCGAGTACACCCTGGTGGGCGACACCGTGAACCTGGCCCAGCGGCTGCAGGATCTGGCGCGGCCATCGGGTCGCATCGTCATCAACGAGAGCACGTACGAGGCGCTCCATTCGGACTTCGAATGCGTGGCGCTCGACGAGACCACGGTGAAAGGGCGGAACTCGCCGGTGCGGGCATACCGCATCGACGTGTTCGACAACATGGAACAGGGAGAGGGCCAACCATGGACGAAACCACTGTGACCGGGGAACCGGTCGTCGAGACCCACGGGTTGCGCAAGACGTTCGAGTCCGAGGGCGCGCCGGTCCGCGCGCTGCGCGGCGTCGACTTCACCATGACGCCCGGCGAGTTCGTCGCCGTCATGGGGCCGTCGGGCTGCGGGAAGTCGACGCTCCTCAACATCGTGGCCGGCCTCGACACACCGACCGATGGTGAGATCTCACTGGCCGGTGAAGCGCTGGTGGGCCGCAGTGAAGACGAGCTCGCGATCATGCGGCGCCGGCACATCGGCATCGTGTTCCAGTTCTTCAACCTGCTCGAAGGCATGAGCGTGCTGGAGAACGTGACGCTCCCGGCGGTGATCGCCGGTGCGCCGCGCAAACGAGCGGAGACGCGCGCCCGCGACCTGCTCGACCTGCTCGGTCTCGCCGACAAGGCCAAGGATGCTCCGGGTGTGCTCTCGGGCGGCCAACGGCAGCGGCTCGCCATCGCGCGGGCGCTGGCGAACGAACCGACGCTGTTGCTCGCCGACGAACCGACCGGTGCACTCGACTCGGAGGGCGGCCACGAGGTGCTCGAGCTCTTCCGCCGTCTCCATGCCGGGGGGCAGACGATCCTGATGGTGACGCACGACGACGACGTCGCCGCGGCGGCGGATCGCATCGTGCGGATGCGCGACGGTCGCATCGAGACCGAGGCCGAAGAGGCCGCGGCGGCGGCCGCCTCCACCGCGTTCTAGATCGACGCAGGTGTCGGCCGTCTGGTACCGCTTCCGTGCGGAGATGCGGACGAAGTGGCGGTCGGTCTTCGCGCTCGCGCTGCTCGCCGGCATCGCCGGGGGTGCCGCGCTCGCCGCCATCGCGGGGGCCCGTCGTACCGACAGCGCGTTCTCGCGACTGCTCGTCGAGACGAGGGCGGCGGACGTGATGGTGAACCCGGACTTCGGGAACGACAGCCACCTCGACCCGAAGGCCGTCGCGCGGGCTGCCGATGGTCGCGCAGGCGGGGCTCGAGCGGGGGGTCATCGTGATCCCCGGCCCGATTCGCAGCGTGCACGACCTCACGGATCAACTCGGCCTCGCCAGCGACGGCACGGCGGGGTACTCCTTCGGACGGCCGCACGTGCTCGAGGGTCGAACGCCGGATCCAGCAAGCGCTCACGAGGTGCTCGTGAACCAGCGGTTCGCCCGGCGGCACGGACTCGCGGTCGGCGACCACTTCGATGCGGTGATCATCACCCAGGACGATTTCTCGGCCATCGACGCGGCAGGGATCACGATCCCGCAGGCGATCGCGGCCGTCAACCGCGGCACGTACGGCACGCACGTCAGGGTCAAGGTCACGGGAATCGGTGACACGCCCGACGAGATCGTCGTCGACGAAGGCTTCGAGCAGAACCTGACGTTCGTACCCCCGGCGTTCCTGGAGCGCCACCCGCACGCCAACGCCGGCTTCTTCGGGCTGGCCGCGCGCCTGCGCCGCGGTGCGGCCGATCTGCCCGCGTTCAAGAAAGCCGTGCAGGCCCTGCCGCATCAGGGCGCGATCGAGTTCCAGACCAGCCCGGTGACGCAGGCCAAGGTCGCACGCGCCGTCCGCCCGTCGGTGGGTGCGCTCACGGTGTTCGCGATCGTGATCGTGCTCAGCGTGTTGCTGCTGGTGGGTCAGGCGATCGCCCGACAGACGTTCCTCGACTCGGTCGATCACCCCACGCTGCGCGCGCTCGGGTTCGGTCGGAGCCAGCTCGTCATCGCGAGCATGGCGCGGGCCGCGGTGATCGCCGTCGGCGCGGGCGCGTTGGCCGTCGTGCTCGCGATTGCCGTATCCCCGCTGACCCCGATCGGTGTCGCCCGCTCCGTCGACCCCGATCTCGGCGTGTTCTTCGACGTTCCGGTCCTCGTCGTCGGCTTCCTCGCCGTCGTGCTGGCCGTGCTCGCGCTCGCGGCGCTACCGGCGTGGTGGTACACCCGAGCTGCCCGCTACCGCACCGGGGATCAGGCGCCGGTGCGTCCGTCACGGCTGGCCGGGTGGCTCCGAGTGTCGGGCGCGCCCGTGGTCGCCGGCACCGGGGTCCGGATGGCGCTCGAGCCGGGACGCGGTCGCACCGCGGTACCGGTGCGGACGACCATCGTCGGCGCCGCACTCGCGATCGCCACGGTGGTTGCGGCGTTGACGTTCGCGTCGAGTCTCGATCATCTCGTGTCGACCCCGCGACTGTACGGGTGGGCGTGGGATCTCCGGGTCGAGACGGACGGCAACTCGAACGAAGAAGCTGCCGCGCTGCAGACGAAGGTCTCCGACGCCCTGGTGCACGCCAAGTCGGTGACCGTGTTCGCGGATTCGGTGATCAGCCGGGTGAACCTCGACGGCGTCACCGTCACCGCGCTCGGCGTGTCCCGCGGCAAGGGCCGCCTCGGCCCGACGATCGTGGCCGGTCGCGCACCACGGAACGACCACGAAGTCGCGATCGGAGCCAAGACGCTCGACCGGATCGGTGCGAGCGTCGGCGACACGGTGCAGGCGCGGCCCGATGCCGGTGGCGCCCCGACGCCGCTGCACGTGGTCGGGCGGGTCGTGCTCCCGGGTCTCGGTACGTATCCGGGTTCGGACAAGACCGCGCTCGGCGAGGGTGCGTTGCTGACGCGCGCCGCGCTGCGGGGACTCGGTCCCGACTTCGGCGCCGGACCACTCCTGGTGAACCTTGCGCCCCGCGCGACCGAGGCCTCGTTGGTCCGGGAGCTCAAGCCGTTGTCGCCCGACCCGACCGCGATCCAGGTGACCGGGCTCGAGCGACCGTCCGACATCGTGAGCTACGAGCGTGTGCGAACGACGCCGCTGCTGCTCGCCGGTGTGCTCGCCGTGCTCGCGATCGGCACGGTCGCGCACGCGCTGGTGACGACGATCCGTCGACGCCGTCGTGACCTCGCCGTGCTCAAGACGCTCGGGTTCACCCGGCGCCAAGTCGTGACGTCGGTCGCGTGGCAGGCCACGACGCTCTCGGTCGTTGCCCTGATGATCGGCGTCCCGCTCGGGGTGATCGTCGGCCGGTGGGCATGGACCGCGCTCGCCGACAACCTCGGCACCGTCGCCGAACCGATCGTGCCCGTGCTCGCGGTCCTGCTCGCCATCCCCGTCGTCGTCCTCATCGCCAACGCGGTCGCGTTCGTGCCCGGTCGGATCGCCGCTCGCCTCCGCCCCGCAACCGTGTTGAGGAGCGAGTGATGGGGGCGATCCGCATGCTCGCTCGCTCCGAGCTCCGCCGCCGGTGGCGCAGTGTTTTGGTGCTCACGCTCCTGGTCGGCTTCGTGGGCGCGGTGGTGTTGGCGCTGGTCGGTGGCGCACGCCGGACCGACACGTCGCTCGCTCGCTTCGAGGCCTCCAGCCGCTCGGCGTCGATCGAGATCGATGTGGGTGACGCGACCCCTGCGCAGGTCGAACGGTTGCGCCGTTCGCCCGGGGTGGCGGCAATCGCCGAGCTCTACCAACTCACGGTGGAGAGCCCTGGCGATCGGTTCCTCCCCGTGGCCGGGCAGGTGGACGAACGGTTCGGCAACGTCGTTGACCGCGCGCGGGTCGTGGAAGGCCGCCAGGCGGTCCAGTCACGCGTCGACGAGGTCACGATCGGTGAGGCGCTGGCTGCGCAGCTTCGGATCCGGGTCGGTGACCGGCTGCGATTCCGGTCGTACTCGCCGGCCGACATCGAGGCGGCCCGGGCGAACAACGCCGACACCCCGACTCCCCATGGTCCGCACGTGGCTCTCCGCGTCGTCGGGATCGTGCGCCGCCCGCTCGACCTCGGCGGGCGAGGGGCGGCGGGTGGTGTCGTCGTCCCGACCGTCGCGTTCGTGGAGCGGTACCGCGACCAGATCGGTTCCTTCGGGGGCTCCATCCTGCGGATCCGCACGGTGCACGGTGACGCCGACCTGGCCGAGGTGACGCGCGCCGCGAAGAAGATCTTCGGCACGTCGCCGGACTATTCGATCCAGGGCCTCAGCATCGAAGGGCAAGGCGCGCAGAACGCGATCGACGTCACCACCGTCGGCCTCTTCCTCGCAGCCGCGGTTGCGGCCGTGGCCGGTTTCGTGGGCATGGGGATCGCGCTCTCGCGCGAGATCGCGCTGGTCGACACCGACCAGCTCACGCTCAGCGCCCTCGGCGTCCGACCGCGCGCTCGCGTGCTCGCCGCGGCCGCGATCGGCGTACCGGTCGCAGTCGTCGGTGCGTTGCTCGCCCTGGTCGGTGCGGTCCTCGCCTCGCCGTTGTTCCCCATCGGTGTTGCATCGGAAGCCGAGCCCGATCCCGGGATCCGGGTCGACGGGATCGTGCTCGCGATCGGCGCGGCCGGGGTGGTGATCGTCGTCCTCGTCATCTCGGTGCTCGCGGCGACTCGTACCGCACGCGCGGCGCGGCCGGTGCGCGAATCCCCCCGCCTCGGTGTCGCCGCGCGCGCGCTCTCAGAGCTGGGCACCCCGCCACCGTTCGCCGCGGGGGCACGCTTCGCGCTCGATCCGGGCCGGAGCCGGCCCGCGCTGCCGGTGCGGTCGTCGCTCGTCGGGGCGACGTTCGGGATCCTGGTCGTGGTCGCAGTCCTCGTGTTCTCGGCCAGCCTCGACCACCTGGTGTCGACCCCCGCGGCGTACGGATGGAACTGGGACACCACCGCGGGCGACGTGGCCGCCACCCTGCCTGCCAACGACTGCGGACCGATCTCGACCCGCCTCGTGCACCAGCGGGTGTTGTCGGCGGTGGCCTCGATCTGCAACAGCAGCGTCGCGATCGACGGTCGACCGGTCCAGGGCTGGGGCTTCGCGCGACTGCAGGGCGACATCGAGCCGCGCATGGTCGACGGGAGAGCACCGGCCACCGGGTCCGAGGTGGCGCTCGGCGCCGACACGCTGGCCGCGGCCGGTCGTTCGGTCGGCGATCACGTACGGGTCACGGGACCCGATCGGACGCGGACCTATCTCATCGTTGGGCAGGTCGTCCTGCCGAGCCTCGGTGACCCCGAGCCACTGGCCGACGCCGCGGCCTTCACCGCAGCAGGCCTCGCGCGCCTCGGTGACGGCAACGGTGGCTCGAACTTCGTCGTCCGGTTGGCACCGGGTGTCGACCGCGCCGAAGCGGTCAAGGCGCTGCGACCGATCGGCGGACCGTTCGGTGCTCCGCTGACGCCGGTCGTGCCGGCGGAGATCGACCGGGTGCGGCGGATCGACGGGTTGCCCACTGCGCTCGCCGCGTTCGTCGCGGTCGTCGCGCTGGTCGCCGTCGGCTTCGCGCTGGTCACCGCCGTGCGGCGGCGACGCCGTGATCTCGCGGTGTTCAAGACGCTCGGATTCGAGCGCCGGCAGGTGCGTGCGACCGTGGCGTGGCACGCGACGATCGTCGCGGTCGTCGGGCTGGTCATCGGCATCCCGCTCGGCCTCGTGGTCGGTCGCTTCGTGTGGGGGGCAGTGGCCGACGAGCTCGGGGTGGCGACCACGCCCACCTGGCCGTGGCTCGGTGTCCTCGTCCTCGTCCCCGCGGCATTGCTCGCGGTGAATCTCGTGGCGGCGGTGCCCGCCCGCAGCGCCGCGCGCACCCTGCCCGCCGTCGTGCTGAGGAGCGAGTGATGGGCGCGATCCGCATGCTCGGGCGCGCACATCTGCGCCGGAAGCTCTGGGGCGCGGTCGCCGCCGTCGCGCTCGCCGGGATCGCGGGCGGTGCGGTGCTGGGCGCTCTCGCCGGGGCGCGCCGCACGGACAGCGCGTTCCCGCGCCTTCTCGACTCGCTGCACTCGGCCGACGTGCTCGTGTTTCCGCGCCAGTTCGAAAAGCTGGACGCGAAGAAGATCGCCGCGCTTCCGACGGTCGCACAGGTCTCGCGCGGTCTCGGATTCGGCTTCACCGGTCGCAAGCCTGACGGCAGCCCGTCGCTCGATTTCTCCACCGGCGCGCTGGCCAGCGAAGACGGCCGGGCGATCTACGACGTCGAGCGCCTCCGCGTGCTGCACGGCAGGATGCCCGATCCGTCGCGTGCCGACGAGATCCTCGTCAACGAGACGATCGCGCGGGATCTCCACCTGCACGTCGGATCTGCAGTTCCCGCGTCGATCTTCAACTTCGACGCAATGCAACAAGCGCCCCAGAACATGACTCCTCAGCAGCAACTGGCGTACTTCACGCCCGTCGACCTCGAGGTCACGGGCATCGGCCGCGGGATCGACGAGCTGCTGTCCAACCAGAACCAGGACCAGGGGGTCGTCGTCCTGACGCCGGCGTTCGCCCGTGCCCACCCGAAGGAGGTCAGCTACGCGATCGCTGCCGTCCGTCTGCGCCATGGAGCGGCCGACGTCAAGGCGTTCGAAGATTCGATGCGACGCGCCCTTCCCGACGTCCAGTTCCAGTTCACGAGCCGAGAAGGGCGACTCGCGACCTTCGCGGGGGCGGTACGTCCGTACGTCGACTCACTCCGGCTGTTCGCGGCGGTCGCGGCCCTGGCGGGGTTCTTCATCGTGCTCCAGGCACTGCTTCGGCTCGTCGGCAGCGACGCGGAGGACTCGGAGAAGCTCGACGCGCTCGGCGCGACCCGTGTGCAGCGCGCCGCCGTGTCGCTCAACCGTGCGGTGATCGCGGCGGTCGGTGGGGCTGTGCTCGCGGTGGTCATCGTGGTGGCAATCTCCCCGATGTTCCCGCTGGGAGTCGCGCGGCACGCAGAACCGGCGCCCGGGGTCCGAGTCGACGGCATCGTGATCGGACTCGGGGTTGCGGTCATCCTCGTGATGTTGCTCGGTCCCTGTGTCTTCGTCGTGTGGCGTCGAGCGCGCCTCACCTCGCGAGTGGTCGACGCCGGCCCGGGCTGGCATCCCTCGCGGCGTGGCGGAGCGACTTGCAGCGGCGAGCGCACCGGCGAGCGTCGTCAGCGGCGTCCGGTTCGCGGTCCAGCGTGACCGGCGACCGGGATCCGGTTCTCTGGTGACGACCCTGTTCGGCCTCGTGGTCGCGCTGGCGACGGTCGCGGCCGCGCTCACCTTCGGTTCATCGCTCGACCGGCTGGTCGCGTCACCGACGCGGTACGGCTGGACGTGGGACGCGCTCGATCGACACCTACGACAACGGTGCCAACCCCGCACTGATCACGCAGGTCAAGGCCGACCGCGACCTGGCGGGGGTCACCATCGGACGACGCGGCAACGTCACGCTCGATGGCCAGGTGCTCTCCGCGTACGGCTTCCGCCGGGTCCGGGGCGACGCGCTTCCCGTCGTGGTGTCGGGCCGCTTCCCGACATCGGCGGGTGAAGTGGCGCTCGGGGCGCAGACCCTGCGAGACCTCGGCCGATCCGTCGGCGACCAGGTGTCGGCACGCACCGCGACCGGCAACGTGGTGCGCCTCCGGATCGTTGGACAGACACTGGTGCCGTCGTTGAGCTTGAACGGGACGTTCAGGCTGGGTGAGGGCGTCGCGCTGACCGGCCCGGGATTGCTGCGGTTGGATCATGGTGCCGACCCGTCGTTCTTCCTCGTCGACCTGAAACCGGGGGTGAGCGTCGAGACGGTCAATCGGCGGTACGACGCCACTGCGAGCGCGTTGGGTCCGCAGCGTCCCGCCGACGTACGCACCTACTCGCGTGTGCGGGGGACTCCCCTGATCCTGGCCGGACTGCTCGCGCTCCTCGGCGTCGGCGTCCTCGCGCACCTCCTCGTCACCTCGATCCGCAGTCGCCGGCGCGATGTCGCCATCCTCAAGACGATCGGCTTCTCCCGTCGTCAGGTGCGAAGCACGATCGCATGGCAAGCCACGACCTTGATCGCGGTCGCCCTGATCGTCGCCGTCCCACTCGGTCTCGTGTTCGGCCGATGGACCTGGCGGAACTTCGCCACCGACCTCGGGATCGCCGACGGAGTCTCCATCCCGCTCATCGTGTTGTCGCTCGTCGCGTTGGTGGCGGTCGTCCTTGCCAATCTCATCGCCGCGTGGCCTGCGCGTACGGCAGCGCGCACGCGGCCCGCTGTCGTCCTACGATCGGAATGAACGTGGCCACGAGCATCGAAGACATCCAACCTCTGGAACTCGCGAGCATCCGCGACGACGTGCGCGAGCGACCACCGTGGACCTCGCGCGCCACGGGCGCGGTCGTGCTCGCCGCGGTGGCCGCCGCGCTCGTGACCATCGCGGCACTGGTGGGTGACCGCGTCCCGCTCGGGCCCGGTCGGGTCATGAGCGCCGTGCTCGTCGGCGCATGGGTCATCGCCGCGGTGTTCGTCGCCGTGCACCGTCCGAGTGAGCCCTTGGCGGCAGTGATGGCGTTCGGCGCGGTCGTCGGGGCCGCGCTCCTCCTGGGGGCGGCGCTGGCCGGACGTGATGTCGCCACCGATACGGTGCGCGACTTCGGCGCCGGCCTCCGTGGCGTCGCCGTCGCGTTGCTGCCCGGGGTCGGACTTCACCTGGTCCTCGGACTCCCGGACGGCTCCCTCCGCACCCGGGCCCGCCGGACGTGGGTCGGGATCGGCTACCTGGCGAGCCTCGGTCTCGCGATCTACTACGTCAACGACCGGCCGCACGTCACGATATGGCCGGTAGCGGTGCTCGCGGGTGTCGACGCGTTGATCGGGCTGGTGGGCTACGTGGCGCGTTGCTCGCGCGGCCGCGAGTGTCCACGAGCGCGCCCGTCTCCAGTGGCCGGCCTGGGCGGTGGTCGTCGCGGGTGCGATCTCGGTGACAGCCTGGGTGCTCCACGAGCTGGTGTCGTGGCCCGAGCCGATCCGTGCCGTCGTGTTGAGCACGACGGTCTTGATCCCGTTGTCCTTGGCGCTCGGCGCGTCGGAACGGATCGCGGTGCGAATCGACCGCCTGCTGGTGCACACGATCACCATGGCGGGCCTCGCCGCAATGGTCGCCGCGTCGTATCTCCTCATCGTGCTCGGACTCGGTCGTTCACCCACCGGCGACGAGAAGACGTTGCTCGGACTCTCGATGCTGGCGGCGGCGGTGGCGGCCCTGTTGTGGATCCCCGTGCGTGAGCGACTCACCGAGATGGCCACCCGCCGCGTCTACGGCGAACGGCATGCGCCCGACGAAGTGATCCGGACCTTCGGGAGCAGGTTGACGCGTGCCCTTCCACTCGACGAGCTCCTGCTCCAACTGGCCGAGTCGTTGAAGAAGACCATGTCGTTGAGCGTGGCCGAGGTGTGGACGCGGGGGACCGGACGACTCGAACGCGCGGTCTCGGTTCCCGAACGCGGCCCCGCGCACCTGGTGCTGGGCGCCGAGGAGGAGACGGTGATCGCACGCGTGGGCGTGTCCGGGGTCGCGTGGGCGCGGATCTGGCTGCCGGCCGTCATCCGCGCCGACGACGAGATTCTCCGGATCGCGCCGATCACCAACAGCGGTGAGCTGCTGGGCATGATCGTGGTGCGCCGCCCGGAAGGGGCACTGCAGTTCGAGGAGGATGACGACCAGGCGCTCACCGAGCTGGCACGCCAGGTCGGCCTCGCGCTGCACAACGTGAAGCTCGACTCCGCGTTGCAGGAATCGCTCGACGAAGTGCGCCGGCAGGCCGACGAGCTGCGCGCTTCACGCGCCCGCATCGTCGAAGCCGGCGATGCGCAACGGCGGCGGATCGAACGCGATCTCCACGACGGCGCGCAGCAACACCTGGTGGCGCTGGCCGTGAGCGTGAACCTGGTGCGCCAGATCGCCGAGAACGATCCGGACACCGCGGAGACGATGCTCGAGCAGATCGGCAAGGACCTCCAGGAGGCGGTGCAGGAACTCCGCAACCTCGCGCACGGGATCTACCCGCCCCTGCTCATGGACCGCGGCCTCGCGGAGGCGTTGTCGGCGGCGGCGGGCCGGGCGGCGCTGCCGACCGGCGTCGAAGCCGAGGGTATCGGGCGCTACCCGCAGGCGATGGAGGCAGCCGTCTACTTCTGTTGCCTCGAAGCGCTGCAGAATGCCGCGAAACACGCCGGGGAAGGCGCGCAGGCGATGATCACCGTTCGCGAGGACGAAGGCGCGCTGCTCTTCGAGGTCGCCGACACCGGCGCCGGGTTCGATCTCGCGACCGGCGCCCACGAGGGCCACGGCTTCATCAACATGCGCGACCGGGTCGGTGCGATCGGTGGCCGCATCGACGTGGAGTCGGCGCCCGGCGCCGGCACCAAGATCATCGGCCGCATACCGCTCGAAGGCTGATGGGGGTCCAGAAGGCCTGAAGGTCGGGTCACTCGCCCCGCAGCGCTGCGGCGGGCGAGATGCGCGCCGCGAACCAGGCGGGAAGCGCAGCCACGAGCAGCGCGGCCAAGACGATCGCGGGAACGATCAACGCGATCACTCCGACGTCGACCGTGGGTGCGCTGCTGATTCCCTGCTGGTCGGCGAACCCGCGCCACGCGAGCCGGCCGACGACGACGCCGAGGGGAACGCCGACCGCCAGCGCGATGACCGCGAGGGTGGTTGCCTGCGCGCCGATGGTTCGTCCGACCTGCCAGCGCCGGAACCCCAGGGTCTTGAGGATCGCGAGCTCGCGCCGGCGCTGGCGGATCGCCGCGACGAGCGTTTGCGCGAGCACCGCGGCGGCCATCGCGCCGAGCACCGCAGCCGCCAGCAACGGCAGATTGTCGACCCGACCGAAGCTGATCAGGTCGTTGGGCAGCGCCGCCGAGTTCATCGGGTAAGGCGCGACCGCAGCGCGCGAGGCGCGAGACGGCCGCGTCGCGATCGGTGCCGCGGGTGAAGCGCACGAGCACGACGTTGTGTGGCGCGTCCGGCACCAGCCCTTCGAGGGCGGAGAAGTCGAGGAAGGCGCCGCGCCCGAGTTGACTGTTGTCGCCGATGTTGGTGAAGACGGCGCGACCGACGACGGTGAACGGTTCGGTGCGGTCACCGATGCGCACCTTGATGCGGTCGCCGATCTGGGCCTTGGCCTCCTCGAGCGTCTTGGTCCCCAGCGCGATGTCGTGGGAACCGGTGGGTGCCCGTCCGGCGACGAGCGTCGGTCGTACCGTGCCCTTGACCGGCTCGACGGCGAATGCCTCGACCCGGGTTCCCTCGACGCCCACCTCGACGATCGTCCCGGTTGCGTAGTCGCTCACCGCGCGGTTGTCCGCGAGCCCGGCTCCGACCTGCGTACCGATGTCGGGCAGACCTTGACCGCCGATTTGCGCGTCCCACGACCAGCCGTACAGGCGGGGGGTGTCAAGGAGGTGGCCGAGGCTGGCGCCGAACGTCGCGGCAGTCACGAGGGTGGCGACCGCGAGGGTGGCCGCGATCGCCGCGGTCCAGACGGAAACCGCCGCGCCAGGGGTGCGTCCTCCGCTTCGCCTCCGCTCGAGCGTGTGTCGCACTCCGAGGACGGCGGGCAGCGGGAGTGGGCTGCGTTCGAGGAGTCGTGCCGTCGCGCCTCCGCGCCGCGGGGCCGTGGTCGGGTCGCGACGCGCGCGCCCGTACGCCGCGTGCCACGACGTCGCGGCGCCGATCAGCACGACCAGTACGGCGATGCCACACGCGGCCGCCCCCACCAGCGCCACGTTCACGTCGAACCCGGGGGTGGGTTCGGCGACGCGGGCCAAGCCGAGGGGGAAGAGCGGTGATGCGACGACTGCAACCCCGGTCGCGAGCGCCGCGCTGGCGACCGCGATCACCCCCGTGCGGGCCAGTCCAATGGCCCAGAGCGCTCGCCGGGTCATTCCGATCGCGTGCAGGGTCGGATCATCGAGTGACTCGACCTGGCTCTGGCGAAGCAGGCTCTGCGCGACCACCAGCAGTGATGCACCGATGATCAGCGCGGCGAGGAGCCAGAGCGCGACGGCTTGGAGGTGGAGCGCGCGCTCCACGTTGGCGGCCCGCTTCGCCTGGGTGACGTAGAACACCGCGGTGCCGCCAGTGGTCTGTTCGACCGCGGCCTTGAATGCAGTCACGTCGGTGCCGGGCGTGAGCCGGACGGTCAGGATCTTCACCTGCGTCAAGCCTGCGGCGTAGCGCGCCGAGAACGCCGGGGTCAGGTGCACCCACCCGCGCAGCGTGCCCGGGAGCGGGGGAAATCCGATCGGGCTCGCTTCGATCCCCACGATCCGGACGACGACCGTCGGCCCATCGGCGAGGCTCACGAAGCCGTCGGTCGCGAGCGCGGTCGTCCCGCGGACACGATCGGCGACGGTGTCGAGAAACGAGACCACCTGGGCGGGGAACGTCTTCTGTTCGAAGAACCGGAGGGTCAGTTGGTCGCCGACGCCGAGCCCGAGCTTGTGCGCCACATCGAAGTCGACGACCGCTTCGTCGATCCGCGCGGGGTCGGCGTGTCGACCCTCGAGCAGCTTCCATCGATCGACGGTCGAGCCGAGGCGCTCGTCGGTGCCGGCGATCGGCACGAAGTCATTGGTGGTCAGCTGTGTGCCGTCCACGGTGTTCCCGACGAAGAAGAGCAGGCTCGCGCGCGCGACTCGCTGCACCCCGGGGAGCGCGGCGACGCGGTCGAGATCAACCTGCTTGGTGATGAAGTCGTTGCTGTCGACCACCGCGAGGTCGCTGGCGTCGTGGCTGTTGACGAATCTCGGGTACGCCGTGTCGGTGCGGCGCGCGCCGGCCGCGATCGCGGTGGCGGCACCGCCGGTGAGCCCGATCAGGAGGATGACACCGAGCCAGCTCCAGACGTGGCGTCGGGCATCGGCACGGGCGCGCAACCACACTGCCCGCACCGGAGCTTCCTCGCTATGCGGCGCTGTGACGCGACCAGATGTCGCGGACGACTGCGGGGCCGAAGTCTTCCTTGTGCACGTATTCGGCCGCGCCGCAGGATTCGGCGTCAGATGGGAGGTCACCGGCCTGGTAGGTGGAGAGGAGCATCACCACGGCCTCGGGGTGGGCGGCGGTGATGCGGCGGGTGGCCTCGATGCCGTTGATGCCGGGCAGGTTGATGTCCATCAGCACCAGACCGGGAACCAGCGCGTCGGCCATCTCGACCGCCTCTTCGCCGCTCTCGGCCTCGCCGACGACCTCGAATCCCGGCGTGGCGGTGACCACCGCGCGAGCGGCGCGCCGGAACGGCGCTTGATCGTCGACGATCAGGACGGGGACGGAACCGGCCACGGACTCATTGTCCCACTTCGCCGGGAACCCAGGCAGGGTGCGGACACCCCCCGGCGGGGGAGGGAGCCCTCACTGGCCTGCCGTCACTTGTCGGCGAGGTACAGCAGGACCGCCTTGACCCGGCGGTGGACGTCAGGCTCGGCGGAGAGCCCGAGCTTGGAGAAGACCGAATTGATGTGTTTTTCCACCGCCCGCTCCGAGAGGCCGAGCGCAGCCGCGACCGCGGCGTTGTTGCGCCCCTGGGCCATCTCGGCCAGCACCTCGCTCTCGCGGGGTGAGGTGTTGGAGCGGTGAGTCGGCGCGGCGCGACCGCGCCTCGACCAGCACCTCGACGACCTTCGGGTCGATCACCGAGCCGCCGGCCGCCACCTCGCGGACGGCACGGATGAGCTGGTCGACGTCGGAGATGCGTTCCTTGAGGAGATAGGCCCGCCGCTCGGAGCCGCCGTCGAGCAGCTCGAGCGCGTAGCTCGGTTCGACGTACTGGCTGAGCACCACGACGCCGATGGCCGGGTCCGACTGCCGCAGCTGGGCGGCGGCCCGAACCCCTTCGTCGGTGCCGGTGGGCGGCATCCTGATGTCGGTGATCACGACGTCGGGGCCGGTGTCGCCGACGGTCGCGAGCAGGCCGTCGAGGTCCTCGCAGACTCCGGCGATCTCGATGTCGGGATGCGATTCGAGCAGGCGCGTGACCGCTTCGCGCACGAGATAGTTGTCTTCGGCCACGACGACCCGTATGGGCATGGCAGGAGGCTACGCGACTCGGCGACCCCGATAGCCTCATCCCGATGCGCACGCGCCGGGTGGTCGCCGTCCTCCTCGTGTCCGCGGGTCTCGCAGTCGTCGGCGGATCGATCGGCGCGTCACCCGCGGTCGCTGGGTTCACCGAGCAGATCACGAGCTATCACTCGGACGTCACCATCGATCCCAACGGCACGATCGTCGTCCACGAGACCATCGACTACGACTTCGGCGTCGTCCCGCATCACGGCATCTACCGCGACATACCGGTCCGCACCGACCAATCGGGCAAGAGCGGGTACGACCGCGTGTACCCGCTGACGGTGGAATCGGTGCAGGGCTCGGTGGGCACGCCCGTGCAGTACAGCGTCGGGGACGACGGTGACAACACCCGCATCAAGATCGGCGATCCCAGCCAGACCATCACCGGCGAGCACACCTACGACATCACGTACCGCGTCCGGGGTGCGCTCAACGCGTTTGTGGACCACGACGAGCTGGTGTGGAACGCGGTCGGCACCGAATGGCCGGTGTCGATCGAGCAGGCCAGTGCGGTGGTCCACGCGCCGGCGCCGATCCAGCGGGTCGGCTGCGCGACGGGCCAGTACGGCTCCACGCTGCCGTGCGGGACCGCCGGTTCGACCGGTGCGGAGGCGACGTTCGCGGTCGCGCATCTCGCCCCGTATGAAGGGATGACCTTCACCGTCGCGCTTCCCAAGGGTGCGATCGTCCCGCCGCCGAAGCCCATCCTCGAGGAGCGCTTCAGCATCACGTCGGCGTTCCGGGTGACCCCCAACACCGGCGGACTCGCCGGCGCGATGCTCGCACTCCTCGCCGGGATCGTGGTGTTCCTGGTGTGGAAGTTCGGCCGCGACCGCCGGTACGCGGGATCGGCCGTCGACGCGGCGTACGGGAACGAAGGTGCCCCCGAGGTGCAGGCGCCACTTCACGAGGCGGAGACGCCGGTGGAATTCGTGCCGCCCGACGATCTGCGCCCGGGTCAACTCGGCACGCTCATCGACTTCGAGGCCAACCCCCTCGACGTCACCGCGACCATCATCGATCTCGCGGTGCGCGGGTATCTCAAGATCGAGGAGCTCGAGAAGGAGTGGTACCAGCGCAAGCACGACTGGAAGCTCACCAAGATCCCCAAGGAGGGTGAGCTGCACCGCTACGAACGCACGCTGTACGACGGGCTGTTCAAGGATGGTGACGAAGTCAACCTGTCGGATCTGCACAACCAGTTCGCGGAACGCATGGGGAAAGTGCGCGAACAACTGCTCGATGACGCGATGGCCAAGGGTTGGTTCGCGCGGAAGCCGGGGACGGTGAAGGTCCTGTTCGCGATGCTCGGGGTGCTGGTGCTCACCCTGGGGATCGGGCTCACGGTCCTCCTGGCGGTCGACACCCACGCCGCGCTGCTCGGTGTCCCGCTCATCGTCGGTGGGATCCTCATCATGATCGCGGCGCGATGGATGCCGCACCGCACCGCGAAGGGGTACGCGGCGCTTCGTCATGCCGAAGGGTTCAAGCGCTTCATCGATGAGTCGGAGAAACGCCGCGCCGAGTTCGCGGAGAAGAAGAATCTGTTCTCCGAGTACCTGCCGTACGCCGTCGTCTTCGGTGCGACGAAGAAGTGGGCAAAGGCATTCGCCGACCTGGGCGACGAGCCTCCCGACACGTCTTCGTGGTATTTCGCCCAGCATCCGCTCGACTACGCGTTGTTCGCCAGCGCGATCGACGGGTTCTCGGTGACGTCCGTGGGCACGCTCACGTCCGCGCCCTCGTCGAGCGGCTCGAGTGGCTTCAGCGGCGGCGGCTTCTCCGGCGGCGGTGGCGGAGGCGGCGGCGGCGGTTCCTGGTAGAGGTGCGGAACCGGTGACGATCGGTCTCCCTACAGGTCGGTAGGTCGCGCGCGGCGCGTGCAGGTGGCATTGTGCTGGCGGCATCGTCACCGGGTTCCGAAGAGTGGGGGAAGCGCGTGGGTCCGTTGCGCGGGGTGAAGGTCATCGAGCTGGTCGGCATCGGGCCGGGCCCGTTCGCGGGCACGCTGCTGTCCGACATGGGCGCCGAGGTGGTGCGGGTGGAACGCGCGGAGCTCGTCGGGCGTGCAACGCGGCCGACCGGCTTCGTGTTCGACGGTCGCGGGCGGCGCGACATCGGGATCGACCTCAAGCACCCCGAGGGGGTGGAGGCGGTGTTGCGCCTCGTGGAGGGGGCCGACGCGCTCATCGAGGGGTTCCGGCCTGGCGTCACCGAACGGCTCGGGCTCGGTCCCGACGCCTGCCTCGACCGCAATCCGCGTCTGGTCTACGGCCGTATGACCGGCTGGGGCCAGGACGGTCCGCTCGCGCACGCGGCCGGGCACGATCTCAACTACATCGCGCTGGCCGGTGTGCTCGCTCACCTCGGTCGTGTGGGTGCGCCCCCGACTCCGCCGCTCAACCTGATCGGCGATTACGGCGGCGGCGGGATGTTCCTCGCCTTCGGTGTCGTGTGCGCGGTCCTCGAGGCGCGCGCGTCGGGGCAGGGCCAGGTGGTCGACGCGGCGATGGTCGACGGCGCGGCGTACCTGATGGGCCCCATGTGGGGTCTGCGGGGCATGGGCATGTTCGACGAGACGCGGGGCATGAACCTCCTCGACACCGGTTCGCCGTTCTACGACGCGTACGAGACCGCCGACGGTGCGTGGGTGTCGATCGGTTCGATCGAGCCGCAGTTCTACGCGCAGCTCCTCGAACTGACCGGCGTCCAGCACGACGATCTTCCCGCGCAGATGGACCGCGCCGGCTGGCCGTTGCTGCGCGAGCGACTCACCGCGGTCTTCCTGACCAAGACCCGCGACGAGTGGACGGCGTTGATGGAGGGGACCGACGTGTGCTTCGCGCCGGTGTTGCCGATGAGCGAGGCGATCGACCACCCGCACCTCGTGGCGCGCGGCACCCTCGTCGAGCACGACGGTATGCACCAACCGGCGCCCGCGCCGCGCTTCTCCCGTACGGAGGCGGAGATCCAGGGTCCGGCGGCGATCCCGGGCCAGCACTCCGAGGCGGTGCTCGTCGACGCCGGGTTCACCAAGGAGGAGATCGCGGCGCTGTTCGCGTCCGGGGCGGTCAAGTAGCCCGGGAGTCAGGTCGTCGAGCGCGACCAGCCGCGCAGTCAAGGTCGCGTCGTCGGGCGCGGTGATCGTGACGTGCCCGAGCTTGCGGCCTGGGCGCGGCGCCTTCCCGTAGTCGTGGAGGTGGGCCCCGGGCACCGCGAGCACGGAGTCGCGATCGGGCATCTCGCCGATGCAGTTCACCATGACGCTCAGCCCGCGCGCGGCCGTCGACCCGAGGGGCCACCCGAGGATGGCGCGCAGGTGGTTCTCGAACTGGCTGGTGTCGGCTCCCTCGATGGTCCAGTGGCCGGAGTTGTGGACGCGGGGTGCGATCTCGTTGGCGAGGAGCTCACCGCCGACTTCGAACAGCTCGACCGCGAGCACCCCGACGTGGTCGAGGTCGGTCAACAGGCGCGTCGCCAGATCTTCGCCGCGTAGCTGGAGTGCAGGACCGAGACCGGGTGCCGGTGCGCGCGTGACCCGCAGGATTCCTTCTTCGTGATGGTTCTCGACCAGAGGCCAGCACGCGACCACCCCGTCGGCATCGCGTACCGCGAGCACCGAGAGCTCGCGGGCGAACGGGATCAGCGCTTCGAGGATGAGCGGGACGTTCCCGAGCTCGGCCCAGGCGTCGTCGAGATCGGCCGGCGAACGGAGCACGCGCTGCCCCTTGCCGTCGTAGCCGCCTCGGCGGGTCTTCAGGACCGCGGGCAAACCGCCCACCTCGTCGACCGCGTGCTCCAACTCGGCGCGCGTCCCGACCGCGGCGAACGCCGCGGTGCCGATGCCGAGCCGACGGAAGGTCTCCTTCTCGGTCAGGCGGTCCTGTGCCACCTCGAGCGAGCGCGCCCCCGGGCGTACCGGGGAGCGCTCGGCGAGAAACCGCGCCGCGGCAGCCGGGACCCCCTCCCACTCGTAGGTGACGACGGTGGCACCCGCCGCGACCTCGGTCAACGCGGGTTCGTCGCCGAGGTCACCGACGACGAGGTCGCCGACCGCCGCGGCCGGCGTGCCCGCGACGGGGTCGAGGAACCGGAAGCGCAGGCCGAGGGGGACCCCGGCGAGCCCGAGCATCCGACCGAGCTGGCCGCCCCCCAGCACCGCTACGAGATCGTCGGACATCCGGTCTTGTCTAGCGCATCCCTGTGGCTGGAGTTACAGGTGACCGGCTAATCTGTCTCGACCGCAGCCGGGCCAACGTCGTCCCTCTGCGTCCACCGGTAACCAGTGTGGATGTGTGATGGCGAAGCCCGAACATGTGAATGCTGCGCCGGCTGGGCGCAGCGTGCCGTACAGCGCCGCCCCGGACGCGTTCGGGCTCTACGACCCGCGCTTCGAGCACGATGCGTGCGGCGTTTCGTTCGTCTGCCACATCAAGGGCCACGCCAGCCGGTCGATCGTCGCCGACGCGCTCGACGCCCTCTGCAACCTCGACCACCGGGGTGCATCCGGCGCCGAGATCAACACCGGTGACGGCGCCGGGATCCTGCTCCAGGTGCCCGACGGGTTCCTGCGGGCCGTCGTCGACTTCCCGCTGCCGTCCGCGGGCGCGTACGGGGTGGGCTTGGCCTTCCTGCCGCTCGATCCCGAAGCGGCCGAGAAGACGATGGCCCGAGTCGGTGCGATCGTCGAGGAAGAAGGGCTCAGGGTCGTCGGGTGGCGCGAGGTGCCGGTCGACGCATCGTCCATCGGGCCGACCGCGCGCAGCGTCGTGCCCAGCTTCCGGCACCTCTTCATCGACGACCCCGGCGGCGCCGCCGGCATCGAGCTCGACCGCAAGCTCTTCGTGGTCCGCAAGCGCTGCGAGCACGAGCTGAACGGCACCGGCTCCGAGACCATCTACTTCCCCTCGCTGTCGAGCCGCACCCTCGTCTACAAGGGCATGCTCACCACGCCCCAGCTGGCCGAGTTCTTCCCTGACCTCGCCGACGAGCGGGTCGAGTCGGCGCTGGCGCTGGTGCACAGCCGCTTCTCCACCAACACGTTCCCGTCGTGGCCGCTCGCCCACCCGTACCGCTACCTCGCGCACAACGGCGAGATCAACACGGTGCAGGGCAACCGCAACTGGATGCGTGCCCGCGAGGCGCTCATGGAGACGCCACTCATCCCCGGGCTCGAGCGCGCCTTCCCGATCATCACGCCCGACGCGTCCGACACCGCCAGCTTCGACGAATGCCTCGAGCTGCTGCACCTCGCGGGGCGCCCGATCTGGCACGCGGCCCTGATGATGATCCCGGAAGCGTGGGAGAACCACGCGACGATGGCCGCCGACGCGCGCGCGTTCTATCGCTTTCACGCGTCGCTGATGGAGCCGTGGGACGGCCCCGCGTCGATCACGTTCACCGACGGCACCGTCGTGGGTGCGGTGCTCGACCGCAACGGTTTGCGCCCGAGTCGCTACTGGGTCACCGACGACGACCGGGTCATCATGGCCAGCGAGGCCGGGGTGGTCGCGGTCGACCCGGCGCGGGTCGTGAAGAAGGGGCGGCTCCAACCGGGTCGCATGTTCCTGGTCGACACGGCCAAGGGTCGCATCGTCGACGACGAGGAGATCAAGCACGAGCTGTCGAGCGCGTTGCCCTATGGCGAGTGGCTGCAGCACGGCCTCGTGCACCTGCACGCGCTGCCCGACCGCGTGCACGTCGTTCCCAGCCACGAGTCGGTGCTCCGACGCCAGGAGACCTTCGGGTACACCCACGAGGAGCTGAAGTTGCTCGTCGCGCCGATGGCGCGCACCGGCGCCGAAGCCATCGGTTCGATGGGAACGGACACGCCGGTCGCGGTGCTGTCGGAACGTTCCCGGATGCTGTTCGACTACTTCCAGCAACTCTTCGCGCAGGTCACCAACCCGCCGCTCGACGCGATCCGCGAGGAACTGGTCACGTCGCTGTCATCGACCATCGGCGCGGAGGCCAACCTCCTCGATCCCGGCCCGCAGTCCTGCGTGCAGGTTGAACTGCCGTTCCCGATCATCGACAACGACGAGCTGGCCAAGCTCATCCACATCGACCGCGACGGCGACCGCCCCGAGTTCGCGGCGGCAGTGATTTCCGGCCTCTTCCAGGTGGCGGGCGGCGGCCGCGCCCTGCGCGACGCGCTCGACCGCGTGCGCAGCGAGGCGTCGCGGGCGATCACCGAGGGCAAGCGCATCCTCGTGCTGTCCGATCGCGACTCGAACGCCGAGTGGGCGCCCATCCCGTCGTTGTTGCTCACCTCGGCGGTGCACCACCACCTCATCCGCGAGAAGACCCGCACCCAGGTGGGGCTCGTCGTCGAAGCGGGCGACGCGCGCGAGGTGCACCACATGGCGCTGCTCGTGGGGTACGGCGCCGGTGCGATCAACCCGTACCTCGCGTTCGAATCGATCGAAGACCTCATCATCGCGGAGTTGCACGGCCTCGGAGGCGTCGACCCCAAGCAGGCGGTCAAGAGCTACATCAAGGCTGCGGGCAAGGGTGTGCTGAAGGTGATGTCGAAGATGGGCATCTCCACCGTCGCCTCCTACTGCGGCGCGCAGGTGTTCGAAGCCATCGGGCTGAGCCAGGAACTCGTCGACGAGTACTTCACCGGCACGGTCTCGCGCCTCGGTGGTATCGGGCTCGACGAGATCGGCGAGGAGGTGGCGCGCCGTCACGCCATCGCGTACGCGGAACGACCCGACGAGCGCGCCCACCGCGATCTCGATCTCGGCGGTGAATACCAGTGGCGGCGCGAAGGTGAGTACCACCTGTTCAATCCCGAGACCGTGTTCAAGCTCCAGCACGCGACGCGGGCCAAGCGCTACGACGTCTACAAGGAGTACACCAGCCTGGTCGATTCGCAGTCGACGCGCCTCGCGACGTTGCGCGGGTTGTTCGAGATGCGCGAGGGAGTGCGCGAGCCGGTGCCGCTCGAGGAGGTCGAGTCGATCAGCGAGATCATCAAGCGGTTCGCGACCGGGGCCATGTCGTACGGCTCGATCTCCAAGGAAGCGCACGAGAACCTCGCCATCGCGATGAACCGGATCGGTGGGAAGTCCAACACCGGCGAAGGCGGCGAAGACGCCGACCGCTACCTCCCCGACGCCAACGGCGATCTCCGCCGTTCGGCGATCAAGCAGGTCGCGTCCGGCCGCTTCGGCGTCACGTCGGAGTACCTCGTCAACTCCGACGACCTGCAGATCAAGATGGCGCAGGGCGCCAAGCCGGGTGAGGGTGGTCAACTGCCGGGGGCCAAGGTCTACCCGTGGATCGCCAAGACCCGGCACTCCACGCCGGGCGTGGGGCTCATCAGCCCGCCGCCGCACCACGACATCTATTCGATCGAAGACATCAAGCAGCTCATCCACGACCTCAAGAACGGCAACCCGCAGGCGCGTATTCACGTGAAGCTCGTCGCGCAGGTCGGCGTCGGTACGGTCGCCGCGGGCGTGGCCAAGGCGCACTCCGACGTCGTGCTCATCTCCGGGCACGACGGTGGCACCGGCGCGGCCCCGCTCACATCACTCAAGCACGCAGGCGCGCCGTGGGAGCTCGGCATCGCCGAGACGCAGCAGACGCTCGTCCGCAACGGGCTGCGTGACCGCATCGTCGTGCAGTGCGACGGCCAGCTCAAGACGGGCCGCGACGTCGTCATCGCCGCGCTGCTCGGCGCCGAGGAGTTCGGCTTCGCCACTGCGCCACTCGTGGTGAGCGGCTGCGTGATGATGCGGGTGTGCCATCTCGACACCTGTCCGGTGGGTATCGCCACCCAGAACCCCGAGTTGCGCAAGCGGTTCTCGGGCAAGCCCGAGTTCGTGGTCAACTTCTTCGAGTTCATCGCCGAAGAGGTACGCGAGTACCTGGCGGCGCTCGGCTTCCGTTCGATCGCCGAAGCCGTCGGTCACGCCGAGATGCTCGACACCCGCAAGGCGATCGACCATTGGAAGGCGCACGGGCTCGATCTCACGCCGATCCTCACCGTGGCCGAGAACCCCTACGAGGGCCAGGACCTCCTCTGTACCAAAGCGCAGGACCACGGTCTCGACCGGGCCCTCGATCAGGTGTTGCTCGCGCAGGCGGCCCCCGCGCTCGAGCGGGGGGAGCGGGTCACGATCGATCTGCCCGTCCGCAACGTCAACCGCACCGTCGGCACACTGCTCGGTTCCACGCTCACGCGCATCTGGGGTGCCGACGGCCTGCCCGACGACACCATCACCGTCAACCTGCGCGGTTCGGCGGGGCAGAGCTTCGGTGCGTTCGTCCCGCGCGGCATCACCCTGCGACTCGAGGGAGACGCCAACGACTACACCGCCAAAGGCCTCTCGGGCGGGCGCATCGCATGCTTCCCCGATCGCGAGGCGCAGTTCCTCGCCGAGGACAACATCATCGCCGGCAACGTCGCGCTCTACGGCGCGACGAGCGGCGAGGCGTACTTCCGCGGCGTCGTGGGGGAGCGGTTCTGCGTGCGCAACTCGGGCGCGACCGCGGTCGTCGAAGGTCTCGGTGACCACGGCTGCGAGTACATGACGGGCGGGCGCGTGGTGGTGCTCGGTCCCACCGGTCGGAACTTCGCGGCAGGGATGTCGGGTGGTGTCGCGTTCGTGTACGACCCCACGGATACGTTCCCCGCGCTGGTCAACTACGAGATGGTCGAGCTCGAACCGCTCGACGACGCCGACCGCGAGTGGCTGCGCGCCACGGTTGAGGCGCATCGCGTCGCCACCGGTTCGAAGGTCGCCGAACGGTTGCTCGACGCGTGGGAGAGCGAGGTCGAGGCATTCTGCAAGGTGATGCCGAAGGACTATCGCCGCGTGCTCGGGGTCATGCGCGAGGCCGAGCGACTCGGCTTGTCGCAGGAGGAGACCGACGTGAAGGTGATGGAGTCGTCGCGTGGGTGAGACCACCGGGTTCCTGCAGTGGTCACGCGAGACGCCCACCCGCCGCCCGGTGCCGGTGCGCCTGCGCGACTGGCAGGAGGTCTACGAGCCGTTCCCGGCCGAGACCCTGCAGCTGCAAGCGGGCCGGTGCATGGACTGCGGTATCCCGTTCTGCAACAACGGTTGTCCGCTCGGGAACCTCATCCCCGACTGGAACGACCTCGTCTACCGCGACCATTGGCGCGAGGCGATCGAGCGCCTGCACGCGACCAACAACTTTCCCGAGTTCACCGGTCGGCTGTGTCCGGCGCCGTGTGAGGCGGCGTGCGTGCTCGGCATCAACCAGGATCCGGTCACCATCAAGCAGGTCGAAGTCGAGATCGTCGAGCGGGCGTGGGCTGAAGGTTGGATCACCCCGGTGGTGCCGTCGGTGCTGACCGGGCGCAAGGTCGCGGTGGTCGGTTCGGGTCCGGCCGGGCTCGCAGTCGCGCAACAGTTGACCCGCGCGGGGCACGCCGTCGTGGTGTTCGAGCGTGCCGATCGAATCGGCGGTTTGCTGCGCTACGGCATCCCCGAGTTCAAGATGGAGAAGCGCCACCTCGAGCGTCGGCTCGAGCAGATGCGCGCCGAAGGTACCGAGTTCCGCGTCAACGTGAACGTCGGGGTGGACGTCACCGTCGCGCAACTGCGCGAGGAGTTCGACGCGATCGTGCTCGCCGGTGGCGCGACCGCCTCGCGCGACCTGCCGATCCCCGGGCGTGAGCACGATGGGATCCACCAGGCCATGGAGTTCCTGCCCTGGGGTAACCGCGTGCAGGAGGGCGACCTCGACGCGCCGCCGATCACCGCCGAGGGCAAGCAGGTGGTGATCATCGGCGGGGGCGACACCGGCGCCGACTGCCTCGGCACCGTGCACCGTCAGGGCGCGGCGTCGGTGCACCAGTTCGAGATCATGCCCCGGCCGCCCGACTCGCGGGCGCCGACCAACCCGTGGCCGACGTTCGCCAACGTGTTCAAGGTGACCTCGGCCCACGAAGAAGGCGGCGAACGCATCTACAGCGTCAACACCGAATGTTTCGTCGCCGACGACGACGGCAACGTCCGCGCGCTGCGCGCCCACGAGGTCGAGACCGTCGACGGCAAGTTCGAGAAGATCGAGGGCTCCGACTTCGAACTGCCCGCGCAGCTCGTGCTCCTGGCCATGGGTTTCCTCGGCCCGGAGCGGGAGGGGCTGCTCGAACAGTTGGGCGTCGACCTCGACGCGCGCGGCAACGTGGAGCGGGACGCCGCGTTCATGACCAACGAGCCGGGCGTGTTCGCCTGCGGCGACATGGGGCGCGGCCAGAGCCTCATCGTGTGGGCCATCGCCGAAGGGCGTTCGTGTGCGGCCGGCGTCGACACCTGGTTGATGGGGGAGACGTTGTTGCCCGCGCCGATCGCACCGACCACGCGGCAGCTGCTCTGACTCCCGTCGCTCCGATCAGCTCCCGCTACCGAGGACGAGCAGGGGGCGGGCGTCGTAGCCGAGCACGCGGGCGACCGGTCGCTGCCAGGTTCCGGTCCGTTCGTCTTCGTAGGCATGGACGGCACGGTTGTACGCCGCGACCAGCGCGGGGTCGATCTTGGTGGTGGCGAACTTCGTGAGGGAGTCCGTGACCGCGTGGTCGGCCTTCAATCGCTCGGAGCCGAACGTGTTCGCGATCAGGCGGGTGGCCTGGGCCTCGACCACATTGGCGGCGTCGGCCTGGCTGCCCGCGTCACCGTCTTTCAGGGCGCGGTTCCACGCGGTGAGCGCCGCGTGCAGGTCCGTGGACACCGACCGGTCCTTTCCGCCGGCGGCGTCGAACGCGCGCAGCGCGCCCTCGAGGTTCTGGTAGCGCAGCACGAGTTGGTCCGGTGCGCGCAGCGGCTTCCACCGGGCGTCGACCTTGCTGCGAGCGTCGTCGAGCTTGGGCCGCTCGATCACCACCAGCGCTGCTGCCCCTCCGATGACCACGACGATCAGGGCGAGGAGGATCCACCGGGTTCGTCGGGACATGGCCCGTCCACGCTACCGGCGGCCTCTCACGAAAGTGTCGCACCCCACCGGTACCATCGCTTCATGGTCCGCTCCCGGGCCGTGGTCGTGGTCACCGTGTTGACCGCCACCTCGGTGCTGGGGTGGTGGTTCGGTGAGCAGCGGCGCGCGGCGAGTCAGGAATACCGTGTCGTGCAGGTGTTCGACGGTGACACCATCGTGGTGCGACGCGTCGGGACGCCGGACGAAACGATCCGCCTCCTCGGCGTCGACACTCCGGAGACGCACCATCCCGCGCAAGCCGGTGCAGTGCTACGGACCGGAGGCGTCGGCGTACACGACGAAGCGTCTCTTCGGGCAACTGGTGCAGCTGGAGGACGACGTCGAGCGCCACGACATCTACGGCCGTCGCCTTGCGTACGTGTACCTCGACGGCCGGAACTTCGAAGAGGAGCTGCTGCGCAAGGGCTACGCGCGCCTGCTCGTGATCGAACCGAACCACGCGCACGCGCGCGACATGCTCGACGAGGAGCTGAACGCCCGCGCCCGCCGCCTCGGACTGTGGGGTGCGTGCGAACCCTCGTAGCCACGGCGTTCCTGGCCTCGCTCGCGGATGGGTGGTGTTGGCGCAGCTTCGACGCCGGAGACGTACTGTTCACGAGCTGGCGCGGAGAAGCTTGGGTGGCGACATCGGCTGCCCGCCGCCGTGCCACCCAATCTGCCACCCGAACGGCGATCGAGAGGAGCCTGGATGGCACTCGCCGGTGATGCTGTCATCATCGAAGTGGGCCTCAACGAGGGCGCGGGCCGCGGAGTGAACCCCAACGTCCCCATCACCTCGGGGGAGTGCGCCGCCGATGCCCTGCGCTGTCGCGACGCCGGCGCGTCGACGATCCACTGGCATGCCCGAGACCCTGCAACGGAACAACAGTGCCTCGGTGATTCCGACCTGTACGCCGAGGCCCTGGCGGCCATGCAGGCCGGCGGTCTGCTCGGCTACCCGAGCTACCCGGTCGATCCCGAGGTCGCGGTCCGCGACCGGTTGGAGCACGTGTGGGAGCTGCGCGCTCGGGGACTGCTCGAGCTCGCCCCCATCGACGTCGGCTCGGTGAGCACGGTCCCGTGGAACCGACAGCTCAACGACTTCGTCGGCCTCGACTGGTTGCGCACGCAGTCGGGAGTGGTCGACAACCCGTTGACCTTCGTCATCGATTCCGTCGAGCGTGCGAACGGCCTCGGGATGCCCTGCACCTTCGGCGCCTTCGACGTCGGCTGCACGCGTGTGGTGGCAATGCTCTCCGCGTCCGGTCGCATCCAAGGCCCGGTGTTGCACAAGGTGTTCCTCTCGGAGGGCTGGGCGGTCGGACCGATTCCGTCGGAGGCGGCGCTCGACCTGCACCTCGAGCAACTTCCCGACGACCTCGACGTCGAGTGGTTCGCGGTGCCTTACTCGCACAGTGACCCCGCGGTGGTCGAACGCTTGAGCCGTGCCGCGCTCGAACGCGGTGGCCACGTGCGCATCGGCATCGGCGACAGCCCCGCGGCCAATCCGCAGGAGACGAACGCCGAGCTCGTCGAGCAGGTCGTGCACTGGGCTCGGGACGCGGGCCGACCGGTGGCGAGCACGGACGATGTACGCCTTCGGCTCGGCTTGGTCGTGCCCTGAACGACGTCTTCGCTCAGCTCGCGACGCCCGCTCCCTGTGGGGGCGTCCACGGTTGGTGGGGTGGGAGGCGCCCATCGACGTCGGTGAAGCCGTAGCGGTCGGCGAGGTCGCGGGTGGTGAACGCGCGCCCGGTGCACTCCGAGACGTCCGGATCGGTGGCCAACGCGACGATCGCGCGCCCGGAGAACCGGGTCGATTCGGTGATCGCAGGATCGATGCCGGGCATGCCCATCACCGTCTCGGTCCGGACGAGGTACGGCCAGATCGACACGATCGTGACGCCACGCGCAGCCAGTGGCCGAGCCGCCTCCTTGGTGATCCGGTCGAGCGCGGCCTTCCCGACGCCGTAGACGAGGTGGTGGAAGTACCGGATCGCGCCGGCCGAGCTCACGTTGACGATGAGGCCGCGCCCGGCGCCGGTCATGATCCGAGCCGCGTGATGGGTACCCGTGTACGCGGAACGCGTTCCGACGTCGATCAGCGCGTCCCAATCGCTGATCGGCGTCTCCCAGAACGGGACGCGGGGATCCAGATGCGGCGGGACCCGGAACGCGTTGTTGACCATCACGTCCAAGCGGCCGTGTTCGGCACCGACCCGAGCGAAGAGCGCGTCGACCTCGTCGTCATTCGCGTGGTCGCACCGCACCGCGATGGCATGACCGCCGAGGCGCGCGATCTCCTCGATCGTCGCATCGAGACTGCCGGATCGCTCGGAATCGCCGTCGTGGAGCGTCCGTCCGGTCACGTACACCGTCGCGCCGGCCAACGCCAGCTCGGTCGCGCAACCTTTGCCGATGCCGCGGCTGGCGCCGGTCACGATCGCGACGGCACCCCGCAGGCTCGGCTCGCTCGCGTCCGAGGCGGTGGTCACCGGTCTGACGCTACTGCGCACCAGCTCGGAGCACGCGTCCGAACGGTCCGGGTCTTCGGGGAAGGGTCAGCAACGAGTCGGGTCGCGAGCGACCACTCGCCGCATCAGGAGGCGTTGGCCTCGGTCCAGCGCTTGAGCAGGCCGCGGGCGATGACGATCCGCTGGATCTCGTTCGTTCCTTCGCCGATGATCATCAGCGGCGCGTCGCGGAAGTAGCGCTCGACGGGGAGCTCGGACGTGTAGCCGTAGCCGCCGTGGATCCGCATGGCCTCGGTGGCGAGCTCGAGTGCAGTCTCCGAGCAGAAGAGCTTGGCCATGCCCGCTTCGACGTCGGCCCGCTCGCCTGCCTCGAACTTGTCCGCGGCCGACCGCACCATCAGCTTCGACGCCTCGAGCTTCGTGGCCATGTCGGCCAACTTGAACTGGATGGCCTGGTGCTGGTGGATGGGTACTCCGAAGGTCTCGCGTTCGTGGACGTAGCGCATCGAAGCGTCGTAGGCGGCTCGGGCCACGCCCACTGCTCGGGCCGCGATGTTGATGCGACCGAGCTCCAGGGATCCGAGGATGAAGTGGAGGCCACGACCGAGGCACTCCTCGCCACCGAGCACGTTGGCCGCCGGGATCCGGTGGTCGGTGTAGGTCATCTCGACGGTCTCGAGGCCCTTGTAGCCGAGCTTGGGTATCCGTCGGCTGGTTGCGATGCCCCCGTACGCGGGACCCGGCTCCTTCTCGACGATGAAGCAGGTGATGCCCTCGGGCGTCCTGGCGGCGAGCGCGACGAGTCCCGCACGCTCGCCGTTGGTGACCCACATCTTCGTGCCGTTGAGGACGTACTCGTCGCCGTCGCGTTCGGCCTTGCACCGGATCGCCTGGGTGTCACTTCCGGCATCGGGTTCGGAGAGGCTGAAGGCCGCCCGGGGCTCGCCCGAGGCCATCCCCGGCAACCATCGGGCCCGCTGCTCGGCGGTACCGAACCGCTCGATGAGGTTGGCGGCGATCGTGTGCGTGTTGAGCACGCCGGCGAGCGACATCCACCCGTACGCCAGCTCCTCCATGAGCCGCGCATAGGTCACGGTGTCGAGACCGAGACCGCCGTGCTCCGGTGCGATCCTGGCGCCGAAGAGCCCGAACGCCTTCATCTGCTCGACGAAGGGCTCGGGGTACTCGTCCGCATGCTCGTACTCGCTCGCTCCGGGGATCACCGCCGCGGCGACCCATTTGCGGATGGTGGCGACCAGCTCGTCGGCGAGGGCGACATCGGTGGGAGGCACGGTCGCGGACACTAGTCATCCCGTGGGGCGAGCCGCGAGGAGCGCGGCGGGATCAGTGTGGGAGCCCGAGGATGCGGGTGGCGATGATGCCCTTCTGGATCTGCTCGGTGCCGCCGTAGATGGATGCGGCGCGCGAGTAGATGTAGTGCTTGACGGTCAGGGGGTCGTCGCCGACCACCGCCCGAGCGGCGGCGACGTCGAAGAGGCTGGTGCCGAGGGATTGCTCTGCGCGCACCATGAGGAGCTTGTCGACCGACGACGACGGGCCCGGATCCTCGCCCCTCGCCCGTCGTGACAACCCCTCCATCAACCGGATCTGGCACGCCCGGGCGTCGACGAAGGCGCGCCCGTACGCGTGCTCGCGCACGGCATCACCGTCCGAGAGCTCGCGGAGCTCGCGCAACTTCGATCGCCATGCCGCGACGACGCCCAACTCGGATGGTCCGCGCTCGTAGGCGAGCACCGCGGAAGCCAGACCCCATCCATCGCCCTCGTCGCCGAGCCGGTTGTCGACGGGCACCGGGGTCGCGTCGAAGAACACCTCGCAGAACCTCTGACCGCCCCACGACTGGGTGATGGGACGCACCGTGATGCCGGGCGCGTCCATCTCGGCGATGACGCACGAAATCCCCTTGTGCTTGGGCGCGTCTCGATCGGTACGGGTGAGGACCATGCAGTAGTCGGCGAACTGGGCACCGCTGGTCCACAGCTTCTGGCCGGTGACGCGATACGTGTCGCCGTCGCGCTCGGCGTACGTCGAGAGTCCCGCGAGGTCGGAGCCCGCGCCGGGTTCGCTGAAGCCCTGGCACCATTGGGTCTCACCCCGCAAGAGGGGCGCGAGGTATCGCTGGCGTTGCGCTTCGGTTCCGAAGAGCAGGATCGCCCGTCCGAGCCAGTTCAGCGGCCCGACGGCGTTGAGGACGCCGGCGTCGCCGAGCTCCTCGTTGATGATCGCCTCGAAGAGGGGGCTGAACGCCCGCCCGCCGTAGGCCTCCGGCCAGCTGAGCCCGAGCCAGCCGCCGGCGTACATGGTGCGATGCCACGACATGCGAAATGCCTGCTCCGTCGCGGAGTCACGGAAGTCCGGCGTCGGTCCCGGATGGTTGTCGGCCAGCCACGCACGGAACTCGGCGCGGAACCGGGCGTGTTCGGGTGTGTCGGCGAAGTCCATCGTCGTCCTCAGCTGTCGCCCGCGGCGGGGCGCGTCGCGATCGCTCGATAGTGGACGGCTTCGTCGCCGAGGAGGGCCCGATCGGCCATCGCCCGGCGGTGATAGAGGTGGGCGCGACATTCCCACGTCATGCCCATGCCCCCGTGCACCTGGATCACGCGTTCGCACACCAGCTTGCCCTTCTCCGAGCAATAGGCCTTCGCGACGTGGGCCGCGGTCACGGCGTCGCCGAGGTCGAGGTGATCGATCGCCCAGGCCGCGTGGTTCACGAGGCTCCGAGCGCCTTCGACGTCGACGTGCGCGTCGGCCAAGAGGTGCTGCACGGCCTGGAACCGGCCGATCGGCACGCCGAACTGGACGCGCGTCTTGGCGTGTTCGACGGCCAGGTCGAGAGCACCGGCCATGACGCCCACGAGGTCGGCGGCGACGGCGACCAACGCGACAGCCTGCCATCGTGCTCGTGCATCGGTGGACAGCGCCCCGACCCGATCACCGCGCTGGGCGCGGTGTGACGCCGGCGACGCGTCGGGTGGGGTCGAGCGCGTCGCGGTCGGCTTCGAGCTCGACGCAGACCACGTCGCCGTCGGGTTCGATCGCCAGCGCCACGTCGCAGCCGGCGGCGTCGAAGGCGACCGACGCCGCTTCGACGGTTGCGACGTCGGCCAGGGCGGAGTCGAACGCCACGGCCCAGCGTCGAGTCCCACCGACGAGCTCCGCGATCGAGCCCGGATCGGCGCCCGCGGCGGCCAGCATCTGACCGGGCAGCACGGCGGCGCCGAGGTACGGAACCGGGGCGACCGCCCGGCCGAGCGCGGCAAGGACGATCGTGGTGTCGACCACGGTGCCCATCCCCCCGGACGCCTCGGGGAGGCCGAGGCCGAGAAGCTCCGTCGTGGCCAGCTGGCTCCAGAACGCGTCGTCGTCGAACGACTCGAGCCCGCTCACCGTGGCCGGGATCGCCTCCACCTGGGCCGCGATCGACTCGGCCAGCAGCTGTTCGGTCTCATCGAGCAGGGCGTCCACTCATCTCCCTCCGACTCGGTCGGTCGACCACGGATCGAAACTGGCAGCCGCTCCGTCCGGTATCCGCGCGGTGGCGCCGAAGCGGGGTGGGGTACCGAGCGTCTGGGCCGGCTCACCGACGAACCTCCAGGGCACCCCGACGATCCGCCGCCGACCCCATTCCGGGTGCTCCACCTCGACATAGATGCCGAACGACGCGAGCTGTTCGTCGTCGAGGAGGCCTTCGGCATCGGCCACGATCGTGGCTGGCACGCCGAGCCGGTGCACTTCGTCGACGAGTGCCGCCGCCGAACCGCGGAGCGCAGGGTCGGCGAGCAGGCCCGCCACTGCCACCCGTTGTTCGGCCGTCGACGGGCTCAGCGCCACCAGCGAGCCACCGGCGTCGACTACCTCGTCGTCGACGGGGCGCGTGCCCGAGTACGGCACGCCGAGCGACTCGGCGGCGAGGTACTCGTTGAACCGACTGGCGACCAGCTCGGCCATCGAGAAGTCGATCGAGGCGGCCGCGCGGTCGCCGAGCGCCCACGCCGCGACGAGGGTCGCGATCGCATAGCCGGCGATCACGTCGGCCCACGGCATCTCGAGGCGGGCCGGCTCCCCGGAGTCCGACCGCGTGAGGTGCCCGAGACCACTCGCGGTGTGGAGGTTGTACGCGTACACGCGGTACTGCGACCACGGACCCTGGTGGCCGTAGGCACTCGAGCTCACGGCGAGCAGATGGGGATGCGCGGCCCGCGCCCCGTCGGCGTCGAGCCCCAACTTGGTGGCTCGACTCGGCCCGAGGTTCTCGAGGACGACCTGGCTCCGGTCGAGCATCTCGCTCAACGCGTCGGGGCTGCGCGCGAAGCTGCACGCGACGCTGCGCTTCGAGTGGTTGACCATCGAGAAGTACACGGCTCGTTCATCGCCGGGCTGGTCGTCGACGAACGGGCGCTTTCGCCGGAAGATGTCGACCCGATCGGGGTCCTCGATCTTCACCACGTCGGCGCCCATCGCGCCGAGCAGTGCTCCGGCGAGGGGCACCGCGAGCACATGGCCGGCCTCGGCGACGCGCAACCCTTCGAGACCACCGGGTGGTTCGACCGGGACGGCCTCGTTCTCGATGCCGACCCGGAACGGCCGGGAGATGTACCGGAGCTGGCGTCCGCCGATCGAGTGGTTCACCAGCGCGCCGCGAGCCGCGAACTGCGCCGATTCGAGGAGGTCGCCGGGTCCGTACATCGCCGTGGTCGGGACACCCGCAGCCTGGAGCGTCGCCTCGCACTCGGCCTTCGCGCGTGTGCGGGTCAGCTCCGAGATCAGCGCGTCGATCTCGTCGGAGTGCTCGATACGATCCGTGGGCTCGGGGAATTGCTCGCGCCACTCGGGCCGGCCGAACGCGTCGGTGAGGCCTTGCCACTGGTGGTCTTCGAGCGCCGAGATGCGCAGCAGGCCGTCACGACACGGATAGAAGGCGGCGGGCGCGGCGTAGCGAACGGCACCGCCGGTCGGACTGCTGGCGAGCAGCAGACCCACGACCTTCATCACCGGCCCCGCAGCCAGCGTCGCGGCCTGCGCGGAGACGTCGACGTGGACGGGCCGTCCTTCGTGGCGGTGGCGACTGAGTCCGTGACACGCGGCGAGCGCCGCGGCGTGCCCGGTGGACAGCAATGCCTGCGATCCGGCGAGCTCGAGTGGGCGCCCGGTGTCGACGTCGGAGACCACCGAGAGCAGCCCACCGGCCGCGGCGACGACGAGCTCGCTCGCGGTCTCGTCGCGTCTCGGACCGACGAGGCCGAAGGCACTGATCGTCACCCACGCGCCGGGGTTCACCGCCTCGACCATGGCCAGGTAGTCATCGATGCCGCGCGGCGTGTCGGCCGCAGGTGCGTCGACGCGGTCGCAGATCACGAGGTCGAACGACTCGAACACCGCGGTCGCGGGCTCCAGGATGACCGTTTTGCCGATGTCGAGCAGCATCGACAACACGGATCGCAGTGCGCCGTCGTCATCGAGGGCCAAAGGTGCCGCGTCGTGCCGGGACGATGATCCGCGCACCGTCGTCACCTCGGCCCCGTACGACGCGAGCACCGATCCCGCCGCCGCCCCCGCCACGCCGTCGCCGATCTCGAGGACGCGCAGTCCGGTGAGCGGTTCGAACCGGCCGTCGGGCGCGCTCACGCGTCGAGCTCCATGTCCCCACGCGGGCCGATGGGCTCCGGTATCGCGGTGTCGTCGAGGCCGGGGACGGGCGGAGTCTCGTCGGAGCCGATGGGGAGGAGCAGGGTAGCGGTCGCCCGGCAGGTCGTCTCGCCGCGCTGGTTGACGCCCTCGACGTCGACGTCGACCTCGCCACGATCGCCGACGCGGCGCACCGCGCGGACCCGACCCGAGATCCGGTGGCTGTCGCCGAGGTAGTTGAACTTCGTGATGACGGTCGACATGGTCCAGATCCAACCGCCGTCGCCCATCCAGTTCGTGAGCAGATGGACCATCCAGTTGCCGCGCATCAGGCCGTAGTCGTAGGGCGCCGGATGGCCGAGCTCGACCGCGCACTCGGTGTCCCAGTGACAGCGTTGCGAGGTGTCGGGGATGCCGAGCGAGTTGGCCGTGTAGAGCTTGGGGACCCGCTTGCGATTCTTGTACGCGACCTTCGACGTCCCGCCGCCGAGACCTCCCCAGCCGATGGCGGTGTGGTAGGTGATCATGTCGGTGAGCGTGAGGGGGCCCTTGGCGATCGGCCCGAGCGACTCGCCGACCGCGACCTCGTCCCACCGGCGCGTGTCGGCACCACGGACCTGCTCGTTCTCGTAGAGGGCGTCGAGCGCAGCCAGATCCGACGCGTCGTAGCGAGGAGGCGGCACGTCGCGGTACTTGCCCGCCGACCGAGACCGGTTTCGTTCGGTGTGCCAGAAGTCGAGGTAGCGGAGGCCGAAGAGATCGCCGTCGGCCGCGTCGCGGATCTCGACCCGGTGCGAGACCAGCGCGCCCACGCCCCCACCGAAGGAGCTCGATCTGAGCACGGCCGAGTCGAGGCACTGGCGCTTCACGATGTCGGCGCCGGGGCGGATGGGCCGGAGGAGCACCCATCGGTCACCGCAGAGGACCTGGCCGAATCCGGCGAGCGGATCGCCCCGCAATGCAGCTGCATCGTCCGCGCTCAGCTCGGAGCGCGCCGTACGCCCGGCGATCGCACCGAACAGAGGCGGCGCGATCGGTCCGCCCCAGACGCTCGACTCCGCGTGGTCGGGATCGCAGTAGAGCGGGTTGTCGTCGCCGTACGCGAGGGCGAAGTGGCGAATCGCGTCGGTGTTGACGATCTCGATGTGGCCCCGGCGTGTACCCCGACTCGGCCGAGCGATACCGATCCGCTGCCGGAGCGCGGCGATGGTGGACTCGTCGAGCGCCGCCTTCCCGTTCACGGCTGCGACGTCACCCACACCGGCGCCCGCTTCTCGGCGAAGGCGCGGGGGCCTTCGAGCGCGTCCGGGTGCGCTCGATGGGCGACGATCGAATCCCATCCCGCTTGCATCGCCTCGGAGAGCGGCAACTCGAGCGACGCCCTGATCGCGCGCTTTGACCGCTCGATCGCGGCCGGAGAGCCGGTCGCGGCGGCGCGCGCCAGCTCGACGGCCCGGTCGCGAAGGACGTCGGGTTCGGTGACCTCGTCGACGAGACCGATGCGCAGGGCAGTGGCGGCGTCAAGGCGCCCGGCCCGACCGAGCACCGCCAACCTCAGCGCGCTCCCCAGTCCGATCCGGGACATCAACGAAATCGGTTCGAGCGCCGTGACCTGGCCGGTGGTGACGTGCGTGTCGACGAACGAGGCGTCGGCTGACGCGAGCACGACGTCGGCATCGGCGACGAAATGCAGCCCGCCGCCTGCGCAGACGCCGTTGACGGCGACGATCGTCGGCAGCCAGACGTCGTTGTTGAGTGGCGTCATCCGCTGCAGTTCGGCGATCCGGTCTGACGACGGGACCCGAAATCCTCGGTCGCCGACCCGCTTGAGATCCATGCCGACGCAGAAGCCGCGGCCGGTTCCGGTGATCACGATCGCCCGAGCCGCGGGATCGGCACCGATCCGGGACCAGACGGCGGGGAGTTCGGCGTGCATCTCGTCGTCGAGCGCGTTCAGCGCGTCAGGACGGTTGAGCGTCACCACCACGACGCCGTCGGACTGCTCGAGCTCGACCTTGGCCATGCAATGCATCCTCTGTCGGTCTGCGCCGCGCGGAGGGACCGTAGCCGGTGCCGCGAGCCGCTTCGAGTCCGTTGGGCCGGACCGCGCGTTACACGTCCAGGCGCGCGCTCGCCAACCCTTTCGCCGCCCGACGATCGAGCTTGCCGGCAGCCGTCAGCGGGATCTCGTCGAGCACGAACCACCGCCGGGGCACCTTGAACGCCTCGATCGACGCGCGGCAGTGTGCGGCGAGCGCGTCGTCGTCGATCGGCGTGCCTGCCCACACGATGCCGGCGACGGGCAGGTCTCCGAGACGGTCGTCCGGAATCGGGACGACGACGGCATCGTGCACCGCCGGATGGGTCCGGAGCAGGTCCTCGATCTGCGCCGGCATCACGTTGAATCCACCCACGATCATCATGTCGTCGAGCCGACCGGAGATCGAGAGGATCCCGTGCTCGTCGAGCCGGGCCAGGTCGCCGGTGTGGTGCCATCCGTCCGCGTCGACGGCCAGCCCCGCGTCCCGGCGCGGGCGTCCGATGAGTTCACCCTCCGAGCCAGGAGGAACGTCGTGGCCGTCGGCGTCGACGATCCGGAACTCCGTGCCCTCGGTCACCCGCCCGACCGAGCCCGGGCCTCGGCGACCGGCGACGACGTCGTCGTAGCGTTCGAGCGCGGTGACGCTCCCTTCGGTCGAGCCGTAGGCGACGAGCACCGGCACGGCGTAGCGCTGCTCGAACGCGTCACGGGTCGCGATCGGCAGTTGGGCGGTGCCCGAGGTGACGTACCGCAACGATCCGAGCGCAACCTCGAGCTTGGTGTGGGCCAGCGCATGGATCATCGCCGGCGTGAGCTGCAGGGTGTCGAACGCGTAACGGCCGGCGAGGATCTGCATCGTCGCGACGTCGAACTTTCGGACCAGCAGCACCGGACGTCCCACGTACATGCGAAAGACGACGCGTCCGAGCGTCGCCCGATGGCCGAACGGGTTGAAGCTGATCGCGGGTGCGGCCGAGGTGGTGGCGGCGCGCGGGCGGAAGGCGGCCGATCGGGAGTAGGCCGCGGCCGTGGTGCGTGGTGCCGCCGCGACCGCGTCGTGGGAGAGCCGCACCGGCTTGGGCTCGCCGGTGGTTCCCGACGTGAAGAACACCGCCGCGAGATCGGTCGGCTCCGGCACGACCCGCTGCGGAACCGAGGTCGCGATCGACGATGCCGCGCCTTCGCGGTCGACGACGACGGACGTCAGGCCTCCGAGGCGCTCGAGGTCATCGGCGGTCACGGCCACGCTCGCCCCGAGCCGCTCCGCTCTCCCGGCTGCTTCCACACCGGGCGATTGGCCCCCGCATGCGACCATCGCCGCCCCGACGCGCCAGCAGGCGAGCGTGGCGACGACCCAGGCCGGATCGTTCCAGAGGTGGAGCAGCACCGCGCTCCCGGGTACGACGCCGGCTTCGCCGAGCACGCCGGCGAGACGATCCACGGCGGCGTCGATCTCGGAGTAGGTCCGCTCGCGGCCGTCGGGCGTCACCACGAAGACCGACTCCGGGTCGGCCGCCACCCGACGGTCGAACATGTCGAGGGCGGTACGGGGTTCGGCGTCGGGCTCGATCATCCGGGCCTCACGAACGCAGGACGTCTCGCCACGGCACTCCGACGTCGACGGCCGGATCTCGCGGCAATCCGAGCACCTTCTCGCCGATGATGTTGCGCTGGATCTCGGAGCTTCCACCGGAGATGGTCGCCGAGCGCGTGCGCAGGAATCCGTAGACGGACGTCGCGGCCCAACGGTCGTCGGGATCAGCGGCGACGCCGTTGACGCCTTCCAGATCGAGCGAGAGCGTTTGGAGTGCCTGCGCCGTCTCCGTGCTGAAGAGCTTGAGGATCATCGAGGCTCGAGCGGCGTCGCGGCCTGCCTTCCGCTGGGCATCGGCCCGCAGCCGCGTCCACTGGCCCACGCGATCGCGGATGTACGCCTGCGCGAGTCGCGCCCGCAGCATCGGGTCGACAACCGGGCGGTAGTGGGTGCACAGCGCGTCGACGGAGCGCCCGATGCCCATGCTCGGCTTCGACGACCCCGAGCTCCCACCGGCCCCGCGCTCGAAGGTGAGCAGTTGGCTGGCGATGCTCCACCCTTCGCCGATCCCACCCAGGCGTTGTCGGTCGGGACACTCGACGTCGTCGAGGAAGACCTCGTTGAAGAACGCCTCTCCGGTCATCTGCCGGAGCGGCCGGACGTCGATGCCGGGCCGCGACATGTCGAGCAGGAACACGCTGATGCCGTGGTGCTTCGGTACGTCGGGATCGGTGCGCGCGAGGAGGATCCCCCATTGCGATCGTTCGGCGTGGCTCGACCACACCTTTTGGCCGTTGATGATCCAGGTGTCGCCGTCGCGCACCGCCCGGGTCGCGAGCCCAGCGAGATCCGAGCCGGCGCCGGGCTCGGAAAACAGCTGCACCCAGGTCTCCCGCTGGTGCGCGATCTCGGGGAGGAACCGCCGGCGCTGGTCCTCGGTTCCCCACTGGAGGAGGGCTTGGGCCACGTTGATGCCGAGGGGGTTGTCGGTGCGAGGCACCTTGTACTCGCCGAGCGCCCGATTGACGACCGAAGCGCGCACGGGGTCGAGCCCCAAGCCGCCGTACTCGATCGGCCAGTTCGAGAAGTACCAGCCGGCCTCGCCCAGGCGCTCCCACCACTCGCGGGTGTCGAGTCGTTCGCGCGCGATCCGCAACGCCGGCTTGTCGTCGGCGTCGATGGCCGCGATCCACTCGGGCGGAAGGGTCGCTCGCAACCAGTCGACGACCTGGGCGCGTAGCTCGTCGTCGCTCTCGGGAAGCACCCGGTCGCTCATGTTCGTTTCCCCTGGACACGGCGAAGCAACAGGCGTCGGCGAGCGTAGCCCGGCGGACACTTCGTCCGTCGGCTGACCGCCCGAAGTGCGTACTGTTCGGTGATGGACGGGCGCCGCGTCACGTTCCCCGACTACACGCCCACGGCCGGCGCCTTCCTCGACCACGTGGTCGAGGCGTGGGGGGATCGTGAGCTCGTCGTCCTCGACGAGCGGCGCTGCACGTACCGCGACGTCGAAGCTACGTCGCGGCAGCTCGCGAAGGGGTTGCTCGCGAACGGTGTGTGTCGCGGACCCACGTCGGGTTGCTCGCCCCCAACGGACCGGAGTGGGTCGCGGGATACTTCGCAGTGACACGGATCGGTGCTGTCGCCATCCCGCTCAACACCTACTCCAAGCCCCGCGAGCTGTCGTGGGTGATGGAGCACGCCGGTATCGAGGTCCTGCTCACCGTCGACCGTCACCTCGGCCACGACTACCTCGATCGCCTCGAGGTGATCGCGCCCGGTCTGATCGGCCAGGTCGCCGGGCAGATCCACGTCGAGAGTCACCCGAAGCTGCGGTCGGTCTGGATCTGGGCCGCGACCGACCGCCCCTGGGGCGGATCGGTCGACGACCTCCTCGCGTCGGCGGGTGCCGTGACCGACGAAGTGCTGGCCGACGCGGAAGCTGCTGTCAGCGCCGACGACGCGATGGTGGTCGTGTACTCGTCGGGGAGTGCGTCGGACCCCAAAGGTGTGGTTCATTCGCACGGCGCGGTCATCCGCCACCCCTACAACACGCTGCGCTTCCGAGACATCGGCGCCGGCGACGTCGTCTACACCCCCATGCCGCTCTTCTGGGTGGGAGGGCTGGTCTGGGCCCTGCTCGCCTGCATGCATGCCGGTGCGACGGTCGTGTTCGAGCAGCAGTTCGAACCGGGTGCCTCGCTCGACCTGCTCGAACGCGAGCGCGTCACCCACGTCATCGGTTGGCCCCACATCGCGAAGGCGCTCACCGAACACCCGACGTTCCCCGCGCGCGACCTCGGGTCCATTCGTGGCGGAAGCCTCGACGAGCTCCTCCCGGAGGAGCGCAGAGTCGGCGACCCGAACCTACGGGCGAACACGTTGGGCATGACCGAGTCGCTCGGTCCCCACAGTCTCGAGGTGATCGGCAGCGCGCTCCCTCCCGGGAAGCTCGGCTCCTTCGGTCGGAGCGTGCCGGGCGTCGAACACCGGATCGTCGACCCCGTCACCCGACGATCGTCGCCGACGGGTGAGGTCGGCGAGATCTGGATCCGGGGTTACTCGCTCATGATCGGGATCCTCGGGCGCGATCACGCCGATGTGTTCGAGGAGGGCGGTTGGTACGCCACGGGTGACTGTGGCTACCTCGACGACGACGGCCACCTCTACTTCAAGGGGCGACTCGGCAACGTGATCAAGTCGTCGGGCACGAACGTCACCCCCCGCGAGGTCGAGCTCGTGATCGAAGCGCAGCCCGACGTCATGCATGCCTTCGTCGCCGCGGTCCCTCACCGCGACCGAGGCGAGGACGTCGCGGCCGTGGTGGTTGCTCGACCGGGAGTCGACATCGATCCGACGGATCTCCGCGCGTGTGAAGGAGGACCTGTCGTCATACAAGGTGCCCCGGCACATCGCGGTCTTCGCGGCCGCCAGCGACCTCCCGTGGCTCGACAGCGGGAAGATCGATCTCAGGGGCGTGCAGCGGCTCCTCATCGATCGCTTCGGGACCTGAGGCGAGGCTCAGCCCTTCCTGCCTACTGTTGTCCCAATGGTGACGATGCATCAGCCGACGGCTGTATGGAGCGCTCGATGAAGTTCGGTCTGTTCTTCGAGCACGAAGTGCCCAGGCCCTGGCACGCGGGTGACGAGAAGCGGAAGTTCGACGAAGCCATGGAGCAGATCGAACTGGCGGATCGGCTGGGCTTCGACTCCGCGTGGGTCGTCGAGCATCACTTCCTCGAGGAGTACTCGCACTCCAGCGCTCCGGATCTGTTCCTCGCCGCCGTTTCCCAACGCACCGAGCGGATCCGCCTCGGTCATGGCATCGTGCACACGATTCCCGCGATCAACCATCCGGCGAGGGTCGCCGAACGTGTGTCCACACTCGACGTGTTGTCAGGAGGCCGCGTCGAGTTCGGCACGGGCGAAGGCTCGGCCGCCGTGGAGCTCGACGCATTCGAGGTCGACCCTCAGGCCAAGCGGGCAATGTGGGAGGAGGGAACCCGGGTCGCGCTCCGGTGCATGACCGAGGCACCCTTCACGGGCTTCGTGGGTGATCACGTCCGGATGCCGCCGCGCAACGTCGTGCCCAAGCCACTGCAGCAGCCGCACCCGCCGACGTGGGTGGCCTGCAGTCGGCGCGAGACGATTCACACGGCCGCCCAACACGGCCTCGGCGCGCTCTCGTTCTCGTTCTTCGACCCCGAGGAGGCGCAGGCGTGGGTGGGCGACTATTACGCGACGCTCGAGGCCGACGGCGTTCCGATCGGCGACGCCGTCAACGCCAATATCGCCTGCGTCACCTCCTTCTTCTGCCACGAGGACGCGCAAGAAGCGGTGCGACGGGGTGCCGAAGGGTCCAACTTCCTCGGCTACTCGCTCGGGCACTACTACGTCTTCGGATACCACGTCCCAGGCACCACTGACCTGTGGGCCGAGTACATCGAACGACGTAGTGAGCATGGCTTCGACCCCGAGGCAGTCGCATTGGCAGCCGCGAACTCCGACGTGCTCGGAGCCAAAGCTGTCAAAGCCGGCTCAACCGGTCTTCGGGGTGCGGTTGGCAACCCGGCCCAGATCCGGGACTACATGCGCCGCTACGAGGCGTGTGGTGTCGATCAGATCATCCTGTCGTGCTCGGCTGGTAACAACCGCCACGAGCACATCATGGAGAACATCGAGCTGTTCGCTCGCGAGGTGATGCCCGAGTTCGTCGAACGCGACGAGCGGTCCCAGATGGACAAGACACGGAGACTCGAGCCGATCATCGAAAAGGTCTTGTCTCGTAAGCCCGTCGCAGACCATCCAGCAATCGATCCCGACTACGTCGTCCCCGCGTACCCTCGCATCGCCGCTGGCGACCAGGAAAGCGGGAAGTTCGCCCGTTGGCTCGACGATTACGCCGGTCGCGTCGCTGGCGGGGAAGACGTCGGCAAACGGCTGCGATGAACTTCCATCGTCTCCCTGCGCCCGACGTGCGCGATCGTGATCCCCAGCGATAGCAACGTCCCGACCTTGCCAAGGTTGTGCTGTTCGAGCGTGATCAACGACGCTGGCGGTGGCGTCGAGGGTGTCGGCAGCAGCCTCCGTCCCGCCCCCGCGGACTCGGCCCTTCCCGTGGAGGCCCGCAGGGCGCATGCGGCGCGTAGGTCCTGATCGTCACGGCAGGTCGAGGATGACCGAGATCGTCTCTCGTAGTTGCGTGAGGACCGCCACCCCGACGTTGCCTCGCACGGAGCGCACTCGACTGGGGGACACGACTCGGAGGTGCTGGCACTGAGCCGCGGAGATGTCGTCGAGTCCGTTGGCGTCGTCGGGCTCGATCACGATCTCCGAGTGGAACTGCCGAATGGTGCTCGTGAGCGGCACGACGTGCACGACCGATGGCTGAGCGTCGAGGATCCGTTGCGCCGTCAGAAGGACCGCGGGGTGGCGGAAGCCCGCTGCTCCTCCCTCCGGCAGGCCGAGCTCGAGATCGACGACGTCACCCGAGGTCGGCATCGAGCCACGCGGCCTCGTCGTCCCTCAGCGGGGCGGTCAGGTCCGCGCCGACTCGGTCCTGACGCAGCGCCCGGACGGCGAGTGACACCGTGTTGCCGACCGTCGTGTGGAGCTCGGTGGCCAGGCGTTTGAGCTCGTCGTGGGTCGCGACATCGATTCGCACGCTGGTGCTCTGCATGCAGATCAGCATACATCGACGACGAGATCACAGGGGTGCACCGCCTGCCGGCCGTTCCCGTCACGGGAGAACCGTGTCAGGTGGGTTCGAGATGCTGGAGCGCGTAGTTGATGATCTCGTCGTAGGTCATCGTGGCCCCCTCGGCGACGAGCCGGTCGGTGGAGTCGTTGCCGAGTTCGGCGCGGACACGCTCGAGGGTTCGAGCTCTGGCTGCTGCGACGAGCGGGAAGTTGCCGACGTCGGCGAGTGCGCCGCGGGTGAGCGCGCCGACCAACATCGCCGCGGGTTCCGGGCGTCCGACTCTGACGAGCGGGCTGAGGCTCCAGTCGAGCGTCGCCGAGAGTTGCGGGCGGGCACCGAGGTCGCGTGCGGCGACCACTGCTTCGCGCAGGAGTTCGAGCGCTCCGTTGGGGTCGCCCAGTGCGGAACCGGAGCCCGCCGGCCATGGCGAGCAGCCCTGCGGCTGAGCCACCCGTGGCGAGGCCCACGCGATAGAGCTCGATGCACTGCTCCGCGGCGGCGAGCGCGACGGCGGGCTCGTCACGCTGGTACGCCCACGTCGATCGCATGGAACGCATCGGCCAGCAGGCTCGGGTTCTGCAGTCGGCGTGCCATCTCGAGCGCCGACTCGGCGTCGGCGCGTGCCTCGTCGAGTTGACCGGCCATTGCCTTCGTAGCTGCGCCAGGCCCGCAAGATGATGAGCTCGAACCCACGGGTCGTCGACGGCGTCGAACGAAGCCCGGACGTCCCGGTAGATCTCGAGCGCGCGTTCAGTGTTGCCGACGGCCATCTCGATGAAGCCGAGCGCCTGGTAGAGCGATGAAGGGATTCGTCGATGCCGCGACGACACCGTCGCGGAGTGCGTCTTCGGCGAGTGCGCGTGCACGCGTCCGCGTTGCCTTGGTGCATCTCGTAGTACGCAGCCAACCCGAGGACGGGAGATCTCAACTCGGCGCGGCAGTGTTGTGCTGCGGCTGCCGCCTGTCCCGCCAGTGCGTTGATGGTCGACAAACTCATCGTGGTGAACGGAGAAGGAAGCAACGATCCGCACCGCGAGTTCGCGCTCGACAGGATCATCGCGATCGAGGCCCCACCCGACCGCGGCTGCGCAGATTGTCGAACTCGGAGACGAGACGTGCCATCCAGACGACCTCGTCGGGACCCCGCAGACCGGGCCCGGCAGCCTCTGCGAACGTGACGTAGTACTCGGCGTGGCGGCGACGCCATCGGTCCGCGTCGCCGGCTTCTTCGAGACGTTCCCGCGCGAACTGGCGCAACGTTTCGAGCATCGCGTAGCGGGTCGTGTCGTCGGGACCGTCTTCGACGACCAGCATCGACTTCGCGACCAGGCTCGCGATCGAATCGACGATCCGCCAGCTGTCGAGGTCGTCGTCGCTGGCGACTGCGCTCGCTCCAGCCGTGTCGAACGTACCGGCGAACACCCCGAGGCGGTCGAACACCGCCCGGTCGTCGGCCTCGAGCAGTTGGTAGGACCACTCGACCGTCGCCCGCAACGTCTGGTGCCGTTCCACCCGGCCCCGACGGGTCCCCGTCAGGAGCCGGAACCGTTCATCGAGATGCGCGGCGATGTCGGTCGGACGCATCGACGCCACCCGGGCTGCGGCCAACTCGATGGCGAGCGGGATCCCGTCCACCCGCCGGCAGATCTCACCGACCGCCGCCCACTGCGCGTCGTTCCACGTCGTGTCCGCACCCGCATCCGCGGCCCGATCCGCGAACAGCCGCACCGCCGCGCTCTGGAGCAACTCATCGCCGGTCGCCGACGGATCCGGCGCGGCGAGCGAACGCACCCGCACCACCCGCTCGCCTCGCACCCCGAACGCCTCACGGCTCGTCGCCACCAGCCGCCCGCCCGGACACTCCTGGATCATCGCTTCCGCGAGCGCGCCCGCCTCGTCGAGGAGATGCTCACAGTTGTCGAGCACCACCAACAGCTCACGCACCTTCGCGTACTCGACGATGCTGTCGGCCAACGACAGCCCCGGCCGTTGCACGCACCCCAACGCGGTCGCGACGACCTGCGCCATCGCGTCGCCGTCTCGCGCGGACGCCAGATCACAGAACCACGCCCCGTCGGCGAACTGGGCCAGCACCTCGGCCGCGACCTGCACCGCGAGGCGGGTCTTGCCCACACCGCCGGTGCCGATCAGCGTGACCAACGCTGCGCCCTCCGCCAACATCTCGACGATCTGCGCCACGTCGTCGTCACGACCCACGAACGACGTCACCTGCGCGGGCAGGTTCCCGGGAAACGCATCCAACGACCGCAAGACCGGGAAGTCGCTGCGCAGCTCCGGGTGCACCACCTGGAACACCCGCTCGGCACGCGACAGGTCCTTCAACACGTGCTCACCGAGGTCGAGCAGCTCCACGCCGTGCTCCTGCACGAGCTCCTCGGTGGCGAGCGACACCACGATCTGACCGCCGTGCGCGACCGACATGAGCCGCGCGGCGCGATTCACCGCGGTGCCGTAGTAGTCGCCGTCGCGCAGCTCCGCCGGGCCGGTGTGGACGCCCATGCGCACAACGAGCGGTCCCGTTGCCGCCCACGGCTCTCGTCGCAACGCGAGCTGGGCGTCGACCGCGGCGTCGACGGCGTCGTGCGCGTTCGTGAACGCGGCGTGGAACCCGTCGCCCGTGGTCTTCACCACGTAGCCGTCGTGCGACTCGATCGCCGTCCGCACGATCTCGTCGTGACGCGCCAGCGCCGGCTGCATCGCCTCCGGGATGTTCCTGCCACAGTCGCGTCGAACCCTCGAGGTCCGTGAACAGGAACGTGACCGTCCCCGACGGCAACTCCGTCACCCCGACCCCTTCCGTCGCCCGTGCGCGAGGGCCAAGTCAAGCAGACAAATCGGACGACCGTGTTCGGCGCGAGGCGACCGGAGAGGGCGCATGAAAGATCCCCTGGGGTTGTGACTCACCCAGGGGACTCCTTCGTGCCGAGGCAGAAAAGTTGGACGCGCGGTCTTGGGGGGTTGCGTGTCCTGTCTGCTCCGGCGAGGTTGAGTCTCGGCTCGATCGCAGATCGGTGCCAGGGCCTTTGGTCCCGTCCTGACCGGCTTCTCGCGACCTGAGTTGCGCAGGGGACGCTGGTGGCGAGGGGCGGCGTTCGGACGTAGGTTCGCGATCTGCCGGCGACCGAGAGAAGCGCATGAGCGATCAGCCGTACGTCAACCTGCTCGACCCGGAATTCTACGTCGATCCCTGGGATGCCTACCGCTGGTTGCGCGACAACGCCCCGGTGTTCTGGGACCCGGTGCAGAAGTTGTGGGGCATCTCTCGCTTCGAAGACGTGATGCACGTCGAGAAGCACGCGCCGCGGTACACCTCGTACCACGGGTCGCGCCCGCACATCGACCAGACCGCGAACACGTCGATGATCGATCAGGACGACCCGCTGCACCAACAGCACCGGGCGCTCATCCACCGGCGCTTCACCCCGCGTACCGTGTCCACCCAGGAGGACGAGGTGCGCGAGGTCGCGCGCGGGCTCGTCGACGCGGTCGTCGCGAAGGGCGACTGCGAGGCGGTTGAGGCCCTGGCGTCCCGGCTACCGGCGATCATGATCGGCCGGCGCCTCGGCTATCCGCCGGAAGACTGGGAGCGGGTGCGCCACTGGTCGGAGACCACCATGTACCAGGGTGGCCAGACCGACCCGGACGGCGGTCCGTTCCCGGTGGGCGAGGACACCGGCAGAGCGATGCTCGACTTCGTGGAGCACACGCTGCCGATCATCCACGACCGGCGCGCCAATCCCCGCGACGACCTCATCTCCATCTGGACGCAGGCGGAGCGTCACGGGGCAGACCGCCCGTGGAACGACGGTGAGATCCTCGAGGAGTGCCTGCTCGTACTCGATGGTGGGGCCGAGACCACCCGCACGGTGATCGGGGCGATCATCCGGGAGCTCGCGCTCCGGCCCGATCAGCGCCAGCGCCTGGTCGACGACCCGGACGATGATCGGCCGGACCGCGGTGGAGGAGTTCATCCGTTGGGTGTCGCCGATTCTCAACATGCGCCGCACCGTCACCGAGGACCACGAGTTCCACGGACAGCAGCTCCAGCAGGGCGACGAACTCCTCCTCATGTATCCGTCGGCCAACCGCGACGAGCGCGAGTTCGAGAACCCCGACGTGTTCGACGTGACGCGCCCGATCGGCCTGCAGCTCGCGTTCGGTATCGGCACCCACTTCTGCCTCGGCGCATCGTTTGCCCGGCTCGAGATCCGTGTGATGTTCGAGGAGATGCTCCGCCGCATCCCCGACTGGCGCCTCGCCGAGGACAAGCCCGCGCCGAAGATCCTCGCGGCCACGTTCGCCCGCGCCTACGACGAGGTCCACATCGAGTTCACGCCGACCGGGCGCGCCTAGTCACACGGCGGTCAGGACGATCAGGGTTGCCCCGTTGCCGTCGAGCAGCGACAGATCACTCGCGCCGAACGAGTAGGCGACGACGGCGGGGAGCGCGGCGTCGAATGCTGCTGACGCGGTGGTCCCCGGTGAGCAGCCAACCGCCGTGCTGATGACGTTGCCCAACGCCAGCTTGCCGGCCTCGGCGAGGAACGGCGCGCCGTACGTGTTGCAGTCGTTGTGCCCACCGAGTCGGCTGTTGCTACCGAAGGTGGCGGTGATCGTGCCTGCGCCGGGCGTGATGAACGAGCTCGTGGCGTCCGATCGCACGCTCGTCACCTTGAACGCCCCCGTCAGGGGAGTGGTCTGCACCGACGGTTCGAACACCCGACGCCAGCTCCCGCACCCGTCGGAAGTGAACCCGAAATCACCCGGGTCGATCTGGACCAACTGGGGAGCATCACCGAAGACGTGCTGCTCATTGATGATTTCGTCATTGGTGTGGCCGAACCCCGAAACTCGAGACCACGAGCACCTGCCGCCCGGCCCCGCGCCCTGACCCGCGTACCAGCCCGGCGCCACCTCGAAGCCGATGAGCCAATCACCCTGCCCGAACGGCGCGAGGCGGTTCGATGGGTCGTGCAGCGCCTTGGAGAACGGTCCCGGCTGCGACCAGAACGTCACGCAGCCCTGCTGGGTGAAGCTGCCATCGCTGGCCTCGACCTGCACGTACCGCGGACCACCCACGCTCACATCGGCCGCGATGACCGAGCCACCCGTCGCGCGCCGTGTCCATTGACACGGATTGCCGCCCAAGGTTCGCCACAGGCCCGGCGAGATGCCCCCGGCGCCGAAACTGCTCACTGTGTGCGTGCCCTGGGGGATGCACCCCGCGGCAAGAACGGCAACCCCGACCACCACGCCGATCAACCAGCCCCTGCGGCGTCCGCGAAACGAAGCCGATCGATCAGCCACGACGTTGCCCCTCTCGACGGTGCTGGTTCCCCACAGCCACAATCGTGTCCTTCGGTCCGGGACTATACGGCCAACGGTCACGACGCGTCAGGCAACGACCGCTTTACTTGGATCCCGGGGCGTAGTAGCACATCGGTGACCTTGTGGGTCCGAGATGCGTTCCAAGATGCGTTCCAAGGAGGCAACCCATGGCCGGAACCGCGGCGAAGAACTTCGAGAACCCGGACGAGCGTCGGACCCCGGACAAAACGCAGGTCGAGGTGGTCGATCTCGGCTCGGTGAAGGCGGCACGGATGACCTTGCAGCCGGGGTGGCGGTGGTCGGAGTGCATCAAGCCACTGGCGGGGACGGACAGCTGCCAGGTCCATCACGTCGGCACGTGCACGTCGGGTCAGCTGCACGTCGAACACCAGGACGGTTCGAGTGTCGAGATCGGACCCGGAGACGCGTACGTGATCGAACCCGGTCACGACGCCTGGGTGATCGGCTCCGACGCATTCGTCGGGTATGAGTTCGACAGCCAGGCGGCAGAGACCTACGCCCACACCTGACCCTTCAGGCACGCCTACTTCGACGTCATCGACCCAGACGCCGTTCCAGTCGGCGGGTGGGTCGGCGGCGAGCTGCGCGGCAGCGCTCGATGTAGGTCTGCGAGAGGGCGTCGTCGGGGTTGGCGCGCAGCGCCTCGCCGAACGCGTCGATCGCCCGCGTCCCAGTCGCCGCGCCGGTACTTCTCGATGCCGTCGCGGAAGTGGTTCACCGCGTCCATGAGGTTCGGGAACGTTGCGGCGGTGTGGTAGTCGAGCACCTCGTAACACGCCGACCGGCTCGGTCTTGCCCTTCACGACGACGTGGTCGACCTCGCGGGTGCGGTACACGCCCTTGCAGCCGCGCGAAGGTGTGCTCGCTGATGAGGATGCGCGCGCTGTACTGCTTGCACGCGCTCTCGAGCCGCGACGCGAGGTTCACGCCGTCGCCGATCATCGTGAAGTCCATGCGCTTGGGGCTGCCGATGTTGCCGGCGACGACCATGCCGGTGTTGAGGCCGATGCCCATGTCGATCGGCTGGCGGCCGTCGTGCGGCGCGGCGCTCGTTCCACTCGAACAGCGACGAGATCATCGCGATCGCCGCCTGCACGCCGCGATCGACGTCGTCGTCGTGGGCGACCGGGAGGCCGAAGGCCGCCATGATCGCGTCGCCGATGAACTTGTCGAGCATCCCGCCGTGCTGCCTGGATGCAGTCGACCATGATCGTGAAGTAGTCGTTCAGCAGCGTGACCGTCGCCTGCGGCCCGAGCTCCTCGGCCAGCGGTCGTGAAGCTGCGCACGTCGGAGAACAGCACCGTCGCCTCGACGCTCTTGCCGCCGAGGATCTCCTCGTCCGCGCGCACGAGCTGGTCGGCGAGCGCCGGATCCATGTAGCGCGCCATCGTGGCGCGCACCCGCTTCTCGCCGCTGATGTCCTCCATCACGATCATCGTGCCGAGGTGGCCGCCGTCGGCGCCGACGAGCGGCAGCACGGTCACGTTCACCGACACCGACTCGTCGCGGTCATCGTCGGCGTCCGGTCACGAGCCGAGAGGTCGACGTCCATCGCGAGCTCCGGCTCGCGGACCTCGCCGTCGGCGACACGCGTCGACCATGCGCGCCGATGATCGCGTCGGCGCCGCCGAAGATCTCCGCACGGCCGGCCGACGACCGAGACCGGGCTCGGTGCCGAGGATGCGGGCGCCGCCGTCGTTGCAGGTCGCGATCGTGCCGCTCTTGTCGAGCGTGATGACGCCGTTCGACATGCTCGCGAGCATCGCCTCGCTGTAGTTGCGCATGTTCTGGACGTCGTCGAAGAGCTTCGCGTTCTGCAACGCGATCGACACCTGCGCGGTGAACGCCTTGAGGCGCTGCTCGTCCTCGGCGGTGAACGGACCGCCCCGCCGGTTCAGCACCTGGGTCACGCCGATGGTCTCGCCGTCGTTGCTCGATCGACCGGGACGCAGAGGATCGACCGGGTGAAGAAGCCGGTCTGCCGGTCGAGCTCGGGGTTGAACCGCAGGTCGGCGTAGGCGTGCGCGATGTTGATGCTCTCGCCCGGTGCTGAAGACCGTGCCGGCGATGCCGGCGTCTCGGGGAACCGGATCTCGCCGACGGCGTCGCCCTCGGCGACGCGGGCGAACAGCTCGTGGGTGCGCTCGTCGTGCAGGAACAGCGTCGACCGCTCGGCGTGCAGCATGCGCGTCGCCTCGGCCATCACCCGTTGGAGGAGCGCGTCGAGATCGAGCTCGGCGGTGATGTCGGAGACGAGACGAGGAACTCCATCTCCTCGGCCCGGCGCTGCTCGATGTGCTCGAGGTAGCTGGCTGCTCACGAGCGCGGCCGACGCCTGGCTGGTCATCGCCTCGAGCAGGGCGAGATCGTCGGCGTCGAAGTCGCCCGACTGCTTGTTGAGCACCTGCGCGACGCCGATCACGTCGCCCCGCGCGTGCGTGACCGGCGCGCACACGATGTTGCGGGTCGTGTAGCCGGTCTGCTCGTCGATGTCGCGGTTGAATCGCGGGATCGGCGTACGCGTCGTTGATGATCAACGACTCGCGCGTCGTGAAGACCCGCCCGGCGATGCCGACGTCGTTGAGGAAGCGGATCTCGAGGAGCCGCTCGCCCTGCGCCACCCGCGAGTACAGCTCGCCGGTCGTCGGGATCGTTGAGGAACAGCGTCCCGCGGTCGGCGTCGGTCTCGCGCACGGTCATCTCGACCAGCGCCGCGAGCACCTCGTCGAGCGTCTCCATCGCCGACACCGTCCGCGAGACGTGCAGCAGCGTCTCGGCGAGCTGCAGGCGCTTCGCCTGCTCGGCCGCGGTCGCGGGTTTCCCGGAATGCCGCGACTCAGGGCTCATCGAGGTCCTCGAGCCGCCCCCGCAGCGCCGTGATCGTCCCGATCAACTGGTTTCGCTCGTCGGCGAACGCTCGCCCCTGCGCCGCGAGCTCGTCGTGGTGGTCGCGGGTCCGCTCCTCGAGCTCTTCGCGCAGGACCACGACGAGCTCCTTGAGTTGTGCGACCTCCTCGACCGCGGCCTGACGTGCACCCTGCACTGCGTCGTCCTTGGCGGCCGCGAGCTGCTCGAGTTGGTCCCGCAACTCCACCCCCAACGCCCGAAGTTGCGCGATCTCGTCTGCCGCGGTCTGCACCGCCACCTGCACCAGCACCCCGCGTTCAGCGACTTCCGCCTCGAGTGCAGCGCGCAACGCCTGAACCGTCTCGAGGAGCTCTCTGACCTCGCCACCCTCGGCGCGCAGGTCGATGATCTCCCCGCTCTGTGCTTCTGCCACCCCGCCCCGCTTCCCTCGCCCGGACATCAGTATTCCAGGAAATGAGACCTACGTCACACACGGGTGGTCGAAGTGCTGGGGAATGGGCCGAGGAGCCGAAGGGATCCGGTTCAGAGGATGCCGAGCTCCAGGAGCGCGGCGACGATGACCAACGCGCCCACGACGAGCAGTCCGCGGTGCCCTTCGTCGAGCAGGCTGCCGTCGTACGGCTCGACCGGGACCAGCGCGGACACGGTCATCACGAGACCGATCGCGCCGAACTCCGTGGCGGCAGGCACGTAGGTCAAGCGCCCGACGACGAGCAGCGCGAGGCTGAGCAACCCGAGCAGCCCGGTGCCGATCCAGCGGGCCCGCCGGGGAAGGTCCCCGTCGGCTTCGGTCGCCGGCATCGGCGCGTACCCGATGCCGACCAGCGCCGCGCCCGCACCGACCAGCACCGCGGGAACGCAGGCGTAGTGGCGGGTGGGAACCGCGCTTCGACGCGCGACCTCGGTGCGGAGTCGCATGAAGGCGATCGTCAGGACGGAGACGCCGAATCCCAAGAGCAGCAGATCGCTGGTCGTGGTTCCCGACGAACGGACGAGGGGGTACAGGAAGACGGCGACGACAGGGATCACGGCCACGGCGCCCGGGATCCGGCGGCCGAGCCCGGTCAGGCGCGTCGAAACGTGTCGCGATGACATATCGAGGGCGTGTTCGGCCACCTTGTCCGCCATGCGATCCTGGGTGACGACTCGCAGCAGCCTGAACAGCAACAGTGCGAGCACGACGCCGGCCACGACGACCGGCGTGCGCTTCTCGCTCGACGAGAAGTGCCACGTCGGCGGCAGCGGCTTGGAGAGATCGAGCGTGGTGAAAAAGGTCTCGCGGTCCGAGATCAGCTTGCGCGCATGCTCCCGGAGCTCGGGTTCGAGGCGCGTGGCGCGGGCCAGTTCGCCCTGCGCTTCGAAGAGATGCGACGGGCCCATGCGGTTGAGCACGAGTCCGAGATTGAAGTGGGCGGTCGCGTAACTCGGTTTCGCGGCCACCGCGTGACGGAACGCGCGCGCCGCGGCGTCGAGGTGTCCCTGGTCGGCGAGGATCACCCCGAGGTTGTTGGCGTCCGGGAACGCCGTCGGGTCGGACCGGAGTGCGGCGCGGTAGTTCGCGCTGGCGGCGGCGCGCTGCCCGAGGTCCTCGTGGATCGCGGCCTCGTTGCCCCGGAAGATCGGGTTGGCCGGGTCGGCGGTGACCGCGGCCTTGGCCAGCACCAACGCCTGCGCGCCGTGGTTGCGCTCGAGGAGCACGATGGCCTCGTTGTTCGTGAGCACCTCGGCTCGGTAGAGCTGCTCGCGCCGCGAGGTCTCGAAACCGTCCGTATGGGGGTCGGGCAGCTGCGCGGCGCGCTCCGCGCGGCGCGGTAGGAGTTCCCCGCGCTTCGGTAGTGGTGCGCGCGCAACTCGGTGTCACCCGCTTGCAGCCGGGCGTTGTACGAGTCGAGGATCGGGGCAAACGAATACAGCCGCACCAAGGTGGCCGGAACGGCAATGGCGTCGGCGTCGCGCAGGAGCATTCGAGCGTGTCCCAGGTCGCCGGCCCGCTCGAGCGCGGTGCCCTGCTTGAGCAGCTCGTTGGCGAGCACCTCACTGCTCACGTTGCCGGCCGTCATCCAGAACCGTGGGGTGCTCGCCCGGGCGACGGCCTCCCGGAAGTGCGCCGCGGCGGTACGGAACCGACCCCGCAGGAATGCGATCTCGCCGGCCCGGTCCGGTCCGATGGGGTCCGCGGGATCCGCGGCCGACAGGTGCTCGGCCACGGTGGCGGCCTTGCCCAGTTTCGCGGCGTAGCGCCACATGTTCTGGTCCGCGTCCATGAGCAGTGTGAGTGGTGTCGCGGAGGGAGCCGCGGCGATCGAGGCGAAAGAATTTTCGGGGATGCCGTCGGCGCGATGCTCGAGCGCGGCGATCGCGTCTTGTCGGTGGCCGCTCTCGTAGAGCGCCACGGCCCGCAGCACGGTGCCCTGGGCACACGTGACGGCTGTGGCGCCTCCCGGGCCGGGGGCGGTGGTCACGAACGCCGTCGGGAAGTGCCGCAGTGCGGCCGGCGCGTGGCCCGACACCACGAGGTCCCGGGTGTGGGCCAACTCGCGGCACCAGCCCGGGTTCCCGGTCAGCTCCAAGAAGGCACGGAACTGGGGGATGAACGAGTAGTCAGTGGCCGCGCTGGTGAACAGCGGGGTCGCGCCCACCGGCCCGCCGGGGGCGACGGGAACGGCGTCCAGCTGAACCGGCAAGATCCGTGCCGCCCCCAACGAGAGCGGTCCGAGCGCGTCTTCGTCGGAGAGGCCCTTGTCGAAGACGTTGTTGTTCCTCGCGCCGTCGCCGAGTGCGATGAGGGACGGTCCGTGCGGCGAACTGGCTACTGATCGCAGGAAGCCGCCGCCGACCTGAGCGGCGGTCGCGAAGTCATCCGCTCGCTCGAGGTAGTCGACCAGCCGGACCTGCAACACCGCGGCGTTGCCCGCGTGCTCGAGCGCGCGCCGCTGCGCGGTTGCCGCGGCGCGGTACTTGCCGAGCCCGGCGAGCGCACGCGCGTCGCCGGCGACGAGCCCGGGGTCGGCGTCGAGCATCTCGGCCCGTTGATAGAGGACCCGGGCGTTCAGGTAGTCGGCCCGTGCCGTGAACGGAGCGGCAACGTCGATCCGGTAGGCGTCGCGCATCAGCGCGTCGGCCTCGCCCGACCAGCCTGCGGCCGACCCCGGAAACCTGTGCTCGAGTTGCGTGAACGTCGCCCCGGCCGATCCTCCACGCGCGGACTGGACCTGCCCGAGGAGCCAGAGGGGCGTGGGGTCGCCCGGGCAGTCCTCGGCGGCCTGCCGGAACTCCTTCTCGATGAGGGGTTCGTTCAGCACTTTGTCGGTTGACACCAGGAACGCCAGGTTGAGCTGCGCATCGCAGCCATGGGTCTGGCGCGCTCGGTCGTAGAGGCCGTACGCGGCCAGCGCTCCACTGGGGAACTGCAGTGGGAACTCAACGGCGGCGAGCACCAACAGGCCGGCCAGATCGTTGAGCTCGGGCACCTGCGCCGCCGACACCGCGCCGGTGCCGAGCGCGGCATCGAGGATCGGATCGACGGGTGCCTTGGAGAAGTTGTAGGCGCCAGCGTACGCCGCGAGTCCGTGGTCGTCGGCGGAGCCGAACACGACCTGGGACTGACGATCGAGCGCACCGACCATCGCGCGCTCGTCGGTGAGCAGCGCGCCGTTCTTCACCGCGGACTCGGTGTCACTGCCAGCAGTGAACGCAGGGACCGCGCGCAACCCGCGGCCCGCGGGCTCGTGCACGAGGGGAGGAAGTTTCATCGAAGCCGCGGCCGGCTTGGGGTAGGTGGAGGTGCTCGCCACCGCGAACGCGGGCAGGAGCACCGAGCGCGAGGAGGCCGGCGACGGCGACGACGTCGAAGACGAGGTCGACCCGGCGGCGCGGGAGCGGCGGCGCTTCCTCTGGGTTCCCGACTCCTGGGTCGTTCACTCGCCTCCGAGCTCCATTCGACGCGACCCGCGCGAAACGTACACCAGCCCCCGAGGCTCACCGAGTCAGCGTCGGGTCGCTCAGGGCGCGTTCGCCAACGGGGTCCCGCAGTCCGTGAACCAGCGCCACTCGCCGTCGACGAGCGCGAGGTGGATCGTCAGGCTCGCACCATCGGCGCCGGCGCGCCTCCCCGAGATCAGAGGTCGGCGTTCACCCCGGCGCGTTCACGGATCTGCAACACCGCCAGCGAGCGCCCGAGCCCGAGCCAGATCGCCAGGCACAGCGTGAGGTCGAGGATCTCGTCGTCGGCGAAATGCGCGTGCAGCCGCTCGAAGAACTCATCGTCGATCCCCTGGTGGTCGACGGTGTAGCGCTCGGCGTACTCGATCGCCAGCCGCTGCCGTTCGGTGTACTCGGGCCACGTTCGCCACGCGTCGACGTGCCCGTACGACTCCTCGGTGACGCCGGCGTCGATCATCGACTGCGCGCGCGTCGTCGAACAGGCGGCACAGTCGTTGAGCTGGGCGACGCGCATGCGGGCGACCTCTCGCTCCGACGCGGGGAGCGCGCTCCGGTGGTACACCGCGTCGATCATGTCGGTGACCGTGCTCACCATCTCGGGCCGCAGGTTCCACACCCGTCGCCCTTCGGCTTCGGGACCGTCGGGGATGTCGATGCGAGCCATGCGCGAGGAGTGTACGGCCGACGGCGATCGGTAGGCTCCCCGTCCTATGGCTGGCTTGGAGGTCGGAATCGTCGGTGCGGGGGGCGTGGGGATCGCCACCGCGAGCGCGCTCATCATGCAGGGCCTCGCCGGTCGGGTCACGCTCTACGACCGGACCGGGGTTCGGGCCCGCGGCGAGGCGCTCGACTACCTGCACGCGCTCCCGTTGTTGCCCCGCACCGAGATCCGCGGGCGGAGCTACGACGAGTTCGAACCCGAAGACGTGATGATCATCACGTGTGGTCACCACATCCAGCCCGGCGAGACGCGCCTCGACGTCCTCGGCGCCAACATCGAGATCCTCGACCACACCGCGGGCGCCATGGAAGCCGGCGGTCTCCCGCGCGTCGTGATCGTGGTCACCAATCCACTCGACGTGCTCACCGAGTACCTGGTGCGCCGCTGGGACGGCCAGCCAGTCCGGGTGATGGGCTCGGGAACCTCGCTCGACACCCTGCGGTTCGGTGAACGCCTGGCCAACGAGTGCAACGTCCATCCGCGGAGCATCCACGCGTGGGTGATCGGCGAGCACGGCGATTCGTCGGTGTTCCTGTTCGAGAGCGTGACGATCGGTGCACTGCCGCTCGAGGAGTACGCCGCTCAGCGCGGGATCACGGTGAACCGCGAGTGGTGCGCGGGGATCGAGGATGACGTGCGGACCGCGGCCTACCGCGTGCGCGAGCTCCTCGGATCGCCGCGCCACGGGATCGGCCTCGCGGTGAGCGGGCTGGTGCGCTGCATCGGGCGGGAGCACGGCACGATCATCCCGGTGTCCGTGCGGGTGGCCGACGGTGTCTGTGCGAGCCTTCCGTGCATCCTCGGTCCCGAGGGTGCCAGCGAGCCGCTCTGGCCGGTGATGAACGAGATCGAACGCAGCGGGTGGGAACGCACCCTCGACGTGCTCCGCGACGCAGGGCACACACTGCCGGTCACGGCGTGATCAGGCGCTGACGCAACTTGTCGAGCGCGCGTCCGAGCACCGCACGCGCTTCCGTGTGGTTGCAGCCCATCTCGATCGCCAGATTCTTCATCGAGTGGGGCGTGCCGGTCAGTCCGTAGCGCCACGCCACCGCGAAGTACTCGATCTCGGTGAGGTCGGCGTAGGCGTGGGGATCGACCCGGAGCTCGAGCAGGTCGAGGTCGATCTCGTCGTCCGCCGCCGGCTCGACCGCGAGCGCATCGGGGTAGGGCCAACCGTCGTCGGTGGGGAACAGCGGCAGGCTGGGCACCTTCCCATCGTGGACCTGCGCGTCAGCGTCGTCAACCGTTGTGTTCGGCGACCAGCGCCAGGACCGCGTCGCCGTAGCGCTCGGCCTTCACCGGTCCGATGCCCGGCACGTCGAGCAGCGCCCGCGGGTGCGCGGGCGCGCGCTGGCGATGGCGGCGAGCGTCGTGTTCGGGAAGATCACGTACGCCGGCGCGCTGGCGGCGCGTGACTGGCGCAATCGCCACTCGACCAGTGCCGCGTAGAGCGGGGCGTCGGCGGCGTCGACCTCGGCGGTCTCCTTCGTCTTGCTGGAACCCGTTCTGCCGGGACCCGTACGGGTGGAGCTGCCGTTGCCGCGCGACACGTTCGCGCGCGTCGGCGATGCTGCGACGAGCATCGGTCAGTGGGCGCTCGTCTGCGCTCGGATCCATCGCGGTCACGGCGTCTTCGACCCGCCCCAGCCAACTGCTCGGGTTGCGACGCGCGGTGCGCATGCCGACGGCACGCTCGTGCGCCCAACTCAACCGCAACACTCGCTCGGCGCGACTGAGCGCGACGTAGAGCAACCGCTGTTCTTCGTCGAGCGCCTCCGGGGTCTTGGCGTGCGAGATCGGGACCAACCCCTTCTCGAGCCCGGTCACGAACACGGTGTCGAACTCGAGTCCCTTCGCCCGGTGGAACGTGAGGAGCTCGACCGCGTCGTCGGCGTGCTCACCGGCGTCGTCGCCGCGCAACGACGCCTGGAGAAACGCGAGAAAGCCGTCGACGGTGCCGGTACCACCCTCGGCCTCGAGGTACTCGCGACCGAGGCGCACAAGGGCGTCCGACGTGTTCGCGACGCTCCTCGGCCAGATCCTCGGCGTCGGTGGCGAAGTCGGTGAGGTGCTCGTTGAACGAGCGGGTGGGCGCGGCGCGCGCGGTCGTCGCGCAGGTGATCGAGCGCGACCTTCACCTCGGGACGATCGAGGAAGCGGCCCCCGCCGCGGACGCGGAACGGGACGCCCTCGCGCGCCAGCGCTTCTTCGAACAACGCCGATTGTGCATTCACCCGGTAGAGGATTGCCATCCGCGACCACCGGAGCTCAGCGCTCTCGGCGGCCCGCACGGCGCGGGCGACGCCGCGCGCTTCGTCTTCGGCGGTGGCGTACTCGGTGAACTCGGGAAGGGGACCGTCGGGCTGCGCGGCGTGCACCGCCGGACGACGGCGACCGGGCGGGCCGAGCACCGCGCTGGCCGCCGCGACCACCTGAGGAGTTGATCGGTAATTGCTCCCGAGGCGCACGGTGCCGACGTCGTCGAACTGGTCGGCGGGGAACCACCGAGCAAAGCGGTCGAGGTAGGAGGCGTCGGCGCCGGCGAAGCCGTAGATGGCCTGATCGGGATCGCCGACCACGCAGAGATCGCTGCGATCACCCAGCCACGCGCGCAGCAACCGGAACTGGGCGGCGCTGGCGTCCTGGAACTCGTCGACGAAGAGGTGACGGAACCGCCAACGTTGGGCCGCGGCGAACTCATGGTCGCGGTCCAAGACGTCGGCACAGCCGGAGATGAGGTCGTCGAAGTCGACGAGCCCGCGCTTGCGCTTCTCGCGTTCGTAGCTGCGGAAGATCGCCGCCACCTCCGCCGGCGGGCGCGGGGTGGTGCGCCCGGCGACGGCCACCGCGTGTTCGTACCCGTCAGGCTTCACGAGCCGGGCCTTGGCCCACTCGATCTCCGACGCGAGTTCCGACGCCTGCAGCACGGCGTCGCGCCCGCGGGTGGGCAGCAGGGGCACGAGGATCCGGACCTTGCGCTCGAGCAGCGCGGGCATGGCCCGGCCCTGCTCCTCGCTCCGGCGGCGCAGCTGGGCGAGGGCGATCGCGTGGAACGTGCCCGCGGTGACCGACTGGCGCACGCCGAGCCGCGCGATGCGGGCCCGGAGCTCGCCGGCTGCCTTGCGCGTGAAGGTGACCGCGAGGACGTGGGCGGGATCGATCAGTTGCTCGCGCGACTGCCACGCGATGCGCCGGGTCAGCACCCGCGTCTTGCCCGATCCCGCGCCGGCCAGGATCGCCAGCGGCGCGGCGCGGCTCGTGACCGCGTCGCGTTGCGTCGGGTCGAGACCCTGGAGCAGCGTGTCCACCGCGGCACGGTACCGCCCGGGTACGACATCGATCGCGACCTGCCCTGAGCCGCACCACCGGCCGCACCCGGAACCGCGGCCCGGAACAGCAGAAGGCCCCGAGTAGTCTCCGCTGCGTCGCAGCTCGGATCTCCTCGGGGCCGTTCCTGCCGACCACTTCCGACCCCTCGCCCCAGGGTTGCCCCAGGTGCGCGGCCTCGGCCGTGATCTCCGGTGTCCTCACCGCACGGGGGTGGTCCCGTCCGATTCGGTCACCGCACCGGATCCTTCCCGTCCGTCTTCCGGATGCTGCCCGACCCTCGCCCCGGAGATTGCTCCCCGGCACTCGAGTTGAGCGCTCCCGGCACCAGACTGGTGATCACCGGCTTCCGCATCGTAAAGACGGCGGCGCGCGAAAGCAAGGAAAATTCTGCGGGGTCCCGCGATTACGGTCGGACCCGGTGGTCCCCGAAGAGCAGATCTCGGAAGCGCAGTTCGAACAGATGGTGGCCGACGCGCTCGACGAGATCCCGCCCGAACTCGGACGCGAGATGGAGAACGTCGCGGTCATGGTCGCGGAGTGGGCGACACCGACGCAGCTCGCCCGCGCCGGCGTTCGCTCGGGTGCCACGCTCCTCGGGTTGTACGAGGGTGTCCCGATCACCAAGCGGGGGCCGATGACCTACTCAGGAGTCTCACCCGATCGCATCACCATCTTCCGGGGTCCGCTGTCGTACCTCGCCCGCGACGAAGCCGACCTCGCCCGCCGGGTGCGGGTCACGGTGCTGCACGAGGTGGGCCACTACTTCGGGATGACCGACGAGCGTCTGCACGAGATGGGCTGGGCCTGAGCTCCGGAGCCGCGTGACCCTGCGCGATCCGCGCTCCGGACTGCCGTACGCTCGCGGCATGCCGTACCCCGCCGATCTGGTCCAGGAAGGCGAGACACTGGCGCTGGACCTCCGGCCGCACTGGTGGTACTTCTCGCGCAACATCCTCACCGGGATCCCGCTGTTCATCTTGTTGATCCTGGTGTTCCAGATCGACGACGGCACGTTCCGCAACATCTCCAATTGGGTCGTCGGTCTCGTCGTGATCGCGTGGGCCGTGTGGCTCACGCTCAAGTACTTCCAGTGGCGTATGACGTACTTCGTCGTCACGAGTCGTCGCGTCATCTACCGCACGGGCGTCATCTCGAAACACGGCGTCGAGATCCCACTCGAACGGATCAACAACATCAACTTCCACCAGCGGATCATCGACCGCATCATCGGTGCCGGCGACCTCGACATCGAGTCCGCCGGTCGCGACGGTCAGTCGCACTTCGACTTCATCCGTCATCCTGACGGTGTGCAGCACGAGATCTACCGGCAGATGGAAGCCCGCAACATGCCGGTCGCCATGGTGCAGCAGGGCCCCACGGTCGTGGCGCCACCCCAGCCCGCCGCGGCCGTCCCCGACCAGATCGAGCAGCTGGCGAGGCTGCGCGATCAGGGCCACATCACCGACGCCGAGTTCGAGGCCAAGAAGGCGGAGTTGCTCCGCCGCATGTAGTCGACCGGTCGAGCACTTGCCGGGGGTGGGACGTGTTCGAGAAGCAGCGCGAGAGGCACCGGCTGGCGCAGCAGCAGAAGACGGCAGCCACGCAGGCGGCCGCACAGGAGAAGGCCGCGGCCGCGTGGCAAGCAGAACGCGACGGCTACGAGCACGTGCTGGAGCTCGCCCGAGACTTCCGCGGCGAACCGTGCTCCGAGATCGTGTTGACGAAGGGCGAGGCGCTCTTCGGGAAGGTCGACGGGGCGAGTCTGATCGAGGATCGAGCGGGCAAGGGTGAATGGAAGGGCCGCTCGCAGGGCGTGTCCATCCCGGTCGGCAGCCTCGGTGGGCGAAGTATCCGATACCACGTCGGCGCGTCGAAAGGTCACTACGTCCAGGGCACACCGGTCGCCACCGCAATCGACACCGGCACGATCTACATCACCAACCGACGCGTGATCTTCCGCGGCCACAAGCAGAACCGTGTGTGTGGTTTCGACAAGCTCATCAGCTGTGAGCACCTCGACGATGGCGAGTCAGTGCTCGCGGTGTCGAATCGCCAGAAGAACACGGTGCTGCACTACGGCCCCGCTCTGAACGACTGGTTCAGGACCCACTACGAGGTTGCGTTCGCCGAGTACCAGGGCACCCGCGCTGAACTCGTCGCCGAAGTCGAAGCCCACCTCGCACTTTTGGACCGCTCACGACCGGCGAAGGCGGTACCGACCCGCCCGACTGACGAAGAAGCAGAACCGAGCCAATCGTGAGAGGCACGAGGAACAGCAGTTCGCGTTCGCGAAGGGATCAGATCATTCGACGGGCGCCGTCGACGGCGCGGGCGACGAAGGCGAGGGGATCGATCCCGGTCTCGGTGCGGTAGCGCAGGGCGGCTTTGGTGATGACGTTGTCGGCGTGGTTGCGTTGCGCCAGCGCGATGACGCATCCGCCGAAGCCCGCGCCGGTGAGGCGGGCGCCGGCGGCGCCGCACTCCACGAGGAGCTCGACCAGCAGGTCGAGTTCGGGCGTCGACACTTCGTAGTCATCGCGCAGGCTGGCGTGGCTGGCCAGCAGCAGCGGACCGAGAACCGAGAGATCGCCGTCGGGGAGCGCGGCTGCAGTCGCGAGGACGCGATCGTTTTCGGAGACGACATGACGCGCCCGCGGCGCGTTCGCAACCTGCGCCAGAGATGCGTCGCGCAATGTGGACACACCGAGATCGGCTGCGATCGCTTCACACTCGGCGCGCCTCGCCCCGTACACGGTGCGCGCCAGTGTGCGGGGCACACCGGAGTGCACGACGAGCACGGCGACTCCCGGTGAGATCGAAACCGGCACCACCTCGTTGGTGCGACAGTCGATCAGCAGCGCGTGCCCGGCCCGACCGAACAGCGATGCGAGCTGGTCCATGAGCCCGCCGGGCACCCCGGTGGCGGTGACCTCGGCGGCCAACGCGAGCTCGGCCAGCTCGAGGCGATCGAGGGTGGCGCCGGCCGCGTCGACGAGGGCCAGCGTCACCGCCACGCTGAGCGCCGAGCTCGACGACAAGCCGGAGCCCGGCGGGACCGTCGACGTGATCGTCAACTCGGCACCAGGGACGGCGAGTCCGCGCTCCGTCAGTGCGCGGACGACGCCCGCGACGAATCGTCCCCACACCGGTTCCACCGCGCGCGGCTCGTCGCGACCGTCGGCGCCGACGGTGACCACACCGGGGAGTTCGTCCGAACGGGCGGTCACCGTCGGGCCGTCGACCGGCGTCGACGTCACGGCGCACGCGCGGTCAAGGGCGAGCGGGAGGACGTACCCGGCGTTGTAGTCGGTGTGGTCGCCCATCAAATTCACGCGCCCCGGCGCGACGAAGGAGCGAGCCATGGCGACGAACGTAGCTCCGAGCAAGGTCACGGACGACCGAAGCCGGGTTGTCCGCGGCGGATCGAGGTGACATGATCGCCCAAATTTCTGGCGTTCTCGGTAGGGGAGGGCGAAAATGACGCTTCGTCGCTGGTTGGCTCTGTGTGGTGTAGTCGCGCCGATTGTCGTTGTGCTGGCGTTCACCGCGGTAGGCGGGGACACGCCGGACGACAAGGCGAGCGCGGCGAAGGTGCTGTCGTACTACCGCGACCACAAGGATGCGAGCATGGTTGCGGCGCTGATGGTTGCGATCGCGGCGGTGTTGTTCGTGTTGTACGCGCCACGTCTTCGCGACGCGCTCCGTGGGGACGAGCTCGGAAGCGGGATGCTTCCCCTCGCCGCGTTTGCGGGCCTGGTGGTGCTCGGGTCAGGCCTGTTGTTCATGGCCGTGGTGCACTTCGCGTTGGTACAGGCAGCCGACCACCGATTCGCGATCGCCGCGCAGACACTCAACATCTTGGACAACAACGACTTCTTCGTCCTCGTCGGCGGATTCGCGATCGTGTTGTTCGCAGCGGGGATCGCGACGGTGCGACGCCCCGTCTTGCCGAAGTGGCTCGGTTGGGTGGCGATCGTTTCCGCCATCCTGTGCCTGGCCGGCCCGGTGGGTTTCGTCGGCGCCATTCTCGCGGCCCTGTGGATTCTCGTGACCGCGATCATCCTGCTCGTCCGCAAGGACGACGAGGTCGCGTCTCAGGCACCGACCGGCTGATCTGACTTCATTCGTGACCCCTGATCGTCGATACTGGTGGTCATGAGTCGCTTCCAGACCTCGTGGGCCATCGCCAAGCGTTCGTGGGCGGTGCTCAAATCCGACAAGTCTTTGGCGTGGTTCCCCGTGCTCTCGGCGATCGGTTCGCTCGTCGTCGTCGCCGTGCTCGGTGGCCTCATCGCGTTGATGGGCATCGACAGTTCGTCGACCGGCGACTCGTTGCAGCCGATCGGCTGGGTGCTGATCGTGCTGACGTACCTGGCGTTGGCGATGGTGCAGACCTACTTCCTTGCTGCGCTCGTCGCCGGTGCCGACATGCGTCTGCGCGGGACCGATTCGACCGTGCGCACCGCGCTGGATGTCGCGAACTCGCGAATGCACCGGTTGCTGCCGTGGGCGATCGTCACCGCCACGGTCACGATGGTCCTCCAGGCCCTCGAACAACGGTTCGGAATCATCGGACGCCTCGTGGTCGGGTTGGTGGGGCTGGCATGGAACCTGGTCACGTTCCTGGTGGTGCCCATCCTCGTGCTCGAAGATCTCGCGGTGCGCCCGGCCCTCACCCGTTCCAAGGACCTGTTCAAGAAGACGTGGGGTGAGAACGTGATCGGCCAAGGTGGCCTCGGACTGGTCGGCTTCTTCGCGATGTTGCCCGGGATGCTGGCGATCTTCATCGGCATCTCACTCGGCACCGCGGGATTGATCGTGTTCGGTGCGATCGGCATCGTCTGGCTGTTGGTCGCCTCGGTGGTCGTGTCGGCGCTGAGTGGCATCTACCGCACCGCGCTGTACCACTTCGCCGCGCACGGTCAGGTGCCCGGCGAATTCGCCGACGTCAACTTCCATGACGCGTTCCAGCCGCGACGCAACCGGCCCGGTCTCGGCGGCGGCTCGAACAACTAGCGCGAAAGCTGGGGGAGCACTTCCGCGGCGAAGCGCTCGAGGCCGTCGACGTCGAACGGGGCGCGCATGGCGATGTTGATCTGGTCCGCGCCGGCGTCGGCGTAGGCGCCGATGAGATCGACCACCTGTTGGGTGCTGCCCGTGAGTACTGACCCTCGCAGGAAGTCGACCATCTGGCCGAACTGAGCGACGAGGTCGTCTTCGTTCCACGCCAGCGCGAGGTTCAACGACTTCGAGATCGCCACGGGGTCGCGGTCCGCGTCGGCGCAGTGTGCTTCGAGCACGCCGACCTTGTGACGAAAGGCGTCCGGGCTCACGAACGGCACGTTCCAACCGTCGGCGTAGCGGGCGACGAGCTTCAGCGTGACCTTCTCGCCGTGGCCACCGAGCCAGATCGGGAGCCGGGCTTGCGCGGGCTTCGGTTCGCAACGCGCCTGGCGGAGCTGGAAGAACTCGCCGTCGAAGTCGACGATCTCCTCGGTGAGGAGCGCGCGCACGCACCGCACCGTTTCCTCGAGCTGACGGAGACGGATCGGAGCCGGCGGGAACGGGATGCCGTACGCGTCGAACTCGCCCTGGTGCCAACCCGCGCCGAGCCCGAGCGTGACCCGACCACCCGAGAAGTTGTCGATGGTCGCGATCGACTTCGCCAGGACCGCCGGGTGCCGGTACCCCGCGCAGTACACCAGGCTGCCGCAACGCACCTCCGACGTGGTCATTGCCAGCGCGGCGTGCGCGGTGAGACCCTCGAGACACTCGTAGCCCGAGTTCGGGTCGGTCACGTCGGCGGCGTAGAAGTGGTCCCACACCGAGATCCACGCGAAACCGAGGGACTCGATCCGCCCCCAGAGCGCGCGAATGCCGTCGGTGGACGTGTACTGGAGACCTGCGTGGACGCCGACGATCACGACCCGAGACCCTACGCGCCGGCCCCTAAGGTTGGGACGATGATCGAGATCGACACACTCCCGCAGCTCCGCGACCCGTTGCTCGTCGTGGCGCTGTCGGGGTGGGTCGACGCGGGGCTCGCGGGTGGTGGCACCGTCGCGGTCCTGCAGGAACAACTGGAATCGGTGCGCACGTTCGCCCACCTCGACCTCTCCGATCTCATGGACCTGCAGCAGACGCGCCCGACCGTGCACCTGGTCGACGGCGTGTCGCGCGAGATCGCCTGGCCGCAGCTCTCGTTGAGCGCGGGGCACCTCGGGCGCGACGTCGTGCTGTGTGTCGGACCGGAACCGTCGTTGCGATGGCGTGCAGTGCTCAGTGAGTTGGTCGGACTGGCCCAGCAACTCGGGGTCACTGCCGCGTTCACCGTCGGCGGAATCCCGAGTATGGCTTCGCACCGTCGTCCGGTGAGCGTGCTCGCGACGGGCACCGACGCCGATCTCGTCACCGCCGCCGGTGCTTGGCGTCAGGACTACACCGGACCCACCGGCGCGCAGAGCGTGTTGCAGGTGATGCTCGGTGACGCCGGCATCCCGACGCTCGCCCTGTGGGCCCAGGTGCCCCACTACGTCGCCGGTGGCGCGTTCGCCACCCGCGATCCGGTCGCTGCTGGCGAAGGTGCGCGACCTCGGTGGGGTCACGGTCGATCTCGCGTCGCTCGACGAGCAGTCCCAGGCCTACGAGCAGCGCGTCGAAGAGGGTCTCACCGAACGCCCCGACGTCGTCGAGGTGATCCGCGCCATCGAGGCGGGAGAAGCCGATCCCGAAGAGCTCCCGAGTGGCGACGAACTCGCCTCCGAGATCGAACGCTTTCTCCGCGACCAGTCGTGAACGGGTGGCGGGCCGGCGGGCCGGGGCAGGGTCGGCCCTCCCGACCCGCCATGTAGATTCATCTTCCTCCCGCGCCGCGGTTTCTCCAAATCATTTCGACCAGGAGCCAGCATGAGTGTCGTCAAGATCAACGCGATCACGGTGCCCCGGGAACGGGCCGACGAGTTGGTGGCGCGCTTCGCCGCCCGCGCCGGCGAGGTGTCCAGCTCGCCGGGGTTCGAGGCGTTCGAGTTGCTGCGCCCCGCCGACGATCGCGACACCTTCCTCGTCTACACGCGCTGGGCGTCGGAGGACGATTTCCAGGCGTGGATGAGCAGCGCGGCCTTCCAGCACGGGCACAAGGCGCACGGTGAACAGGGACCGGTGAGCACGCACAGCGAACTGTGGCAGTTCGACGTCGTCCAGCACGAGGACGCTCCCGCCAGCTAGTTCCGTGCAGACCCTCTTCGACTTCCACAAGGTCTGGGGTTACGTCGCGATCGTGATGAACGCGATCGCGGGCGTGATCGCGCTCGTCGCGTGGCGGTGGCGCACCGTGCGCGGGAAGTACGTGTGGGTCGCGACCATCATCGCCGAGTCGGCACTGATGCTCCAGGTGTTGGTGGGCACGATCCTGGTGGCGAGCAAGGACTACGTCGCGCCGCGCTTCCACATGTTCTACGGCTTTGTCGCGTTCCTCACCGTCGGCCTCGCCTACCAGTACCGTCGTCAGATGCGGGGCCGCACCGAGATGTTCTACGGGTTGGTCGGTTTGTTCCTGATGGGTCTCGGCATCCGCGCGGTGTTGCAGGCGTCGTGATGGCCCGAAAGCGCCGTGTGCTCCTGCTGTTCGGTGGTCGTTCGGCGGAGCACGACGTCTCGAGGGTCACTGCGGTCGCGGTGGCGCGCGCGCTGGACCCGAAGCGCTACGAGGTGGTGCCGGTCGCGATCACGACCGAGGGCACCTGGTTGCTCGCCGACTCGGCCCGCGTCGCGATCGAAGCGGGGCCGAAGGCACTGCCGAGTGCGTTCGCGGTCGACGGCGACACGGCGCCCGCGGTCGGGTCGCTCGACGTCGACGTCGTGCTGCCGCTGCTCCACGGACCGTACGGTGAGGACGGCACCGTGCAGGGACTGCTCGAGCTGGCCGACGTGCCGTACGTCGGGTCGGGCGTGGTGGGATCGGCCGTCGCGATGGACAAGGTGATGATGAAGCGGGCATTCGCGGCCGAGGGCCTGCCGTACGCTCGCTCACTCGCGTTCCGCGACGGCCACGATCGCGCCGAGCTGGCGCGGCGAGTCGAGCACGAGCTCGGGTACCCGTGCTTCGTGAAGCCGGCGAACCTCGGTTCGTCGGTGGGTGTGTCGAAGGCTGCAGACCGGGGCGACTTCGACGCCGCGTGTGATCTCGCCCTCGCGTACGACGAATGGATCGTCGTCGAAGAGGCCATCGTCGGGCGGGAGATCGAGCTGGCCGTCTTGGGTGACGATCCACCGATGGTGTCGGTTGCGGGCGAGATCGTGCCCGGCGACGAGTTCTACTCCTATGCCGACAAGTACGAGGCCGACGACGCGGAGTTGCTCGTGCCCGCGCCGCTCAGCGACGCGCACGTGGCCGAGGCGCAGGCGTTGGCCTGCCGGGCGTTCGAAGCGTGTCGGTGCGAGGCGATGGCGCGGGTCGACCTGTTCCTACGGGACGACGGCGCGTTCCTCGTCAACGAGGTGAACACGATCCCCGGGTTCACGCCGATCTCGATGTACCCGCGCCTCTGGGAGGCGACCGGTGTTCCGTACGCCGAACTCCTCGACCGCCTCATCGACCTGGCGATCGCCCGCCACGCCCGCCGCGCCGCCAGAGCAGGCCGTCAACGTTAGAGATTCACAATGGGACAGGTGAACGTGCGGGTGATGCCTTCCACCTTCTGGATCTCCGAGACGACGAGCTTGCCGAGTTCGTCGAGGGAACTCGATTCGGCACGCACGATCACGTCGTAGGGGCCGGCGACGTTGTCGGCGTTGACCACGCCGGTGATGTCGCGCGCGGCCTTCGCCACCTTCTCCGCTCGTCCGACCTCGGTCTGGATCAGCACGTACGCAGTGACGCTCATGTGAACCCCCTGATTCGGACGCCGTCGGCGTGAGCGTACCTGGCGTCAGGCGAGACGCGCCTCGAGCGCGTCGAGCTGCTCGACGAGCTCGCGGGGAAGATGGTCACCGAACTCGGCGAAATACTCCCGGATCCCAGGAAGCTCCCGCTGCCACGCCTCGGTGACGACCGCGAGCGCGGCGGCGATCGCGTCGTGGCTCACGTCGAGACCGTCGAGCACGAGGTCCTCCGGCCGGGGCACGACGCCGATCGGGGTGTCGGCACCGGACGCGTCGCCGTCGAGGCGGCGGCAGATCCATTCGAGGACCCGAGAGTTCTCCCCGAACCCCGGCCACAGGAACTCGCCGTCGTCGCCCTTGCGGAACCAGTTGACGCCGTAGATCGCGGGCAGCGACGCCTCGTCGGTACGCTCGGCCATGCTCAACCAGTGGGCGAAGTAGTCGCCCATGTTGTAGCCACAGAACGGCAGCATCGCGAACGGGTCGCGGCGGAGGTCGCCGAGCCCGCCCGTCGCGGCCGCCGTCTTCTCCGATCCCATGGTCGCGGCGACGAGCACGCCGTGCTGCCAGCTGTTCGACTCGTACACGAGGGGCACGGTCGTGGCGCGCCGACCGCCGAAGAGGAACGCGGAGATGGGCACGCCCTTCGGGTCCTGCCACTCGGGGGCGATGGACGGGACCTGCGATGCCGGCGCGCAGAATCGGGAGTTCGGGTGCGCGGCGGGTCCGTCCGAGCGCGGCGTCCACGACTCACCCTTCCAGTCGGTGAGGTGCGCCGGCGGAGCGTCGGTGAGGTCCTCCCACCACACGTCCCCGTCGTCCGTGAGCGCGGTGTTGGTGAACACGGTGTTGGTGTCCATCGAGTGGAGTGCGTTCGGGTTGGACTTCTCGTTGGTGCCGGGCGCCACGCCGAAGATCCCGAACTCGGGGTTGATGGCGTGGAGACGGCCCTCGTCGCCGAACTTCATCCAGGCGATGTCGTCACCGATGGTTTCGACCGTCCAGCCGGGAACCGTCGGGATGAGCATGGCGAGGTTGGTCTTGCCACACGTGGACGGGAACGCGGCCGCGAGGTACTTCACGCGCCCTTCGGGGCTCGTGATCTTGAGGACGAGCATGTGCTCGGCCAGCCAACCTTCATCACGCGCGATCACCGACGCGATGCGCAGCGCGAAGCACTTCTTGCCCAGCAGCGCGTTGCCGCCGTAGCCGGAGCCGAATGACCAGATCTCGCGGGACTCGGGGAAGTGCACGATCCACTTCTCGTCCGGGTTGCACGGCCAGGCGACGTCGGCCTCGCCGGGAGCAAGGGGCACGCCGACCGAGTGCACGCAGGGAACGAATTCGCCGTCCGCACCGAGCACGTCGAGCGCCGCCTGGCCGGCTCGGGTCATGGTGCGCATGCTGACCGCGACGTACGGAGAGTCGGTGAGTTCGACGCCGATGTAGGACAACGGCGAGCCGAGTGGCCCCATGCTGAAGGGCACCACGTACATCGTGCGTCCCCGCATGCAGCCCCGGAACAGTGCGTCGAGCTTGGCCCGCATCTCGGCCGGAGCCTGCCAGTTGTTGGTCGGACCGGCGTCGGACTCGCGTTCCGAACAGATGAAGGTGCGGTCCTCGACCCGGGCGACGTCACTCGGGTCGGAATGGGCCCAGTACGAGCCGGGCCGTTTGTCGGGGTCGAGGGCCACGAAGGTGCCGGCCTCGACGAGTTGCTTGCACAGGAGTTCGTGCTCGGCGTCGGACCCGTCGAACCAGTGGACGTCGTCGGGCTGACACAGCTCGACCATCTCGTCGACCCACGCAAGGAGTTGGGCGTTACCGGTGGGGGCCTGCACGAGCGCCACGTCGAGCTCCTCGACCATCGAGATGGGAAAAGGGGTGCCGACGATTGTAACGATGCGCCCCAGGTCAGCCCGAAACCGGAAAAGGGGGTGGTTCAGACCTGGGCGGTGGGGAGCCCCATGTCGACCTCGGAGCCGATGCGCACGTTGACGGCGCGGCCGTCGGCGTCGAGTTCGAAGTTGATGCGCTGGCCCTGACGCAGCATCCGGAACAGCGAACCCTCGAGCGCGTCTCGGCGAAGGCGAACTCGACCCGGTCGGTGTCGTTCATCACGAGGCCCTCGCCGTGCAGGCGGGTCGAACATGCGGACGACGCCCTGCACGAGTGCGGCCTACGGCTTTTGCACCTTGCCGGCCTTGAGGCAGGCGGTGCACACGTGGAGGCGCTTCGGGCTGCCGTTCACCACGGCGCGGACCTTCTGCACGTTGGGGTTCCAACGCCGCTTGGTACGGCGGTGCGAGTGGCTGATGCGCATGCCGAACTGCGGCTTCTTGCCGCACAACTCGCAGACGGACGCCATGACGCAACCTTCGTTTCCGGGAACGATCGAACGGCGAAGGATAGCAGCAGGCGTTGTACCATCCCAGCCGTGACGGTCCTGCAGAAGCTGGCGCCGAGCGACCTGCGCCAGATCGTGTCGACCTACCGTGACGTGCTCCGCGCCCACCAGGACGAACTCAACGCGCTCAACGTCTACCCGGTGCCCGACGGCGACACCGGCACCAACATGGCACTGACCCTGGAGTCGGTCGTCACCGAGATGAACGCGTCGCCAATCCGCGTGGCGGACGCTGCGCCCATGGAGGCAGTGTGCGAGGCGCTCCGGCACGGTTCGCTGATGGGCGCCCGGGGCAATTCGGGCGTCATCCTGTCGCAGATCCTGAGGGGTCTGGCCGACACGTTTGCTCCCCTCGAGGCGATTTCGGGGGCCGACGTCGCTACCGGGCTGCGCCGGGCGGCCGACGCGGCCTATGAGGCAGTGCTGCGACCGGTCGAGGGCACCATCCTGACCGTGGTCCGTTGCGCGGCGGAGTCGGTGGAGCGTGCGGTCGCGGACGGCGACACCGCGTTGGCCGCGATCCTCGAACGCGCGGCTGACGCCGCGAGCGAAGCGGTGGCGAGGACCCCCGACCTGTTGCCGGTGCTCCGCGAAGCCGGCGTCGTCGACGCGGGCGGTCGCGGCTTCGAGTTGTTGCTGGCCGCGTGCCTCAACGTGGTCGCCGACCGTCCGGTGCCGCCGCCCGAGGCGGTGCACAGTTCGGTCGCGGTCGACGCCCACGCTGACCGCGACATCGCCGATCTCCGCTACGAGGTCATGTACTTCCTCGACGCCGACGACGACCGCATCGACGGGTTCAAGCAGACCTGGGGTGGGTTGGGTGATTCGATCGTCGTGGTCGGCGGCGACGGTGTCTGGAACTGCCACGTCCACACCGACGACATCGGCGCGGCGATCGAGGCCGGGATCGAGGTCGGGCGGCCCCGCGACATCCGCGTCACCGATCTGCTGGAGCAGGTGGCCGACCGTGAGGCCTCCTCCCACGATGAACCGGCGTGGGTGCGTGGCGAGGTCGCCACCCTCGAACGGGTCACCACGGGTGTCGTCGCGGTGGCGGTTGGTGACGGCCTGCGCGCGCTGCTGCTCGGTCTTGGCGTGCAACAGGTGGTCGCGGGGGGTCAGTCGATGAACCCGTCGACCGCACAGATCCTCGAAGCCGTCGAGCACGCCAATGCGGACGGCGTGATCGTGCTGCCCAACAACAAGAACATCGTGCCGGTCGCGAAGCAGGTCCCGGGCCTCACCGACCTGCCGGTCGCGGTGGTGCCGACGGCGGCGGTGGTCGAGGCGCTGGGGGCGTTGGTCGCGTACGACCCCGACGCGCCGCTCGCGGTGAACCAGGCCGCCATGGAGGAGGCCGCGACGCGGGTACGCGCCGGCGAAGTGACGCGGCGTGGTGCGTGACAGCGTCGCCGAGTGCGGCGCGATCGCGACCGGCGACTGGATCGCGATCACGCGCGACGGTATCCAGGTCGCGGTCAAATCGGTCACGGATGCCGCGACGGCGCTCGTCGACGTGCTGGTCGACGCCGACTCCGAACTGATCACCATCCTCGTGGGCGCAGATGCCGACACCGACGACACCGCGCGGATCCGCGAGTACCTGGCGACTGCGCATCCCGACGTGGAGGTCGAGCTGCACCACGGCAATCAACCGCTCTACCCGTACCTCATCGGCGTCGAGTAGCTCGGGACCGGTGGCGCTCCCGCTGCAGCATCCCACCGGCCTCACGCTGCGCGAGCTCGCGTCGCACCGCGTCACGGAGCTGAAAGCGGTCGGTGAGAAGTTGCGCGTGGGTCTGGCCGCGATGGAGATCGACACCGTGCTCGACCTGCTCGAGCACTACCCGCGCCGATACGTCGATCGCACCGAACGGGCCGAGATCCGCGAGCTCGAGATCGGGCAGGAGGCGACGGTCGACGCCGAGGTGCGCGCGTGCCACGCCCGTCGCACGCGCGACCGCAAGCGCACGATCGTGAATGCCACGGTCTACGACGGGACCGGCCTGCTCGAGATCGTGTTCTTCAACCAGGGGTGGCGCGAGCGTCAACTCCGACCCGGCACCCAGGTCTCGCTGTTCGGCAAGGTCGAGAGCTACCGGGGCAAGCGCCAGATGACGAACCCGGTGGTCGACGTGCTCGCGGATCCCGACGCCGGTTCCGAGGTCACGGGCACGATCGTCCCGGTGTATCCGCAGTCGGGGAAGGCCGAGGTCCACACCTGGCAGTTGCGCCGCGCGGTCGCGTCGTGCCTCGAGCGCACGAAGGCGCGCGGTTTCGCCGACCCGCTCGACGGTGGGATCCGCAGCGACCACGATCTCGTCGACCGGGGGAGCGCGTACCGCGGCATTCATCGACCCGAGTCGATGGGCGAGCGCAACGCCGCTGCCCAACGGCTGAAGTTCGACGAGTTCCTCCGCATGCAGTTGGCGTTGGTCGCGCGCAAGCGTGCGCTCGCGGCCGAGGCCACCGGCATCGTGCACGCGGTCGACGGGCCGCTCGTGCCCGCGTTCCACGCCGCGCTCCCGTTCCCGCTCACGGGTGACCAGGAACAGGCCATCGCGCAGATCCGCGCCGACATGGCACTGCCCGCACCGATGCACCGCCTCCTGCAGGGCGAGGTCGGTTCGGGGAAGACCGTGGTCGCGCTCAGCGCATTGCTGATCGCGGTGCAGGGTGGCTACCAGGGCGCGTTCATGGCGCCGACCGAAGTGCTGGCCGAGCAGCACGAGCTGACCATGCGCGGTCTCCTCGACACCCTCACCGTGCCGGCCGAGGGATCGTTGCTCGGTGAACGACCGGTGCGTGCCGCGCTCCTCACCAACCGCACCCCCGCGGCCGAACGCCGCCGGATTGCCGCGGGGTTGCTCGCGGGTGACGTCGACATCCTCGTCGGCACCCACGCGTTGATCTACGGCGGGGTGGAATTCGCCAACCTCGGCGTGGCTGTGATCGACGAGCAGCACCGGTTCGGCGTCGAGCAGCGCGACCTGTTGCGGGCCAAGGGCGACTCTCCCGACGTCTTGGTGATGACGGCGACGCCGATCCCGCGTACCGCCGCGATGTTGATCTACGGCGACCTCGACAAGACCGAGCTGCGCGAACTTCCCGCCGGCCGTTCGCCGATCGACACCACCGTGGTCGGGCCGGGGCCCCTGGAACGAGTGGCGGTGTACGAGCGCGTCCGTGAGCAGGTGATGGCGGGGCGCCAGGCCTACGTGGTGTGCCCGCTGGTCGAAGGCTCCGACAAGCTCGAGGCCCGCGTGGCCACCGAAGAGCTCGAGCGCCTGCGCGAGGAGGAGCTCTCCGACCTGCGGCTCGGGTTGCTGCACGGCCAGATGCCGGCGGCGGAGAAGGAAGCGGCGATGCGCGCGTTCCGCGAGGGCGACACCGACGTCCTCGTGGCCACCACCGTCATCGAGGTGGGCGTCGACGTCCCGAACGCGACGGTCATGGTCATCGAGGACGCCGACCACTTCGGACTGTTGCAACTCCACCAACTCCGTGGCCGCATCGGTCGCGGCGAGCATCACTCCTACTGCTATCTGCTCGCAGACCCGACGACGCCGCAGGGCGAGGCGCGCATGCAGGCGATGACCGAATCGGGCGACGGCTTCGAGCTCGCCGAGCGAGATCTCGCCATCCGCGGTGCAGGGGAGGTGTTCGGCGAACGGCAAGCGGGATGGACCGATCTCAAGCTCGGGCGTCTGCCGCAGGACGAGCCCATCGTGCTCGAGGCGCGCGGGGTCGCCGAGGAGATCCTGGACGCCGATCCCGACCTCGAGCAGCACGCGCAACTGCGCGAAGAGGTGCAGGACCTCCTGGGTGACGCGGTCGACTTCCTGTTCAAGAGCTAGAAACCGCCGCGAGGTCTCTCACCCTTCCTTCATCACGGCGTACCAGACCCGGTCGGCCACGGTGTGGATGTGGTCACCGATGCGGGAAAGTCGGCGGTACACCTCACGCTGTGCCATGACCTCGCGAAGGTCGTGGACCTCGAGCAATGCTGACATCGCCGAGCGGTACACGTGTTCGACGCGGCGGGTGTTCTTGATTGCGGCGTCGGCACACTCGGTGGCATCACCCTCCTGCTTGCCGACTCGGGCGAACGCGTCGGCGAGGTGTTGCGTGGCTTCGGCGAGCAGGACGGCCATCTCATGGGTCGCCCGGTCCGGCGTGAGTTCCATCACTTCGAGCTCGCGGACGAGGTTCTTCGCGGCATTGAGGACTTCGTCGAGATCGGACGAGAGGGAGAAGAGGTCTTCTGCGTCGATCGGCGGTGAGAAGGCGTCGCGCAGCTCGCGCCAGAGCTGGCGCTTCTTGTCGTCGGCCTGGTGTTCGTACGTCGCGCACGCGGTCGCCAGCGGCGGACTCACCAGCGGCCCAGGCAACGAGCGCCTGCATCCCTTCCACGGTGAGTGCGGATTGTTCGCGGAGGAGTCCGAGGAGGTCCGGGTTCTTGCAGGAAGGAACCAGTGCTTGTTCACGAGAGCCACCTCCAGGGCAGCAGCGCGAGGGCGGCGATCGCAGCCGCGGCGGGAATGGTCACCAGCCAGGCAAGCGGCCAGGGAGTGCACCAGTGGCCAGTGGACGTGGCGCCAACGTCGCCGACCACCCGCGACACCGACCACGGACGACGTGACCACCTGGGTGGTGCTGACGGGTGCACCGATCAACGATGCTCCAAACAGGACAGCCGTAGACCCAGTCTGACTTGCCAGAGCGTCGAGCGGTCGCAGCCGAATGATCCGTCGTCCGATCGTGCGGATGATCGGCCAGCCGCCGAGCGTGGTGCCCGCGGTGAGCGCGGCGCCGCAGGCAAGCTCCGCCCACAATGGCGACGCGAGGTGCGAAGTCGCACCTGCCGCCACGAGCAGCGCGGCCACGATTCCAATCGACTTCTGCGCATCATTCGCGCCATGGGTCAATGCGAGACCACCGGACATCGTCCATTGCCCGGCGCGTACCGGCCCTCGCACATGAGTCGTGGCACGCCGCGCGACACGGCGCGCCGAACGGTTCACGACGAGACCCACCAGGAAACCGAAGAGGGGGGCCAACACGAGCACGCCCATCACGCCGAGGACGCCGACCGGCTTGATTCCATCGAACCCTCCCCAGTTCACCGCACCGGTGCCACCCTCGACGAGCGCGGCGCCGACCAACCCGCCCAGCAACGCGTGCCCGGAACTCGACGGGAGGGCCCGCCACCAGGTGATCGCGTTCCACGCCACCGCACCGGTCAGCGCCGCACCCAACACGAACACCATCTCGTCGCTGGGAACGATCACAATCCCCGCGATCGTGTCAGCGACCGCCTTCCCGAGGATGAGCGGTCCGATCACATTGCCCAGCGCCGCGAGCACGATCGCGGGGCCCGGCCGGGCCGCACGCGTCGCCACGAGCGTCGCGATCGCGTTCGCGGCGTCGTGCAAGCCATTGGTGAACGCGAACGCGAGCGCCATCCCAACCGCGACGACGAGGGCAGCGTTCACGGAGGAGTTCGAGAGGTTCCGCTCTTCCCGCTGCACTCGTCCATCGCGGTGCAATCTGCCATACCCGAGTGTGGAGCGCCCGGTCGCAACGAGGACAGAGTCCAAATGCCCTGACGCGGAGGGAGGACGAACCCACCCGTCGTGGTCCGCAAGGTCCTTCGGCCCTGCTCGATCGGGGCGAAGTCGTCATGCTTCAGGTGAGCAGACGTCGAACCGGCGGAAGGACGATCCCAGTGCCCATTGCCGAGCAACGCGCGTCGAGCGGCGCCACGACTCGTCGAGTCGTCGAAGTCTTTGCGGACGTGACCTGCCCGTTCGCGCACGTGGGCCTACGGCGCTTCGTCGCCCGCCGCGCAGCTCTCGCGGTCCCGAGACCTGTACTGCGAGTCCGGGCGTGGCCACTGGAGCTCGTCAACGGGGAGCCCTTGAACCCCGAGGTCGTGGCACGGCACGTCGACGAGCTGCGCGAGCAGGTCGCGCCGGACCTCTTCCACGGATTCGACCCCGAGCTGATGCCGCCGTCGTCGCTGCCGTCGCTCGAGCTGGTCGCAGCGGCGTACCAGGTCGGCGAGGCGCCGGGGGAGCGGATGAGCCTGCTCGTTCGCGACGCGCTGTTCGAACACGGCCTCAACCTGGCGCAACCTGATGTTTTGGCGCGGTTGGCGTCGAGCGAGGGCATTGCGTTCCCGGCGCCTGGCATGGAGCGGTTCGTGCTCGACGACTACGAACGCGGCAAACGGCGCGGCGTCCGTGGTTCGCCCGAGTTCTTCCTCGATGGTCAAGGTTGGTACTGCCCGTCGCTCCAGATCGAGAAGGTCGGCGACGCGCTCAGCATCCAGCCGGACGTGAAGGAGATCCACGCCTTTCTCGCGGCCTGCTTCGGGTGAGGGGGGCGATGTACCGAGGTCGCTCGGCTACGGGCGCGGCGATCGCGGTGCACACACCGGCAAATGTGCAGGTCACCGGTACGATCGTGCGCGATGGTGCAGGTCAGCGCGACGCCGCCCACGTTGCGGTTCAAGAGCTGATGAGCCTGCGGGTGATCGCCGGAAGTGTCGGCGGACGGCGCCTCGTCGCACCGAAGGGCGCGGCGCGGCCCACGACCGACCGGCTCAAGGAAGCGTTGTTCGCGTCGCTTGGTCGCGAGCGCATCGACGACGCGATCGTCCTGGACCTGTACGCGGGAAGCGGCGCGCTCGCGATCGAGGCGTTGTCACGCGGCGCCGCCCGCGCGGTGCTGGTCGATCGTGACGGTGCCGCCGAAGCGGCGATCCTCGCGAACCTCCAGGCTGTCGGCTTCACCGACGACGCGCGCTTCCAACGGTCGGCGGTGACCGCATTCCTGGGTGCAGCGGTCCCCGAGGCGCCGTTCGACGTCGTCTTCCTCGACCCGCCGTACGACACACCGACCCTGGAAGTGACCGCCGCGCTCGCGGGGTTGGCTGCCGGCGATCTGGTGGTGCGGGGTGCCACGGTCATCGTGGAGCGGCCCAAGGCCGCGGACGCACTCCGGCTTCCCGATGGCTGGAGGATCGAGAGGGAGCGGGCCTACGGCGATACGCTCCTGGTGGTCGCGACCGCCTGAGGTCCGTCCCGCTGTCGCCTTCTCACAGGAGCACAGGAGCACCACCGCGTGGCCACCGCCCTCTGCCCGGGCTCGTTCGATCCCGTCACCAACGGTCATCTCGACATCATCGAGCGGACCGCGCGCCATTTCGACGACGTGATCGTGGCGGTGATCCGCAATCCGCAGAAGACCGCCTCGCTGTTCACGCTCGAGGAGCGCCAGGCGATGCTGGCGGAGGAGATCTCCCACCTCACGAACGTCCGCATCGAGTTCTTCAAGGGCCTGCTCGTGGAATTCGCCAAGGACCACGGAGCGGAATCGATCGTGAAGGGCCTGCGGGCGGTCTCCGACTTCGACTACGAGCTGCAGATGGCGCAGATGAACCAGCAGCTGTCGGGCATCGACACCTTCTTCATCTCGACCAGCCCGCAGTACTCGTTCCTGTCGTCGAGCCTGGTGCGCGAGGTCGCCCGGTTCGGCGGTGACGTGTCGGGGATGGTGCCGCCGAGGGTGGCGAGGCGGCTCAAGGAACGGTTCTCCGAGCTGGCGGGCGCGGAGCCGCGCCGCCGGCGGCGGCCCAGGGGCCGATCATGAGTGACCAGCAGGCGTACGACCTCGAGACCATCCTCCGCGAGCTGCGCGAGATCATCGACACCGGCTCGCACGATGCCGATGTCGGCGTCGGTCCTGGTCAACCGGGACGAGGCGCTCGAGCTGATCGACGAGGCGCTGGCGGCGATGCCCGAGGAGCTGCGCCACGCCCGGTGGCTGCTCAAGGAGCGCGAGGAGTACCTCGTGCAGGCGCGCCGTGACGCCGAAGACATCGTCGAGGCAGGGCGCGTGCAGGCCGAGCGGATGGTCGAGCGCACCGAAGTCGCGCGCGAGGCGCGCCGCGTCGCGCAACAGGTCGTCGCGCACGCCGAGGCCGACAGCCGGCGGCTCCGTCACGAGGCCGAGGACTACATCGACCAGAAGCTCGCGGCGTTCGAGGTGGTGCTCGAGCGCACGATGGCGACGGTGGTGAAGGGCCGGGAGCAGCTGCAGGCAGTGGTCGAGCCGCTCGCCGACCGATCTGCCCGCCGACCACACCGGACTCGAAGCGATGTACGACGACGAGGACAACGCGGTCTTCGACCAGGACGGGCGCTGACGTCCGGTTTCGGGCTCAATCGGTAGTTTCACCGGTCCGTCCGGTCAATTGGGGCGGCTGCTATCCTGACGCTCCGGCCCTGCAGGCGCCTTCCATCCCTCAGGCCCCTTGCCCGGCCCCGGTTCCGCCGCCACCCGGCGACGCCACCGGTCACCGCTCCACCCGTGTTCTCCAACCTGTTCCAGGCCGAAGCAGTATGAGCGCACTCCGCATCGACGTCGCCGATCTCCTGACCCACCCGGGCGCCCGCCGTGCCGCTGCACCTCGAGGCTGCCGTCGCCGACCTCGGGACCTCCGTCGCGCGGATCGACGAGCCGGTGACGCTCGATCTCGTGCTCGAACGGGTCCCCGACGGCATCGTCGCCCGGGGCGAGCTGTCCACGCCCGCTGGGAGGGCGAGTGCAGCACCTGCCTCCGCGACCTCGCCGCCGACCTCACGGTCGGGGTGGGCGAGCTCTTCGAAGCCAGCCCCGCTCGAGGGCGACACCTACCCGATCGAGGGCCACGAGATCGACCTCGAGCAGCTGGTCCGCGACGCGCTGCTGCTCGAGCTGCCGCTGGCGCCGGTGTGCGACGGGCGACGACTGCGCGCCGGCGGTCGTCCCCGGCGTGCTGGTCGGCGCCGCCGACGACACGGGCCGTCGGACGCCGGGCCGACCGATCCTCGCTGGGCTGCGCTCTCCGAGCTCGAACTCTGACCGCAAACCTTACCGTCTCGAAGCCTGAAGTCCGCACAGGAGCAACGCAATGGCAGTCCCGAAGCGCAAGACCCCCCGGGCGAAGACGCGCCAGCGCCGCGCCTCCAACTGGCGCCTCGCCGCGCCCGCCCGCTCGACGTGCCCGAACTGCGGCGCGGTCAAGCAGCCGCACATCGTGTGCGGCAACTGCGGCTGGTACGGCGGCCGCCAGGTGATCGACGTCGAGTAGCGCGTCCGTGCCCATCACCGTTGCCGTCGACGCGATGGGGGGCGACCACGCCCCGGGTGAGATCGTCGCGGGCGCGATCGAGGCCGCCGAGGAGCTCGACGTGCGCGTCCTGCTCGTCGGCGCTGGAGCAGGCGATCACGCCGCTGCTGCCCGACGGCATGCACGCGGGGTCGAGCTCGTCCCGACCACCGAGGTCGTCGAGATGCACGACCCGCCGGCGTCGGTGCGCACCAAGAAGGACTCGTCGATCGTTGTCGCGGCCGAGCTCGTGCGCGACGGCAAGGCCGACGCGATGGTCAGCGCCGGGCAACACCGGCGCGGCCATGGCCGCCGCGCTGCTGCGCATGGGTCGCATCAGAGGGCGTCGCCCGGCCCGGCGATCGCGGTGCCGTCCCGGTGCCCGGGCGACGGCCGCAGATCCTGGTCGACGGTGGCGCGACCGTCGACTGCACGGCCGAGTGGCTCCGCCAGTTCGCGATCATGGGCCGCGAGTACGCGCGGATCCGCATGGGGGTCGACGAGCCCCGCGTCGGCCTGCTCTCGAACGGCGAGGAGGCCGGCAAGGGCGACGACCTGCGCAAGACCGTGTACCCGCTGCTCGAGTCGATGCCCGGGCTTCATCGGCAACGTCGAGGGTCGCGACTTCATGCACGACACCGTCGACGTGATCGTCACCGACGGCTTCACCGGCAACGTCGCGCTGAAGACGGTCGAGGGCGCGATCCGCGGCACCGCCAAGCTCGTGTTCGACACCCTCGATGTCCACGCCCGAGCTGCAGGCGGCGGCCGAGGCGTGATGCCGGCGCTGCTCGACGGCGGCGCGAGCAGCTCGACCCCGACTACATCGGAGGTGGTGCACGCTCCTCGGCGTCGACGGCGTCTGCGTGATCTCGCACGGCTCGTCGAACGCGCTGGCGATGAAGCAACTCGGTGCGCCGGGCGAGTGGAGTGTGTCGAGGCGCGACGTCGTCGAGCGGATGAAGGGGGCGGTGGCCGATGCCGGCTGAGACCCACGTGGAGCGCAGCCCGATCGGTCCCGACGACGTGTTCCGGATGATCCGGGAGCGCCTGGCCGAGATCCTCGAGATCGACGAGGACCGCATCACCCTCGACTCCGACTTCGCCGCCGACCTCGACGCCGACTCGCTCGCGCTCATCGAGCTGGTCGAGGCGCTCGAGGAGGAGCTCGGCGAGCGCACCGTCGGCTTCAGCATCGACGACGAAGACCTCGGCGACCTCCACACCGTGCGCGACGCGGTCGACTACGTCATGCACCGATTGAGTACGGGACCTGAACGTAGATGGCCGCTCGGGGGGGCGGTGCCGTCGACCCGGCACTCGACGCGCGGCTGCAGCTCGCGCTCGGTTGGACGTTCGTCGACCACGACCTCCTCGACCGCGCGCTGACCCACCGCTCGTACTGCTCGGAGCACGGCATCGAGGAGTCGAACGAGCGCCTCGAGTTCCTCGGCGACTCGGTGCTCGGCTTCGTCGTCACCGACTTCGTCTACGAGGAGTACCCGCAGATGCCCGAAGGCGAGCTGGCCAAGCTGCGCGCCGCGGTCGTGAGCGCCGAGGCGCTGGCCGAGATCGCGCAGGAGCTCGACCTCGGCGCGTCGCTGCGCCTCGGGCAAGGGCGAGGACGCGTCGGGCGGGCGGGCCAAGCCGTCGATCCTCGCCGACGCGATGGAAGCGGTCATCGCCGCGGTGTACCTCGACGGCGGGCTCGAGCCGGCGACCCGGCTCGTGCTCGCGGTGCTCGAGGCGCCGCATCCGCGAGCAGGCGATCGGCCCCGGCGGGCAGGACTACAAGACGCGGCTGCAGGAGCTCGCGGCCCAGCGGTGCGATCAGCTGCCCCGCTACCAGGTGCGCCACGAGGGCCCCGACCACTCGAAGCGGTTCTTCGCCGCGGTGTTCCTCCGCAACGAGGAGTACGGCGCCGGCGAGGGACGGTCGAAGAAGGCGGCCGAGCAGGCCGCGGCACGGATCGCGTGGGAACGGTTGCAGGGCGAGGCGAGCGGCGCCTCCCCCGACCGGGGGGACCGTATCGGGGTGGGGGATGCCTGAGCTTCCGGAAGTCGAGGTCGTGCGACGCGACCTCGAGCGAGAGGTCGTCGGCAAGAAGATCAAGGCGGTCGACGTCGACGGCATGCGCGCGGTGCGCCGTCACCACAACCGCAAGCAGTTCACCGCTCGGCTGGTCGACCACAAGATCACCGGCGTCGAGCGGCGGGGCAAGTACCTGCTGCGTGCGGCTCGACGGCGACGACGTGCTCGTGATCCACCTCGGGATGTCGGGACAGCTGCTGCGGGCGAAGAGCTCGCGCGACACGATGGCGAAGCACACGCACGTCGTGATCACCTTCACGCAGGGCGGTCAGCTGCGCTTCGTCGACCCGCGCACGTTCGGCGAGATGTTCGTCACCGAGTCCGACACCGTCGAGAAGCAGGTCACCGAGCTCGCGCACCTCGGGCATCGACCCGCTCGAGACCGCGATGTCGTGGGAGCACTTCGGGTCGATGCTGGCGCAGCGCCACGCGAAGCTGAAGCCGCTGCTGATGGACCAGAAGTTCATCGCCGGCATCGGCAACATCTACAGCGACGAGATCCTCTGGGGTGCCGGGCTGCGCTGGGACCGCATGAGCGACGCGCTCACCTCGGAGGAGGTGCGGCGGCTCTACCGGTCGATGATGGAGACGCTTGCAGGAGGCGGTGAAGCACCGCGGGTCGTCGCTCGCCGACGAGCAGTACGTCGACCTCTTCGGCCGGCCGGGCGAGTACCAGCACTTCCACAACGTGTACGCCCGCGAGGGCCTGTCGTGCCCGCGCTGCCGTCACGAGATCGTGCGCGAACGCGTCTCGGGGCGCTCCACCTTCTTCTGCTCGGCCTGCCAGGTCTGAGCGCCGGCCCTCGGGCGCCGGACGAGCCGACGCGGTCTGAGTGCCGCGACCCGGCGGAGCCGCTCGCTACGATCCGCGGAGACCGCCACCACCGTCCCCATCTGCGCCGACCGCAGCCGGAGCCGCCCACGTGTTCCTCAAGTCACTGACGCTCCGAGGCTTCAAGTCGTTCGCCGACAAGACGGTCCTGGAGTTCGAACCGGGCGTGACGGTGGTGGTCGGGCCCGAACGGTTCGGGGAAGTCGAACCTCGTCGACGCGGTCGCCTGGGTGCTCGGCGCCCAGGGCCCGCGCACGCTGCGCGGCGGCAAGATGGACGACGTCATCTTCGCGGGCACGCCCGACCGTCCCGCGCTCGGTCGGGCCGAGGTGTCGCTGTGCATCGACAACAGCGCCGGCGCTGCTGCCGATCGAGTTCAGCGAGGTCACGATCACCCGCACGCTCTTCCGCGCCGGTGACTCCGAGTACCAGATCAACGGCGCGCCGTGCCGGCTGCTCGACATCCAGGAGCTGCTCTCCGACTCCGGCATCGGTCGCCAGCAGCACGTCATCGTCGGGCAGGGCCAACTCGACGCGGTGCTCAACGCGCGGCCCGAGGACCGCCGGGCCATCGTCGAAGAAGCGGCCGGCATCCTGAAGTTCCGCAAGCGACGCGAGCGCGCCGAGCGTCGGCTCGAGGCCACCGAGGGCAACCTGCTGCGGCTCAACGACCTGCTCCGCGAGGTGCGCCGGCAGCTCACGCCGCTGCAGCGCCAGGCCGACGCCGCCCGTCGTCACGGTGGCCTGGTCGACGAGCTGCGCGCGATCCGGCATCCACCTCGCCGGTCACGAGATCGCCGGGCTCCAGGCCCGGGGCGAGCGGCTGCGCGACCGCGGCGCCGAGCTCAACCAGAGCGAAGCCGCCGTGCGCGACCGGCTGCGCGACCTCGACGTCGCGGTGCTCGACGCCGAGCAGCGCGCTCACCGCCGCCGGTCACGGCGACCTCGCCGACGCGCTCACGCGGGTCGAGGCGCTGCGGGCCCGCGTGTCGCGGCTTCGCCGCGCTGCTCGACGAGAAGACGCGCGGCCTGCAGCGCGAGCTCGCGGCGGTCGCCGACGAAGGTGTGTTCGAGACGCTGGTCGCCGACGCCGCCGAGGTCCGCCGCCAGCTCGACGAGATGCGCGCGAGCGCATCGACGTTGCGCGGAGGAGCGGGCCGCGGTCGAGCGCGCCGAGTACGACCTCGCCGCGGCGCACCGTGCGTTCGTCGAGAGCCGCGGCACCCGACGCCAACGCCGACGACCTGCGCATGGCTCCGCCGTGAGCTCGAGACCCGTCGCGAGGCGCTGGCCCGGATCGACGCCGAGCTCGACCGCGTCGCCGCCCGGCTGGAGGGCGCGGCTGCGCGCGTCGACGCGCTTGGCCGCCGAGCACGTACGAGCTCGAAGCGGCCCAGTCGCGCGCGATCGCGACACTCCCGGCACTGCGATCGAGCCGCGCCGCCGCGCGGCGACGCCCGCGAGCGCAGCGGAACGCGCGCCACGCCGACGCCGACGATCGGGCGACGAGCCGCCGAGGCCGACGCCGCTCGCTGGCAGGCCCGGGCCGAGGCGCTCGCCGCCGCGCTCGACGCCGCCCGCGACGAGTCAGCGACGTTGCAGCGCTCGAGCGGTCTGCCCGGCGTGGTCGGCCCGCTGGTCGACCACCTCGAGATCGACGCCGGCGTGGAAGGCGCGGTGACGCGCGCTGCTCGGCGACGCGCTGCGGGCGCTCGTCGTCGACGGCCCGGCGTCGGCCCGCCAGGCCCTCGCCCGCCTCGCCGACCGGTGACGCCGCGCGCGCTCGTGATCGTCGCCGGTCGCGAGTCCGGCGCCACCGCCGCGTCACGATCGCTGCCCGCCGGCACGCGTCTGCTCGCCGACTCGCGTGCGCAGCTCGGTGCCCGGGCTCGCGGCGGCGGTGGCGCGCATGCTCGGAGGGCGCCGTGCTCGCCGATGGCGACTGGTCGACCGCCCTCGACCTCGTGCTGCGCGATCCGACGCTCACCGTGGTGACGCGCACCGGTGACCGCTTCGGTGGACGCGGTTCGTGGCGTCTCGGAGGCGACGCCCTGGCCGCGTCGCCGCGTGGCGCTGGAGGAAGCGCAGCAGCGCGCGATCGCGGCGTCCGGCGAGTACGACGCCGCGGTGCTCGCGGTCGACGCTGCCGCGCGCGCGAGCTCGAGGCGTGCCGCGAGGCCGAGGCGGCGGCGGTGGAGGCCGAGCGGCGGGCCGTGAACGAGCTCGACGTCCTCGAGCGGGCGCTCGCGCGCGTCGACGCCGAGCGGCGTCAACGAGCAGTCGAAGTCGCCGCCACCCAGGCGGAAGCGACCGCGTTGCACGAGCAGCGTGCGGTCGACGTCGAAGGGGTCGCGGCGCTCGAGGTGCGCCTGCCGGCGCTCGAAGCCGAGGCCGCAGAGGCTCAGTCGTTGTTCGAGTCGCGCGCCTTGGTGCAGCTCGAGCTCGACGAGCGCGCCGCCACCGTCGGCGCGCAGCGTCGCGACCTCGATCTTCGGAGCGCGCAGGCTGCCGAGCGTCGCCAGGTGCTCGAACACCGGCTCGCCGAGGTCGACGACCGCCTCGCTCGCGACCCCGAGCGGCGGGCCGAAGCCGAACGCCACCGTCTCGCGCTCGAACGTCGGGGTCGGGGCTACCAGTTCGTCGGAGAGCGGCTTGCGCAGCTCGCGGGTCGGATCGACGAGCTGCTCGAACGGTGGCGTACCGCGCGGCGCATGGAGGCCGAGCGCGCGGCCGAGGCGAGTGGACAGCTCCAGGAGATCCGACGTGCGCGTGGTGACGCCGAGCGGGAGCTGGTCGAGATCCGCGAGCACCTGCAGCGGCGCGACGTCGAGGATGCCGAGACCCGACTCCGGCTCGAGACCGCGATCGAGCGCCTCCGCACCGACTACGACGTCGAGCCGGCGATCGCGCTCGACGCGCCCGCGCCCGAGGTGCCCGCCGGCACCACGCTCGCCGGCCGGGGTCGGGACCTCGACCGTGAGCTGCGGCTGATGGGTCCGATCAACCCGCTCGCGCTCGAAGAGCACGACGCGCTGCTCGAACGGCACGAGTTCCTCCAGGCCCAGCTCGAAGACGTGAAGGCGAGTCGGCGTGAGCTCAACCGGGTCATCCGGGCCGTCGACCAGGAGATCGTCACGGTCTTCACCACCGCGTTCGACGACGTCAGCCGTCACTTCACCGATCTCTTCTCGACGCTGTTCCCGGGTGGCGCAGGCAAGCTGGTGCTCACCGACCCCGACGACATGCTGAACACCGGGATCGAGATGGAAGCGCGACCGTCGGGCAAGAACGTGCGTCGGCTTTCGCTGCTGTCAGGTGGCGAGCGTTCGCTCACCGCGCTGGCGTTCCTGTTCGGTGTGTTCCGAGCGCGGCCGTCGCCCTTCTACCTGATGGACGAGGTCGAGGCGGCGCTCGACGACGTCAACCTCCACCGTTTCCTCGACCTCGTGCACGAGTTCCGCGACGAGGCGCAACTGCTCATCGTGTCGCACCAGAAGCGCACGATGGAAGCGGCGGACTGCCTGTACGGCGTGTCGATGCCCCCTGGTGGTTCCAGCCGGGTCGTGAGCCAGCGCGTCAACGACGACCTGCCGGTGGCCTGACCCCGTCCATGAACGAGCCATGATCCAGCTGGCGGTTCTGGCCGTGTCGGCGACCGACCCGGGGCTGGTCGACGCGTGCGGGGCGAAGGGCGAACAGTCGTGGCTCTGCTCGACGGTCTACCGGATCACCGGCGACGGGAACGCGGCCGACGTGGCCGACGCACTGGCCAAGCCGATCCGGATCCTCATCATCCTCCTGGTCGCGTGGATGCTCGTGCGCCTGACCCGGGTGTTCACGGCGCGGTTCGTGCGCCACCTGAGCGGCGGGGTCGAGAAGCTGGCATCGATGCGCGGTGGTGTCGCGCTGGTCGACACCGGACCGATGTCGCAAGCCCGCCGCACGCAGCGCGCCGAGACCATCGGTGCCGTGGTCCGCAGTCTCATCACCATTCTCATCTGGTCGATCGCGGTCTTGACCATCCTCGAGACGCTCGGGATCAACCTGGCGCCCCTCATCGCCGGCGCGGGGATCGCCGGAATCGCGCTGGGCTTCGGCGCGCAGTCACTGGTGCGCGACTTCCTCTCGGGCATGTTCATGCTGATGGAGGATCAGTTCGGCGTGGGAGATGTCATCGACACCGGCGTGGCCACGGGCACCGTCGAAGGGGTGAGTCTGCGCACGACCCGGCTGCGCGACGTCGACGGCGTGGTGTGGCACATCCCGAACGGCACGATCCTGCGGGTCGGCAACAAGTCGCAGCAGTGGTCGCGCGCCGTGGTCGACGTCCCGGTCACGTTCGAAGCGGACGCATCGGCCGCGACCGAAGTCATCCGCGAGGTCGCCGCCACGGTCTGGCGCGAACCCGAGTTCGCCTCGGTCATCCTGGCCGAGCCCAACGTGCTCGGCGTCGAGTCGCTCGCGCCGGGGCGGGTCGTGATCCGGGTCGTGGTCCGTACCCAGCCGCAAGAACAGTGGCGGGTGGAGCGCGAGTTGCGGACCCGGATCAAGACCGCGCTCGACGGCGCCGGTATCGCGTTGCCCTCCGCGTAGGATCCCGCCAATGGACGCGACGCTCGGCTTCATCCTCATCTTCGTGCTTGCGGTCGCGCTCATGGCCCTCGGCATCGGTCTCTCCCGACGATCACAACGCACTGCTCGGCCCGTCGAAGACGTTCGAACTCGAGCACGCGCCCCCGCCGCGGAGATGGTGGAGAACGCGGGCAGCGCCGGAGCCGGAGGCGGAGCAGAGAGAGGAGGCTCCGCCGGCGGGCCGGCTCAGAGATCGACTGGGGAAGTCGCGCGCGGCGTTCGCGAAACTTCGGGGCCGGCGCATCGACGACGACGCGTGGGCGGACCTCGAGGACACGCTCCTGCTCGCCGACGTGGGGATGCCGACCACGGAGCGGATCCTCGGTGACGTCCGCGAACGGGCCAGGGACGAGAAGCCCGCCGACTCCGACGGGTTGCTGGCGCTCCTGCACGCCGAGCTGGTGGCGTTGCTCGACGACGGCGACAAGACCGCGCGCTCGCGTCGACTCCGGGTGAGCCGAACGTCTGGATGTTCGTCGGCGTGAACGGAGTGGGCAAGACGACAACCATCGCCAAGGTCGCGCAACGCGAGACCGAGGTCGGGCGTTCGGTCGTGCTGGCGGCGGCCGACACGTTCCGCGCCGCCGCCGCGGAGCAACTCACGCACTGGGCCGAGGTGACCGGCGCCGGCATCGTGCGGGGGCAAGAGGGCGCGGACCCGGATCAGTCGTGTTCGACGCGATGAGCTCGGCGGCGAGCCGCGACGCCGACCTCGTGCTGGTCGACACGGCCGGGCGTCTCCACACCAAGGTCAACCTGATGTCCGAGTTGGAGAAGCTGCGCCGCATCGTCGACCGCACACCGGGCGCGTTGAAGGAGGTGCTGCTCGTGCTCGACGCCACCACCGGTCAGAACGGGCTGACCCAGGCCCGTCAGTTCGCCGAGGCGGTCGACGTGACCGGGGTCGTGCTGACCAAGCTCGACGGCAGCGCCAAGGGCGGGATCGTGCTCGCGATCGAGGCCGAGCTCGGCATCCCGGTGAAGCTCATCGGGGTGGGGGAGTCCGCCGCTGACCTCCTGCCCTTCGAGCCCGAGGCGTTCGTCGCGGCTTTGCTCGATGCCTGATCTCGTCGGCCTAATGTCCAACCCCCATGTTCGACACGCTCGCTGACCGTTTCGACGGTATCTTCACCAAGCTCCGCAGCCGCGGGAAGCTCACCGACAAGGAGATCGACGAGGTCTGTCGCGAGCTGCGGGTGGCGTTGCTGGAGGCCGATGTCAACGTCGTCGTCGCCCGCAATTTCATTCGGCGGGTGAAGGAACGCGCCCAGGGCGCCGAGGTCACGAAGAGCCTGAGTCCCGCGCAGCAGGTCATCAAGATCGTCAACGAGGAGCTGGTCGAGACCCTCGGCGGCACGACGGGCAAGCTCACCACGTCGTCGAAGCCGCCCAGTGTCGTCATGATGGCGGGTCTCCAGGGTTCGGGGAAGACGACCGCGTCGGCGAAGTTGGCGAAGCTGCTCAAGGGGCAGAACCGTCGCCCGCTGCTCGTCGGTGCCGACCTGCAACGCCCGGCCGCGGTCGAGCAGTTGCGCGTGCTCGGTGAACGCATCGGTGTACCGGTGTTCTCGGAGCCGACCGACCCGGTGTCGGTGGCGAAGGGCGCGCTGGAGGAGGCCGCCCGTCTCGGGCGCGACGTCGTGATCGTCGACACCGCGGGCCGATCTGCAGATCGACGCCGACCTCATGGACGAGCTGCGCCAGGTGCGCGACGCGGTGAAGCCGAACGACACGTTGCTCGTCGTCGACGCGATGACCGGACAGGAAGCGGTGAACGTCGCCATCGGAGTTCAACGATGCGGTCGGGCTCACCGGTGTGATCCTCACCAAGATCGACGGCGACGCGCGCGGCGGCGCCGCGCTGTCGGTCAAGGAAGTGGTCGGCAAGCCCATCCTGTTCGCGGGGACGGGCGAGAAGCTCGACGAGTTCGAGCCGTTCCACCCCGACCGTATGGCCAGTCGCATCCTGGGCATGGGCGACGTCCTCACGCTGATCGAGAAGGCCGAGGCCACCTTCGATCAGGAGCGAGATGGAGGCCACCGAGCAGAAGCTCCGCAAGGGTCAGCTCACGCTGGAGGACTTCCTCGACCAGATGCGCCAGGTGCGCAAGATGGGTCCGCTGCAGAACGTCCTCGCCATGCTGCCGGGCGTGCCCAAGGAGATCAAGAACGCGGAGATCGACGACCAGGAGATCAACCGCATCGAGGCGATCATCTGCTCCATGACGCCGGCCGAGCGGCGAGACCCGTCGGTCATCAACGGCTCGCGGCGCGTGCGGATCGCGAACGGGAGCGGGGTGACGCCGGCCGACGTCAACGGGCTGCTCAAGCAGTTCAAGACCGTGCAGCAGATGATGAAGGGTGTCGGGAAGGGCAAGATGCCGCAGTTCCCGATGGGCGAGCTGCCCGGTTAGTCGTCGTCGCCCGCCGCGTGTTGGCGCGGGCGCAGGCCCCGTTCCACCATCGCCATGCGTACGGCGCGCGCGTCGCTCGTGTTCGCGGTGACCGCCATCACATCGGTCGACATCTGCAGGTGTATGCGCATGCCCATGAGTTCCCACGCGCGCTTGACCAGCTGCTTGGTCGCCATGAGCGTCGACAGTGGCGCGCGCGCGATGTGCGTGGCGAGTTCCTCGACGGTGGCGTCGAGTTCGCGCGCGTGGTACGACGCGGTTGACCATGCCCAGTGTCGAGCGCCTCGGCGGCTGCGATCGTCTGCGCGGTGTACAGGTACTCGTAGGTGCGCTTCCAGTTCATGAACACCCACGGCTCGATCATGGTCTCGCCGCCGGGGAAGCCGAGCCCCTGCACGAGCGGCATCTGGAAGTACGCGTCGTCCGACGCGATGGTGAGGTCGGGGAGCAACGCCCAGTAGGTACCGCCGCCGAGCGCGTACCCGTGCACCTGCGCGATGGTCGGCTTGCGGAACTCCCAGAGGCGGAGGGTGGGCCACAGGAACAGGTCGGACTGGGCCTTCCACACCGACTCCCAGTGCTCGAGGTTCTCGGCGAACTCGGGGTACTGGTAGCCGCCGCCGGCGGCGTGTCCGGCGCAGAAGCCCTTGCCGTTGGCCTTGATCACCACGACCTTCACCGTGTAGTCGCGGTCGGCGAGGGTGAGGGCGTCGTCGAAGGCGTGGACCATCTCCGAGGTCTGGCTGTTGGCCCGCCCGGGGTCGTTCAGCACGATCCGGGCGATCGGACCCGTCGACTTCGTAGGTGAGGGGGCCGAGATCATGGGAGTTCCATGGCGGCAGTCTCGCCCAGGCCAGCGCTCGCCCGCTCTCGGACGGGTCGGGTACGCTTGCCCCTTCGCACTTTTGCCGGGCGTGCGTTGGCGCGCCTGCACGATCCGACGACGAAAAGGAAACCCCCCTCCGTGGCCGTGAAGATCCGCCTCATGCGGGTAGGAAAGAAGAAGCAGCCGACGTACCGGGTGGTGGTCGCCGACGGCCGTTCGCCGCGTGACGGGCGATTCATCGAGATCATCGGCCAGTACGCGCCCCGCCAGGACCCGTCGTTCTGTGAGATCGACGCCGAGTCGGCGTTGTCGTGGTTGCGCAAAGGCGCGCAGCCGACCGAGCAGGTGCAGAAGCTGCTCACCGAGCAGGGCGTGTGGGCGCAGTACGAGGCCGAGCGGGGCAAGCCGGCCGACACCAAGCTCTCGCGCCGTGGGTACGTCACCGGCAAGGTGAAGCCGCCGGAGAAGAAGGTCGAGCGAGAAGCAGAAGGCGGCCTCCGGCCGCCGAAGCCGAGCGAGGCGCCAGTCGAGGAAGCGCCCGCCGAGGAAGCGCCTGCCGAGGAAGCGCCTGCCGAGGAACGCGCCGCCGACGAGGCCCCGGTGGAGGAAGCTGCCGCCGAGGACGTCTCCCAATGACCGAAGACACTTACGACGACACGTACGACGACGATTTCGACGATGAGATCGGCGCCGAAGGGAACCGCATCGTCGGGGCCCGGGCGCTCGCCGTCACCGAGTACGTCACCCGGAATCTGGCCGATGATCCTGACGCGATCGAGGTCGACGTCGAGGAACGGCAGGGCGAGGTCGCGTTGCTGGTGCGAGCCAATCCCACCGACATGGGTCGGCTCATCGGCAAGCGCGGTCGCGTCATCCAGTCGCTGCGTCAGCTCGTGCGGGCAGCCGGCACCGCCGACGGCGTGAAGGCCAACGTCGACATCGTCGAGTAGCGCGCCATGGTGACGCCCGACCCGGGCGACCGGCTCGCCGTCGGCCGGGTGGGACGGGCCCACGGCTTGCGCGGCGAGGTCGCGGTCACGTTCACGACCAATCGTGCGGAGCGGTCCGAGCCGGGCACAGTCCTCTACGCCGACGACCGCGAGCTCGTGATCACGGCGTCGCGTCCGCACCAGGGCCGGGTCCTCCTCCAGTTCGCCGGGGTCGATGACCGCACCGCGGCGGAGCAGTTGCTCGGCGTGGTGCTCACGCGCGGCGCCGCTCGACGGTGGCGACGCTGAGCTCGACCGAGGGCGAGTTCTGGGTGCACGAGCTGGTCGGGTCGACGGTCGTCGACCGCGCGGGCGTGCGGCGCGGGTCCGTGGTCGCGGTCGAGGCTAATCCGGCCCACGATCTCCTCGTGCTCGACGGTGGCGCGCTCGTCCCGATGGTGTTCGTGGTCGAACAGCGCGACGGTGAAGTCGTGATCGATCCGCCCGACGGCCTGTTCGACCTCTAGCGATCCTGTGCGCATCGACGTCTTCACCATCTTCCCCGAGTGGTTTGCCGGCCCGCTCGACTCCTCGTTGCTCGGTCGGGCGCGGGCCGAGGGTCGACTCGACGTCACGGTGCACGATCCCCGCGGCATTCACGGCTGACCGCCACCGCAGTGTCGACGACGCGCCGTACGGGGGAGGCGCCGGGATGGTCATGGCGCCGGGCCCGCTGTTCGACGCAGTGGACGCGGTCGACCCACCGCGACCCCTGTTGTTGCTCTCGGCGGCCGGCCGACCGTTCGATCAGGCGCTGGCCGGGGAACTCGCGGGTGGCCGGGGCTTTTCCCTGATCTGCGGCCGATACGAGGGAGTCGACCAACGGGTGGCCGACTACCTGTGCGACGGAGAGGTGTCGGTGGGGGACTACGTGCTCGCGGGAGGTGAGGCCGCGGCCGCGGTGGTCATCGACGCAGTCGCCCGGCTGCTCCCGGGCGTGATGGGCAACGAAGCGTCGGCGGGCGACGAGTCCTTCGCCGACGGACTGCTCGAGTACCCGCAGTACACCCGGCCGCCCGAGTTCCGGGGTCACGTCGTGCCCGAGGTGCTCCGCTCCGGCGACCACGCCCGAATCGCCCGCTGGCGCCGGGCGCAGGCGCTGCGCCGCACGATGAGCCGTCGCCCCGACCTGCTCACCGCCCGGCCCCTGACCGCCGCCGACGAAGCCCTCTTCGCGCGAGTTCCCAGCGATCGGGCCCGACCACTAACATTGCGGGTTCCTCGATCCCGGAGCTCTCCCGATGAACGCCACTGACCTCGTCGACCGCACCCAACTGCGCGACGACATCCCTGACTTCGCTCCTGGCGACACGCTGAAGGTGCACGTACGCGTGGTCGAGGGCAACCGCGAGCGGGTGCAGGTCTTCCAGGGCATCGTCATCCGCCGGAAGGGCAGCGGCAGCCGCGAGACCTTCACCGTGCGCAAGGTGAGCTTCGGCGTGGGCGTGGAGCGCACGTTCCCGGTGCACTCGCCGATCCTCGCCAAGATCGAGCCGGTCACCCGCGGCGACGTCCGTCGGGCGAAGCTCTACTACCTCCGCGACCGGGTCGGAAAGGCCGCCAAGGTCAAGGAAAAGCGCGACTGAAGGTGACGCCGACCTCGCCGCCCCGTCGTTTCGGTACGGACAACGGTGGGGGTTCCTCGTGAGCGCTGAGGATCTCGAGCGGTACGAGACGGAGATCGAGCTCCAGCTCTACAAGGAGTATCGCGACGTTCTCCCGATGTTCTCCTACGTCGTCGAGACCGAACGGCGCTTCTACCTGACCAACAACGTGAAGCTCGACGCCCGGAACGAACAGGGCCAGGTGTACTTCGAGCTCCAGCTCCAGGACGCCTGGGTCTGGGACATGTACCGCCCGGCGCGGTTCGTGGCCAACGTCCGCGTCGTGACGTTCAAGGACGTCAACATCGAGGAACTCGCCAAGGAGACATGATCGTGGCGGTGGACGCCCGCCAGCGGCGCTCGGTGCGGCCGGTGAAGACGCCGTCGCTCGCTGGTACACCGACGCCGGGTATCGGGTCCTCGATCGGAACTGGCGCTGTCGCGAGGGCGAACTCGACCTTGTGGTGACGCAGCCGGGCACGCTGGTGTTCTGCGAGGTGAAGACCCGCCGCAGCACCGCGTTCGGGATGCCCGCGGAGGCGGTGACCGCCACCAAGCAGCGGCGCATCCGCACGCTCGCGATGCGCTGGTTGGGTGAGCATCCGGACGCCCGTGCGCGCGAGTTGCGTTTCGACGTCGCGTCGGTGCTGGCGGCCCGCGACGTCGCACCGGTGATCGACGTGATCGAAGGCGCGTTCTGACCGCTACCGACGTCTGCTGGCGCGGTACCAGCACGAGGTGTGCCAGTGGCGTCGGTCTTCCGGGGCATCCGACGGCACGACGACCTCGTGGCCGAGCCCGACCGCGATCTCGTGGTCGCAACCCGGACAGCGGTACGGCTTCACCGCCTGGTACGGCTGCACGTGGCGCACTTCGATCGGACCGTCGGGAAGCTGCGTCGGGCTCACCCGAAGATGGCCCACAGGACGAGGACGACCACCACTCCGAGCGCCACCGCGACGATCGCGATGTCGCTGCTGCGTTTCACCTGGGAGCGGAACGGGTTCAGGCCCACGCCGCTACGGTAGCGGCCCATGCCCAATCTGATCGTCGATCGCCACGGCGGAGTGGTGCGGCTCACCCTGAACCGACCGGACACGATGAACGCGATCACCGGCGAGATGTGGGGCGAACTCGAAGCGGTGTTCACCGAAGTGGCACGCCGTCGCGAAGACCGTGTGCTCGTCGTGACCGGCGCGGGTCAGGGGTTCTGCTCGGGCGCGGATCTCGGTGGCCAAAACCTGGAGAACGCCACGGGGGCGCGCCTCGAGCACATGCGCGGTGTCGGGCGGAGCGCGGCCGCATTGCGCGCCATCCCGAAGCCGACCATCGCCGCGGTGAACGGCGTCGCCGCGGGCGCAGGGCTGAACCTCGCGCTCGGGTGCGATCTCGTCATCGCATCCGACGCCGCTCGCTTCAGCGAGATCTTCGTGAAGCGAGGGCTGAGCATCGACTACGGCGGCTCATGGCTCTTGCCTCGCCTGGTCGGCATCCACAAGGCCAAGGAGTTGGCGTTCCTCGCCGAGGTGATCACCGCGGCGGAGGCCGAGCGCGTCGGGATCGTGAATCGGGTGGTGCCCGCGGACCAGTTCGCCGGAGCCATCGACGAGATCGTGGGCCGGCTCCTGCGCATGGCGCCGATCGCGTTGTCGCAGACCAAGCATCTGCTCGATCAGGCGTTCTCAGTGACGTTCGCGGACGCGGTGGAAGCGGAAGCGGTCGCCCAGGTCGTGAACCTCGGTTCGAGCGACGCGGTCGAGGCGCTGCGCGCCTTCATGGAGAAACGGGAGCCGAACTTCACGGGCGATTGACCGCCGTCGATCAGCGCGAACCCTCGGCTCGTCATCGGGGCCAGCACAGCCCACGCGCCCGCTCCATCCACCCGGCGCGCTCGAGTTCCCGTACCGACGCGACCACGGCCGACGGTGTGAGCCCCGCCCGACTGGCCAGTTGATCGAGCGTGGCCGGTTCACCGCCACACGCCCGCAGGACACGCGCGCCGTCACCGACCGGAAGGACGCGGGGATCCGCGGCGCGCGGATCCGCGGTGAGCGAGAGGTGTACCAACACGTCCGACGGTTCGAGCACCATCTGCGCACCGTCGTAGATCAGCTGCGTTCGTACCGGCCGCCGCGGGGTTGCGGCGGGACCCGGGCATGGCGAGCACGGTGCGGCCGTATTCCTCCGCCCGCTCCGCGGTGATGCGCGCGCCCCCTTTGAGGGTCGCCTCGACGACCACCACCGCCTCCGCCAAGCCGGCGATGATGCGGTTGCGAACCGGGAACGCCTCGCGCCGAGGGGCTGACGCCGTAGCCGAGCTCGCTGACGAGCAGTCCCGAGTTGCGCACGCGGTCGAACAGTGCGCGATGGCGACGCGGGTACACGACGTCGAGGCCGGTGCCGAGCACACCGATCACCGTTCCGCCGGCCTCGAGCGCGCCCTCGTGCGCGGCGGCGTCGATGCCGATGGCGAGCCCACTCACCACCGTGATGTGAGCCCGGGCGAGGACCGCACCCAGTTCGCGTGCGTCGGCGAGCCCGTGAGGCGTGGCGGCGCGGGTCCCCACCACGGCCACGCGCCGGCGGGCGAGCGCGTCGGGTGCATCGCCTTCGGCGAGCAGCACCGCGGGTCGATCGGGAAGGTCGTCGATCGGGTAGCTCAAGCGACCTTCGACGTAGACACGAGTTCGTCGCTCCGCCAACAGGCGCGGAATCCGCTCGGTCGTCGCCAACTCCTGCCAGATCCGCGCCAGCGCCTTCCGACCGGGGAGGTCGGCGGCGGAGCACGCTCGCAGAGCACCGCCGACGCCAGCCCGCGCTCCAGCCCGGCCAACGCGCCGACCGGGCCGCCTCCGCGTTCGACCAGCGAGCGCAGCCGCGTTGGCGTCATGTTCGGGAGGCACGCCAGAGTTGCCGCTGCGACCTCCACCGGATCAGGGTGCGGCTGGCCGTTCACGGCACGTCTCCCCGCAGCAGCGCGGCGCAGTCGAGGTGGTCGGCGGTGACCGCGGGCGCGTCGTCGAGATCGGCCAGGGTGCGAGCGACCCGGCGGATACGCGTGGCGCCGCGGCCGGTGAGCGAGCGGTCGGCGATGAGCTCGCGCCACACGTCGTCGGCATCGGGCCCGAGCGGGATCAGGAGCGGCACCGCGCCGGCGGCGACGTGCGCGTTCTGCGACCACGGCCAGTCGGCGTAGCGCGCCGTTGTCGTTCGTACGCGGCCACGACCCGCGCGGCGACGTCGGCCGACGATCTCGCCGGTCACGTCGTGGGGCTCCGGCGCGTCGACGCGCACACGCAGGTCGAAGCGGTCGAGCAGCGGCGCGCTCAGCCGACGCCGGTACCGCTCGCGCTGCGCGTCGCTGCAGCGGCACTCGTGCGCGCCCGAGCCGCACGGGCACGGGTTCGAGCACGCCACCAGCTGGAACGCGGCGGGGAACGTGAGCGACACCGGCCTGGCGCGAGATGCGCACCGCGCGCTCCTCGAGCGGTTGGCGCAACGCGTCGAGCGCGCTCGGCGCGAACTCACCGAGCTCGTCGAGGAACAGGACGCCACGGTGCGCGAGGGTGATCTCGCCCGGGCGGGCCCGGCCGCTCCCGCCGCCGACCAGTGCCGCGGTCGACGCGGTGTGGTGCGGCGCGCGGAACGGGCGCCGGCGCGACGAGTCGTCCGGCGACCGGCTCGCCCGCCGCCGAGTGGATGCGGGTGACCTCGAGCGCCTCGGGGTGCGACAGGGGCGGGAGGATGGTGCCCAGCCGCCGGGCCAGCATCGTCTTGCCGGTGCCGGGCGGCCCGCAGAACAAGAGGTGATGACCGCCCGCGGCCGCGACCTCGAGCGCCTCGCGCGCGAACGGCAGCCCGCGGACGTCGGCGAGGTCGACCAGCTCGTCGTCGAGCGATGCGCGCGTCGAGGTCGGTCGGGGTCGGCGCGGGCGGATCCCAGTCGGGCCACGGCTCCTCGCCCTTCAGGCACGCGCGCAGCTCGCCGAGCGTGCGCGCCGCCCGCACCCGCACGTCGCCGACGAGCTCGGCCTCGGAGGCGTTGGCGAGCGGGCACGACGACCGCGCCGACGCCGGCGCGTGCCAGCGCGTCGACGAGCGCCAAGCGTGCCCGGCACCGGCCGGACCGAGCCGTCGAGGCCGAGCTCGCCGAGCACCGCGACGCCGTCGAGCACGCCGGCCGGGAGCGCGTCGTTGGCGCCCGAGCACACCGAGCGCGACCGCGAGCTCGAGCCCCGATCCGGATCTTGCGCACGCCGCCGGGCGCGAGGTTCACGGTGATCCGGCGTTGTGGCCACTCGAGGCCCGACGACAGCACCGCGGCGCGGACGCGCTCGCGCGACTCGCGCACCGCGGCGTCGGGCAGCCCGACGACCTGGTACGCGGGCAGACCGGACGAGACGTGGACCTCGACGGTGACGGGTTGTCCGTCGACCCCGATGAGCGTGGCACTGCGAACCGCGGCGAGCACGGCGACCTCCCGGTTCGCGAACAGTGGGCGGAGGGCCGGTACCGCGGCGACCTCGACGGTGATCGAGACCTTCGCGCCGGGGTGTGACGTCTACGTCTTCGACGGAGGCAGGAGAAGTACGGTGACGGTCACGCGACCGGGCGTCACCGGTCGCGGTCGGCCACGGCATCGCTCGTTCGAGTCGTCCGGCGAGCCCGAACAGGAACGGCCTCGTCGCCGGGGCGCGCCGCGAACTGCACCCCGACCGGCAACCCGTTGCCGTCGAGTCCCGCAGGCACGCTCATCGCCGGTTGCCCGGTCGTGTTGAAGACGCCCGTGAACGCGCTGAACGCCGACGCCCGCACCATCGTCTCCGGTCGGCGTCGTGTCGACCCAACCGAGCTCCGGGACCTCGATCGACAGGGTCGGAGTGAGCAGCAGGTCGTAGTTCGTCGAAGAACGGCGCGACGGCGCGGCCCGTGCGTTCCACTTCCTGGAGCGCCTCGATCACCTCGAGACCGCTCATGGACGCGACCCCGTTCGTAGAGGATGTGCGTGAACGGCTCGATGTCGTCGTCTCGCAGTTCCCGTCCGAGCACGGCGAGCCGGCCGTCGACCGCGTGTGCGACGTTGACCGCCATCACCGCCGCGAGCGCACTGGTTGGCGGCTTCGACGTCGTACGTGAACGAGGCCTCGGACACGTCGTGGCCCAACGTCTGCGCACAGGGCGCCGGTGCGCTCCACCGCGTCGACGCACGTCGGCGTCCGCGATGGTGCCTCGAGCGGTCGTCGACGGTGACCCGATCCGGAGCCGCCGCGGTTCGACGCCCACTTCGTCGACGAACGGGCGGTCCTTGCGCGTCGCGACGGGTACGCGTCCACCCGGCGCCGGCGCCGTCGACCGCGTCGAGGAGCGCGGCGCTGTCGCGGACCGTTCGCGTGACCGCGTGGATGCAACCCACCGGGTACGCGAACGCGTCGAGGCCCGGCGCGTGCGGGACCCGACCGCGTGACGGCTTCGAGCCCGAACAGGCCGCACGCGGAGGCCGGGATGCGGATCGAGCCGCCGCCGTCGTTCGCCGTGGGCGATCGGCACCATGCCCGACGCGACCGCGGCCGCGGAGCCACCGCTCGACCCGCCGGTAGAGCGACCGGTGTCGTAGGGATTGCGGGTCGGTCCGTGGAACACCGGCTCGGTCGACCCGTTCTTCCCGAGCTCAGGAGTGTTCGTCATGCCGAGGACGATCGACCCCGGCGGCGCGTACGCGGGCCACCGCGAGACTGTCCGCCGGCGGCGACGTCGTCGGCGAACAAGCGCGAACCGCGTGACGTCGGGAGACCGCCGACCGCGCCACCGAGGCTCTTCACGAGGTAGGGCACGCCGGTGAACGGGCCGTCGGGAAGCGGACCGAGCGGCTTCCGCCCGCGCCGCGTCGAAGCGGGTCGCGACCACCGCGTTGCACGATCGGGTCGTGCGCCTCGATGCGACGGATCGCCGCGTCGACTGCATCAGCGGCGGTCACCTCGCCGCTGCGGATCGCCGCCGCGAGGGCGAGGCCGTCGAGTTCGTCGTACCAGGCAGTCGTCCATCGACCGGACCCTACCCATGAGCGGGGTAACGTTGCAACTGGGTGCGGGCCCGAACTGCGGAAAGGCGAACATGCGCATGCCGGAGAGGGCAAGCGCCCGCGGCGGTCGGTGCCGACTGGCGTCCCGACGACTTCTCGGCGTCGCTCGTGGGGCGTGAGTCCGCACACGCGCGACGCGTACGCGCACGACGTCGGCGAGTTCGTGGCGTGGGCGGAACGGGGTGGCTGCGCGGCTCCGGCGGCGCTCGACCACCGGACCCTCCGCCGATACCTCGCCTACCTCGACACCCGAGGGTTCGCCCGCTCGTCGATCTCCCGCAAGGCTGCTGCGCTGCGGGCGTACCTCCGCTACCTCAAGCGTCACGGAGTGATCGAGCAGGATCCGGGTCGCAGTCTGCGGGCGCCCAAGGGCGCGAACCGCCTGCCCCGGGTGATCCGGTCCGACGAGGCCAACGACCTGCTCGACACCGCCGCAGGGCGCGTGTGGTGACCACGACGCGGGCGACGGCGACGATCCGATCGGGACCGCGGTCCTCCTCCGCGATCTCGCGGTCCTCGAGGTCCTCTACGGCGCCGGCCTCCGGGTGGCCGAGTGCTGCGGGCTCCGCGTCGTGGACTGCGATCTCGACCGTGGTCTCGTCACCGTGCTGGGCAAGGGTTCGAAGATCAGGCGGGTCCCCATCGGTGCGCCCGCGGTGGAGGCGCTGGCCGAGTGGATGGCCCGGGGCCGTCCCGAACTGGTCACGGCGGACTCACCGGCTGAGGCAGTGTTCCTCAATCGTCGGGGCCGAGCCCTCTCACCCCGCGACGCTCGCCGGGTCCTCGAGCGCCACCCGCTCCCCGACGGACGCGCCCTCCACCCTCATGCCCTCCGCCACGCCTACGCTACGCACCTGCTCGAAGGCGGGGCCGATCTCCGGGCAGTGCAGGAACTGCTCGGCCATGCTGATCTCGCGACCACCCAGATCTACACCCACGTGACCCGCGACCGGCTCCGAGCCGTCTACGAGGCGACCCACCCCCGTGCCTGACGATCCCACCGAAGCGCTCGACCAGCTCTGGGCCGACTACAAGGCCAATGGCACGCGCGACGCGCGTGAGCGTCTGATCCTGCACTACGCACCGCTGGTGAAGTTCGTCGCCGGCAGGGTGGCCGCCGGACTCCCCCAGAACATCGAGCAGGCCGATCTCGTGAGCTACGGGATCTTCGGTCTGATCGATGCCATCGACAAGTTCGATCCGGGCCGAGGGTTCAAGTTCGAGACCTACGCCATCTCCCGGATCAAGGGTGCCATCATCGACGAGCTCCGCTCGATCGACTGGGTGCCCCGTTCGGTCCGCGCCAAGGCGCGGGCGATCGAGCGCGCCATCTCGAAGCTCGAGAACGAGCTGCGCCGCAGCCCGGATGACAAGGAGGTCGCGGCCGAGCTCGAGTGGACCGAGGGCGAGCTCGCCCAGACCCTCTCGCAGATCTCGTTCACCGGTCTCGTCGCGCTCGACGACCTGCTGGCGGCGAGCTCGGGCGACCGCAGTGGTTCGGCGACGGTGGTCGACACGATTCCCGACGGGAAGCACGACCCGGTCGAGGCGTACGAAGTCGACGAGATGAAGCACCTCCTCGCCGACGCCATCAATCGCATGCCCGACCGCGAACGGCTCGTGCTCACCCTCTATTACTACGAGGGTCTGACCCTCGCCGAGATCGGCCAACTCCTCGGGGTCACCGAGAGCAGGGTGTGCCAGATCCACACCAAGTCGATCCTGCAGCTCCGCGGTCGGCTGTCGGAGCCCGAACGAGAGACGGGTCCCGTCCGCTACTGAACGTTGCCGAGACCTCCCCGCCGAGACCTCGCGCGCGTTTGCCCCTTGGCAGGCTCGAACATCACCGGTATGGTGCGAGAGCACTCCCCCCGGCATTTCCCCGTAGTCGTGTCGTCCACCGACCACGGGGTGTCCCATGGAGTTTCCGCGCCCGCTTCTGAGGGCTACGCGCCGTTCGGCGCGCGCCGATCGTCATCCTGCTCGCGACCGTCGCGCTCGGCGTGTCGGCACGACCCGCACACGCGGCGTCCGCTGATCCTTCCGCCAGCGGTTGGCTCCGTCCGGTCGACGGCCCGGTCGCGCGTCCGTTCGTTCAACCGTCGTCGGTCTACGGTGCCGGGCACCGCGGTGTCGACTTCTCGGTACCACCGGGCACGCCGGTGCGCGCCGCCAACGACGGCGTCGTCAGCTTCGCCGGAAGTGTCGCCGGCACGCTGCACGTCACCGTCGCGCACGCCGGTGACCTCCGGACCTCGTACTCGTTCCTCTCGTCGGTGTCGGTGCGCGCCGGCCAGACCGTCACGCGCGGCGAGGTCGTCGGCCGGAGCGGTGGCGTCGGCCCCGACCACGACGGCAGCGTCCTCCACCTGGGTCTCCGCGTCGGTGACCGTTACGTGGACCCGATGATCCTGTTCCGTCCGAGTGACCTCACCAAGCTCGTGCGACTGGTCCCCGCGGAGGATCCCGACGAGACGCCGTGGTCGGCCGCGGAGGAGCGCCATGCCCTGCAGACCACGCTGCACCTCCCGGTGCCCGGCGCCGGCGCGGCGGCGGTGCAGGCGGCGGCCGACGGTGGTGATTGCGGTCCGGACGTTCCGCTCGTCGGCGCCGCGCTCGACGCGGTCTGCGATGTCGGCAGCTGGCTGGGTGACCGCGCCGACGAGGCGGTCGACGCCGGTGTCGGGTACCTCGATGCGGTCACCGATCTGGGGTCGGGCGCGCTGGACGATCTGCGCACCGCGGCCCACGCGACCGTGGGCACCATGCGTGCGCTCTCCGAGGAGCTGGCGAGCGCGCTGGCGCGCACGCCGGTCGGGCAGGTGGCGCTCGACGTCGTGGCGATCGGGCGGCGCTTCGCCGACACCGTCACCGCCGACTGCAGCGACGATTCGCCCGCGGCCGACGGTACCGGCGGGTCCCTGCACCGTGTGATGGTCGTCGCCGGGATCAACAGCTCCGGTGGGGCGGGCGATCGCGGCCCAACGGTGGACCTCGACGTCGAAGCGCTGGGATACCACGTCGACGAGGGCGAGGTCCGGTACTTCTCGTACGCGGCCGACGGAGGGCCCTACACCAAGGAGGCGACCTACGCCCCGATCGTCGTCGCGGCGTCCCGGCTCCGTGACCAGCTGCGGGCGATGCAGCGCGAGCAACCAGGTCGTGAAGTCGACCTGATCGCGCACTCGCAGGGTGGTGTGGTCGTCGACGTGTTCCTGGCGCACTTCTACCGAGCGGCCGACCCGACCTTTCCCCCGCTCGGCACGGTCGTGACGTTGTCGTCGCCGCACGCGGGCGCGCCGCTCGCCACCGCGGGTCACCAGATCCGGTCGACTCCCGCCGGCCGTGCCGCGCTCGACGCGGTCGGAGAGGTGTCGCCGCTGCCGCCAGCGGGCAGCCATGCGGTCGAGGACCTGGCCGAGGATTCGCGGGTGATCCGACACCTCTGGGACCACGGTGTCCCCGAGCACTTCGAGTTCACCACGATCGGCGCCACCGAGGACGTCGTCGTCCCGGCCACCCAGATCTCGGTGCCGGGCGCGACGGAAACCGTGGCCGCGGTCGACAGCATCAACGAGCACAGCGCGATCGTCGCGCGACCCGGACGCCCTCCGCGCGGTGCGAGCCGCGCTCGAAGGACGTCCGCCGCCGTGCATGGGGTTGGTCACCGCGCTGCGCAGCGCGGTGGCACCCGTCGTGATCAGCAGGATCGAGCACACCATCGGCACCGGCGCAGCCACGGCATTGGGAGGAGCGGCGAGATGAGGACACGTCATGGGACACGGGAGCTGTTGGTCGTCGTCGCAGTTGTCGCGGTCGTGGTGGCGACCGCAAGCAGTGTCGCGGCCGCGCCGCAACCGGTCTGGAGCCAGCCGACGCGAGGTGGTCCGTGGGGCATCGCCGCGGACCGCGCCGGGGTGGTCGTGATCACCGATCGCCCCGAAGTCGAAGCGCTCGACCGCAACGGTCGCGTCCGCTGGAAGTCGGATGTCGACTCGCTGATTGAAGGGCAACCAGCGGTCGGGAATCGCCGAGTGCTCGTCGGCGGTCGGGGACTGGTCACCGCACTCTCACGCTCGACGGGTGCGGAGCTGTGGCAGCACACCACGAACGGAGACGTCTCGACCGTCGCGCTGGCCGGCGACGCCGCCTTGGTCGGGGACTACTCCGGCACCCTGACCGCGTTCGCCGCGCGGCACGGGCGAGCCGCGCTGGTCGGTGCAGTTCGACGGCCGACCCTGGTCGGCGCCGCAAGTCGACCAGGCGACGGACACGGTGGTGGCGACGTGGCACCTCACGGCGACGCCGCGGGTGCGGGTGTTCGACCTCGCGACCGGCGCGCTCCGGTGGGACGTACCGACCGACGTCCACACCGCCAGGCCGATCATCCGCAGCGGCGTGGTCCTGCTGGCGATCGGCGATCGCGATGGTCGTGCTCGGGTCGAGGCACGTGACCTCGCCACGGGTGCGCTTCGATGGCAGACCCTGATCCCTGGCTCGTTCGACGCGTCGACGGAGCCGGCCGCCGACGGCCGTGACGTCGTGGTGGTCGACGACGACGGCGTGGTTTCCCTGCTCGATTTCCGGACCGGCGCGCTGCGGTGGCGTGACGATGTCGACTACTTCACCTCGCACACCGAGATGACACTCACCGCTCGGCGGGTGGTGTTCCGCACCTTCTCTGGCCGCGTCTTCGTCCTCGCCCGAGCCGACGGCCACCTCGTCGCGCAGATGACCCCACGCCAGTTGGGCGGCGACCCCGTCGCCGTTCTCCGGGCCCCGTGGCCGGGGCCGGACCGGTTCGTGGTGGCGCTGCGCTACGACACCACCCGAGTCGACCTGCGGACCATGCCCTGAAGATTCGGCCCGCTACACTGGCCTCCGACCCGAGCTCCGGCCCGGGATCACGCACGCCCGCATTCCGAGGTCGTCCAGGTTCGTCCTGGGTCGCCAGCGGGCGGAGGACCAACCGAGGAGCAGATCGTCCGGGAGACCGGTGGGCCATCGCGGCCTGCCGAACGATCGGGTGACTGCGCGAACGAAAGGACGCACCGTGGCAGAAGCAACGGCCGTCGTCACCATGAAGCAGCTGCTGGAAGCCGGAGTCCACTTCGGTCACCAGACCCGGCGCTGGAACCCGAAGATGAAGCGCTTCATCTTCGGTGAGCGCAACGGCATCTACATCATCGATCTGCAGCAGACGCTCGAGCGGATCGACACCGCCTACCGGTTCGTGCGCCACACCGTCGAAAACGGCGGGACGGTTTTGTTCGTGGGCACCAAGAAGCAGGCGCAGGAGCCGATCCAGAAGCAGGCGGACCGGGCCAACTCCCCGTACGTCAACTACCGGTGGCTCGGCGGCATGCTCACCAACTTCCAGACCGTCCACGGTCGGGTGTCGAAGATGCACGAGCTCGAGCGCCTCGTCGCCACCGGCGAGACCGAACAGATGATCAAGAAGGAAGGCCTCAAGGTCAAGCGCGAGGTCGCCAAGTTGGAGCGCAACCTCGGCGGGATCCGTACGCTGGAACGCGCCCCCGACGCGGTGTTCGTCATCGACACCAAGAAGGAGCACATCGCGGTCACCGAAGCCAACCGTCTCGGCATCCCGGTGATCGCGGTGGTCGACACGAACTGCGATCCCGATGTCATCGACTTCGTGATCCCCGGCAACGACGATGCCATCCGCTCCGCCAACCTGATGAGCCGCATCGTCGCCGACGCGGTCATCGAGGGTCACTGGCTCCGTTCGCGCAAGCACGCCAAGGCCGGGGTCAAGGCCGACGCCGCCCCCGCGAAGCCGGCGCCGCCCGCGCCGAAGCAGCTGAGCCCCGAGGAGCAGGCGGCGAAAGCGGCCGAGCAGCAGCAGGCGCGCGACGCCGCGGCCGCGGCGCAGCGTGAACGTGAGGCGAAGCTCGCCGAGACCAAGGCCGCGGCCGCCGCCGAACCCGAGCCCACCCCGGCACCCGAGTCCGTCCCGGACCCGGGGACCACCGAGATCCAGGAGAGCGACACGAATGGCTGAGTCGTCGGCCAAGGACATCGCCGCGCTGCGCAAAGCGACGGGCGCGGGGATGATGGACTGCAAGAACGCGCTGGAGGAGTCCGAGGGCGACGTCGAGCGCGCCCTCGACGTCCTCCGGGCCAAGGGCATCACCAAGGCCAGCAAGCTCGGCTCGCGTGACGCCACTGAGGGTGCTGTCGACGTCGTGGTCGACGGCAACGTCGCCGCCATCGTCGAACTGAACTGCAACACCGACTTCGTCGCCAAGGGCAGTGACTTCGTGGCGACGGTTGCCGAGCTGACGAAGCTGGTGGCCGCCAACGGCGACACCAACGTGGAGGCGCTTCCGTTCGACGGCTCCACCGTCGGCGATTCGCTCCTCCAGCTGGCCGGGAAACTCGGCGAGAACGTCGTGCTCGGTCGCGTCGTCCGCTTCGAGTCCGACGGTCTGCTCGACGGCTACCGGCACACCCAGAACGACCGGGGCACCATCGCGGTGCTGGTCGAGCTCACCGGCGTCGATCCGGCCGACGAGAAGGCGCGGGAAGTCGCGCACGAGATCGCGCTGCACGTTTCGTTCGCGGCGCCCGGTTACCTGACGCGGGAAGAAGTCCCGGCTGACGTGTTGGAGCGCGAGAAGGCCGTCATCGAGGAGAAGAGCCGCAACGAGGGGGTCCCCGAGGCCAAGCTCGAAGGCGCGGTCAAGGGCCGTCTCAACGCGTTCTACAAGGACTCGGTGCTGCTGGAGCAGGCGTCGGTCAAGGATCCGAAGGTCAGCATCGGCAAGTTGGTCGAGGAACTCGGCGGCGGCGCCAGCCTCGCCCGGTTCGCCCGCGTCAAGGTGGGCGAGGACTAGCGTCCGGCGTTGTATGAGCGAACGTCGCGAGCCGGCGGCCCGGTGTCGAAGGCACAAGGAGCCGGAGAATGGCTGAAAGCCAGTTCCGTCGCGTCGTGCTCAAGCTGTCGGGTGAGGCATTCGCCGACACCACGACCAACTACGGCATCGACGCCGCGGTCGTGCAACGGATCGCCGAGGAAGTGGCCGAGGCGCGCGTCGAGCTCAACGTCGAGCTGGCGATCGTCGTCGGTGGCGGCAACATCTGGCGGGGGATGTCGGGTGCGACGCGCGGGATGGACCGGGCCCGGGCCGACTACATGGGCATGCTGGCAACCGTGATCAACGCGCTCGCCCTGCAGGACTCGCTCGAGGCCGTCGGGCAGCCGACGCGCGTGCAGACCGCGATCACCATGGCGCAGGTGGCGGAGCCTTTCATCCCGCGGCGGGCGATCCGGCACCTGGAGAAGGGCCGGGTCGTGGTCTTCGCCGCGGGCACCGGCAACCCGTACTTCACGACCGACACCACCGCCGCGCTGCGGGCGGCGGAGATCGGCGCGCAAGCGATCCTGAAGGGAACGCACTCGGGCGTCGACGGCGTCTACAGCGCGGATCCGCGTCTCGATCCCACCGCAGTGAAGCTGACGCACGTGAGCCACTTCGAGATCCTGAACAAAGGGCTGAAGGTGATGGACTCGACCGCGATCACCTTCTGCATGGACAACGAGTTGCCGATCATCGTGTTCGACGTCACCGCGCCCGGCAACATCCACCGGGCACTGGTCGGCGAACGGATCGGCACCCTGGTGAGTTCGGCGGCGTCGACATGAGCAGCGACGGCGAGGAGATGCGAGCACTGGTGATCGAGGATTGCCACGACAAGATGCGCAAAGCAGTCGCCCACCTCCAGTCGGAGTTCGCGGCGGTGCGCACCGGTCGGGCGTCGTCGGGCCTGGTGGAGAAGTTGAAGGTCGACGCCTACGGCAGCGAGGTCCCGCTGCAGCAGATCGCCGGCTTCGGTGTGCCCGAACCCCGTGTGCTCACGATCGCGCCCTACGACAAGGGCACGATCAAGGCGATCGAGAAGGCGATCCAGCAGAGCGACCTGGGGGTGAACCCGTCGAACGACGGCCAGATCATCCGGCTGACGTTCCCCGAGCTCACCGAAGATCGCCGCAAGGACCTCGTGAAGGTGGTGCGGACCCGGGCCGAAGAGGGCAGGGTGGCCGTGCGCAATGCCCGCCGCCACGCTCGCCACGAGCTCGAGGGGCTGGAAAAGGACGGCGAGATCAGCAAGGACGACCTCGATCGGGTCGAGAAGGATCTCGAGAAGCACACCCATGAGGTCGTCGCCGAGATCGACGACATGCTCAAGCACAAGGAGCAGGAGCTGCTCTCCATTTAGGCTCATTGTGGAGATCAGGCCCCATTTTGGAGAGGCTGAGACCGCTCTCAGCGAGGCCGCCGCCGGGATGGGCAACGCGTCTAGCCTGGTGGAGCGACATTTTCGGAGGATCGTGTGCCCAACTTCGATGACGACCGTCCCGAGCCGCCGCCTGCCGAGGGCGTGCGGATCCTCGGTGCGGAAGAGGCCCAGGCTGCCGTGGAGGGCGGACCCGACCGGCCGCGTCCCGAGCTTCCCCGCGTCGTCGGCGCCGGTCGGCGCCTCCGGACGACGTCCAGCCCGCGGCGCGCTTCCCGCTGCCCGCCGACCGTCTCCCCGGCGACGTCCCGGCGCCGTCCCCGCGACCGACGCCCGCCCCCGCCCCTTCGATGGGTGAACCGTCGGGCCCGATGCCACTCCAACACTGGACCGAACCCCCGACGGGAGAGGTGCCGATGATCGCCGACGATCCGGGCGACGAAGAGGTGTGGGCGGCCGCGGGTGCAGGCAACCAGCCGCGATTCCGGTCCGATGCCGGCGACTGGGGTGACGGCGACTTCGGCCTGGGCGACGAGTCGCTGCACGACGACACCACCGCGATGGGCGCGCTGGTCGACACTCCCGACATCGACGAGGACGAAGAGTTCGCGGCCCAAGTCGCCGCGCGGCGCGCGCCCTCGCGCCGCTCACGGTCCCGGGCACCGCGCCAGAACCGCGCGCGCGGCGCAGCCGCGGCCACCGCCGCGTCGCCGTATCCGTCGATCGACGACGACGGCGGGAGCTCGCGCGTCGCGCCGACGCGCGACGACCTCCCGACCCGGGTGATCACCGGCGCCATCCTCGCCGCGGTGGCGCTGCTGGCGTTCGTCATCGGCCGCGCCGGCACCGCGGTGCTGGTCACCGTGATCGTCGCCGCCGCCGCGTTCGAGCTCTTCGAGGGGCTCCGCCGCGCCGGCTTCCAGCCCGCCACTCTGCTCGGCGTGCTGGGATCGCTCGCTCTGGTCGGTATCGCCTACAACCACGGCGAACGGGCCTTCCCGCTCGTCAGTGCGGTCGTCATCGGCTTCACCCTGTTCTGGTATCTCGCCAAGGTCGTCCACGCCCGGCCGATGGTGAACGCCGCGGTCACCTTCTTCGGGTTCGCCTACGTCGGGATCCTGGGCGGATTCGCCGGCCTCCTCCTGGTGTTCCCCGACGGCGTCGGAATGATCATCGGCCTGGTGCTGTGCGCGGTGAGTTACGACGTCGCCGGGTATTTCGTGGGGTCGCGGATGGGTCACCGGCCGCTGATGCCCGACGTCTCTCCCAACAAGACGATCGAGGGTCTCCTCGGCGGCATGGCCGCGGCGGTGCTCATGGGTGCGATCGTCGGCGCGGTCCTGGGCCTCCATCCGTGGGACTCGCTCGGACACGGGCTGCTCCTCGGCCTCGTCGTCGCCGTCTTCGCTCCGCTCGGTGATCTCGTCGAGTCGATGCTGAAGCGCGATCTCGGCCTCAAGGACTTCGGCACGTTGCTCCCGGGTCACGGAGGAGTGCTCGACCGCTTCGACGCGATGCTGTTCTGCCTGCCCGCGGTCTACTACCTGGTGGTCGCGCTCGGAATCACCTGATGCGGCGCGTCGCGATTCTCGGGTCAACGGGCTCCATCGGTACGCAGGCGCTCGACGTCGTCCGGAACCACCGCGACGAATACCAGGTCGTCGCGCTGGCGGCGGCCCGCAACCGCGAGTTGCTCGACGCCCAGGCCGCGGAATTCGATGTCCCCCTCGTGTCCGCTCGGCTGTGTGCCGATGCACCGGAGGTGTTGGCCGAACTCGCAGCGCATCCTGACGTCGACGTCGTGCTGAACGCGGTGGTCGGCTTCGCGGGCCTGCCCGCGACGTTGGCCGCGCTGGAGCACGGCAAGCGCCTTGCCCTGGCGAACAAGGAGAGCCTGATCGCCGGCGGCCCCGTGGTGGCGGCGGTGCGGGACCGGGGAAACGGCGAGATCGTGCCCGTCGACAGCGAGCACTCCGCGCTCTACCAGTGCTTGCGGGCGGGGCGACCCGCCGAAGTGCACCGGCTGATCCTCACCGCGAGCGGCGGCCCGTTCCGCGGCTTCACCCGTGCGCAACTCGAGGAGGTGACGATCGCCGACGCGCTGCGCCACCCGACGTGGGCCATGGGGGCCAAGATCACCATCGACTCGTCCACGCTCATGAACAAGGGGCTCGAGGTGATCGAGGCCCACGAGCTGTTCGGCGTCACGTTCGAGCAGATCGACGTCGTGGTGCACCCGCAGTCGATCGTGCACAGCATGGTGGAATTCGTCGACGGCGCGACCATCGCGCAGCTCTCGATGCCCGACATGCGCCTGCCCATCGGGCTCGCCCTGGGCGCCCCGGACCGTCTGCCCGAGGCCTTCGGCGCCATCGACTGGACCACGGTCGGGCACCTCACGTTCGAAACTCCCGATCTCGACGCGTTTCCGTGCCTGAGGCTCGCGTTCGACGCGGGCCGGGCCGGCGGCGGCGCACCGGCGGTGCTCAGCGGGGCCAACGAGGTCGCGGTCGCCGCGTTCCTCGACGGGCGGATCCCGTGGACGGCGATCGCCGCGGTGGCCGCGGAAGCGCTCGACGCGGGCACCGGGAACGTTCACGATGTCGCCGACGTTCTGGAGGCAGACCGGGTGGCCCGTGAGCGCGCCGCCAACGCCGTCGACCGTTGGAGCAAGGCCGCGTGAGGCTCTCGTGAAAGATCCGCTGGAAGACGCCACCGTCGAGGTCAACAGCGACACCGCGACCCGGATCCTCGTCGCGTTCGTCGTCGGGATGATCGCGCTGGCGATCTTCGTGCCCGGCAGCCGTACCCCGCTCATCCTGATCGCCGGAATCATCCTGATGGTGATGCTCCACGAGTTCGGCCACTACTGGACCGCGAAACGCTCGGGGATGAAGGTCACCGAGTTCTTCCTCGGGTTCGGGCCCCGCCTCTGGTCGTTCCGGCGGGGCGAGACCGAGTACGGGGTGAAGGCGATTCCCGCCGGCGGCTACGTGCGCATCATCGGCATGACCAACATGGAAGAGGTCGACCCCGCCGACGAACCCCGCACGTTTCGTCAAGGCACCCCGGGCAAGCGGCTCACCGTCATCCTCGCGGGCGTCACCGTCAACCTGATCATCGCCTTCGTGCTGTTCTTCGTCGTGATCGCGGGACAGGGTCGCGTCTTCGACGGGCCGAACACGACCGTCGAGCGGATCACCGCCGACAGCGCCGCGCACGAGGCGGGCCTGCAAACCGGCGACAAGATCGTGGCGGTCAACGGCGCCGCGCTCGCGGGCTGGGACGACCTGAAGTCGATCATCCAGAAGAGCGGCGGGAAGCAGCTCACCCTGGTGGTCGATCGCCACGGCGAACAGGTCACGGTCGTCGCCACGCCGAAGGTCCAGGACGGTCACGGCTTCCTCGGTGTCGGACCCGGCACCATCGTCCGCGACGTGGGCGTCCTCGAAGCGGTTCCCGAGTCGTTCAAGACGATGGGCTCCATCTTCACCGGTTTCACCAATGTCCTCAGCGACCGGCTCTCACCCTCGGGCGTGCAGACCTCCGCGTCGCAGAGCTTCACGTCCGCCGCGCCGGCAGCCGGATCGCAACAGGATCTCAACCGACCGATGTCGTTGATCGGCATCGTCGACGCCGGGAGTGACGTCGTCGGCAGCAACATGTGGCTCATCCTGTTGCTGCTCGGTCAGATCAGCTTCATCCTCGCGGTGTTCAACCTGCTGCCGATCCTGCCGTTCGACGGCGGTCACGCGGTCGTCGTGATCTACGAGTGGGTGGCGTCGAAGGTGCGTCACCGCCGCGTGTACGTCGACTACCGCAAGCTCATCCCCGTGAGTGTCGTGCTCCTGATCCCGATTCTGTTCCTCGGGTTGTCGTCGATGGTCCTCGACATCCGCCAGCTGGGTCAGTAGCGGATGCAGCGCCGCATGACCCGCGCGATCCACGTGGGTGGGGTCGCAGTCGGCGGGGGCGCGCCGGTGACGGTGCAGTCGATGACGACCACCAAGACCGCGGACGTCGACGGCACACTCGCGCAGATCTATTCACTGGCCGCGAACGGTTGCGACATCGTGCGGTGCACGTGCAACGAGGAAGCGGCGGCAGAGGGTCTCGCGCAGATCGTGCCCCGCTCGCCGGTGCCGATCATCGCCGACATCCATTTTCAGTACAAGCTCGCGCTGGCGGCCATGGAAGCCGGCGTGCAGGGCCTGCGCCTCAACCCCGGCAACATCCGCAAGCCCGAGCACATCAAGATCGTGGCGCGTGAGGCGAAGGACCGCGGCCTACCGATCCGCATCGGTGTGAACGCGGGATCACTGGATCCGGACATCGCCGACGCGCACGGCGGCGCGACTCCCGAGGCGCTGGTTGCGTCGGCGCAGCGCGAGCTCGCGTACTTCGCCGAGGTCGACTTCGACGACGTCAAGATCTCGGTGAAGTCGTCGAACGTGCCCGTGATGATCGACTCGTATCGGCTGCTCTCGGAGACGGTCGACTTTCCGCTGCACCTCGGCGTCACCGAGGCCGGCCCGTTGCCCGGTGGTCTGGTGAAGTCGACCGCGGGCATCGCGACGCTGCTCGCCGAAGGCATCGGTGACACCATTCGGTTCTCGCTGACCGCGGATCCGGTCGAAGAGGCGAAGGCGGGCCGTCAGCTGCTCGAGGCGATGGGGCTGCGCGAACGCAAGGGGCTCGATCTCATCGCCTGCCCGTCGTGCGGACGTGCCGAGGTCGACGTGATCAAGGTCGCACGCGAGGCGATGGACGCGCTCGAGGAGCGCAAGATCCCGCTGCAGGTCGCGGTGATGGGCTGCGTCGTGAACGGACCGGGGGAGGCGCGCGACGCCGACCTCGGGATCGCCGCCGGCCGCGGCAAGGGCCACTTGTTCGTCCGGGGCAAAGTCGTGCGCGTGGTGCCGGAGTCCGAGATGGTGGCGGCATTGGTCGAGGAGGCGGAAGCGATCGTGGCCGAGGGTATCGACGCCCGCCTCGCCGCCGCCGACGAGAACGCCGAGGCGATCACGGCCGCGGCGCGTGAGGAACTCATCCAGATCCAGGGCCTCGACGTGAACCACAGTGACGAGAAGGTCGCGCGCATCCGCGAGATCGCCGACGAGCAGGCCGAGCGCAGCTAGCACCGCAGGCTTCCTGGGTCGACGAGCGCGACTCGGAGCATGCAAGAGTGACGGCACATGGTCGCCGTGAACTCGAGGATCCCGCGCTCGATCCTCGTCATGCGCCACCGCGACTTCGCGCTGGTCCAGATCGGCAACGGCGTGTCGCAGCTCGGCACGTGGGGCCAGTACGTCGCCCTCGGGTGGGGCATCCGCCAGTTGAGCTCGTGGCCGTTCGCGGTGGCGCTGAGCCTCGTCGCGCAGTTCCTGCCGTTCCTGCTCCTGGCGCCGTTCGGTGGCGCGCTCGCCGACCGTCGGAGTCGGCGCGCGGTCGTCGTGACGGGGAACCTCTTCGCGGTGCCACCGTCCGTCGCGCTCGGTCTGCTGGTCGCGACGGGCGAGCAGACGATCCCCCTCATGCTCGGTCTCGCTGCGCTCGGCGGGGTCGCGACCGCGCTCACCCAACCGGCCATGAGCGCGGTTGTGGGCGAGATCGTGCCGGGCGCCGAGCTTCCCGAGGCGGTCGCGTCGGTGAGCGTGATGAGCAACCTCACGCGGATCCTCGGCCCGTCGTTCGCGGCGGTGGTGATCAGCGGATGGGGCCTGCAGTGGGCGTTCTACCTCAACGCGGTCAGCTTCTTCGCGGTCGTCGTGGCGTGGGGGTTCGTCCGTGCGAACACGCGGCGCCCGGTGACGCACGAGCCGTTCTGGGCGCAACTTGCAGTCGGCTTCCGCTTCGCCCGTCGTGACGCGCAGATCCGCTTCCTGCTGCTCATCACGTTCGTGACCACCTTCGTCGTCTACCACGCCGCGCTGCTCCCGGTGATCGTGACCGATCTCCTCCACGAGGGTGCTTCCGGGTTTGCGTTGCTGCAGGTTGCGACCGGCGTCGGTGCGATCGCCGGCGCGATCGTCGCCGGAGAGTTCGCCAGCGACCGCCGCCGCCGGTTCGCCATCGCGGCGGCGATCGCCTGCATCGCCTGCATCTACCTCGTGATCAGTGTGTCCACCGTGTTGCTCGCGACCGCGGTGGCGCTCGCCGGGTTCGGATTCTCCTTCTTCGTGCTCAGCACGGTGGTGCAAGGGCTGCTCATCGGGTCGTCGCCCGACGCGTTCCGCGGGCGCGTCATGGGGCTCTACACCATGGTCACCGCCGGAGGCGTGCCCATCGCCGCGCTCATCGGCGGCGTCCTCGGATCGGTGCTGGGCCCGGGGGAGGCGGTGGCGTTGGCAGCGGTCGTGATGCTGGCGCTCCTCGCCTGGATCCTCGCCACCCGGCGTCTTCGGGTCGTGCACTTCATCGTCGGTGCCCACGACGGCGACGAGGTGTCACCGGCGACCGCAGCGGCCGAGGTCACCGCGGCGGCCGAGGTCTACCCGCCCTGAGCCACCACGGGGTCAGCCGGTAGCGACGCGCCGCTCGGCTTCCTTGGCGGCGGCGCGTCCGTACCCGTGCACGATGCGGCCGAGCACGACGGCGAGGATCGCGCCGGTGCCCGGAACCTTGGGCTCGAATGCGCCCGACCAATGGATCGCGGTGCCGCGGCCGTCGGCCCGCAGGTCGATGTCGGCGTGGTACCCGCGCACGGGGATGCCGGACAGGATCGTGTATGCCATGTGCACCGGCGGGTCGTACTCGACGATCTGTTCGCGTCCGTACATCGGCGCACGCCCGAGGCGGCGGATCGCGCCCACGCCACCGGGAGCCGGTTCGCCCTCGCGCTCCCAGGTGGAGGTCGCCACCGAGAAACCCGCCCACTCGTGCCAGCGCGCGGCGTCGGCGAGGACCTCGAACACGACTTCAGTCGGTGCGGCGGCGTGCACGGTGAAGCTGTAGGTCTGCACGATCGGGTCCTCTCGATCCAGTGACGTCGACGCGGGAGGGGCGGCTAGACCCGCCGCGCCGGTCGCAGCAGTATCGCCCCGCCGACGATCACGCACCCGACGCCGATGACGGCCCAGACCGCTTCGCCGGTCATGAACGATCCCTCGATCACGCCGACACCCTGGAAGAACCACACCACTCCGACCAGGATCAACGCGATCGCGATCGCCCGCCGGATCCACATGATGTGAGCGTAGGTGGTCTCGTTCACGCGGCGTTCGGTCCGGCGCGGCGTGGTGGGAGCCCGAGTTGTCGGGTATGACCGTGGTATATCCAGGATGGCGACAGAAGGATATACTCGCAGGATGAGCAAGCGACTGGTGGACATTGACGACGAGCTCCTCGACGAGGCGGCGGACGTACTTGGCGCGGCCACGATGAAGGAGACGGTCAACCGTTCACTCGAGGAAGTGGTGCTGGCCGCCCGTCGACGGCGCCACGCCGACCGGCTCGCGTCGATGGACGGCCTGGATCTCGCGAAACCTCGGGTGATGTCCGGCGCGTGGCGCTGAGCGCGAGATATCTCGCCGACAAGAGCGCGCTGGCCCGGTTTCCGGTGCCGGCGGTCGAGGCTCGGCTCCGGCCGCTCCTCGAAGGGGGCGAGTTGGCGACGTGCGCGATCGTCGACCTCGAGGTGCTCTACAGCAGCCGCAACCTCCGCGACTACGAAGCGATCTTGGAAGAGCGTCGGAGCCTCGATGCTGCACCCGTCACGCCCGAGGTGATGTCGACCGCGATCGATCTGCAGCACGAACTTGCGCGACGAGGCCAACATCGGGTCGCGATCCCGGATCTGATCATCTCGGCGGCGGCGCGGCTCGCCGGGTTGGTGGTGTTGCACTACGACGCCGACTTCGAGCGGATCGCCTCGGCGGGCGGGGCGCCCCACGAGTGGGTCGTGCCACAGGGCTCGATGTGAACCACGCACGAGAGGCGAAGTGTCTGATTGACTTGCGGTTCGGGACTGCACCTTCGGAGGGATCGGGTTGAGCGAGTTGCCGTCGGGGACGGTCACGTTCCTGTTCACCGACCTCGAGGGCTCGACGCGCCTGTGGGAGGAGCACCCCGACCTGATGCACGACGCGCTGGCCCGCCACGACGAGCTGGTGCGCGCCGCGATCGAGGGCCAGGGCGGGTCGGTGGTGAAGACCACTGGCGACGGGTTCCACGCCGTGTTCGGCACCGCGGAGGCGGGAGTGGCCGCGGCCGTCGCGGCCCAGCACGCGCTCGACGACGAGGTGTGGTCGCTGCCGCGGCCATTGCGAGTGCGCATGGGTGTGCACACCTGCGAGGCCGAGCTGCGCGACGGCGACTACTACGCCAGCGGCGTCAACCGTGCCGCGCGACTGATGAGCGTGGCGCACGGTGGTCAGGTCGTCGTGTCGTTGGCCACGAGCGAGTTGGTGCGTGACACCGACATCGAGCTCGTCGACCTCGGCGAACACCGCCTGCGCGACCTCGCGGCCGCGGAGCGGGTGTTCCAGGTGCAGGCGTCCGGCCTGGGCTCGGAGTTCCCACCGCTTCGCTCGCTCGACGAGCTCCCGGGCAACCTGCCGGTACAGCGCACGAGCTTCGTGGGCCGGGCCGACGAGTTGAAGGAGCTGACCGCGCTCGTCGCCCGCGAGCGACTGGTGACCCTCACTGGTCCCGGTGGTGTCGGCAAGTCGCGCCTCGCGCTGCAGGTCGCGGCCGAGCTCGGCCCCGTGTACAAGGACGGGGTGTGGTTCGCGTCGCTCGCCGCGCTCGAGGAAGGCGCGCTGGCCGCGGCGACCGTCCTCGAAGCGCTGGGCGTGCCGACCAGGCGCGGCGAATCGGCGACCGAGACGCTGTGCGCGTGGGGGAAGACCCGTGAAGCACTGCTCGTGATCGACAACTGCGAACACCTCCCCGTCGAGGTGGCCGAGCTCGTCGATCGCCTGTTGGAAGCGTCGACCACGGTGTCGGTGGTGGCGACGAGCCAGTCGCCCCTCGGCGTGCGCGGCGAGCACGTGTGGGCGGTGGCTCCGTTGTCGGGTCAGGTGGGCATCTCACGCGACAGCGTGGCGCTGTTCGCCGATCGGGCCCGGATGGTGCGCGCCGACTTCGTCATCACCGACGAGAACGAATCCGCCATCGTCGACATCTGCGAGCAACTCGATCACGTGCCACTGGCGATCGAGTTGGCGGCGGCGCGGGTGCGAGGGATGACGCCGGCCGACATCGCACGACGACTCGACCAGCGGCTGCGGTTGTTGTCGTCGAGTGATCGGCTCGCGCCCGGCCGCCACCGCACGCTCGATGCCGCGGCGCGCTGGTCCTACGACCTGCTCGACGAGACCCAGCAGCGCGTGTTCGATCGCCTGTCGGTGTTCGCGGGGCCGTTCACGATCGAGGCGGCGGAGGCCGTGGTCGCCGGTGACGGCGTCGACGAGTGGGAGGTGCTCGACGGAGTCCTCGGCCTCGTCGACAAGTCGCTCGTCGTGGCCGACGAACACGCCGACCACACGCGCTACCGGTTGCTCGAGACCATGCGCCACTTCGGTCAGGCCAACCTCGCGACCGCGGACACATTGGCGTCGTACCGCGAGCGGCACGCCGACCACTATGCCGACTACGTGCTGCTCCGTCGGCCGCGGCTCTACGGCTCCTTCGATCTCGCGGCCCTCGACGAGATCGAGGACGAGCTCGAGAACATCCGCGTGGCCCTCCGCCACGCGGCGGACGACCGTTCGTCGGCGCGGTTCGAGCACGTGTACGCGTCGCTGCATGCGGTCTGGAAGCGGAACCGCCACGTCGAAGGCGCCTCGTGGGCGACCGAGCTCCGGGGTCGGCCCGAGACCGATCCGGTGGCACGCATTGACGCGCTCGGAGTCGCCGCTGACATGGCACTGATGATCGATGTCGCGGGGGCGGCGGAGCTCGCGGAAGCCGCCGAGGCGCTCGCGGCTGGCACAAGCGGAAAGTTGGCACTCTTGGCGCTCGGGGTGAGCGGCTTCGTCGAGCTCTTCCAGGGGAGGACGGAGGAGGCGATCGCGCGGGCGGAGAGCATCGTGTCCGTGAGCGCCGAAGAGCCAGACCTGTTCGTACGCGGCCTCGGATTGGGGTGGTGCTGCTCGATCTTCGACACCGGCGGCGCACACGACCGCGCCGTCGATGCCGAGCGGGAGGTGGTGCAACTGGCCGAGACGCTCGACAACCGGTTCCTGCTGGCGAACGTCTGCAGCTCCCGGATGAGCGGCATCCACCTGACCGAGCCCGATGGCGGGGGCGCGTACCTGAAGCGCGCCCATGCCACCTACGACGAGCTCGGGATGCACGCGAGCAATGCCACCGTCGACATGTTCCTCGCGCTGTACGAGCTCCGCGCCGGCGACCGGCCGGCGGCGGCGAGGTGGGCGATTCTGTCCGTGCAGCACACCGTCGACTACACGACGACGTTCCTCGGGCTGGTGACGAACGCGGTGATCGCGGTCGTCGAGCCGTCCCGCGCCGGAGCAGGCGGCCGAGCTCCTCGGTGCGTTGCGTGCGTATCGCGTTCGGTCGCACCAGGGCGGAACGAGCGTTGAGGCCGACGCCGAGAATCACTACGAGGGCTCGCTCCGCCGACGGCTCGGCGACGAGTTCGACACCCACTACACGCGAGGCCTCACCCTCGACGACGCCGCCATGGTCGAGCTCTCGCTCCAGCAACTCGCGGTGATCGCCGACTCGTCGGATGATGGCTGAGCTCCCGTCGGGAACGGTGACGTTCCTGTTCACCGACCTCGAGGGCTCGACGCGCCTGTGGCAGGAGCATCCCGACGCGATGCAGCCGGCGCTGGCGCGCCACGACGAGATCGTCGCCGCCGCGATCGCGTCACACGACGGGTACGTGGTGAAGACGACCGGTGACGGCTTCCACGCCGCGTTCGCCGCCGCGCACGACGCCATCGACGCGGCCGTCGAGGCCCAGCTCGCGCTGAGTGCCGAAGCGTGGACGTTGCCCGAGGCGCTGCAGGTGCGGATGGGGATCCACAGCGGTCCCGCGGAACAGCGTGACGGCGACTACTACGGCACCGCGGTGAACCGCGCCGCGCGGCTGATGTCGGTGGCGCACGGTGGCCAGATCGTGGTGTCGCGCGCGACCGAGGAGCTGGTGCAGGACCGCGCCGTCGAGCTGGTCGATCTCGGTGAGCACACGCTGCGCGACCTCGCCCGCCCCGAGCGCGTGTTCCAAGTGGTCGCGCCGGGGCTCGCGCGCGAGTTCCCGCGCCTGCAGCTCGCTCGACGCGTTCCCGGGGAACTTGCCCGCACAGGTCACGTCGTTCGTCGGCCGCGACGCCGAGCTGAACGCGATCGGCAAAGCCCTCACCACCGCGCGGCTGGTCACGCTCACCGGCGTCGGCGGCGTGGGCAAGACCCGCCTCGCCGCGCAGGTCGCCGCCGACGTGCTGCCGCGCTTCGCCGACGGTGCGTGGTTCTGCGAGCTCGCCGCCGCGGAAGACGCCGAGACCATGGCCCAGGTGGTCGCGGCTGCTCTCGGCGTCGCGCCGCGCCCCGAGATGTCATTGGCGGCGAGCATCGTCGACTACCTCCGTACGAAGCAGCTGCTCATCGTCCTCGACAACTGTGAGCACTTGTTGGACCCTGCGGGACGTCTCGCCGACGCCATCCTGCACGGCTGCCCGACGGTGTCGGTGTTGGCCACCAGTCGAGAGGTGCTCTCGGTCGACGGCGAACAGGTCGTCGGGCTGCGGTCGTTGCCCCTGCCTGACGAAGCGAGCTCGACTCGGCGAGCTGGGTGCCAACGACGCGATCCGACTGTTCGAGGAACGGGCAGCCTCGGCGCGATCGGGGTTCGCCGTCGACGCCGCGAACGCGCCGGCAGTGGCAGAAGTGTGCCGGCGTCTCGACGGCATCCCGTTGGCCATCGAGCTCGCCGCGGCACGGGTGGGATCGATGAGCCCGAGCGAGATCGCAGGGCTGCTCGACGAACGGTTCCGGTTGCTGCGGGGTGGGCGGCGCACCGCGATGGAACGCCACCAGACCTTGCGGGCGACGGTCGACTGGTCGTACTCGCTGTTGTCCGACGCAGAGCGTTCGGTGTTCGACCGGCTCGGCGTGTTCGCCGGAACCTTCGACGCCGCCGCGGTGCGAGCGGTCGTGACCGACGAGCAGCTCGACGAGTGGGACGCGCTCGACGCGCTCGCCGGGCTGGTGGCGAAGTCGATGGTGGTCGCCGACGAGACCCCCGACGGCACCACCCGATACCAGATGCTCGAGACGCTGCGCGCCTACGCGCGTGAACGCCTCGACGAGACGGGCGAGTCCGACCCGTGGCGACGCCGCCACGCCGAGTACTTCGCCGCATTCGCCGAGGAGATCGGGCCCGCGCTGCTCGGTCCCGACGAGCTGGCCTGGGCAACACGCTTCTGGGCCGAGCTCGACAACCTCCGCGCCGCCGTCGTGTGGGCGTTGGATTCCACCGCGTCGATCGATCGCGGGCAGGGTCTGCGCATCATCGCGGCCCTCGCGATGCAAGCGCTCACTTCAACGGCGTCGGGCGTGGGCGCGCTCGCCGAGCGCGCGCTGGCCGTGGTGGATGAAACCACGCCCGGGCGGCGGGCGATGATCCTCGCGGCCGCCGCGCAGTCGCGCCTCTATCGAGGCGACGTCGATGGGGCACGCGTCCTCGCCCGCGATGCGACTCGCGACGATGCTTCCGATGATGCCATCGTGCCGATGCTGCCGTTCATCGTGTTGGGCATGATCGACGGCACGATCGGCGAGCACGCACGCGGCGTCGCGGTCATCGACTCTGCGCTCGCGAGCCACCCACTCTTCGAGCACGACGTCTACGGCCGCGGCGCGGCGATGGTTTCCGCGGCCTACTACTTGGCGATGGGGGGAGCCTGGACGGAAGCCCGCGGGCGTTGCGACATCGCAATGGACCTCGCCCGACAATCGGGCAGCCCGTCGTTCCTCGCCGCCGCGTTCGGCGCGTTGGGTTACGTGTTGGCCGAGACCGATCCCGACGCCGCGATTCCCGCGTTGGAGGAGAGCATCGCACTCGCTCGCGCCGGTGCCGCGTACAACGTGCTCGGGCCGTCACTCGGCGAGCTCTCCCGGCTCCATGCCCAGGCCGGCAACATCGCGGAGGCCCTCGACATGCTCCGCAGCGCGGTCGTCTACACGCGTGACACGGGCGACCACCTGACCACGATGGCGGGAGTGACCCGAGCAGTGGAGATCCTCGCCGCCGCGGGACGCGAGGAAGGTGCCGTCGTCATCAGCAGTGCCGTGACCCAGAGCCACCTTCGATCACAGATGCTCGCGTTGGTCGAGCAGCAGCAGCCGCTGATCGAGGACCTGCGTGCCCGACTCGGTGAGGCCCGGTATGAGGCGGCCCGAACCCAGGGCGCCGCCCTCGCGTACGACGACCTCGTGCTGTTCACGCTGACCGAGATCGACGCCGCCCTTGCGGCGGAGCAGGGGTGAGCGGGCTGCCGACCGGAACGGTCAGCAGGCGGTGGCGATGCGGAGCGCGTCGCACACGGCGCGTATGCGTTCGGGATCGAGTCGGGTGATCCGCTCGGTGCACAACGACTTGCGGATGACGGTCACGTTGTCGAGAGCAAGCGCGCAACGGGTCGGCATGCCGTGCGATTCGTCGAGCTCCACCTCGGTGGGGATCCCGCGCACGGTGCGGGTGGCCGGCACCGCCAGGATCTGTTCGAGCACGGGGATCGCCGCGTCTCGGGTGAGCACGAGGAAGGGACGGCGCGTGTGCTCCGGCGGCTCGTACCACCACATCTCGCCGCGAGCTACCACGGTCCGAATCCCGCGTCGCGCTCTTCGGCGTCGAGCCGTGCGAACAGGTCACTCAGTCCGGCATCGGAGTCTCGGGTGAGGTCGCCCCACTCGTCGGGCGTCGCGGGTGGCACGCGCGTGTACCCCTCGACGATCTGGCGGTCGATCTCGGCCTCCTGCTGGTCGCACAGCGACTCCTCCAACAGGTCGCGGACGAGCGCCGACCGGGAGATCCCGCGGCGCCCGGCTTCCTGGTCGAGCAGGCCGACGAGCGTGTCGGTGAGTTGCACCATCGTCTGGATCCGAGGCATTGCCATATCGTAGCCCTATTGCCTACGGGTGACGGCGTGCAGGTTGTCTGATTGACTGGCCTTTCGGACGCAGGTGAGGACGCCGACGCCGACACCGAGACGGAGGCCTCATGACCATCGAGTGCGGCCGGGCGACCACCCGCGCCGAGATCGAAGCCGTGCAGGCATTGCGCTATGCGGTGTACGTCGACGAGATGGACCGCTACCACGACGTCGAGGGCACCGAAGCGCACCGGTTCGCCGAGCCCGAAGACGAGCACAGCTGGCTGTTCTACGCGCGCGACGGCGACCGCGTGGTGGCCGCCAACCGCGTGACCTGGGGTGGCGACGGCTTCTCGCCCCGCCAGATCGAGCAGTACGACCTCGCCCCGTTCCTCGCCGAGATCCCGGCCGAGCACCTGGCCGTCGGCGAACGCAACAGCGTGCTGCCCGAGTACCGCGGCACGGGCGTGCTCGAGCAGATGATCATGGACAGCGCGGAGTTCATGGACACGTTCGACCTGCGCCTGGTGTTCGGGTGCTGCGAGCCGCACCTGCTGTCGATGTACCTGAAGATGGGCCAGCGCCCGTACGCGCGGCACAACATCAACAGCCCCGCGGCCGGGTACCTCATCCCGCTGGTGTCGTTCCTTCCTGACGTCGACGGGCTGCGCGGGCTCGGACCGTCGACGCCGTCCGGCGAGCTGCCCACCTGCGTGGAGGCCGTGCTCGCCCGGGGTGGTTCGGTGCGCAGCGAGGCGTTGACCGAGTTCGACGACTACTGGAGCGACATCCGCCACACGCTCGACGAGCTCGACGCGCAACAGCTCTCGGCGTTCGACGGGTTCACCGAGGACGAAGCACACCGCTGCATCACGCGGAGCAACATCATCGAATGCGAGCGGGGTGACCGTGTGCTCAAGCGCGGCGGTACGGCACGGAACATCTTCGTGGTGCTCAACGGGACGCTCGAAGTGCGTGACGACGACCGGATCGTCAACGTGCTGAACGCGGGTGACGCGTTCGGCGAGATGGCGTTCCTGCTCGAACGGCCACGCGCGTTCGATGTCGATGCCGCCGCCGATGGGACCCGGATCCTGAGCCTGAGCGAAGGCGCGCTCCGGAAGATGATCGCCGAGGACGCGACCGTCGCCGCCAAGCTGCTCTTCAACCTCTCGAAGATGCTCTGCGTCCGCCTGATCCGGGCGAACTGAACCGCGAACTTCAGGGCCTGGGTAGGCTCCGCGCTCGTGGCGCAAGCATTCGACGTCGTCGTCGTGGGTGGCGGTTCCGCGGGTGCGGTCATCGCCGCGAGGCTCTCCGAGGATCCCGACGTGCCGGGTCGCACTGCTCGAAGCCGGAAGTACGCCCCCGCCCGAGGAGCTGATGCCGGCGGCGTGCTCGGCGCTGCAGCTGAACCCCGAGACGGACTGGATGTACACCGCCGACGCCGGCAACGCGGGGCTCGGTCTCGCCGAGGGCCGGATGATGGTGCCGCGCGGCAAGATGCTCGGCGGGTCAGTTCCGGGATCAACTACATGGCGTACGTCCGCGGCCATCCGGGCGACTTCGACTCGTGGGCCGCCGACGGGGCGACGGGGTGGAGCTACGACGAGCGTGCTGCCCTACTTCAAGAAGAGCGAGGGCCTGGCCCCGAGCGGCGACATCGTCGTCGACGCCGACGCGCACAACACGAAGGGTCCGCTCGGAGTCTCGGTGCGCGCGCCGGTCCTTCGTGCGGCGCAGGAGTTCGTCGACGCCGCCGTCGCGGCCGGGATCCCGGTCGGTGACTACAACGGTCGCGACCGCGGTGGTCCCGACGGTGTCGTGTCGCTCCTGCAGACCACCACTCGGGACGGCAAGCGCTCGAGCACCTACCACGCGTTCCTCGAGGGCGACGTCGAGCAGCGACCCAACCTCGAGATCATCACCGGCGCGCACGTGACGCGGGTGCTCGCTCGAAGGTGGTCCGGGCGCACTGACCGCGCGAGGCGTCGAGTACCGCACCGCCGACGGCGAGATCGGCCGTCGCCCTCGCCGACCAGGAGATCGTGCTCAGCGCCGGCGCGATCGGGTCACCGCAGATCCTGCTGCTCTCCGGCATCGGACCGAGGGCCGAGCTCGACGCGGTCGGGCGTGCCGTGTCAGCTCGACTCGCCCGACGTCGGCAAGCACCTGCAAGGACCATCTGCAGGTCGGGCTGTTCTTCCCGGCGCCGGGGGTGGGCATCTCGATGACCGAGGTCGGTCTCGTCGCTGGGGCCCGACGCGCTCCGGGCGCCGGCGGGACCGTTGCCGGCCGATCCCGCGGACGACGCCGACATGCCCGCCGAGCTCCAGGCGCTCAAGGAGGAGGCCGAGCGACGCGTGACCGAATGGGCGACGACCGGCAGCGGCCTGGTGTCCTCGTCGCTCTACGACGCGTGCGCCTGGTTCTCGACCGGGTTGGGTGACGACCACACCCACGACGCGCAGATCGGGTTCTTCGCGTGCGGCTACAACGACGATCTGTGGCGGCGATGTCTCCGGGTCGACCCCGACGAGTACTTCGACGACCCGGCCGAGCGTCTCGGCCCCGACGCCGAGAGCATCATCGTGCTCGCCAACCCGGTGCAGCCGCACAGCGAGGGCGAGATCGTCCTCGCCAGCGCCGATCCCGTTCGACCATCCCGACATCCGCATGAACTACTTCGGCGACCCGCACGACATGGAGGTGATGATCGCGGTCATGCGCCGGGCGCTCGACGTGGTGGCGCACTGGCCGTCGCACCGGGAGATCGGCCCGTTGCTCGTGCCGCCGTTCCTCGCCGCCAAACACGGGCACGTCGACGGGCGACGACGCCGAGCGACGCGCTGCTCGAGGACCTCGCTCGTCACTACTCGTCGACCGTGTACCACCTGACGTCGACCTGCCGGATGGGAAGCGTCGTCGACCCGACGGCTCCGCGTGAACGGCGTCGCCAACCTGCGCGTCGCCGACGCCAGCGTCATGCCCAACGTCGTCAGCGGCAACACCAACGCGGCGTCGATCATGATCGGCGAGAAGGCCGCCGAGATGATCGCCGCCGACCACGGACGTGAAGCTCGCGGAGTTCGTCGGTCGCGTGCCCTGAGCATCGGTGTCGACGGTCAGGTCCTCTCGGTCCAGTAGGCGTCGACACGGTAGGGGAGCGCGAGCTCGGCACGATCCGCGGTTGCGGGATCGTCGCGTAGCAACGTGCGCACCTCGTCGAGCACAACATCCTGTTGGTGCGGCGCGAGGACGGCGACGTGGCTCACGCTCCGCACGCGATCGACGACGTCGTCGGGCGTGAGCATCTGCTCGTGATGGAACGTCGCTTCGTGCAACGGACCGAACCACGGCGTCTCGACGAACGCAGACTCGCGCCATTCGTCGTGGGCCCGCCAGGGCGCACGCTTCTCGACGCGGTCCATGATCGACCAGAGCTCGTCGACCCACGGGACCGACCGGTCCGCGCGCGTTCCACACCAACCCGAGCCTGCCGCCCGGCCGCAGCACCCGGTGGAACTCCTGCAGCACGTCACGGGCGTCGAACCAGTGGAAACCTTGGGCGACGGTGATCGCGTCGAGTGAGCCGTCACGCAGCGGAAGCCGTTCCGCGGTGCCGGCGGCCACCGGCAGGCGCGGCAACCGCGCCCGCATCGCCGCGACGGGCTCGACGGCGACGATCCACGCCCCGGTGGGCACGAGCAGCCGCGTGAACTTCCCGGTCCCGGCGGCGACGTCGGCCACGACCCCGCTCGGCGAGATGCGCAACGCATCACACAACCAGGCGACCGCGTCGGGAGGATAGGAAGGCCGGGCGCGGTCGTAGGCGTCGGCCTCGGCGCCGAACCCCGAGCTGGCGACCTCGTGGACGCTCAAGTCGCAGCCGACGGTGTCCAACCGTGCAAGCCACACTCGAGCTTGCCGCTGCTCGACCACCGACCGGCGCGAGGATCGTCGCCGTCCTTCACCGGGTTGGTGCACGGCCAGCACCCGATCGACGGGTACCCCTTGTCGCGCAGCGGATGCACGGGAAGCCCCCGATCGGCGATGTAGCCGTCGATCTCGTCATGGGTCCACGACGCGATGGGGTTGACCTTCACGATGCCGCGACCGACGTCGAAACCCACGATCGGTGCGTTCGCACGGGTCGACGCCTCGTCGCGACGCAGTCCGGTGAGCCACGCCGACTTGCCCTCGAGTCGCGCCGCGCCAAGGGCTCGACCTTGCGCATCGCGCAGCACTCGTCGGGGTCGATCTGCCAGAGGTTGTCGGGCGCGATCTGCGGCGTGATCACGCGCAGGTTGAGGTCGTAGCGCTCGCGCACCTGCTCGACGTACCAGAGCGTCTCGGCGAAGTGGTACTGCGTGTCGAGGAACACGACCTCGAGTTCCGGGACGACCTGGGTCGCCACGTCGATGAGCACGCAGTCCTGGAACGAGGCGGCGAGCACCGCGCCGGTTCCGAACGTCTCCCATGCCCACTTGATGGCGGACGAAGCGGGCTCCTGCTCCAACTCCGCGGACACACGTGCCAGATCTGCGAGATCCGGCACCTCCGTGGTGGTCACGGTCACGTCGCGCACTCCGAGTCGCCGACCTCGGCCACGTAGGGCCCGGTCTCGTCGAAGTCGATGTAGTAGTCGGGCGCCTCTTCCGGCGTGGGGAACTCGTCGAGGTCGACGAGCGTCGTGCCCACCGCGGCGGCACCACCGGCCCGTTCGAGCCACGACGAGAACGTCTCGCCCGCGTCGCGCTCGCCGGCGAACTGCTCGACCACCCGCACGACCGCTTCGGACGCACGCTTCGCGGGCAGCTTGGTCGCCTTCTTGCCGAACGCGATCTCCATGTTGGTCACGTGGCCACCGAGTTCCATCTGGTAGCCGGGTGCGGCCCGCCCGTGGGCGCGTCGTTCGAGACCGAGGAACCCGATGTCGGCGATGTGGTGCTGACCGCACGAGTTGGTGCAACCCGGAGATGTTGATGCGCACACCACCCACCTCGGCGAGACCCGCCTTCTCGAGCGCGTCGCCGATGTCGGCGGCGAGCCCGCGCGACTGCGTGACCGCGAGGTTGCAGGTGTCGGCGCCCGGGCACGAGACGACGTCGCGCGCCAGTTCGGCGCCGGCTTCGGCCATGCCGTGCTCCGCCAGCCGCTCGTGCAACGTCGGCGAGCTGCTCCTCGGTGAGCCCACGGAGCGCGAAGTTCTGCCGGTTGGTGATGCGGATCTCCACGCCGAAGTCGCGCTGGATCTGCGCCAGCGCGCCGAACTGCGCGGTGGTGATGTCGCCGAGCCGGCAGTACGCGTACACGCTCACCGTGCCGTTCGCGCGTCCGCGTACGACGTTGGCGGTGTCCCACTGCTGGAGCGGGGTGAGGCCGGAGAACTGCACGGGCGTGGCGCCCGAACCGATGAGACCGCCGTCGGCACTCACGGTGGTGCCCATGCCGGCGGGCGCGTCGCCCTGCTCCTGCACGATCGCGGGGATCCCGCCGGGGTACGAAGACGACGCCGGGAGGAATTTGCGTTCCTTGATGATCCGCTCGCGCAGCTCGTCGATCCCCATGGTGTCGACCAACCACTTCATGCGGGCCCGCAGCTTGTTGTCCCGGTTGCCGTGGTGGTCCTGCACCCGCAGCATCGCCTCGATGGTGGGGAGCAGGTCTTCTCGCGAGGTGAACTCCTCGAGTGCCTGGGCGGGGTGCGGGTTCGCGCCGAGGCCGCCGGCCATGAACACGCGGAAGCCGGGCTCGACCGTGCCGTCGGGCAGTGCGCGGTTGACCGCGATGATGCCGGCGTCGTTGAACATGGCCTGGCCGCAGTCGGTGGCGCACCCGGAGAAGTTGATCTTGAACTTGCGGGGGAGACGCTGGGCGATCGGGTTGCGCAGGAACAGATCCTTGGTGGCCTCGGCCCACGGGCTGATGTCGAGGACCTCGTAGGGGCACGCGCCGGCGAGGTGGCAGCCCGACACGTTGCGGACCGTGTCGCCACACGCCTCGCGGCTGGTGAGGCCGACCGACGCCAGGAGGCGGAGCACCTCGGGCACGGTCTCGAGCTGCACGAAGTGGAACTGCACGTTCTGACGGGTGGTGAGGTGGCCCCAGCCCCGCGAGTAGGTCTCGGCGATGTACCCGAGCATCTCGAGCTGGTCGGGTTCGATCTTCCCGTAGGGGATCTTCACCCGCACCATCTGGTTGTAGCCACCCTGGCGCTGTCCGTAGATCCCCTGGTTCAGGCGGAAGACCCGGAAGACGTCGTCGTCGATCTCACCGGCGACGTACCGCCGGACGCCGTCTTCGAAGCTCTGAGATCTCTGCTTCGATCTCAGGGTCGAGGGGTTGGGCGCGGAGCTCACGCACGTCGATCGCCATAGCTGACGAATCTATCGGGTTTCGGTTAAATACCAGCGGCGAGGTCGGAAATATTGCCCCGTCTAGCCTGCCACCCATGAGATGGAGCGGAGGCGGATGAGCGGAACGAAGGCGCCCGTCCTCACCCCGCGCGCCGACGACTTCCCCCGCTGGTACCAGGACGTGGTTGCAGAAGGCGCAGCTGGCCGAGAACGGTCCGGTCCGGGGCACGATGGTGATCCGCCCGTACGGCTACTCGCTCTGGGAGCGGATGCAGGCCGAGGTCGACGCCCGGATCAAGGCCTGCGGGCGCCGAGAACGCCTACTTCCCGCTGTTCATCCCCGAGTCGTACCTCCAGCGGGAGGCCGAGCACGTCGAGGGCTTCAGCCCCGAGCTGGCGGTGGTCACCATCGCCGGCGGCAAGGAGCTCGACGAGCCGATCGTCGTGCGACCGACGAGCGAGACCGTCATCGGCGAGTTCATGGCCAAGTGGATCCAGAGCTACCGCGACCTTCCGCTGCTCCTCAACCAGTGGGCGAACGTCGTGCGCTGGGAGCTGCGCCCGCGCCTCTTCCTGCGCACCAGCGAGTTCCTCTGGCAGGAGGGTCACACCGCGCACGCGACGCAGGTGGACGCGCGCGACTACACGGTCCGCATCCTCCACGAGGTCTACGAGGACTTCATGGTCGACGTGCTCGCGATGCCTGTCGTCGTCGGACTCAAGACCGCGCGCGAACGTTTCGCGGGCGCCACCGACACGTTCACATGCGAAGCGATGATGGGCGACGGCAAGGCGCTGCAGATGGGCACCAGCCACGAGCTCGGCCAGAACTTCGCCACGCGCCTTCGGCATCGAGTTCCTCGACGACACGGGCGTGCAGCAGACCGCGTGGACGACGTCGTGGGGAGTGTCGACCCGCATGGTCGGCGGGCTGATCATGGCGCACGGCGACGACGACGGCCTCCGCGTTCCGCCGCGGCTCGCGCCCATCCAGGTCGTCGTCGCTCGTCGTGCGCGACGAAGGCGACGTCGCCGACACGCTGCCGTGCCATCGCCGACGAGCTGCGTCGCCGCCGGTGTGCGCGTCCACCTCGACGTGCGCGCCGACGTCTCGATGGGCCGGCGCGCCACCGACTGGGAGCTCAAGGGCGTGCCCGTGCGCCTCGAGGTCGGTCCCCGCGACCTCGCCGACGGGCGTCGTCACCCTCGTGCGTCGCGTCGTCGGGGATCACGAACGCAAGTCGCCGATCGCGCTCGGCGACGTCGTTGCGGGAAGTGACCGTGCGAGCTCGACCGGCCAGCAGGACGTTGCTGCTCGACGATGCGACGGGCGCTGCGCGAGTCGTGGACCTCGACGGTGACGACCCTCCCCGAGGCCCGAGAGGCCGCCGTCACCGGGTGGGCGCGGATCCCGTGGGACGACGGTCGGTACCGATGGTGAAGCTGGAGCTCGCGCAGGGCGGCGTCACCGTGCGGTGCCTCCCGCGCGGCCGGACGACTCGCTGCCCGACACCGACACCGAATCCCGATCTCGTCGCCGTCGTCGCCCGCGCGTACTGACCTGACCGCCGTCATGTTCCCGATCGCACCGCCGGTGTCGCCCATGTTGGCGAAGCTGGCGCGCGAGCTGCCCACGCAGGGCGGCAAGGCGGGCGACTTCCTCTTCGAACCGAAGTGGGACGGCTTCCGCGCCATCGTGTTCCGCGACGGCGACGACGTCGAGATCGGCAGCCGCAACGAGAAGCCGCTCACCCGGTACTTCCCCGATCTGGTCGAGCGCCGCTGCGGCAGCACCTGCCGGAACGGTGCGTGTCGACGGTGAGATCGTCATCGCCACCGAGACGTGGTCTCGACTTCGACCGGCTGTCGTTGCGGATCCATCCGGCCGCGTCGCGCGTCGCGACCCTCGCGGAGGAGACGCCGGCGTCGTTCGTCGCGTTCGACCTGCTCGGCTGAAGGGGACGACGACCTCCGCGACGGTACCGTTCCGCGACCGTCGGCGGCGTCTCGAACGGGCGTTGGCACGCGCCCAGCCGCCGGTGCTCCTCACGCCCGCGACGACCGACCGCGCGCTCGGCGGAGGAGTGGTTCGAACGGTTCGAGGGCGCCGGGCTCGACGGGGTCGTGGCCAAACCGCTCGACGGGTGCTACGAAGAAGGTAAGCGCACGATGCTGAAGGTGAAGCACCAGCGCACAGCCGACTGCGTCGTCGGCGGGTACCGCGTGCACAAGGATGGGGGAGTGGGCTCACTCTTGCTCGGTCTGTTCGATGCCGACGGTGTCCTCCACCACGTCGGCGTCGCCAGCAGCTTTGCCGCGCCGTTGCGCGACACAGCTCCTCGACGAGCTCCGGCCCTACTCCGACCGTGCACTCGACGACCATCCGTGGCGCGGGTGGGCGGAGGCCGACCGGACGGAGTCCGCGGCGTCGGGGCAACGCCGTCCCGGCGCGCAGAGCCGCTGGACCGGCGGCAAGGACCTGAGTTGGGAACCGGTCCGCATCGAGCTGGTGGCCGAAGTGGCGTACGAGCACCTCCAGGGCGACCGCTTCCGTCACACGGCCCGGTTCGCACGTTGGCGCCCGGACCGTGAACCGTCGTCGTGCACGTACGAGCAGCTCGACGTCCCCGTCCCGATGGAACTCCAAGAGATCTTCGCCGGCTGATGTTCCGCGAGATCTGGTCCGCGCTCACCGATGCCCCCGAATCGGCGGCCCGCGTCGAGATCACGGGACCGCCCGACGTGTTGCCGTCGATCTTCCCGCTCACCCAGTTGGCGACGGTCGCGGTGGTGAGTTCCCTGGCCGTGGCGGCGGGCGATGCGGATCTCACCGTCGACACCCGGCACGTCGGTGCCGCGTACCGCAGTGAGCGGTACCTGCTGGTCGACCGCGAACCGGCCGGTGATCCCTTCGATCCGCTCTCGCGGTTCTTCCGCGACCGCGGACGGATGGATTCGCCTCCACGCCAACTACCCGTGGCACCGCGAGCGGCTGCTGGGCGTGTTGGGGGTCGAGGAGGATCGCGACGCGGTGGCCGCCGCGGTCGCGCGCTGGCCCGGCCTGGTGCTGGAGGACGCCGTCGCCGGCGCCGGGCGGCTGCGCGACGGTCGTCCGCACGCCCGGCCGAATCGCGTGCGCACCCGCAGGGCAAGATCGTCGCCGGACTCCCGCTCCTCGAGCTCGCGCCCGTCGGCCCCGCGCCCGTGCGGGTGGATCGGGTGTCCCGCGGGTGCTCGACCTCACGCGCGTCATCGCGGGTCCCGTGTGCACCCGCACGCTCGCCGCGCACGGCGCCGACGTCCTCCGCGTCGACCGTCCCGGAATGCCGGAGCCGGAGATGCTCGCGCACGACACGCTCCTCGGGAAGCGCAGCGCGTACCTCGACCTGCGCAACCCGGCCGAACGCGCCCAGTTCGAGGACCTCGTCGCCGACGCGGACATCGTCGTGCAGGGGTACCGGCCCGGTGCCCTCGACGGGTTCGGCCTCGATCCGGCCGTCCCTGGTGGGCCGGCACCCCGGCCTCGTCGTCGTCTGCCTCTCGGCGTGGGGTCACGACGGCCCCTGGTCCGGGCGTCGTGGGTTCGACAGCCTCGTGCAGGCGGCGAGCGGGATCGCGGTGCTCGAACGCACCGCGGGAGACGACCCCCCGGGCGCGCTGCCCGCGCAGATCCTGGACCACGCCACCGGGTACCTGGCGGCCGCGGCGGCGCTGGTCGCCCTGCGTCGGCAACGGCTGGACGGCGGGTCGTGGCACGCCGCGGCTGTCGTTGGCGCAGACCGCTTCGTGGCTCCTCCGCCAGCCGCGGCACGCGATGTCGGCCGTCGACGAGCTCGACGCCCGCGCCGTACCTCGTCGACCTGCCCCTGGGTGACCACACCCTCACCGTCGTCGCGCCTCCCGGCGTCGGTCGACGGCCGTGGGTTGCGGTGGCCGGGGCCACCGCCCTGGCTCGGTGCGGACGCGCCCCGCTGGTGAACGACTGGTGAACGACGACTCGCCGTCCGTGGCCCGTCTCGCCGGGCAACTCGGCTACCTGTTCGACGACGATCCCGCGGCGCGTGGGCTGTCGGCCACCGAGCTGGCGGCGCGACTCAACCTCCAGGACCGCCTCGCCCGCGCGATCGCGAAGTATCCCAACCGCACGGATGCCGAGATCCGCTCGCACCTCGACGAGTTCGACGATCGGATCCCGACCGCGAACGTCGAGGCCGCGCTCGAGCAGGTCGTCTGAGCCACCTCCACCCGCGGCGGTCCGATTCGCGGGGATTGCGCACCGGAAATTCCGGTGGCCATCGGGTATACTCATTGGGTTCGGTAGGTAGACGAGACCCCACCGGTCCCCATCGGTCCGTAGGAGACGTGGGCGCAAGCCCACGTTTTTTCTTGCCCTGCGCGCGGTGACCCGAGACGAGGAAGGCGAGGTGAGAGCAGATGGTCGACGTCGACACGATCGTGCAGAGTCGTGGCGCCCGTCGTCGCCGTCCTCGGCCTCGACCTCTACGACGTCGAGATCACCGGGTCGCGGCCGCGCCCGCGTGCTGCGGGTCCTGGTCGACCGGCGACGGGTGGCGATCGACCTCGAGGCCATCGCCGCCGCGCACCGAGGCGATCTCACCGCGTCCTCGACGCACCGCCGGTCGACGCGATGCTCGCCGGGGCCCTACGCGCTCGAGGTGAGCAGCCCCGGCCTCGAACGTCCGCTGCGCACCGCCGCGCACTTCGCGCGGGCGCACGGGCGAGACGATCTCGGTGAAGACCCGCGCCGGCGACGACCATCCGGCCCGCCGCGTCCGTGGGGTGGTCGCGGCGGCCGACGACGCCGGCTTCGAGCTCGTGCTCGACGACGGCAGCACGGCAGCGCCTCGCGTACGCCGACGTCTGCGCAGGCCGCGCACGGTGTTCGAGTGGGCGACCGAGCCAAGCAGCCCAAGAACACCTCCAAGAACGCCTCCATGAAAACCGACTCTCCGAGAGAACCGGTACGGCCATGAACTCCGACATGATGGAGGCGCTCGAGAACATCGAGCGCGAGAAGGGCATCTCGATCGAGATCATGCTCGAGGCGCTCGCCAACGCGCTGCTCACCGCCTACAAGCGCATGCCCGACGCCGCCGAGGAGGCGCTGGTCGAGATCGACATGGAGACCGGCGCGATCAAGGTGATCGCGCAGGAGCTCGACGAAGACGGCAACGTCACCCGCGAGTGGGACGACACGCCCACCGACTTCGGCCGCATCGCCGCGCAGACCGCCAAGCAGGTCATCTTCCAGCGCATCCGTGAGGCGGAGCGCGAGATGAAGTACGAGGAGTACGCGGGCCGCGAGGGCGACATCGTCACCGGCATCATCCAGCAGACCGACGCCCGCTACACGCTGCTCGACCTCGGCAAGGTCGAGGCCCTGCTGCCGCAGGCCGAGCAGGTGCAGAACGAGCACTACGACCACGGCAGCCGGCTCAAGGCCTACATCGTCGAGGTGCGCAAGACGGCCAAGGGTCCCCAGATCGTCGTGTCCCGCACGCACCCCGGTCTGGTGAAGCGCCTCTTCGAGCTCGAGGTCCCCGAGATCGTCGACGGCGTCGTCGAGCTCAAGGCCATCGCCCGCGAGCCCGGTCACCGCACCAAGCTCGCGGTGTCGTCGAACGACAACAACGTCGACCCGGTCGGCGCGTGCGTCGGTGCGCGCGGTTCGCGCGTGCGCATGGTCGTCAACGAGCTGCGCGGCGAGAAGGTCGACATCGTCCCCTACAGCGACGACCCGTCGGAGTTCGTGATGAAGGCGCTGGCGCCGGCCCGCGTGCGCGAGGTGCGCATCCACCCCGACACCGGCACCGCCGAGGTCATCGTCCCCGACTTCCAGCTGTCGCTCGCGATCGGCAAGGAGGGCCAGAACGCCCGCCTCGCGGCGCGCCTCACCGGCTGGCGCGTCGACATCAAGAGCGAGGCCCAGCTCGCCGAGGAAGAGTCGGGCGGCGGCGTCGAGTACGCCGAGGGCGAGTGGGTCACCAACGACAACGGCGAGCTCGTGTGGCAGCCGGCCGAGGGTGGCGAGGCGATCTCGGCCGCCGAGGCGGGCTACGCCGCGCCGGTGCCGCCGGTCGGCGACGGCGAAGCGCCCGACGACGCCCGCCGCGCCGCCGCAGGCCCGGCCGAAGCGTCGGCCGACGACGCACCGCAGGCGCCGGCTCCGACCGACGCGCCGAGACGCCGGCAGCCGAGGCCGGAGACCAGCGACGCGGCAGCCGGAGCCGGCGCGCCGCGGACCGATCGACGGAGGGGGCTGACGGCTAGCGCGCGAGCGGCGCGGACCCGTCCGCACCTGCATCGGGTGTCGGCGGGTGGCGGCCGTCGAGGAGCTGGTGCGCATCCGGCCGCCGCCGACCGGGCTGGAGCTCGGAGCGGGGCCGGGGCGGGGCGCCTGGCTCTGCCGGGCCCATCCGGTCGCGTGTCTCGACGAGGCGCAGCGCCGGCGGGCGGTCGACCGGGCGCTGCGCACCCCGATGCGGGATGACGACATCGAGCAGCTACGCGCGAGACTGGTCGACGGCGGTGATCCGATCAGCGGCGAAACGGGCGAAGTGTGTAACACGCAGTAGAGGAAGCAGAGGCAGCGAGCTTGGCTACGAAGAAGATCCGGGTCTACGAGCTGGCGAGAGAGCTCGGCGTCGAGAACCAGGTGGTGCTCGATCTCGCCGAGCGCCTGAAGATCGGCGTCAAGAGCCACTCGTCGAGCATCGACGATCCCTCCGCGGACCGCGTCCGCCGTCTGGCCGACGCCGAGGGGCTTCGTCGCGAGCCGATCGTCGACGAGCCCGAGCCCGAACCCAAGCCCAAGGCCAAGCCCAAGGCGAAGAGCCGCGGCCAAGACCGAAGCCGTCGAGGTCGCCGAGCCGCGCCGACCGACGCACCCGGGCCCCGACGCCGCCGTCGACGTCCCGGCGCCCGCGGCGACCGACGCACGAGCCTGTCGACCGGCGCCGGCCACCGGGTCGTGCGCTCGACCGGCGTCATCCCGCGACCATGGGCGGCGCCCGCGCCGCGTCCGGCACCCGTCCGTGCGCGCGCTCCGCCCCCGCGCCGCGCCCGCTGCCGGTCCCGCGCGCCCGCGCCCCGGCTCCGCCGCTCCGGCTCCGGCCGAGCGCCCGGCCGCGGCGGCGGCCGAGTCCGCGCCCGGCGGCCGCGGCACCCGCGGCCGCCGGCGGCGCACTCCCGGCCCGCGCTCGGCGACGCCGCCGCGCGAGCGCGACCGGTCGTGCCGATCCCGCCGCCGCCCGGCGGCGGTCGGCGCATCCCGCCGCCGCCCGGTCCCCGGGTGGTTCCCGGCGCGGGCGGCCCCGGTGGTCCCAGCGCCCCGGTGGCGGCCCCGGTGGTGGCGGAGGTTTCCAGCGTCCCGGTGGCGGTGGCCCCGGTGGTGGCGGTGGCTTCCAGCGTCCCGGTGGTGGTGGCCCCGGTGGTGGTGGCGGTGGTTTCCAGCGTCCCGGTGGTGGTCCCGGTGGCCCGGGTGGTCCCGGCGGTGGTCGGGGTGGTCCCGGCGGTGGTCCCGGTGGTCCCGGTCGGTCCCGGGTCGCGGTCGGCCCGGCCCGCAGGGTCAGCGGCCCCGGCGCAAGAAGCGTCGTCGTCGCGACTTCGAGGACCTCGGTCCCGCGTCGATGCCGCAGCTCACGCCGGCCGACGCGCCCGTCCCCGAGGGCGAGATCGTCGTCGAGCGCGGCAGCACCATCCAGGAGCTCGCGCCCAAGCTGAACCGCACCACCGCCGACCTCGTGCGCCTGCTGTTCGACGCGGGCGAGATGGTCACCGGCACGCAGTCGCTGGCCGACGAGATGGTCGAGCTCATCGCCGAGGCGCTCGGCGCCGAGGTGCTGCTCGTCGAGCCCGGCCAGGAGGCCGAGCTCGAGCTGCAGGCGCTCCTCGGTGACGACGACGAAGACGACGACGCCAACCTCGAGCCGCGCGCGCCGATCGTCACCGTGCTCGGTCACGTCGACCACGGCAAGACCACGCTGCTCGACACGATCCGCCACGCCAACGTCGTCGCGGGCGAGGCGGGTGGCATCACCCAGCACATCGGTGCGTACAAGACGGTGCACAACGGGCACCCGATCACGTTCATCGACACCCCGGGCCACGAGGCGTTCACCGCCATGCGCGCCCGCGGCGCCAACGCCACCGACATCGCCATCCTCGTGGTCGCGGCCGACGACGGCGTGATGCCGCAGACCATCGAGGCGATCAACCACGCCCGCGCGGCCGACGTGCCGATCATCGTCGCGATCACCAAGGTCGACCGCGAAGACGCCGACCCCACGCGCGTGCGTCAGCAGCTCGTCGAGCGCGAGCTGGTGCCCGAGGCGTGGGGTGGCGACACGATCGTCATCGACGTCGCGCCGCCCGCCGGGCATCGGTGTCGACGAGCTGCTCGAGTCGATCCTGCTCGTCGCCGAGGTCGAAGAGCTCGCGGCCAACCCGAAGGTCCCGGCCCGAGCGCTCGTGCTCGAGTCGAACCTCGACCAGGGTCGTGGCCCGGTCGTCACCGCGCTGGTCGAGCGGGGCACGCTCCGCGTCGGCGACCCGATCGTCGCCGGTGGTGCGTGGGGCAAGGTGCGCGCCATGTTCGACGAGAACGGCCAGCAGGTGCAGGAGGCCGGGTCCGTCCACCCCGGTGGAGGTGCTCGGTCTCGACGACGTCCCGCTCGCGGGCGACGAGCTGCGCGCCGCGCCCGACGAGAAGACCGCCCGCACCGTCGCCGAGGCCCGCGCCTACCGGCGTCGGGCCGCGAGCCTGAAGCACCCGATGAGCCTCGCCGGCGGTGCCCGCCTCGAGGACATCTTCGCCATGGTGCAGCGCGGCGAGGTCGCCACGCTCAACCTCGTGGTGAAGGCCGACGTGCAGGGTTCGCTCGAGGCGCTCACCGACTCGCTGCGCAAGCTCGACCAGGAGCACGAAGAGGTGCGCCTGTCGTTCGTGCACCGCGCCGTCGGCGGGATCAACGAGTCCGACATCAACCTGGCGTCGGTGTCGAACGCGACCGTCATCGGCTTCAACGTGCGTCCCGACCGCAAGGCGCGCGAGCTCGCCCGCATCGAGGGCGTGGAGATGCGCCTCTACGAGGTCATCTACCAGGTGCTCGAAGACGTGCAGTCCGCGCTGCTCGGCATGCTCAAGCCCGAGTTCGAGGAAGTCGTCACCGGCGACGCCGAGGTGCGCGAGGTGTTCTCGGTGCCGCGGGTCGGCAAGGTCGCCGGGTTGCTACGTGCTCAACGGCACGATCACCCGCGGGCTCGAAGGTGCGCTTCCTGCGCGAGGGCGTCGTCATCTGGAACGGTGCGATCGCGTCGCTGCGCCGGTTCAAGGACGACGTGCGCGAGGTGCAGGCGGGCTTCGAGTGCGGCATCGGGCTCGAGAACTACCAGGACCTGAAGCCGGGCGACGTCATCGAGACGTACGACCTCAAGGAGATCGCCCGGGTCTGAGCGAGTGCTGAGCAGCCTGAGCGTCGCTGAGCGGCGCTGAGCGCCCGCGGCCGCGGCAGAGGTCGCCGGTAGCCTGCGCAGCCCCGGTCGGTCCCATCGAAAGCAGTCGTCGTGCGCCGTCGTGCGCCGTCCTCCTCCTCGTCGTCTCCGTCGGCCCTGACCGCGGCGCTCGCGGCGTCGCCGTCGCCGCGGTCGCGCTGGCGCGGCGAACGCCGCTCGCCGCGGTCACGGTCAGCACCGACGTCGCGACCAAGCCGACGGTGAAGTTCGACAAGCCGTTCGCGGTCAAGAAGACCGCCAACTACGGTGGTCGCCGCCGGCACCGGTGACGCGCTCGCCGCAGGGCCAGACCATCACGTTCGACTACGTGCTGGTCGACGGCCGCACCGGCAAGGAGATCCAGACGTCGTACGGCGACGACGCCGGCGTCGCTGGTGCTCGACAGCGCGAAGACCGCCAAGCAGCTCGTCACCGCGCTCACCGGCAAGAACGTCGGCAGCCGCGTGCTCGTCGCGATCGCGCCGAAGGACGGGCTGGCCAAGCGGCTCAAGCGCGAAGAACGTGAAGAAGAACGACACGCTGCTGTTCGTGATCGACGTGAAGAGCGTGCGCACGCCGCTGGCCGGGCGACCGGTGACGCGGTGGCGCCCGTCGCCGGGCTGCCGACCGTCGCGCTCGCCGCCGACGGCAAGCCGACGATCACCATCCCGCGCGGTGTCGCCGCGCCGACGTCGCTCGTCGTCGCAGCCGCTGATCAAGGGCACCGGCCCGGTCGTCAGCCGCGGGCCAGACGATCACCGTCCACTACACCGGCGTGATCTGGGACAGCGGCAAGCAGTTCGACTCGTCGTGGGACCGCGGTCAGCCCGTCGACTTCGTCGATCGGCAAGGGCAGGTCATCGCCGGGCTGGGACGAGGGCCTCGTCGGCCAGACCGTCGGCTCGCAGGTGCTGCTCGTCGTGCCGCCCGACAAGGGCTACGGCACCGCCGGGCAGCTGCAGCGCCGGCATCAAGGGCACCGACACCCTCGTCTTCGTCGTCGACATCCTCGACGCCTACGTGACGCGGCCGGGCTGACGCCCCCCGCTGACGGAATCCCGGCCTCGGCGGCCCAGCGGACGCGACGCGTATGCGCGGCGGGGTGGAATCCGGCTGATGAGTGTCATACCCCCATGATGTGATCATGGGGTGCTCGACCTCGCCGACTGCCTCGACACCTTGCGCTCGCACTTCACCGAGTGGTTGGAAGCACGGCATCGTGAGGTGCTCGTCGAGCGTCCGGCGGTTGCAGTCGGAGGAGCCACTCGATCCTGCTGGTGCTCGACGAGCGTCGGCCGGATCGACACGTCGGTCGGGCTCGACGGCGAGCTGCCGGCACCGCGTGCGTGGCCGAACGCAGGTGACGTGCGTCGGCACGGGCGATGTCGAGCGTCTCGGGGTGCGCGTAGCGGTCGGCGTCGCGGTTCGCCGACGCCATGTTGATGATGACCTGCGCACCCGCCGGGATGGTGACGCCGCCGATCTCGACGGGCTCGACCGCGTACCGGAACGTCGCGTGCGGGACGGGAACGTCGTAGCGGAGGAGCTCCTCGACCGCGTCGGGGATCCTCGACGGGTCGGAGCGCAGCACGGCGAGCTGCTCGGGATGGCGCAGGAGCGCGACGACGCTGTTCCCGATCAGGCTGGTCGTCGTGTCGTGTCCGGCGACGATCAACTGGAAGATGCGTCGACAGCAGCTCCTGCTCGCTGAGTCGCGCGTCGCCGTCGCGGGCACTGATCAAGGCGCTCACCAGCGTCGTCGTCGGGCTCGCGCCGTTTCTCGTCGACCAGGTGCTCGAGGAACGTCACGAGCGCGTCCGATGCCGCTTGGCGTGTGCGTGTTCGTCGGCGTCGTCGTCGGCGCGAGCAGCGTCGTGAGCGCCTGACCGAGCGGCGCGCGGTCGTCGGCGGGCACGCCGAGCAGCTCGCCGATCACGGTGAACGGCAGCGGGAAGGCGAACGACGCGACCAGATCGACCGACGTGATCCGGGCCCTGCGCCGGCGACGCCGTCGAGCAGGTCGTCGACGATCGCCTGCACGTCGGGTCGAGCCGTCGATCCGGCGGACCGAACGCGCGGCGACCAGTCGCCGAGCCGCGTGTGGTCGGGTGATCCACGAGCATGTACGCGCGGTCGGGCCCAGGAAGGCCCTCGGCGACCACGTCGCCGCTGACGCGAGCGCAGCTTGCATGTCCTTCGAGAGCCGCAGATCGTTCGCCGGCCGACCTCGGCGTGCCGGACGATCAACCAGGCGCGTGCCGTCCGCCAGCGTGACCGCGTGCACCGCGCGGCGCACGCCTGCGCGAACGGAAACGGGTGTCGCGGTCGTAGTCGCCGGCGAAGTGCTTGCACCGGCTCCGAGCTCTGTCGGTGCGGTAGAGCTCGACGTGTGGTGGTCTCGGGCTCGCCGTCGATCACTTCGAGCAGCGCCGCGAACGCCTGGGTCTGGGTCGACGTTGTTGCGGACGGCCTCGTCGCGCGGACACGTCGGATCGACGACGCCGAATCGGCGATGATCCCGTAGCGACCGGATGCTCGCGATCGGCGTGCAGCGCGTGCCATGCACGCCATGATGTCGCTCGTCGCCTGATTGCGATCCCATTCTCGGAGCATCTCGATGATGGGCGCGGGTCGGCGCAGCGCACGACGATCGTCTGGCTGGTTCACGTTCACGTGGTTCTCCTGTTCGCTCGGTCGGGCGTGCCTACGCAGTCGGCCGAACAGCGCCAGCAGCTCGGTCTGAAGGCGTGCGTGCTCGGAGACGGGTACGGGCGTCGCGCACCCCGGTCTCCTGGAGCTGTTCGGCGACCGAACGGCGTCGAGCGCTGACGAGGCTCGACGTCGAGCGCCTCGTCGGCGCACGATCCCGCGGGCGAGTTCCACGAATGGATGAGCGCGTCGGTCGTCATCTCCCAGCAGTACTCGGCGGTGGCCTTCTCGCCGCTCGACACGACACGGTCGCGTCGAGCGCGCCCGGCGCGCCGGACGCGGCCGAGCGAGCCGGTCATGGCCGCGTCCCAGGTCGACCACGGGTCTCACCGAGTTGATCACCGTCGAGACGGTCGCCACGTCGGCGACACCGCTCCCTCGACGAGCCGCGGCACCCAGAGTTGCTCGACGGTCACGTGATTCACGAGCTTCCGCACGTCCCAGTCGGTGCACGGCGTCGATCGGGAGTCCCAGCGTACACCTGCCGTTGCGAGATCCGCGGGGCGCCGACGAGCGAACGGCGCGGCCAGTAGAGCGACCAGCGCGTGGCCACGAGCGGCCGAGGTGGCCGAACGGCCACGAGCGTCGACCCGCCAGTGGAAGAGCAGCAACCACGCCCCGAGCGGCACGAGGAAGTACGACACGTTGCGGCGAGGTCCACCTCGCGAGCCCGGCGAACCGGCCGGTGCCACCAGTTCGACGTCCATCGCGTGCGCACGTCCACGCGCGGGATGCAGGTCGATGTCCTGCTTCGACGGGCTGTACCGGGCGTGGGGTCGGATCATCGCTCGCAGGGTGTCGCTGTCGCGATGGTCGACTTCCGGAACTGCCTCACCCCGTCATCGGCGTCCGAGGTCGCTCCGTTCCCGGCGGGGCTCGACGATTGCGTGTCGGGTGTGAAGTGGGTGCATGCGCACGCGACGGAGCTCGGCATCGACCGTGCCCACATCGTGGTGGCGGGCGAGAGCGGGGGCGGCAACCTCACGCTGGCGACCGGCCTCAAACTCAAGCGCGACGGCGACCTCGGCCTGATCCGGGGGCTCTACTCACTGTGCCCGTACATCGCGGGAAGTTGGCCGCAGGAACGATTCCCTTCGTCGATCGAGAACAACGGGATCTTCCTCGACCTGCACAACAACCGAGGTGCGATGGCGTACGGCATCGAAGCGCTCGACGCGAAGAACCCGCTGGCCTGGCCGTCGTTCGCGACCGAGGACGACGTCGCCGGCCTGGTGCCCACCGTGATCAGCGTCACCGAGTGTGATCCGCTGCGCGACGAGGGGATCGAGTTCTACCGGCTGTGTTGCGCACGGGGGTGCCCGCCCGGTGCCGGCAGGTCATGGGCACGATCCACGGTGGCGACCTCATGGCCATCGCCTGTCCTGACATCAGCTACGACACCGCCGCGAGCATCGCCCAGTTCTGTCGCGGCGCGAGTCGTGTGACCGAAGAGGAAGCACGCGCGCGATCGCCGCCGCTCGGGTCGGGCGGTTCGCGTCCGTCGATGGGAGCGGTCGACCGCACGTCGTGCCGATCTGCTTCGCGGTTGCCGGTGATGAGCTCGTGTCCGTGGTCGACCACAAGCCGAAGCGGACGGTGGAGTTGCGCCGGCTCGAGAACGTGCGTCGACACCCAGATGTTCAGCTGGTGGTCGACCACTACGACGATGACTGGTCCGCGTTGTGGTGGGTGCGCCTGTCAGGACGGGGCCGCGTCGTCGAGCGCGGCGCCGAGTACGACCAGGCGATCGCCCTGCTGGCGGGCAAGTACGAGCAGTACCGCGAGCATCGCCCGACCGGACCCGCGCTCGTGATCGACATCACCCAGATCCGCAGTTGGGAAGCGACCGCCGGGTGAGGAATTGCACGGATCGCCACGAGCCTCGGTGAGACGCGAGAATGAGGGTGTGCACGCGGCGGCGATGAGCTTCGATCTCCACGTTCCCGAGAGTCGGTCGCTGAAGGCGAAGCGGGCGGCGATCCGTCCGATCGTCGACGGTCTGCGTCACCGGTTCCGGATCTCGGTGGCCGAGGTCGACCACCAGGACCAGTGGCAGCGGGCCGAGATCGCGGTGGCGATCGTCGCCGAGAGCGACGGTCGGGTGCAGGACGCTGCTCGACGGCGTCGAGCGCTTCGTCGTCGCCGCCCCCGACGTCGAGCTGCTCGGCACCGAGACCGCTGGCTGGAAGCACCGTGAGCGGGCCCGCATGACGCAGAAGGGGACACCGCGCCGGTACCCGCGCATGGCGCGGGTGAACGAGGTCGTCCGCGAGACGATCGGCGACGAGCTCGAGCGCCTCAGCGACCCGCGCCTCGGGCTGGTGACCGTCACCGGCGTCGACGTCAGCGCTGACCTCCGCCAGGCGACGGTCTACTATTCCGCGCTCGGGCGAGGCGGAGAAGCGGGGTACGGGGGTCGTGCCGGAACTTGCGCCGGAGCAACGGGTGGCCACGCAGGCCGCGCTGCAGGCCGCGGCGCCGCACCTGCGCGCCGCGCTCGGTCGTCAGGTGCGGCTGAAGTACACGCCCGAGCTCACCTTCCGCGAAGACCCGGCGATCGCGGCCGGGAACCGCATCGAGGAGATCATCCGCGACCTTCACCGCGACCCGAACTCGACGGTGACGGGAGCGAGCCCATGACGGCGCGTCACCGAGGTCGACGACGTCGCTCGCCGCAGGCTGCGCGCACCGTCGCCGGTGCCGAACGGGTCGCGCTGGCCTGTCACGTGAACCCCGACGGCGACGCGCTCGGCTCGATGCTCGGGCTCTTCCACGTGCTGCGCGCCGCGGGGCGCGACGTCGTCGCGTCGTTCCCGCAGCCGTTCGTCGTCGCGCCGCACTACCGCGAGCTCCCCGGCCTCGACCTGCTCACGCCATCCGGCCGAGTTCCCCGCCGAGCCCGACGTCATGGTCACCTTCGACTGCGGATCGCTCGGGCGCCTCGGCGATCTCGAGACCGTCGGCGAAGGCGGCCCGCGAGCTGATCGTGCTCGACCACCACGTGTCGAACACGCGCTACGGCACCATCAACGTGATCGATCCCGGCGGCCGCCGCGAGCGGTGTGCTCGTCCGTCGGCTGGTCTACGAGCTCGGCCTCCCGCTCACCAACGACGCCGCGGTCGCGCTCTACGCCGCGCTCGTGTGCGACACCGGTCGCTTCCAGTACGACACGACCACGCCGAGCGTGTTCGAGCTCGCCCGCGAGCTCGTCACCTTCGACGTGCCGGTGTCGCGCCTCTCGCGCCAGCTGTTCGAGGAGCACCGCTTCGCCTACCTCAAGCTGCTGGGCGAGGCGCTGGCCAACGCCGAGCTCGACGTCGAGCGCCGCTTCGTGTGGACCGCCGTCACCCAGGACATGCTCACGCGCCACGACGTCACCCTCGAGGAGGTCGAGGGCCTCATCGACATCCTGCGTCGCACCACCGAGGCCGAGGTCACCTGCGTGCTCAAGGAGGAGGTCGACGGCTCGGTGCGGGTGAGCCTGCGCTCGCTCGGCGACGTCGACGTCCGGCGCATCGCCGCCGACAACGGTGGTGGCGGCCACCGGTTCGCGGCCGGGTTCGAGTCGACCCTCGACATCGCCGCCGTCGTCGCGAACATCCGCGGCGCGCTCTGAGCCCCGCTCGCAGGGTCGCTGTGCAGACGGTCTGGTCGTCGTCGACAAGCCGGCGGGGTTCACGTCGCACGACGTCGTGGCCAAGCTGCGCAAGGTCGTACGGGCAGCGCGAGGTCGGTCACGCGGGCACGCTCGACCCCGACGCCACCGGCGTGCTGCTCGTGGGGCTCGGCCGCGCCACGCGCCTGCTGCGCTACCTGTCGGAGTCGGGGAAGGCCTACGAGGGCCGCATCGTGTTCGGCATCGCCACCAGCACGCTCGACGCCGCCGGCGAGATGCTCGACCAGCGCCCGATGCCGATCACGCGTGACGACGTCGAGCGGCGCCCTTCCGCGTTTCGTCGGCGACATCGAGCAGCTCCCGCCGATGGTGTCGGCGGTGAAGATCGGCGGCCGTCGTCTGCACGAGCTGGCGCGGGCCGGGCGAGGAGGTCGAGCGGGCGCCGCGTCCGGTGCACGTCGACCGCTTCGACGGTCGAGCGTTCGAACCCGGCCCGTACCCCGAGGCCGACGTCGAGGTCGAGTGCGGGAGCGGCACCTACGTGCGGACCGCTCGCCGCCGATCTCGGCACCGCGCTCGGTGGGTGCGCGCACCTCGCCGCGCTGCGCCGCACTCGCGGTCGGGTCGTTCACGCTCGCCGAGTCGCATGCCGCTCGCCGACATCGAGGCCGACGCCCGACGACGCGGTGCTCCCGCTCGACGACGGCGATGCGCGATCTCGAACGGGTCGACGTCGACGACGAGCAGGCGCGGCGGTCTCGCACGGCGTCGTCGTTCGCGTGCGGTGCGCTCGACCGTTCACGGCGAGGTCCGTACGCGCTCGTCGGTCCCGACGGCGAACCTGCTCGCGGTCTACGAGGCGCGCGGCGCCGCGCTGCGCCCCGCCGTCGTCGTCGCCGCGGGCAGCCGTGAGCGCGTTCGCGTGCGCATCGTCGACGATCTCGACGAGCCTGCCGCCGCGCTCGACGGCGGTCCGCGGCGCGGTCGTCACCATCGGCGTGTACGACGGCGTGCACCTCGGGCACCACGCGGTGCTGCGCCTCGTGCGCGAGCTCGCCGACGCGCGCGGGCTCGCCGCGGTGTGCGTCACCTTCGACCGTCACCCGGCCGAGGTCGTGCGACCCGACTCGGCGCCGAAGCTCCTCACCACGCCCGAGCAGAAGCTCGAGCTGCTCGACGCCACCGGGTACCTCGACCTCGCGCTTCGTGCTGCACTTCGACGAGGCGCGCAGCCAGGAGCCGGCCGAGGACTTCGTGCGCGAGGTGCTCGTCGACGCCGCGCACGCGCGGCTCGTCGTGGTCGGCGCCGACTTCCACTTCGGCAAGGGCCGTGGCGGCGACGTCGCGCTCCTGCAGCGGATGGGCGCCGAGCTCGGGTTCGAGGTGCTCGGCGTCGGGCTCGAGGCCGCCCGCCCCGGTCGGGCGGGACCATCTACTCGTCGACCCGCATCCGCGAGCTGCTCGCCGCCGGCGACGTCGCGGCCGCGGCCGCAGCTGCTCGGCCGTCCGCACGAGGTGCGGGGCGTCGTGGTCGAGGGTGACCGGCGGGGCCGTGAGCTCGGGTTACCCGACCGCCAACGTCGCGGTGCCCGGCCGCTGCTGCCTCCCGGCCGACGGCATCTACGCGGGCACGTTCGTCGGCGCCGACGGCGTCGAACGCATGACCGCGATCTCGCTCGGGCGTCGGCCCACGTTCTACGACGCGGCCGACACGTCGCTGCTCGAGGCGTACGTCCTCGACTTCGACGGCGACCTCTACGGCCAGGCGGTCAAGGTGCGGTTCGTGCGACCGCCTGCGCGGCGAGTCAGAAGTTCGAATCGATCGACGCCCTGGTCGCGCAGATCGCGCGCGACGTCGGCCACCGGAGGGCTGCCGCAGTAGCGGGTGCGCCTACGTGTGACCTGGAGCAGTGCAGGGCACCGAGCACGACGCGAGCGGCTGCCGTGCGCGACTTCCTGCGGGCCGTCGGCGCCGTGGCGGGATGGCGTCGCATCGGCGGTCGCAGCGCGCTCGGCGCGCTCGCGTCCGCGGGCCCGCAAGCGTCGAACGCGGCCCGCAGGGTCGTCTCCTCGACACGCAGCCGTCCGACTGCCCGATCGACACCGTCGTCGTCTTGATGATGGAGAACCGCTCGTTCGACCACTACCTCGGCTGGCTCGGGAGGCGACGAGCAGTACCTCGAGCGGGGCCGCTCGCGCTGCGGGGAGCACGTTCCAGGTCGACGGCAAGATCGACCTGAGCTACGTCGACGCCGACGGCAAGCGGCACCAGACGCACCACCTCGCCCGCGGCGGTGCCGAGCCGCATCCCGTTCCGCGGGCTGCGGTCATCCCGATCCCCGGTCACGGTTGGTACGCGGGCCGGGTCGAGCTCGCCGACGGCTTCCTCGCCGCGGGCACCGGCAACGACCCGTACGCGATCGGGTACTACCTCGCCGAGGACCTGCCGGTCCACGCGCACCTGGCGCGGCGCTTCACCGTGCTCGACCGCTCGTTCGCGTCGCTGCTCGCGGGCACGTTCCCGAACCGCCAGTACGCGTACACCGCGCAGTCGGACGGCGAGCGCGAAGATCCGGGCCCGCTGATCCCGCGGCATGTACAAGACGCCGACGATCTTCGGCAAGCTCTTCCGAGCGCAGGTGCCGTTCATCGCGTACTCACACCGACGTGCCGCTGCTCGCGCTCTGGGGCGACGCAGTACGACCAGTACATCCAGCCCGTCGACGACTACTTCGAGAGCGTGCGCCAGCGGGCACGCTGCCCAACGTGGTCGCGATCTCGCCCGGGTTCCGCGGCGACCTGCGCACCGACGACCACTCGCAGGGCGACGTCCGCCTCGGCCAGCGCTTCATCCGTGAGGTGTTCAACGCGTTCGCCGATTCCGACGCAGTGGGAGCGCGGCCTGTTCATCCTCACCTACGACGAGTGGGGCGGGTTCTTCGACCACGTGAAGCCGCCGATCCTCGCCGACGACCGCGCCAGCCGACGACCTCGAGAACGAGCTTCGGGCTCGCCGGCTTCCGCGTGCCCGACCGTCCTGGCGTCGCCCTACGCGCGGCGGAACTACGTCGACCACCGCGTCTACGACCACACGTCGACGCTGCGGTTCCTCGAGTGGCGCTTCCTCGGCGCGCCGCCCGAGGGCCCGGGGGGCGACAGCGACTGGAACCTCACCACTGCGCGACCGCCACGCCAACAACATCGGTCGCCGTCGCTCGGCGGCGACCCACCCGACCCCGACCTGGGCTTCGACCTCGACGACGTCGACGATCGGGCCCTACAGCCAGGGCTGCCCGCCCGACGAGCCCATCGTCGCGTCCCGCCGCTGCCCGAGGGCGAGCACCCCGACCCGTTCGTGGTCTCGAGCGAGTTCCGCGAGGCTGCTCGACCGCGAAGTACCCGCCGGCGCACGCACACTCCCTGGCTCGACGTCCCGCCGGCCGAGGCGACCCTCGAGGCCGTCTCTCCCGCGTCGGACCTCCTCTGGTAGCATCTTCCGTCTGGTCCGCAAGCAAGAAAGTCATTCTCAGCGCATGCCCGACACCACTGCCACGATCGCCGAGCACCGCCTCCACGAGTCCGACACGGGCTCGACCGAGGTGCAGGTGGCCCTGCTCACCGCACGGATCAACCACCTCACCGAGCACCTGAAGGTCCACAAGAAGGACCATCACTCTCGCCGCGGCCTGCTCATGCTCGTCGGTCGGCGGCGTCGGCTGCTCGACTACCTGCGGCGCAACGACGTCGAGCGGTACCGCGCGCTGATCGCCAAGCTCGGCCTGCGCCGGTAACCGGACCACCCACAACCGCAACACGACAACCCGCGAGCGCGACGACGGTTGTCAGTCGCCACCGCCCGGGTCCGCCCCTTCACGACGAGGCGCATCCGGACGGCGACAACTGGGAATCGCCACGCTCTCGCCCGATCGCCCGCACGAGGGCGAGAGAGGAAGCGTTCCCATGGCGGACGCAATCCGTGTCACCGGCCCCATCAATGCGGCCGGACTCGAAATGACCCTGGAGACGGGCAAGCTCGCTCCCCAGGCCGACGGCGCCGTGCTCGTGCGCGTCGGTGACACCATCATCCTGAGCACCGTCGTCACGTCGAAGCCCCGTGAGGGCATCGACTTCTTCCCGCTGACGGTCGACGTCGAGGAGCGCATGTACGCCGCCGGCAAGATCCCCGGCGGCGTCTTCCGTCGTGAGGGTCGTCCGGGCGAGCCGGCCATCCTCACCTGTCGCCTCACCGACCGCCCGCTGCGCCCGAGCTTCCCCGAGGGCTTCCGCAACGAGGTCCAGGTCGTCGCCACGATCATGGGCGCCGACCTGATCAACCCGCACGACGTGCTGTCGATCAACGGCGCGTCGGCCGCGCTCACCGTCTCGGGCATCCCGTTCGACGGCCCGATCGGCGCGGTGCGCCTCTCGCGTCAGGGCAGCGACTGGATCGCGCACCCGACGTTCGAGGAGAGCACCGAGTCCACCTTCGAGCTCGTCGTCGCCGGTCGCATGATCGACAGCGGCGACATCGCCATCATGATGGTCGAGGCCGGTGGCACCGAGGCCACCTGGCGCCTCTACGAAGAGGGCGCGCCGAAGGTGACCGAAGAGGTCATCGCCGACGGCCTCGAAGAGGCCAAGCAGTGGATCAAGGCGTCGATCGAGCTCCAGAAGAAGCTCCGCACCGAGGTCATCTCGGCCCGCGGTCCGATCGCCGACATCCCCTACGAGATCCACACCGACTACGACGCCGACGTGTTCGACACCGTCGCCGAGCAGGCCACCGACTCGACCACGTCGGAGGCGATGTCCATCGCCGACAAGACCGAGCGCAACAACCGCCTCGACGAGATCCTCGAGGGCCTGCTGCTCGCGCTGGTCGGCACCGCCCGACGAGCCCCAGCCGTTCGCCGGTCGCGCCAAGCAGATCAAGCCCGCGTTCCGCTCGCTGCAGAAGAAGGTCGTCCGCAGCCGCATCGTCAACGAGGGCCTGCGCATCGACGGTCGCGGCACCACCGACATCCGGCCGCTCTCGGCCGAGGTCGACATCCTGCCGACCGCGCACGGCACCGGCCTCTTCCAGCGGGGTGAGACCCAGGTGCTCAGCGTGCTGACCCTCGGCATGCCCCGCATGGAGCAGTTCATCGGTCTCGACGAGCTGCGCGGCACCAAGAAGCGCTACATCCACCACTACAACTTCCCGCCCTACTCCACCGGTGAGACCGGTCGGGTGGGTTCGCCGAAGCGCCGCGAGATCGGCCACGGCGCGCTGGCCGAGCGGGCGCTCGTGCCCGTCGTCCCGTCGATGGAGGAGTGGCCGTACGTCCTGCGCATCGTCTCCGACGTGCTCAGCTCGAACGGCTCCACCTCGATGGCGTCGGTGTGCGGTTCCACGCTCTCGATGCTCGACGGCGGCGTGCCGCTGAAGGCGTCGGTCGCCGGCATCGCCATGGGCCTCGTCTACGCCGAGGGCAAGTACACGACCCTCACCGACATCCTCGGCACCGAGGACGCGTTCGGCGACATGGACTTCAAGGTCGCCGGCACGCGCGACTTCGTCACCGCGCTGCAGCTCGACACGAAGATCGACGGTCTCCCGGCCGACGTGCTGCGCCAGGCGCTGCTCCAGGCCCGCGACGCCCGCCTGAAGATCCTCGACGTCATGGACGCCGAGATCGCCACGCACCGCGGCGACGTCAAGCCCACCGCGCCGAAGATCATCAGCTTCGAGATCCCGATGGACAAGATCGGTGAGGTGATCGGGCCCAAGGGCAAGGTCATCAACACCATCACGCAGGAGACCGGCGCCGACGTGTCGGTGAGCGACGACGGCGTGGTCGGCACCGTGAGCATCGGCTCGAACGACGGCGCCGCGGTCGAAGAGGCGCGGCGACGGATCGAGCTGATCCTCGACCCGCCCACCGCCGAGCTCGGCGCCGAGTACACCGGGCAAGGTCGTGAACGTCACCAAGTTCGGTGCGTTCGTCAACATCCTGCCCGGCCGCGACGGCCTGCTCCACATCTCCAAGCTCGGTCGCGGGCAAGCGCATCGACCGCGTCGAAGACGTCCTCAACCTCGGCGACGAGGTCACCGTCCGCGTCGACGACATCGACAACTCGGGCAAGCTCTCCCTCTCGCTTGGCGGGCGACGAGCCGGAGCGGTGGCGGTGATGGCGACGCTCCGGCGAGTGCGTCCGGCAACGGCGAGTCGCGCGGCAACGGCGATCGGGCGCCGCGTCGAGCGTGCACCGACGTCGCCGCGGTGAGTGGCGACGGCGGCGGCCCGATGTCGAGGTCGCGTCGTTCGACGACGCGTGGGACTCGCAGGCCCGGCCGAGTTCGGCGACCTCGGTCCGGCCGAGGTCGGTCGGCCCGGCGGCGACCGGGCGGCGAGCGTCGCGGTGGCGGCGGTGGCGGCCGTCGGCGCGGCGGCGGTGGCGGCGGCGGGCGCCGGTAGCCCGGGTCACGGGTCGAAGCGCGTCGAGGATCCGCGGCGTCGATGACCGCTCCAATGGTCGACGACGTCTTCGGCGGCATCCGCCGCACGCGGCTCGACTCCGGACTGCGCGTCGTCACCGAGCACCTCCCCGGCCTCCGATCGGCGGCGGTCGGGTTCTGGGTGGGCACGGGATCGCGTGACGAGCCGGAGTCGATCGCGGGCGCCAGCCACTTCCTCGAGCACCTGCTGTTCAAGGGCACCGAGTCGCGCCACGCGGCCGGAGATCGCGGAAGCGGTCGAGTCGTGCGGCGGCGACATGAACGCGTTCACCGGCCAGGAGATCACCGCGTACTACGTGCGCGTCCCCGACCGGCACCTCGACCTCGCGCTCGACATCCTCTCCGACATCGTGTGGTCGCCGGCGCTGCGGCCCGACGAGGTCGAGTCGGAGCGGCAGGTGATCCTCGAAGAGATCCGGATGCGCGACGACACGCCCGACGATCTCGTCCACGACGTGTTCGCCGGCGCGCTCTTCCCACACCATCCCGCTCGGTCGTGAGGTCGCGGGCACGCACGAGACCGATCGACCGCCATGGCGCGTGACGAGATCGCCGCGTACCACGCCGCGCACTACCAGCCGTCGAACGTGGTGGTCGCGGTCGCCGGCAACGTCGACCACGACGACCGTGGTTTCGCGCGTCGAAGGGCGCGTTGCCGGTCGACGTTGCACGACCGGCCCGTCGCGTCGCAACGGTGCCGACGCCGCCGAGCCCGAGCACGCTCGCGGTCCTCGAGCGTCCGCTCGAGCAGTCGCACGTCGTGCTCGGCACCCGTGCGTTGCGGCGCGACGATCCCGATCGGTTCGCGCTCGCGGTCGTCGACCAGGTGCTCGGCGGCGGCATGAGCTCGCGCCTCTTCCAGGAAGTGCGCGAGAAGCGAGGCCTCGCGTACTCCGTGTTCTCGTACCGCAGTGCATTCGAGGAGACCGGCGCGCTGGCGGTGTACTGCGGCACCGCGCCGGAACGGGTCGACGAGACGCTCGACGTCGTGCGGGGCGAGCTCGACCGTCTCGTCGCCGACGGCGGCGTCTCCGACCGTGAGCTCACGAGCGCCAAGGGTCACCTCACCGGTTCGTTGGCGTTGTCGTTGGAGAGCTCCTCGAGCCGCATGCACCGCATCGGGCGCAGCGAGCTCACCATGGGCGAGATCCCGAGCCTCGACTGGGTGGTCGCGCAGGTCGACGCGGTCACCCCGGACGACGTCGCCCGGGTCATCGACCGGGTGCTCGGTCGGGGGCCGCGCACGCTCGCCGTCGTCGGGCCGACCGAGGGCCTGAACCTCGCCTAACGGCTTGCTTCACAGCGCCGCCGATAGGGTGAGCCGATGATCAGAGTCGGCGTGTTCGGCGCGGCCGGGCGCATGGGCGCCACCGTGTGCCAGGCGGTGCTCGACGATCCCGGGCTCGAGCTGGTCGCCGCGGTCGATCCGCTGCACGCGGGCATCGACCTGCGCCAGGTCGGCGTCGACGCCCCGAGCCTGCAGATCGCCGCCGATGCCGTTGCCCTGGCCGACGCCGGCGCCGAGGTCGCGGTCGACTTCACCATGGTCGACGCCGCACGCGAGAACCTCGTGTGGTGCGCCGACCACGGTGTGCACGCGGTCGTCGGTACCACCGGGTTCTCCGCGCTCGACCTCGACGACTTCCGCGCCCGCTTCGAGGCCGTCGAGCGTCAACGCGGTCATCGCACCCAACTTCGCCATCGGCGCGGTGCTCATGATCCGGTTCGCCGAGCTGGCGGCGCCGTACTTCGAGACGGCCGAGATCATCGAGCTGCACCACGACCAGAAGATCGACGCACCGTCCGGCACCGCCATGCACACCGCCGAACGCATGGCGGCGGCTTCGAGCGACTGGGCGGCCGACCCGACGACGAAGACGGTCGTCGACGGCGCGCGTGGCGGGGTGGCGGCGGGTGGGATCCACGTGCACTCGGTGCGACTCCGGGGGCTCGTCGCCCACGAGGAGGTACTGCTCGGTACGAGCGGGCAGTCGCTCTGCATCCGCCACGACTCCTACGACCGCACGTCGTTCATGCCCGGCGTCCTGCTCGCGGTGCGCGGCGTGCGCGAGCGACCGGGTCTCACGATCGGTCTCGATCCGCTGCTCGGTCTCTGACCATTGGACGCGGCGCGCGAACGCGTGGTCCGCGGCGCGTACGAGTGCATCGCGCGCACCGGGATGGCGAAGACGACCGTCGACGACATCGCCGCCGCGTCCGGCGTGTCGCGTGCGTCCATCTACCGGATCTTTCCCGGGGGGAAGGACGAGGTCCTGCGCGAGACGGTCGGATGGGAGATGGACCGCTTCTTCCTGCACCTGGGCGAGGAACTCGGCGACGCCGCCGACTTCCCGAGCTTCCTCGAGCGTGCCCTGCCACTCGCCCGCCGCGAGCTCCGGGAGCACGCGGTCCTCCAGAAGGTGCTCGAGACCGAGCCGGATCGGCTCAACGCGCTCATCACCGTGCAGCAGCACCGGGTGATCGGCGCCATCGCCGCCTACTTCCTGCCGCTGCTGGCGCGGGATCGCGCCGCGGGCCGGATCGGGGCCGACGCCGACCTCGAACAGTGCGCCGAATACGTCGCGCGGATGTCGTTGTCGCTGATCTCGTCGCCCGGTCGGCACGACCTGGGAGACCCAGCCGAGGTCCGCCAGCTGGTGCGCGGTGAGCTGCTCGGGGGCGTGCTCGTCGACCCCTGACCCGATGAGACAGAATCTGGTGTATCGTCTCAGCTGATGACCCTCGCCGTCGCCCCGGCTCCCGTCGATGTTCGCATCCGTGACGCCGTCCTGGTCTGTCTCGGCCGGTTCGGCTTCGCCAAGACCACGATCGACGACATCGCCCGGGAGGCCGGGTGCTCCCGGGCCACGCTCTACCGCTACTTCGACGGCAAGCCCGAGATCGTGCGCAGCGCGATCGACGCCGAGCACGTACGCATCACCGGCCTGGTGGTCGACGCCGGACGGGTCGCACCCAGCTTCGCCGACGCCGTGGTCGCCGTCGTCGTCACCGCGGCGTGTGAATTGCGTCGCCACGATGCGCTGCAGTTCCTGCTCACCCATGAACCCGAGGCCATCCTCGGGCACCTGGCGTTCGGGGCGGGGGACCGCGTGCTCGTCGCCATCGGCGACGCGATCGCGCCCGCCTTCGACGCCTGGCTCACCCCCGCCGACGCGGCGCGGGCCGGCGACTGGCTCGTCCGTGTCGTCCGCTCGTACGTCCTGATGCCCAACCCACCGATCGATTTCACCGACGTGCGCACCGCCCGCGCGTTCCTCGAACAGCTCGTCATTCCCGGTCTCGAAGAAAGCAGGCAACGATGACATCGAACTCGGAGCTCATCGGTCGTGACGACGTCAACGATCTCGACGCGATCCTCGCGGTCACCAACACCGACGTCGACGAGGTGCAGCACGCGGTTCGGGCCGACGCCGAGGCCATCTTCACCTGGAACTACGAGCGCAGCCGCCCCGCGCTGGTGAAGCTCTACGAGAAGGCCAAGACCTCGATGTGGAATGCCAACGACCTCCCGTGGGACACCGAGGTCGATCAGGAAAAGGTCGCCCAGGCGAACCAGAACCAGAACGGCATCGGCCAGCAGATGGACCTCGCGGGCACACCGTTCGAGAAGTGGGGTGACAAGGAATGGCTCGAGTTCGGTGTGGAGTCGCAGAACTGGACCTTGTCGCAGTTCATGCACGGTGAGCAGGGCGCGCTGATCTGCACGGCGCAGATCGTGGAGACGGTCCCGTGGATCGACGCCAAGTACTACGCGGCGACCCAGGTGATGGACGAAGCCCGCCACGTCGAGGTGTTCTCCCGATACCTCAACACGAAGCTCTCGGGCCACTATCCGATCAATGCCCACCTGAAGATGCTGCTCGACGACATCGTCGCCGACAGTCGTTGGGACATGACCTACCTCGGCATGCAGATCATGGTCGAGGGGCTCGCGCTCGCCGCGTTCGGGTTCCTCCACCTGATGACGACCGAGCCGCTGCTGAAGCAATTGCTCCGGTACGTGATGAGCGACGAAGCGCGGCACGTCGCGTTCGGGGTCCTCTCGTTGCAGGAGTACTACGCGGGTCTCGGCGGGGCCGAGATCAGGGAACGCCAGGAGTTCGCGTTCGAGGCCGCCGTCCGCATGCGTGACCGCTTCCTCCAGCAGGAGACGTGGGAGCGCATGGGCGTCGACGTGAAGGAGGCGGTGAAGGCGATGCAGAACGCGCCCGATCGCCCGGTGTTCCAGGGTCTGCTGTTCTCCAAGATCGTGCCCAACTGCAAGAAGCTCGGGCTGCTCGACGCCGGCGACGGCTGGTTGCGCGACCGATTCACCGAGCTCGGCGTGATCCAGTTCGAGGACTGGGTCGACACCGGCGAGGAGTACGCGCAGCTCGACGAGGTGGCCAAGGACCGCGCGCTCGCATGACGCTCTCGGGAGAGCTGTACCACGTCGGCATCGTCGTGCCCGACGTCGAGTCGGCAATGGCGCACTTCACCGAGCTGCTCGGTGTCGTCTGGGGGCCGATCATCGAGACCGCGGCCATCGATCTGCGCGACAGCGACGGGAGCGACCGCACGTTCCCGAACAAGCTCTGCTATTCGACGGTCGCGCCGCTACCTCGAGTTGGTCGAGGAGGTGCCCGGTTCGGTGTGGGTGTGCAACGAGCACTCGAACATCCACCACTTCGGCGTCTGGACCGATGCCCTGCCGGCCGACTCCGCCGCGTTCGGCGCGTCGGGGTGCCCACTCCAGATCTGCGGGCGCGAGGGCGCGCAGTCGCCGGTCCAGTTCGCGTATCACCGCGATCCGCTCGGCGTGCGCATCGAACTGGTCGACACCGCGCTGCGACCCGTGATGGAGGAGTTCATGTTCAAGGCGCCGCTAGCCTGAGCGCGATGACCGCCGCGCCCGTCAAGATCGTCTTCCTCGGCGGGCTCGGTGAGATCGGGCGGAACTGCTTCTGCCTCGAGGTCGAAGACCGCATCCTGATCGTCGACTGCGGGATCATGTTCCCCGAGGCCGAGATGCCCGGGATCGATCTCGTCCTGCCCGATTTCACCTACCTGCGCGAGAACGCCGAGCGCGTCGAGGCGGCCTTCCTCACCCACGCGCACGAAGACCACGCGGGAGGGCTGGCGTTCCTGCTGCGCGACATCTCGTTCCCCGTCTACGGGTCCCCGCTGTCGCTCGGCCTCGCCCGGAACCGGATCGAAGAGGCCGGCATGCTCGGGCGCACCGAGCTGATCCCGGTGCACGACGGCGAGCGGCGCATGATCGGTCCGTTCGACTGCGAGTTCATCCCCGTCACCCACTCGGTGCCGCACGCCTTCGCCACCGCCTACCACACCCCCGCGGGCACCATCCTGCACAGCGGCGACTTCAAGCTCGACCCCACCCCGGTCGACGGCCGCAAGACCGATCTCTCGCTGATGGGCGCGATCGCCAAGCGTTCGGGCGGCGTGAAGCTGCTGCTCTCGGACTCCACCAACGCCTGCCGTCCGGGGTTCACGCCGTCGGAGTCGACGGTGGGTGACACGTTGCGGTCCGTCTTCCGCGACTACCCGGATCAGCGGATGATCGTCGCCAGCTTCGCGTCGCACCTCCACCGCGTGCGTCAGGTCGCCGACGCCGCGGTCACCGCAGGACGCAAGGTCGTGTTCCTCGGGCGGTCGATGGTCAACAACGTCGCGCTCGGCCGCGAGATGGGCATGCTCGACATCCCGGTGAGCAGCGTCATCGACATCGACGAGGTGCCGCGCTACCGGCCCGGTGAGGTGTGCATCATCTGCACCGGCTCGCAGGGGGAGCCGATGAGCGCGCTGTCGTTGATGGCCGCGCACGAGCACAAGCACGTCAAGATCAGCAGCGACGACGTCGTCGTGATCTCCGCACACGCGATCCCGGGGAACGAGACCAACGTGACGCGCATCATCGACTCGCTGCACCGCGCGGGCGCCGAAGTGCTGCACGGTGGGAGTTCGCCGGTGCACGTGTCGGGCCATGCGTCGCAGGAAGAGCTCAAGATGCTCATCAACATCGTGCAGCCCGAGTGGTTCGTGCCGGTGCACGGCGAGTACACGCACATGGTCCACCACGCACGGCTTGCCGAGTCCGTCGGTGTGGCGAAGGACCACGTCCTCGTCTGCGAAGACGGCGACGCGCTGACCCTCGTGCTCACCGACGACGGCTCCGCCGCGATCGACGTCGAGCGGCGCGCGGTCCCGTCCGGGTTCCTCTACGTCGACGGCATCGTCGGCGACGTCGGCCAGGGCGTGCTTCGGGACCGCCGCAACCTCGCGGAAGAGGGGCTCGTCGTCGTCATCGTCACCGTGGACGCGAAGACGGGCGAGGTGGTCACCGGCCCCGAGATCGTCACCCGGGGTTGGGTGTACGCGCCCGAGGCCGAGGAGTTGCTCGAGGAGGCCAAGGCGGCGGTGCTGGCCTCGCTCCAGGAGGCGGCCGACGAGGGCGCCACCGACTTCGACACCCTCCGGCGCCACTGCCGTCGATCGCTCGGCAAGTTCATCAACGAGCGCACCAAGCGCCGCCCGGCCGTGATCCCCGTGGTGATGGAGGTCTGAGCGGCCGGACTCCCGACCACGGAGAGCACAGAAGATGCTCGTGTTGTTGGTGAGGGCGGTGTTAGCGTTCGGGGATGCCCGCGACCAGTACGCGGCGTCGCGCGACGTCCCGGTCCAAGAAGAAATCCGCCGGTAAGGCCCGAGCCCGCAAGCCGGCCCCGGCGCGCGCGAGGTCGGTGGCGGCCGGGCCCGGGGTGCTGACCCGCGGCCGGGAAGCGGCCGGGCGGCAGTTGGCCGGGCACCGGTCGGACGTGCTGGCGGTGGCGCTGTTCGTCGCCGGGGCGATCTTCGCCCTGGGCCTGTGGACCGACCTCGCCGGGCCGGTCGGATCCGCGCTGGCCGACGGTACCGGCGCGGTCCTGGGCCGGGCCCGGGTCGCCGTCCCGGTGGCCTGCTTCGCCTTCGGCGTGCTCCTGCTGTGGCCCCGACGGGCCGTCATCGTCGACCTCGATGATCCCGACCCCGACGATGCCGCCCCGTCCGAACGACCGACGGTCCGGATCGCCATCGGCGCGCTCGTCCTCTTCCTCGCCGACGTCGGCATCCTGCATCTGGCCTACGGCCGTCCCTCGCTCGACGGCTCGGTCGACGCCCTGCGCGACGCCGGCGGTTTCCTGGGCGCCCTGATCGCCGCGCCCCTCGTCGCGGCGACCGGGGTGGTCGGCGCATCGGTGATCCTCGGTGGCCTCGCCGTCGTCGGCCTGCTCCTCGCCCTCGGCCTCTCGATTGGCTTCGTCGTCTTCGCGGCGATCGGTGCAGCCCGCACCGCCGCGTCGAGGGCCCGCAACTCGGTCACGGTCGCGCCGATCGGCGAAGGCGTGGATCTCGACCACGCTCCGGACGAGCCGGAGCCCGTCAGTACCGATCCCGCGCCCTTCGACGCCGCGGCCTACGAGCCGCCACCGGAACCGGAGCCCGAAGCCGAACCCCTGCCGATGATCACGCACGCGGCGATCGAGATCCCGATGCACGAGGACCCGAGTGGCCAGCTCGTCATCGAGCTCGGCGACGACGCCGGCCTCCGTCAGCACACCGGCCCCTGGAAGCTGCCGCCGGCCAGCGTGTTGAAGCGGGGGACGGGCAAGGAAGCCGACCGCCGGCTCATCGACGAGGGCGGTCGCATCCTCGAGGCGACGCTCGCCCATCACGGCGTCGAAGCGCGTCTCGTCGGTACGACCGTCGGTCCCACCGTCACCCGGTACGAGCTCGAGCTCGGCGCGGGCGTGAAGGTGAACCGCATCTCCGGGCTCAGCAACGACATCCAGTACGCGATGGCCTCCCTCGACGTGCGCATCCTCGCCCCCATCCCCGGCCGCAGCGCGGTCGGGGTCGAGGTCCCGAACAAGGAGCGGATCATCGTCACCCTCGGCGACGTCCTCTCCGCACCCGAGGTCGCGACGAGCAAGACCGCGCTCGGCGTCGGGCTCGGCCGCGACATCTCGGGCAAGTCGGTGATGCTCGACGTCACCGCGCTGCCGCACGTCCTCATCGCCGGTGCGACCGGCGCGGGTAAGAGCAGCTGCATCAACTCGATCGTCACGTCGCTGCTCATGCGGTACACGCCCGACCAGGTGCGGCTCATCCTGGTCGATCCCAAGCGGGTCGAGCTCGGCGCGTACAACAACCTGCCGCACCTCCTCACCGAGGTCGTCACCAACCCGAAGAAGGCGGCCAACGCGCTCGACTGGGCGGTGCGCGAGATGGACATGCGCTACGAGATGTTGGCCGAGGTCGGTGTGCGCGACATCACCGGCTACAACGCGATGTTCGACCGCGGCGAACTTCCCACCAAGGACGAGCCGGATCCGACCACCGGCAAGGGCTACGAACGGCTGCCGTTCATCGTGATCGTGGTCGACGAGCTCAACGACCTCATGATGGTGGCGGCGCGCGATGTCGAGGCCAGCATCTGTCGCATCGCGCAGATGGCGCGGGCCGTCGGCATCCACCTCATGATCGCCACGCAGCGGCCGTCGGTCGACGTGATCACCGGGGTCATCAAGGCCAACGTGCCGAGCCGGATGGCGTTCTCGGTGAGCAGCCTGGCCGACTCGCGGGTCATCCTCGACCAACAGGGCGCGGAGAAGCTCATCGGCCAGGGCGACATGCTGCTCCTCGCGGCGGGTTCCGGGCGGGCCCAGCGCATCCAGGGCGCCTGGGTCGACGAGGAGTGTGTCCGCAAGGTCGTCGCCCACTGGCGACGCCAGTCGATCGAACCGAGCTACGTGGAGGGCATCGCCGGCGACGACACGGCTGCCGAGGGCGGGCACGGTGGTGCCGGCGACGACGACGGCGACGAGCTGCTCGGCGAGGCCATCGAGCTGGTCGTCCGCAGCGGCCTCGGCTCGACGAGCATGCTGCAGCGCAAGCTTCGGGTCGGATTCGCCCGGGCGGGCCGGCTGATGGACCTCATGGAGCGCCGCGGGATCGTGGGCCCGTCCGAGGGCTCCAAGGCCCGTTCGGTGCTGATGACCGTCGAGGAGCTCGAGGCCCTCGGCGACCGGGTCTGACCCCCGCGAAACGGTTCTTTCCCTCCTCTTTCCTCAAGCGCCCCCTCAGCCCTGCCGACACCGCGAGGTGACCGTCGATGGGAGGGTGTAGGTGCTGTCGAGACTGAGCTTCCGGGCGAAGCTGTTGCTCGTCTTGTTCGTGCCGTTCCTCGCGCTCGTCGTGGTGGCGGCCGCGGGGCTGAGCGACCGATTCACCGCGCTCCACGCCCAGGAGCAGTACGGACAGCTCTCGGCACCGCTGCGCTCGCTCGACGAGGCCAGCCGCGCCATCCAGAACGAAAGTGTCGTGTCGTCGTGGTACATCGCGAGCAAGGGCCAGCCTGCCGACCTGTTGGCGACGGCCCGGGCGCAGACCAATGCTGCGGTGCGCACGTTCCGAGGGAACGAGCAGGCGTTCGCCGACGCCTACCTGACGACGGCAGGCTCGATCTCGCTGAGCGCCACCAACCGCGGGCTCGACGACATCCCGGAGATGCGGGGCCAGGTCGACGCCCTGGCCGCCGACGCGGCGACCACGCGCAACTTCTTCCTCGACGTCGACGGCCACCTCCTCGACTTCGGCGAACGGGTGGCGCGTGACCTCGCGAGTTCTGACGTGTCGGCCAGCCTCACCCGCGTGTTCGCGCTCCAGCGCGCCCAGCACGAGCTCGCTCGCGGCGCAAGCATCGACATCGCAGTGCTCGCGAGCGGCGCGCCACAGGACTTCAGCGAGTGGGTCGGCGCCCAGGCGGCGGTCGACCGCTACCAGCAACTCTTCACCAACACCGCGACCCCTGACGAGCTGCAGGCGTTCCAAAACGTCATGGGAACGAAGAACGCGTCGACCGCGTTGCCTGCCGCATTCCCGACGACAGACCAGACGCCGAGCGCGTACTACGACTCGTACATCCGCCAGACCGAGCAACTCGACCAGGCGATCACGTCGGTACAGCACGTCGTGAACCAAGCAGCCAATGCCCACGCCGCCGCCGCGTTGCGCGAGACCCGCATCTACGGCGGTGCGGCGGTGTTCGCCATGCTGTTGACGCTGCTGTTGATCTGGTTCGTGTCGAAGGCGGTGGTCGGGCCGGTGCGCCGCCTCACCGCCGCCGCCCGTGAAATGTCACAGCACCAGCTGCCGGCGCTCGTCGAGTCGCTGCGTACCGGTGGTGACATCGGCGATGTGCAGCCCACGCACATCGAGGTCACGTCGGAAGACGAGATCGGTGAGCTGACCCAGCGCGTTCAACGACGTCGAAGCGGTCACCATCGAGGTCGCGCACGAGCAGTCCCGCTTGCTGCGCAAGGGCATGGCCGATCTCTTCGTCAACCTCGCCCGCCGGAACCAGAGCCTCCTCGAGCGTCAACTCGAGCTGCTCGACGAGCTCGAGCGCAACGAGCACGACCCCGCCGCGCTCGACGCGTTGTTCAAGCTCGACCACATGGCGACCCGGATGCGTCGGAACGCCGAGAGTCTCCTCGTGCTCTCGGGGGCCGAGCAGCCCCGCCAGTGGCAGCAGCCGATCGCCCTGCTCGACGTGGTGCGCGCCGCCGCGGCCGAGATCGCCGACTTCCCGCGGGTCGAGCTCGTCGGTATCGACGACGACGCTCGCAGTCCCGGTCGAGCGGTCTCCGACGTCGCCCATCTCGTCGCGGAGCTGCTCGAGAACGCGACGTCGTTCTCGCCGCCCGACACCGCGGTGGTCGTCTCCGGGGCGGTCACCGCCACCGGCTTCGTCCTGGCGGTCTCGGACCAGGGGATCGGCATGCCCGTCGACCGCATCGCCGAGGCGAACCAGCTGCTCGCGAAGCCGCCGATCGTGGGTTTGGCGTTGACGCGCGCGCTCGGCCTCCACGTAGTGGGCTCGCTCGCCGCTCGCCACGGGATCACCGTCGAGCTCCGGGCGGGCGCTCCGCTCGGCACGGTCGCGCTCGTCGGTCTGCCGACGAGCGTCCTCGAGCCTCGGGCCGTCCCTGCACCACCGCCACCGCCCGCCCAGTCCTCGACGCAGACCCACAACGCGGTGTACGCGCCCGACCGTCGGAGACGACGGCGAGCCCGCGCCACTCGGCGCCCGCCGGGTCACCTGGCGGCCGTCGGACGAGCCGCCGGTGGAGGAGTGGCGGCGTGAGGGTCTCGCGGACTCGGGGTCGAACGCCGCACCTCCTGCTCCCCCCGGCGAGCAGGCCCCGTTCGACGTGCGGCACCGCCACCGTTCGAGCACGCACCCTTCGATCACCCGCCCGTCGAGCACCCGCCCTTCGCGACGCGCCCTTCGACGCGCCGGAAGCCGAACCGCCCGACCCGCCGGGGTTCAACGACCAGGTCCCGCTTCCCACCCGCGTCCCGGTCAGCACCTGAGCCACCAGCCCCAGGCCGGCGCCGAGGCGACCGACGCCGAGGCGGACCCGATGCGCCCGTATCGCGTCCACGAGCTGCTCGACCCGACACTCGCAGGGCAAGCGTCGCGGTCGCGCCGAGCACGACGGTCCTGCGGGGACCCCGACGGTGCCCCACGTCCAGGAGGACGGGAGATGATGCAACTCAGCGCCGAAGCGCGCAACCTGAACTGGCTCGTCTCGAACTTCGTCGAGCGCGTGCCCGGAGTGAACGAAGCCACCGTCGTCTCGTCCGATGGTCTGCTCATCGCGCTCTCCGACGGGCTCGACCGCAGTTCCGGCGACCGCCTCGCCGCAGTGTCCGCGGGACTGTTGAGCATCGCCAAGGGCGGTTCGACGCCGATCGGTGGCGGACGCGTGCACGAGGTCATCGTCGAGATGGAAATGGCAATGCTGTTCGTGATGCGGGTCAGCGACACGTCGGTGCTCTCGGTCACGACCGTGCGTCCCTGTGACGTCGGACTCGTTGGTTACGAGATGGCGGTCCTCGTCGAGAAGTGCGCGAGCGCGCTCACCCCGGGCCTGATCTCCGAGCTCCAGACCGCGCTTCCGCGGTCGGCGATCCGGTGACTGCCATGAACGGCGCCACCGGCACCGACGGCACGGACGGTGAACGCACCACGAGCGGCGACCGGCGACCCCGGCGTGGACCTCCCGCGTCGGACCGTCGTCCGTCCCTACATGTTGACCCGAGGGCGCACCAGTTCGTCGCTCGGGGTGTTCGAACTCCACGCCCCGGTGCTCGCGCTGATCGCGCCCGAACAACTGGGGCGGAGTGCGACGCCGGAAGACCGCCGCATCGTCGAGCTGTGTCAGACGCCGATGTCGGTCGCCGAGCTCGCAGCTCGCCTCGCCGCGCCGGTCGGCGTCGCTCCGCGTGCTCGTCGGCGATCTCGTCGACGCCAGCATGATCCAGGTCCGTCAGACCGAGAATCACAGCGAGCACCGCGATGTTCGTCTGCTCGAGCGGTTGCTGGAGGGTATCCGTGCACTCTGAGTTCGTTCCCCCGACGTCGAGTACCACGACGGGCGCGCGACGGTGCGGTGTCGACGGTCACGGGTCTTCCGGTGTCGATGAAGATCGTCGTCGCCGGTGGATACGCGGTCGGCAAGACGACGCTCGTCGGCACCATCTCGGAGATCGAACCGCTTGATGACCGAGGCCGACATCACGGTCGAGAGCCTGGGCATCGACTTCGCCGGCACTTCGAGCACGAAGACGGGCACCACCGTCGCCATGGACTTCGGCCGGCTCACCCTGGGACCCGACATGGTCCTCTACATGTTCGGGACCCCGGGGCAGGACCGCTTCCTCTTCCTCTGGGACGAGTTGGTGCGGGGCGCGGTCGGTGGCATCGTGCTGGTCGACACCCGGCGCATCGAGGACTGTTTCCCGGCGGTCGACTACTTCGAGCACCTCGGGATCCCGTTCGTGGTGGCGGTGAACCTGTTCAACGGCGTGTACCGCCACCATCCGCGCGAGGTGCGCGAGGCTCTGTCGGTCCCCGCGAACGTCCCGGTGGTGCTGTGCGACGCCCGCAACCGTCTCCACGTGAAGGAGACGCTGGTGCTGCTCGTCGAGGGTGCGCTGCGTCGCGCCCAGATGGCCGGTGCCGTGTAGCGAGCGAGCGGCTGCGCCGCAGGTATCCTGCGGCGCAGTGACTGAGCCAACCTTTTGGGTCGAGACGCTCGGCTGCCCGAAGAACGCCGTCGACTCCGACAAGGTCGTCGCCAGCCTGCTCGGCGACGGGCTGCGTGCGGCCACCCGCGCCGAAGACGCCGATCTCGTGGTCGTCAACACCTGTGCGTTCATCGAGGCCGCCCGCCAGGAGTCGATCGACACCGTGCTGGCCCTCGGCGATGCCGCGCAAGCGCGGCGCCAAGCTGGTGGTGACCGGCTGCATGGCGGAGCGCTACGGCGACGAGCTGGCGGCGGCGCTGCCCGAGGTCGACGCGGTCGTCGGGTTCGCGGGCGAGGGATCGCTCGGCACGTCGGTGGCGCTCGGCCTGCCCAAGCGGAAGCCGACGGGCGTGCGGGACCTGCTCGAGCTGGCTCGGCCGGCGCCGTCGGTGCCGTGGGCCTACGTGAAGGTCGCCGAGGGCTGCGACCGCGCCTGTGCGTTCTGTGCCATCCCGTCGTTCCGGGGCAAGCAGCGTTCGCGCAGCCCCGAGTCGATCGAGGCCGAAGCGCGCTCGCTGGTCGGCGCCGGGGTCGCCGAACTGGTGCTGGTCGCACAGGACCTCGCCTGGTATGGACGCGACGTCGGTGCACCCGGTTCGCTCGCGCCGCTGCTGCGTCGCCTCGACCGCCTCGCGGCCGACGGTCTGGCGCGGGTGCGACTGCTGTATCTCTATCCGAGCGAAGTGCGCGACCCGCTCGTCGCCACGATGCTCGAACTTCCGACCGTCGTGCCCTACTTCGACCTCTCGTTGCAGCACGCCGACGCGCGGTTGCTGCGCCGGATGAAGCGTTGGGGGAGCGGCGACCGGTTCCTCACCCTGATCGACGACATCCGCGCCGACGAGCCTGATGCCGCATTCCGGTCCTCGTTCATCGTGGGCTTCCCGGGTGAACGTGAAGGCGAGCACGATGAACTGCTCGCGTTCCTCGAGGCGGCGGCGCTCGACTGGGCCGGCTTCTTCCCCTTCTCTCCGGAAGATGGAACGCCCGCGGCGGGCTTCGCCGACGCGGTCGACGAGCAGGTCATGCTGGAACGGCTGCGCGAGTGCGAAGCGGTGCAGGAGCCGATCACCCGCGCCGCGCGCGATGCGCTCGTCGGTCGTGAGGTCGAGGTGCTCGTCGACCACGTCGACGGCGGCGAGTTCACCGGCCGCACCCACCGCGAAGCACCCGAGATCGACGGCATCGTGCGGTTGCCGCGGAGTTCGCCCGTCCCGGTGCGCGCGTGCGCGCCCACGTCACCGAGGCGATCGGTCCCGATCTCGTTGCCAAAGCCGCGCCACGGTGAGCGCGCCCTCGACCCGGGCGCGCCGCTTCGGCGACGAAGCGATCGCGACCCCGGCGAACTTCGTCACCGTGGCGCGCCTGATCCTTGCGGTGCCGACGCTGCTGCTCATCGTCGACGTCGGTTCGACGTGGCTCACCGTGTCGTTGTGGTTCGTCCTCACGACCACCGACGGGCTCGACGGCTGGTTGGCGCGCCGCGACGGCACGACCCGTTCCGGCGCGTTCCTCGACCCGTTGGCCGACAAGTTCCTCGTGCTCGGCGGGTTCTTCGCCCTCGGCATCAACGGGGATTTCTCGTGGGCCGCGGTGATCATCGTGACCGTACGCGAGGTCGGTGTCTCGATGTACCGCTCGTTCGCCGCCCGCCGCGGCATCTCCCTGCCCGCCCGACGTCTCGGGAAATGGAAGGCGTTCTTCCAGTTCCTCGCCGTCGGCGTCGTGCTCCTCCCGCCCACCTACGAGTGGGCGACGTTCCATGACATCGTGCTCTGGTTCGCGGTGGGTCTGTCGGTCGTCTCCGGCCTCGACATCGTGATCAGCGGCTCCCGGCAATCCAAGAGAGAGAAGCAGGCCAACCATGCGGTGTGACGTCCTCGCCATCGGCACCGAGCTGCTGCTCGGCCAGATCGTCGACACGAACAGTTCCTGGATCGGTGAGCAGCTCGCCGCGGTGGGGATCGACACGTGCGAGCACCGCAAGGTGGGCGACAACCTCGCACGCATGGTGCAGTGCATCGAGGAGCTGCTGGATCGGGCCGACGCCGTGATCATCTGCGGCGGTCTCGGGCCCACCCCCGACGACGTGACCCGGGAGGCGATCGCCGAGGTGATGGGCGTCGAACTCGAACGGCGCGAAGAGCTCATCGAGCACATCCGCCAGATCTTCGGTGGCCGCGGGCGACCCTTCCCGGAGAACAACCTGCGGCAGGCCGACGTGCCGAAGGGCGGTGAGGCGATCCCGAACCCGATCGGCACCGCGCCGGGTCTCCGCTGCGAGGTGGGCGACAAGGTCGTGTACGCGGTGCCCGGGGTTCCGTACGAGATGACCGACATGATCACGCAGTACGTGCTGCCCGATCTCCTCGAACGGTCGGGAGCAGCGTGCGGTCATCGTGTCGCGCTCGCTCAAGACCTGGGGGACGTCCGAATCCGGGCTCGCCGAGATGATCGAGTCGCGCGTCGACCAGCAGACCAACCCGACCATCGCGTTCCTGGCTCGGGGCATCGAGGGGATCTACGTGCGGATGACGGCCAAGGCGCCGACCGAGCTCGAGGCGCGGGCGCTGCTCGACGCGGAAGACGTCGAACTGCGCAAGGTGCTCGGTGAGCTGGTCTTCGCGGTCGACGACGACACCATGGAGTCCGAAGTGCTGCGCCTGTGCGAGGCGCGGGGCTGGTCGCTCGGGATCGCCGAATCGCTCACCGGCGGATTCGTCGGCGCCCGCATCGCCAACGTCCCCGGGGCCAGCCGCACGTTCCACGGTTCGATCGCGTCGTACGCGACCGAGGTGAAGCGCGACGTGCTCGGGGTCACCGCGGAAGGCGTGGTGAGCGAGGAGGCGGTCAAGCAGATGGCCGAGGGCGCGCAGCGAGTGCTGAAGGCCGACGTCGCCATCTCGATCACGGGTGTGGCCGGACCCGACGAGATGGAGGGCCAGCCGGTGGGCACGGTCTGGTACGGCATCGCCGTCCCGGGTCACCCGACCGAAGCGGTCACCGCGCGGCTGCCGTTCGACCGCGAGCGGATCCGCCAGTTCTCGACCATCTCGGTCCTCAACCTCCTCCGGATGCGCCTGCTCGCACTGTGACCCGGATCGCCCGGGCCTTCGTCGCGGTGGTACCACCTCCTCGCGTGCTCGCTGGGATCGAATCGCTCGCCGAATCGGTGAATTCGGTGAATTCGGTGAGTCCGCCGGACGGCGGCCTCCGCTGGGCTCCCGCGAGCCAATGGCACCTCACATTGCAGTTCCTCGGTCGGCTCGACGGCCCCGATTCGTTCGCCGAATCGTTGGGCGAATCGCTCCGACGGATCGCGCCGTTCCCCCTCCAGCTCGGCGGGGGAGGCGCGTTCCCGTCCGCCGGGCGAGGGTCGGTGTTGTGGGTGGGTGTGGTCGCCGGCGGCGCCGAGCTCACCCGACTCGCGCGGGCGGTCGCGGCCGTCAGCGGGATCGAGGAAGAGCACCCGTTCCGTCCCCACCTCACCGTGGCGCGGTGCTCGAGCACGCGCGACCTTCGCACCGCGGTCGACGTCATCGATCGCGCCGCGGCCTCCGCGCCGTTCCTCGTCGACGAGGTGATCCTGTTCGAGAGCGACACACGCCCCGATGGTGCCGTCCACACCGGGCGAGCCCGCGTCGCGCTCATGCGACCCTGAACGGATCGGGTCAGTCGTCACCGGCGATGATCGCGTCGAGCTCGGCGATGGCGAAGGCCAGCGCTTCGTCGACCGTGAGGTCGCGGCCCTGGCGGGTGCAATCGTCGAACGCGTCCTGTCCGAGCTCGGCTTCGAGCAGGAGCTGATTGTCGCGAGCCGGTGCCTGGCTCGCGGGGTTGATGTTGTGGATGATCGCCGCGCCGTAGATCATCGCCGCGCCGCGGTGTCGGTCGGCGCGCACGAGCACCGACGCGACGAGTTCGAGCTGGTCCCTGGCCACCTCTCGTTGCGGGAGTGAGCGCAGCAATTCGAGCGCGGCGCGCAGCTGCGCGGCGGCGTCGCGGTCCACGTCGACATCGGTGATGGTCGCCGCGATCATTCCGAGTGCGCTCGTGGCAAAGAACGGATTCTCGAATGCGGTCGCGAGCATGGCCGCGGCTTCGAGACACGATCGTGCGAACGTCGGGTCCTCGCCGATGATCGTGTAGGTGAAACCCACCATGAAGTTGGTGTGCAACGAAAGCAGCGGGCTCTCGACGGTGCCCGAGAGCGCAAGGGTGTCGTCGGCCTCGGCCTTCGCCTCGTCGTTGCGACCGAGCGTGGCCAGCGCCATCGCGCGGAGGCCGGTACCCTCCGCGAGGGTGTACACGTCGCCCGTCTCGTGACCGAGCCGTACATGATCCTGGGCGGCGCCGAGTGCGGTCTCGTAGTCCTGCCCGAAGTACGCGGCTGCGTAGAGAAATCCCCACGGGAGGTGGGCCTTCAGCGGGTGACGCGCCACGAACTCGCACCCGCGCCGAGTGGTCTCGTCTGCGCCTGCATAGTCGGCTCGCAGGTACCGCTCGTATCCCGCGAGCGCGAGCAGAGCGGCCGTTGCGGCGTGGTCCGGCTCTCCGATGGTGGCGAGCGCGTCGACGCCGGCCACCGCGAGCGCGTTTCCGGTCCGGGTGCCGTACAACGCCAGCGTGGGGATCGATCCGAAGAGGTCGGCCAGCGCGTCGAGATCCGAGGTTTCGATCGCGTAGGCGGTCGCGGCGCGCCAGTTGTCGAGCTCGCGCTCGATGCGGGCGACCCATGGCTGCCCGTCCGGACCGCGCAGCCCGGCCGCGGACTCGGCGATGAACTGTCGCGCCCACTTCAGGTGCGCGGCTCGCGTGTCGTCGACATCGCCCGCTTCTTCGAGCCGGTCGGCGCCGAACTGGCGGATCGTCTCCAACAGGCGGTAGCGCGTGACGCCGTCGTGCTCGTCCGCCACCAACATCGACCGGCGGACCAACGAATCGAGGAGGTCGAGCACGTCGTACGGGTCCACCCCGTCGGCGGCCACGACGTGCTCGGCGGCCGAGAGCGTGAATCCGCCGGAGAACACCGACGAGCGCGCGAGCACGGTGCGCTCGGGCTCGTCGAGCAGCTGGTAGCTCCAGTCGACGGTGGTCTGGAGCGTGTTGTGCCGGCCCCGCGCCGCGACCGCCGCGGGTGAGGAGACGGAACCGTTGGTCGAGTCGTTCGTTGATCTCGAACGCGCTCATCGACTGCACGCGCGCGGCGGCGAGCTCGATCGCCAGGGGGATGCCGTCGAGCCGCCGGCAGATGTCGGCGATCGCGGCGACGCTGGCGTCGTCGAGTTGCAGCTCCGCTCGTACCGAGCGGGCGCGGTCGAGGAACAACCGGACCGATTCGGTCTCCGTCATCGTCGCGATGGGCACGTCGGCGGCGGGCACCCCCAACGAACGTACGGTGAGGATCTGCTCGCCGGGCGAGCCGAGTCCCTCCCGGCTCGTCGCCAGGATCGAGAGTTCGGGACACGCGCGCACGAGCATCTCGACGATGCGTGCCGCCTCCTCGAGCACGTGCTCGCAGTTGTCGACGACGAGGAGCGCCTGGTGATGGCGCAGCCAGTTGGCCAGCACCTGGTCCGGGGCGGCAGTCCCGGCGTCGATCCCGAGCGCGTCGGCGATCGCGCTGACCACACTGTCGGGTGAGGCCACCGGGGCCAGGTCGCAGAACCAGGTGCCGTGGCGGAACCGATCGGCGAACTCGGCCGCAACCTGCACGGCGAGGCGGGTCTTGCCCACGCCGCCGACTCCGGTGAGGGTGACGACCCGATGGGCGTCGAGCGCCTTGGCGACATCGGTCACGTCGTCGACCCGGCCCACGAACTCGGTCAGCTGTACGGGGAGGTTGCCGGGCAGGTTGTCGAGCGAACGCAACGGCGGGAAGTGCTCACCGTCGACGTCGACCTGCCAGACCCGCTCGGCGCGCGACAGGTCACGCAGCCGGTGTTCCCCGAGGTCGACGAGCGGGAACGCGTCGTCGCACAGACCGGCGGTGACGGCCGAGACGACGATCTGGTCGCCGTGGGCGACGCTCATCAGGCGTGCGGCGCGATTGACCCCGCTGCCGAAGTAGTCGCCATCGCGAAGCTCCGCCTCGCAGGTGTGCGCGCCCATCCGCACCCGCAGGCGACCGGTCGCGCCGAACGTCGCCGCGCCCAGGTCGCGCTGGATGGCGATCGCGGTGGCCGACCGCGTCGTGGGCGGTGGGGAAGGCGGCGTGGATGCCGTCGCCCGTGGTCTTCACCGTGTGGCCGCCGTGCGTCTCGACTGCGTCGCGGAGGATCACATCGTGTCGGGCCAGCGCGGCCTTCATCGCCTCGGGATGCTCTTCCCAGAGGCGGGTCGATCCCTCGAGGTCGGTGAACAGGAACGTGACCGTCCCCGACGGCAACTCCGTCACCCGACCACCCCCCGTTCGCCGGTCACCCGATGCCCAAGTATTCCATCCTCAGAATCACCCGCGTCCCCCTCGTGAGCCCGGAGCACGACACTCTGCACGATGCTTGACCCCGAACGGGTGTTCGGCTAACTTCACGGGTGTAGTTCGCGGGCCTCGCCCGGGATGAGTGTCACACCCCGGTCGTACGTTCCTCACGACGACTTCCCCCAACTCAGATCGCAGCACACCCACAGGAGGGTTCCACCGTGGAACGAGACCAGGCCCTCGAAATGGCCCTCGGCCAGATCGAGAAGCAGTACGGCAAGGGCGCCATCATGCGCCTCGGTGAGCACGGCAACGTCGGGGTCGCCGCCATCCCCACCGGCGCACTCGCCCTCGACATCGCGCTCGGCATCGGGGGCCTGCCCCGGGGTCGCGTCGTCGAGATCTTCGGCCCGGAGTCGTCCGGGAAGTCCACCCTGGCCATGCACGTCGTGGCCGAGGCCCAGCGCAACGGTGGCGTGTGCGCCTACATCGACGCCGAGCACGCGATGGACCCGGTCTACGCGTCGGCCATCGGCGTCAACGTCGACGATCTGCTGATCTCCCAGCCCGACACGGGTGAGCAGGCGCTCGAGATCACCGACATGCTGATCCGATCGGGCGCCCTCGACGTCGTCGTGATCGACTCGGTCGCCGCGCTGGTGCCCCGGGCCGAGATCGAAGGCGAGATGGGGGACACCCACGTCGGCCTGCAGGCCCGGCTCATGAGCCAGGCGCTGCGCAAGCTCACCGCCAACCTCAACCGGTCGAACACCATCTGCGTGTTCATCAACCAGTTGCGGGAGAAGATCGGCGTCATGTTCGGCTCGCCCGAGACCACACCGGGCGGTCGTGCGCTGAAGTTCTACTCGTCGGTGCGTCTCGACATCCGTCGCATCGAGTCGATCAAGGACGGCGCCGAGATCACCGGGAACCGCACGCGGGTCAAGGTGGTCAAGAACAAGGTGGCCCCGCCGTTCAAGCAGGCGGAGTTCGACATCATGTACGGCAAGGGCATCAGCCGCGAGGGCTCGCTGCTCGACGTCGGCGTCGAACTCGGTCTCGTCAAGAAGTCGGGCGCCTGGTTCACCTACGAAGGCGAACAACTCGGCCAGGGTCGGGAGAACGCCAAGACGTTCCTCGCCGAGAACGTCGACATGATGGTGGAGATCAGCGAGAAGATCCGTCAGGAGGTCGGCATCGAGCCGGGCGAGGAGTCGGAGATCGACATCACCGTGCGAAGAGGACGAGCCGATCGACATCGAGAGCTGAGCCACCGTTCGCGGGAGCCGGGGGCGGGGCCGCAAGGCTCCGCTCCTACACTGACTGCCCGTGACCCGGCGCTTCTACATCCGTACCTACGGGTGCCAGATGAACGAACACGACTCCGAACGGCATTGCCGGGGTGCTCGCGGCCGACGGCATGGAAGCGACCGACGAGTTCGAGACGCCGACGTGGTCGTCCTCAACACGTGCTGCATCCGGGAGAACGCCGACAACAAGCTCTACGGCCACCTCGGTCGGCTGAAGGCGCTCAAGGCCGAGCGCCCGGACCTGCAGATCGCGGTGGGTGGGTGCCTGGCGCAGAAGGACCGTGATCTCATCGTCGAGCGCGCCGGTCACGTCGACGTGGTGTTCGGCACCCACAACCTGGGCCACGCCGCGGCGCTCCTCGACCGAGCGCGGCGCGTCGAAGGCCCGGTGGTCGAGATCCTCGAAGAGCACGAGGCGTATCCGTCGGCGTTGCCGGCGCGGCGCGACGAGCAGCATTCCGGCGTGGGTCACCATCCAGGTCGGCTGCGACAACTCGTGCACCTTCTGCATCGTGCCCATCGTGCGTGGGCCCGAGATCAGCCGCCGGATGGGCGACATCGTGTTCGAGGTCGAGCAACTCGCCGCCGACGGCGTGCGCGAGATCACGGTGCTCGGCCAGAACGTCAACTCCTACGGCCGCGACCTCGGCGCCGGGCAGTACCGCCCGCAGTTCGCCGACCTGCTGCGCGCGCTCGACGCGATCGACGGCATCGACCGCATCCGCTTCACCTCCCCGCACCCGAAGGACCTGCGACCGGAGACGATCGCCGCGATGGCCGAGTGCGCGTCGGTGTGCGAGCACCTGCACCTGCCGTTGCAGTCGGGGAGTGACCGCACCCTGGCTCGCATGCACCGCGGGTACACCGCCGAGCGCTACCTGCGGCGACTGGCCGACGCCCGCGCCGCCATCCCCGACCTCGCGGTGACCACCGACATCATCGTGGGGTTCCCGGGCGAGACCGACGACGACTTCGAGCGCACGCTCGAGGTCGTCGACACTGCGGCCTACGACGCCGCGTACACGTTCGTGTTCTCGCCCCGCCCCGGCACGCCGGCGGCCGACATGGTCGACGACTTCGTGGCGCCGGAAGTCGCGCAGGACCGCATGCGTCGCCTGACCGAGGTCGTCGAGCGCCACGCGCTGGCCAAGCACGAAGCACGAGTCGGTCGGGTCGAGTCGGTGTTGCGTCGAAGGGCCGTCGAAGAACGACGCCACCATGTGGTCGGGCCGCACCCGGCAGAACAAGCTGGTGCACTTCTCTCCCGCGATCACGAGATGGTCATCGGCGACACCGCCGACGTCGCGGTCACGTACGCGGCGCCGCACTGGCTCCGGGGCGACCTCGTCGGCGCCGAACCGGTGCCCGGCCCGGTCCGCATCCGCATTCCCGTCACCGCTGCACCTGCGTGACCCTGCCGCATCTCGCGATCGTCGGCGCCACCGCATCGGGAAAGTCGGCGCTCGCGCTCGCGGCTGGCGCGCGCGCTCGGCGACGTCGAGATCGTCTCGGTCGACTCGATGCAGGTGTACCGCGGTCTCGACATCGGGACCGCCAAGCCGACGTCGGGTGAGCGAGTCGAGATCGCCCACCACCTGATCGACGTCGCCGACCCGGGTGAGGAGTGGTCGGTCGCCCGGTTCCAGTGCGAGGCACGCGCCGCGGTGGTCGACATCGAGCGGCGGGGCGAACGCGCGCTCCTCGTCGGCGGTACCGGTCTCTACGTGCAGGCGGTGATCGATCCGCTGACGTTCCCGCCCGAGGATCGTGCCGTGCGCGATCGCATTCTCGCCGACTTCGAGACGGTCGATGCGTACGCGATGCTCACACGGCTGGATCCCGACGCCGCCGCGAACATCGAGCCCACCAACGAACGCCGCATCGCCCGCGCGCTCGAAGTGATCGAGATCACCGGCCGTCGGTTCTCCTCGTTCGGATCGGGGCTGCAGGAGTTCGGTCCGACGGTGTTTCCGGTGAGGATGGCGGGCGTGTGGCTCCCGCGCGCCGCGCTGGCGGAGCGGATCCAGCAGCGGGTCACGGCCATCCGCGACGCCGGTCTGGTCGACGAGGTACGTGCCCTGATCGAGCACCGGCACGCTCTCGCGCACGGCCCGTCAGGCCATCGGGTACCGGGAGGTGCTGACTCATCTCGCGCGGCGAGGAGCCATCGCTCGACGCGGCGCTCGACGCCGCGATGGTCCGCACCCGGCAGTTCGCCCGCCGCCAGCGCATGTGGTTTCGCCGTGACCCACGCGTCGAGTGGTTCGGGGCGGCGGAGAATCCGTGCCGGGTGTTCCCCGCCCTGCTGGCAAGCTGGAGCGCATGAGCACGATCCGGCTTTCCAAGCTGCACGCCACCGGGAACGACTTCCTCGTCGCGTCGTGGCTGCACGAGCACGCGGGGCTGCCCCGCATCACGTCGGCTCAGGCCGCCGCGCTCTGTGACCGTCACCGCGGCGTCGGGGCCGACGGGTTGATCGTGATCCTGCCCGGCGCCGACGGCGCCGATGCCGAGATGCTGCTCTACAACGCCGACGGTGGGGTCGCCGAGATGAGCGGCAACGGCATGCGCGCGCTCGCCTGGGTCGCCGCCCGCGAGGGTCTCGGGCGTGACGGCGCGCTCACCGTCGAGACCGGTGGCGGGCGCCGCCGGGTGGAGCTCGAGTTCGGGCCGGGATCGCGGGAGGTCGTCGCCGCGACCGTCGACATGGGGCCGGTCACCTTCGACCCGAAGCAGATCCCCGCCGCGGTGGAATCCCCGTTCGGACTCGCCGCCGACTACCACGGCACGCACTACGAGGGCGACGCCGCCGGGATGGGAAACCCGCATCTCGTGCTCTTCGTCGAAGATCCCGCCACCACGCGTGTCACCCAGCACGGCCCCCACCTCGAACACGACGAGCGCTTCCCTCGTCGCACCAACGTCGAGTTCGTGCGCACCACGCCGGGTGCCGCCGACGAGATCGACATGCGGGTCTGGGAACGGGGAGTGGGAGAGACGCTGAGCTGCGGCACCGGTGCGTGCGCGGTCGCCGCGGTCGCGCACCGCCGCGGCCTCGTCGGCAACCGGGCCGTCGTGCACGTCCCCGGCGGCGACCTCGTGGTCGAGCTCGGTGACACCATCCGCCTCGGCGGTCCGGTCGTGCACGTGTTCGACGTCGAGGTGGACGCGTGAGTCGCCGGCGCCTCACCGCGACCGAGGTCGATCTTGCGGTCGTCCGCCAACGGGCGCTGCTGGTCGGGACCGGCATCGGCACACGCGACACCGAAGCCGCGCACGCGTCGCTGGACGAGCTGGCCCGGCTGACCGACACCGGGGCGCGGAACCGGTCGAGCTGATCCTCCAACGACGCGACACGCCGGACCCCGCGACGTACATCGGTTCGGGCAAGGCCAAGGAACTGCGCGAACTGGCTGACGCGCTCGACATCGATCTCGTCGTGTTCGACGACGAGCTGACGCCCGCCCAGCAGCGCAACCTCGAGCGACTGTTCGAGGTCGACGTCGTCGACCGCGTCGCGCTGATCCTGGACATCTTCGCTCAGCATGCGACCAGCCAGGAGGGCATGGTCCAGGTCGAACTGGCGCAGTTGCGCTACCGCCTCCCGCGTCTGCGCGGGCGCGGCAACCAGCTCAGCCAGCAGGGCGCCGGGATCGGGACGCGGGGTCCCGGCGAGACGCAGCTCGAGGTCGACCGACGGCGGATCCTCTCGCGTGTCGCCAAGCTCGAACGCGATCTCGAGCGTCTGGCGAAGAACCGCGCCACCCAGCGCAAGGCGCGCCGCCGGAGCGCGGTCTCGACCCTCGCGCTGGTCGGCTACACCAATGCGGGCAAGTCCACGCTGCTCAACCAACTCACGGCGGCCCACGCCTTGGTGGAGGACCGTCTCTTCTCGACGCTCGACCCGACCACTCGACGGCTACGCCTCGCGGGCGGCGAAACCGTCCTGGTGTCCGACACCGTCGGGTTCGTCCAGCGGCTCCCGCACCAGTTGGTGCAGTCGTTCCGGTCGACGCTCGAAGAAGTGGTCGACGCCGACCTCCTCCTGCACGTCGTCGACGCCAGTTCGCCGGACGCGCCGGAACAGATCGACGCGGTGCGGAAGGTGCTGCGGGAGATCGGCGCGGATGAAGTGCCCGAGCTGGTCGTGCTGAACAAGGTCGACATCGCCGATCCCGACGACGTGAAGGGACTGCTCGCGGCGGAGCCCGGCTCGGCGGTTGTGTCCGCGGTCACAGCCGTGGGCATCAATGTGCTGTTGGACACGGTCGCGGCCAGACTGCGCGCGCGCTCGCTCCTATCGTGGAGCTGGTGGTTCCGTACGAGCGCGGTGACGTGGTCGCCGCGCTGCATCGGGAGGGCGAGGTGCTGGTGGAAGTGCATTCGGAGGGCGGTACCAGATTGCGGGCCCGCCTCCCTGCGCTCGACCTCACGCGTTTCGGCGACTTCGTCGTGACCCGCGACGGCTGAGGATCCCGCCGCCGAGCTGGCCATCCCGTACGACCGCCTGTTCGATGCGCTCGAATCCGCGGTCGTGGCGTTCGACCGCAACAGTCGGATCATCGTCGCGAACCGTCGGGCGCGCGAGGAGTTCGCCCGGATGGGGGAGTCGATCAGCGAAGACGGCGTCCTCGTCGAGCCGTTCCAGCTGGTCGACGAGCACGGGCAGCTCTTCCGCGGCCGGGACGTCCCCTCGATCCGCACGCTCCGGACGGGTGAGGTGATCGAAAACTTCGTGATGGGCGTGCGCCTGCCGAGCGGTGTCGTGTTGTGGACCATGGTGAGCACTTCACCGGTGCTCGATCCTGTTGATGACTCGATCGCCGGTGTGGTCTGCACGTTTGTCGAGGTCACCGCGCAACGCCGGACGCAAGACGCCCTCCGCGCGTCGGAGGAGCGCTTCCGCCTCCTGGCCGAGAACGCGGCCGATGTCGTGTACCGCATCACGGTCGGCGAGCGCCCCCGCTTCGAGTACGTGAACCCGGCGGTCGAGAGCGTGCTCGGCTACACCCCTGACGAGTTCTACGGCGACGACAACCTGATCCTCGACATCGTGCACGATGACGACGCCGACACCGTCCGCCGGTTGGGCTCCGAGGGCGTCGAGAGCGTCGAGACCGTGCAGTTGCGCATGCTGCGGCGTGACGGCACGTTGATCTGGACCGAGCACCGAGTCGTACCGCTCCGTAACGAGCACGACACCGTGACCGCGCTGGAGGGCATCGCCCGTGACGTGACCGAGTTGAAGCTCAAGGAAGCGTTCCTCAGCCACCGAGCACTGCACGACCCGCTCACCGGTCTCCCGAACCGGGTGCTCCTGCTGGACCGGCTCGAGACGCGTTGGCGCGGATCCGCCGTCACCCGTCGTCCCTCGCCGTCCTCTATCTCGACCTCGACCGCTTCAAGACGGTGAACGACAACCTGGGCCACGAGGTCGGTGACCGGCTGCTGCACGTGGTCGCCCGTCGCCTGCAGGACACCCTGCGGCCGTCCGACAGCGTGGCCCGCCTCGGCGGCGACGAGTTCGCCGCCATCCTGCCCGATCTCCGCGAGCCGCACGAGGCGACGCAGATCGCCGAACGGCTGCTCGCGGCGATCTCCGAACCGATCGACCTCGGCGAGGGTGAACTGATCACGACGGTCAGCATCGGAATCGCGAGTGCGGGCGAGGGTGCGGCGAGCGCGGCCGAGCTCCTGCGCCGCGCCGACTTCGCGATGTACACCGCCAAGGATCGCGGCCGCGCCCGCGCCGAGAGCTACGACGACCAAGCGAATTAGTCTCCGGCGATGGCCTTCGTCCCGCCGCCGTACCCGCACGACCGTCTCGGGCCGGTGCGGGCGATCGCGGCGGCAGTGCCCGGTGGGATGGTCGACGCATCGGTGGGCACGCCGGTCGACCCGATGCCCGAGGTCGTGGTGCGCGCGCTGGTCGACGGCGCCGCGGGTGCCACCGGCTATCCCGCCACCATCGGCAGCCCGGACCTGCGTGCCGCCGCCGCTGGTTGGATCGACCGTCGCTTCGGCTGCGCGATCACCGCCGATGACGTCGTGGCCTGCATCGGCACCAAGGAGCTGGTGGCGTCGCTCCCGCGTGTCTTGTCGCTGCGCGATCCGACCCGCGACACCGTGCTGTACCCGGCGGCTGCGTACCCGACCTATGAGATGGGGGCGTTGCTCGCCGGCTTGCGGCCCGTACCGGTGCCGGTCGACGACGGGTGGCACCTCGATCTGGATGGCGTCGACCCCGCCGATGCCGAGCGGGCGCTCGTGGTGTGGTGCAACGATCCGAGCAATCCGACCGGGGTCGCCGCGTCATCGGAGCAGATGATCTTCACGGTGGAGTGGGCGCGGCGCCGCGGGATCATCGTCGCCAGCGACGAGTGCTACGCCGAGTTCACCTACGACGACGTGGGCGCGCCGGCCCCGCCGGTCACCGCGCTCCTCGCCGGTGCCGATGGCGTCCTGGCCGTGCACTCGTTGTCGAAGCGCTCGAACATGGCCGGACTCCGGGCCGGGTTCGTGGCCGGTGACGCCGAGCTGGTCGGCTACCTCGGGGAGGTGCGCAAGCACGGAGGGCTCATGACGCCGGCACCCATCCAGGCAGCGGCGGCGGCGGCGCTCGGCGACGACGATCACGTGCGGGTGCAGCAGTTGCGGTACTCGGCGCGACGGGCGATCGCGCTGCCCGCTGTTCGAGGCGCGGGGGCTCGTGCACGACGGCGGGCCGTCGACGTTCTACCTGTGGTTGCGCGACGCGGACCGCACCCGCGACGGGTGGGCCATCGCCGAAGACCTGGCCACCACGGGCCTGGTCGTCGCTCCCGGTGACTTCTACGGTGTCGCCGGTGACGACCACGTGCGGGTGGCGCTGACCCTCACCGACGACCAGGTGGTATTGGTGGCGGAACGGGCGACCGCCGACCTCTAGCCTGAGCGCCATGGCTCAGACGACCGAAGCGCTCGAGAAGACGATCACCGCACTCTGGGAAGGACGCGACGACCTCGGCGCGGTGCTCCCCGAGACCGAAGCCCGCGACGTCGTGCTCCAGGCCGTCGAGCTGCTCGACACCGGCGAGGCGCGCGTGGCGGAGTTGGTCGACGGCGACGTCGTCGTTCACGAGTGGCTCAAGTACGCGGTGCTCTTGCTGTTCCGTCTCTCGCACATGTCGACGATCGAGCTGGGCCCGTTCGAGTACGCAGACAAGATCCCGTTGAAGCGTCATTTCCAGCGCGACGGCGTGCGCGTCGTTCCCGGTGCGTCGGCGCGCTGGGGCTCGTACCTCGCGCCCGGCGCGGTGATGATGCCGAGCTACGTCAACATCGGGGCGCGTGTCGGCGCCGACACCATGGTCGACACGTGGGCGACGGTCGGTTCGTGCGCGGCAGATCGGTGAGCGGGTCCATTTGTCCGGAGGCGTGGGCATCGGCGGCGTCCTCGAACCGCCGCAAGCCGCGCCGGTGTTCGTGGGCGACGACACCATGATCGGGTCGCGCTGCATCGTGGCCGACGGTGCGCGCGTCGGCAACGGCGTGATGCTCGGTGCGGGCTGCATTCTCACGAGCTCCATCCCGGTGATCGACGTCGAGACCGGTGACGAGCTCGGCCGCGGCATCGTCCCCGACTGGTGCGTGGCGATCTCCGGCACTCGACCACGCGAGTACCCGGGCGGAACGTTCGGATTGCCGTGCGTCCTCGTGGTGAAGCGGCTGCAGGAAGGCGAGCGGCACGACAAGTCGAAGCTCAACGACATCTTGCGTGACCACGGCGCCGCGACGTGATCCAGGCCGTCCTCGAGGTCGATGCCGCCGACCTCTTCGAGCTGACCACCGCGCTGGTCGGGGTCCACTCGGAGAGCCACCACGAAGCGGACCTGGCCGATCTGGTCGAGGCACGCGTGCGTGAGCGGGCGCCGTCGTTGACCGTCACCCGGGTGGGCGCGAACGTGATCGCCCGCACCGCGCTCGGGCGCGACCGGCGCGTCGTCCTGGGGGGACACCTCGACACCGTTCCCGCCAACGCGGGGAACGAGGTGCCCCGGGTCGAGGGCGACGTGCTCCACGGACTCGGCGCGGCCGACATGAAAGGGGGCCTCGCAGTGCTCCTGCGGCTGGCGGAAGCGTTGGACGCCAGTCCGGTCACGGCGCGCCACGACGTCACCCTCGCGTTCTACGAATGCGAAGAGGTGGCCGACGAATTCAACGGGCTCGGACGCGTGTTCGCGACGGATCCTGACTGGTTGGCCGGCGACTTCGCGGTGTTGCTGGAGCCGACTGACGGATGGGTCGAAGCCGGGTGTCAGGGCGTGGTGGTGGCGCGCGCGGGATTCGACGGTGAACGTGCCCACGCGGCCCGCCCGTGGATGGGCCGCAACGCCATCCATCGCGCCTCGGAACTGCTGGCGCGCCTGGCCACGTACGAGCCCGACACCGTCGACGTCGACGGGCTGCCCTTCCGTCAGTCCTTCCAGGTCGTGGGCATCGATGGCGGGCTCGCCAACAAGCACAACGTGGTGCCCGATCGGTGCACCATCACCGTGAACCGCCGCTTCGCGCCCCATCTTCTCGCCGTGGACGCCGAAGCCGAGGTGCGGGTCCTGCTCGAAGGCGCCGATGACGTCGAGATCCTCCAGGCCCAGCCCGCGGCCGCGCCCAACCTGACCGACCCCCTCGTCGCCGACTTCGTGCAGGGACTGTCGCTGTCGGTACGTCCGAAGCTGGGATGGACCGACGTCGCCCGCTTCGCGTCACGCGGGGTTCCCGCGGTCAACTTCGGCCCTGGTGATCCGACCATCGCCCACACCCAGGGTGAGTTCGTCACCCGCGAGTCGGTCGAGAACGCGTACGCGGTGCTCGCTCAGTTCGTGGGCGTCGCCTGAACGCCGACCCGCGAACCGACGTTCACGAGCTCTACCGCTGGCAATTCGATGCGCTCGCCAGTTGGTTGCGGTGTGGTCGTCGTGGCGTGATCGAGGCGGTCACCGGTTCGGGCAAGACCGACGTCGCGATCGTCGCCGCCGCGGACGCGTTGCGCCGCGGTCGATTCGTGCTCGTGGTGGTGCCGTCACGCGTGTCGATGGAGCAGTGGTATCGCCGTCTCGGCGCGGCGCTGCCGACGGCCCGGATCGGTCGGCTGGGCGACAGCGGGAAGGACGATCCGGGTGCCTGCGACGTGCTGGTCACGACCCGCCATTCCGCGGCCGCGCACAAGCCGGTACCGCCGGGTTCGGCGGGTGGCCTGCTCGTCGCCGACGAGTGCCACGGCCTCGGCGGTGGGATCCTGCGCCGGGCCATGCTCCCGCAGTACGACGAGCGTCTGGGTCTGACCGCAACCCTGGAACGCAGCGACGACGCGGTGACCGAGCTGCTGATCCCGTACTTCGGCGGCATCTGTCACCGCTACGGCTTCGAGCAGGCCATCGCCGACGGTGTGTGCGCGGCCCCGCGGGTCGCGTTCGTCGGCGTCGAGCTCACGGCCGGCGAGCGGGTCGAGTACACCGCCACCGAACAGGCGCTGGTCAGCGCCCGCCTCCATCTCCGCCGGGTACGGGGGATGCCGCTCGAACCCTTCGGTGACTTCCTGGCCGCGGTCGCGCGTATCTCGCGGAGCGTGATGCGGGAGTCGACGGTCGCGCCGCGCGCGAGTACCTCGAGTCGTTCTCCAAGCGACGGGAGATCGTGGCGCAGTCGAGCGGGAAATACGAGTTGCTCGGCAGCTTGGCGTCGGCAATCCGTAGCGCGGACGGTGCTCTGGTGTTCACCGAGACCGTGCGCGCCGCGAACCACGCCATCAACCGGCTGGATCCCATGGTGTCGATCGACGTGATCACCGGGTCGACGGCGCGTCGCCAGCGGCGGGACATCCTCGACGACCTTCGTGATCGCAAGTTGGATGCGGTCGCCGCGCCGCCGCGTGCTCGACGAAGGTGTCGACGTGCCCGACGCCAACCTCGGCATCGTCATGAGTGCAAGCCGGACCCGACGCCAGATGATCCAGCGGATGGGTCGCATCCTGCGGCGCAAGCAGCCGCGGATCGCGGCGCGGTTCGTCATCATGTTCGCGAAGGACACGTTGGAAGATCCGGCCAGCCGGGTCGAGCGCGACGGGTTCCTCGACGAGATCGAACGAATCTCGGAGGCGACGGGCGTGTTCGACGGCGCCCGCTTCGACACACTCGACGCGTTCCTGAGCGAACCCGGTCCGGACCACGTGCCCGAACCGCAACGGGTCGGGCACGGCGTCGTCGCCGGCCTGTTCGAGGCCTCGCCGCCGAAGGTCGTGGCCGACGACGCGCCCTACCTGGAACTCGAGCTCGCCGCGCTCCCAGTGATCGCCACACCCCGGGTCGAGCCGAAGCGGCTGTCGACCGGACACGCGCCACTCGAGATCGCCCGCGTCGGATCCGGGTGGCGGATCCGCTGCACCGGTTGCGGCGAGGCGTCGCCCCGCGTCGAGTTCCGCTGGCAGGTCCTGGACCAGACCGTCGCGTGCCGCTGCGACTGACCGAGCTCAGCGCAGCCGGACACCGAGGCGGTCGAGTGAACACACGACGGTGACGAGCACACCGGGCGTCGACCACACGGCCTCGCCGGTGATCTGCCAGTCGGCGAAGCGTTGCACCAACGCCTCGAACATCACGCGGAGCTCGCGCCGGGCCAGCGCGGCGCCGAGGCAGAAGTGGGCGCCACCACCGCCGAAGGCGACGTGGTCGTTCGGTGCGCGGCCGACGTCGAACGTGAACGGCTCGGCGAACACCGATTCGTCACGGTTGGCGGACGGGTGCCAGAAGGTCACGACGTCACCCTCGTCGATCCTCTGGCCCCGCAGCTCCACTGCGCGCGTCGCGGTGCGCCGGAAGTACGAGACGGGAGAGCTCCAGCGCAGGATCTCCTCGATCGCGGTGTCGATGAGCTCCGGGTCGCGTACGCACTCGCGTCAGCTGTTCCGGATGCTGTACGAGCGCGAGCAGCCCGGTGGAGATCGCGTTGCGGGTCGTCTCGGAGCCGGCCGCGGCCAGCAAGAAGAAGAAGAGGTCGAGCTCGTGGTCGGAGAGGCGGGTCGGCGTGCCGTCGTCGTCGACGACCTCGGCCTGCACGAGGACCGACCAGATGTCGTCGGCCGGCGTCTCCCGCTTCGCCGCGTTGAAGGAGCTGGCGTATTCGAACAGCCTCCGTTCGGTGGCGAGGCGTTCGTCGAGCCCGACGCCGCCGTTCGGATCGAACGCGCGGAGGATCGTGTTCGTTCCCTCGAACACCGGCTGGCGTTCGGGCTCGGGGATCCCGATGATGTCGGCGATCACGTGCAACGGCAGCTGCTCGGCGACGTCGCGTACGAAGTCGACTTCTCCACCTCGGACCACGACATCGTCGAGGATGCGGTCGGTGCGCCAGCGGAGATGACCCTCGAGCGTGTCGAGCATGCGCGGCGTGAACCCCCGTGACACGAGCCGGCGCAACCGGGTGTGCGGTGGGCCGTCCATCGAGATCAGCATCTTGCCCTTGCGGTTCTCGGCGGTGTCGCGGATCTGCGCGCCGTCGTACGCGGTGAAGGTCTCGGTGTCACGGTTGACGGCCCGCAGGTCGTCATGGCGCGACAGCACCCAGAACGGCCCGGCGTCTCCGTCGCGCAGGATGTCGGTGTCGGGATGGCGCCAGACGGGCGCGTCGCGGCGCAGCCGCGTGAACACGTCGTGGGGGAAGCCGTTCCGGTAGAGGTCGTAGTCGCTGAGGTCGATCTCGAGCGACGGCATCACCGGCTGACGCTCACGCGCGGTCAGAGACGACGGAGGAGCGACACGACCTTGCCGTAGATGGTCACGTCGCGCGGGTCGAAGACCATCTCGTCCATGGCGGAGTTCTCCGGACGGAGCACGATCTTGTTGCGCCTGCGCAGGAAGGTCTTGACCGTGGCCTCCTCCCCGGGGATCCCGGCGATGACGGTGTCGCCCGGCTGCGCGTCGGGCTGCTGGCGCACGACGACGTAGTCGCCGTCGAAGATGCCGGCCTCGATCATGGAGTCGCCGCGGACGCGGAGCATGAAGAGCACGCCGTCGCCGGTGAAGTCTTCGGGGACGGGGAGGGTCTCCTCGATGTTCTCGGCCGCGAGTACGCCGGTGCCGGCGGCGACGTCGCCGACGAGCGGGACGTGGCGCACCGGGCGACGCTCGATCGGCTGCCCCGACTCGATGTCGAGGTGCACCTCGAGCGCCCGGGGCTTGGTGGGGTCGCGGGTGAGGTAGCCCTTGTCCTGCAAGGCGGCGAGATGCGCGTGGACGGTCGAGCTGGACGAGAGACCGACGGCCTCGCCGATCTCGCGCACGCTGGGCGGGTAGCCGCGATGGCGGACCTCCGCGTCGATGAACTCGAGCACCTGACGCTGACGGGGGGTCAAATCGGTCATGTCGACGACGGTAGCACGATCGTGCGTTCGGGGCAAACACCTGTTCGGACTTTCTTGCCCGTACCCCTTGACCCGAACGGGCGTTCGTGCGACGCTACGAACGTCCGTTCGGCCACGGATGAGTGTCGCGGATGAGTGTCACACCCCCGTGGTTCGCTCTCGTTGCGGGCCGCACCACAGGAGCCATGCCGTGAACCAAGTGCTCACAAGTCGAACAGGTGTCATCACGATCAGGACCCGGGCCACGACGCGGCAGCGACCCACGACGCTGCCGCGCCACACCGCCGTTGCCGCCGGCGGTTCCCGGGCAGTCACCCGTGCCACGTATTGGCGTCGCCGCTTCGTCGTCGTCGCCCTCGCGGTCGCGCTGGTGCTCGTGATGGCGCAGGCGGGTGCTGCGCTCGGGGGTTCCCTCGCTTCCCCCGAGCGCCGCCCAGCCGGCGCGGTGTCCACCGCGTCCTCCACCGGCTCTCGCAACACGGGTTCTCGGAACACGGGTTCTCGGAACACGGGTTCTCGGAACACGGTGGTGCGGCCCGGCGATTCGCTGTGGTCGGTCGCCTCCCGCCTGGCCCCGGGTGCCGACCCCCGACCGGTCGTCGACGCGCTGGCGTCGGCTCGCCACGGCGCGGTCCTGACGCCGGGGGAGACCATCGAGTGGGCCGGGTAGCGGAACCGTTCGCCCACGGCGGCTCTGGCACCCGTTCCCGCGGGCTGCCGGGTCGCCGTGGCTGCGTTCACTGGATACGGTGGCGCGGTGCGCTGCCCGTTCTGTTCGGCCGACGACGACAAGGTCGTGGACTCGCGCCCGGCCGACGACTGCGCGGCGGTTCGTCGGCGTCGCGAGTGCCTGGCGTGCGGGCGTCGCTACACCACCTACGAGCGGGTGGAGGAGTTGCCGCTCGTGGTGGTCAAGCGCTCGGGCGTGAAGGAGCCGTTCGACACCGAGAAGCTTCGTGCCGGTATCGAACGGGCGGTGGCCGGCAGCGCCATCGATCCCGCGGCGGTCGACGCACTGGTCGTCGAGATCGAGGAGCGGGCGCGGGCTGCCGGTCCCGAGGTCGGGACGGAGCTGGTCGGGTTGGCCGTCCTCGAGCGGCTGCGCCACCTGGATCCGGTGTCCTACGTGCGCTTCGCGTCGGTCTACAAGGGCTTCGAAGACCTGGGTGATTTCGAGCGCGAGGTGGTTGCCCTGCAGAAGGCGACCGCCCCGAAACAGCGCCGGAAATAGTTCCGCGGGAATCCCGACGGAAAGCCTTGCAATCACACTGCTGTAGTTCTAGGTTTGTTCTTCCCACCACCATGTGGGGTGGGAATCACCCTTCGCCACAAGATGTTGTGGTTGGTCGCGGGCCCGCTCGAGCTGACGGACCCGCACGTACGTAGGAGAGGGAGCACGAATGGCACTCGCGCCGGAGCAGGTCGGGATCGGGATCCGTCGCTTCTTCACGAAGCCGGGTCAGCACCCGTACGACTCGATCGACTGGGAGAAGTCGTGAGGCGCGCATCCCGAACTGGAAGGACGGCACCGACGCGTTCCTCCAGCCCGACGTCGAGTTCCCCGTCACCTGGTCGCAGAACTCCACCAACATCGTCGCCCAGAAGTACTTCCGGGGCACCCTCGGCACCGACGAGCGCGAGACGTCGCTGCGCCAGGTGATCGACCGGGTCGCCGACACGATCACGACGTGGGGTGTGCAGGACGGCTACTTCGCCGACGAGCACGAGGGCGCCGCGTTCCGCAACGAGCTCAAGTACCTCCTCGTCACCCAGCGCGCCGCCTTCAACTCGCCGGTGTGGTTCAACATCGGCGTGAAGGATGTGCCGCAGCAGGGCTCGGCGTGCTTCATCCTCGCGGTCGACGACACGATGGACGGCATCCTCAACTGGTACCGCGAGGAAGGCACGATCTTCAAGGGCGGCTCCGGCTCCGGGATCAACCTCTCCAACATCCGCTCGTCGCTACGAGCACCTGAAGGGTGGCGGCACCGCGAGCGGGCCGGTGAGCTTCATGCGCGGCGCCGACGCGTCGGCCGGCACCATCAAGAGCGGCGGCAAGACGCGGCGTGCCGCCAAGATGGTGATCCTCAACGTCGACCATCCCGACGTCGAAGAGTTCATCTGGTGCAAGGCCAGTGAAGAGCAGAAGGCCCGCGCGCTGCGCGACGCCGGCTTCGACATGGACCTCGACGGCAAGGACTCGCACTCGATCCAGTACCAGAACGCCAACAACTCGGTGCGGGTCACCGACGAGTTCATGCAGGCCGTCGTCGACGACGCCGACTGGGCGCTCAAGGCCGTCACCACCGGTGAGACGATCCGCACGGTGAAGGCGCGCGACCTGTTCCGCCAGATCTCGCAGGCGGCGTGGGAGTGCGCCGACCCCGGCATGCAGTTCGACACCACGATCAACCGCTGGCACACCGCGCCCAACAGCGGCCGCATCAACGCCAGCAACCCTTGTTTCCCGGGCAGCGAGCGGGTCCACACCGACAAGGGTCTGATCCGCTTCGACGAGTTGGTCGACCGCGCGCGACGCGGCGAGCGCTTCGGCATCTACACCCACGACGCGACGAATCCCGATGCCCCCGCCGAGCGGCTCGAGATCACCAGCCCGGAAGCGGTCATGGTCACGGGCTTCAACGAGATCGTGCAGCTTGCGCTTCTCGAACGGCATGGAGCTGCGCTGCACGCCCGACCCACCGGATCTTCACGAGAATCGCGGCTACGTCGAGGCGAACGAGCTCACTGCGGACGACCGGATCAAGGTGCTCGAACCTTCCGGCCCCCGCGGTGGCGGCCGACGCGCGCATCCCGGTGTCGGCGCGTCTGTTCGCGATGGCCGGTCGCGGCGACAAGCGGTCGCGCGACGTACCAGCTCCCGGAGAAGTGGTCACCCGAGCTCGCGCACTACCTCGGCTGGTTGGTGGGCGACGGCTGCATCTCTGGCGACGTCGTCTCGACCGTCTACGGCAGCGACGAGGAGCAGCGCGCGATCCTGCCCGCGCACCGCGAGCTCGCGGCGTGGATGAACGCCGGCGAGGCGTCGAAGCCGTCGGTGCAGAGCAACGGCACGGTGCAGCTGCGCCAGAGCCGTCGGGTGATCGCCCGCTTCTTCGAGGCGCTCGGCGTGTCGCGGAAGAAGTCGGCCGACAAGGTCGTTCCCGAGGCGATCTACCAGGCACCGACCGAGTCGGTCGGCCGCGTTCCTGCGCGGCCTGTTCGACGCCGACGGGTGCGTCTACGACGGCGAGAACAGCCGCTACGTCGGGCTCGGTTCGTCGTCGCGCGAGCTGCTGCGTCGGCGCGCAGCGACTGCTGTCGACCTTCGGCATCTTCAGCCGGATCTACGCCGGACGCGGAGGGCGCGGAGACCGGCAGTTCTCGTACACCCGCAAGGACGGTACCGAAGTCGTCGTACGTCAGCCGCTCGCACGTACGACCTCCGCATCGCCAACCGTTCGATCGCAGCGCTTCGCCGAGCACATCGGGTTCGCGGTGCCGGCCAAGGCGGCGAAGCTCGAGCACCTGCTCGCGAACCACCGCTTCAACGTCACCGACGAGACCGTGCGCCTCGTCGCGCGCGCCGACGACGGCGTCGAGCTCACCTTCAACCTGTCCGAGCCGCGCAACCACTCCTACGTGGTGAATGGGATAATTGTGCGCAATTGCTCCGAATACATGCACATCGACAACTCGGCGTGCAACCTGGCCAGCATCAACCTGCTGAAGTACCTCGGCGACGACGGCACGTTCGACGTCGAGGCGTACAAGCACACCGTCGAGGTGATGTTCACCGCGCAGGAGATCCTCGTCGGCAACGCCGACTACCCGACCGAGAAGATCGCCGAGAACAGCCGCAAGTTCCGCCAGCTCGGCCTCGGCTACGCCAACCTCGGCGCGCTGCTCATGGCCCAGGGCATGCCCTACGACTCCGACGGCGGTCGGGCGTGGGCGGCGGCGCTCACCGCGCTGATGACCGGTCACGCCTACGCCACCAGCGCACGCACCGCCGGCCGCATGGGTCCGTTCGCGGGCTACGACGAGAACGCGCGACGCCATGAACAACGTGCTGCGCATGCACCGCGCCGAGGCGGCCAAGATCGACGAAGACCTCGTGCCGCCGGAGCTGCTCGGCGCCGCGCAGCAGGCGTGGGACGAAGCCGTCGAGCTCGGCGAGACGCTTCGGCGTGCGCAACTCGCAGGCCACCGTGCTCGCACCGACGGGTTGTCTCGTCGGCGGCACGCTGGTGCCGACCGAGCGCGGGTCTGGTTCGCCTCGGTTCGCTCGGTGACCCGATCGGCGACCAGTGGCAGCCGCTCGGCATCGACGTGCAGACCGACGAGGGTCCGCGCGAGGCGACGCAGTTCTACGTGAACGGTGTCGAGCCGGTCGTCGACGTCGAGTCGAAGCGCGGCTACCGCTCCGCGGCACCGCCAAGCACCGCGTCAAGGTGGTCGACGAGACGGGCGGTGGGTCTGGCGTCGCCTCGCCGACGTGCGTCCCGGCGACCGTGTGCCGCTGTCGTTGCATCAGCTGGTGGGTGAGCCGCAGCTGGTTTCGCTTCCGCCGCTCGCCGACGCGCACTGGACGGCGAGAGCACCGCGTGCGCGTGCCGCGCGCGATGACGCCGGAGCTCGCCGAGTTCGTCGGCTACTTCATGGGTGACGGCTCGCTGCACTCGAAGGGTCTGCGGCTCTGCGTGGCCGCCGACGACTTCGACGTGGTCGAGCACCTCAGCCGGCTCGGCAAGGAGCTGTTCGGCCTCGAAGCCGCCGTGTCTGCACGTAGCAGGGCTACACCGAGGTGGCGTTCCACTCGGTGCGACTCGCGCTGTGGTGGGAAGCGTGCGGTTTCGCCAAGCACGCACCGCACGAGGGTCACTCGGGCAAGGGCTACACGCCGCACATCCCCGACGCGGTGCTTCACGCCAACGACCGCGACGTCTACGCGGCGTTCGTCCGTGGTCTGTTCGAGGCCGACGGCACGGTCACGGTCGGCATTCCCACGTGGACGACCGCGCGTGCGTCATTCGCCGACGAGGTCCAGTCGTTGCTGTTGGCGCTCGGGTACCCGACCACCCGCAAGCACGACGTGAGCGGTCGCGGCTCGCTGCTGGCGTCACTCCGATTGCTCAACACTTCGTACCACGACCGGTGGATGGAAGAGATCGGGTTCCTCAGCGGTCGGAAGTCGACGAAGGTCGTCTCGAGCGTCGGTCGTCAAGCGGCACGACAGGATCACATCCCCGTCACGCGTGCGCTGGTCGATCGACTCGCGCCCGAGAACGACGGGCTGCGCAAGGTACTGCTCGCCGAGCTCTCCCGCGGCCGGGTTTCCCGTCGCGCCGCCAGCGAGCTGTTCGAGCGCACGGACGACGCCGAGCTCGGGCACCTGCTCCAGTTCTTCTACGACGAGGTCGTGTCGGCGGAGCTCGGCGACGAGGAGTTCACCTACGACCTGTCGGTGCCCGAGCAACGTCACCTACGTGGCGAACGGCTTCGTCAGCCACAACACCATCGGCCTGATGATGGACTGCGACACCACCGGCATCGAGCCGGACCTCGCGCTCACGAAGGCGAAGAAGCTCGTGGGCGGCGGCACGATGATGATCGTCAACCAGACGATCCCGCGGGCGCTGAGCCAGCTCGGCTACTCGGACGCCGAGGTCGACGGCATCGTCGACCACATCAACGAGCACAAGACGATCTTCGGCGCGCCGCACTTCAAGGACGAGCACCTGCCGGTGTTCGCGTGCTCGATGGGCGACAACACGATCCACTACATGGGTCACGTGAAGATGATGGGTGCGGTGCAACCGTTCATCTCCGGTGCGATCAGCAAGACCGTCAACATGCCCGAAGACGTCTCGGTGGAGGATGTCGAGGAGCTGCACGTCGAGGCGTGGCGTCTCGGCCTGAAGGCCGTCGCGCTCTACCGGGACAACTGCAAGGTCGCGCAGCCGCTCGCCACCCAGAAGAAGGGTGGGGAGACCGGTTCACCGGAGGCGTTGGCCAACGGCGCGCCGGCACCGGTGGTCGAGCGCATCATCGAGCACGTCATCGTGCAGGAGCCGGTGCGCCAGAAGCTGCCCCGTACCCGGGCGTCGAAGACGTTCTCGTTCCGGGTCGCCGACTGCCACGGCTACCTGACCGTCGGTGAGTACGAGGACGGTCGCCCCGGTGAGATGTTCCTCCGGGTGGCGAAGCAGGGTTCGACCCTCGCCGGCATCATGGACGCGTTCGCGATCTCTGTGAGCCACGGCCTCCAGTACGGCGTACCCCTCGAGGCGTTCGTCGAGATGTACACCAACATGCGATTCGAGCCCGCGGGCATGACGGACGACTCGGACCTGCGCATCGCCACCAGCCTCGTCGACTACATCTTCCGGAAGCTCGCGGTGGAGTACCTGCCGTACGAGACCCGGCGTGACATGGGCGTCCTGACGGTGGGGGAGCGCACGCAGCCGACGCTGCCGGGCGTCGAGGAGGCGTCGATCCCGATCGAGACGACGTACGCCGAGCTCCCGCTCGAGGACCAGGCGCCGTCGGCGGCGATCACGCGCCTCCGTCAGTGCCGCAGCATCCGGTGGTGCGTGAGTCGGAGACGGTGCTCTGCCACGTCTGCGGCGACATCATGCAGCGTGCCGGCAGCTGCCACGCCTGCCCGAGCTGCGGCGCGACCAGCGGCTGCTCGTAGCGGGGGTTGGTCCACGGGCGGCGCGTGGCGCTCAGCTGACGGCGCGTGCCTGCTTCCAGGTGACCATCTGTTGTGACTGCTCGTCCCAGAGCTTGAGCTGGGTCGCGCGTAGCCCGTCGGCGAACGACACGCTCGGCACCGATCGGAACGCCGGCTGCTCCTCGTGGGCGCGCGGCAAGTTGTAGTTGGGGATCTTCGGGTTGAGGTGGTGCACGTGGTGGAAGCCGATGTTGCCGCTGAAGAACTGCAGCACCCTCGGGAGCGCGAGGTGTGAGCTGCCCACGGACGCCCGCGTTGGTGAAGCTCCACTCCGCGGTGCGCTCCCAGTAGGTGTCCTCGAACTGGTGCTGCACGTAGAACAACCAGATCCCACGCTGCCCGCGAGGACGACGAGCGGGAGCTCGACGAACAGCACCGTCTGCCAACCGAACGCCGAAGCACAGCGCGCCGACGAGCACCACCACGGCGAGCGTTGGTGAGCCCACACGCTGCGGTGCATCGGTTGCGTGCCGCCTGGGTCGGGATCCGCTGCATGATGACGGTCGAGTAGATCGACCCGAGACCGAACATCACGAACGGGTGCCGGTAGAGCGCGGTATCCGGCGCGGAACCACCACGGCTTGGACTCGTACTCGGCGACCGTCAGCATCGGCACGTCGCCGATGAAGCGACGGTCGAGGTCGCCCGCGGTGGCGTGGTGGACGAGGTGCTCGTAGCGCCACCGCGCGAACGGCGTGAACACGAGCAGCCCGAGCGCAGTACCGAGCCACGTGTTCGCGCGGCGGGTCGAGAGCAGCGAGCCGTGCACGCAGTCGTGGAACATGATGTAGGTGCGCACCAGGAACCCGGCCGCGGGGATCGCGAGCAGCAGCACCAGCCAGTACGACGCGGAGTACACCGCGAACATCGCGGCCCACAGCACGAGGAACGGCAGCACCGACGTGGCGAGGCTGCGCAGGCTGCGGCCGAGATCCGACCGTGCGTACTGGCTCGAGATCGGCGCAGACTCACACGTCTCGACCGGGTGGTCCAAGACCATGCTCATCGAACGCGACCACTTTCGACCGAGTGATCGGGGAAGGGCGCGATGTCCGAAAGGCAGGGTCTGGACAACTCGTCAGAGCGCTCTGCTGACTGGCCAGAGAACCGTAGCAACTCGTCGGCGCACCGCGTGCACGGGGCGTTCGCGGCTACCGCGGTGACTGCGCGATCACCTCGGCGCCGTAGCGCTCGAGGCCCTCGACGCGCGTGGTCGAGGCTGTCGCCGGGCATGCCCGACGCTGTTCCACGTCACGCCGAGCGCGGCCATGGCCTCGAGGCCGTCGAGGTGCGCGGCGGCGGAGAAGTCGTCGTCGCCGGGTCCGGGCTCGCCGGTGGTGAAGGTGATGTCGATCGACGCCGGGTCGCGCCCGGCCGCCTCGGTGTGCCGGCGGAGGTGGTCGAGCATCGGGGCGAGGTCGTCGAGGCCTTCGAGCGGGATGGTGCGCGACGTCTTGGCCAGCCACGCCGGCGCGGGGAACGGGTTCCAGCCGTCGCCGTACTCGGCGACCCGGCGGCGGGTGAGCGCGCTGTTGCCGCCGATCCAGATCGGCACGTGACCCGGCTTCGGGTTCACGCTGACCTCCTTGGCGGTGTAGCCGCTGCCCTCGAAGTTGTACTGGTCGGTGGTCCACACGCCGCGCATCGCTTCGAGCGCCTCGTCGAACAGCTCGTTGCGACGCTCGAAGTCGACGCCGAGCGCGCGGTACTCGCTGCGCAGGTACCCGGTCGCGACCGAGAGCGTGAAGCGGCCGCCGGACAGCACGTCGATCGTCGCCGCCGACTTCGCCACGATGAACGGGTTGCGGTACGGCAGCACGACGATGTTCGGGATGAGCCGGATCCGCTCGGTGACCGCGGCGACGTAGGTCAGCGCGGCGAACGGGTCGAGCGCGTCGTGGCCACCGGCGTTGAGCCACTTGTCCGACGGCACCGGGTGGTCGGTGAAGGCGATGCCGTCGAACCCGGCGGCCTCGGCGGCGCGGGCGAAGCGGGCGAGGCCGTCACCGGTCACGAACTCCGGGTTGTACGGGTGGGCGACGAGCGGGTAGGTGGTCCAGTGCTTCACGAGGTCAGCTCCGATCGAGTGCGGCCGCTCATTGTGGTGCCTGATCGCGCCGGCGAGCACCTCCGCGCGCGGCCGATGCGCTGATCAGATCGATTGCGACCCTCTGCACCGGGTGGTACACAACCCGCATGGCGGTGAAGATCACGATCAACTTCTCGGATCCAGCAGATCCCGACGGCTTCGTACGTCACTACGTCAGCACGCACGTGCCGCTGGTGAACGCACTGCCCGGGCTGCGGGCCTTCGAGTACGGCCGCGCGGTGACGAACTTCGACGGTTCCCCGCCCGAGGTGTTCTGGGTCATCTCGATGACCTTCGACGACGAGGTGGCCATGCACGCGGCCTTCGCCAGCCCGGAGGGGCAGCAGACCGTCGCCGACATGCCGAACTACGTCGCCGGCTCGATGAAGTCGGTCGTCAGCGAGGTGCAGTAGCCCTCAGCGGCGCCGCAGCTGCGCGGTGAGCCACGCGCCCGAGCACAAGCACGCGATGGCCAACGGCTGGAAGAGCTCCTCGACCGGAATGCCCGCGATGTGGGCGAGGGTCACTGCACGAAGTCCACGCCGGCGGCCTTGGCGATCTCCAGCTGTTCCGCGCCGGGGCGGTCGGCGCCCGGGTTCGGTTCGTCGTGCCACAGCCACCACGCGTACGGCTCGTCCTGCGGGTAACCCTCGGGGGAGTCCTCCCACTTCTCCTGGCGGCCGAGCGCGGTGATGTCGAGGTAGCTCCAGGTGCTGCCCATCGCCTCGTCGCCGCGGTTGTTGATGAAGTAGGTGCGGTACACCTGGTCGCCGTCGCGAATGAACGCATTGGTGCCGTGCCACTCGTCGACGCCGAAGTTCTGGTCGAAGTCGTCGGTCATCGTGTACCAGGGCATCTCCCAACCCATACGCGCCTTCACCCGCTCGATGTCGGGCTGCGATGCACGTGACGCGAACGCGAGTGTGGTGTCACGCGCGTTGAGGTGCGCGACGTGCGCGACCTGGTCGGCCACCATCGAACAGCCGACGCACGCGTGGTCCGGCCAGCCGTGCACGCCGGGCTCGAGGAACGCGCGGTACACGATCAGCTGACGACGGCCCTCGAACAGATCGACCAGGCTCATCGACCCGTCGGGACCCTCGAACCGGTATTCCCGTTCGACCGCGAGCCAGGGCATCCGGCGACGCTCGGCGGCGAGGGCGTCGCGGGCCCTGCTGTGCTCTTTCTCCTTCACGAGCATCTCCGCGAGCGCTGCGTCCCATTCCTGGGCCGACACGACGGGGGGAGTCTTCATGGGAGGTCGTCCTTTCAACGGGAGGCGTCCGCCACGCGGCGGGCGGTGTCGGCTTCGCTGCCGCGGGGGCTTCCGCGACCGGTCTCGACGTAGTCGCGCAGGCTCGCGATGTAGTGGTTCCAACCGGACACGCACATGTCCATGCACTCCAACTCCGACGTGAGACCCTGGTGGACGAACTCGAGTTCCGACGCGTCGTCCTCGACGGGGGTGATCGTGAACGTCGGACGCGTTCCCACCCAGTCGGGCTCGAAGGTGCACTCGGTGACCGTCCAGTGCACCGAGGTCGGCCGCGTCGCCTCCTCGACATGGATCAGCAACGGTTCCGGCGAGTTCATGAAGAACTGGAGGTCACCGCCGGCGTCGCCTGATCCCGCGGTCCGGGTCCACCAGGCGGTCAGACCGGACAGCGGTGGTGAGCGCATCGAACAGCGCGTCCGGTGACGCCTGCACGCGGATCGTCTGCTGATAGTCCGCGACGGGGGGTGTGTTCATGGTGCGATGTCCTTTCTGGTGGCGGGTCCCAGGACCCGGGGGAGGTCATGGTCGAGCTTCTGCTGCCAGCCGTCGTCGAAGCCGGCGCGCTCGGCCGCGGGGGGATCGTCCCAGCCGTCGTGGCGCACGCGCAGGCGTGTCCCGTCAGACTCCGGGAACAGCTCGAACGACACCTCGGTGTCGCCGAACCCGCCCGACCACCGGCAGCGCAGGAACCGTGGCTCGTCGATCTCGAGCACCTCGCCCTTGATCACGCCGATTTCCGCGTTGCCGGTCTCGAGGACGAACTCGCGGCCCACCTCGGGGGCGAAGTCGGTGGGCATGAGCCACGCCGCGAGCTCGGCGGGATCGACGAGCGCGCGCCACACCCGCTCCGGCGGATGCGGGTAGACGGCTTCGCGTTCGATGGCACGGGCGTGGCTCACGGGTTCTCCTCCAGATGGCGACCAAGACGATCGAGCCGGCTCTCCCAGAACCGATCGAGGGTGTGCATCCACTTCCGCACCTCGTCGAGGCGCTCGGGATGCAGGTGGTAGCGGCGCTCGCGTCCGTGGCGCTGCTCGCTGACGAGCCCGACCTCGCGCAACACCGCGAGGTGCTGCGAGACCGCGGGCCGGCTCACCGGCAGGGTCGCGGCGAGCTCGTTGACGGCCTTGTCGCCGCCGGCGAGCGCGGTGACCAGGGTTCGGCGGACGGGGTGGGCGATGGCGCCGAAGGCATCGGTGATGGGCGGCGCGCCGACGGTGGGCATGCCTGCAGTATAGGTAAGTAAAATCTAACATGTCAAGCGCAGCCGCTCCGGCGCGGGAGGAGGCACGGTCACCAGCCGCGTAGCGTGGAGCTGCATGACCGAACGACCCTCTGGGCACCTGGTCCCGGCCGGTGACGAAGGCGGCGACGCGCCCGGCTCGCGCGCGGGTGTGCCTCCACCGCCCGAGCCGTCTCACGCCGAGCGGTGCCGCACGCTCGTGGCCTCGGCGAGTCGGGGCGCGCTCTCCACGATCGCGGCCGATCCCGCGGGGTATCCCTACGGCTCGGTGGCGAGCTACGGCCTCGACGCCCGTGGGCAGCCGTTGTTCTTCGTCAGCTTGATGGCCGAACACACCCAGAACACGATCCGGGACCCGCGGGCGAGCCTGCTCGTGACCGAACCGGTGCCTGACGGGTCGGACCCGCTCGCGAGCGGGAGGGTCACGCTGATGGGCCTCCTGTCGCCCGTCGACGATGCCGATCGGCCGAGCGCGCGTGAGCTGTACCTCGCGGCGAATCCAACGTCGGCGTACTACATCGACTTCGGCGACTTCACGTTCTACCGGCTCGACGTGCAGAGCATCCGCTACGTCGGTGGCTACGGACGGATGAGTTGGGTGGACGCCGACAGGTACGCGGACGCGGAACCGGATCCGCTGGTCGATGCCGCCGCGGGGATCATCGAACACATGAACGCCGACCACCGCGAGGCCCAGGTGATGTTCTGCCGGCACCTCCTCGATCGGCCGGACACCACCGAAGCGAGCATGTCGGCCGTCGATCGCTACGGCTTCGAGATGATCGCGGTCGGTCCGAACGGTCGCGCCGCGGTGCGTCTCGGTTTCCCGCAGGAATGCGTGACCGGCGACGAGGTCCGTCAGGCGATGATCGCGCTGGTCGCCCACGCGCGATGAACGGCACGACCGACGAGTCTCGCGACGGGGTGAAGTTCACCAACCTCGACCAAGCCCTGTTCGACGGCGCCGGCGCGACCAAACGGGACCTCGTCGACTACCTGGACGGTGTGCGCGGTCGGATCCTTCCCGAGCTCGAGGATCGCCCGTTGTCCGTGGTCCGGGTCCACCGTGGCCACGAGGCCTTCATGCAGAAGAACGTCCCGAAGTACACGCCGGACTGGGTGCGCCGGGTCGATGTCTGGGCGGAAGCGTCGAAGCGCCAGGTGTCGTATGCGTTGTGCAACGACCGTCGCACGTTGTTGTGGTTCGCCAATCAGCGGGCGATCGAGTACCACCCGACGCTGACCAAGGTGCAGCGGCCGGATCGCATCACCCACCTCGTCCTCGACCTCGACCCGCCCGAAGGCGACGACTTTGCGACCGTGGTCCGGGTCGCTCGGCTCGTCCGTGAGGCGCTCGCGGAACTCGGGCTGGAAGGCGCGGTCAAGACGAGCGGGGCGAAAGGTCTGCACGTGTTCGTCCCCATCGACGACGCGGTCGCGCCCGAAGACTCAGCCGCCGCAACGCGCGCCATCGCGGCGCGGACCGAGCGTCTCGATCCTGACATCGCCACCACCGCGTTCATGAAGGAGGATCGTGACCACAAGGTGTTCGTCGATTCGACACGCGTCGGCGGCGCGACGGTGATCGCGGCCTACAGCCCGCGTGTTCGTCCCGGAGTGCCGGTTTCGTTCCCCGTGCCGTGGGACCAGCTCGACGACGTCGTGCCCGCCGACTTCACCGTGCACACTGCGCTCGGACATCTCGGAAACGCGGATCCGTGGGCCGCGCAGATGGTTGCGCCCCAATCATTGAGCGCGGAGCTCATCGAAGAGGGGCACGCCATCCCGGTCGCGCGCGTGCAGGCCATGCACGAAGGCAAGCGCCGCGCCCGCGCCCGCCGGGCGTAGCCGTGTGGATGGCGCCGGTGCCGTCCGCCCTTCATCATCCGGATCTCGCGCCACGGCCGTACCCTGAGAGCTGGAGCGAACCAGGAGGTTGTAAATGGGGATCTACGGCGAGCACGTGCTCCCACGAATCATCAACGTGGCGTGCGGCATGAAGTCGGCCGAACCATTGCGCCGGCGGGTGTGTGAGGGTCTGTCCGGCGACGTGGTCGAGATCGGCTTCGGCTCCGGGCACAACGTCCCGTTCTACCCGGCGACCGTCGCGCACGTGTCGGCGGTGGAACCGGCGGACCTCGGGTGGAAGTTGGCCGAGAAGCGGGTCAGCGCGTCGACGGTCGCCGTCGAGCGGACCGGGCTCGAAGGCGAGTCGCTCCCTCTGGCCGACAACAGTCAGGACGCGGCGTTGTCGACGTGGACCTTGTGCACGATCCCCGACGTCGCCGCGGCACTGGGCGAGATCCGCCGGGTGCTCAAGCCCGGAGGGAAGCTCCACTTCCTCGAACACGGGCTCGCGCCCGACGAGGAGGTGCAACGCTGGCAGCATCGCCTCGATCCGTTGGAACAGCGCGTGTTCGGCGGCTGTCACTTCAACCGACCCATCGTCGACCTGCTCACGAACGCCGGCTTCACCATCGACGAGCTCGACGTGTTCTACGAGAAGGGTGTCCCGAAATTTGCCGGCGCCGACTCGCTGGGAATCGCCGCACCCGCGTAGCGCAGCGCGAGCGTTCCTAGAGGTGTCGTTGCGCGAACCCCTCGACCGGTTCGCGCCCACCGGCCGGCCACCCGCACACGAGGTACTGGAACCCGGCGGCTTCCCACCCGTCGATCTTCCGGTCGATGGTGGTGGCGTCGTCCTCGAGGGACAGCGACGCGGCGCGCATGATGCTCGACGGATCGCGTCCCGCGGCCTCGGCCATCTCGCTCAACCGTTGGGATTTCGGTGCGAGGTGTTCGACCTCACCGAAGCAGTGCCACACGTCGGCGAAGCGCGCCGCGATCGGCATCATGCGCCGTTCGCCGGAAGCGCCGATCCAGATCGGCGGATGCGGTTGCTGCACCGGACGGGGGAGCAGGGTCGCGTGCTCAACCGAGTAGTGCTTGCCCTCGAAGCTGAAGTTGTCGGTGGTGAGCAGGCCGCGCACGATCTGCACGGCCTCTTCGAACGCGTCGACGCGGTCCTTGAGCGCGGGGAACGGGATGCCGAGTGCGGTGTGTTCTCCCTCGAACCAGGCCGCGCCGTACGACAACTCGAGCCGTCCACCGGACGCGTGGTCGATGGTGATCGCCTCGGCCGCGAAGACGGACGGGTGACGGTACGTCATGCCGGTGACCAGCAGGCCGAGCCGGGCGCGCTCGGTGATGCCGCTCAAGGCCGCGAGCGTGGTGACCCCCTCGAAGCACTCACCTGGGCCTTCGCCGTACATGGGCTGAAAATGGTCGAAGCCCCAGACGCCGTCGAAACCGAGCTCGTCGGCGAAACGAGCCCGCGCCGCGACCTCTGACCACGGGATCCGCTGCTGGGCGATGTCAAGTCCGAAGCGCATGGCACACGTCTAGCACGGCCCAGCGCGACACGGGGAAGCGGACCGCGCGACCAGAGCCTCGCGGTTGTTCGGCCGGTCACCAACCAGCCACTCGCGGTTCGGGTGCAGCGGTCCTGGTAGTTCACCCCCATCGCCATGTCGGCCTGATCGCTGTCGGGGCCGGCCAGGTGCAACGCGACCGCGTAGCTCCAGACGAGCCCCTCCTCGCCGTCGACCGTCGCGTACTGGTTGGTGATGTTGTGCATGGTCGCCTCGTAGCGAGCGACTCCCGCGAGCAGCTTGGGGATGTACTCCGTGGCGGGCTCCTCGCCCAGCATGCCTCGCATCGGCGCGTCCGGTGCGAACACGCTGCGGATCATGTCCTCGTCACGGAGGTCGATCCCGAGGGCGTAGATCCTCGGCAACTCGCACATCGCGGCGCGGTCGGCGAGCGCATCCGCGGTACGCGGTGGGATCGGACCGCGCGGTTGCATGGTCGTCACATCGCGGTCGACGCGTCGAGCCCGAGGTTGGTCGGATCGTGGGCGAACCCTCGGATCATCGCTTGCACGGTGTACGTCGCGACGAGGTGGCCGTCGCCCGTGAACACGTGCCCTTCGCCCTGCGCGAGTCCGCGGCCTGCGTACACCGCGGGATTCGCGTACAACAACCATTGGGTCACGTCGACCGGCTCGTGGAACGCCATCGCGATCGACATGATCCCGGTCGACAACGTCACGTGCGCGTCGGCTTCGCCGAAGCCGGCGTGCGGACGCATCGCCGCGGCGATCGTCCAGTGGGTCGTCGACTGCGCCATGAGCGCGGCGTGTAGGTAGGGCGCATCCGGGGCCTCGCGGAAGCGGCACCACGCGTAGATCTCCGGCGGCCCGATGCGGTCCGGATCGGGGTGGTACGCACCGTCGACGATTCGAAGGTCGCGGCCGGTGACCCGCATGTCGAGCGGTACCGAATCCCGCGGCCCGGCCACGTCGGGCATCGGGACGTGGGCGCGAATGGTGTCGGGGGCTCCGGCATCGAGCATCAGGAGTCCGGTGCTGCGCAGTTTGTCGTCCTGGCTCACGCGCACCTCGACGGTCGAGAACGTGCGCCCGCCCCGCAAGACATCGACCTCGAGATCCAGGGGCGCGTCGAACGCCGCAGATCTGGAGAAGATCATGTACGCCGACGTCACGCGTTGGTCGGGGATCGTCTTCGACGCGGCGACGACTGCCTGCGCCAACATCTGCCCGCCCTCGACGACGTTGCGGGTGGTGTCGCGGTACGGCGCGCCGACGAAAGACGTCGGACCCGTCGGCTCGACGTCGATCAGCGCGAGGAGGTCGCGCGCTTCACCCCATGCAGGAAAAGCGACCGTTCTCGCGTCGCCCGGGTCGTCGCCGGGCCACTGCTCCTCGAGCTCAATGTGCACACGCTCCTGGTAGAACGCGACGTAGCCCTCGAGCCCGGCGACCTCGTCGAACGGCTCGCGGTACGTCCAGACGACGTTCGCCTCCGGCGGGTCCACCGCGGTCAAGGTCCAGTAGTCGGCCTGACCTTTGAACGGGCAGATCGTGTGGGCCACCGACGTTTCGAAGTGCTCCCAGCGGACGTCGGCTTCCGGGAAGTAGAGACGGTCGACGTGTTTGGTCTCCTCGACGCGGAGGCAGCCGCGACTCTCGGCGAGCAGGGTGTCGCCGTGCCACACGCGGGCGATCGTCTCGACCGGGACGAGGTCGATCACGTAGTCCGGATACTTCGGCCACGCCGATTCGATGTCCATCGTCAATGCTCCTCGCCGAGTGAATGGATCGGTAACGGGAGATGCGCGTCGAGCACCGCAAGGTAGGGCACCGGATCACCTGTGCAGGGCAGGTGCAGCAGCTCGTCCGCGGTCCGCCGGCTGTTGAGCGCGCGAACTGCCTCCCAGGGATCGACGAGCAGGGTCCATCCCGGCTCGCGGTCGTGGCTCTCCCAGCGCCGCCCGTCGTGCTCCACCGCGATGGCGGCCAGGTCCTCCGCGCGCAGGGGCTTGGCGAACCCGGCGAGCGTGCGCGGCATCATCACGTCGACGTCGAGTGCGGCGTGATCCGGTCGCCCCAGTGCACCCCGGAGATCGTGCTCGTGTACCGCCAGGTCTCCGAACAAGACGCTCCCCATCCCGTCGAGCAAGGGCGCGATCACGTCGTCGAGCTCGGACCATTCCTGCATCAACGCGGTGACATCCTGACCCCGGCGTTCGTCCACGAGACCCTGGATCCAGATCCCGACGTCGCCGTCGGGCAGGTGTCCGGCACCGAGTGCGGCGGGCAGGCTCACGACGTGCGCCGCGAGGTCGCGCACTGCCCAGTCCGGGCACGCGGGCACCGTACGATCCAGATCCGGCCCGGGCGCGTCGACGAACACGTCGATCATGCGGGTGCGGGTTCGTACGTAGGCATCAACCAGCTCGGTCATCGCACGCAAACCATCGCACGCAAACCTAGGTCGAACCCGATGGGTGCGCATGGCCGAGGTGAGCGTGCAACCCCTAACGTGGGTGTGTGATCGTCGATCATCGTGACCTCACCGCCGACGAATTCCGGGCCGGGACCGGGTGGGAGATCAAGCCGGAAGGCGCGTGCAAGGCGGAGGTGTGCGTGCCGCTCGGCCCGTCGGACGGGTTCGACGCGGTCGCAGTGGCCGAGCGTCTCGGCATGGCGGTCGTGCACGACCCCGCGGCAGGACTCTGGGCGTTCGGTCCCGAATCGCTCGGCGGCCGCGCGCTGGTCTCGGCGGTGGCGCCCGAGTTGGAGCTCGACGACCTCGACGGCCGTGAGTTCCGGCTCTCGTCGTTGCGCGGGCAGAAGGTCGTGCTCGTCGCGTGGGCGCCCTACTGAGGATGCGCCTACGACCTGCCCGGGTGGCAGGCCCTCCGCGCTGAACTCCACCCCCAGGGACTCGAGGTCGTCAGCGTCTCGCTCGAGTTGAGCGGGCCGGACGCTTCGCGCCCGTACATCGAAGCCGCCGCACCCGAGCATCCGTCGGTGCTCGATCCTGAACACCGGATGGACGCGCAGTTCGGCGTGGTCAACATCCCCAACGTCGTGTGGATCGACGAGCAGGGGATGATCGTGCGACCGGCCGAGCCGGGATGGCCCGATGCTCGGAGCGCGCTGCCGTCCCACATGCGCGATTCGATGCCGCGTGTGGGTCGGGCGAAGACCGCGCCGCCGCCGCCCGCGATTCCCGCCGACCCACGGACCGTGACCCAATCCGGCCAGAGCCGGACCGGCTACGCCGACGCCATCCGGGACTGGGTCGAGCGCGGGAGCGAAAGTGACTACGCGCTCTCCGCGGAGGAGGTCGTTGCCCGATCGCAACTGCGCTCGCCCACCCTGTCCGAAGGCGCCGCGCACTTCGAGTTGGCGAACCACCTGTGGAAGGCCGGGCCGCGCACGCTCGCCGTCGCGCACTTCAACGAGTGTCACCGGTTGCAACCCGCGAACTGGACCTACAAGCGCCAGGCGTGGTCGTTGGTCGGCAACGAGCGGGTGGGTGGTGAGTTCGGCCGCTTCGTGCAGGGGCCGCTCGAGGGCGAGGAAGACGACTGGCCATTCGTCTCCGACTTTCGTTCCGACACCGCGTTGCTCGGTGAAGGGGAGTACTACCCCAAGACCCTGTGACCCTAAGCTCGGGGCGTGATCCTCGAACGGCTGGCGCTCACCCCCGACGAGCTGCGCGACGCCACCGGTTGGGAGATCAAGCCGGAAGGTGCGTGTCGCGACGATGTCTGCGTGCCGCTCCACGGGCTCGAAACTTCGAGCGACGGGACCATCGACGTGCGCGCGTTCGCAGAGCGCATGGGTATGCCGATCGCGCGCGACGAGCAGCATGGTGTGTTCGCCCTGGGGCCGCCCGCGGGGGGTCACGTGCTCGCGAGCGCGACCCTGCCGGAGATCGTCCTACCCGACTTCGACGGACACGCGTTCGACGTCGCGACCCTGCGGGGTCGCAAGGTCTTGCTCGTCGCGTGGGCCTCGTGGTGAGGCTGTCGCTTCGACCTGCCCGTGTGGCAGGCCCTGCACGCTGAGTTCGAGCCGGGCGGACTGACCATCGTCACCGTCGCACTCGACACCGACATCGAGGCGGCCCGACCGTTCCACGAGGCCGCGGCACCGACGCATCCCGCGCTCGTCGATCCCGCGCTGTCGCTGGTCGGTGCGTTCGGGATGACCAACGTGCCGTTCGGGGTGTGGATCGACGAGACCGGCACGATCGTCCGGCCGGCCGAGGTCGCGTTCGCGCCGCGACCTCGCGAGGGTGGTCAAACACCGCCGGCGCTGCCGCCCAACCTGTCAGCGGAACATCGGAAGACCATCGAGCTGATGAGTCGCGCCACCCGCGACCCGGACCGCTACGCCGCGGCCGTACGCGAGTGGATCGCCGACGGCGCGTCCAGCCCGCACGTGCTGTCACCGGCGGAGGTCATCGCTCGTTCGCGTCCGTGCCCGCCCGAGGCGTCCATGGCGGCGGCCGAGTACGAGATCGGTCAGCACCTGCATCGGCGCGGTCATCCGCTCGATGCCGTCGCGGACTTCGAAGCCGCGCATCGACTCGATCCGGAGAACTGGAGCTATCCACGGAACGCCTACGCCATCGTCGACCGCGAGACGATGGGTGATCCGTACGAGACCAACCTGCTCGACGAGGTCGCCCGCGTCGGCCCCGAGACGTTCTACCCCGAGCTCGAGATCTAGTTCGATCAGTCGTCGTGGAGCACGAGCCTGGCAAGCTGGCGACGTGCACTTCGAGATCGAACACGAATTCTCGGCGCCGGCCGCCAAGGTCGCAGCACGGTTCTGCGACCCGGAGTTCCACACCCAGCTCGACCTCCCGGATCTGAGCCGGCCGGAAGTGGTCGCCAACTCGGTCGATGGCTCCCGAAATCTGCTCCGCCTCCGCTACGAGTACGTCGGCCAACTCGATCCGATCGCACGCAAGATCGTCGGGGGCCGCAAGCTCACCTGGATCCAGGAATTGCGGCTCGACACCGCGACGGGTGTCGGCACGCTCGCGTTCTCGGCCGAGGAGGAACCGCGAAAGGTCAACGGGATGGCGAACGTCGAGATCTCTGCGGTCGATGACGAGCACTCGCGTCGCCGCATCGCCGGCGACTTCCACATCGGCATACCCATCGTCGGCTCCACCGCGGAGAAGAAGATCGTGCCCGGTCTCCTCCGCCGCCTCGACGTCGAGGCCGCCGCGATGTCGGAGGAGCTGCGCGCGTCGCCGTGAGCCGTCGCTCGGTCAAGTGCCGGTGGTCGAGAAGTGCTCGATCCACACCTTGGTCATGTCCGGATCGATGACCAGGACGTGGAGGTCACCCGAACGCACACGCGTCGCGTCGACCCCTTCGCCTTCACCGAGCGGATCCTGGACCTGGCCGACCAGGTCCACGTGGCCGGTCTTCAGATTCACCCGGTACACGTCGTTGTGCTCATCGGAGGTGGAGATCCAGACCGAGCCGTTCGCGATGCTCGCACCCTGGGTGTGGTGCAGCATCAACGAGAGCCGAAGCGGGCGAAGTGGCTTCCACCGGTGGGCGAGGTCGTAGCGCAGCAAACGTGTCGCCGTCGAAATGGTCCATCGAGTAGGCGACGCGCGTTGTCGGGTTCACAGTGACGAACGAGTTCTCGTGTTGGGCGAGGACGACCGCGTCGATGAAGCGCAGAGTCCGCGCGTCGTAGCGCGCCGTCACCTGGGAGCCGGTGGTGTAGTCGGGTTGCTCGAACGGCGCGTACACGATGTTGCCGACGACGTCGATGTCGCCGATGTGGACGTAGCCCTGCGCGCGCCAGTGATCAGGAATTGCCGGCCCGCGACGCGCGACCACGTTGAACTGTTCATCGGTGCGTACGAGGACGTCGGTGTTCGGGATCGGCGAGAGGGTGCCCGAGAGGATCCACCCGTTGGTGACGCGCGCGATCCCCTGGTTGTAGAGGATCGGAGACTCCTGCTTGGATCGCAGGGTCAGCTCCGGTGGCGCGCTCGCGGCACCCGCGGCACTCGGGAGCTGCCCGACTGCCAGCGCCACCAACGCCAGGAACGCCAGGAACGCCCGGTACCTCATCCGATCCCCCCGATCAGGTCTCGCGCTCGGGGAGCTGCGGGATCGGGCGCCTCGTCCGGCATCACTGACGCGAGCTTGCCACGAAGCGGGCCGGTACGGTGAGGCCCGTGATGTTCCGAGCCGCGCTCCGTGACCCGCAGGTCGTCTACCGGCGCCGCTGGCTCACGCTGTTGGTGCTCTGCCTCAGCTTGATGGTGATCGTGATCGACAACACCATCCTGAACGTCGCCCTGCCCACGCTCAGCCGGCCGGCCAGCCAGGGCGGCCTCGGTGCGACCGCCAGCCAGCTGCAGTGGATCGTCGACGCGTACACCCTCGTGTTCGCCGGCCTGCTCCTGACCGCAGGGAGTCTCGGCGATCGCTACGGTCGGTATCGCTTCCTTGCCTTCGGCCTTGCAGTGTTCGGCATCGGCTCGCTGTTGTCGGCGTTCGCGACCTCGGCCGACATGCTGATCGCGACCCGGTCGATCATGGGGATCGGCGGCGCGTTCATCATGCCGGCGACGCTGTCGATCATCACGAACGTCTTCACCAATCCTCGGGAACGGGGGAAGGCGATCGGCGTCTGGGCCGGGGTCTCGGCCCTCGGGCTCGGCCTCGGTCCCATCACCGGCGGGTTCCTGCTCGAGCACTTCTGGTGGGGATCGATCTTCATCGTCAACGTGCCCGTCGTCATCGCGGGACTCGTCCTCGGGTACGCGTTCATCCCGGAGTCGAAGGATCCGAGCCACGCGCGCCTCGACCCGATCGGCGCGCTCCTCTCGATCGGCGCGCTCGGCATCCTGCTCTGGGCGATCATCGAAGGACCGACGAAGGGCTGGGGCTCGTCCGAGATCGTGGCGGGGTTCGTGGTCGGTTCGGCGCTGCTGGTGGCGTTCCTCATGTGGGAATTGCATTCGAGCCACCCGATGCTCGACATGCACTTCTTCCAGAACCCGCGCTTCAGCGCCGCGAGCGGCGCGATCGCGCTGGTGTTCCTCTCGCTCTTCGGCACGCTGTTCCTCCTCACGCAGTACTTGCAGTCCGTGCTCGGCTACTCGACGGTGAAGGCGGGGCTGGTGCTGCTCCCACAGGCCGCGACGATCATGATCTGCGCGCCGCTCTCCAACGTCTGGGTCCAGAAGCTGGGCAACAAGATCGTCGTCGCGACCGGGCTGAGCATCGTGACCACCTCGCTGCTGTTGTTCCTCACGTTCGAACCCAACAGCAGCGAGATCCACGTCATCATCGTCACCATGATGATGGGTGCGGGGATGGCCAACGTGATGGCGCCGTGCACCGACTCGATCATGGGATCACTCCCGCGGGCCAAGGCCGGCGTCGGATCGGCGATGAACGACACGACCCGGCAGATGGGCGGCGCGATCGGCGTCGCGGTGTTCGGTTCCATCATGGCGAGCCATTTCGCGTCGACCATCACTGGCAAGCTGGGCGGTGACCTCCCGGCGCGCGTGCTGCGGGCGGTGGGGAACAACGTAGGTCAGGCGGTCGGCGTGGCCCGCCAGTTGCATCCGCCGCGCGCAGCCCAGATCGCCGACGCGGCCAAGGAGAGTTTCGTCGGCGGCCTGCACGTCATCGGCATCACCGCGGCGTGCATCACGTCCGTTGCCGTGATCGGTGTGCTGCTGTTCCTACCCGCGGGCGCGTGACGTCGAAGAGCTCACCTTCGACGACTCCTCGAGACCGGCGACCGAGCCTTCTTTCGCCGGGTCGACCATTCAATGACGAGGAGCGATTCCTTGAGCAGATTGATCGTGACGGAGTTCATCTCGCTCGACGGTGTCATCGAGGCGCCGGGCGGGGAGCCCACGCATCCGCAGGCGGGCTGGACCATGGCGTACAACGGCGCGGAGAACATGGACTACAAGTTGGCGGAGGTCCGCGAGGCCGAGTCCCTCCTGATCGGCCGGACGACGTACGAGACGTTCGCCGGCGCGTGGCCCGAGCGCGACGGCGAGTTCGCCGACAAGATGAACGCAATGCCGAAGTACGTGGTGTCCTCGACGCTGACACATCCGCAGTGGAACAACACGACCGTGATCGCGGGCGATGTGGCCGCGGAGGTGGAAACGCTGAAGCGGCGTGACGGCGGGCCGATTCTCGTCGCCGGGAGTGCGACCCTCGTCCGTTTCCTCCTCGAACACGATCTCGTCGACGAGCTGCGCCTCATGATATTCCCCGTCATGATCGGGGGCGGCCTGCGGTGCTTCCCCGACGCGCGGGCGAAACTGGCGTTCGAGCTGGCAGACACCCAGGTGTACTCGTCGGGAGTCGTCGTGAACACCTATCGCGGTGCCACCGGCTGAGCTCAGCGTCGGTCGCGCACGTCCGACTCGTTCGCGCTCAGGCGCCGTAGGTGTGACGGTCGACGTCGTCGAGCCGATGGGCGTTCAGGGTGGCCCCCGCAAGTGAGCCCATGAGCAGGGCACCGACGACCCCGATGCCGACCCCGACCCCGACCCACACGTACCACTCGGTGTGGTCGCTGATCGCGATCGCGGCGATCAGCAGGAACACCGCGATCGACACCGGGAGCGCGCACAGGATCGATTTGACCAGCGACTTCAACAGGTCGCGCTCGGCAGCCTGCTCCGCGTGGAGCGATGCCTCGAACCTCGACGACGGGTCCAGGCCCTCGGTGGTCGCGACCTCGGTGCTCATGGGTTCCCTTCCGAAATTCGTCGAACCCGCACATACTGGCACGCCGGGCGACGGCGGCCGCTCAGTCCCCGGGCGTGCGGAGCGCGAACACCGGGTGGTCGGGCGCGATCCGGCGCAGCTCGTCGTCGGCGGACGTGCCACTCACGCCGTCGAAGAACACGCCGACCTCGGCCTTCCAGCGTCGGAGGTACGCCCGCAGGATCGGGACCTTCTCGGCGTCGGTGACCTCGGTGGCGACGAACGACTCGGTGTGTTTGCCGAGGCGGAGCTCACCCGAACCGGCGACGCGCAGGTTGCGCACCCACTGCGTCTCACCACGCGGCGCGACGAGATACCGCTGCCCGTCATACGTCAGGAGGTTGACGGGCGTCGTGCGCCATTCGCCGCTCGTGCGACCGCGCACGCGTAGCTCGCGCGATCCCCACACGCTCACGCCCGCCCGTGTGAGCATGGCGACGCTCGGATTGAAGATGTGTTGCGTGAACCAACCCGGTTGCACATAGCGAACGGGGGCGGCATCGTCGGTCATCTCGCCATAGCCTCGCGCGGATGCTCCATCACCTCACGCTGTGGGTTCCCGACCGGGAACGCGCCCAGCGCTCGTGGAGCTGGCTCCTCGGCGCCCTGGGGTACGAGCTCGACTCCGCGGTCGCGCCGGTGCTCCTGTTCCGCCACCGTGGCGGGTTCAGCGTCGCGCTCGAGCAGTCACCCGACATGGTGCCGGGCATGCTCTACAGCCGGTTCCGGCCCGGCCTGAACCACCTCGCCTTCCGGGTCGACGGCGCCGCGACGCTTTCCGAGATCGTGCGCGAGGCCCCTCAGCACGGTTGGTCGGAGATTCTCACCGGGGGCAGGCACCCGATCGTGGGCGGTGCCGAGGTCGCCTACCTCGAGGATGGTGATGGCTTCGAGGTGGAGCTGGTGACGACGACCGTGCCGGCCTGACCTCGTGCGCCCGCATGAGGCATGCTGTGGTCATGGACGATTGGAACCAGAAGATTGTCGACGAGTTCCGGGCCAACGGAGGCAAGGTGGGTGGCCCGTTCGAGGGCGCGCCCCTGCTGATCCTCACGTCGACCGGCGCCAAGAGCGGCGAGCCTCGCCTCGCGCCGTTGGTCTACCGCCCCGAAGGCGACGACCTCGTGATCTTCGCGTCGAAGGGTGGCGCGCCGACGAACCCCGACTGGCTCCACAACCTGCGCGCCCATCCCGAGGCGAGTGTGGAAGTGGGCACCGAGACCAAGCGGGTCGTCGCCCGGGAGGCGCAGGGCGACGAGCGCGACCGCATCTGGGAAGCGCACAAGCTCACGTTCCCGAACTTCGCGGAGTACGAGGCGAAGACCGATCGGGTGATCCCCGTCGTCATCCTCGAGGTCGCCGCGAGCTGATCGCACGACACGCGCGCTAGACTGGCCAACGTCATCCGCACACTCGCAAGGGTCGGCCTTCTTCCTTGCACCCACAGGGGACCTGACTGGCTCCGTTGATCGGAGCGCCATGAATCACCCCTCTGAGCTCGTTGAAGGCACACCCGGCATCGTCCGCAGCGGCACGACCCTCCACGCGACGGCCGCCGGACGCCAGACGTGTCTGGTCAAAGGGTGCTTTGCGACGTTCGTCGCCGGTACCACTGCGGCCGGGGCGATTCGGTACTGCAACCGGTCAGGCCCCGATGGTGGTCACGTGCACCGTTGGGACGGCAAGGGTTGGCAGACCGGTGCCGGTGACATGCAACACGACCGCGTCTGAACCTCCGCGGCGCGACACGGGCGGCGGTAACGTCCCCGACATGACGATCCAAGCGGTCTCGCACATTGCCGTCGGAGTTCGTGACATGGAGGCTGCGCTCGGCTTCTACCGGGACGTGCTCGGTCTCCGGGTGACCGCCGACAAGATCGAGGAGTTCCCGCAGGGGCCCGGGCAAGCGCCGGCGCAGCGGCGGGCGGTCTACCTGCGGTGGATCGACGGCCCGCACGCGAGTTTCATCGTCCTCGACCAACAGATCACGAACGAGATCAAAGGTGAGCCCGCGCAACTGTTCCAGATGGGTTGTCACCACTTCGCGTTCTGGGTCGATGACATCGACGCGACGCTGGCCAAGGTCCGTGACGCCGGCATCACCGTGGTCATGGGCGGCGAGGGGCCGGGCACCGACACGGTCATGTATGGCGAGCCGCCGGGGGGTCTGGTCCGGAGTGCTTTCCTCCGCGATCCCGAGGGGAACTACGTGCAGCTCGACCAGCGCGCGTGATGCCGATGACGGATGCCACGTTCGATCACGTGACCGTCGCGGTCACCGACATCGAGGACGCCGTGCGCTTCTTCGGCGTGCTCGGCTTCGAGGTCACGAAGTCGGTGCAGATCTCGGGCGCGACGATGGACGCGTACATGGGCGTCGCCGGCATGGAGGCCGACCACGTGACCCTGGCGATCCCGGGCGCCGAGCCGCACCAGGAGGTGCAGCTCCTGCACTACCGGAAGCCGACCGATCTGGTGGACCGGAACTCCGGCAACCTGGCCGGCACCGGGTTCAACCACGTCTGCTTCCGGGTCGCCGACATCGAAGCGACGGTCGGCGCATTCGATGCGGCCGGTTTCCCCACCCGCAACCAGACCATGGAGTTCCACGACCGCAAGCTGGTGTTCCTCGTCGGACCGGCCAACGTGGTGGTCGAGCTCGCCGAGTGGATCTGACGTCGCGCCGTCGTCGAAGGGCGCGCGTTCGCTGAAGATCGGGGCCAGGTCACCGAAGATGTCTGATCTGAGTGACGAGCTGCGCGACGCGATCGACGGAGCCGCCGCGCCGGTGACGTTCGAGGAGATCACGGCGCGAGCGCCCGACGCTCGTCGCAGGCGACCAGCCTGGCGGACCGCGCTGGTCACAAGTGCGGTGGTCGCGGCGCTGCTCATCGGTGGAGTTGTCGTCGCCAGCGTCGATGACGGCGACGGTTCGTCGACGCTGCACGTTGCCGCGCCGACGGTCGCCGTCGGTGACATCGACCTCGCGGTCCTCGCCACGTCGTTCGACGAAGACGGCGCGCGGGGCCCGGTCCCACCTGCGCTGCTCGATGCCGTGCGGGGCGTTACCGGCGTTGCTGCCGCGCAGGGTGCGATGCAACGGTTCGTCGAGGTGTTGCCGACGGGTGACCTCGCGCCTGCAGACCTGCCACCCGCGTCCGCCCGCTCGGCGATCGCGATCTCGTGGGAGGACGGTGCACCGCTCGACTTCGTCTCCGGGCGCGCGCCGAAGCAGAGTGGCGAGATCGCGATCAACCAGTCGCTCGCCGATCAGTACCGGCTCGGCGTCGGTGCCGATGTCGCGGTGAACGCCGGTCCGTCGACCCAATACGGCGGTCCGACCGCCACGGTGATGCACGTCGTCGGGGTGTTCAACCCCGCGGGTGGTGACGTCGAGGACATCAACCTCGTCGTCCTCGGGGCGGACGACCTGGCGGCACTGAGCGGCCGGGCCACGTTCGATCGTGTCGACATCGTCGCGTCGGCCGGCGTTGCCGTCGACGACCTGATCGACCGCGTCGCGGCCGCGCTTCCGGCGGGCTACATGGTGGTGCCGCCGAGCGTCGTCGGTTTCGACACCCAACTGCGCGCCGAACTCGAGATCCAGCGCGCGTACCACTGGCTCATCGACCCGGACCTGGCGAAGCGCCAGCAGGCGACCGACGCGCCAGCCGATCCCGCGACCGCGGCGCAGAACGAACAGACCTACGACCAGCACCTCTCGGAGACGGTCAACACCGAACTCCGGGTCTCGCGGGTCGCGTTCGTCGACAGTGCGACGGCGCTCGTCACCTACCGCGTGTTCTACGGCGGCCAACATTCGCCGGTCGCGCGCAACGTGATGACCGGGGTCGCCATGAATGTCGACGGATCGTGGCGGATCAGCAAACGGGGCATCTGTGAGCTCGCCAAACTCGAGAACATCGACTGCGATCCCGGCACCGGCCCGGATCCGGCGTCGCTCACGCCGCCACCAGACGGTTGGAATCGTCCCGACGCCGCGGTTGGTGCCGCCGACGCGTTCCGGGTGCTCGCCGATCCCGCGTCGAACGTGGATCAGCGAGTCGCCGTGGTCGAGAACGGTGGGGCGCTCCGCAGCGTGATCACCGCGGGCGCCGCCGCGGACGCCGGCGCGAGCCGGTCACGTCGAATTCCGCGTCGCCGGGACCCGTCTCGAGGATGCCGCGCACGCCCAGGTGCTCTACTCGGTGATCGCCGAGGGCGAGCCGCGGCTCGAGACTCCGTACCTGCTCGTCGGGAACGCGGTGCTGGTGGACGGCACCTGGAGGGTCGCGCCCCGCTTCGCGTGCGGCCTGTCGGCCCTCGCCGTGGTGCAATGCCCGACCACGATCGTGCTGCCGGCCACGACGGGTCAGGGTGCGGTGGACTCGAGCCGGTGACGGCGCCGGAAGAGAAATGACGCCACGAGGCCCGCGGGCAAGGGCACCCAGTACGAGAACAACCGGTAGATCAGCACGGCCAGGACCGCGTGCTCGGCGGTGACGCCGGCGAGCGTGAGCACACCGGTGAGACCGGCTTCGACGAAGCCCAGGCCTCCCGGCGTGATCGGGATCATGGCGAGCGCGCTGCCGGCGACGTAGGCGAGCAGCACGAGCACCGGATCGACGTGGGATCCGACCGCGAGCAGGCTGACGTAGAGCGCGAGGAAGTCGAACAGCTGATTGCCGAGCGCGGCCGGGACCGCGCGCTTCCACGATTCGCTCAACGCCGTGCGCACGAAGTCGCGGGACTCGACCAGGCGGCTGGCCAGCGTGGGCTCGGGTGCAGTTCGGCGCAGGACGCGCCGAACGAACCAGTCGAGGGTCCGGCCGACCGAGCGCACGACCCGATCCGACACGAGCAGGATGGACGCGCCGGTCAGGAGGAAGATGCCGAGCACGCCGCCGAGGATCGCACCCTGCAGCAGCGTCGAGCTCACGGCCAGGCCGAACAGCATGGCCGGAAGCGCCAGGATGGGCAGGACGAACAGCGTCGCGGTCGAGAGGAGACCGACGGCGGTCAGGGCAGTGCTCGTCGTCGGGCCGTCGAATCCGGCCCGGGTGAGCATCTGGTACATCGTGGCGCCGCCGGTCGCCGCGCCGCCAGGAAGCGCCCGGCTGAGCGCGTTACCGGTGAGCTGGGCGCAGGCAACGTCGAACCAGTGGTCGGTGTCGAGCGCGATGCGCATCAGGATCCAAATGGACACGAAGGCGGAGGCCTCGAGCAGGAAGATCGGGACGAACCACGCCGGGAAGACTTCTTCGAGTTGTGGGAGCGAACCGAACATCGCGATCAGCCCTGGGAGCACGAGGTAGAACGCGAACCCCGTGACCAGCAGCATCAAGATCCGGAAGATGACCCTTCGGCGCGCGTGCGCACGCTCGCGCTCGGTGGCGTCGTCGAGCGCGAGGCCGCCGTTGTTGGGTGCCGTCACCCGGGCGTACCTTTCGGACCGTAGGCCTTCTGCGCGACGTCCGCCGGGAGCGGCAACACGACCGTGAACTCGTTGCCTTCGGGATCAGCCATGCGGTAGTGCGATTCACCCGGTCGCGCGTGGATCACCTCGACCAGACGACCACCGAGCGCTTCGATCCGCTCCCGGGCGATGTCCATGTCGTCGACCTCGATGTCGGGCCGGGTGCGAAAGCCGGTCGGCGGTTGGCCGGACGCCGCGGGCTCGAAGGCGAGGAACGCACCGCCGCGATCAGGCTCGAGTTGGATCCAGTCCGGCGCCACCTCGACGACGCCGACGCCGAGCACGGCCTGCCAGAACTCCGCCACGCGAGACGGGTCCGCCGCATCCACGACCACCGCCCGCAGCCACCCCACTGCTTCACCCATGATTGTCCGCCTGCCCTCCGGTCGGCGCGGTCACCCCATGATGGTATGGGCGGCTCTACGTTGTCCGGACCGTGACTGCCGACGATCATCGCCGTGTGCTCCTCGCAGCACCACCCCGTCCGCCGGCGGATCCGAACCGATTCTCCTCCAACACCCTGTTCGGAGAACCCGGGATCTACCCCCAGGGAACGCCGATGGTGCCGGCGCGGGCGACGCGCCCGATGAACCGGCCGCAATCCGCGCGCTGGAAGCCATCGGCGTCACCGACGCCGTCGCGCGCATGCAGGTGTCCGAGCTGCGGCGGCGTGCACCCGAACCGGGACCGCGCGCGGGTCTCGTCACGCTCACCACGACGGTCGCCGCGCCGATCGTCGACGCCTTCCTCCGCGGACGCACCGCAGCGCGGAGCATCGGGCTGGGTCCGACCGCGTCGCCGGGACGGATCGTCGGGCCGCGCGCGAACGGTTCCGGCGAGGAGCGGGTCGTGAACGACCGGTACGCGGCCGAGCATCCCGCGTTGCTCGCCGGTTCGCTCGCCCATGACCTGTTGTGGAGCGGTGAAGGTGCCGGCCAGTACGAAGAGGCGACCCTGCACGCGCTGTGTGCACTGGTCCACGCACAGTTGCTGGCACGGGCACCGCACCTCGCATCGTTGGGCACCGAACTGGCCCGCCGGCAGAACTCGCTCGCGGTCACGCTCCTGAACTCGCGACATCCCGGCAGCAGCGAGCTCGCGGTGCGCGCACCCGATGGGCTCGGCACCATTCCCGGCGGTGCCGCGGCGATGCAGACTCCAGACTTCTGGAGCATCCCGTTCGTGGCCGGTCCTCCTGCCGCGGGCGACGCGCCCACGGTGTTCGGAGACGTGCTCGACCGCGTCGTCGGAACCGGGGTCGCGCTCCCGGCACCGCTCGTCTACGACGACGCGCTGGGGGAGTGGTGGTCAGCGCACGGGATGCGGGGCGCGCTTCCGCTCGACGCGCAATGGCGCGCCGCGTTCGCGCTCGGCCTGGTCGATGAGACCGGCGCAGCCGCGTGAAGAGCCGCAAATGGTTGGCGCTGTTCGCGCTGAGCCTGCCGATCATCGCGCTGTCGGTCGATGCCAACGGCGTCGTGGTGCTCCTCCCGTCGATCGCCAGCGACCTCGGTGTGAGTGCGACGGCCGCAGGCGCCATCGTGACGTGCTCGAGCCTCGCCTTTGCCGCCCCACTGCTCCTCATCGGTCGGATCGCCGATCGCGTCGGTGCCCGGCCGGTGCTGTTCGTCGGAGTGGTCGGGTTCGGGATCGCGTCGGCGATCTGTGCGGTGAGCGACACGTTCCTGGTGATGATGCTGGGGCGGGGCCTGCAGGGCGTGGCGTCGGCGTGTTGCTTCACGACCTCGCTCGCGGCGATCGACGCGATGTTCACCGGCGACGACCAGCCCCTCGCCGTCGGAATCTGGGGCGCGTTGGGGGGCATCGGCGGTGCGTGCGGACCGCTCGTCGCCAGCCTCCTGGCCAACGCGTGGTCGTGGCGTGCCTTCTTCGGCGTGAACGTCGTGCTCCTGGCGATCGCGTTGCCGTTGCTCATCTGGCTGGTGCCGGACCTGCCGTCCGACCGCACCCGCACGGTCCCGGTCGTCACGCTGGTGTTCCTGATGTTCGGCATCGGCTTCGCGGTGGGTGGCATCCAGCACGCGGCGTCGGCCGGGTGGAGTGCGACGAGCACGATCGTGCCGATCGCGATCGGCGTGGTCTGCTTGTTCGTGGTTGCCCGCCGACGACGTGCCGACGACCCGCTGGTTCCGGTCGCGGTGAGCAGTTCCGCCCCCTTCCGGCTCGGCACCGCCACCGCGACCCTGTCGAACTGGGGGTCGGGCGTCGTGATGGTGTTGGTGCCGACCGCGCTCGAGGTGGTGCGTGACACCTCGGTGCTCGAGACCGGGATCCTGTTCCTCGCGTTCTCGATCCCGTTCGCGCTGGGGGGTGCGGCGTCCGGACTCATGATCCGGGCTCGCAACGCGCCGGCGACGTTGGCCCTCGGGTCCGCGGGTATGGCCATCGGGATGGTGGCATTGGCGATCGTCGGCGTCGACGGTCCCCTCGGATCGGTGCTCGTCACCCTCGCGGTCATCGGGTTCGGCAACGGGATCGTCTACAGCGCGGCGACGTCGTACACGCTCATCGCCATCGCACCCGACGACGCGGGCGAGGCGTCGGCGGTCTTGAGTGCCGCGCGCGTGCTCGGCTTGGCGCTCGCCATCGCCATCTCCACCTCGCTCATGACGACGATCGACGAAACTTTCCCGAGCGGCGAATGGGGCCTGCGGATCGCGCTCCTGCTCGCGGCCCTGATCACGGCCGTCGGGTGGGTGCTCGCGCGCCGGGCGCCGGTGATCGCGGCGACGGCCGGTCCCGAGGGAGCCAGCTAATATGTGCGGGTGGAGGACGAAGCCATAGAGTGCGTCCGGCCAGAAACGTGGTGCGCTCGGTGAAGAGTCGGTTGGCAGTCGCTTCGAGCGCCGTGATGGCGGTGGTGAGCGTGTCGGTGTGGTGCATGGCGTCGACAATCGCGGCGCCGGGCGACACCTGGACCGCCCAGACCGCCGCCGCACCCAGCTCTTGGAACTCCGTGACGTACGGCAACGGGTTGTTCGTCGCCGTCAGCAACGCCGGGGCACATCAGGTCATGACGTCGCCCGATGCGAGCAAATGGACTGCCCGGACCGCTGAACCCAACTACTGGGAGTCCGTGACGTACGGCAACGGGTTGTTCGTCGCGGTCAGCTTCGCCGGGGCACATCGCGTGATGACGTCGCCGGATGGGATCACCTGGACCGCCCAGACTGCCGCAGAACCCAACTCGTGGCATTCCGTGACGTACGGCAACGGGCTGTTCGTCGCGGTCAGCAGCGACGGGGCACATCGCGTGATGACGTCGCCGGATGGGATCGCCTGGACCGCCCAGACTGCCGCAGAACCCAACCATTGGTATTCCGTGGCGTATGGCAACGGGTTGTTCGTCGCGGTCAGCTACCCCGCGGAACATCAAGTGATGACGTCGCCGGATGGGATCGCCTGGACCGCTCAGACTGCCGCTGCGCCCAACTACTGGGCGTCGGTGACGTATGGCAACGGGTTGTTCGTCGCGGTCAGCAACGACGGGGTACAGCAGGTCATGACGTCGCCGGATGGGTTCGCCTGGACTGCCCACACCGCCGCGGAACCCAAACATTGGGAGTCAGTGACGTATGGCAACGGGTTGTTCGTCGCCGTCAGCAACGCCGGGGCACATCAAGTGATGACGTCGCCCGATGGGATCACCTGGACCGCTCAGACCGCCGCGGAACCCAACTACTGGGAGTCAGTGACGTATGGCAACGGGTTGTTCGTCGCCGTCAGCTACGCGGGGGCACATCAGGTCATGACGTTGCCGCACTGACAGGCGAGCATACGCAACAGCTCCATTCCACCTGCGTCTTGCCGCGCGCCAGAACTGCCTGATTGCGGGGAGGCGGGGCAGTCGCGGCGGATGCGTTGGCGCTCCCGAACGGGTGTGATCTCACGCGTCGTGAGGCTCGGTGGTGCGCCCAGTGGACGGTGCGCGGTTGGTCGCCCTTCGGTCGCCCTGAAGTGGCACGTCTAGCGTCTCCGTCATGCGGATTGGTGTAGTGATCGGTCGGCCTGGGGGCTATGGCGACACGCTTTCTCAGTTGGTCGCGGAGTATGAGCAGGCGCGTGCTGCTGGCGTGTCGTCGGTGTGGATGACGCAGCATCTCGGGTTCGACGCCTTGACGCTCATTTCATCGTGGGGCGTTGAGGGCGACGTCGAAGTCGGCACCGCGGTGATACCCGTCCAGACGAGACATCCGGTGGTGCTCGCCGAGCAGGCGCTCACCGCGCAAGTGCTTTGTGGTGGCAGGTTGGCGCTCGGACTTGGCCTCGCGCATGCGGAGACGCTTGAGGGACTCTACGGACTTCCTCGTCGCCGTTCGGTGAGCTACTTGTCGGACTACCTGTCAACGCTGGACGCGTTGATGGCGGGGAAGCGAGCGACGCCGAACGAGAGTTTCGGGTTCTCGACCCGGCTCGGCGCCGAGTCTGCCTACGCCGCCGTCCGTGCTGATTGCAGCTCTCGGGCCACGGATGTTGCAGCTTGCTGGTGAACGAAGCGCGGGGACGATCACGTGGATGACAGGCGCGGCGACCATCGAGAGCTACGTGGCACCGACGATCCGAGCAGCCGCGGAAGCGGCTGGTCGTCCTGACCCTCGGGTGGTTGTGTGTCTGCCCGTCTGCGTCACCGACGAATCCAGCGAGCGCTCGCGAAAGGCTGGGTGCTGTCATCGGTGGCTACCGCGGCATCCCGTCGTATGAGGCAATGCTCGAAAGAGAGGGTGTCGCCGACGCGGTCGATGTCGCGATCATCGGTAGCGCCGACGAAGTGGGCGCCGCCCTTACCGGTTTGTCTTCTCGAGGAGCGACGGACGTCGCCGCAATCCCCCTCGGAAACCCTGACGAGGTCGGCGCGACCTGGGACCTGATCGGCGCTATCGCAAAAGCTTGAGCGGTCGCACCGAGCCCCGGCATTCCGTCGCCGCGCGCCAGAACTGCCGTGATGCGCTCACGGTCCGAGTACAGATCGACGCACCGAACGTTCGCCGAAACGCGTCGGCGGGCCGCCCCGAACGGCACATCCGCGTGCACAAGAGTGACCTGTGCGGCGGCGACTTCTAGGGTGCGGTCATGATCTCGACAATGGAGCGGATCGGCCTCACTGCACATCAGTGGCTGTACGAGAAGACCGACGGGCGGATCGGCGCGAGCATCGGCGGTCGACCAATGCTCCTGCTTCGTCACGTCGGAGGCAAGACCGGCCAACCGCGTACTTCGGCGCTGCTCTACGTGCGCGACGGCGACAACTACGCGGTGATCGCCTCCAAGGGTGGCGACCCGAAGCACCCGGGCTGGTTCCACAACCTCACCGCGAATCCCGACGTCGAGATCCAGATTGGCCGGAAGCGGATCCCGGTGCGGGCGCGCGTCGCCGAAGGCGACGAGCGGGCGCGCATCTGGGCGAGAGCCAACGAGGTCAACAAGGGCGGCTACGACGTCTACCAGACGCGCACTGACCGGAAGATCCCAGTGGTCGTGCTGGAAGCGCGCTGACGGAAGGCGAAGCAGTCCTACGACATGAAGGCACTTTGACGACCGCGAATCCGTGCGTAGATCTCAGTGGCGTCGCGCGCCCTACCGGGCGATCGGTTCGGCCTCGTTGGGCCAGGCAGAATGATGCGGTGGGCATCAAGATTCGACGCGCGCGCGATCGGGGAGATCGGATTGGGTCGGCCCGCGACGGCAGACGAACTGGCCGCGCTCGATGAACGCGGTTTCGTCGTCGTGCCTGCGCTCCTCTCCGATACAGAGGTCAAATCGCTCAACATTGAGTTCGAGCGCCTGGTCGCCGAAGACCCTGAATCGAGACGGCACGAGCTTGGAACACGGCGAGCGAAGGGCGACAACGACGACGACGTGTTCGCTGTGTGCTGGCGTCACCGCGTCGTGCTTGATGCTGCCGTGCACAGCCTCGGTTCGAGGTTCGAGGTTGGGCGAGTTGACTTGCGCGACCCGAGCCCCGGCCACGGCGAACAGCGACACCACCCGGACCACGGTCCAACGCCTGTGCCGGGCATCACTGCGACCTGGTACCTGGATGCTTTCACGGTCGACAATGGGGCGACCCGTGTGCTGCCGGGCACGCACGTTTCTGGGGTGCCTTGGGCGTCTGAGATTCCTATTCCTGGAACCGAGGCTCCGATCCCAGGCGAAGCCATCGCGGTGGGTCCTATCGGATCGCTGCTGTTGCGCGACGCGCGCCTCTTCCACGCTGGCGGACGCAACGCGAGCAGCGGACCCCGGCGCAGTGCCTTCGTCTTCTACCAACACGACATACCAGACGGCGTTACGCGGAGCGCATGACTGATGCCGCTCGGGACTCGCCGCTCGACGATCATCTGGCAGAGTGTCCCTGTGGCGCGTGAGGCGGTCGAGATAGCGACGGAGGGCAAGCCGTCGCGGAAGAGACGGTGGTCCGACTTCTCGCGCCGCCAACAAACCGCCATCGTGCTCGGCGCGACCGCCGAGCTGATCATGACGACCATCGCGCTCCGGGACCTAGCTCGCCGCCCGGCTACGCAGGTGCGCGGCCGAAAGCTCCCGTGGGTCCTTGCGTTCTTCGTACAGCCGATCGGCCCGATCCTCTACTTCCTCTTTGGCCGACGCGGCACGAGTCACTGACGCGCTACATCTGCCGATCTCGTGCACGTAGTTCGTGCACAGAAGCGCGCACCGAATGTCCGGCGCATCATGTCGGCGCGTGGCCGTCGATCTGTGCGCCCTCGGCGGTGGCGTCGCGCACTCCTACCGAATCCTGTTTGTGTCAAGTGGGTGTTGTCGGGCGCGTCGATGGACCCGAGCGGCGACTCGGCGTAGCGTTGGGGTTGGTCCGGGAGTGGCTGTTCCGAAGTGCCGGTGTTCAGGGATTGTGCCGGCCACGCTGGATGAGAGAGTCGTTCCCTGGTTGCCCTCCCGGGCCTCTTTCAGCGGGTGGTGTCGGCGAGGAGTTCGCGGTAGACCGCGTCGCTGATCCGTCGCTTCAGCACGCGGAGCGCTTCCTTGCGACTTTTGCCTTCGGCTTGTTTGCGGAGGTAGTAGGCGCGTCCCGGCGTGTCGTTGCGGACCTGAGTGACCGCGGCGATGTGCAACGCGTGGTTCAACTGGCGGTTCCCACGAGGATTCAAGCGGTGACGAACGCGAGGCCCTGACGATGCTTCGATGGGTGCGGTGCCGTTGTAGCGGGCGTAGTGGCCAGCGCTCGGGAAGCGACGCACGTCGCCGCTGTAGCCGATGAGATACGCGGCCATGACCGGCCCGACACCAAAGACTTCGGTGACCGTCGTCGACGATGCGGCGACGGCGGTCGCGATGCGGGCTTTGAGTGCGACGAGGTCGCGGTCCGCGGCGCGAACTTCGGTGAGGAGCTCTGCGGCGAGTCGTCGACGTTCGATCCCGATCTGATCAGTGGGACGGATGCGACGCAGCTCGGTGGCGGCCCGAGCCGCCGAAAGCCGGCGTGGGAGGCCACCGGGGACCAGGAGACACAGCACCGTGTGCAGGCGGCAGATGGCACGGGTGCGGTGCGCGACAAGGTCGTGGTGACGTTTCGCCAGGAGACGGAGCACCGACGAGTGGTCCTCGAGTTGAACGGTCCGCAGCTTCGAGTGACGTAACGCGACGACTGCCGCGGAGCGGGCGTCGTGCGCGTCGGTCTTGTCGATCCGGGCGGTGTCGAGCAGCCGCGCCCTCGCCGACAACGTCGGGGGCACATCGAGCACAATCTCGCCAACCGCGACAAGCTGTTGCGCCAACAATGCTCCCGTGCCGGTCGCGCCTTCGATCGCCCAACACCGCGGTTCGAACCTCGACGCGAACGCCACCAACTCCTCGCGTTGCCGGCCGCCGGCACGAACCCGGAGCTCCCCGACGAGTTGTTCGTCCTGGTCGAGCACCGCTGCGCTGTGGGATCCCTTGTGGGGATCGATTCCGATCACGAACACGTCAACCTCCTCGAATCATTGCCCGATGGAAACACCGCAGCGGGCAATCCTGAAGAGATCGAATGCTCGGTCCTGTTTCGAGCCACGCCGCAGCCGAGACCCGGTAGGTGGTCGCTTCGCTCACAAGCCAACCAACGGTGGCAGGGCATTCTGGAGACCACCCACCGGACCTCGAGACGCTACGAGCAACACCCGCGCGTCCGCATCAGATCCTCATTCAGGGCAATCTGGCGCGAGACACTGGGTCCCATGTCGCGGCGACACCCTGGGTGGAAGGCGTTGGCCGAAGCTGTAGCGCCGGGCGCGCGTGTAACGCGGTTGCGTCGCTTGGCGGGAGCCGGGATGACCGATGCCTATGACGTAACACTCGATCGCGCCCCGCGCCGTGTGGTCGTCAAGCTCTACCGCGACGGTGACGGCACGGCACCGTTGGAATGGAGTCGTCTCGAGTTCGCCCAGCGGGTCGCGCTGCCGGTGCCTGAGCCGATTGTTGCTGATCTGGAGTCCGTCTGGTTCGGCAGGCCCACCGTGGTCATGTCGCGGTTGCCTGGGCGTCCGGACTTGACGCCCAAGGACGTTGACTCGTGGGTCGGGGCGCTCGCGCAGGCGCTGGCGGAGTTGCACGAAACGCCGTTGGACGGGGCTGAGGGTGCGGTGACGCTACCTCCACGTTTCGAGACTTGGCGCGCACCGGCGGGCGAACACGATCCGCTGACCGCCGCCGCCGTTGGCGCCGTCACAGTGCGTCTGCCTTTACGTACGTCCGAGCGCGTCCTGACCCACGGCGACTTCCACCCAGGCAACGTCCTCTGGCATCGCGGCCGCATCAGCGGTGTCGTCGACTGGAGCGCAGCACGGCTCGACACCCCGTGGTACGACCTCGCGTATTGCCGAGCCTCGGTGTGCGTACACCACGGACCGGACCTCGCCAATCGCCTCGCCGACGCATACTCGGGCATCGTCGGCGAAACCTCCGACGAACTCGCCGTGTACGACCTCATGTGTGTGCTCAGCTCACGGCACTACCTTGCGGAGTCCCTCGCCGCGGACCGAGAGCAAGGCCATGTGCCCAACTATCAATTGTCACTCGCACACCTTGACGAGCACGTGCGGCGAGCACTGAGACGACTCGACGGATGACGCTCAATTGCACGCGGCTACCAACGCCATAACCGCCGCTCTGTGCGGGGAGGCGCGGCAGTCGCGGCGGATGCGTTGGCGCTCCCGAACGGGCCTTCGGTGCTACCTGGGCGCTGTGCTTACCTGGGCGCGAGTGTGGGCGTCTGGTACTCCCGCGGGCACGGTCATCATCGGCGTCGGTGGGCGCTCCCCGCCGGGCAGATCGCCACATGGTACGGAATCTTGCCGACGGTGATGGGGGCCGACACCGCACCGGTCGCCGTCGTGATCACCGACACTGTGCCGTCCACGCCGTTGGTCACGTAGGCGCGCTTGCCGTCAGGGGTGAACGCCACCGCGTCCGGACTCCTGCCGACGGTGATGGGCGACACCGCACCCGTCGCCGTGTTGATCACCGACACCGTGTCACCCGAGGCGCCTATCCCCTCGTTGGTCACGTAGGCGTGCTTGCCGTCAGGGGTGATCGCCACCGCGACCGGAGTCTCGCCGACGGTGATGGGGGCTGACACCGCACCCGTCGCGGTGGTGATCACCGACACCGTGTTGTCCGTGTAGTTGGTCACGTAGGCGTGCTTGCCGTCAGGGGTGATCGCCACCGCACCCGGCTTCTTGCCGACGGCGATGGGGGCCGACACCGCACCCGTCGCCGTCGTGATCACCGACACCGTGTCGTCGAAGTCGTTGACCACGTAGGCGTGCTTGCCGTCAGGGGTGATCGCCACCCAGTCCGGACCGTTGCCGACGGTGATGGGGGCCGACACCGCACCCGTCGCCGTCGTGATCACCGACACCGTGGGGTCGAGCCCGTTGGCCACGTAGGCGTGCTTGCCGTCAGGGGTGATCGCCACCCCGATCGGCTTCTTGCCGACGGTGATGGGGGCCGACACCGCACCCGTCGCCGTGGTGATCACCGACACCGTGCCGTCGAGCGGGTTGGTCACGTAGGCGTGCTTGCCGTCAGGGGTGATCGCCACCACACCCGCACCGGAAGGCTTGCTGACGGTGATGGGGGCCGACACCGCACCCGTCGCCGTGGTGATCACCGACACCGTGCCGTCCGCGTAGTTGGGCACGTAGGCCGTGCCCGCACACCCTCCGGCCGCAGCCGCACCGGACGTAGCGGATGTCGCGACCAGAATCCCCGACCCCGACAACGCGACCACGACCATGGCAACGAGCTTCCGGGACACAGCAACACCGTTCATCGGGCCGCTCCCCTCCGTTGACTGGCGATCAGACCCTACGCCCGTTTCGCGACTTGCCGTTGAAACATCGGATTGTCGGAACGTCCTCACCGGCAGGGAAGCGGGCGAGTCGCGAGGTACCGGCGGCTGTCGCGACGATAACGCCCAACCCCGACAACGCGATCAGGTGACATGGCGAAGAGCTTCCGGTTCAGAGCAACGAGGTTCACTGGTCACACTTTCGAGGTGCCCGTGGGCACGGTCGATTGTTCGCGTCTGTGTGGGTGGTTTCACGTCGGGCAGATCGCCACACTCGTCCGGACCTTGGCCGACGGTGATGGGGGCCGACACCGCACCGGTCGCGGTCGTGATCACCGACACCGTGCCGTCACCGAAGTTGGTCACGTAGGCGTGCTGTGCCGTCAGGAGTGATCGCCACCCCGTACGGACTCTTGCCGACCGTGATCGGGGCCGACACCGCACCCGTCGCGGTCGTGATCGCCGACACCGTGCCATCACCGCTGTTGGTCACGTAGGCGTGCTGTGCCGTCAGGAGTGATCGCCACCCCGTACGGACTGCTTGCCGACCGTGATCGGGGCCGACACCGCACCCGTCGCCGTCGTGATCACCGACACCGTGCCATCGAGGCTGTTGGTCACGTAGGCGTGCTGTGCCGTCAGGAGTGATCGCCACCCCGAACGGGCCGTAGCCGACGGTGATGGGCGCCGACACCACACCCGTCGCCGTCGTGATCACCGACACCGTGCCATCGCCGCCGTTGGTCACGTACACGTGCGTGCCGTCGGGAGTGATCGCCACCCCGCGCGGATTGCTGCCGACCGTGATGGTGGCCGACACCGCGCCCGTCGCCGTCGTGATCACCGACACCGTGCCATCGAGCGCTGTTGGTCACGTAGGCGTGCTTGCCGTCAGGAGTGATCGCCACCCCGCCCTGGCCGTAGCCGACGGTGATGGGCGCCGACACCGCACCCGTCGCCGTCGTGATCACCGACACCGTGCCATCGCCGTTGGCCACGTAGGCGTGCCCAGAGCTCGACGCTGGATGTTGTCGGGGTCGCGAGACCCGATGAGGGTCCGCCGTTTTCCTCCTTGACGCCCGAGTGCTCGATCCCGAGATCATCGAGGTGCTTTGCCCAAGCTTCGAGCGCAGCCCGGTCGGGGACTCGCAATGCAAAGTGGTTGCTTGCACGCGTTGCGAAACCCAGCAACCGCTGCGCAGAACTGCCGATCTCGCGCACTGGAATTTCCCCGGGCCTCTCCCGGAGCATCGCAAACGTTGTCTGACACGGCACTAGCCTGCCGCCGTGCTCCTGCCGACCGATTCGGACGCGCGCCTCGTGCTCGGGATGGTGAAGGCCGCGTTCGCTCCCGCGGGTGGCTTCGACGAGCTGCAGGAGGCGCTCCTGGACGGGATCGCGCGATCGCTGTACTCCGTCGACTTCGGCGACGTCGCCGTCGCAACCGACGCCCAGGTCGCGAGCGCCACGCGGGCCGAACGCCTCCAGGCGGTGCACGTGCTCGTCGTGCTCGAGTTCATCGAGCATCCGCTGAGAGAGGACGTGGAGGAGTCGATCGAGCACTACGCACGCCGTCTGTCGGTGTCGACGGCGCTGCTCCGCGATGCTCGTCGTCTCGCGCATGGCCACTTTGCGTCGATGTACCTCGATCTCCAACGGCACAGCTGGTACGAGGAGGAGACGATCAAGGAATCACTCCGGGGCCGGTGGGAGGAGCTCATCCGATCGAAGCTCGCCTACACCGGAGTCGTCGCCGACCACGCCATCGCCGAAAAGTGGCGTTCACTCCGTGACTGCCCGGAGGGCAGCTGGGGCAAGGCCGTCGCCGACTTCTACGACCGTCACGGGTTCCCGTTCCCGGGGGAGCGATACGGGATCTACGAGCTCGGGGCCCGCCACGACTGGGTCCACGTGCTCGCGGGCTACGAGACCACTCCCGAGGGCGAGCTCGACGTGTTCGCATTCATCGCCGCGTCGATGGCCGACGAGCGCGGGCTCGTGCTCCTCGCCACGACGCTCGGTCTGTTCCAGAACGGCAGCATCCGCCACGTCGCGGGCAAGCGCATCGGCAACGCGCGTTCGGACACCCTCAGCGACGACGGGGCCATCGACCACTTCACCGACGCATTGCGGCGGGGGAACGTGTGTACCACCGATATCATGGGCACGGTCGACATCTTCGCCTACCAGGACGTTCCCCTCGACGTGGCGCGGTCGGCAGTTCGGTGTGGTTCCGATCCGATCGCGCAGCTGACCGCACGATGAGCTCGACCGCGCGACGTCTCCTGGTGTCAGTCCCGACGCTCGACGATCCGAACTTCTTCCGTTCGGTCGTGTTCATGATCGAGCACACCGACGAAGGCGCGGTGGGGCTCGTGGTGAACCACCCAACGGAGGCAGTGCTGATCGAGGCGATGCCGGAGTGGTCGGCGGTGTCGGCGCCGCCGTCCGTGGTGTTCGTCGGCGGCCCCGTGCAGCAACAGGACGCGGTGATCGGGTTGGCCCGGCGTGGCGGCGGTCAGCGACCTCGACGGGTGGCAGCCGCTGCTCGGTCCGATCGGCATCGTCGACCTGGGTCGTTCACCGACCGACTTCGGCGGCGGACTCGAGGTGGCGCGGGTCTTCGCCGGATACTCCGGGTGGGCGCCCGGTCAGCTCGACGCCGAGCTCGCGCGGGCGGGTGGTTCGTCGTCGACGCGCTTCCCGACGATCTGCTGACGCCGGACCCGTCGGGATTGTGGCGTGCGGTCCTGCGGCGTCAGGGCGGTGATCTCGCGGTGTCGGCGAACTATCCCCTCGGGTCGGCGCCGACCGCGAACTGAGCCGGTAACGTCGACCGATGTCGTCAGCAGTGGACATCGAGCGGATCCTGGTCGTCACCGCGCATCCAGACGACGTCGACTTCGGCAGCGCGGGATCGGTGGCCACCTGGACCGACGCCGGCATCGAGGTCTCGTACTGCATCGTCACCAACGGTGAAGCCGGCGGGTTCGATGATTCGATTCCGCGGCCGACCATGGCCGAGATCCGCCAGGCCGAGCAGCGCGCGGCGGCGAAGGTCGTCGGCGTCGCCGACCTCACGTTCCTCGGGTACCCCGACGGTCGGCTGCTGTCGACCATCGAGCTGCGGAGGGACATCAGCCGGGTGATCCGGCGGGTGCGCCCCCAACGGGTCGTCGGCCAGTCGCCCGAACGGAACTTCCAGCGCATCTACGCGAGCCATCCTGATCACCTCGCCGTCGGGTGATGCGACGATCGCGGCGGTGTACCCCGACGCCCGCAACCAGTTTGCGCACCCCGAGCTGCTCGACGAAGGGTACGACCCGTGGTCGGTGCCCGAGCTGTACCTCATGACCGCCACCGCACCGGACGTGTTCGTCGACATCACCGACACGGTCGAGCGCAAGCTCGACGTGCTGCGCAGCCACGCCAGCCAGATGCAGGATCCGTCCAACCTCGACGGCATGATCAAGGATTGGACGCGTGGGTTGGCGCAGCTCGGTGGCCTGCCCGACGGCCGCTTCGCCGAGGCATTCCTCCGCGTCGACACGCAGTAGGAGATGACGCGGGCCGTGCCCGGAGGGCGGGACGGCACCGCGGGATCGACCACCTCGCGTCGTCAGACGAGCACGCTGCGGATCACTTCGCCGGCCTGCATCGCGCGGAGCGCGTCGTTGACCTCGTGGAGGTGCATCGTGCGCGACACCATCGAGCCGACGTCGAGCTTGCCCTGTTCGATCAGGGTGATGAACCGGGGGAAGTCGCGTCGGACCTGCGCGGAACCGTACGCGCAACCCTTGACGGTCTTCCCCTCGAGCACCGACATCGCCGGGATGGCGACATCGGAGCTGAGCTTGGGCAGGCCCACCAAGATCGCGGTACCGCCCGGGCGCGCGCTCGTCGACGGCCTGACGGACGGTGGCGGCGGTGCCGATCACCTCGAACGCGTAGTCGGCGCCGCGTCCACCGCTGAGCTCGCGCACGGCTGCGATCGGATCGCTGTCGGTCGGGTCGACCGCGTCGGTCGCGCCGAACCTCAGCGCCGAGTCGCGCTTCATGGCCACCGGATCGATGGCGATGATCCGCGCCGCGCCGGCGATGCGCGCACCCTGGACGACGGCCTGACCGACGCCACCGCACCCGATGACGGCGACGATCGACCCCGGCTCGACCCGGGCGGTGTTCAACGCGGCGCCGACCCCGGTGGTGACGCCGCAGCCGATCAGGGCGAGCTGGTCGTCGGGGAGATCGGTGTCGACCTTCACCACCGAGTGTTGCGAGACCGTCATCATCTCGGCGAACGTGCCGAGGCCGGTGAATCCCTGGAGCTCGGCGCCGTTCGCGCGCCGCGTGCCCGGGGCACGAACATGACCGGGTACGTCTCCGCGGACAGGTTGGACTGGTCGTGCAGGCAGTACCAACACACGCCGCACGTGGGGATGAACGAGCCGATGACCCGGTCGCCGACGTGGACGCGGGTGACATCGGTACCGACCGACTCGACGATGCCGGTGCCCTCGTGGCCCAGAATTTCGGGCCGGGCGGGGATCGTGCCGTTGATCACCGAGAGGTCGGAGTGGCACACGCCGCTGGCGGTGATGCGCACGATCACGTCGCCCGGCCCGGGATCGATCGGGGTGACGTCTTCGATCGAAAGGGGTTGGTCCCGCTCGATGAAGACTGCCGCGCGCATGGAGGATCTCCCCTGATGGCCAATTCCTCGAAGTCTGACGTGTGAACCTACCCGCGCTACGTTCGCCCGGTGACCCGCATCCTGCTCGTCCGTCACGGTCAATCGGTGTGGAACGCCGACGGGCGCTGGCAGGGTCAGGCCGATCCGCCCTTGAGCGACCTCGGTGGCGCGCAGGCGGCCGAGGCGGCGACGCGGATCGGTATCGTCGACGCGATCTACGCGTCCGATCTGATGCGCGCCCACCACACCGCCGAGATCATCGCCGCTGGAATCGGCGCCGACGTCGCCGTCGACGCGCGGCTGCGGGAACGCCACGCCGGCGACTGGGAGGGTCGCACCCGCGCCGAGATCGACGAGGGCTGGCCCGGGTTCCTCGAATCGGGGAACCGCCCCGCGGGCTACGAGGCGGACGAGTCCGTCCTCGGCCGCGCGCTGGAGGCGTTGCGCGAGATCGCGGGCGTGCACGATGGCGACGTACTCGTCGTGACCCATGGCGGCGTCGTGCGCACCCTGGAGCGCCATTTCGGTGGCGATGCCGACGGCCTGATCCCCAACCTTGGCGGCCGGTGGTTGCACGACGACGCCGGGACGTTGCGTCTCGGTGACCGGGTCGTGCTGCTCGACGATGCGCTGGTCACGAGGCCGCAGCAGATCTAGCGCCGCGTCATCCACACCGAACTGCCACCGGGAGGCGTCAGGAGGGGTAAACTGGTCAGTTCCCCGACGCCGGAGATTCGACTGTTGACCGACCCTGCGGCGGCCGCGGCGATGGCCGCGCCCGACCCCGAAGGCAACCCGGAGCTCGCTGCCGAGCAGCGCCACGTCGACGTCGCGTACGCGCGGCTCGACGTGATGCGCCGGGCGGCGGAGCAGGTGGCCGAGGGTTACACCGACGTCACCCGGGGCGGCACCCACCAGGCCCGCCTCGAACGGGAAGCGGCCGAGGCGTACACGCGGCGCCGGCTGGCCAACCTCGACATCGGGGAGTCGCCCCTCTGCTTCGGTCGCCTCGATCTCATCTCGGGCGACGCGGTGCCGTTCTACATCGGGCGCATCTCGGTGACCGACGACGACCTGGCGCCGCTGGTCATCGACTGGCGGGCCCCGGTGGCCGAACCGTTCTACCGGGCGACCGCGGTCGAACCGATGGGCGTGGCCCGCCGCCGTCATTTCCAGACCCACGGCCGCCGGCTCATCGGGATCGACGACGAGGTGTTCGACGCCGAGGCCGCGGCCGAGGGCGGCTACACGGTGGTCGGGGAGGGCGCGTTGCTCGCGGCCCTCGACCAGGAACGCACCGGCCGCATGCGCGACATCGTCGCCACCATCCAGGCCGAGCAGGACGAAGCCATCCGCGCCGACCTCACCGGTATCCTCATCGTCGCCGGGGGCCCGGGAACCGGCAAGACCGCGGTGGCGCTGCACCGGGCCGCGTACCTCCTGTACACGCACCGGAAGCGCCTGGCGTCCCAGGGCGTCCTGCTCGTCGGGCCCAGCCCGATCTTCTTGCGCTACATCGACGAAGTGTTGCCGTCGCTCGGTGAAGACGAAGTCAGCCTGGCGACGCCATCGGCGTTGAAGCCGCGGATGCGGGTGCGGGGCAACGAGTCGGTGGCCGCGGCGGCGGTGAAGGGCGATGCGCGCATGGCCAAGGTGATCGCCGCGGCGATCGGTGACCGCGAGCGCCCGATGCCGCGTGACGTCATCATCGCGCTCGACGGCTACGTCCTTCGGCTGCGTCGCCGCGACTCCGCACGCATCGTCGAACGCGCTCACGCGCGGCGCGGTTCACACAACGAGCGGCGGCCGTTCGTGGCGGGCATGGTGCTCGACCACTTCCGGCGGGAGTACCGACGCGCGCTCGTACGCGCGTACCGCGCCGACCGCGCTCGCCTCGACCCGCAGGCGACCCTCGATCTCCCGGCCGCGCGTTCCTCGGCCACCGTGGTCGACCCGACCGTGGCCGCGGCGCTCGCCTGCGGGGCGAGGCGGCCCCGCCGGAATGGGAAGGCGAGCTCACGACCCGCCTCCGGCGTGCGCCCCAGGTGCGCGAGACCCTCGACCGCATGTGGCCGGTGCTGAGCGGCGCCGAGTTGGTCCACGATCTCTTCGGGTTCCAGGCGCTCATCCGTTCGGCGTCGGGCGGTGTCCTCACCGACGCCGAACAGCGCCTGCTGGTGCGGGAGCGGGTCGCCAACGTCGCCGACGTCGCGTGGACCGAAGCCGACCTCCCACTGGTTGACGAAGCCGACGCGTTGCTCGGGCCGCCGAGCTCGGCGCATCCCCGGGCCCGCCGCCGGGCGCGGCGCGATCCGGAGCTCGAAGGCGCGCGCCGCACCGTCGACGAGCTCGGCGTCGGTGGGTTCACCAGCGCCGCGGAAGTGTTGGCTCGGTACGGCAGCGAGGCGCCGACCGTCGGGGAGGACGACGGTGAACCGCGCACGTTCGGACACGTGCTCGTCGACGAAGCACAGGATCTCAGCGCGATGCAGTGGCGCATGCTGGCGCGCCGCTGCCCGTCCGGATCGATGACGCTGGTCGGCGACTTCGGCCAGGCCAGTCGGCCCGGCGCGCTCTCCAGCTGGGACGACGTCATCAGCAACCTGCCGGTGCGGGTCACGCCGCATCGTGTCCACCTCACGGTCAACTACCGCACGCCCGCCGAGATCATGGACGTCGCCAACCGTTTGCTGCCTGCGGCCGCGCCCGGGGTGGAGCCGGCGCGGCCGGTGCGCAGTACCGGCGCGTTCCCGGAGGTGGAGACGGTCAGGCGGGAGGAGTTGGTGTCGGCCGCGGCGGCGGCGGCGCGCCGTTCGACGGGTTTGGGCGGCACCGTGGCGGTGATCGCGCCGATCGAGCTGCACCAGGCCCTGGCGGGGGTGCTGGCGGATCGGGGTGCGGTCGCCGATTCGATCGAGGCCATCGACGCGCCGGTCGCGGTGCTGACCGGCCTCGACTCGAAGGGGCTCGAGTTCGACCACGTCGTCGTCGTCGAGCCGGCCGGGCTGGTGGCTCCGGACCGCTCCGGTCTCCGTCTGCTCTACGTCGTCCTCACCCGGGCGACCCGCCGCCTGGTGGTGGTGCACGCCGAGCCGCTGCCCGAAGCCCTCGGGCTCGCGGCCCATACGGTGGGGGCATGACGCCCACTGCCCCCGATGCCGACCTGACCGCCGCTGACGTCGCCTGGGACCTCGAACCGCTGGTCGACGGCCAGGGCGCGGAGGGGGTCGACGCGTTGCTGGACGACGCCGAAGCCCGAGCCCTCGGGCTCGCGTCCTACCGCGGCCGCATCGCCGAGCTCGACGCCGGCGAGCTCGTCGACCTCATGAACGAGTTGGCGACCATCGGTGAGCTCGCGGGTCGCGCCGGCTCCTACGCGGGGTTGAAGTTCGCGGTCGACACCGCCGATCCGGCGACCGGCGCGCTCATGGCGCGTACCGAGGAGCGCGGCACCGCGATCAACAACGAGATTCTCTTCGTGGACCTCGAATGGGCCGCGGTCTCGGACGAACGCGCGGCGGAGCTCCTCGCGGACGAGCGGCTGTCGTTCTGTCGCCACTACCTCGAGTCGGCCCGGCGCTACCGGCCTCACCTCCTCACCGAACCCGAGGAGCGGATCCTCAGCGACAAGTCCCTCACCGCGAACAGCGCGTGGGTCCGGTTGTTCTCCGAGCTGACCTCGGCGATCACCGTCGACCTCGACGGCACCACCGTGAGTCTCGAGCAGGGACTCTCACAGTTGATGTCGCCCGATCGCGACGTGCGCAAGGGCGCGGCCGAAGCGGTCACCACCTCGCTCGAACCGGGCCTGCGCACCCGGGCGTTCGTGTTCAACACGTTGCTGGTCGACAAGTCGGTCGACGACCGCCTGCGCAACTTCCCCGACTGGCTGGCCAGCCGGAACCTGGCCAACGAGGCGAGCGACGAGTCGGTGCAGGCCTTGATCGACGCGGTGGAAGCGCGCTACGACATCCCGCAACGTTGGTACGCGCTCAAGGCGCAACTGTTGGGCATTCCGCGGCTTGCCGACTACGACCGCATGGCGTCGGTCGCCAGCTCCGACGAAGAGTTCGGCTGGGATGCGGCCCGTGAGCTCGTGCTCGACGCGTACGCGTCGTTCTCGCCCGAGCTCGCGACCGCGGCCGAGCGCTTCTTCGCGGAGTCGTGGATCGACGCGCCGATGCGGCCGGGGAAACGGCCGGGGGCGTTCTGCGCCTACACCGTGCCGAGCCAGCACCCATACCTCCTGCTCAACTGGACGGCGCGCCGGCGCGACGTCCTCACGCTGGCGCACGAGATGGGTCACGGACTGCACGCATATCTCGCTCGCGAACAGGGCATCTTCCACCAGACCACGCCGCTGACGCTGGCGGAGACCGCGTCGGTGTTCGGAGAGACCGTGACGTTCGGTCGGCTGCTCGATGCGACGTCGGATCCGGCCGCGCGCCTCGCGCTGCTGGCCGAGAGTCTCGAGGGACAGATTGCCACCGTGTTCCGTCAGGTGGCGATGAACCGGTTCGAGGACCGCGTCCACACGCATCGGCGCGACGAAGGGGAGCTGTCGGTCGAGCAGTTCAACGAGGCGTGGGAATCCACCCAGACCGCGATGTTGGGTGACACGGTCGAGATCACCGAGGGCTACCGCACCTGGTGGTCCTACATCCCGCACTTCATGGGCACCCCCGGCTACGTGTACGCGTACTCGTACGGTCAGCTGCTCGCGCTCTCCGTGTACCGGGCCTACGAGGAGCGGGGCGACGAGTTCGTGCCCAAGTATCTCGAACTGCTCGCGGCCGGCGGGTCGCGTTCACCGGAGGAACTCGGTCAGATCGTCGGTCTCGACCTCGCCGACCCGGCATTCTGGAGTGGCGGGCTCGCCATCGTGGCCGAGCAACTCGAAGCCGCCGAGACCGCGGCCAAGGAGACCGGCCGGCTCTAGCCGGAGTTCCGAGCGCGCCGCTCGAGGCCGTCGAGCAGCAGCGCGAGGGTGGTCGCGAACAATTCGTCGGTGTCGAACTCGTTCGGCGTGCGTGCGTCGTCGTCGTCGATGGTCAGGACCCAGCGCGTCGCGTCGACGCGGCGGTGGTGCACCGACGAGTTCAGGTTCTGTTCGAGGATGACGAAGCCGGTGACCGCCCATGAGAGCGAGCGGTAGCACTCGACGGTGTCGATCGGTGCGACACCGAACTCTTCGAGCAGGGCGAGCCCGGCGCGGCTGACGGCGCCGGCGGCCGACGGCGGGTACTGACGCGAGAGCTCGAGCGCGCTCGGGTGCTCCCGCCAGTGGTCCCGGATCGCGACGAAGTGGTGCAGGAGGCGGTCTCGCGCGCTGCCGGTGGTGCGGCTGGCCATCCGCAACCGTGCGCCGACGGTGTCGACGACGGCGCGGCAGAGGTCGGCCTTGCTGGCGAAGTGCCAGTAGAGCGCGGCCGACTCGACCCCGAGCTGCCCGGACAGTCGACGGATCGTGAGCGCCGAGGTCCCCTCGGCATCCATCAACGCGATCGCCTGTTCGACGATCTGTTCGCGCGTGAGCCCGGCGCCCCGCCCACCGGGCCGCCGGCGCGCGCCGGTTGACGGGGGAGCGGGCGCCTGCGATGCTGGGGTCATTGAACAATGATAATTGACGGGAGACGCGGGTGACGACGACAGTGATGGCGAGGCCGCTGACCAGCTCCGTCGGGGCGGTCGTGGAGGGGGTGCAGCTCGGTTCGGTCGACGGCGCCGGGGCGGTGGCGATCCGCCGGGCGCTGCACGAGCACGGCGTCCTCGTGTTCCCGGCCCAGGAGCTCGACCGTGACCAGCAGGTGGCGTTCACCCGCCTGCTCGGCGACGTCCACGGCCATCCGGTGCCGGAGTTCCTCTTCGGCGCGGCCGATCCGGTGGCCGTGGTCGAGAACGACGGCGACAAGCTGCCGCAGGACGACCAGCACTTCCACGTCGACTACTCGTTCGGTCCCGAGATCCCGGACCTCGCGGTGCTGCACGCCGAGGTCCTCCCGCCGTCGGGCGGCGACACCATGTGGGCGAGCGCGGCCGCGGCATACGACGGGCTCTCGCCGCGCATGCGCGGGTTCCTCGACGGCATGACGGCGCGCCACGAGGCCGGCGACCGCTTCTGGTACGAGATGCGACGCACGCTCGGCCCCGAGCCGGCCGACCGCGCGCGCGAGGAGTTTCAGGGCAACAGCCATCCCGTGGTCTGCGCGCACCCGATCTCCGGGCGGCGCGTGCTGTTCGTGAACCCGGGGTACACCGTCGCGATCAACGACCTGAGCACGCGCGAGAGCGACGGGATGCTCCGGCTCCTGTTCGACCACCTGAACAACCCGGCGTTCCATTTCCGCCACCGCTGGCAGGAGTCCGACGTCGTCATCTGGGACGAGCACCTCACCGCGCACATGGGCCCGTTCGACTTCGCCCCCCACCACCGGCGCCTGGCGCGGGTGACCGCCGGTCGCACCGCACCGTCGGCAACCGCGCCGGACGTGGTCAGCGGCTGAGTCGGGCTTCGAGCGCGTCGCAGACCGCCGGCCACTCGTCGCGGACGATCGAGAAGTAGGCACTGTCGCGGACGGTGCCGTCGGTCGCGAGGGTGTGGGCGCGTCGGGTGCCCTCGAAGCGCCCGCCGATGCGTTCGATGGCGCGTCGAGACCGCTGGTTGCGGGCGTCGGTCTTGAAGGTGATGCGGTGCATCTTCCACTGGTCGAACGCGTGCCCGAGCAGGAGGAGCTTGCATTCGGTGTTGATGCTGGACCGCTGCGCGGAGGCGGCCAGCCAGGTGCTCCCGATCTCCCCGGCGTCGGGGGTGCCGCGGCCACCGCCCGACGGGCGTCCCGGAGGCCACGCGCCAGGCTCGCCCCAGTAGTCGAGGTCGAGGAAGCGGGTGGAACCCACGATGCGGTCGTCGTCGCATCGGCGGATGGCGAAGGGCAGGGCCCACCCGGTGCGTTCGTCGTCGAGGGCGGCGGTCACGTACGCGTGCATCGACTCGGCCGAGTCGGGCACGAGGGTGAAGTCGTAGGTGCCACGATCCTCGGTGGCCGCCGCCAGCAGGGCGTCGACGTGCGCGAGCTCCAAGGGTTCGAGGCGTACGACGTCGCCTTGCAGAACGATGCGGTCGGGCATGACGGTCAAGTGTGCTCGTCGGCGCGCTTCGGCGGGTGCGATTTTCGTGACTGATCGAGGAGCGTGTGCATCGCGGCGGCGATGCGACGCGTGCCGTCGAACAGGCCGAGCTCGTCGATCTCGTCGCTGAGCACCTCGGCGCCAACCGGGAGATCGGGGTGCGCGGACAAGACCCGATCGACGATCTCGACGAGCGGGAGCGCGCCGTCGCCGGGTACCTTGCGCCCGCGCCGGGGGACGTAGGGCTCGTCGTCCTGCTCGGGCGACCGGTCGCTCACCTGCAGCGCGCCGATGAGCGACGCAGTGTCGCGGTCGAGGTCGGCCAGCGTGCCGCCGCCGCGCGCGAAGTGCCAGGTGTCGAGGAGCACGCTCCCATTGCTCGCGTCCGCGCCGCGGACGATCGCGGCCGCGGTCGGGAGATCGGGGATGCCGGTGCCGGGCAGGAACTCGATCGCGAGCCGGAGGTCGTCGGCCGCGGCCCGGTCGCAGGCGCGGCCGAAGGCGTCGGCCAACGCGCTGACCGGCGTCGCGACCCCGCGTACGTGCACCAGGTTGATCGCGCCGGCACCGGTCTCGTGCGCGATGTGGATGCAGTCCTCGAGCGTCGGGAGCGACGGATCGGGCGGGGTGCCGGGGAGCGCGGTCACGAGACCGTCGACGAACGTGACGCGCGCGCCGGTGTCCTCGACCTGCCGGCGCAGGCCAGCCGCGTCACCGCCGCTCCGGACGAACAACTCGGGCGTGAGCGTGATCGCCGCGAACCCGGCCGCGACCGCCGCGGTCGCGAGCTCGGGCAGCGTCGAGCGGCGGAACGTGTAGCTCCAGAGCTCGAGTTCGCTCATTGATCGCAGCGGGTCAGAGCCGGGCCAGCTCGCGCTCGAGCTGGCCGAGACCCATCGGACCGAGGTCGAGCGCGGCGCGGTGGAACGCCTTGAGGTCGAACGACGCGCGGTTGCGGGCGCGCGCCGCGTCACGAGCGCCGAGCCACACCCGTTCGCCGACCTTGTAGCTGATCGCCTGGCCCGGCAGCCCCAGGTAGCGGTCGACTTCGCTCGCCATGAAGTTCGCCGGGAACTTCGAACGTTCGATCACGAACGGGAGTGCGAGTTCCGGGGTCCACGTCTCTCCGGCGTGAGCGTGCTCGTCGCCCGGGATCGGCAGTTCGAGGTGCATGCCGATGTCGACGACGACCCGCACCGCGCGCATCGCCTGGGCGCGCAGCATCCCGAGCTCGTACGCCGGATCGTCGAGGTAGCCGAGCTCGCCCATCAGGCGTTCGGCGTAGAGCGCCCACCCCTCGGCGTGCCCGGACGTGCCACCCAGGGTGCGCTGGAAGCGACTCAGCGCGCCCGCGAGGTAGCGCACCTGCGCGATCTGCAGGTGATGGCCGGGAACGCCCTCGTGGTAGCAGATCGAAACCTCACCCCACAGCGGGAAGCGGGTCTTGCCGAGCGTCGGGTACCACGTGCGACCCGGGCGGCTGAAGTCCTCGGCGGGACCGGTGTAGTACATCGCCGCCGCGCCGCCCGGAGGCGCGATCATCGCTTCGACCCGCTGTACCGGCGCGGGGATGTCGAAGTGCACCCCGTTCAGGTCGGCGACGGTGCGGTCGAGCAGGTCCTGATTCCAGCGGCGGAACGCATCGACACCGTCGATGGCGCGCGCCGGGTCCGTCTCGAGGTGTTCGATCACGGTGTCGACGTCGGCGCCGGGAATGATCCGCTCGGCGACCTGACCCATCGCGCGTTCGATGCGGTGCAGCTCGTCCCAACCCCACGAGTACGTCTCGTCGAGGTCGAGCGCGATGCCGTTGAAGTCTCTTGCGTACATCGCGTAACGGTCGCGTCCGACGGCGTCCTGCTCGGACGCGTGCGGTGCGTACTCCTCGACGAGGAAGCGACCGAGCGCGGCGTACGCCTCCGTGGCGCGGACTGCGAGCTGCTCGAGTCGGTCGCGGAACGCGCGATCCGAGAACCCCGACGCGTCGTACTCGTCGACGAGGGTGAGGAAGAACGGGCGCGTGCCGTCGTCCTGACCGCCCCAGGTGTCGGCCTGGCGCGTGCAGGCGAGCGCTTGGCGCCGGGCCGCGACGATGCCCTGCGCGGCGCCTTCGGTGAGACCGGCTTCGATGCTGGACAGCCCCTGCGGGACCAGCGCCAGCCGTTCGGCCACGACCTGCCAGTCGTCCGTGGTCGTGCGGGCCATGAGATCGAACGCCATGCGCACGGTCTGCACGGGACTTCCAAGCACCCGAACGTCGCGGAGGCGCTCGCCGCCGTCGTGCTCGGCGAGCGCAAGCTCCAGCCGTTCGCGCATGACTTCGGCGGCGATCCGGTCGGCGTCGTTCGTCGTGTCGATGGACACGAGCGCGCGCAGGGTCGCCCGGTCGTGCTCTGCGCGCTCGGCGGCTCCGTCGGGTGAGTAGTCCGTCATCTCATGGTCATGCCCGGTGATGCCTTCCGCGGTGGCGGCGAGCGGGTCGAGGGCGGCGAAGCGCTCGACGTACCGATCGGCGAGTTCGTACACGGGTGAAGAGGTCACGGTGCGCCTTTCGCAGCGTTGTCCAGCGCAACGTACTTGCGGCACGGCTGACCCCGGAGCGATCCGCACGCCGGGAGCGACGTCGGCACGGCGATGCCCGGGACGAGCGGCAGGACGACCTTCGAGGGCTGCGCGGTCGAGCGGCTGATGTGATTCGTCACTTCACGCGGGTACCGGAGGGTGCCGAACGCCCATTCGGGCCGGTTCCCACCCGGTGCCTGGACGACGATACGGATGCGCGAGCCGGCACGGAAGGCGTGCCCGAACGGGTACAGCGGGACCCGTACGAGCGTGGCGCCCCGCCGGGGGAGTGGCGCCGCATCGGCCTCCGTGTGGGTCTGCACCGGCAACAGGGCCGTCGAGGCCGTGGGATCGAGCGCCCGCTGGCTGGCGCGGAGCCACCCGCTCTGGACGTACGTCTCCTGGCCGTCCGGGCGCACCTCGGTGATCGTCACCTCGAGGTCGACGTCGGGTTCGGTCGACTGCAACCAGAGGTCGACGCTGCCCGTCCCCACCATCACCGTGTTCGCGGCGAGGGGCGCGCTGACGTAGCCCACACCCTTGCCGGCGGGCACGGGCTTCCAGTCGTAGTTCGGCGAGAGATCGTTTCCCCCACGGCCCGCGTCGGTCCTGGGGAACGCGGCCGGGTCGTACGCGTACGCGTCGTTCGCTCGACTCGCCGTGGGAGGGCTCGCGGTCAGCGTGCCGCGGGGCCCGAAGTAGTAGGTCGTGGCGGCGGTCCCGGGCAGCGGCCACGACGGGGCCGTGGCCGAGAACCCGGCGACCGGCGAACCGCGCCGGCCAGCCGCGCCCACGTCGAAGAGCACCCGCACCGCGGGCTCGGCCTGGTAGTCGGCCAGCGCCGACGCGAAGTCGGGTTCGCCGGTGAACCGATCCGGGGCGAGCGTGACCCCCTTGCCGAAGAACTTCGTCAGGATCGCCGCCGCGATGAGGCGCGTCGCGGGGGAGATCGTCGGCACGGTCTGCGCGACGTAGAAGTCGAGGAACTCGATCCATGCCGACAGCACCGCGGGCCCGATCGAGTCGGCGTGGATGCCGTTCATCACGGTGGCCTTCAACGGGATGTCGGCCGCGAAGTTCCCGAGCATGTTGGCGAAGTGGCTCCCGGTCTGCTCGTCCTGCCACGAGCCCGCGATGAACACGGGGACGGCGATCTTGCCGACGAAGGTCGCCGGCGCGAGGGCGTCGGACGCCGCGCCGTGCCGGAACCGGTTCTGGCGGATCCCGGCGAGCACGTCGGGCGTCTGGAGTCGCAACGCTTGGTTCGCCTTGCAGGTCGTGTCGCCCCCCGCGATCCGCTTCGCCACCCAACGCGGACCCGCTGCCGTCGTGGCCGGCCGCGCGTCGGCGGCACGGTCCTTCGCCCAGGAGAACGCGAATCCGTTGTTGGGAATCCCACCCGGATACAGCGTGGCGAAGGTGTCGTCGATCACCGAGAGCGGCGTGATCGCGGCGAGGTGCGGCGGGCGGGTCTGGGCGACGAACAGCTGGGTGATCCCCGGGTACGAGATGCCGACCATGCCGACCTTGCCGTCCGCGACCCACGGTTGCGCGGCGACGGTCTCGACCGCGTCGTACCCGTCGAGCGACTGCAACGTCTCGAAGTAGTCCCACGAGCCGCCCGAGCATCCGGTGCCGCGCAGGTTGATGCCGACCGTGGCGAAGCCGAGCAGCTGGGCGATCCCCGACGCGGGTTGGGGGCTCGCGGGGTTCGAGGGGTCGTACCCGGAGTACTCGATCACGGTGGGGTACGGCCCGGCATCGACCGGGCCGGGCAGGGTCACGTTGACGGAGAGGAGCGTGCCGTCGCGCGTCTTCAGGTACCCGAAGCCGGGGCGGAGGGTCTGGCCGGTGTAGAGCGCAGGGTCGGGCAGGTCGCTCGGGCTGGTCACGGTCACGGGCACGGAATTCCGTCCGTCGATCGCGACCACGTACCCGGGCCCGGATTCGGCGCCGGTGAGCAGCATTGTGAGCCTGTCTATCCCGATTCCGATGCCACCAGCAGGCGGCATACCGTGCTCGAGAGCGAGCAGAAATTCCTCGTCGATATTCTGCCTTTCTTCGCCGGCCTGTTCGAGTAGACGCTGGCGTTGCACGAGCGGATCGTTCAGCTCGCTGTACCCGGGCGCAATCTCCGCACCATTAATGACCAGTTCAAAAACGTCGACGAGCGAATTGTCTTCCACGTTCTGCTTGGCCAGCGGTACGAGTTCCTTCGGACAATGCGTCACAAACAGCGGATCGATCGTTTTCTCTTCGATGAGTTTCTCGAACACATGCTGCGTCACCTCGAAGTCCGCGAGCTGCGGTAAAATCTCGAGCTTAAGCTCGTTCATTGCGTGTCCGCGTCGGTGCTCGGGCGCAAGCTCAAACCAATCCTTGCCTGCCACTTCGCGAATCAAATCGTGGTAACGCACGCGACGCCACGGCCGTTTCAAATTGATCGTGCGGGTGACGTTTCCGTTAACGTCTCGATGCTCGACGGTGAGCGAGCCACAGACTTTCTCAGCCAGATGACAAATCAGTTCTTCGACGAGATTCGCCATCTTCTCGAAATCAGCATAGGCCCAATAGGCCTCAAGCATCGTGAATTCCGGATTGTGCTTTCTCGAGATCCCTTCGTTGCGAAAGTTGCGATTGATTTCGAACACCTTGTTGAATCCGCCCACCAGCAGACGTTTCAGATAAAGTTCCAGCGCAATGCGCAGATAGAGATCGATGCCAAGTGCGTTGTGACGTGTTTTGAATGGTTCGGCCGCCGCACCTCCAGCCATCGTTTGTAAGATTGGTGTCTCCACTTCAACGAAGTCCCGCTCCTCGAAGAAGCGCCGGGTTTCGCGAACGATGGCGATCCGTTTTTCGAACACCGCACGCCAGTTTCATTGGTAAGAAGATCAAGATAACGCTGCCTGTAACGCGTTTCGATGTCCTGTAGCCCGTGCCATTTTTCCGGGAGCGGCTCCGCAACGTCTTGGCGAGCAACCGGAACGTGAGCACTTTTAGCGTTGGCTCCCCGCTTTTCGTCAGAAAGCATGTTCCCTCCACCCCGATGAAATCGCCGATGTCCAGCAAACGAAAAAGCTGGATCAATTCCGGGCCAACCTCTTTCGCGTGAATGTAAATTTGAATGCGGCCGGAGGCGTCGCGCAGGTCGAGAAAGTGGCTTTTGCCCATGTCGCGATGCGCTGTGATGCGGCCGGCGACATGACGCGTTTCACCTTCCTTAAATTGCTCGCGCACCTCCGCGATCGAACCGCTAACATCAAAACCGGTACCGAACGGCTCGATGCCTTTCGCGCGCAGCATCTCAAGCTTTTTTCGTCTGAGCGCGATCAGCTCGTTTTCGTCTTCCATATTCGGACAGCGAATGTAAGGCGCGGCACGTGGTTCGCCACGTTAAATCGTGAAGAGTTGACCGAGGTGCTAGCTGCAACCTTCCAAACCAACATATTACGTTTGCCAACGAAACACCTGCAATGAGATAGTTTGGGCTGGCGCGTCGCGCTGCCACCATTCAAATGACTGCTAACTTGCCGCAAACGAGTTCTAAACTGGAAGGTCCGCTGGTGAAGCAGTTCTCGGTTTTTCTACCGAACAAGGTTGGAGCGATGCTGGAAATTGTGAAGCTGCTCAGCGCACACCACACGCATGTTGTCGCTCTCAGCATATCGGAATCCACCGACTCGGCCATTGCGCGGATCATCGCTAGCGATCCGCAGGGCGTGGAGAAATTATTTAGGGAAAACAATGTTGGTTTCGGCGTCAGCCAGGTGGTGGTGGTTGAGATGAAAGAAGTGGCCACACAACTGGTAAAACTGCTCGCAGCATTGGTCATGGCTGAGGTCAATGTGCATTTCGCTTATCCGCTGCTAATTCGTCCACGCGGTTTTTCTGCGATCGCTCTGCACGTGGATGACACAGATTGCGCGTCCTCCGTGCTTATGGGCGAAGGATTCAAAATGCTGAGCCAGGACGATATCACACGATAGGCTAGGCGATGGTCACCGTTCTAACGTTTTGACGTTTCAGCAGTCAAATATCCGCAGATTGTTGACAGGCTAGCAACAGCGCGCTTACAGGACTGGGTTAATCCTCCCCATGCGGACTCTTCTTTCACGTACTATTCAAATCGATCCGAGCTTTCACGCCGCACTGGGTGTGATCGTAATCCTCGCCATCGCCAGAAGTTTTCTTTGCGACATCGTATTATGTCGGCCGGGCGCGAGCCAACCGCGTCTCGGCACAGGCAGTTACGGCGACGATCGCGCGTGCCCCAGCGGCTTCGGCGGCTTCAGCGCCTGCGCCAGCAGCGGCGCACGCAGAAGATTTCGCCAGCCGCAGCGGTCCTTCGCCCGCTCTATCCATCGTTGATCAGTTGCTGCGAGAAGGTAAAGAATTCCGAGAACGCGGCGACACGACAAACGCCATCGCACGTTTTCAAGAAGCGTTGGACAGCGAACCGGACAATACTGGCGTGCTCCAAGAGATGGCGCAGACCTACGAGTCGATGCAAATCTTCGATCGCGCGAACGATGTATGCGCAGAATCAAGCAAATCAGTGCGACCATAGCGCGACATATGCTTTGGCCGACCGCCGTTTGAAGGTCGGAGTTCCCGCTCCGCCAACCGTCGAGCCAGGCGGCGCTCCAGCAGAAGCGGACGTTCCCGCACGCAAAGATGTTGGCGGCAATGCCGAGGGTCCAATCATGGGGATTTCTGAGCGTCAAAACCAAGGAAACGCCCGATCCGGAAACCGAAGCGAATCTCGCACTGGAGATCGGGATAAAAAAACAGCCAGGCGCCGTCATCGACCATAACAAAGTGAAAATCCTGGTGTTTCTTTACGACGTCGTGAACGACAAAGACATCAAGCTGACTGATGCTGACGTGAGCAACGAATGGCTTACGTCGAAACACGACTGGTCTGACACGAATCCGGAAGTGCTTCTCGTGCGCTACGTGCGCGCAAAGACTGGCGGCGCGTTATCCGAATCATCGCTTTCCGAGGCGGCGGCAAAAGTTCGGCCCGGCCAAAAGGGTCGCGGCTCAAAAGGTTCCGCGGACATCGGACAACGCAAATATCTCGGCTACATCGTTCGCGTTTACTACGGCGACGACCTGCAGGCAGTTCAGGCGGAACCGGCGCGGCTTTTGCAGCAGTTTCCTCCTTTGAAAAGTCCCACGGCACGATGACGCGATTGCTTCGAGGCTGTGTTGCTTGCGTCCGAAACAGCCGCAGTTACACAGACAATCTTCGACGGGTTCTTCCATGGTTTTGTATTTTTCTTTTTGCCGCCGTAGCAGAAGCGCAGGTTCAGGTCGACCTGAAATTCAAGCGATTGCAATACATCGCTTACGAACCGGTCGTGGCGACAGTGGCTATCACGAATCTGGCCGGACGCGATATTGAACTTCACGACGCGGCAGGGCAATCCTGGTTGGGCTTTGAGATCACGGGCAGTGAGGAACAGCCGATCGCGCCGCTCAGCGGCGCAAATCGGGAGCCGCCTTTGAGACTTCGAGCAGGCCAGCGAGTCACCCGCCAAATTGATCTCACGCCGCTGTATCCCGTCAATGAATTCGGCGCCTATCATGTGCGCACGAACATTTACTTCGCGGATCTTGGAAAATTTTTTTACTCCGGCACCCGAGTCTTCGAAGTTACGGACGCGCGGCCGATCTGGCGGCTAGAAACCGTTGGAGTTCCAGAAGGCACGGGCGGATCCGGCGATGTGCGCACGTATTCGCTGATGACCAATCGTTTTCCTGACCACACTTACTTGTACGTTCGGGGTGCAGGACAAGCAGGCATCGTTCTGCGGCTAACAGTCAGCACAATGCTTTCGAGCAGCCGCAAGCGGAGATCGATCGCGCCAATCAATTGCATGTTTTGCATTGCGCGGCTCCGCGCGCCTGGTCGTATGCCCGCATCGGATTGAACGGTGAATTGCTGACGCACTCTTCGTTCATGGAAACTAGAACGCGACCCCACCTTGTTCATTCGGGTAACGGAGAAATAGCCGTGCACGGCGGCATGGTCGAAGCCCGGCAAAGAGCTCGGGTAGCAAAGCACCAAAACTTTCGGCTCGCCCGCCTGGCGCGCCCACAAACGACCGATAATGCGCAGGAATTCTTTCCGAGTCACTTTATCGGCTGCCAATCTACTGGTGGCATTTCTGGCATCTAGCTCGTACGCAGCGAAGGGAAGCAGTTCCGGCGGGGACGGATCGCCCATCACTGTTGTGATCGATGCAGGACACGGTGGCCACGATCGCGGTGGAATTCCCGGCCAAAGGGTCGCCGAAAAAGACATGACACTCGATGTGGCACAACGCCTCAGCAATGTCCTCTCAGCCAGTGGTTATCGGGTCGTGATGACCCGGAGCAGCGACGTATTTGTCCCGTTGGGAGGGCGAGTGGCGATCGCCAACTCGTATCGAAATGCTGTCTTTGTGTGTATCCATTTTAACGCGACAGGACGAAGCGGCGCGAGCGGCATCGAAACATACTTTTACAGTCGCGACAGCCTGCCGCTCGCCTCGGCGATTCATCATTATGTTACCGGCGGCGCGCCTTCGGCCAATCGGGGAGTGCGTCGCCGTGGTTACTACGTCTTGCGAAAGACGTCCATTCCGGCGGTGCTCGTGGAATGCGGGTTCCTGACCAACCCGACTGAAGCCGCTTACGCACAGAGCGCTTCTTATCGACAAAAGCTCGCCGAGGAAATTGCTGCCGGAGTTCGCGGGCGCAATTCCGTTGGCAGTGGTTTCACCACGACGCGAGTAGCGACAGCTGAAAGCATTCCGCTGCAACCGTACATTGATCAAACCAAGGTCACCAGTTCCAAAAAGAGCCGCTCGAAGCGTTCGCACAAGAAAAGCACTCGAAAAAATAAAAGCTCCTCGAAACGGTCAAGCTCAGACGCGCGTGCGTCGTCATCAGATCGGGAGGGCTGATTGAACCTGCCAATTTTGACGTCGGCGCAGATGCGCGCTGCAGAGCAGGCTGCATTTGCAAACGGCGTGCAAGTCGAGGCGCTGATGAACAAGGCCGGCGCCGGTGTCGCTCAGGCAGTCACGAAATTTTTCCAGAAACCCGGTCGATGCATCGTATTCGCCGGGAAAGGACACAACGCAGGTGATGCCTTATTCGCCGCGCAGTGTTTAGAGCAGCGCGGATGGAAAATCGAAGTGCGTCTCGCTTTCAAAGAAGCTGATTGCGGTGATCTCATGCGCAAGAAGCTCGCGGACCTGTGCCGGCGACCGCCTGAAATTCTGGGCGCTGTGCCATCGAAAACGGCGAATACAGATCTGGTCGCCACGCCTGTCGAACTCTCGCCCGACGCCACAGAGCAGACAGCCAAGACACAGAATGCAACCGCCACAGAAGCGTGTTCGGGCGTTGCTGCTCCGCTCGTTATTCTGGATGGTTTGCTTGGCGTCGGCGCAAAACCACCGCTCCGCGAGCCGATCCGCGCTGCCTGTCGCGCCATCAATCAATTGCGAAGAAGAAAGGGCGCCTACGTCTTTGCGGTGGATCTTCCAACCGGTCTCGATACCGATTCAGGCAAGACAGATCGCGACTGCGTGGTCGCCGATTTTACCGTTACAATTGGTTACGCGAAGCCAGGTCTCGTAGCCGACGGCGCGGCGAATTATGTGGGTCGGATCGAGGTTGTGCCGCTCGACGAATTGCGGCCGCCGGAAACGAGACCGAAGGAAACTATCGCCAGCCCGGAAGCTTTTCGCGATTTGTTTCCCAGACGCAAATATAACTCATATAAGAATCAATTTGGCCGTATCGGCGTGGTAGCCGGCTCCAAGGGATTCGTCGGCGCTGCGTTGATGGCATCACAAGGTGCGCTCAGGGCGGGCGCCGGGCTGGTAGAAGTTTTTGTTCCCGAAGAAATCTACGACATCGTCGCCGGCGCGGCTTTCATGGAAGCGATGGTGAAGCCCATTGCGTCATACCGCCAGTTGCTCAAAGAGAAAGCCGACGTCTGGGCCGTGGGTCCTGGTCTTGGCAAATCGCCCGCTGCCGAGATCCTTGAGCTCGTTGAAAAAGTGAAGCAACCCATGGTCCTGGACGCGGACGGACTGAACATCGTGTCCGAAAAAACTTCGGTGCTCCGGTGCTGCAAAGGCAAACGACTGCTCACGCCACATCCCGGCGAGATGGAACGGCTTTTTCCCGAAGACCAACAGTCGCGCGCCAAAACAGCGACAAAATTCTGTGATCGTTTTCCGATCACACTTTTGCTCAAAGGCAGTCGCACCATCGTCGCTGAACACGGTCGGCCGTTGAGCTACAATACCACGGGCACCCCGGGCATGGCCACCGGCGGGATGGGTGACGTTCTCACTGGCGTTTGCGCCGGTTTGCTGGGGCAGGACCGGCGCTTTCGCTTTACGATGCTGCGCGAGTCGGTGCATGGCTATGCGGTCGCGCAGCGGAGATCGCAATTTTTAACGGCAACCAGAGCGAGCAATCGCTGTTGCCGCGCGACGTTCTCAATCACCTGGGCGACGCGTTCAAGGAACTGTAGAGCGTCTATACTAAAGGCTCCGAAACAGACGGGCATCCGTTTCGCAATCTTTCGTGCTTTCCTGAGTTCCTGATTCGTAGATTCTTGCGGAGTGGCAAAACTTGTTCTGATCGGCAGCGGATTGGCGGGGGGATTGCTCGCGTCATATCTCGGACGGCGTGGATACGACGTAGATCTTTACGAGCGGCGCGCTGACCCCCGGGAAGGGAACATCGTCGGCGGACGCTCGATCAATCTGGCGATTTCGACACGCGGGATTCACGCGCTGGAACACATCGGGATCGACGAGGAAGCCTTGCAACACGCGATCCCGATGCGCAGTGCGGTCGATTCACGATAGATCCGGCGAGCTGCATTTTAGCCCGTACAAGATGCCGATCCGAAAAAATATATTAATTCGATCGGACGCGCAGCGCTCAACACCACGGTTATTGAAGCGGCACAGCGTTATCCAAACGTCCGCGTGCATTTCAATCATAAATGCACCGAGGTCCATCTCGAGTCAGCGAGCGCCCAGTTGGAAACGGCAGAGGGTGTCGTGACTGTACAGGGTGACGCGGTGATCGGCGTCGATGGCGCGTTCTCCGCAGTACGCAAATCGATGCAGAGCCAGATCGCTAACTTTCAATACGACGAAAGTTATCTCGCCCACGGCTACAAGGAATTGACCATTCCGCCCGACCGGATGGTTCATGGCGAATGGAAAAGAACGCGCTTCACATCTGGCCGCGAAGAAGCTTCATGATGATCGCGCTGCCTAATCCCGACGGGTCATTCACCTGCACGCTCTTCTGGGAATTCGAGGGACCCCGCAGTTTCGCCACGACGAAGACTGAGGACGACGTGCGTCGATTTTTTGAGGAAGAGTTCCCAGATGCCGTGTCGCTTATGCCAAGTTTGCTCGACGATTTTCGGAATAATCC
>CAVSEI010000008.1:0-109254 GCA_963726965.1 uncultured Actinomycetes bacterium | reverse complement strand
TCCGCGAGACCGTCAAAGACAGGTTTCCGGTGGAGCACGCCGGCAGCGGTCGGTCCGAGTTCGTGCCGCCCGTCCGCTTCCGAGAGCTGCGTGCGTGTCCAGACGGCTTTCCCCGTGTCGGGTTTCTCTTCGGTGTAGCGGGCCGCGTGGCACGACACGTCGATCCGGGCGTCGCCTGACACCACGAAAACTCAACCCGACCGAGCTCGGCATGTACTCGTTCGCGAGCGTCACCGGGTCGTCACCGGTCTCGTCGCCGATCTGGCCCTGGTCGTCGTCGATCACGTCCGTCGTCGAAGGCGTCCTCCGACGCGGAACGCTGGGGGAACAGGATCCCCATCAGGTAGCGCTGGCTCGGCGCCTCGACGAGCGCTTCTTCGGGTCCGGAGACCGGCCCGATGAGCTGTCGCCGGAGGTACTCGACAATGCCGTCCCTGTCGTCGGTCGTCATCAGTCCCCGGCCGTGCTCCGTGCGTACGGTCCCCGCACCGGTGCTCGTGAATCGCCGCGACCCATGCCGCAACGTGGCGGGAAGGCACACCACGAGAGAGGCGTGTGCGTGTGTCATCCCGACGTACAGCAGGCGGCGCAGTTCGTCGTCGTCGACGTCGTCCGCGATGTCGACGACGACGATGAAGAGGTTCTCGAGACCTTTGAAGTCCCCGATCGTGGAGTAGCCGACCGGCCGTCGGGTGGGCGGATGAGCGTCTCGGTGTTCAACGATTCGATGCGATTACGGAGTGCGGGGCGAGGAGACCACGCAGGAGTCGACGATCGTGCGGCCCGCCAGGATCTCGTGATTCGGCCGGGTCGACCGACGCCCGTTCAAGACGCTCGAGATGGTCGGTGACGATCTGCGCCTCCTCCTGTCTGCGTCTTCCAGAATCTCCACGTGACGGGGAGGCCCGCGCCGGCAGAACTGACGCCGATGTCGGCCGCGAGGGACGTGTTGAACGTCGAGCACCACCTCCTGGTGTTGCGGCAGTTGTCGAGAAGATGCACCCGCACCGGTGATGTGGAGACAAGAAGCTCCCGCGCCTCGGGGTCGAAGTCGCCGACGAGACCGGCCTGGTTGTTGGGTCGTAAAACATCCGCCACCGGCCGTCCGCGAGTCCACCGACGAGGAGTGAATCCAGCACCGCGAGATCGTCGAAGGTTGACGAGGTCCTGACCCTCGTCGACGACGACCGTGTCGAACCGGCCGTCAGGCGGAGCAAGCCGCAGTCGGTCGAGCGCCTTGATGTCGCAGTAGTCGCGGGCGACGTCTGGGCTGCGCCGCGGAGGAAACCCGCGAGGATCTCGCTGCTGCAGGTGAGCGAGCACCCGATGGCCGGCGGCGGCCTCCCGTCGTGCAACTCCTCCGCCGTGAGGAAGGTCTTGCCCGTACCAGCGCCGCCGTCGCAGAGGATGCGTTCGTTGGATTCGGTGGCTGTCGAAGAAGCGGTACTGCGCCTCGGTGAGCGATTCGAGCGCCGAGTCCGCGTCGTGGGCGTGCACACCGTAGAGACGGGACGAGATCGAAGTCTGGTCGAAGGCGCGTCGCGGATCGCCTTGACGTCACCCGGCGTCAGCGGTCCACGTCCCTGTTCCTTGTCCGCCCAGTACTTCATGAGCCTGCGGAGCGAGCGGAGGAGAGCACGGGCGAACGACAATCTTGGCGTCCCGACGACCATGTCGGGCGCCCATTCGACACTCATCTCGGTGAACTCCTGATCGGGGAACAACACCCCCAACCGAAGAGAAATCTCCGCTGCACCTCGGCTGGTAGCAACTTTTCCAAACGGTCGAGGAGCGAGAATGTCGCGGTACGTGCCGCATCCGAGGGGCCCTCGGTCCTGCGCTCTTCGACCCCGTAGCGATTGGTGAAGGTCCAGACGCCGTCCTGCGACCCACGTGTCCGCCCTTGACCTCGAGGACGAACAGGCCCGCCTGACCGAGCAGCAGAAAGTCAATCTCACCGCACACCTTGTACCTGTGCTCCGCGAGGTTCACGGAGTGGAGGGCGATGCTCCCGGGAAGCTCGACCCGCCTCAGCAGCCGGAAGACGCTGGCCTCTGCCGAGCTCGGATTCCGCAGGCTGATCTCCGGAGGGATCATCTTCATTACGACGCTCCCGGCGTGATGTCACCACTCCTGCGCTTCCACCGGCGGAGGGTAGGGCAGACTTCCCATATCCGTCATCGGAGGATAAGCGGAAACGAGGGGTCCGACGCGGCTCTGGAAGCTGCGCGATCGTTGGACTGGATGATCCATGAAGGCCATGCGACACACGCTGCTCAGCCATGAGGAGGTATGCGCACTCAGTCGGCGGTCAACCCGCGGCCTCAGAGCAGCCGAGCGTCTCGAGTCCGACGACGCGTCATCTGAAGAGAGAGCGGAGCTCGACCGAGCCGTGACAAACGGTGAGCCGGTGACATGTGCTCGTTCAACGGCCGCGAGCCGGCGAGCTTGGGGCGTACGCCCGAGTGTGACCGTTAGCCAGGGACCATCTCTCTGCCGTGACGCTTCGCCCACCGCTCGACGTCCTCGCGAAGCCAGATCTTCATCTTGAGCTTGCCGGCTCCGAGCTCAGCTACAGGCTCGGGAAAGTCGGCATGTTCATGAAATAGCTGGTGGACCCGCTGACGTGAGACGCCGAGCAGCTCGGCGATTTCTGCTACTCCGACGAGGTTCAGCTTCTTCGGCACGTTGCCAGTCTGCCCTTGACATGTGACAACTACGTGCTATCTTGAAGATTGTCAAGAGCGGCGTCTCCTCTATCCCAGTAGCTCTTGGGCCATGCGCGGACGCCCCATTGCAACGGAACAACAAGGTGGCCCCGGCGGTGCGTGAACACCCCGGGGCCGTGGCCGGAACCTGTTGGAGGTCCCGACGTGGTGGATCGTACGGCGCGGTCGCGTGCCCTGCTGGAAGGCAGGGTGGGCTCGATGCTGCCGTCGCGGTCGGCTCTGGCCGCGCTGCGATCCCGAAGCACTCGCGAGGCCTTGCGGGGCAGCGCTCGGCTGAGCGAGCAGAGCGAGCGGCGCCTCCTGGAGTTGATGCTTCGTTTCCTGCGGTACGTGGAGCGGGGCTGCGGCGTCGAGTCGCTGCGCGACGTGACGGCCGAGCACGTGCGGGGCTTCGTGCTGGCGCCGTCGGGTGGCCGCAAGCCGAGCGCCGCCGAGTGTGGCGACCTCGCACCTGCGCCGTTCGGCGGTCCGGTTGTTGTTCCGGGTGCTGCGTCAGGCGTCGGTGGTTGATCACGATCCGACGCTCGACGTCGTGTTGCCGGCGCGTTCGTCGCTCGCGGCGCGGCCGTTGACCGACGACGAGATCGCGCTGGGGCGGAGCTTCTCGCTCGAGGACCCTCGGCGAGACGCGCCAGCCGGCGGCGTGGGCGCTCGCCGAGGCGACCGCTCGGACGTCGGAGCTTTCGGCGATCCGGATCCGCGATGTGGACCTGGAACGCCGGCCGTGTCTGGATTGCCGGGAGCACGAAGACTGATGCCCGTTGGGGTCAGCTCAGCGACTGGGGCGTCGAGACGCTCGCCCGGCGCATCGCCTTCGCTCGGCGCGTCGCCGGATACGCCGCTGGTCTACGAAGGCGCCGGAGGCGGCGAGAGCCGTCAGGCGTCGGCGTGCGCTGCGATCTCCGAGACGCTGCGCCGTGCCGGTCTGGCCGGCGAACCCGACGTGCGTCCCGTCTCGGTCGCCGCGTGGGCCGGCGCACGCATCCTCGAGCAGACGGGACAGATCGAGGCCGTCGCTCGCGCGCTCGGCGTGCGCAGTCTCGATCGCGCCGCCCGGCTGATCGGCTGGGACTGGACGACACGCCGACCGCGCTGATCGCATGAGGCGCCGCTCGCGGGGCGTCTCGGCGCTCGAGCGGGTCGAGGCGCTGCTCGCGAACCCGGCGCTCTACGAGCTCGCCGACCTCGTCCCCGACCCGACGCCCGACGCGGGTGGCCGCCAGCGCGACTACCCGACGTTCATGTGGCTGCTCTACGAGGCGCTCATCAGCGTCTACGGCAGCGCCCGACGCGTCGAAGCCGAACTCGCCCACCCGCTCGTGTGGAACCTGATCCGCAAGACCGATCCGCCGCCGCTTCCCCGGCCGTCCCGAGCTGCACCTGCTCGGAGCGGCCGATGCGCCGCCACCACTACCTCTACGCCCGCAACCGCTACCTCACCGACCCCGACGTCCTCGCCGCGCTCGCACGCCTCCACCGCGAACTCGCCGCCGACCAGGCCCGCGAGCTCGGGCTCCTCGACCCCGACGGGCCGGGCTCGTGGACCCATCCCGATCTGAGCCGCATGCTCCACGCCGACGGCAAGGTCATCACACCGCTCTTCAAGGCCCAACCCGGCGACCAGCGCCTCGACCGCAGCACCGGCGAGCTCCTCCCCACCCGCTACGAAGCCCGACGCCGCGACTCCACTTCGAAGGCGACGGCAACGCCGCGTGGGGCACCAAGTTCGTCCTCGTCGCCGCCCGCACCGACCAGGTCCACGGCCGGATCATCCTCGACGTCGAATGGGTCCCCACCCCCGGCGGCGAAGCCCGCACCGCCGTCGACTGCTTCACCCGCCTCGCACCCCACATCCCCGGCGCGCAGGGCGTCATCTACGACACCGCACTGCGCGGCGTCCACCACCAGCACCTGCTGCGCGAACTCGGCCTCCTCCCCATCAACCGGGTCACCGCCGCCAAGGCCAGCCCGACGAAGCCGCGACGCAACGAGCGACGGGTCGAGAAGAACGTCCACCTCGAAGACAAGACCATCACCCTCACCGACGGCACCACGCCACACCCTCCGTCTCTACGCGTCCGGTGGTGCGCTCGGCATCGCCCAGCTCACCGACACCGGCGACCAGCGCTTCGTGCGCGCTCCCCCGCATCCGCACCCACCGCAGAGCCGGCAAGAACGGCCGCTACCGCTGGTACAACGACTACCAGCTCCCCGCCGAGTACGAACACCAGACCATCACCGTCCGGCTCCACGGCAACGACGAAGACGCCGCCCGGAAGCTGAACCGGACCGAGAACCTCCGGCCCATCCCGCCCGGCGACCCCGACTTCGAACGGCTCTTCCCCCGCCGCAACGACGCCGAATCCATCAACCGTCACCTCGACGACACCATGTGGCTCGGCCGCGCCCACAGCATCGGCCACGCCCGCCAACACCTCAACCTCCTCGGCTTCGCGCTGACCGTCAACTCGCTCGCGCTCCACCGCCACCAACGACATCGAGCCGAGCCACTCGCCGCGTAGACCTCGACGTCACCGGCCAGCTCGAGGACCAGCGCGCGCCGAAACAGGCCCGAGCACCGTCGGCGGCCGACGACGCCGCCGACAGGGCCCAAAGAGCGCCCCGAAACCCCGCTCCCTCTATCCTGGGCCGTCCGGCACGGAGGTTTTCTACCACCAATCGCGCCGGCCCCGCCCCCGTAGCTCAGGGGATAGAGCATCGGTTTCCTAAACCGTGTGCCCAGGTTCGAATCCTGGCGGGGGCGCCGACAATGTGTTGTCCGGTGATGTTTGACGGAATGACTTCAGCTGATGTCGACAGTGGGCGCCGACAGAACTCGTTACGCCCGCTCGGGATCAGTGGCGGCTGCAGAACTTCTGGTAGCAGATGTCGTAGACGACCTCGAGCTGCGGGGAACCCTCGTCGTGATCGATCTTGATCCGTGGGCACGAGATCACCGACTTGGAGACGTCACAACTCGTGCTGGCGTCGAAGCCGCCTTTGCCGTCCTTCTTGAGCTGCGTCCGCACGGTGAACGTGCACGGTGACGGTGGCGTGCTCTTCAGCGGGCACTCCTGGCCGTAGTTCAGCTTCCAGGTCGTCACGTTGGAACAGCCATCGCCCGGGTCGTCCACGGACCGGAAGAACGCGCCGGTCCCGCCGTTGCCGTCGCGGATCGCTTCGGGCGGCTCCGGGCTCCACCGGTCACCGCCGCCCTTCACCGCGCCGGTGCGCGCCGGTTGGTAGTGCGAGCTGTTGCGGAGGCTGACCGCGCAGCTGGTCTTGCCTTCGCTCGCCGAGCGGACACTGGCCGATGCCGGCGCGATCGCCGACGCGAACGCGGCGAGCGCAACGACGAACAGCACACGGATGCCGGCGCGAAGTGCACGGTTGGCCGAAGGGAATCTCACCGAACTCCGTCCCTTCGCTCCTCGAGCTCCCGTGCCGGTCATCCGGCCACGACCCAGGCGTCCTCGTCCGAGAAGGCGCACCAGACGTCGAACTTGTAGCTCGCGTTGGGGAACTGCGTGTTCGTCGACTGCACCGTGACACGGATGGCGGTCGCGATGCGCGAGCCGACGTGCCCCCACTCGACGCTCGCCGTCCGCACCGACGCCCAGGTCGCGCCCGAGCTGACGTTGGCATCGATGCGAGGCTCGTCGAAGATCGTCTGGGAGTACGACGGATCCCGCGCGACGTAGTGGTAGTGGCCGCCATCCACCGGGCCCTGGACTTGTGTGCAATCGACGTCGAGCTGCTCGATCGGGTGATCCCCGCTCAGGTTGCCCTCGAAGTGCACGGAACCTTCGCTGCGGTCGTTCTGCGAGCCGGGCGTGCCCGACGGGCTGGTCTGGGGGTCGAACGACGGATCGGGCGTCGCGGAATCGACGAACACCTGGGTCTTGCCGAACGACTTCGCGATCTTGCCGTCGTGGCGGACCACGAAATCGGTGAGGGCCGTGTCGGAACGCAGGTCGGTGGCCGGATCATGGAGAATCTTCGTCGTGAACGTCAGCTGCTTCTTCGCGCTGTCGTACTTCGGGTTGGAGAGGGTGACGACGGCGACATCGTGATTCTTGTCTTGGCCGAGAAACGAGAGGGCGGCGTTCGGCGGTGCCTGCCCGTCGAAGAACACGCCGATGAGCTCGGGAACGCTGTAGGTCCCCGTCCGGCGCGCCGGGCGATCCGTGAACCAGACCGCTCGGGGTCCCAGATCACGCAACGTGAGGAGGCCGGTCTTGGCGTTGAAACTGCCCTTGCCCGCGTCGATCAGCGCCAGCACCGACGCGGGATCGTTCGTCGCGCCGGTCTCCTGCGCGCCGACGGGCACCGTCAACGCCCCGACGAGCCCCACCACCAGGAGCGCGGCCAGTACCGTCCGTCGTGTTCGCGGCATTGCCATCCCCCACCTCAGAAAAAAGTTGAGGGGACATTAGCGGACGCGTCGTGACGACTACCCGAGGCAGAATTCGTTGCCCTCGGGGTCGCGCAGCACGACCCATCGCGTCCCGTTCCCGAGTCGCCACTCGGGCTCGTCCCCTCCATCGACGAGCGTGGCGCCAAGGGCGCGGAGGCGCGTGATCTCCGCTTCCGGATCGCGGGTGGCGAGGTCGACGTGCATCCGGTTCTTGGTCGTCTTGGGTTCCGGGACCCGGAAGAACAGCAGGTGCCGAACGCCGCGCTGATCGGGAGCCTGCAAGCGCGCGAAGTCGTCCCGCGCTTCGACGATGGAATAGCCGGTCACTTCCGCCCAGAACCGGGCAAGTGATCTCGGCTCGTCGCAATCGAAGGTCACGTTGAAGATGAAGGACGACATCCACGAATCTTGGCACTACCCCGTCGCCAGATCGAGCTTGCGGGTGATGACGTTCTTCGGTGAGCAGGAGTAGGTGCCGGGCTTCGTCGGGTTGACCCGGACGAAGGTGCCGTTCTTCACCTGCAGGGTGACGTCACACGCACTGACCTTGCGGCCGGCGAGATCGATCGTGCCGAGCATCCCTTCCGCGTCGAACGTGTGGATGTTGCCCAGCGCCGCGAGAATCGACTTGCGGGTGACGCCGTTCACGCCGTCGCGCTTGACGATCGCGTTCACCGCGTCACGGAACGCGATGCCGGCCGCCCACGTGTACGCACCGAAGCTCGCGGCGTTGGCGGCGCCGGTGTACTTCACGAAGTTCGCCGCCATCTTGTTGGCCTTCTGGTCGGCCTTGCTCAGGAACGGCAGGAACGTCGTGTCGACGTACTGGCCCTCCACGTCCTGACCACCCGACGCGAGGAACTGCTGGTCGTAACACGCGCTCCCGCAGTCCCAGACCTTGACGCCGGTGAGGCCCTGGAGCGAGGCCTCCTTGCGCAGCAGCACCGTGCACGGGAACGACGAGGTGCACTGCCCGTAGTTCGAACTGTGGGTCTTCATCGCCTGCACGATCTCGGTGTACTCACTCTGGGTCGCGCGGGCCGACCGGTCGAAGTCACCGTCAGACTTGATCCCGATGTCACGCACCGCCGCGACCGATGCGAAGGTCGCGTCGCGCGCCGCCTGCGAGTCGTTCCCGAACACGTAGATCCCGTGCAGATCGTGTCCGAACTTCTTCTCGTAGTAGCGGCCACGGCCGACGTTCGCCTGGTAGGTCTGCGGGTGCTGGTCCCTGGTCGAACAGATCAGCGCGGGTGGCGCGATCGGGAACGACTGGGCCGAACACTGGTGATCGAGGGATCCGGTGTAGAAGGGGATGTCGGGGAGGCCGGTGACCGCGCCGGTCGAGTCCTTGCAGTCCCGCATCTCCTCGACGGTGTTCAACAGCGCCGCCGACGTCCCGACCATCGCGACGTCGCTCTGGCACGCCTGGATCTCCGCCTGTCGGGTCTGCGACGGGTTCACGTGCGAGTCGTAGAAGTCGACGACCATCTTGCGCCCGGCCAGTCCCCCGGTGGCGTTGATGTACTTCGCCACGCCCTTCACCCCGTCGACCGAGGCCTTGAACAGACCCGGCGCGAACGGGTTGTCGACGTCGGCGATCACCGCGATGTGGATCTCCGTCGGGGTGATCCCGACCTCGCTCGCGGTGGGCTTGTCCTTGGTGGTCGATTGTGCGCTCGCGACCGCCGTCGCGCTCGCCAGCACGACCATCACCGTGGCGCCGAGCGCCACCCATCGACCCTTGCTCATGGTGTTCCCCCCGTACTCTCGTGCAGCCGGGCGATGCCGGCGGTGACCAGCCCCACATGGAGCTCGAACAGTTCGTCCACTTCTTCGGGTGTGACGCCCTCGGGATTGCTCCCGGACAGGCGGCCTCGCCGCGCGTTGGGCGCGTGCAGGCTCGAGCCCTGCTCCATCGCCACGAATCCGACCGTCGACCACATGAGCAGGCGGCACGCCTGCACCGCGGCGTCGGCCGACAGACCGCCCGCCGCGCATCGCCGCGATCAGCGGTCGTGACGCCTCCACGTACGCGTCGCGGGCTGCGCCCAGGTAGAGGCGGCTGTCGGGTGCGAGCATGAGCCGGCCCCGCAACTCGCGACACCAGCGCTCGGCGTACTCGGGCCAGGGCTCCTCCGCCGCCGGGGCGGGCGCCAGGTCCACGAGGAGTTGATCGGCCACCGCGTCGATCAGCGACGCCTTGTTCCCCACCCGCGTGTAGAGCGGCATGGGCGACACGCCGAGGCGGTCGGCGACGTTGCGCATGCTCACCGCGTCGAGACCTCGTTCGCGGAGGATCCCGATGGCGGCGTCGACGATCTCGTCCGCCTCGAGTTCGAGGTCGTGGGGTTTGGCCATCAGTGCTCCTCGACGATGCTCAGCGCGCTCTCGAGCAGGAGGTCGGCCTGCTTGCCGAAGTACTCGTGGATCGGCTTCTTCGATTCACCGCGCAGGAACTTGGCGTAACTGCCCTCCAACACGATGGCGAGCTTCCAACGGGCGAAGACGTCGTACCAACCGATCGCGCTCGACGTCGCGACCGGATCGTTCCGCGTACCGTGCGAGCAGCGACGCGCGGGTCGGCAGCTGCGCGCGATCGAACCCGGGGCTCGTGGCGACGCCGAGCGGCATCGTTCCCTCCGGCCCCGGATGGAAGATCATCGCCCACGCCGAGATCGATCAGCGGATCGCCGATCGATGCCATTTCCCAGTCGACGACCGCGAGCAGCTTCGGTGGCGCGCTCTCCGCGAACAGCACGTTGTCGAGCTTGTAGTCGCCGTGCGCGAGCGCAGGCGCCTGGTCGGGCGGGCACGTGTCCGCCAACCACGAGGCGACCCTCGTGGCCGGAGGCAACGGCCGGCCGCCGTACGAGTCGAGCTGCGACAGCCACCGGCCCATCTGCCGTTCGAGGTAGGGGCCCGTGTGGGCGAGGTCGCGCAACCCGCACGCTCGCCAGTCGACCGCGTGGATGGCGACGAGCGCGTCGACGAGTTGCTCGAGCGCGTGGGCCTGCTCCACCGGCCGTGCCGACCACGCGTCGGGGATGCCGGAGCGCACGGGGACGCCGTCGATCCGGTCCATGACGTAGAACGGCGCCCCGAAGACGGCCGGGTCGTCACACGCCAGGAGGGGTCGGGCGATCGACACGGCTTCGTCTTTGATCGCGTCGAGGATGCGGAACTCGCGCAGCACGTCGTGCACGGTCGCGGAGCTGGCGTGGCTCGGGGCCCGCCGCAGGACCCACCGCGCACTCCCCCGGTCGATGGCGAAGATCTCACACGAGCCACCGCCGACCATCGGCTCGACGTCGATCGCGTTCGTGTCGCCGAGGCGATCGTCGAGGAAGTCGCGCAGCGCGTCGACCGGCTCGTTCATGCGACCATCTCCCGGTCGACGATCTCGACGACCTGCCCGAGGTGCTCGACGATGAAGTCCGGCGAACCGTCGGTGGTCCGGGGCCGGGCGTCGGACAGCGACCAGCAGCGCGGTCGACATGCCGACGGACTGCGGACCGGCGATGTCGTGCGCCGGGGTGTCCCCCACGAACAGCACCTCCTCCGCCGAGCAGCCGGACCGCTCGAGCGCGAACCGGTAGATGCCCGGGTCGGGCTTGCACGATCGCGCCGCTTCCGAGCTGGTGGCGGCGTCGACCGCAGACTCCAAGCCGAGGCGGGCCACGAGCCCGGCGAGTTGTTCCTCGTCGATGTTCGAAACGATCTGCACGTGCAGTCCACGGTCGCGGAGTCGGCCCAACGTGTCGAGGCAGTCGCTGCGCAACACCGCGGCGTCGATGGTCGCCGCGTACTGCCGGTCGACCGCCTCACGCACCTGGTCGTCGCGCAGCTCACCGCCCAATGACCGCGCCATGGCGACGAACGCCTCGCCGAAGAGCTCACGGTGGAGGTAGAACGGGCGCGTCGCCACCGACCGGAACGCGACGCTCATGCCCTGGCGGTAGCTGGCGCGGAGCTCGTCGTCGGACGCGGCGCACGCCGACGGCTTCGCCCACGAAGCGCAGCTGGCGGAGGTGCGCGTCGCGCAACGATCGACTGCTGAAGAGGGTGTCGGCGAAATCGAAGAAGACGGCTCGCAGCGCGTTCACGAGATGCCGGCCGCCGCCCGGAGTTCCTGCCACTTCTCCTCGGCCGCGGGCCGACGGCTCGGGATGTGCTCGGTCGGCCACCCTTCGACCGGCGAGTACCCCTTGAGCACGGTGCGGGCGAGCACCGACTTGTGCAACTCGTCGGGCCCGTCGCCGATCGGCCCGAAGCGCGTGCCGCGATACCACTCCTCCACCGGGAGGTCGCTCGAGTACCCGAGCGCACCGCACACCTGGATGGTGCGATCGAGGACCGCGAGCACGACCTTCGACACGTGGGCCTTCACCATGCCGAGCTCGGCGCGCACCGCGCTGGCGCCGTACTTGTCCATCTTCCACGCGGTCTGGAAGGTGAGCAGCCGGGCCGCCTGGATCTCGGTGTGCGACAGCGCGACGTAGTCCTGCACCATCTGGTGTTGGGCGAGCAGCTTGCCGTGCGACGTCCGCGAGACCGCGCGTTCGCACAGGATGTCGAGCGACCGTTGCGCCTGACCGAGCCAGCGCATCGCGTGGTGGATCCGACCGCCGCCGAGGCGCTGCTGCGCGAGCACGAACCCGTCACCGGGCGCGCCGATCATGTGGTCGGCGGGGACGCGACAGTCGCGGAACCGGAGTTCGGCGTGGTTCCCCGGGCGCCCGTATTCGACGTCGGGATGGGCCATGGTGCCGATGTCGCGCACGATCTCCATGCCCGGCGTCCCGGACGGGACGATGAGGATCGACGCGTGCTTGTGGGGCCGGCCTTCGGGGTTGGTCTCCGCGACGACGAGCACGATGTCGGCGACCGACGCGTTGGTGATGAACCACTTGTGGCCCTCGATCACCCACTCGTCGCCGTCCCTCGTCGCGGTCGTCCCGATGACGGTCGGATCGGAACCGGCGAGGAACGGCTCGGTCAGCGCGAACGCGCTCGAGATCTCACCGCGGAGGTTCGGCCAGAGCCACCGTTCCTTCTGCTCGTCGGTCGCACCGTGCGCGAGCAACTCCATGTTGCCGCTGTCGGGCGCCTGGACCCCGAAGATGGTCATCGACATCATGCACCGCCCGATGATCTCCGACATCAGGGCGAGCTTCAGTTGGCCGAACCCCGCGCCACCGAGCTTCGGGTCGAGGAACGCGCCCCACAGCCCGCGTTCCTTCACCTGCGCTTGCAGGTGCGCCTTCACCGTGGCCCATTCGTCGCGCGGGAGGTCGCGCATGATGGGCTCGAGCGGGATCAGTTGGGTGTCGATGAACGTGCGCATCCATTCGAGCTGTTCCTCGAAGTCGGGATCGGTCTCGAAGTCCCACGCCACCGCTATCTCCATCCCTCGGGGAAGCCGGCGAGAATCCCGTCGAAGCGGGTCTCCACCGAGGCGGCGAGGTCGTTGTGGGTGAGGATCCAGAACTCGCGGTTGCGGATCGCGTCGAGCACGCGCGCGGCCACCCGCGCGGGGGGCAGGCCGGTGGGCCCGGTGAACCCGTCGCGGATCATCAGACGCACGGACTCCGCCATCTCCGTGCGCTGCTCGACGCCGAGGTCGGCCGGTCGTCCGCGCTCGGACTCCATGACCTTGGTGTCCACCGAGCTCGGGCACAGCACACTCACGCCGATCGGCGACTCCTCGATCGCCAACTCCTGGGCGAGCGTCTCGGAGATCGACACCACCGCCACCTTGGTGGCGCAGTACGGCCCGATGAACGCAACGCCGCTGACGAGCCCCGCGATCGACGCGGTGTTGACGATGTGCGCGGGCGTGCCCTGCTCGCGCATGATCGGCACGAAGGTCTGCACGCCGTGCACGACCCCCCAGAAGTTCACCCCGACCACCCATTTCCAGTCGTCGAGGGTCTGGTCGCGGAACAGGTTGAAGGTGGAGACACCGGCGTTGTTGCACAACACGTCGACCCGACCGAACCGCTCGAGCGTGGTCGCCGCGAGCTGCTCGACCGCAGCCGCGTCGGACACGTCGACCGTGACCGCCAGCGCATCCCCGCCGTTGGCGCGGATGCCAGCCGCGACCACCTCCGCCTCCGCCGCGTCGAGGTCGGCGACGACCACCGCCGAGCCTTCGGCCGCGAACGTCTCCGCCAGCGCCCGTCCGATGCCGCTGGCGGCGCCGGTCACCACCGCGACCCGACCCGGGCCGATCACGTCGTCCTGCTGCGTTTCCGTCATGAGGTGCTCTCCCTCGGCTCAGCCACCGTCGAGCAGAATCAGCTCGCCGGTGAGGTAGGAGGACGCGTCGCTCGCGAGGTACAGGGCGGTCCCCACGATCTCGGTGGCGTCGGCGATGCGGCCGAGCGCGACGTTCGCCGCCATCTGCGCCTGCATCTCCGCGGTCGGGATCGACGCGTGGAGGCTGTCGGTGTGAAACGTGCCGCACACGATCGCGTTGACCCGGATGCCGCGGGGGCCGTACTCCTCGGCCGATGCCTTGGTGAGCGCGTTCAATCCCGCCTTCGCCGCCGCGTACACCACCGTGAACGACGACGGGTGGAGTGAGGCCTTGGAGCTGACGTTGATCACCGATCCACCCGCCGGCATGTGCTCCGCCGCGCAGCGCGGTCAACCGGAGCGGACCCTTGAGGTTGACCGCGATCGTCTTGTCGAAGAGATCGGCGGTGACGTCGAGCAGCGACGGCGGCACCGGCGCGATGCCCGCGTTGTTGACGAGGACGTCGACGTGCCCGAACTCGGCGACGGTCGCGTCGATCAACGCGCCACACTGGTCCCAGTCCCCGACGTGACATCCGACCGGCAGCGCGCGCCGGCCGAATGCCCGCACTTCTTCGGCGACGGCCTCGCACGCCGCGAGCTTGCGGCTGGCGACGACGACGTCAGCGCCCGCTTCCGCGAAGCCCAACGCAATTTCGCGACCGAGACCCTTGCTCCCTCCGGTGACGACCACGACCTTTCCGGTCGCGTCGAGACTCGGAATGGTCACGGCACCATCACGAGCTTGCCGACCACGCCGCGATCGGCCATGCGCTGCAGCGCCGCCGGGAGCTCGGCGAACGGCACCTCGGCGGTCACCGCGTTGCGCAGTCGACCGTCGCCGACGAGGGTGGCGAGGTTGGCGTGGATGGCATCGAGCTCCTGCGCGTGAGTAGCCGCCCGCGAACACGCCGACGAGCGACGTGTTCGTGATGACGAGGTTGTGGGTCACGAGGTCCGGCCATCGGCCGCTGGCGAAGCCGACCGCGAGCAACCGCCCGTAGCGCGCCATGGCTCCGGCCGCGTCCTCGGCCAGCGAACCGCCGACCGGGTCGTAGACCAGATCGACGCCCTTCCCGTCGGTGAGCTCGCGCAGCGCGGGCGCGAGCGGACCGTCGCGATGGTTGAGGGTGGCCTCGGCGCCGAGTTCGCGCAGAACGCGGCGCGCTCGTCGTCACTCACGACCGCGACGACCCGGGCGCCGAGCGCACGCCCGAGCTGGACCGCGGCGATGCCGCTCCCGCCGGACGCGCCCAGCACCGCGAGCCAGTCGCCCGCCGCGATGCCGCCACGATCGACGAGGCCGATCCACCCGGTGAGGTGCGGGATCCAGAACCCCGCCGCCTGCGCGTCGGTGAGACCGTCGGGCACGGGGAACGCGCCGTCGGCCGCGACCAGGCACTCCTCGGCGAACGAACCGTGCCCCCCGATGAACTGGGTCACGCACATGATCCGGGACCCGAGCGGGAGCGTCGACGCCCTCGCCGACCGCGGTCACGGTGCCGGTGGCCTCCTGGCCCGAGGTGAACGGCAGCGGCGGGGTGAGCGGGTACGTGCCCCGGCACATGAAGACGTCGGGCAGGCCGATCCCCGCCGCGGTCACCCGGATGCGGACCTCGCCCGGGCCCGGGCTGCGGCAGCTCGACCTCGACCTCGTGCAGCACGTCGATCGGCGCGCCCGCGCCCTGTACCTGCCACGCCCGCATGAATGACACTGTAATCATAGTGAGATCACGGCGCCAGTTCCCGAGCCGGAACGCCCGAGCCCGGAACCCCGATCTGATCGGAATCAGCCGGCGCCGAATCCGTAGAGGCGTTGCGCGTTGCCGGCCAGGATGAGGTGACGATCGGCGGCGGTCACCCCGGAGAACGACGCCTGGATCGTCCGCCACGACGACGGCCAGTCCGACGACACGTGCGGGTAGTCCGACGACCAGAGCATGCGTTCGACGCCGATCGAGTCGCGCAACCGGATGCCGACCGGATCGGTCATGAACCCGAAGTGGAAGTGCCGTTCGATGTACTCGCTCGGGCGCTGCTTGATCGGGAACGTGCTGCCCGGCGCGAGGCGCTGGAAATTGTTGTCGATCTGTTCCTTGACGTACGGCAACCATCCGCAGTCGACCTCGGCCGCGACCATCTGCAGACCCGGGAAGCGATCGAACACCCCGGCGAAGATCATCTCGAGCATCCGGTGCGGGATGTCGAAGATGCGCCCCCACCCGGGCAGCGCGACGCGGTGCGCGGCCGGCATCGTGTCGGTGAGCGAGACGTGGATGCTCAGCGGCACCCCGAGCTCTTCGATGCGTCCGAACACCTTGTCGTCTTCGGGCATCGGCGCGAGCGTGCCGTTCGGGTAGCAACCCATCACGAATCCCCGGATCCCCGGCCGGTCGACGACCCGGTCGATCTCCGCCAGCGCGCCGGCGACGCCCCGGTTCGGGACGACCGCGAGCCCGCCGAACCGCTCGGGCGCGTACTCCACGTACTCCGAGAGCCAGTCGTTGTACGCGCGCACCATCGTCTCGTGGTAGTCGACGTCGTGGTTGGCCACGATCGCGGCGTTGAGGCGCGGCGTCGGGTAGAGCACTTCGGCGTCCACACCGTCACGGTCGATCTCGACGAGACGGGCCGCGGGATCCCAACCGCCGGCCCGGATGTCCTCGAAGCGCATCCAGCCGCGCATCTGCTCGGGCTCGAGCCCCGCACAGGCGTTCATGCCGAAGGTGATCGGATCGGTGACGCCCTCGAGCACCCAGGCATCGCCCTCGTCGAACCGTTCGATCCGCGGCGCGCGATCGCGGAAGCGCGCCGGCACTCTCGTCGACCAGAGATCAGGCGGTTCGTTGACGTGGCTGTCGGCCGAGATCAGTCGATAGGTCTCCGGCGTGCGCTCGTTCATGGGAACCTCTCCCCCGTCGACCGCGATACTAATTTCCTGGCGTCGGGAGAACTCATGACCAGCGGAGCCCGCGAGCGCAGCACCTTCGTCGTGAGCCTCACGCCCTTCACCGCGACGGGTGATCTCGACGAAGCCGGGTTGCGCGCCCACCTCCGCCGCCTCGGCGGTGCCGGGATCGGCGTGTATCTCGCCGGGAGTGGCAGCGGCGAGGGCTACACCCTCGACCGGGTCGAACGTGGGCGGATCTTCGCCATCGGCGTCGAGGAACTGGGCGGCCGAGTCCCGGTGCGGGCGATGGGGGTGGAGCCCCGCACCGCGACCGAAGCGATCACGCTGGCCGAGGACGCGAGCGACGCCGGCCTCGACGCGACCCAGATCTACTCGCTCGACCTCGGTCACGGGTACGTGCCGAGCGCGGAGGAGATGGAGACCTATCTCCGTACCGTGCTCGAACACGCACCCGGCGACCTCGTCGTGTCGACCCACCAGTCGGTCGGCTATCACTACCCCGTCGCGCTCCTCGGTGCGATCGTGGGTGATCACGACCGGATCGTCGGCGTGAACGTGACCAGCAACGATCTCGACTACGTCGCCGACGTGATCCATGCGGTCGACGGTCGGGTCGACGTGCACGTCGGTGGACCGGTGCACGCGTTGAGCGCACTGGCGCACGGCGCGCAGGGATACCTCAGCTCCGAAGCCAACCTCGCGCCGCGCCTGTGTGTGTCGTTGATCGACCGCTTCGACGCGGCCGACTTCGACGCGGTGGGACGCGTGCACGCCCAGATCATGGAACTCTTCGCGGCGACGCAGGCGTTGGGGGGCATCGTCGGCGCCAAGGCCGCGCTGCAGGCCCTCGGTGCTCCGGGCGGTTGGCCGCGCCCACCACGACTGCCCGTGAGCGCGGACCGGGCGCGGCCACTGGTCGAGCTGATCAACACGCTCGGCCTCGCCGACACCGAATTCACGGACCGTCGTTGACGTCGTTCTCGATCGCGGCGAACCACTTCGGTCGCAGTTCCCACATCACCACGATGAGGGCGAGGACCGCGCACGGCACGAGGAGCGACCAGCGCCAGCGGCCGATCGCGGTGGCCCCGAGCACCGCACCCGCGAGGTAGGCGAGAATCACGCTCGCGAGCACGGCGAGGTGCTTCGCGAAGCGCGGTTCGCGACCCTGGCGGAACGGTGCGCTCATCATCTCGCCGACCCGCACCAGCGCGCCCCGATTCGTACGTGGTGGTGATGGCGACGCCGGCGACGTGACGAATGGCTTCGGTCTGTACTCCCATCGCGACGCTGGTGAGCGCGATGACCGTCCACCCCGTGAGCCCCGATTCGGGATGGTCGTGGACCAGCGGTCCGGTGATGATCACCACCGTGAGGATCACGAGACACTCGGACCCGAGCAACACGGGACCCCGGTGGCGGTTCCCGATCCGTCGCCCGGCGACGAAGCCGATCGCGGCACCGACCCCGAAGGCGGCGATGGAGGTGGCGGTGCGCCAGCCCGGCGTCGGGGGGTGGCCACCGATCGCCATGCCGAGGAAGACGATGTTCCCGCTCTGATTGGCCGGGAACACGCCGAGCAGGCTCGCAAAGCCGACCGCGTCGACGTAGCCGGTGATGCCCGCGAGGACCACCGACAGCGCGAGCGCCATGTCCCGGACCCGTCCGCCGCTCGCCACCACCACTTCCTAGTACAGGCGGTCTCCGGTCGGGTCGACCTCACGTCAGGCGACGGCGCCGCTCATGACCACTGCGTCGCCCGGGGTCTGGACGCCCGGCGCGGACTCCTCGGTCACCTCGAACCCCATCGTCGGCGCCGCGAGGTGGAACGCGGTCACACCGGGATTCGCGCCGAGCACCCCGACCGACACCATCCGGGGTGAGGTGGGGACACCGACCTTCGCCCACAGCTGATAGGTGGAACCGCTCGCGAGCTCGGGAAGGTCGTGGTCCATGAAGTAGCCGGTGCCGTCGGGCAACATCACGATCTCCGCGTGCCCGGTCCCTTCGGTCGCGTCGAGGGTGATCACGTGCGCATCCTTCGCCGAGCGCGCCGCCATCGCCTGCTCATGCAACGTGCGACCGTGCATCTCTGCGGCCAGGCCGTCGATACGGTCCTGTTGACGCGCCACCTGCACTCCGAGCGCCGCGATCGCGACCATCGCCGCCGCCGCGAGCACCGCCGCAGCGACCCGGTACGAACGACGGTCGCGACGGCGCGTCGGCGCCGGGCGGCCGAGCGACGGGAGCGCGCGCAGCGCCGGCGGGTCGGGAGCGGGCGCATCGAGTGAACGCTCGATCGCGCTCCACAACGATGCCGGTGCTCGCGCCTCGGGCGGCGGGAGCACCGCGATCGCCTCGCGGAGTGAGACCACCTCGGCCCGTGCTGCATCGTCACGGTCGACGTAGCGCGCGACCTGTTCACGCTCTTCACCGTCGAGCGCGTCGAGCGCGAAGAGCGGCAGGAGCTCGTCGAGCTCGGCGCGGGTCAGCTCTCGGTCCACGGCGAGGTGATCCCGGTTTCGACGAGCGAGTCGCGGAACCGGCGCAGCCCGACTCGTATCCGACTCTTGACCGTGCCTTCAGGCTGTTCGAGGAGGACGGCGACCTCGCGGTAGGTGTGGCCGCCGAGGTACGCGAGCTCGATGGCACGTCGCTCGTCGTCGGAGAGACCTTCGAGCGCGACCCGTACCTGGTCGGCCAGGGTCAGATCGACGATCTCGCGTTCGAGGTCGTACTCCGCGGCCGGGTGCATGCGCACGTGACGTTCCTCGCGTGCCCGGCGCGACGACTCGGCGCGGACGACGTCGATCGCCCGGCTGTGGACCGTCGCCATCACGTACGAGCGCAATGATCCGCGCCCGGGGTCGAATTTCTCGGGATCGTTCCAGAGCCGGAGGAAGACCTCCTGCACGATCTCCTCGGCGAGCGTGTGATCGTGCAGGACCCGGACCGCGAGCCCGAACGCGGCATCCCCGTGACGTCGGTAGGCCTCGGCCAGCGCCTCCTCGCGGAAGCGGGCGATCGCGACCACCAGCGCGGCGTCGCTCACGTCCCGCAGATCGGCTTCCACCACATCCAGGGTACGGAGCCGACCCTGGTCCGGATGAGTAATCTCGGCCGGACCCGAGCCCCGGAGGCCGCCAGCCATGAGCACCCACCGTCCCATGGAGGGAATCCGCATCCTCGAGGTGGCCGAGCACACGTTCGTCCCCGCCGCCTCGGCGATTCTCAGTGACTGGGGCGCGGAGGTCATCAAGATCGAGCACATCACCCGGGGCGACGCTTCCCGCGGCCTCGCCGCCACCGGCATGGCCATGTTCGCCGGGCCGGTGTCACCGATCCTCGAGCACGGCAACCGGGGCAAGCTCAGCCTCGCCCTCGATCTCACGCAGGACGAAGGTCGCGACATCCTCTACAAGCTCGCGGCGATCTCCGACGTGTTCCTCACCAACAAGATGCCGGGCGTGCGGGCCAAGCTGAAGACCGACGTCGACGACATCCGTGCCCACAACCCGAAGATCATCTACGTCTCCGGTTCCGGCTACGGCGCGCGGGGCCCCGATCGCGACGCCGGCGGGTACGACATCCTCGGGTTCTGGTACCGCGGCACCAGCGGGATGAGCCTGAAGGCACCCGACGCGGACACGATCCCACCGATGCCCGCGCCCGCGTACGGCGACACCATCGGCGCCATGACCATCGCCGGCGGCATCTCCGCCGCGTTGTTCCATCGCGAGCGCACCGGGGAGGCCGACGTCGTCGACGTGTCGCTGATGAACGCCGGGATGTGGGCCATGGCCGCGGGCATCTCGGTGTCGTTGCTGGCGGGCGCACCGTGGGGCGAGCTGATGACGCGCTCGATCGGCCAGGTCACGAACCCGATCGTCGGTGCCTACCAGACCAAGGACGGCAAGTATCTCGCCCTCGCCATGCTGCAGGGTTTCTTCTACTGGCCGGAGGCGTGCGAGCGCCTCGGCATCCCCGAGCTGGTCGGCGACCCGCGCTTCGACAGCGCCGAGAAGCTGATGGCGAACGCACCCGCCGCGGCCGAGCTCGTCGGCGCCGCCATCAAGGGCAAGACGCTCGAGGAGTGGAAGCAACAGCTCTACGGCATGCGGGGCCAGTGGTCACCGGTGCTCGACACCGTCGACGTCGCCGAAGACCCCCAGACCGTCGCCAACGGCTACCTCCAGGAGGTGCAGTCGAAGGATGGGCACCCGTTCACCCTGGTGAGCACGCCGGTGCAGTTCAACGGCGAGCCCGCACCGACGAGTCGAGGTCCCGAGTTCAACGAGCACGGCGACGCGATCCTCGCCGAGAAACTCGGGCTCGACTGGGACACCATCGTCGACCTCAAGGTCAAGGGCGTCGTCGGGTAGCTCGGGTCACTCGCACAGCCCGCGGTCCCAGCCCGCGGCCGACGCGCACGCCTCGAAGGCGGCGTCGAAGAACTCGCGGACCGCGGCCGCCGGCGACGGCGCGGCGCGCACGTCGTCGTACAGCAGGATGAACTCGCCGAGGTCGGCGTTCCACGTCGAGTTCGGTGACGCGAGCGGTGCGGTCTCGATGCCATCCGGCTTCGGGTACGCGTACGCGTAGAACGCGGGATCGGGGAACGCCGCGTTGCCCGGCCACCACCCGACGCTCATCTGCTCGAAGTCATAGGTCTCACGGATCAGCAGGTCCGCGCCCGGGGGTGGCGTGCACGGCCGGCCGGAGAAGCGGGTCGCCGCGAGGTCGACACTCCCCCAGAAGAACTGCACCCGCGACACCTTGCCCTTGAACGCGGCGCGGTACTCCTGGAACACCGGCTCCATCGACGTGAGCGCGCGCCAGAACCGGTGCGCGGCGTCAGGGTCGTACGCGTGGTGCGTGGTGTCGTCCGGGAACGGGATCGGATCCTCCACCTCCTGCGGCATCGACGAGAGTTCGGTGTCGACCCCGACGCTCCGGAGCGCGGCGCAGAACTCGGCCCAGAACTCGGCCACCGGTCGGGCGACGAGCGCGACGGTCGCGACCGCGCCGGCCTCGGTGCGGATCACCACCTGATGGTCGATGAAATCGGCTTCCGCTTCGAGCAGCCCCGCCGGCGACGGCACCGGCCCGGTCGTGAGCCCGCGCGGCGACACGTAGAGCGTGATGTGCGCCCACTCCGGCTCTTTGGGTGACAACGCGACGCGCACCTTGCCCAGGATCTGGAGCTCCATGTGCAACGTGTCGAGCGTGTCGGTCCACGACGGGTACGGCAGCGCAGGCCAGACGTCGTCAGGCATCGGGTCTCCTTGGTCGAGCAGCCGCCTCACGGTATCCGCGACGACCTCGTGGGCCGAATGCGTCAGCCGGTCAGGCGGCGGCGCGCTGTTGATAGAGGCGAACCGCCATCGGCGCGAAGACCGCGATGAGGAGCACCGACCACGCGATCGCCGCCTCGATGGGGTGCTGCATCGGCCACGCGTGGATCGTCGACGACGGGTTCGGATTCCCGAACAGGTCGCGGCACGCCGCCGCGACCGCGCTGATGGGATTCCAGTTGGCGATCGGTTGCATCCAGCCGGGAAGGCCCTGCGTCGGCACGAACGCGTTCGAGACGAAGGTCAGCGGCAGGAAGATCATGAACGCGGTGGCCTGGGCGGTTTCGACGTTGGTCATGACCATCCCGAGACACGCGCCACACCAGCTGATCGCGAACGCGAACAGCAGCAGGAGCGCGAACGCGAAGAGCGCGTCGGGGATGCCGTTGTTGATCCGCCAGCCGACCAGGTAGCCGGTGATCCCCACGACGACGACCGCGACCGCGCTCGTGCACGTGTCGGCCAGCGTGCGGCCGGCCAAGACCGCCGATCGGCTCATCGGGAGCGAGCGGAATCGATCGATGACCCCGGTGGTCATGTCGGTGGCGATGCCCACCGTCGTCCCCGGCGCGGTCTGGGCGATGATCATGCCGAACAGCCCGGCGACGAGGAACTCCTTGTAGTTGGCCGCGCCGATCGACATCGCGCTGCCGAACACATAGGCGAACAGCAGGACGAAGATGACCGGCTGAAACGTGACGTCGCTCAACTGCATCGGCTCGTGGCGGATGCGTTGCAGGCCCCGCCGGGTGAGCACCAGCGCGTCCTTCACCTGCCAACGGGTGCGATCCGCCAGTGATTCGTGCACCGGCACCGGAGCGGTCGCGGTGGCGATCGGTGGGGCCTCAGTCGTCGCACTCATGCTCATGCTGCCTCGTCGTCGGCTGCGGTCTCGGGTTCGGCGGTGTGGCCGGTGAGCTCGACGAACACGTCGTCGAGCGACGGGCGACGGACGTCGAGCGCGTCGACCCGGACCGACGCCGCCGCCAGCGCGCTGATCACGTCGGTCACCAGCCCCGGCTCGTCCCGTCGCGCCGGAACCGAAAGCGAGCGGGTGTCAGCGTCGACGTGGATCGGACCGACGGCGTACGTGGCCAGGATCCGTTCGGCATCGGCCAGCGACGCGTCGGCGGCGACGGTGACCTCGAGGAACTCGCCGCCGACCATCGCCTTCAACTCGTCGGACGTGCCTTCCGCGATGACCCGACCACCGTCGACCACCACGATGCGGTCGGCGAGGATGTCGGCTTCTTCCAGGTACTGCGTCGTGAGCAGGAGCGTGCTCCCGCCGCCGACGAGACCCCGGATGACGTCCCACATGCCGAGGCGACTCGACGGATCGAGGCCGGTCGTGGGCTCGTCGAGGAAGAGGATCTCCGGGTCGCCGATGAGGCTGGCCGCGAGATCGAGGCGGCGCCGCATCCCGCCCGAGTACGTCTTGATCGGGCGGTCGCCCGCGTGCGACAGGGTGAACTGCTCGAGCAGTGCACCGGCGCGCGCTCGCGCGCGTCCCGGCGCGGCAGGCGCGAGAGCTCGCCGATCATCACCAGGTTCTGCAACCCGGTCAGGCTCTCGTCGACGCTGGCGTACTGCCCGGTGAGTCCGATGTGGCGACGCACCTCCGGCGCGGCCTCGACCACATCGAAGCCGGCGACGCGCGCCCAGCCCGCGTTGGGCCGGGTCAGCGTCGTGAGGACGCGCACCGCGGTCGTCTTCCCGGCGCCGTTCGGCCCGAGGACGCCGAGGATGGTGCCCGACTCGACCCGCAGGTCGAGCCCGTCGAGCGCGTGCGTGTCGCCGTAGAGCTTGACGAGGCCCTCCGCCTCGATCGCCGCCGTCATGCCGACCAACCTTATGCGACGGGTTGGCGCGTGCTCAGCGAGATCGCGCCACCAACTGCCGAGCGATCGTGATGCGCTGGATCTCGTTGGTGCCCTCGCCGATGCACAGCAACGGCGCGTCGCGGTAGTAGCGCTCGATGTGATCCTCGGTGGAGTAGCCGTAGGCGCCGTGGATCCGCATCGCCTCGGTGGCGTTCTCGAGCGCGGCCTCCGACGCGACCAGCTTCGCCATCCCCGCCTCCATGTCGCAGCGCTCGCCGCGGTCGAACGCGCCCGCGGCGCGGTGGGTGAGGAGCCGGGCCGACTCGACCCGACACGCCATGTCGGCCAGCTTCGACGCGATGGCCTGGTGCTCGACGATCGGCTTGCCCATCGTGTGGCGCTGCTGCGCGTACGCGAGCGACGCCCGAGGGCGGCGTCGGCGACGCCCACCCCGCGCGCGGCGATGTTGATGCGACCGAGCTCGAGCGCGCCGACGGCCTGGTGGAAGCCGCGCCCTTCGACCCCGCCGAGCAGACACTCCTCGGGGACCACGACGTCGTCGAACACGACCTCGCACGTGTCGATGCCCTTGTAGCCGAGCTTCCCGAGCTTGCGCGGCACGGTGTAGCCGAGATCCTTGGGCACGATGAACAGCGACATGCCGCGGTGGCGCGGCTCGGCGTCGACGTCGGTCTTGGCGAGCACCGCGAGGCAGTTGCCCTCGTCGCGCGTTCGTGATCCACATCTTGGTGCCGCGCAGCACGTAGACGCCGTCGCCACGCGTCGCGGTGGTGCGCACCGCCTGCAGGTCGGTGCCGCAGTCGGGTTCGGTGAGCGCGAGCCCGCCGCGCAGCTCGGCGGCGGCGAGACGCGGGCAGGAACTGCGCGCGCTGCTCGTCGGTGCCGTAGCGCCGCACGAGCTCCGCGACCATCAGGTGGGTGTTGACCACCCCGGTGAGCGACATCCACGCGCGTGCGATCGTCTCGACGATGCGCACGTACGCGCTCGCGCCGAGAGCCCGAGTCCGCCGTACTCCTCGGGGATGGTGGCGGCGAACAGCCCGAACTCGCGCATCTGCTCGACCATCTCGTGCGGGTACTCGTCGGCGTGCTCGAGCTCGAGCACGTTGCGGCACGACGTCGCTCGCGAGCCAGCGCTCGAGCGTCTCGAGCATCGCGTCTTCGTCGGTCGTGGCCACGCGTCCTCCTCGCGTTCCGTCCCGACGTCCCGTCTCCGGTCGACCGCGCAGAGTACGTGCCGAATAGGGTGCGCCGATGACCGCAGCAGCCACCGGACCGCTCGCCGGGAGTCCGGATCGTCGACCTCACGATGAACCTGTCGGGGCCGTTCGCCACGATGATCCTCGCCCAGCAGGGCGCCGACGTGATCAAGGTCGAGCGGCCGCCGGTCGGCGACATCCTGCGCCACGTCGGCTCGGGTCGCGGCGGCACGTCGGCCTACTTCGTGAACACCAACTGGGGGAAGCGCTCGATCGCGCTCGACTTCAACGACGCCGACGACCTCGCGGTGCTGCGCAAGCTGATCGCCACCGCCGACGTGCTGGTCGAGAACTTCCGGCCCACGGTGATGCCCGGTCTCGGCTTCGTCGCCGAGGAGCTCGTGGCCGAGCACCCGCGCCTGATCTACGCCGCGCTGCGCGGCTTCCCGTCCGACTCGCGCGCTGGCCGACGCGCCCGCGTACGACCACGTGATCCAGGCGATGACCGGCTTCGGCGCCAACCAGGCCGACCTCCAGACCGGCGTGCCCGTGCTCGTGCAGCAGGCGGTGGTCGACAAGGTCACCGGCCTCACCGCCGCGCAGGCGATCACCGCCGCGCTGTTCGAACGCGACCGCACCGGGCGCGGCCAGGTGCATCGAGGTCCCGATGCTCCACGCGGGCCTGTCGTTCCTCTGGCCCGACGTCACGCACCAACGTCACCCATGGAGGGCGAGTTCGACAAGCTCCCGCCGCAGTCGCGCACGTTCCGCCTCACCCCCACCGCCGACGGCCACGTCGCGATGATCACCGTCACCACTCCGCAGTGGGACGGCCTGCTGCGCGCCGTCGGTCGCGACGAGCTCGTCGGCCACCCCGACTTCGACACACCGCAGAAGCGCGGCCGCAACGGCGGCCGGCGTGATGAAGGAGATCGCCGCGCAGCTCGCGACGCTCCCCACCGCCGAGGTGCGTCGCGCGGCTCTCGAGCAAGGGCGTGCCGTGCGCCGAGGTCGCCGACGCTCGACGACCTGCCCGCGGTGATCGAGGCGATCTCCCCCGGCTACCTCGTGCGCGAGGTGCACCCGTCAGTCGGCGAGATGCTGCACCCGCGGCCGGCGGTGACGTTCGACGAGCCCGTGACGGTCCGGCCCGCGCCGGCCCTCGGCGAGCACACCGACGAGATCCTCGCCGAGCTCGACGACCCGAACTTGCGTCAACCTCGGAGCTATGCGGCTGGACCGACGCAGAGTTCGGGGCTGAGCGACGTCGACGAGGGAGCGGACTTCGAGGAGCTGTTCGCGGAGGGCGGGCAGCCCGCGGCGGCGAGTCGCCCGAGCGTCGGACCGGGCGCACGTAGCGGGCGATGATCACGCGAGCTCGCGCCGGCCTCGACGAAGCGACGCACGATAGTCGGCGTCGAGCTCCGACGCTCGGGTCGTAGCTGCCCGGGCCACACGCTCGAGCTCGACCGCCGCGGGATCCCGCCCGGCGCCGCGCGCGATCGCCCGCACGGTCGCCGCCGTCGCGGCGAACTCGTCGGGGCCGATCGTGAACGGGAACCAGCCGTCGCCGATGCGCCCGGCGCGGTCGATCGCCGGCGTCGCTGTTGCCGCCCGAGCACGATCGGCACCGCGCCACGCGCGGGCTGCGGGCGTCGAGTACACGCGCTCGGAACGACGACAGTGCTCGCCCTCGAACGTCGCCGGTGACTCGCGTCCAGAGCGCGCGCATCGCGCCCATGCACTCCTCGAGGCGCGCGCCGCGCTGGCGGAACGGCGCGCCGACCGCCGCGTACTCCTCGCGTTGCCAGCCGATGCCGAGACCGAGCAGCATGCGACCGTCCGACAGGTTGTCGATGGTCGACGACCCGCTTGGCCAGCACCGCCGGGCTGTGCAGCGGCGCGACCACCACGCACGTGCCGAGCTTCACCGTGCCGTCGACACCGCGGCGACGAACGCCAGCGTGTCGAGCGGGTCGGTCATCGGCACTGAGCCCGATGCCGGCACCGCGCCCGACGGCATCTCGCCGTCTCCGAGTACGGGTACTTCGGGTCGTAGTCGGCGGCGACGACCACGTGCTCGACCGCCCCACACCGACTCGACGCCGCAGTCGTCGACCACCGCGACCCACTCGCGCAGGAAGTCGCCCGACGTCGATCTGCCCGGGCGCGATGGGCAGCATCACCGCCCAGGTCGACCATGCGAGCGCGGAAGTGCGGGTCAGACGCCGGGCGTCGGCGACCGACGCCGGTCGGATCCGGCGTCGGGCCGCGGCACTGGGCGCACCGACCAGCGCGTCGGGCGGAGGCGGCGGGCCCTGACCCTGGCGTTCGGCGCGCTTGCGGGCCTTCTTGTCGCGGTGCTCCTGGCCGACGGTCGGGATGATGCCCGAGGGCTGACGGCCGATGCCGATGCCGGCGAGGCCGGGCCGAGGCGCTGCCACCAGTCGAGGTAGCGTGTTGCCGGGGAACTGGGTCGGCGATCCACGTGAACGACGTGAGGAAGAAGCCACCGAGCACCGCGCCGCTGACCACCGCGACGCCACCGACCACGAGCAGCAGCAGGCAGCCGAGGCCCTGGAGCATCTCGAAGTCCTGGACGGTGGCCGTGCCCTGGAAGATGCCGAGCAGCGCACCGGCGAAGCCGGCGATCGCGGCCGAGAGGACGAACACGCCGAGCTTGGTGACGATCTGGTTGACGCCGAGCGTGGCGCACGCGGCCGGGCTGTCGCCCAGCGCGGTGAGTCGGCGGCCGAAACGGCTGCTTGTGCAGCGCACGACGACCACGCCCCACGACGCCGAGCAGCGAACGATGAACAGGAACATGGTGCCGACGTCCTGGCCGAAGTCGATGCCGAGGAACGTGAACGGCTGGCTGAAGTCGAAGCCGAGGATCGTGATGCGGCCGATCGGCTTGCCGTCGAAGCCGAGGATCTCGGGCTGCGGGAAGAAGAGGAACGCGGCCATCTGCGCGAACGCCATCGACGCCAGCGCGAGGTAGAGGCCCTGGAGGCGCAGCGCGGGCAAGCGCCATCGCCACCCCGAACGGGATCGCGAACAGCGCGGCCACCGAACAGCCGCCCGACGCTGCCGAGGCTGGGCGCCCACTCGAGGTACGCGAACGCACCCGCACCGACGAACGTGATCTGCGCGAGCGAGATCTGCTTCGACCAACCGGTGAGCGGCACCATCGACACCATGATCAGCGACGGTGAGCAGCGCGAGGGTGAGCGTGCGGACGTCGGTGCGCTCGAAGCAACGAGCCCGAGGAACAGCGCGAACGACGAAGAGCACGACCATGCCGAACGACGCGCCTTGAGCATCGACGGGATGCGCGGGCGCCACGCTGCGGATCGCCTTCTTGCCCTCGATGCGCGCCTGCGGCAGGAACAGCAGCGCGAGGAACAGCATGATCTGCGGGATCGCGAGCGGCGCGGTGGTCCAGCGACCGCGTCCAGCTCAGGAAGTTCTGCTGGAACTCGAACACGAGGCCGATCAGCAGACCGCCCATGAAGGTGAGCGGCAGGCTCTTGAGCCGGCCGATGATCGCGGCCGCGAACGCGGCGAGGATCAGCAGCGTGAGCGTCTGCACGTCGAGGGTGGCGAGCTCCTCGGCGAGGAAGATGCCGGCGACCGCGGCCATCGACGAGCCGAGCGCCCACGAGAACATCGAGACCCGGCCGGGCTTGATGCCGTTGAGGGCGGCGAGCTCGCGGTTGTCGACCACCGCGCGCATCGCGACGCCGAGGCGGGTCGCGCGAGAGCAGGAACTTGAGCCCGATCGCGAGCCCGAGCCCGACGACGATGGTGATGAAGCGCGACCACGGCATCAGCGTCTCGCCGATCTGGAAGCCCTGACGTGCCGAAGAAGCGGTCGATGTGGCGCGTCTCCTGCGGGTCCCAGATCAGGCCGGCGAGACCCATGAGCATCAGCATGAGACCGACGGTGGTGACGATCTGCGCGACGAGCGGGCGCGTCGGCCATCGCGCCGCATGAGGACGCGCTCGATGATCGCGCCCATGAGCGGCGCGGCGACGAACACGGTGAGCAGCAGCGCGACGAAGGTCTGGATGCCCCAGTCGACCCGGAGCTGCCAGAACACGTAGGCGAGGAACATGCCGATGGCGCCCTGGGCGAAGTTGAAGATGCCCGACGTCGTGTACGTGACGACGAGGCCGGTGGCGGCCACCGCGTACACCGAGCCGTAGGTGATCGCCGACGATCAACCAGAAGAGGATCGAGTCGAACGTGATCGGGCTGCCGGCCCACGACTGCAACAGATGACGAAGCCCACGAAGATCGCGCGACTGCGAGGCCTCCGCGAGAAGGTGCGTGCGGGACTCGCGCCGAGCTTCGGACTGTCAAGCCGTTCGGTGATCGCCGCCATGTGGTGTTCCCCCCGTGCAATCGTGCTGAACGTCGCCGATCTGACTGGGCCGTCAGGTTCGATGTCGGCCGCATCAGGACGACGGATGATCGGGCGACAAGGCGTCGGAGCAGCGGAAAGTACGACGCCCGGGCGCCCCGCGTCGATGCAGGGCACCCGAGCTCGTACGCTGGATCGCTGATCCGCGAGTCTCTCGATCAGCTCGTGCCGGAAGATGTCGAGCTTGCGGGTGATGATGCCCGTTCGGGCCAGCCTGAACGTGCCCGGCTTGGTCGGGCTCACCCGCACGAACTGGCCGTTCTTCACCTGCATCGTGCACGCTGCAGTTCGAGACCTGGCGACCGGCGAGGTCGATCGGCGCGAACATGCCGTCGGCGTCGAACTTGTGGATCTTGTTCAGCTGCTCGAAGATCGTCTTGCGGGTGACGCTGTTGACGCCGCCGGCCTTCACCTGCGCGTTCACCGCGTCGCGGAAGGCGACGCCGGCGGCCCAGGCGTACGACGCCGAAGCTGGCGACCTTGTCGGCGCCCGTGTACTTCACGAAGTTCGCGAGCATCGGGTTCGCCTTCTGGTCCGCCTTGCTGTAGAAGGGCAGGAACAGCGTGTCGACGTACTGGCCCTCGACGTCGGCGCCGCCGGCCGCGAGGAACTGCTTGTCGTAGCAGCCGACACCGCAGTCCCAGACCTTCACGTCGGTGAGGCCCTGGAGCGCGGCTTCCTTGCGCAGGAGCACGGTGCACGTGGTACGGCTGGTGGCCTGGCCGTAGTTCGAGCCGCTGTTCTTCATCTGCTGGACGATCGGCGTGTAGGCCGACTGCGGTGCCGCGACCGGACACGTCGAAGTCCTTGTCGGACTTGATGCCCGATGTCACGCAGCGCGCCGAGGCTGGCGAACGACGAGTCACGGGCCGACTTCGAGTCGCTCCCGAAGATGTAGACGCCGTGGAGGTCCTTGCCGTACTTCTGGTTGTAGTAGAGACCCGCGCGCCACGTTGGCGTGGAAGGTCTGCGGGTGCTGGTCCTTGGTGGCGCAGTCCACCTGCGGCGGCGCGATCGGGAACGACTGGTCGGAGCACTGCTGCACGAGCGCGGTCGACACGAACGGGATGTCGGGCAGGCCCGTCACCGCGCCGGTCGAGTCCTTGCAGTTGCGCATGTCGTCGACCGAGGTGAGGAACACCGCCGACGTGCCGACCATGGCGACGTCGTTCTCGCACGCCTTGATCTCGGCGTTGCGTGGTCTCGTTCGGGTTCAGCTTCGAGTCGTAGAAGTCGACCACGACCTTGCGGCCGGCGAGACCGCCGCCGCCGGCCTTGCTGTTGATGTACTTCGCGAAGCCCTTCACCGCGTCGGCGCGACGCCTTGAACAGGTTCGGCGCGATCGTGTTGTCGACGTCGGCGATGACCGCGATGTGGATCTCCTTGTCGGTGATCCCGACGTCGGTGGCCGTCGGCTTCTCGCTGTGCTCGACTGGGCGCCGGCGGTCGCGGCCATGGTCCCCACTCCCAGCGCGACGGCGACGCCGAGCGCCACCCAGCGCATGCGCTTCATGTTGCCCCCAGAATCTGCTCCCGGCGTCCGGACTGTCCGGCGCCGTAATCTGACGGATCGTCAGATTCGGGCGGCAGCATACGCCGAGCGAGCCGCAGCGCACGTTACAAGGCACCGCGGCAGTCGCGATCGGCTCGAGCGCCGATCGGCGTCAGCAGGCGACGGCGCCGCCGAGGTAGGCGTCCTGCGAGGGCGTCGGCGACCTCGGTCGGCTCGCCCTCGTTCTGGATGCGCGCCGTGCAGGATGATCGCGGCGACGTCGGCGACGCCGAGCACCTCGTGGGCGAACTGCTCGACCACCAGGATCGAGACGTCGTCGGCGGCGATGCGCTTCACGACGTCGTAGAGCTCGGACACCACGAGCGGCGCGAGCCCCATCGAGAGCTCGTCGAGCAGCAGCACCTTCGGCTTGGTCGCCGATGGCGCGGGCGATCGCGAGCATCTGCTGCTCGCCACCGGAGAGCGTGCCCGCCATCTGCTTGCGGCGTTCCTTGAGACGCGGGAACCGCGAGTAGGCCGCCTCCTCGATGTCGGAGAGCGACGTGCCGGTGTAGGTCATCGTGCGCAGGTTCTCGAGCACGGTGAGGTTCGGGAAGATCCCGCGACCCTCGGGGATCGTGCACAGACCGGCGCGCGCGAGCGCGTCGGGCGCCCTGCCGTTGACCGCTGGCCGAGGAAGTACACCTCGCCGGCGGTCGGGCGACAGATGACCGCTGGCGACCTTCAGCGTCGTGGTCTTGCCCGCGCCGTTGGGACCGAGCAGCGCGTACACCTGGCCGGGCGGGATGCTGATGTTCACGCCGTGCAGCACGTCGATGCTGCCGTACGCCGGCCTGGATGTCGAGCAGCTCGAGCGCGGCGCCCGGCGTCGGTCTCACCCGGCGGCCGATCGGCGACGACGGGTCGCACGGCTCGGTGCACTGCCACCACCGGCGCCGCACCGTTCGGGCGCGTCGGTCTCGGCGCGCACCTCGGCCTGGAGCGCGGATGACCTCCGCGAGCAGCGCCTGCTGCGCGCGGGCACCTCTTCCTTCTCGTCGCCCTCGCCGAGGTAGGCGGCGCGCACGATCGGGTTGGCCTGCACCTCCTCGGGCGTGCCGTAGGCGATGATCTGGCCGAAGTCGAGCACGTGGATGTGGTGACAGGTGGTCATCACCAGGCCCATGTCGTGCTCGACGAGCAGGATGCCGAGACCGGTCGTCGGCGAGCTCGATGAGCAACTCGGAGAGCTCGTCGGTCTCGGGCTCGTTGAGCCCGGACGACGGCTCGTCGAGCAGGAGCACGCTTCGGCTTCGTGGCCAGCGCCCGCGCCAATCTCGACGAGCCGCTGCGTGCCGGTGGGCAGCTTGTCGACCCGCTCGTGCGGCCACCGACGTGAGCCCGATGCGCTCGATCAGCTCGTCGGCGAGGTCGCCGGGCTTGAACTTCTCGCGCGACGCACCCGTGGCGCATCTCGGCCGCGACGAGCACGTTGTCGCGGACGCTCGAGCGTGCCGAACGTCTCGAGCCGTTGGAACGTGCGGCCGATACCGAACCGGGCCCGCTGGTGCGGCTTCGCGTTCGTGATGTCGCGGCCGTCGAGCGTGACGGTGCCGCCGGTCGGGCGGCTGGAGTCCGGTGATCACGTTGAACAGCGTCGTCTTGCCCGCGCCGTTCGGCCCGATGAGGCCGGTGACCTCGTTCTCGGGAACGTCGATGCTGACGGCGGCGAGCGCCTGGAGACCACCGAAGCGAACCGAGACCGTGTCGACTGTGAGAAGCGTCACGAGGCACGAACATACCCGAAGTCGCCCGGGCGGTCACCTGGGGTCATCCGTTCTTCGGGAGCTCCCGGAACGGCTTGCCCTTGTCGCTGCTCGGCTCCTTGGGGAGGCCGAGCACGCGCTCGCCGAGGATGTTGTGCTGGATCTCGTCGGTCCCGCCGTAGATCTGGCGGGGCCTGCGCGAACAGCATCGACTCGGTGATCCCGGGTTGCGCCGCCCCGTCGGTGGCGGTGTCGAGCGCCGCCGACTGCTCGGCGGTGCGTAGGCGTGCAGCGTGGCGTACGGGCCGAGGATCCGGCCGCTGAGATCACGCGTGAGGCGCAGGATGCGGCTCATCGACAGCTTCATGATGTTGCCGAGCCCGGGGATCTCGCCCCCGGCCCGGGCCAGCGCCCGCTGGCGGAGGTTCGTGTACCGGGCGATCTCGTTCATGCTGTAGAGCCGGGCGAGGTCCTGGCGGACGTTGGGCTCGTCGATCGCACCGTTGGCCCGTGCGAGCGCGGCGAGGTTCTCGACCGAGGTGGACGACGTCCCGCCGCCGTCGATCCGGTCGCGCACCCGGATGAAGTCGCCGACCCGCCGCGGGAGGTCGCCGCCGATGCTGCCCGGCAACGCCGACACGCCGCCACCACCGCCGCCCGCGCCGAGACCGCTGCGCTCGAACATCAGCGTCGTGTTGGCCACGGCCCAACCGTTGTTGATCCCGCCGATCGCGGCGTCGTCGGGAACCCGCACGTCGGTGAGGAAGACCTCGTTGAACATCGCCCGGCCGGTGAGCTCGCGCAGCGGCCGGATCTCGACGCCGGGCTGGTGCATGTCGACGGCGAAGTAGGTGATGCCCTGGTGCTTGGGCACGTCGGGATCGGTCCGGGCGAGCAGCATGCCGAGGTCGGACCAGTGGCCTCCCGAGGTCCAGACCTTCTGACCGTTGACGATCCACTCGTCGCCGTCCTTCTCGGCCCTGCGTGTTGAGCCCGGCGAGATCGGAACCGGCACCCGGTTCGCTGAACAGCTGGCACCACGCGATCTGGCCGGTGACGATGTCGAGGAGATAGCGCTCCCGCTGCTCGTCGGTGCCGTGCACCGTGATGGTCGGGCCGGCGAGCAACGTGCCGAGCCCGCCCGGCGCGCCGAGCGCGCCGAACGCGCTGATCGCCTGTTGCACCCGCACACCTTCGGCGCGAGAGAGGCCACGCCCGTACCACTCGACCGGCCACGTCGGGGTTGCCCACCCCGAACGGCCGAGCCGGTCCCACCATGTCGGCGACGGTGAGGCTCGGGATCCCAGTTCTGCTCGAGCCACGCGGTCACGTCGGCGGTCACGTCACCCGTGCTGGTGTCGGTCGTGGTCGTCATGGCGTACGTCCTTGTGTCCTCGTGTCAGCGCAGCAACTTGGAGACCAGGCGCACTTCGTCGGTCGCGTTCTGCATGATCTTGAAGTCGTCGGTGCGCTCGATCTCCTCGAAATGGTCGCGCACGTCTTCGATGGTCAGCGGCGCGTCGGTGCGCATGTAGCCGGGACCGACGCCGACGAAGATCCGCGCCACGCGTCCCGCCGCGACCGTGTAGGCATGACCGGACACCGGACAGTCCTCGTGGGCCAGCCACGCGACGACCGGTGAGACCGAGCGCGGGATCGAGCTTGTCCGACAGGTCACCGAAGATCTCGCGGGTCATGCGCGTCCCCGCGACCGGTGCGATGGTGTTGGCCTTGATGTTGTAGCGCTCGCCTTCCTGGGCGAGCACGTGGGCCAGGCCGACCAGACCCATCTTCGCCGCGCCGTAGTTGGCCTGACCGAAGTTGCCGTACAAACCCGCCGAGGATGCGGTCACGATGACGCGCCCGTACTGCTGTTCGCGCATGTGCACCCATGCTGGTTGCGTCACGTAGAACGCGCCGCGCAGGTGGACGTCGATCACCGGGTCGACGAGATCCGCGGTCATGTTGTGGAAGCTCTTGTCGCGCAGGATGCCGGCGTTGTTCACCACGATGTCGATGCGCCCGAAGGCGTCGAGCGCGGTCTGGACGATGGCCTGCCCGCCTTCGGGCGTGGCCACGGAGTTGGTGTCGGCGACGGCCTCGCCCCCGGCGGCTTTGATCTCGTCGACCACCTTCTGGGCCGGGCCCGCGTCACCGCCCGTACCGTCGACCGCGCCACCGATGTCGTTCACGACGACGAGTGCGCCCCGGCTCGCGAGCAGGACCGAATGTTCACGGCCGAGCCCGCCGCCCGCGCCGGTGACGATCGCCACCTTGCCGTCGAATCCGAGGTCCGCCATCGTCACTCCGTCGATCGTCCTGCCCGAGCCGGACCCACCGTAGCGGGACGCGGGCCTGTTCCTCCCAGACGCGCGCCTGCAAGACTCGACCGGGTGCGAGCGGTGCGGGCAACCGGTGACGGTGGCGTGGGCGTGGTGGAGGTGGTCGCCACCGCGCCCGACCACGCCCGCGATCCGGTGCGCGTGCGGATGCGGTCGTGCGGCATCTGCGGATCCGATCTGCACCTGGCGGCGTGGAACATCCCGGTGACGCTCGGCCACGAGTTCGCGGGCGTGCTCGACGACGGCACCGCAGTGGCGGTCCAGCCCATCGTGTGGTGTGGTGCGTGTGACCGCTGCCTCGCCGGGGAGCCGCAGCAGTGCCGCACCGGATTGTCGCGTCTCCATGGCGTCTCGGTCGACGGCGGGCTCGCCGACGAGGTGATCGTCGACCGCAGTTGTCTCGTCCCCCTCCCCGAGGGCGCGAGTCCCGAGATCGGCGCGCTCGTCGAACCGCTCGCGGTCGCCGGTCATGCCCTCGGACGCGTGTCCCTCGACTCCGGTGCCCGCATCCTGGTGATCGGGGGCGGCTCGATCGGGCTCGCGCTCGTCGCCGTCGCGCGCGGTCGGGGGATCGAGGTCGACCTGACCGCGCGCTACGCGCACCAGCACGAAGCCGGCGAACGACTCGGCGCACGGCGGGAGCTCGAGACCGAGTACGACGTCGTGGTCGACGCCGCGGGCAGCCAGTCGTCGTTCGACGACGCCATCACCCGCGTGCGTCCGGGCGGCACGATCGTGGTCGCGGCCACGTACTGGGACGGCGTCAGCTTCGGCAGCAACCTGCTCGGTAAGGAGGCGCACGTCGTCCCCGCCGCGATGTACGGCCACGATCACGACGCCCGCGAGTTCGAGACCGCGGCGGCACTCCTCGGCTCGCGACCGGAGATCGCCGACGCGCTGATCAGCCACCGGTTCGGGCTCGACGACGCGGCCGAAGCGTTCCGCGTGTCGGGTGATCGCGCGTCGGGTGCGATCAAGATCGTGCTCGGCCCCTGATCCGGCGCACAACCGTAGACTCCCGCGCATGCCGGTCGAGACCGAACGTCACGGACGCGTCCTCGTGGTCACGGCTCCAGCGCGAGGCGAAGCGCAATGCGATCGACGAGGAGCTCGCGGACGGCATCAGCGCCGCGCTCGACGAGCTCGACGACGACCCCGAGTTGTGGGTGGGCGTGCTCACCGGCACGCCGCGGGTGTTCTCCGCCGGCAGCGACATCTCCATCGGCCGGGGAGCGAGTGCGGCGACCGAGCGCGGCGGCGAGTACGGCGTGATCCGTCGTCAACGCGTCAAGCCGCTGATCGCCGCGGTCGAGGGTCCCGCGCTCGGCGGCGGCTTCGAGATCGTGCTCGCCTGTGACCTCGTGGTCGCGTCGCGTACCGCGTCGTTCGGTCTCCCCGAGGTGAAGCGCGGGCTCGTCCCGACGTGCGGCGGGCTCTTCCGCACTCCGCGCGCCTTACCGCTCAACGTGGCCAAGGAGATGCTGTTGACCGGCGAGTCCCTGACTCCGGAACGGGCGTACTCGCTCGGCCTGGTGAACGTCGTGGCCGAACCGGGCGAGGCGGTCACCGCGCGCGATCGCCTTGGCAGAGCGGATGTGCCGGGTCGGGCCGGTCGGCGCACGCGCCAGTCTCCACGCGCTGGAGCGCAGCATCGCCGAACGCGACGAACTGGGGTGGGACGCCACGCGCGAGGCGATCGAGCGCGATCGCGGGCAGCGATGACGTACACGAAGGAGTGGCCGCCTTCTTCGAGAAGCGCGAGCCGAATTGGACGGGACGGTAGCGCGATGGGAACGGACGTCATCCTCGTCGACGTGACCGACCGCGTCGCGGTCGTCACCCTCAACCGCCCCGAGGCGCGCAACGCGCTCTCCCCCGAGTTGAACGCGGCGATTGCGGCGACGATCACCGAGTGCGACGCCCGCGATGACGTCGACGCGATCGTGCTCACCGGCGCCGATCCTGCGTTCTGCGCCGGTGTCGATCTCAAGTCGCTGGGCAATGACTCGGACGTCAAGCACATCGTGGCCGGTCAGGACGATCTGATCCGGCCCTTCCCGGAGACGGTCAAGCCCGTGATCGGCGCCATCAACGGCGCGGCGGTCACCGGTGGGCTCGAGGTCGCGCTCACGTGCGATTTTCTGATCGCGTCGGAACACGCCCGGTTCGCCGACACGCACGCACGGGTCGGGATCATGCCGGGGTGGGGTCTCACCGTGCTCCTCGCCGAAGCGATCGGTCAGCGACGGGCACGCGAGATGAGCGTCACCGGAAACTTCGTCGACGCCCGCACTGCGCTCGAGTGGGGCCTCGTGAACCACGTCGTCGCGCACGATGAGCTGCTGCCGTTCTGCCGCGCCCTCGGCGCCGACATCGTCACCAACGACCAGGGCGGCGTCCGCAACGTGCTCGCCACCTACCACGAACAGGAACGGGTCACGGATCACGACGTCCGCCACATCGAACTGCGCCGCTCGCGCGTGGCTCGAAGACACTGCGGGCGTCGCCAGCGAGGTGGCTCGACGACGCGACGCGATCATGGAACGCGGCCGCACGCAGCAGGGCTGAACCGGTGACCTCGACCCCGTTCCACATCGCGGTCCCCGACGCCGACCTCACCGCGCTGCGCGCCGCCATCGCCCGCACCCGGTGGCCGGATCAGGTCGACGGCGCAGGCTGGGAGTACGGCACCGAGCTCGGATACCTGCAGGAGCTGGTGGCGTACTGGGCCGACGGGTTCGACTGGCCCGCCCAGGAAGCCGCGCTCGACGCGTCGCCCCAGTACCGCGCCGAGCTCGGGGCAACCGGGTTCGAACGTTTCGGGGTGCACTTCGTGCACCAGCCCGGCGTGGGGCCGAACCCGTTGCCGCTCGTCCTGACCCACGGTTGGCCGAGCACCTTCTACGAATGGCACAAGGTGGTCGGCCCCCTCGCCGACCCCGGCGCGCACGGTGGAGACCCCGCGGATGCGTTCCACGTCGTCGTCCCCTCGATGCCCGGGTACGGGTTCTCCGACATCCCGGCGGCGCGCGGCATGACGCCACGGGTGATCGCCGAGCTGTGGGTGTCGCTCATGACCGAGCTCGGGTACGAACGGTTCGCCGCCGCCGGGTGCGACTGGGGCGCGTACGTCACCGCGCTCCTCGGTCTCGATCACCCCGACGCGCTCGTCGGCATTCACATGGGGATGCTCAACTTCCGCGCCCGCGGCGCGCCGAGAACAGACCGCGGAGGAGACCGAGTACGCGGCACGTGGCGCGCGCTGGCGGCGCGACGAGATCGGCTACAGCATGATCCAGGGCACCAAGCCGCAATCGCTCGCGTACGGGCTCATGGACTCCCCCGCCGGGCTCGCGGGATGGATCGTCGAGAAATGGCGGCGTTGGTCCGACTGCGGCGGCGACGTCGAATCCCTGTTCACCCGCGACGAACTCCTCACCACGATCGCCCTCTACTGGTTCACCGGCACCGTCAACAGCGCCAATCGCCTGTACTACGAGAGTCGCACCCACCCCGTCCGCCTGGTCGAGGGCGAACGAGTCCGTCCACCGGCGGGATTCCTGTTGGAGCGGTTCATCGACGGCCCGAACGGCAATGTCGGACCACCTCCCCGCAGCCGCGCCGACGAGGTCTACGACGTACGGCGTTGGACCATCGCCGAGGCCGGCGCCCACTTCCCGGCCATGGAGAACCCGGACCTCTACGTCGCCGAGATCCGGGCGTTCTTCCGCGATCTCCGCGACTGATCTGACGAGGTGTCAGAATGGCGGGATGACCACCGCCACGATCGACCTGCTCGACCTCGACCGGTTCCAACGCCTCGAGCACCACGAGATGTTCAAGCGCCTCCGGGCGGAGGACCCCGTGTCCTGGCACGAGTACCCGGGGGGCACCGGCTTCTGGAACGTCGTGAGCCACGAAGACGTCGTCATGGTCAGCCGCGACTCCGAGCTCTACTCGTCCGAGCGCGGCGGCGTCAGCATCATGGACCCGGAGGCCGCAGGCGGCTTCGACACCCGCGGCGTGATGATGCTCTACACCGACCCGCCGCGACACACGCGCTACCGCCTCCTCGTGAACAAGGGCTTCACCCCCCGCATGATCGGGCTGCTCGAGCAGTACCTCCGGCACCGGTCGCGTCTCATCGTCGACAACGTCATCGAGCGCGGCTCGTGTGACTTCGTGGTCGACCTCGCCTCCGAGCTGCCCCTCCAGGCGATCGCCGAGATCATGGGCGTGCCCCAAGAGGACCGTCATCTCCTGTTCGAGTGGTCCAACGCGATGATCGGCGCCGACGACCCCGACTTCGAGACGGCGTCGACGGTGCGCACGACGGCGTCGGCCCAGCTCTACGCCTACGCCAACGACCTGGCGAAGCAACGCCGCCGCGATCCGCGCGACGACATCGTCACCAAGCTCATCAATGCCGAGGTCGACGGCGAGAAGCTGTCCGAGCTCGAGTTCGACATGTTCATGCTGCTGCTGTCGGTCGCCGGCAACGAAACCACCCGCAACACCACGGCGTGGGGCATGTGGGCGCTGATGCAGCACCCGGAGCAGTACGCGTCACTGCGCGACAACCTCGACACGCAGTTGACTCCGGCGGTCGAAGAGATCCTGCGGTGGGCGTCGCCCGTCTACCACTTCCGCCGCACGGCGACGCGTCCGACACCGAGATCCGAGGTCGGGAGATCGCCGAGAACGACAAGGTCGTGATGTGGTACATCTCGGCGAACCGCGACGAGGCCGTGTTCGACGATCCGTTCCGCTTCGACATCACGCGGGTCCCCGAGGAGCAGGTCGCGTTCGGCGGTGGCGGGCACCACTTCTGTCTGGGCGCCAACCTCGCCCGCATGGAGCTGAAGCTGATCTTCCAGGAAGTGCTGGAGCGCATCCCCGACATGCACCTCGTCTCGGATCCGGAGATCCTGCGGTCGAACTTCATCGGCGGCGTGAAGCACATGCCCGTCGAGTTCACGCCCGGCCCCCGCCGCGAGCCACTCCCGTCGTAACTTCCCGTTTTGGCGTCACTGGTGCGCCACTACGACGCACGAGTGACGCCAAAAGGGGTAAAGGCGGTAGCGTCCGGGCATGGCTGCTGACCACGACCACGAGATCGCGATCAAGGGTGGATCGTTCGACCTGAGCGACCTCGGGCACCTCATGCCCGGGATGGCGGAGATCATGCCGTTGGTCGGCGAACGGATCTGGAAGTGCTACTACGCGGCGCAGGCGCACAACCGCAAGCTCGCCGCGTTCCAGTTGAAGGAGGCGGTCAACCTCATGCAGAAGGGCTCGATCCTGCGGCCCAAGTACGAGGAAGACATGGACGCGTTCATCTCGGGGGTCGTGGCGTCGCTGCAGGCGAGCATCGAGACCGAAGACTGGGACGCCTTCGAAACGACGTTCACGACGATGGTCGACCAGGCCAACGCGTACCACGAGAAGTACGACAAGGGCTTCCTCCGCTGGCAGCTGCCCGCGACGCCTCCGCTCGACCTCGATCTCACCGCCACCTGAGCCTGGTCAGCCGCAGCCCGCGCGCTCAGCTCTGCCAGTACTCGGGCCCGGAGCCGCCCTCGGGTGGCGTCAGACGGCCACCCTTGGCGGAGATGGCGCCGCACTGCACGCAGTTCGACGGTGCGAGCTCGACCTCGGCGAGACCATCGTCGCCGACCGGACCGACCGTGTAGACCTGCGCGGGGCACAGGTTCGCCCACAGCTCGGCGACGTCGGGCGCGACCCGGGTGCGGACGAGCAGGTGGTTGGGCTGGTCGTCACGGGTCTTGTTGCCTGACGCGAACACCGACGAGAGCCGATCGAAGGTGAGCGCGCCGTCGTGCACGATCTTGGACGCGTCGCGGTCGACGGGGAGGAGCGGTTGCTCGTCGTCGGGCTCGGTGGTCATCGATCCGATGCTGACCCGGCCCTTCGTGATGGTGTTGACCACTCCCAGCGCACCGCCCAGCAGGAACCCTCGGCCGAACACCTGTCGGAGATCGCGGACCGCGTAGAGCTCGTCCCAGATGAAGCTGGCGCGCACCGTGTCGTCGTACGACGCGAGCGCGTCGTCGAACACTGACGTGTCGTCTGCGGTCTGCGAAACCGCAGCGAAGGCGGCTTCCGCGGCGAGACGCCCCGACTCGATCGCGTAGTGCACGCCCTTCAACGTCGGCACGTTCACCAACCCGACGCCGTCTCCGCACAGCAGCAGGCCGGGCGCGTGCAGCCGGCGCGGGATCGCGTGGAATCCACCGCCGGGGATGGTCTTCGCTCCCCACTCGATCCGCTCACCACCCTCGAGGATGGCGCGGACGGTCGGGTGCGTCTTCAGCTCCTGCAGGAGATCGTGGGGGTTGAGGCGAGGGTCGCGGTAGTCGAGACCGACGACCATCCCGATCGCGACCATGTCGTCGCCCATCGGATAGATGAACGATCCGCCGAACTCGCGGTACTTCGCCTGGGGGCGCAACGGCCAGCCCATCGTGTGGATCACCCGGTCGAGGGGCCGCGGGACCTTCCACACCTCTTTGACGCCGAGCTCCCACACCTGGGCCGCGGCGTCGCCGCGGAGATCGAACCGGTCGAGCGTGACGTTCGTGAGATGTCCCTGCGTGCCCTCCGCGAGCACGGTGACGCGCGCGACGAGATCGCTGCCGGGCTCGAAGTTCCGAAGCTCCTCGCCGTGGGTGCCGCGGCCCTTGTCGCCCGTGCGCACGCCGACGACTCGACCCTGCTCGACGAGCAGCCGCGCCGCGGAAGTCTCGGGCAGGAAGGTCGCGCCGCCGGCTTCGGCACGTTCCGCGAGCCAGCGCCCGACCTGCGAGAGCGAGGCGATCACATTGCCGTGGTTGCGCATCGGCGGCGGCGTCGGGATCGGCAGGGCACGGTCACGTGTCAGCAGGTACACCTGCTCCTTGGTCACCGCGCCGAAGGTCGGGAAGCCGTCGAGCCCACCGTGGCCTGCGAAGAGCCGTTCGAGCGCGCCGGGCCGGATCACCGCGCCGGACAGCACGTGCGACCCCGGCTGCTTGCCCTTGTCGACGACCGCGAGCGGCACGTCACCGAGCCGCGCGGCGACGTCGGGGTGTTCCTCGAGCAGCTGGCCGAAGCGGATCGCGCACGCGAGCCCGGCGGGTCCGCCGCCCACCACGAGCACACCCACCTCGATGCGCTCGTCCACTGGATCCGTCGGCTCGCCGACGAACGAGTTCGGGTCGAACTCCGCCTTGAAGTCGACCGGACGCGACATCAGCCGGCGTGCTTGCGCAGCAACTCGGTGAGCTCGGGCACGACGGTGTGGACGTCGCCGACCACCGCGAGGTCGCTGAACTCGAAGATCGGAGCGTGCGGGTCCTTGTTGATCGCGATGATCGTCTTCGAGCTCTGCATGCCGACCTTGTGCTGCACCGCGCCGGAGATCCCGAGCGCGACGTAGAGCTTGGGCGAGACGGTCTTGCCGGTCTGGCCGATCTGCGCCGACGCGGTGTACCACCCTTTGTAGACCGCAGCGCGCGTCGCACCGACTGCGCCACCGAGCACGTCGGCGAGCTGCTCGGCGAGCTCGAAGCCCTCGGGCGACCCGAGGCCGATGCCTCCGGCCACGATGACGTCGGCGTCGGCGAGGGACGGCCCCTCGTCCGCGCGCAGCGTTCGTTCGACGATTCGCGCCGCGAGCGTGTGCGCCGCGAAGTCGACCGTCAACGATTCGATCGCCGGGTCGCGCTCCGCCGCTGACGGCAACGCCTCGAACGACCCAGCCCGGAACAGCGCGATCCGATGGGGGGACCGCCATCCGACTTCGGCGAGCACGGAGTCCTGCAGCATCGGCTGCTTCCCCACCGGCTGGCCGTCGCGCACCTCGAGGTCGACGAGGTCCCAGTTGATGCCGGCGTCGAGCCGTGCCGCGAGCCCGGCGGCGACGTCGGCCGCGAGGACGGAGTTGGAGAACAGGACCGTGTCGAAGTTCGGGAACTGGCGCACGAGCGCGGTGAGCACGTCGATGCGGGGGCCGGGCAGCGGGAACGTGGAGGCATCGACCGCCGTGAACACGGTCGATGCCCCGTGACGGCCGGCCTCGCGGGCAAGCGGTCTCCAGCTCGTCGTTGCCGACGAGCACCGCGGCGACGTCAGGATCGAGCGCGGCGGCCTTGGTGAGCACACCGAGTGACCCTGGTGACACCGTGTGCTCATGCTGCTCGAGGAACACGAGGAGACTCATACGAGATCGCGCTCCACCAGGTAGTCGAAGACGGCTTGCGCGGCGGAGCCATCGTCTTCGATCGTGGCGGCGCCGGCGCGGGCGGGCGGTGCACCGAGGCCGAGCACGACGGTCTGCGAGCCGGCGACACCCACCCGGTCGGCGGCGATTCCGAGGTCAGACGCGGTCAACGTGTCGAGCGGTTTCTTCTTCGCGCCCATCATCCCCTTCAGCGAGGTGTAGCGCGGCTCGTTGATCGCGTCGCTCACCGCCACGATGGCGGGCAGCGTCGCCTCGATGCTGTCGTTGCCCACCTCGGTCTCGCGTTCGACACGGACCACGCCGTCGTCCAGCGTGAGCTTCGTCGCCTGAGAGACGAACGGAAGCGCCAACCGCTCGGCGACCGCGGCCCAGAGGACCGCGCCGCCGCCGTCGGTGGTCTGTTGCCCGAACAGGACGAGGTCGGGCGACTCCCGCTCCAGGACTCCGGCCAACACGAGGCTCGTGGCGACGAGGTCGGAGCCGACGAGTGCGTCGTCGTCGACGAGGACCGCGCGGTCCGCGCCCATGCCCAGCCCGGTACGCAACGACTCGGTCGCCGCCGTCGGACCCATCGTGACGAGCACGACTTCGGCGGTACCGTCCTCGCGCAGGCGAAGCGCCTCCTCGATCGCGTTCCGATCGGTCGCGTTCAGCTCACCCGGCCCGGTGCGGTCGAGGGTGCCCGAGTCGGGGTCGCTGCGCATGGTGCCCGTCGGCACGTGCTTCACACACACGACGATCTTCATGGGTCGCTGATCGTACCGGGCGGCGCGCGACGGCGACCACGGTCGAACGGGTCAGAGGTCGATCTCTTCTTCCGGTTCTCTCCGGGGTGCGCCGCGCTCGCGCACGGAGAGCGTCGCGAACGCGGCCGGGGGTTCACGCCACGGGTCGGGCAGGGTGCCGGCGCGGGCGTCTTCGATCGCCCGCCAGACCCGTTCGGGGCTGCACGGCAGGTCGATGTGACGCACGCCGAGGTGGCTGAGAGCGTCGACCACCGCGTTCTGCACCGCGGGCGTGCTGCCGACGGTCGCCGACTCGCCGATGCCCTTCGCCCCCAGCGGGTTGAGCGGCGAGGGGGTCTGGGTGTGCGCGACCTCGAACTGCGGGAACTCGGCTGCGCTCGGGATGCCGTACTCCGCGAGCGTCGACGTGAGGGGGTTGGCATCCTCGTCGTAGACCATGTGCTCCCAGAGCGCCTGGGCGATACCCGATGCCAGACCACCGTGGACCTGGCCGTCGACCAGCATCGGGTTGAGGATGCGACCGCAGTCGTCGACCGCGACGTGGCGAATCGGCTCCACCTGGCCGGTCTCGGTGTCGACCTCGACCACGGACACGTGCGCACCGAACGGGAAGGACGCGCCCGACTGCACGAAGTCGTGCTCGGCCGCCAGCGGCACGCCCTTGGCTTCGGACGCGGTCGCGACTTCCGCCCACGTGAACGATTTCGACGGCACACCGGCGACCCCGAAGGTGCCCTCGGCGGACAGCACGATGTCTTCCGGCGCGGCTTCGAGCAGCTCCGCGGCGAGACTGCGCGCCGCGTCGAGCACCGCACGTGATGCCTCGAGTGCCGCGCTGCCACCCAGCTGCAACGAACGTGATCCTCCGGTGCCGCCGCCGCGAGGCACGAGCGCGGTGTCGGACTGGATGAACTCGATCGATTCGATCGGGATCCCCAGTTCGCCGGAGACGAGCTGCGAGTACGCGGTGGCGTGCCCCTGGCCGTGCGCGGAGGTCCCCGCCTTGATCGTGGCGCGACCGTCGGCATGCACTTCGACTTCCGAGTACTCGCTGCCCGAGCCGCCCGCGGTGATCTCGACGTACGCGGCGATGCCGATGCCGAGCTGGCGCGTGTCGCCGCGTTCGCGGCGGACGGCCTGCTCGGCGCGCAGCTCCTCGTACCCCGCGATCCGGAGCGCCTCGGTGAGCGCGGCGTCGTAATCGCCGATGTCGTACGTCACCCCGGTGACGGTGGTGTACGGGAACTCGTCCGCCCGCAGGAAGTTCCGCCGCCGGATGACGACCGGATCGATGTCGAGCTCGGCGGCCGCCATGTCGAGGATGCGCTCGAGCATCGCCGCGGCTTCGGGGCGCCCGGCGCCGCGGTACGCGCCCATCGGCGCGAGGTTGGTCAGCACCACGGCGACGTCGTAGCCGATCTTCGGGATGCGGTAGACGCCTTGCGACATCATCCGGGTCGGCCCGAACGCGAGCATCCCGCCGAACCCGCCGTATGCGCCGGCGTCGCCGACCACGCGACACCGCAAGCCGACGATGGTGCCGTCGTGGCGGAGACCGAGCTCGAGGTACTGGACCTGGCCGCGTCCGTGGGGCATCGAGATCATGTTCTCGGAGCGGGTCTCCACCCACTTCACGGGGCGATCCAGCTCGCGGGCGACGCGCACCGCGACGATGTCTTCCGGTGCCCAGTGTTTGGCCCCGAACGACCCCCCGACGTGCGGCGCGATCAGCCGGACGGAATCCGGTTCGACCCCGAAGTTGGTGGCGAGCGCACCGCGGTTCATGTGCGGCATCTGGCAGCCGAGGTAGATGGTGAGTTGGTGACCGTCACCGTCGTCGCCGGGAATGACGGCGACCGCGGCCCCCTCCATCGGCACGACCGCGAGCCGCTGGTTCTCGAAACGACCGCGCACGATCACGTCGGCTCCGACCAGCGCGTCGAAGCCGTCGGGCTCACGTGCGCCCATCACGATGTTCGAGTCCATGGCATCGAACTGCCGCGGCGAATCGGCGATCATTCCCGCTTCCATGTCGGCCACGACCGGAAGCGCGTCGTAGTCCACGATGACGACCTCGGCGGCATCGACCGCCTGGGTCTTGCTCTCGGCCACCACGACGACCACCGGATCGCCGACGTAGCGCACCTTGCCCCGCGCCGAACGCGGGTCGGATCGTGAGCGGGTGCAACTGCATCATGCCGGTGTGGTCGGGGAAGTCGAGATCGTCAGCCGAGTACACCGCGACCACGCCGGGCATCGCGCGCGTCATCGGTGTCGATCGACCGGATCTCCGCGTCCGCGACGGGCGACCGCACGAACGCGAGGTGCAAGGCATCGGCGATCGGCAGGTTGTCGATGTAGGTACCCTCCCCGCGAAGGAGCGTCGGGTCCTCGACGCGACGGACGGGCACCCCGACCAGAGATCCGGCGCCGAATGCGGTGGCGGTCATTGGTTCCCTCCGGCGACGGTGGCGAGCGCCCGACCGACGAGCACCCGCGCCAGGTGGCGACGGAACTCGGGCGACGCGTTGAGATCGGACGGCGGTTCGGTCCCGGCGTCGGCGACCGCGGCCGCGTCGACCGCCGATGCGCCCACGCGCAGCGCCGCCTCGACCTCGACGGCACGGACCGGGGTCGCACCCATGTTCACCAACGCGACGCCGGGCACGTCGCCGCCCACCGCGGCAACTCCGACGATCGCCCAGTCCTGCGCTCGACGGTTGAACTTCTCGAACGCCCAACCGGCGGCACCGGTCTTCGGCACCCGTACCTCGGTGATGATCTCGTCCGGGGCGAGCGCGGTCTCGAGGAAGCCGCGGAAGAAATCGTCGGCGGCGATGGTGCGCTCCCCTCCGCTCCCCCGCACGACGATGCGGCCGCGGAGCGCGAGGACGACCGCGGGGAGATCGGACGCGGGATCGCCGTGGGCGAGCGAACCTCCGAGCGTGCCCCGGTGGCGTACCTGAGGATCGCCGACCTCTCCTGCCGCGGCGCTGAGGATCGGCACGTGACGGCGCACGACGGGATCGGTCTCGACGTCGCGGTGACGGGTGAGGCCACCCACCGCGATCTCGTCGCCTTCGTCGCGCACGTACGACAGGTCGGTGAGACGACCGATGTCGACGAGCACCGACGGCGTCGCCAACCGCAACTTCATGAGCGGGAGCAGCGAGTGGCCGCCCGCGAGAAGCTTGGCTTCGTCACCGTGTTCCGCCAGCAGCGCGATCGCCTCGTCCGCCGAGTCGGCCCGGGCGTAGGAGAAGGCCGCGGGGATCACCGATCACCCGCCATCTCCGCGGAGCCCGCGAGCACTGCGGCCACGATGTTGTGGTATCCGGTGCACCGACAGAGGTTGCCCTCCAGCCCTTGGCGCGCCTCCCGCTCACTCAGGGCTCCCTGTTCCTGGGCGAGACCGACTGCCGCCATCACCATGCCCGGCGTGCAGTACCCGCACTGGAGCCCGTGGTGCTCGCGGAACGCGGCCTGCATCGGGTGGAGCGCGTCGCCGTCCGCCAGACCCTCGATGGTGGTCACCGATCGGCCGTCGGCTTGCGCGGCGAGGACGGTGCACGACTTGACCGACTCACCGTCGAGCAGGACCGTGCACGCCCCGCAGGACGTCGAATCGCAGCCGATGTTGGTACCGGTCAAGCCGACGACCTCGCGCAGGTAGTGGACGAGCAGCGTGCGGGCTTCGACTTCGTGTTCGGTCGCGACGTCGTTGACGGTGATCGCGACCGTGACTTTGGACTGGACACCAGGCATCCGGCCGACACTACCCGAGCCCTTCAACCTCCCGGCCGGGCGATCGGCGTCGGCGGATAGGTTCTCGTTCATGGTCGACCTCACCGGCAGAGTCGCGCTCGTCACCGGGGGCGGCACCGGCATCGGCGCCGCGATTGCCGAGGCCTTCGCCGGCGCGGGCGCTTCCGTCGCGGTGACCGGTCGACGACCGCAGCCACTCGACGACGTGGTGGACCACATCGTGGCGTCGGGGGGCCGCGCAATGGCCCATCCCGCGGACGTCACCGACCTGGCCGCGATGATCACCGCGGTGGCCGAGATCCGCGAGCGGTTCGGTCGGCTCGACCTGGTCGTCGCCAATGCCGGCGCAGCACCGCCGTTCGGTGCCGTGGTCGACACGACCGAAGCGGTCTGGCACGAGATCGTCGACCTCAACCTCACCGGCGTGTGGAACACCGCGAAGGCGAGCGTTCCCGCGCTCGTCGACGCCGGCGGCGGGACCATCATCGTGGTCGGCTCCGGTGCGGGTCGCGCCAACGCCGGTGGACTCGGCCCCTACTCGGCGGCCAAGGCCGGTGCCGCCGCGCTCACGCGCGTGCTCGCCGCCGAGCTGCGCGACGCGAGCATCGCAGTGAACGAGCTCGTCCCGGGACCGGTGCGGACGTCGGCACTCGTCGCGTTGTCCGCCAGCCCGGACGAAGCCGCCGCACTGGACGCGCGCGTGCGCGCGATGGGCGAGTGGTTGAAGGAACCCGACGAGGTGGCGAAGCTCGCGCTCTATCTCGCGGGCCTGCCCACCGACGGTACGACCGGACAGGTGTTCAGCTTGATGGGCCGCCTCACCTGATGCAGCTCAGGCGACGCGCGTGAGCTCCACCGATACGTCGAGCGATCGACTGGGTCCACCGTGGTACACGCCCTTGAGCGGCGCGACGTCGGCGTAGTCACGACCCCGCGCCACCAGCACGTGACGTTCGGCGACGGCCGAGCCGCTGGTCGGGTCGACGGGATGCCAGTCGCCCACCCAGGCCTCCAGCCAGGCGTGACTCTGGCCCTCGTGCATCTCGCCGACCACGCCGCCGATGTCGTCCGGATACAGATACCCCGACGCGTACCGGGCGGGGATCCCCGCGGCGCGCAGCACCGCGATGCCGAGGTGCGCGTAGTCCTGGCACACACCGCGGCCCGCCCGCAGCACCTCGACCGCGGTCGTCGACACGCTGGTGGTTCCGGTCTGGTACTCGACGTGATCGCGGAGCCATTCGCCGAGGGTCGACAATGCGACCGCCGGGCTGGCCGCGCTCCGCAACTCGCGCGCGACCTGCCGGATCTCGTCGTCGGACTCGGTCATCCGCGTGTCGCCGAGGTACTCGAAGAAGCGGTCGGTGAGCCCCGGGGCGTCGATTCCATCCCAGGCGACGGTGTCGTCGAGATTCGGGGTGCGCTCGGCCGTCTCCACCAGCGACGACCCGACGACCTGCAACTCGGTGTGCGGCTGGTGCAGATCGAAGGTGTGCACGCGGCTTCCCCAGTAGTCGCGGTAGCGGTACAGGTTGGCGGCCGGGTGCACCTCGACCCGGTGTTCGAGGGTGAACTGGTTGGGCGTGTCGAGCGGCGAGATACGCGCCTCGTTGTACGACGCGTGCACGACCGCCGAATACTGGTACGTCGTCGTGTGCCGGACCCGCATTCGCCACGACATGGTCAGACGCTCCACTCGATGACGCGGGTTTCCCGGAAGTACCGGCGAGCGATCGACGCGTGCACGTCGGCACACTCGTGTTGCAGTCGCTCGAGGAGCCGGGGGAGATCGTCCATCGCCTCGTCGAGGTGCAGGAACTCGAGCTCCGCGCACACCCGACCCAGCCGGCGACGGGCCTCGTCGTCCACCCCCGCCCGCGCCGACCGTGGATCCAGTTCCGCGAGGCTGTTGTCGGCAGTGGTGAGGGCGTGGAACACCGAACGCGGGAACAGCCGATCGAGAAGGAGGAACTCGACGGCGGTCGCGGCGTCGACCGCGTGCTTGTAGGCGCGCAGGTACGCCTCGTACGCCGAGCAACTGCGCAACGTGGTCGTCCAACCGGTCCGCCCGAAGGCGTCGCCGTAGCGAGCGCTCAACAGTCGCGTGGTCATGTCGGCGCGCTCGAGGGATCGACCGACGGAGAAGAACCGCCAGCCGTCATCGCGACTCATCGTCGCATCCACGATGCCGTTGCACGCGGCGGCACGGTCGCGCACCCAGCCGAAGAACTCGTGACGCGCGGGGCCGGTACCGGCCCGGGCCCGACTCCCGACTTCGCGGTAGGTCGTGTTGAGCGTCTCCCACAGTTCCGACGAGAGCGCTTCGCGAGCCCCGCGCGCGTTCTCCCAGGCCATGCCGACCGAGCAGGTGATCGACCCCGAGAACGTGAGGTCTTGGGCGAGCAGCGCGGTCACCGTCGCCGCGTTGGGCTCCGCGCCCACCGCCTCCTCGTCGGCGCCCATGGCGTGCAGGAGCGCGGCGCAGACGGTGGCTTCGTCGGCCCGCCGGTCCTCGAGCAACAGGTGGTAGTGCACGTCGAGGAGTCGGGCGGTGTCCTCGGCGCGTTCCACGTAGCGCCCGATCCAGTAGAGCGACTCGGCGATCCGGCTCAACATCGTGTGCTCATTGCTGCTGCGAGTCCTGTTCGGGGAGTGGGCCGAGGGTGGGAGCGGTCGACATCATCGGCGGCGGGGGCGTCGTGCGGCGCGGCGCGGGCGTCGCCTCACTCCCTCTCACGTCGGCGGACGCCAGGATCCACGTGTCCTTCGAACCACCGCCCTGACTGGAGTTCACGATGAGACTCTTCTCGGGCAACGCCACGCGGGTGAGGCCGCCCGGGGCGACCCAGACGTCGCGCCCGTCGTTCACCGCGAACGGGCGCAGGTCGAGATGGCGCGCCCCATCTTGCCGTCGACGAACGTGGGCGCGGTCGAGAGCGCGACCGGCTCCTGGGCGATCCATCCACGCGGATCGGCGAGGACCTTGCCCCGCAGGTCGGCGAGCGTCGCTTCGGTGGCCGCGGGCCCGATCACGATGCCCTTCCCGCCCGATCCGTCGACGGGCTTGAACACGAGCGCGTCGAGACGTGCCAACGCCCAGTCACAGATCTCCGGATCCTCCAACCGGTAGGTCTCGACGTTGGCGAGAATCGGCACCTCACCGAGGTAGTACTCGATCATCGCGGGCACGTAGGGGTACACCGCCTTGTCGTCGGCGACGCCGTTCCCCGGTGCGTTGGCGATGGTCACGTTGCCGGCGCGTGCCGCGTTGAGGATGCCCGCACAGCCCAACACCGACTCCGGGCGGAAGTGCACGGGATCGAGGAAGTCGTCGTCAACCCGGCGGTACACGACGTCGACGCGCTGCTCACCCGCAGTCGTCCGCATGTAGACGCGTTGGTCGCGACACACGAGGTCCCGCCCTTCGACCAGTTCCACCCCCATCTGGCGCGCGAGGAACGAGTGCTCGAAGTACGCCGCGTTGTGGATCCCGGGAGTGAGCACGACGACGGTCGGGTCGTCGACTCCGGGCGGCGCGGTCGTGCGGAATGCCTCGAGGAGTCGCTGCGGGTAGTCGGCGACCCGGCGGATGCGGTGGCTGGCGAACAACTCCGGGAACACGTGGGTCATCGCCCGCCGGTTCTCGATCACGTAGGAGATGCCCGACGGCGTACGCAGGTTGTCTTCCAACACGCGGAAGCAGCCGGCGTCGTCGCGCACGAGGTCGACCCCGGCCACGTGCACCCGCACACCCCCGGCCGGATCGAGGCCCGCGACACAGCGATGAAAGTGGGACGAGCTCGCGACCAGCCGGCGTGGGACCACGCCGTCGGCGAGGATCTCACCCGGCCCGTACACGTCGGCGAGAAACCGTTCGAGGGCGAGCACGCGTTGGCGGACGCCGGCCTCGACGACCGCCCACTCGTCGGAGTCGATGATGCGCGGCACCAGATCAAGGGGGAACGGCCGCTCCTCACCCGAGTGGGAGAACGTGATCCCCTGGTCGTGGAAGGCCCGGTCGCGTGCCGCGCAACGGATCTCGAAGTCGTCGCGCGACAGCGTACCGAGCACCTGATGGAGCGACTCGTAGTGCGTCCTCGGTTCGTCGGGACCGGCGAACATCTCGTCCCAGGCGCGTTCGGGCGTGTACCCGTCGAGGAGGTCTCCCACCGACACCGGTCTACCGGTTGCCTGTTTCCGGTGCATTTCCGGAGGTTGAACCCCCGAGTCGTCGATTCTTGGACCGCTCTTACCCCGCTCTCGCGGGTCCCTCACGAGCGATCCGTAGGTTCGTCGCCATGAACGAACAGACCCCCTCCCTCACACCGCCCCCTCGTACCCCCCCGGTCCGATCACCCGGCAAGCGCAAGCCGCGTGCCGCGAAGGCCCGCCGGGCCGCGGCGGCGCTGAGCGTCGCCAGCATGCTCTCCCTCGGCGGCGTCCTGGCCTGGCACGACGGCCTGAGCACCGCCACCACCCAGACCGCGGCGGCGAGCACCAAGCGCGCGAGCGCGACGGCGTCGTCGTCGAACGAGTCCGACGAGTCGTCCTCCGACGACTCGTCCGCAGCAACCACCGCGACCTCTGCGAACAATTCGACAACGTCGAGCGCTTCGAACTCGAACTCGAACTCGTGGCACGACGACGTCGCACACCCGCACGAGCGGGAGCTGACCGATGACGCAGATCCCGTGGTACGTCGCCCGGGCCAGCGGCATCGTCGCCTGGGCCCTGATCCTGCTCACGATCGTGTGGGGTCTCTTGCTCGCCACCAAGGTCCTCGGCCGTCGGCCCGGCCCGGCCTGGCTGTTGAGCCTGCACCGGTACCTCGGTGCGCTCGCGGTCGTGTTCGTCGGGGTGCACGTGGGCGCCGTCCTCCTCGACACCTACACCAACTTCGGCGTCACCGACGTGCTGGTTCCGCTCACCGGTTCCTGGCACCCGCTCGCGGTCGCGTGGGGCATCGTGGGGATGTACCTCCTCGCGGCGATCGAGATCACGTCACTCCTGCGTCACCGGATGTCGAAGCGCGCGTGGCATGCCGTCCACCTCCTGAGCTACTTCCTGTTCGCGACGACCACGGTGCACATGCTCACTGCCGGAACCGATGCCAAGGCCCTCCTCGCGTCGACCAGCGCCGTGCTCCTTGCGGTGGCGGCCACGTTCGGCTCGGTCGCGCTGTACCTGTGGCGCAGTGACACGAGCGATCAGCCGCCGGAGCGGATCGCGGTGCGTCGGGCGCGCACGACATGAACGACGCCTCGCCACCCGAGCATCCCGGCACCGAGGAACACCGTGGTCACGATGGTGAACGCCACGCTCAGGTCGCGGTCTTCGACGACGACGCGTAACGCCATACCGGCGGCCACGGTCACGAGCCACGCGACGATCGCGCGGTTCCAGGCGAGGGGCGTCCGGAAAAGGCCGGTGACAAGCCACGCCACCGCGAGCCCGGCACCGAACGGCCACCACACCCGGAGGAACCCGGCCACGCCCGCGTCCTCGTGGTGACTCCGACGCCCGATCACGACGAACACGACCACCACGGCGAGGTCAGCGGCGGCGGCGATCCAGGGGCGGATGGTGGAGTTCGGCGGGTCGGTCATCGCGCCATTGTCGTCGCCCCGTGCCCATTGCCTCGTACGACTAGCGTCCGCGACCGTGAGCGAAAGCATGACGACAACGCCCAGCGACCACCAACACGCGGCGGAAATCGCCACCGAGGCGGGCCAACTCCTCGTCGCCCTGCGCGCCTCGATGCTGGCCTCGGACGCGGATCCGAAGGACCTGCGCGCGGAAGGCGACCGGTCGTCCCACGAGTTCATCGTCGCCGCGCTCAGCACCAGCCACCCCGACGACGCCGTGCTCTCCGAAGAGGGCGCCGACGATCCCGTGCGCCTCGGCTTCGAACGGGTGTGGATCGTGGATCCGCTCGACGGGACACGCGAGTTCGGCGAGGCCGGTCGCACCGACTGGGCGGTGCACGTCGCGCTCGCGGTCGACGGCACGGTCACCGCGGCCGCGGTCGCGCTCCCGGCGCGCGAGCTCACCCTGACTGCGTCGCCGGCCTCGACGCTCGCGGCGGCGCACGACGGTCCACCTCGGATCGTCGTGAGTCGGACCCGCCCGCCCGCGATCGCCGAAGAGCTCGCCGAGCGACTCCAGGGCGAGCTGGTGCCGCTCGGGTCCGCGGGCGCCAAAGCGATGGCCGTGGTGCTCGGCGACGCCGACATCTACGCGCACAGCGGAGGGCAGTACGAGTGGGACTCGGCCGCTCCCGTGGGTGTCGCGGCCGCAGCCGGGCTGCACGTGTCCCGCCTCGACGGAGCACCGCTGCGCTACAACCGCCCGGAACCGTGGCTGCCCGACCTGCTCATCTGCCGTCCCGAGCTCCGCGACGCGGTGCTCGCGGTGACGCGCGTCAGCTGAACTGACGAACGACGAAGAACAGCGAGAACGTCAGCAGCAACGCGGCGAACGCCGGCCGCGTGATCCGGTCCGGGAGCCTCGGCCCGACCCGCGCCGACATCATCGACGCCGGGATCATGCCCAGCGCGAACGCACCGGCGACCGCCCAGTCGATGTTGCCGAGCGCCCAGTGAGCGATGACGGTCGGCACCGCGAGGGCCGCGGCGACGACGAGTGACGTTCCGGCCGCGCGCGCGGTCGTGAAGCCGAGCGCCATCACGAAGATCGGCACGAGGAGCGAGCCGCCGCCGGTGGCCAGCAGACCGGACACGAATCCCGACGCCGCCACCAATGCGACCACGATCCCGACCCGGTCGCGCCGCGCCGCGCCGCGCTCGCTCGCGCCCGCCCGCGCCGGGAGGAGCATGCGCAGGCCAACGGCCAGGAGCAGGAGACCCGACAGGATCAGCAGCCAGTGACCGCCGATCACCCGTGAACCCAGGGCGCCGATCAGGACCGCGGGCACGCCGACCACCACCGCGAGCTTGGCCACGCGGCGATCGAGCATCCCGGCCCGGAAGTACTGCCGGGCGCTGATCACCGCGGCCGGCAGGATCGCGGGCAGGGGCGATGCCACCGCGATGGGGGCGGGGACGCCCAGCAACGCCAGCACCGGCGTCCCGAACGCCGAGCCACCGGCACCGAACAGCCCGAACGCGAGCCCGATGCCGGCTCCGGCGGCGACGACGAGCACGAGGGACATGGACCCATCATCCGCGCTCGACTCACAGAGGTCCAAGACGTAGTTCTGCTCGATTAGATTGGTTTTACCTATGGATCTTCGGCGGCTCCGCCTGTTCCTCGCCGTGGTCGACGAGGGGGGAATGACCAGGGCCGCCGAGGCGGAGCACGTCTCGCAGCCGTCGGTGTCACAGGCGGTCCATGAGCTGGAGGCCGACCTCGGCACCCGCCTCTTCCACCGGGTCGGCCGGCGCGTCGTGCTGACCCCGGCGGGCGACGCCCTCGTCGGCCCGGCCCGACAAGTGCTGCGCGACGTCGAGAACGGCCGGGCGGCCGTGGCCGCGGTCGCCGGACTCGCACGCGGGCGCCTCGACCTCGGCGCGCTTCCCACCCTCGCCATCGATCCGGTCGCGCCACTCGTCGGTGCGTTCCGCATCGAGCATCCCGGCATCGCAATCGCCCTCGCGGATCCGCCCGATGCCGACGCCCTTGTCGAGCTCGTCGCCACCGGCGCGTGCGAGATCGGCGTGGCGGTCACCGCTCCCACCCGGCTGGTCACGCACGCGCTCGGAACCCAAGACCTGCTCGCGGTGCTCCCTCCGGGCACCGCGGTGCCCGCGCGGGGGCTGTCGGTCGCCGCGCTCGCCCGGTTCCCGCTGGTGACGGCCCCGGCGGGGACCGCCACCCGCGCGCAACTCGAGGAGGCATTCGCGACCGCGGGCGTGATGCCCGACATCGCAGTGGTGGCGTCGCAGCGGGAGGCGATCCTCCCCATGGTCCTCGCCGGCGCCGGCGCCACCCTCTATCCCCGACCGCTGGCCGAGCAGGCCGCTCGGCTCGGAGCGACCGTCACCCCGCTGCGGCCTCACCTCACCCGACCGGTCCACCTCTTCCACCGCGCCGGGCCCCTCTCCCCCGCGGCGGACGCGTTCGTCACCCTGGCACTCGCCTGATTCCTCCCCAGATCGGGCTCGAGCCCTTCTGCCTGCTGATTGTTAATAAATCTGATCGCAGAAGCTGTACTTTGAACGGTGCCTCGGCTAAAGTCAAGCTTGTTCATCGGATTACTGTACAAGCCCCAAGGAAGGCACTCATCTTCATGCCGAAGTTCCGCACGACCCTGAAGATCCTCGCGGTGGTGACGGCGGCGACGGTTGCGACCGTCGTTGCCGCGGGTCTCCCCGCGAACGCCGCCAAGAAGCAGAGCACCGAGCCGGTGACCCTGCGGCTGGGCTACTTCCCCAACGTCACCCACGCGTCGGCGATCGTCGGCGTCGAGAGCGGCATCTTCGCCAAGAAGCTCGGCAAGAACGTCACCCTCGATCTCCACACCTTCAACTCCGGCACCGAGGCGCTCCAGGCGATCCAAGCCGGCGCCCTGGACGCCAGCTTCATCGGCCCGAGCCCCACGATCACGGCATGGACCAAGCTCGACAAGGGCGTGAAGATCGTCTCGGGCTCCGCGTCCGGTGGCGCGTACTTCGTCGTGAACAAGTCGATCAACCGCGCGTCCGACCTCGAGGGCAAGGTCGTGGCGTCGCCGCAGCTCGGCAACACCCAGGACGTCGCCCTGCGCACCTGGCTGAAGAAGAACGGCCTCGACACCGACACCACGGGTGGCGGTGACGTGTCGATCCGCCCGCAGGACAATGCGACCACGCTGAACGCGTTCAAGGCCGGCGAGCTGGTCGGGGCCTGGGTGCCGGAGCCGTGGGCGACCCGCCTGGTCACCGAGGGCGGCGGCAAGATCCTGGTCGACGAAGCCGACCTGTGGCCGGCCGGTCGCTACGTGACGACGCAGCTCATCGTCACGACCGGCTTCCTGAAGGATCATCCCGACGTCGTGCAGCGCCTCGTGAACGGCCAGGTGGCCGCGAACGACTACATCAAGACCAACCCGTTCGACGCCCAGACCGATGTGTCGAACAACATCGCCCGCATCACGGGCAAGGCGATCCCGGGTGACCTCGTCATCGCGTCGTTCAAGAACATCGAGTTCACCGACGACCCGATCGCGACGTCGTTGGTGAAGAACAACAAGGACGCCAAGGCGATCTCGGGTCTCACCGCCGCCGACAGCCTGAAGGGGATCTACGACCTGTCATTCCTGAACCAGGCCCTGAAGGCCGCCAACGAGCCGACCGTGACGGCCCCCAAGCTGTGACGACACCCATCGTCCCCGCTGCAGCCGTGGAGTCCTCGACCATCCCCCAGGTCGAGGACTCCGCGCGCCCGGCGGTCAGGATCGACCACGTGTCGAAGGTGTTCGGTACGCAGGGCAACTCGCTCCACGCGCTGGACAACATCACGCTCGATGTCGCGCCGGGCGAGTTCGTCTGCCTGCTGGGCGCGTCCGGGTGTGGGAAGAGCACGCTCCTCAATCTCGTCGCCGGCCTTGATCACCCGAGCACCGGCACCATCGACACTTTCGACGCCCACACCACGCTCATGTTCCAGGAGTCGGCGTTGTTCCCGTGGCTGACGGCGCGCGGCAACGTCGAGCTGCCGCTGAAGATCCGCAAGGTGCCGCGCTCCGAACGGCACGCGAAGGCCGATGAGCTCCTCGAGATCGTCAACCTGAGCACGTTCGGCTCGAAGCTGCCGCACGAGCTGTCGGGCGGCATGCGCCAACGGGTCGCGCTGGCGCGGTCCTTGGCGCAGGAGGCCGACGTCCTCCTCATGGACGAGCCCTTCGGTGCGCTCGATGCCATGACCCGCGACGTGCTGCACGAGGAGCTCGAGCGCGTGTGGAGCGAAACCGGGTTGACCGTGATCTTCGTGACCCACAACGTGCGCGAGGCCGTGAGACTCGGTGACCGCGTCATCCTCCTGTCGAGTCGCCCGGGCCGGATCGTCGAGGAGTATCCGATCGACATCGAGCGACCGCGTCGTCTCGACTCGTTCGACGTCGCGGGCCTCGCGGCAACCATCACCGACCGGCTCAAGGACGAAGTGCGGCGTCATGGTCGTTGACGAACGCACCCTCACGGCCGGTCTCGACGCGCTCGACGTTCCGGTCGCGCCCCACGTGTCCCGGGCGCGGCGGATGTGGCGGGCCGCCTGGCCCAAGCTGCTCGCGCTCGCGATCTTCATCGGCGTCTGGCAGTTCCTGATCTGGATCGAATGGAAGAAGCCGTATCAACTCGCGTCGCCGGCCGACACCTTCTCGTACCTGTTCGACAACTGGAGCACCATCTGGGACGCCATGCTCACGACGCTCGGACGCGGACTCAAGGGCTACGCATTGGCGATCCTCGTCGGCGTGATGCTCGGCGCCGCAGTGGCGCGAATTCCGGTGCTGCGCGCCGCCATCGGTTCGATGATCACCGGATTGCAGACGATGCCGTCGGTGGCCTGGTTCCCACTGGCGCTGCTGCTCTTCAGCCTGAGCGAGGGTGCGATCACCTTCGTCATCGTGATCGGCGCGGCGCCGTCGATCGCCAACGGTCTCATCAACGGTGTCGACAACATCCCGCCCGTGCTGCTCCGGGCCGGCAAGGTGCTCGGCGCCAAACGACTCGACGCGTTCCGTTACGTCATCCTGCCCGCTTCGCTCCCGTCGTTCGTCGGTGGGCTCAAGCAGGGTTGGGCCTTCGCGTGGCGCAGCCTCCTCGCCGCCGAGATCATCGGCGGGATCGCAGGGTTCTCCCTCGGGCAACAGCTCGGCGTGAACCGAGACAACGCCGACGCCGCCGGCGTGCAGGCAGTCATGATCGTGCTGTTCACCATCGGCGTGCTCATGGACGTCGTCGTCTTCAGCGCACTCGAACGCAAGATCCGCAGGCGCTACGGCTTGATCGACGCCGCGGCGCGAGCCTGAGGAACACGCGGGCGCGCCGATAGGCTCCGGCCATCACTGGCGCACACCTCGCCGTCACCCCGACGGTCGCCCGCAGCGATCGCAGCGTCGTCGGAGTCCCGTCAACCGTCGCTCGCGTCGCGCTCTCGCTCGCGGCAGTGGTCGCGGCCACGTCCGTGCTCGTCTTCGCCGGCGTCGACCTCGCGTTCGCCGCGATCGCCCTGCTCCTGGTCGTCGCCGGTGCGTCGGTGCTCGGCTACACACCAGGCCTGATCGCCGCACTGTCGAGCTCCGCGGTCCTCACCTATTACTTCACTCCTCCGCTGCACTCGTTCCGCATCGACCAGCCCGACGACCTGCTCGCATTGGTCGCGTTCGTCACGGTGTCTCTCCTGGTCGGCGCCGTCATCGCGCGCCTCAACGAGCTCCGCCGGCGCGCCGAGGTCGCGGCGCGCGAAGCGACGTTACGGGTCGAACTCACCAATGACCTCCGGCGCGGTGTGCCCGTGAGCGACGTGCTCTCGCGGCTGGCGTCGGAGTTGCAGGAGATGTTCGAGCTGGCCGGGTGTTCCATCGCGGTTGCGTCCGATCGGGTGGGGACGACGACTTCTCGCCCCGGCGTCGGCGAGTTGGCCGTCTCATCGCCACCCGTGGAGCTGGAGCTCACCCTCGGCCGCGTCCTGCGCCCGGGGGAGACCGAGACGATCACCGGCCTCGCTGCCGCAGTGGCGACCACCCTCGAGCTCGAGCGGGTCGACGTCGAGGCCCGCGAACAGCAGATGCGCAACGAACTCGACCGCTCCCGTTTGGGTTTCCTGACCGCGGTGACCCACGACCTCCGCACCCCCCTGGCGACGATTTCCGGCGCAACCGCTGCGTTGCTCACGCCCGACTCGCCGCTCGACGCCGACGAGCGCCGCGAGCTGCTCGAGGGCGCCCACGCCGAGGCCGCCCGTCTCCAGGGACTCGTCGACAAGGTGCTCGAGCTCACCCGGATCCGCAGCGGCGCGATGCGCGCCGCGCCGGTCGCGGTGTCGGCCGCCGATCTCGTCCGGGTCGCGGTCGGGCGCCTCGGAGCGTCGGCGCGCCGCCACCCGATCAACCTCGACGTCGATCCCGACCTCCCCGCGCTGCACGTCGACGTGCTGCTCATGGAACACGTCCTGGTCAACCTCTTGGAGAACGCGGCGATCCATGACCCCACCGGCGGTGAGATCGACGTGCGTGGGAGCGCGACCTCTGACTCGTTCGTCCTCACCATCGTCGACCACGGTCCCGGCATCCCTGCGGTCGATCGAGAACGCGTCTTCGCCGAGTTCGTCCGGCGGCGCGCCACCACCGACGGCCCGGGCACCGGGCTGGGACTGGCGATCGTCCGCGCGCTGGTCACGGCCAATGGCGGACGAGTGTGGTGCGAAGCGACGCCCGGTGGCGGCGCGACGTTCGTGCTCGACCTGCCTATCACCGACGACGAGGAGACCTCATGAGCACCGTGTTGTTGGTGGAAGACGACCGGGTGCTGCGACGCGTGCTCCGAGCCAACTTCCGGAACTGGGACTTCGACGTCACCGAAGCCGGGAGCGGCGAAGAAGCACTCAGCATCATCTCTGGGGGCGCGCCTGATCTCGTCGTGCTCGACCTGACGCTGCCGGGCATCGACGGGCTCGAGACGTTGCGTCACCTGCGGACCTTCACGAACGTGCCGGTCGTCGTGTTGACCGTGCGTGACTCACTCCGCGACAAGATCACTGCGCTCGAATCGGGGGCCGACGACTACGTCCTCAAGCCGTTCACGCCCGAAGAACTGCACGCGCGCGCTCGTGCCCATCTCCGACGATCAACCGTGAACCACCAGCAGCCGGCGGTCGTGCGTGTCGGTGACGTCGAAATCGACCTGGTGCGTAGCCGCGTGACCTGGCGCGACGAGGTCGTACAACTCACTCCGACCGAGTTCCGGGTGCTCGAGGTGCTCGTCGCACATCGCGGGAAGCTCGTCACGCGTGACCAGTTGCTGGAGACCGTTTGGGGCTCGCGTGCGCCGAGCGCCCGTGGTCGAGTGCGCATCTTCGTTCTGCACCTCCGGCGCAAGCTCCACGACGATGCCGCTCGACCCCGATTGATCTTCACCGAACCCGGGCTGGGCTATCGATGGATCGGCGACGACGAGTTCGTCGAGGATCTGCCGAGTTCGTGACGTCAGAAAGACGTCAGGAACGCGAATTCTTCCGTTGGGTTACTCAGATTTACGAAAGAAATCCGTAGGTCTTCCGTAATGCTCGGTTGACACCTCCGAGACACGGCGTTCGCGGCCCCTTCGTACGTTCGCTCCTGGCGCCAGCACCCGCGCGCGCCGGAACGGCCCGCCGAAGGGAGCCCCGGGATGTCCAGAGGGAAGAAGCTCTTCTTGATGTCATTGGTCACGCTCATCGCGTTGATCGTGATCGGACAGGTGAATCACCACGCCGACCCCGGTGGGACCAAGACCGGGAACATCAGCGACTACCTGGCGGCGACCGGGAAAACCAAAGTGGCGCTTTCCCAGCAGGGGATCAACACGCTCGCCAACGAGACCGGCCACCTCCGGATCTCGATCAACCTCACGTGGTTGCTCCTCACCGGGTTCCTGGTGCTCTTCATGCAAGTGGGCTTCGCGTTCCTGGTGACCGGGCTCACGCGCGCCAAGAACGCCGGTCACATGATGATGATGAACTTGTCGTCGTTCGTGATCGCGCTGCTCGCCTATTACGCGGTTGGTTTCGCGTTCCAGTTCGGTGGCGTCGCCCCGATCGCGAACATCGGCGGCGCGGGACCGCTCAACTCGATCTTCGGACACGGCAACGCCGGCGTGATCGGTCTCCACGGATTCTTCTTGCAGACCGGTAACACCTACGACGTTGGTGTCCTGGCGTTCTTCCTGTTCCAGGTCGTGTTCATGGAAACGGCCGGGTACATCATCATCGGCGCGATCGCGGAACGCATCACGTTCGCCGGATTCATCTGCGCCGAGATCGCGATGGGGGCGGTGATCTATCCGATCTACGGCCAATGGGTGTGGGGCGGCGGGTGGCTCGCGCACCTCGGCCAGTCCCTCGATCTCGGGCACGGCGCGGTTGACTTCGCCGGTTCGGGGGTGGTCCATGCGACCGGCGGCTGGGCGGCCCTGGCGCTCGCGGGGATACTCGGGCCACGCATCGGGAAGTATCGAAAGGACGGCTCGGTCCGGGCATTCCCAGGGCACAACCTGGGGTACGTCGTGATCGGTACCCTCGTGCTCACGTTCGGATGGATGGGCTTCAATCCGGGCTCCACGTTCGGCGCCACCGACTTCCGCATCGCGATCGTCGCGGTGAACACGCTGCTGGCGGCATCGGCCGGCGCGGTGGTGGCGATGGCGTGGACGAATGCCCATTGGGGGAAGCCCGACATCTCCATGACGTGCAACGGCATGCTCGCGGGGCTCGTGGCCATCACGGCTCCGTGCGCGTTCGTCGCACCGTGGGCCGCGGTCGTCATCGGCATCGTCGCCGGATTCGTCGTGTGCTACAGCGTCGGGTTCTTCGACCGGGTGGCCAAGGTCGACGACCCCTGCGGCGCCATTTCGGTGCACGGCATGGCCGGCCTCTGGGGAGTCCTCGCGGTCGGGCTCTTTGCGGACGGCACGTACGGCGAACTGTGGAACGGCGTACCCGGCACGGTGAAGGGCATCTTCTACGGAGATGCCGGGCAGCTCGGTGCGCAGGTGATCGACGCGGTCGTCGGCTTCATCTGGGCCTGGGGCATCACCTACCTGATCTTCATCGTGCTCCGCCGGTGGGTGAAGCTGCGGGTCGACCCCGAGGTCGAGATCACGGGTCTCGACGTCGCCGAGTTCGGGCAGTTCTGCTACCCGGACTTCGTGATCCGCGCCGAGACCGACATCGGTGTGACCCACGAGCTCGACGCGCCGGCATCCAGCGGCGCGGAGACTCCGGCGGGCACCTCATGACGTCCCCCATCGAGCGAGGAGGCTCGTGCTCATGAAGGTCATCATCGCCACCATCAAGCCGTTCAAGATCGAGGAGGTCACGGACGCGCTTCACCAGTTGAACGTGTCGGGAGTGACGATCACCGAGGTTCGCGGGTACGGCCGACAGCGCGGTCACAGCGAGGTGTACCGCGGCGCCGAGTACCGGATCGACTACATCCCGAAGCTTCGGATCGAGATCGTCGCTGAAGACGACGACGTCGTCGGGATCGTGAACGCGCTCATGGAGAGCGCGCGCACCGGAACGATCGGCGACGGCAAGTTCTGGGTCGTACCGGTCGAAACCGTCGGTCGGATCCGGACTGGAGAGCTGGGAAGCGATGCGCTCTGACGCTCCGATCGCCGGATCCGACGCGAGCGGCGCGTACCGCCGTCGTCTCGTCGAGGCGGCGACACCCCACCTCCTCGGCGGCGAGCGCATCCTCGCGCTCTTGCCCTTCGCCAGCGTTCCGAAGTTGCCGCGGGTGCCGAGACACCGCGGGCAGGCGCGACCGGAGAAGGTACGCGTCGGGATCCGACAGTCGTGGCGTCGGTACCGTCCGCTCGTGGTGACCGGTCGACGACTCCTCGTCTTCGACTCGGGCCGGACGCCGAATCCCCGCGAGCTCCTGACCACGTTCCCGATCGAGGAGGTGGAAATCGGCGCGATCACCACGGCCCGTTTCGGCGTCTCGCAGTTCTCGCTCACGCTGCCCGGGTTGGGCGACGTGCCGTTCGAGACCGGGCGCCGCGAGGCGCTCGACCTCGCCCGGTTCACGGAACTGCTCGTCAGCCCGAAACGTCGAAGCCGTGCGCGGTGAGCACCTCACGCAAGAGCGAGCGCCGACGTTCGACCAGGCCGTCGGTCAGCGCGTAGCCGAACCGTTCGGCGCGGCGCGGGAGGAGCACCGTGGGGCCGTGGCCGACGCGCACGGTCACCGTCTCCTTGGCGAGGTAGCGGACCTTCCCGAACCCGAACCAGAGCGCGATCCCGCGATCGAGCACGGCGAAGCGCCACGGCAGCACGAGCGCCACGACGAGCGCAGGCACGAGGAACACGAGCGCCCCGAGGAACTGGCCGGACGCGATCGGCACCAGAGCAACTGCGAGCATCGCCGGTGGCCAGTAGTGGAGCAATCGGCTTTGACCCATGTAGACGGGCTCGTCCACGGACACCCCCATCGGCGACGCGCGAGTTACCTCTGGATCATTCTCAACCCGTGATCACCAGCAGGGGAAGCCTCTTCACGCGTTCTTGTCGCGCGGCAAACGCGAAAGGGTCCGCAGTGACGCGAGAGTGACGGCGCGGTTCGCGCTCATTTGAGGATGTTGACGGCGCGTGCAATCACCAACACCGCGATGAGCAGCGACACCAGCGACTGGAGCAGCATGGTCAGCTTCGCCCATCGCGACCACGGCATCACATCCGTCGGACTGAAGGCCATCGCGTTCGTGAACGACAGGTAGAGGTAGTCGACGAACTCGGGCTCCCAGTCGGGCGCGACCTTCGTCGGGTCCTCGGTCATCTGTGGGAACGCGAAGTCGAGGTACGGGCGGGGGTTCACCGCCCGGGCGACCGGCCCGCCCCGGTCGAACTCCCAGTACCACAACCCGAAGATGATCACGTTCGTCAACCAGATCGCGCCACCGGTGAGCAGGAGCTGTTGGGCGTCACGGATGCCCGTGCCGTTGAGGAGATCCGCGACCAACCGGACCCCCGACGCGATGTTCGCCATCGTGATGACCGCGATGAGCAACAACGTGAGCGCGCGCAGCACCTTCGACGGGCGATTGATCTTCGTCGGGTTGATGACGATGATGGCGATGAGCAGCAACGTCGCCAGGCCGACGAACAGCCACCGGGGCCGGTTGGCAACCCGGCGGTCCAGAGCGAGCTCGAGCATGATCGCGACGAGGATCGTCAGGCTCACCGGAAGGCGCGAACTCACCGTCGGTCACCTGGAGCCAGGCGCCGGCGCCGGCCTTTTCGACTCGTTTGACAACCGCCTTGCTCGGGTCGAGCAATCGGTCGAGGAATCCCATCGACTCAGGCGATGCGCTGACCCTGGCCCTTGAGCAGCGCGCTGTTCGGGTTCTCGGGCAGTGCGCGGAGCGGCTGCGCGATCTCGCCCACCGTCGGCCCGTACTGCTCGGCCAACGGCGCGAGCGCGTCGAGGTCGAAGTCATAGAGCGTGGCCGCGTTCTCGGAGAGGATTCGCTTCAGCTCGACCGGATCGGCGTCGTGGAACACCTGGCGCAGGTGCTCGACGGTGAAGGGACCCGTGCCTTCGTCGTGCGGGTAGTCGCTCCCCCACATGAACCGGTCGTCGGCCATGATCTCGCGCGCCTTCGCGTCGGCCGGACCGGGCTGGCTCGCCGCCACCCAGCAGTTCTGATTGAAGTATTCGGTCGCAGACCGCGCCAACGCGTTCTCGGCGGTGTACTTCAACTCACCGATCTCGCCCTTGCGGACATTCGCAATGATCGCGTCGAGCTGCGTGAGCAACGGCGGGATCCACGCCGCGCCCATTTCGGTCATCACGAGCTTGAGCCGCGGGAACCGCTCGAACACGCCCGAGAGCGTCATGTGCACGAACGGTCGCTGCGAGTAGAAGCCGACCTCGCTGATCATGATCATCGGCACCGACGCGTAGCGTCCGTAGTCGGGCGAACCGGTGCCACCGTGCGCGTTGACCGGGATCTCGAGGTCTTCGAGTACGGCCCACAGCGGGTCGTACGCGGGATCGTAGAGCGGCTTCACCCACTTCACGTCGGGCGCGATGTTCGGCAGCAGCACGCCGCCGCGCAGACCGTGCTCCTTGATCCACTTGGCATCCTCGATGGCGTCGTCGACATCGTTCAGGAAGATCTGCCCGATGCCGGCGCGTCGCTCCGGATAGTGCGAGCAGAACTCCTCCATCCAGCGGTTGTGGGCCTGGATACCCGCATGGCGGTGCTCGTAGTCCTCGGGCTTCGGCGGCGGCGCGAACAGCACGAAGCTCGGGAAGAAGGGCGGGACCGTGTTGGGGAAGATGACCTCGCCGACGACGCCGTCGGCTTCCTGATCGGTGTTGCGTCGATCGTCGTCCCAGTTTCGGACCCGCAGGCTGGTGTCGCGCAGATCCTTCCACGGGTTCTTGTACTTCTCGCGCCACGCGTCGAAGTCGGCGACGTACTTCGGATCGAGAAACTCGCGGTACGTCTCGTGGTTCGCGCCCGCGTGGGTGTCGGCGGAGATGATCGTGTAGTGATCGGTGGTCGCAGTGGCCATGGTGTGCTCCCCCGAGCTCGCCGGAATTGTCCCTCCTTTGTACCGCATGCGGTGCCGGTGCAGCGAAGGGTGACGGCCAAGGAGGTCACTGGCCGGGGCCATCCATCCGCGTCCGGTGCAAGAGCAGGGTCTGCAGTGCGGCGTAGACGATCGCGACCACGGCGAGAACGGCGGCACCTCCGTCGGCGCTGATCCATTCGAGCTGGCAGGTGACGATCGCCATCACGCCCACGAGCGCGGCGACGCCGAGGCGCAAGAGGACGAGCGGCCGTTGCGGGACACGCCGGCCGCCCAGCCCGATGAGGGTGAGGCCGAGCAACACCCCGACGAGCGGCAGCGTGACGAGCAGTGACTTGTCCCCGACCAGCGTGGTCCCGAGGTGGTACCCGAGCACCTTGGCGAAGCCGACCGCGCTGCCGACGAACGCAAGCTGCACCACCAGATGACCGACGAGCCAGCACGCGGTGCGTCCCGGCGAGGTGCGGATGCCGGCGCGCGGGACGTCGTCGAAATAGGCCCACCAGACTCCGAACACGAACACGAACATGGTGACGAGCACGGTGATGTCGATGCCGTCGAGGGTGCCGTCGGCCGCGAGCAGCGACACCTTCACGAACGATTCACCGCAGACGATGATGGTGAGGAGCCCGAGTCGTTCGACGAAGTGGGACTCGTCGAACGGTGGAACGACACCCAGGCGCCCGAAGCGGAATCCGAGCGTCGGCCACACCAGCAGTGCGAGCCCGACGCCCCAGAGCACGATCCGCGCGGCTTCCGGGACGAAGGCGGCCAGGACAATCGGCAGCGCGACGAGCGCGTACTGGTTCCGCCGCACCCTCGCCAGGTGACCGGCTTCGTCCCGCCCGTGGACGGCTCGCGCGTACATCACCGCGACGTCGACCGCGAGGAGGGCGTAGGTGATCGAGATCAGCTCGGGATGGGCATCGAAGCCGTCGCCGACCGCGAGCGCATTGATCGTGAGCAACAGCATCTGCACGAGCACGAGGACCCGCTGGATCGCGCCGTCGTCGCGGTAGCGATTGGCGTGCAGCGTCGTTGCCAGCCACACCAACCACATCGCCGCGAATGCCCCGTCGACCGCGCCGATCCGGCCGAGGTTCGGCCGGAAGCTGATGGCGTCGCTGAAGGTGACGACCGCGGCGACGAACACGAGGTCGTAGAAGAGCTCGAGCCAACCGACGGTTTCGACCGGGACTCGGCGACCTTGACATCGTTTTCGACGCGCATACCGTGCGATACTCCCGCATCCTGGCAACCTCGAAAGGGATATCGAACATGCGCACGTTGCTTGCGGCCACCGTCGCCACGCTCGACCCTCGGCGGTGTGGCCGCCGCCGCGCCGGCCGCGACGCCGCCGATGCGTCGACGACCATCCACGTGGGTGCGCTGCTCTCCATCACCGGGGGTGGGTCCACGTTGGGGAACACCTCGAAGGTCGCGCTCCAAACCGCGGTGCAGAAGTGGAACGCCCAACCGGCCGCGCAACGCGGCAACACGAAGCTCGTGCTCGACGTCTACAACACCAATCTCGAACCGGACAAGGCGGTGACCGGCCTGAAGCAGCTGGCGAAGAAGGGCGCGCACGTCGTGATCGGACCGCAGTCGAGCTCGGAGGTCGCCGCGATCAAGGACCTCGCGGCATCGCTCAGCGTGCTCGTCGTCTCGCAGGGCAGCACGGCGTCATCGCTGGCGATCCCCGACGACAACGTGTTCCGCTTCGTCCCGACCGACCACGTCGAGGGCAAGGCGATCACCGACCTCATGGTGAAGAACGGCGCCGGCGAGATCGTGCCGATGTGGCGCAACGATGCCGGCAACCAGGGACTGTCCGACACCGTGCGGTCGACCGGCCCGACGCAGGGCTCCAACGTCACGCCGGGATACCGCTATGAGGCCGACACCACTGACTTCACCGCCGGTCTCGCCGCGATCACGACCCAGGTGAACGACGCGATCGCCACCGTCGGGGTCGACCACGTCGCGGTCTATCTGGCCGGCTTCGAGGAGACCGCCAAGGTCCTCGCCGCGGCCAAGGCGATTCCCGAACTGGCCGGCGTGCGCTGGTACGGCGGTGACGGTTCCGCGCAGGCCACCGCCCTCATCGACAACAAGGACGGCGCCGCGTTCGCGGTCTCGGCCCACGGATACCCGAGCCCGCTCGTCGCGCTTCCGGCCGACCGCACCGCCAAGGACGCGGCACTGATCAAGTCGATCAGCAAGAAGGCGAAGGTGCCCGCTGACGCGTTCACGCTCGCGGCGTACGACGCACTCAACGTGGCCGCCACGGCGCTCGTCAAGGCAGGCAAGAACCCCGACAACACCGCCCTGAAGTCGCGCTTCACCGCCGCGGCCGACGGCTACCCGGGCGTGACCGGCACGATCGAGCTCGACCCGCCGGCGACCGCACCACCGCGCCCTACGCGTTCTGGTCGATCTGCGCGAGTGGCTCGTCCGGGAACGGCGAACGGGCCGCCCAAGTGGATCGACACCGGTCTCTGGCAGCCGGCCGCCGACGCGAGCACCGCCGCCACCCTGACCAGCGACGGCTGCCCGCCTCACCTGACGACCGGTGCGGGTCACCCGGGCGTGATCGTACGGTGAGCGAGCTGCCAGCCGTGCTCGCCCTTCACCAGGACGTCGTCGTACTGACCCATCGTTCGAAGTGTGGGCGCGGTCGTCGTCTCGGCGTAGAACAGGAAGTACGAGCGCACGGTCGCGTGGGCGTCGTCCTGCACGTCGATCGCCAGTGTCGTCAACACGTGGCGGGTGTTCGTGCCCGGCCCCTGAAGTCCACTGGCGCGCCGCTCCTGCGCGCCGGCGAGGATCTCGTCGTGACCCTGGCGTGAATTGGCTTCCATGCCGACCAGCGGGTTCGCAGGCATCGCCCAGACCGCGTCGTCGGTGAACAACGTGATGTACTCGTCGAGGTCGCCGGTGTCGGCGAGCTGCGCGACACGCGCGAGCAGCGTCCGGATCTCCGCGTCGGCACCCATCAGACCGGCATCACGTTGCCGCCGTCGACCACGATGACCTGACCATTCACCAGGTCGGCGTCGCTCGACGCGAAGAACACGGCCACGCCGACCATGTGCTCCGGCTCCGCGTTGCGGCGCATGGCCGACATGGTTGCGAACATCGGCTGGAAGTCGCCCGGCACCTGCTTCTCGGTGGCCTCGGTGTTGGTCAGTCCGGGGGCGATGCAGTTGACGGTCACGTTGAACTGGCCGAGCTGCCCGGCCATGTGACGAGTGAGTCCGAGTACACCCCACTTCGACTGCATGTAGGCGTAGCTGCTCAACTCGAAGTTGTCGGGATCGGCCATGGCGCTCAGTTGGTGGAGATACGCGGCGATCGACGCCACGTTCACGATACGGCCCCAGCGTTGGGCGACCAGGTGTGGCGACACCGCCTTCGCCATCACCCACTGACCGTGCAGGTTCACGTCGAAGACCTGCTTGAGGTACTCGAGGCTGTTGTCGCCGCCGTTGTAGTCGCCGTAGATGGCCGCGTTGTTCACGAGAACGTCGACCCGCCCGAACCGCTCGATCGTCGCGTCGACCGCAGCCTGCGCGCTCTCGGGATCGGCGATGTCCGTGCGGACGAAATGGGCGTCGCCGTCCTTGGAGAGCTCACGCACCGCCGCTTCACCCTGCTCGACACCGATGTCGGCAACCACGACCTTGGCGCCCTCGGCGACGAAGCGGCGCGCGTACGCGGTGCCGATCCCACTCCCACCCCCGGTGATGATGGCCACGCGGTCTTCGAGTCGCATCGCAGGTCCTCTCCAGCTCTCTAGTCCTCGGGCATGACGAAGTCAGGATGCTCGCGCGGATCGTCGACGACCACACCCTCGGCCATGACTCCGCCGCGGCGGAACACGTCCAGCGCGACCTGCTCGAGGAACTCGCGCGGCATCACGCACTCCACACAGCTCGCGCCCTCGACCACCAATTGCAGCGAGATGGTGCCGCCGTCGACCGACGTGAGCAGCATGTCACCGCCGTCTGCCTGCACGAGGCTGCGGATCTCGTCGAGCGTGGGAGCGATCGTCGATTCGTCCATCTCATTCCCCTCGCGTGCACGGGTTGTCCGAGCACTCTACGGTTCTCGCGATGCCCGTCGAGCACGATGCCATCGGAGTCTGCCCCGCGATCCTGACCGTCGACCCCTTCGCCACCGACGCCGCCGAGTTCGAGCGCGTCGTGCGGGCCGCGGCGGCGGCCGGCTTCACCGAGTTCTCGCTGTGGCCCACCTGGGCCGACGTGTACGGCGGCGAACGGGCGCGCGAGCTCTTCGACTCCCTCGGGATCACCGTGCCCACGGTGGAGGCCATCACCCAATGGGCGAAGGGCCCCGGGTCCGCGCTCGAGACCGAGGCCACCGCGATGATCGGCGCCGCCACCGCGTTCGGCGCCCGGATGATCCTCGCGTGCACGCTCGAGCCCGACCTCCCGGCCCTCGAGCCGGCGATCGCCGGGTTCCGCGCCGTGTGCGCGGAGGCCGCCACCCACGATCTGCGGGTGTGTATCGAGTTCTTTCCGTGGTCGGGGATGCCGGATCTCGCCACCGCATGGGCGGTCGTCGAGGCGTCGGGTGCCGCCAACGGCGGCATCGTCATCGACATGATGCACTGGCAGCACCAGAACGGAGGCCCGAACTTCGACCTCCTCGAACGGATCCCGGGTGAGCGGATCCACTACGTCCAGATCTGCGACACCGCGGGCGAGCGGGCCCCGACCGGTGAGTACATGCAGGAGGCGCTGAGCAACCGTTGCCTCCCCGGCGCGGGCGACGTCGACATCGCCCGACTCCTCCGCACCCTCGACCTCATCGGTGCGGATCCCTGGTGCGCCTACGAGGTGTTCAACCACGAACTCGCAGGCGCGGGTCCCGACGCGATGGCGCAAACACTCCAGGCCGTGTCATTGCTTGATCTGGACAAGTAGTTTCTCCGACCATGCTGCACCCCCTCGACGAGTTCCCCGTGCACCAGACACCGCACTCCATGAGTCAGCTGGGCACCAGCGACAAGAACTTCTACGACCGCTGCTACTTCAACGCCCACGATCGCAGCGGCGACGTGTTCGTGATCACCGGCCTCGGTACGTATGCCAACCTCGGGGTGATCGACGCGTACGCGACGGTGAAGCTGGGCGACACCGTGCACACCGCGCGCTTCTCCGACGCAATGAGCACCGATCGCATGCATCAGCAGGTCGGTCCGTACCGTATCGAGGTGCTCGAGCCGTTGCAGAAGATCCGCGTGGTGTGCGACGGCGACGATCACGGTGTCGGACTCGACCTCACGTGGGAGGGTTCCTTCCCCGCCGTCGAGGAAGAGCCGCACGTCATCAGCAACGGGTTCCGCACCATCCTCCAGAGCACGCGCTTCGCGCAGCTCGGCACGTGGACCGGCGAGGTGCGCGCGGGCGGTCAGACCCTCGCGGTCGAGCCATCGACCTGGCTCGGGAGCCGCGATCGGTCGTGGGGCATCCGGCCGGTCGGTGACGCCGACGCGCCCGGTCGCACCGCCGACGACGCCGACGGTCGCGGCTTCTGGTGGCTCTACGTGCCCCTGTGGTTCGAGGAGTTCTCGATCATCGTCATGGCCCAGGAACGGCCGGACGGTTACCGCACCCTCAACGACGCCAAGCGGGTGTGGGCCGACGGGCGGGTCGAGCAGTTGGGCTGGCCCGTGTACGACATCCAGTACCGCTCGGGGACCCGCCATCCCGAGCGCGCCACCCTGCGTCTCCACGACATGCGGGGCACGCCGGTCACCGTGGAGATCGAGACGCTCGGGTTCGTCCCGTTGCACCTCGGGCCGGGCTACGGGGATGCCGACTGGGCGCACGGACAGTGGAAGGGGGTCGGGTGGGCGGAGGCCGTCGTCGTCGACCTCACCGACCCCGCCGTCGCACCGCGCATCCCGTTCGGCAACATCGATCACGTCGCCCGGGCGGTGTGCGACGGCGCAGAGGGTTGGGGCCTGTTCGAACACTCCAGCGTCGGCGCGCACGCGCCGACCGGCTTCGCCGATCTCATGGCGGTCGCACCGTGAGCCGAAGCGCATGAGCGTCGTCACGGTTTCGGAGGTGACCGACGGCGTGACGCTCGTCGAGCTCGACGATCCCGATCGCTACAACGCACTCACCACCGCGATGGTCACCGAGCTTCGCGCGGTGTTCTCCGACCTGCGCGACGATCGCTCGGCGCGCGTGGTCGTGCTCGCGGGTCGCGGTCGCGGGCTTCTGCGCCGGCGCCAACATGACCGGCGACGACGCAACTCCACCCGAGGCGCAGGATCGCGGACCGGTCGGGGCGATCCACTTCATCCAGGACAACCTGGCGCAGCTGATGTTGGCGATCCACGAGCTCCCTCAGCCGGTGATCGCGGCGGTGCACGGTGCTGCGGTCGGTGGTGGTCTGGCGATCGCGCTCGCCTCCGATCTGCGCGTCGCCAGCGACGACGCGTTCTTCGGCGCGCAGTTCATCCGGGTCGGTCTGTCGGCGTGCGACGTCGGCAGCAGCTACTGGCTCCCGCGTGTCGTCGGCCCGACCATCGCCGCCGAGCTCATGCTCACCGGGCGGCGCTTCAGCGCGGACGAGGCGATGCGCTTCGGGATGCTCAACCGCGTCGTCGCGCGCGACGGACTGCTCGACGCCGCCACCGAGTTGGCCGGGCTCATCACCGACAACAGCGAGTACGGCGTCTACATGACCAAGCTCGGCATGTGGGCCAACCTCGACGCGCCCAGCCTGCGCCACGCGATGGAGCTCGAGAACCGCACCCAGGTACTGGGCACGTTCACCCGCAACATGACCGAAGCCGGGAAGGCGTTCGTCGAAAAACGCGACCCCACCTGGAACCCCATGTAGTCCCCCCCGGTTTTGGCGTCACTGGTGCGCCATCACGACGCACGAGTGACGCCAAAACGAGAGAAGAGGTCAGCGTCAGGTGATGCGGTAGTCGGGGGGGCGGTCCTCGGCGCGGGCCCGGCGGAACTCGGCGAAGTCATCCGAGGTGTAGACGAGCATCTGCGCGAGCAGCTCGTCGTGGAGGGCCTTGGTGATCGGGGGCGTGGCGACGTCGAGCAGCAGCTGGCGCCATGCCCGCACCGCGAGCGGCGACATCTGGGCAATCGTCGTGGCCGCCTGGAGCGCGTGCTCATCGAGCTCAGCTCGGGGGACGACCCGCGAAACAACGCCGTGACGCAACGCCTCTTCGGCGTCGAGCACGCGCGTGGTGAGGACGAGGTCGCTGACGAGTCCGGGACCGCACATCTGGAACAACCGCGCCGTGCCCCCGGAGTCGGGGATGAGCCCGTGGGCGAGCTCCGGGAGGCGGAATTTGGCGTCGTCGGCCGCAATCCGCACGTCACACAACAGGGACCGTTCCCACATGCCGCCGATGCACCACCCCTGGATCGCGCAGACCACGGGGACGCGCTGGCGGGATCAGGAAACGGTGAGTGAAGGCGTGGCCGGTCGCGATGTACTGGTAGTCGCTCTCGCCCGGACCACGGTTGCCGAGCTCGGAAACGTCACGACCCGCCGAGAACGCGCGGCCCTCGGCGCGCCAGAGCACGCAATAGACGTCGTCGCGGCCGTCGACCTCCTCCCACGCCGCCCAGAACTGCCCTTCCATGAAGTCACTCATGGCGTTGAGCCGGTCGGCGCGGTCGATCGTGATCACCGCCAGGTGACCGTCGTAGTCGACGCGTACAGATCCGGGGGCGGGCTCGGTGCTCACGCGGAGAATCTACGCCGAATGCGCGACGCTCAACTCAGGGGTTCGACGCGGAGGACGATCCGCAGCGCTGACAGCCAGCTCGGGGTCTCACTCAGGTCGAGTACCACCGCCGCGGCCGCAGCCAACGGAAGCACCGCGCGCGGCGCGCCCGCGGCGTCGACGACGACGACGTGGCGCACGCCGGCGTGCAACATCACCGCCAGCGCGCTCACCACCGGGGCATGGCTCGGCACGCTGATCGGCGCCGGCGACGCAGAGGGCGCGGCCAGGTCGTCGGGCGACTCGCCGTCAGCCAGGGCCCGGACGATGTCACGTTCGGTCACGATTGCCGCCTCGCGCCCGATGATGACGGCCGAGACGCCGCTGCCGCACATCATGCGGGCGACGTCGCGCAGCGTGGCGTGTTCGTCGAGCCAGACCGGAACCGGGAGGCGCATCCCGTCCACCGTCACCTCACCCGGGCTCCGGATCCCTGACGCCATTGCCGGATCTTCGCCCTCCGAAACGGGCCCCACCAGAGTCGAACGTCCCGGCCCCCCGGTACACTCGCTCCGTTCGACCGCACCGGCGACGACTGAGGCGCGATGTCCGAGCCAGAACCGGGTCCCGTCGCGATCCAGCAGGACGCGGCGTTGTTCTGGGGGATCATCGAGGGGGCGCCCGACGGAATGGTGATGGTCGACGGCGCGGGCGCGATCGTGCTCGTCAATCGCCAGACCGAGCGACTGTTCGGACACCACCGCTCCGAGCTGGTGGGTCGATCGGTCGAAGTCCTGCTTCCCGACGCAATCCGCGCCGGACATCGACGCCATCGGGCCGCGTACGCGAATGATCCCCACACACGTCCCATGGGGATGGGCATCGACCTCGTGGCCCTGCACCAGGACGGGCACGAGTTCCCCGTCGAGGTGAGCCTCAGCCCGCTCGACGCCGACCACACCATCGCGGTGGTGCGAGACATCACCGCCCGCCGCGATGCCGAGCACCTGTTGCGCGCGGCGGAAGCGAACGTCCACCTGCTCGAAGAGCGCGAACGGATCGCCCGCGACCTGCACGACCACGTCATCCAACGGCTCTTCGCCGCCGGCATGGCCCTCGAGGGGACGGTCGGCCGCGCTGATCCCGAGGTGGCGGCGCGGATCACGCGTGTCGTCGACGATCTCGACGACACCATCCGCCAGCTGCGGTCAGTGATCTTCGACCTCCAGGATCGCCACCAGCCGGGGTCCGGGCTCCGGGCCGAGCTGTTGCGGGTCGCGGCCGACGCGCGTCCGGCGCTCGGCTTCGATCCCCGAGTCCGGTTCGACGGTCCGGTCGACACCATGGGCAGGCCGGTGGCCGAGCATGTGCTCGCAGTGTTCCGGGAGGCACTCGCCAACGTCGCCCGACATGCGCACGCCACGACCGTCGACGTCCGCGTCGTTGCTTCGCCCGACGAGTTCCTCCTCGAGGTGGTCGACAACGGGATCGGCGCCGACGGGGCGATGAACGGTGGGCACGGCTTGCGGAACCTCGCCGGTCGTGCCGATCGACTCGGCGGTACGTGGCACCTCGGGCCCGGCCCGAACGGCGGGAGCGTCCTGGACTGGCGGGTGCCACTCGGGAGTTGAGGATCCGCCGGCAGGACCAATTCCTCTGGCTCACCTCATCACGAACCGCTTTGATCATCATCGTGGATCGCGATGACGAACACCTCTCTCCGGGTGAGTGTCGGGCGTTGCTCCGGGCCGGTGGCATCGGACGGGTGGCGGTGAGCGTCGGCGCGCTCCCCGCGATCGTTCCGGTGCGCTACGAACTCCAAGACGAACACATCGTCTTCGATCCCGCACCGGCACCCGCGTCCGGCCCGGCGGTGTCGTTCGCGGACGCGGTCATCGCGTTCGAAGCCGACGCGTTCGACGCGGCCGGCGCCGAGGGCTGGAGCGTGCTGGTGGTCGGAAGGGCCGAATCGGCGGCCGAGACCGGCATGACCAGGATTCCGAGTGACCACATCACCGGCCGCTGGTTCGAGTGGCCCGGCCCGTTTCCGGGACTTTCTCGGTAGCTTGGTCCCATGACCGACCGCCCGCTCCGCGTGTTCCTGCTCGACGACCATGAGGTCGTGCGGCGCGGGGTGCGGGAGCTCCTCGAAGCCGAGGACGACCTCGAGGTCGTCGGCGAAGCCGAGACCGCGGAACTCGCGCTGGCCCGGATCCCGCCGACGCGTCCCGACGTCGCGCTGCTCGACGTCCGGCTGCCGGATGGTGACGGCGTCGAGGTCTGTCGCGAGATCCGTTCGCGCCATCCCGAGGTTGCGTGCGTGATGCTCACGTCGTTTTCCGACGACGAGGCACTGCTCCAGGCGGTGATGGCCGGCGCCGCCGGATACCTCCTGAAGCAGATCCGGGGTACCGACATCGTCGACGCGGTGCGACGCGCCGGCGCGGGTGCATCGTTGCTCGATCCGGCGGTGACCGCACGACTGCTCGAACAGTTCCGCGCGCCGTCGGCCGATGACGAACGTCTCGCCCGGCTGACCGCGCAGGAACGACGGATTCTCATGCTGATCGCCGATGGGCTCACGAACCGGCAGATCGCGGGCGAGATGCACCTCGCCGAGAAGACGGTGAAGAACTACGTGTCGAACGTCTTGGCCAAGCTCGGCATGGAACGGCGCACGCAGGCGGCGGTGTTCGCGGCGCGGCTCACCGAGTAGGGGACCTTCGACTCTGTTGGGCAGCACACCGACGCGTCACGTTGGGGCCATGACCAAGATCCTGCTGGTGTTCCACACGTCCGAAGGCCAGACGGCGCGGGTCGCCGATCACGTGGCCGCCGTCCTCCGTGAGCTGGGAGACGAGGTCGAGGTCCACGATGTCGCCGGCGCTCCGACACCAGACGGGTACGACGCGGTGATCGTCGGCGACTCCATCCACGCGGTCCATCACAGCCGAGCGCTCACGCGGTACGTCCGCGATCACGTCGCCACCCTGAACTCGTTGCCCACCGCGCTGTTCCAGGTGAGCCTCACCTCGACGAATCCGGATGAGGAACACACCGCGACCGCGCAGGGCATGGTGCACGAATTCCTCGACCGCACGGGCTTCGATCCCGACATCGTGGGCCTCTTTGCGGGCGCCCTCGTCTACACCCAGTACGGGTGGCTCAAGCGGCGCGTCATGCGGGCAATCGTGCGCCGCGAGGGTGGTGACACCGACATGACCCACGACTACGAATACACGGACTGGCGAGCCGTCGATCGCTTCGCGCGTGACGTCGACGGCTTGGTGTGGACCCGGGCGTCTGACCTCAGCCGCTGAGTCCCGCCACGCGACGTAGCCTCGGGGTTCTCGACCTCGAGGGAGCAGAGCATGGGTGACGTCCTGATTCGCGGCGGCACGGTGGTCGACGGCACCGGTGCCGCCGCCTTCGTGTCCGACGTCCGCGTTCGTGACGGCGCCATCCGGGAGATCGGCCCCGGGCTCTCCCCGGACGGTGAGACCGTCGTCGACGCGACGGGCGCCTACGTCACGCCCGGGATCATCGACACCCACACCCACCTCGACGGTGCGATGTGGTGGAACCCGGCCCTCGATCCGCTCCCGTCGCAGGGCAACACGTCGATGGTGTTCGGCAATTGCGGCAACTCGATCGCGCCGCTCGCCGGCGCGCAGCGCGACGAGATCGTCGACCTGTTGTGCTTCTTGGAAGACCTGCCCCTCGACGTGTTCCACCAGGAGATCCCGTGGACGTGGGAAGGCTGGCCCGAGTACGCGCGCGCGCTGGCGGCGCAACCCACGACCGTCCACGTCGGCGGATACCTCGGCCACCTGTCGTTGCGGACCTTCGTGATGGGTGCGGCGGCGTGGGAGCGTGCGGCGACGGCCGATGAAGTGGCCCGCATGGCGAGCACGCTCGACGAGGGGCTCGCCGCCGGATCGATGGGGCTGTCGGTCAACCACTTCGACAAGGACCGCACGCTGCGGCCGGTGCCGGGCTTCTTCGCCGACGACGACGAATTCGCCGCGTTGTTCGACGTGGTGGCGCGACATCGCCCCGCCACCGTGCAGATGATCACCCGCTTCAACGATCCCGACCACGACGTCGAAGACGCGGAGCGCTTCGGAAGACTCTGTCGCGAGGCCGGCGTGCGCGCGCAGTGGCCGGGGATGCCCATGAACGTGCGCGACGACGAGCACCGGCCACTGGTGTGGGACGCGCACCGTCGGCTGCAAGCGAGCGGTAGCGATTTCTGGCCGGTCGTCCCGTTCAAGCCGCTGGCGCCGTTCTTCGGCTTCGAACGGTCGATCGTGTTCCAGCGGGTCCCGGCGTGGAACGACGTGCTCAACGGGCCCGACGAGTTGAAGCTCCCGACCCTCGCGGACGCCGCGTGGCGCGACCGTGCCCGCACCGATTGGGACAACCGCACCCACTCGAATCAGTCACGCATCGATCGCCCCCACGAGATGCTGCTGGCAATCTCCGAGACCGGCGCCGGGCCCCTCGACATCTCCCTTGCCGAGTACGCCGCGGAATGCGACCTGCACATTTCCGACGTGCTCGCGGAATGGGTGCTGGCGAACGGCATCCACTCGATCATGGTCGGCACTCCAGAGCAGCTCTCGGAACCCGACATCGTCGCCGCGCTGCGCGAGCCGCGCACGTTGACCAACATCAACGACAGCGGCGCACACCTGCAGCTCTTCTCGGGGGCGGGTGAACACATGTACCTGTTCACTCACTACGTGCGCGAGGCGGGCTTGCTCACGATCGAAGAGGCGGTGCATGCGTTGACCGCGCGCACCGCCGAGTTCTTCGGCCTCACCGACCGCGGCGTGCTCGCGCCGGGCAAGGCGGGAGATCTCACAGTGTTCGCGCTCGACGAGATCGAGCTGCAACGCGAGGAACGCGTGCTACGACGTGCCCCATGGAACCTGGCGCTTCACCCGCCCTCCCGCGGGGTTCCGCGCCACCGTGGTGGCGGGCACGCCGACCTGGCTCAACGGTGCCGACACCGGCGCCCGCCCCGGCCGCGTCCTGCGACCCGTCGCCTGACCCTCTGGCCCCGGTCCGACCTCTCACCACGGCGCAGCTGGGTCAGGTCGCATCCTCGCAGGCCACGATCTCACGGTCGAACTCGCTGAGCAGGAGATCCACCGTGTCCTCGAACGACAGCGCTTCGAGACCGCTCCGGAGCTCGGCGTACCGGGCCGCACCCAATTCGTCCTGCGCCCGGTCGCGGGCCAGCCTGCCGGCTTCTATGGCGATCTCGTTGGCCGACAAGAACCCGTCGAGAGCCCAGGAACAGACCAGCGCGAGCTCGGGCCGAACCGAACCGATCAGCGGCAGCATCGGCACGCTCAATGCGAAGTTGACGCTCCCGCGGTCACCCTGCGCGGCCGAGTACCGCAGCGCTTCGCGCACATACTCGAGTGCGCCCCTCCGATTCCCGAGCACGGCGAGCGCGGCGGCCGCGGCGCTACGCGTGATGCTGAACGTGACGTCACTGGCACCGGACACGGTGAGAGCCATGCTCTCCTCACAGAGAGACAGCGCCGCCTTCGGGTCGTCGGTGAGCAAGGAGATTCCCGCGACGGACAGCGCGATCGCGAGTGCGCTCGGGTTGCCGATCCGCCGGGCCAGTCGCACGGATTCCGCCGCTTCGTCCCGCAGGTCGGTCGGATCACCGCCGACCACACGGAACGTCAGCAGCACCGAGAGGAGGTTCCAACGTTCGTAGTCGCCGGCACCGGCGGCATCGAACCGCGCGATCGCCTCTCTCATCACTGCCACCGCTTCGTCGGCACGACCCTGGAACACCAACGCGGCACCGAGCGAGACGTACGGCAGCAACGACCCCGGGGCCGTGGGGTCGAGCGCCACGACCGATGCTTCCGCGTGCTCGAGGGCGCCGGCAAAGTCTCCTCGATGGACGTCGGCTTGGGAGGCCGCGGCGAGGAGGGCATTGCGGGAACCCGGCGGCCAGCGCGTCACGCGACGAAGCGCGTGTTCGGCCCATGTCGCGTAGCCCGTGCTGCGGTCCATGGTGGTCTCGTAGAGGAGGGCGATGAGGATCCGTACGCCAAGGTCCTGGTCGTCGGGATCGTCGCGGTCGAGCGCCCACGTGACCGCGGCGCGGACGTTGTCGACCTCAGCGTGCAGGCGGCGACGGACGGCAAGCTCGTCGCGGCCACGCAAGGCCGGTCCCCATTCCTCGGCGAGGTCGGCACAGCGAGCGGCATGGCGACGGCGCCACGCGTCGGTCTCGGCCCGTTCGTCGAGCCGCTCGCGGGCGTACGCGCGCAGGGTCTCGAGCATGTGGTAACGGGCCTCGCCGTCAACCGGGTCGTCGAGGGTCACCATCGACTTGGCCACGAGGCTGCCGAGCGCGTCGAGCACGTCCCACGACTCGATGCCGTCCCCCGTGACGACTGCACTCGCCCCCGCGCCGTCGAACCCGCCCGAGAAGACACCGAGCCGATCGAACACCGCCTGTTCGGCGGGCTCGAGGAGGGAGTACGACCAGTCGACAGTGGCCCGCAACGTCTGGTGACGTTCGATGCCGGTGCGACGACCACCGGTCAAGAGTCGGAAGCGCTCGTCGATGTGCGCGGCGATGTCACTCGGGTTCATCGAGCCCACACGCGCCGCCGCCAGCTCGATGGCGAGGGGGATGCCGTCGAGGCGGCGACAGATCTCCACCACCGCCGGCGCGTTGGCGGGTTCCAGCACGAACCCGGCGCGGGCCGACCCCGCGCGCTCGGCAAAGAGCGCCACCGCGTCGCTGTGCGTGATCGCATCGAAGCCGTCGTTCGTGGCGGGCACCGGCAGCGAACGCACCGCGAGCATCTGTTCGCCCGGCACGCCGAGGCCTTCGCGGCTTGACGCCAGGATGCGCGTGTCAGGGCAGTCGCGCAGGATCGCCTCGGCCAGCCGGCTGGCCTCATCGAGGAGGTGCTCGCAGTTGTCGAACACGAGCAACTGCGACTTTGCCCGGAGGAACTCGACGATGCTCCGGTCGAGGGTCCGACCCGGCAACGACGTGACGCCGAGCGTCGACACCACCACCTGGAGCAAGCTGTCATCGTCGACTGCAGTCGCGAGCTCACAGAACCAAGCGCCGTGGCGGAAACGAGGGAGTACCTCCGCGGCCACCTGGAGCGACAGGCGAGTCTTGCCCACGCCACCCACGCCGGTGAGCGTCACCAGCCGCGCCGACTCGAGCGCGGCAGCGATCGCAACCAACTCGGCGTCGCGACCCACGAACGACGTGGTTTGCAGCGGGAGATTCCCCGGGAACGCGTCGAGCGACTGGAGGCGAGGGAAGTCGCGCCGCATCTCGCCGGCGACGACTTGGAACACGCGTTCCGAACGCGCGAGGTCACGCAGGTTGTGCTCGCCGAGATCGACGAGCTCGACGCCCGCGTCCTGGACCAGCTCCTCGGCGGCGAGCGAGACCACGATCTGGCCGCCGTGGGCCGCCGACATGAGGCGCGCGGCACGGTTCACCGCGGTGCCGTAGTAGTCGCCGTCACGGAGCTCCGCCGGACCGCTGTGGATGCCCATCCTCACCACGAGAGGACCCGTGTCGCCCCAGGGCTCCCGCCCGAGCGCGAGCTGCGCCGAAACGGCCGCGTTGACGGCGTCGTGGGCAGCCGCGAACGCGGCGTGGAACCCGTCACCCGTCGTCTTCACCACGTACCCGTCGTGCGACTCGATCGCGTCGCGGACGATCTCGTCGTGGCGCGCCAGCGCCGGCTGCATCGCGTCGGGATGTTCCTGCCACAGCCGCGTCGAACCCTCGAGGTCCGTGAAGAGGAAGGTGACCGTCCCCGACGGCAGTTGCGGCATTGGCCGGCGGCTACGCCTCGGTCTTGGCGTCGAGATCGCTCAGACGGCGGGCGACGGTCGCCAGCAGTTGCTGGGAGAGCTCGGGCATGTCGATGAGCAACTCCGAGAACTCGCGTTGGCCGATCACCTCGATCGACACCGCGGTGATCGCGACCACGGTCGCGGTCCGCGGTCGGTGGTCGATGAGGGCGATCTCGCCGATGTACGAGCCCGGTCCGCGCGTGGCGATCACCTGGTCGCCCTTGCGCACCTCGATCTCTCCCTCGAGCACGATGATGAACTCGTGGCCGATCTTGCCTTCCTGCACCAAGACCGTTCCGGCCGGCCGCTCCAGCGGGGTCGCGAGCTGGGAGATCTGGCGCAGCTCCTTCTTCGACAGCGACGAGAACAACGGCACCTGGGCGAGTTGCTCATCGATCCGTTCATGGCGATCCATCGGTGTTTCCTCCAAGGGTCCGGCGCATTGTGCCCCAAAAACCGGACGCGGTGCTCGATTCGGGGTCGCTTCGGCGGGGGCTCGACCGCGCCCGTGCACACTTGTGGTGATCATTTGCGTAGTTGGACCGGCGAGCGAGATCGAATCTCTCGGTGGAGCGGCCGTGCTCGGCCTTCGACTCGCAGTGCTGACGCGGTTCTCGTCGGCGTCCCGACTGCTGGTCGCGCGCTTCAGTGCACGTGCTGGAGCGCGACATTCGTGGCGACGATGTCGAAGGCTTTCGGGTCGAACGGGCCGCCGATCCACTCGAGGAACTCCGCGTGGTCCTCGTGGCTGGGGTCGGCCAGAGCGAGCAGCAGCTCCTCGTAGCCACCGGCACCGCCACAGTCCTCCGGCGGACATGCGCTCGCACCATCGAGGCACACCGCGTGCTTCAGGCCGTGCGACAGTGTGAAGCGCTCTTCCACAACCACCGTGTGATCCCACCCGTCGCCGAAGTCGTACTCATAGGCGATCCGCTCGTGCGTACCGAGCGCGCGGATGACGGTGACGGATTTCTCGTCGAACAGATCGAGATCTTCCTCGTCGAGGAAGTCGTCGTCGAACTTCATCCCGTAGCGCTCGCCGTCGATCATGAACGCGTGCAGGTGCGAGTTCGTCCAGCCCATCGCGGCCTGGAGGATCAGGTGAAGCTTGGCCAGGCGGATGCCGCCCGGGACAAGGAGCCGTCGCCACACCGCGGGCGTCACGTCGTCGAGCTCGATCCGCAGCTGGAAGATCTGCTGTCCGGTGGGCATCGGGCCAGTGTACGAACCGTCGCCGGTCGACAGCCCCCTCAGGAAACGGGCGAGCGAAGCGCCGCCAGCAACGCCGGCAGGCTCTCCGTCACCGTGCTCCAGAGCACGTCAAGGTCGACCTCGAAGTTGTCATGCGTGAGCCTCCGGCGCGGCGGAGGCCTGTAGCCGACTCTGGAGCGCTGCCGGTTTGTCGCGGCTACAAGATGGGACCTTCGGCCATGGTGCCGCCGATGTGCTCCGCTCGACAATCGAGTCATGACGCAACGCGAGCTCGAGAATCTCCCGCCCGACGAGTGCTTCCGGCTGCTTGCGAGCGCGCGGGTCGGGCGGCTCGTGTACCTCGATGACCTCGGACCGCTCGCTGTGCCTGTGAACTTCGCCATGGCCGGACACGACATCGTGCTGCGCGTGGAAGGTGGTGCGAAGCAAGCGGCGATGCGCCAGCCGATGGTCGCTTTCGAGGTCGACCGTATCGATGAGGAGTGGCAGTTCGGTTGGAGCGTCCTGGTGCGAGGTACCGGCGCCGAGGTCGATCTGGAACGGGTTCCTGAGTTGCTGCAAGCCATGGACGGTCACTTCCCGGCACCGTGGGCATTTGGCATCCACAAGGTGTGGCTCCAGATCGTGCCGCACGCCGTCACTGGGCGGCGCCTTGGTGAAGAGCGGTCTTCGCCGATCTTCTAAGCGTCTCGACCCTCGGACGGTTCTGCTCGCAAGCAAGTACCGATCGTCCGCTCTGAAGCTGGCGGACGAGACTCTCATTGCTCGTTCATGAGTGCGAGCGTAGTGACGTCTTATTACGTACGTGTTGAGCAGTCGTCGGCAGAGAGGGACCGCCGTCAACCCGATCCTGGCGCTCGGCGGGCTGCTCATCGCGGCGCTCGCCTTGCAGGTCATCGGGTTCGCGATTTTCGGTCGAGCCCACGCGCTTTCCGACGTCCCACATCTCTTCGGTCTGCGTGGTATCCGCCCGTCGGCGCCGCCGTACCTGGACCGGGTCGTCGAGTATCCGGTGCTCATCGGCTTCACGATGTACGCGATGTCGTTCGTCGGCGGCGGTGCCTTCGGGTTCTTCCTTGTTGGCGCGGCGATCTCGAGCGCCCTGGCGGTCGTTGTAGCGGTCACACTCGAGCGGCGATCGTCTCCACATCTTTGGCGCTGGGTCGCCGGGCTCCCCGTACTGCTGTACGTCTTCCATAACTGGGATCTCCTTGCGATCGCGCCCGCAGTTGTTGGCCTCGCGCTCTACGAACAAGACCGCGACGCACCCGCGGGCGCGTTACTCGGACTGGGCGCCGCCGCGAAACTCTTTCCGGCTGCGTTCGTCATGCCCCTCGCCGGGGTCCGTCTCGCGCAGGGACGACCACGCGACGCGGCCCGAATCGTGAGCAGCGCCGCGCTGGTTGTGGTCGCGGTGAACCTCCCGGTGTTGCTCGCCGCGCCGCGGAACTGGTGGTGGACGCTGAGGTTTCAAGGCGCACGTCCCGCCACCTGGGGCAGCATCTGGTACTACACAGTGCGCCTCCCCGGCCTGCACGTATTCGCCGCGCCGTCGGTGGCCAACGTCCTTTCGATCAGCGCGCTCGCACTGGGCATCACCCTGCTCACCTACACCGCCGTACGCCGCCACCTCGGCGCCTTCGAGATCGGCGCCGCCGCAACCGCGATCTTCTTGCTCAGTAACAAAGTGCACTCACCGGTCTATGACCTCTGGCTCGTGCCATTCTTCGCCGCGCTCCCCATCGCACATCGTTGGTGGGGAGCGTTCTGCGCCGCCGATCTCGGCGTCTACTTCGTCGTGTTCGGCAACACCCGACTCGGACTACCTACCGACATGGTCAGGGCACTCCTGTGCTGCTTCGTACTCGTGCGTGCCGCCACCATCATCGCAGTGATCGTCACCTCGGTCCGCGACCCCCAACATGCGTCGACACCCCGCGGCCACTTGCTACCGCCGCGCAACGATCGACATCGGTGCGTTGGGCGCGAGATCGGACACCCATAGTCGGTAATCAACAACCGCGTGATGTGCCTGTTCGTTCGGGGCGGCCCGCGCCTGCGATCGTGTGAACATTCGGTGCGTCGTGTTGTGCCCGTTGCGGGAGGGGTGGGGGTCTTGGTTCGGGTCTCCGTCGTCGTCGCGTCTGTCCTGGGTGGTCCTGATCTCTCGCGTCAGGCGTCTCGGCGAACCAGTGCGACGGTGGCCAAGGCCAGAACGACACCGACGGTGGCGAGCAGAACGAGTAGTCCCTGACCGGGCGAGAGCAGATCGGTCGAGGGTCTCACCGCGAACAGCGCTCGGCCCGCGTTGATCGGCAGCAGTTTGCCGACGTCGTTGTTCCATGGCGACGGGAGCGCTTCGGTGAGTGCGGGGAGCACGAGCACGAGGCCAAACAGTGTGGCGATCGCGCCCGCGGTGCGCCGCAGCAGCGTGCCGAGTCCCAGCCCGAGCAACCCGACCAGCGTGAGGTAGGTGCCGGCGCCCACGACGGCACGCATCACACCCGGATCCGAGAGCGTGACGTTTGCGTGCTTGGCCGCAAGGATGCTCTGGCCGATCAGGAATGCGGCGAAGCACGCCGCGGTCGCGACGACGAACGCGACCACAGCGAATGTGACCGCCTTCGCGAAGAGCACCAGTGGTCGGTGGGGCACGGCCGCGAACGTGGTGCGGATCATCCCGGTCGTGTACTCGGAGCTGATCACGAGCACGCCGAGCACTCCGATTGCGAGCTGGGCGAGGAACACACCACGCAGACTGATGGTGGTCGGGTCCAGTGTCAGGCGCTCGCGCGGCGAGAGTTCGTTCCAGCGGCTCACACGCGCGGTGGTGATGAGCGCGCCGATCCCGACGGTGGCCACGACTGCGACCACCAGCGTCCACACCGTCGAACGCACCGAACGTAGTTTCGTTGCCTCCGACGCCAACGCCGCGCGCACGGCGCCGCCCGTAGGTGCCTGGAGCCGATGTTCGCCGAGGCGCGGCGTGTCGACCGCGGTCATCGGGCTGCCTCCGCTGCGCTGACGGCCTCCCCGTGGAACTCGACGCTGTCGTCGGTGAGTTCGAAGAACGTCTCCTCGAGCGACGCCTGCTCCGGGGTGAGCTCGTGGAGGACGATCCCGTGCCGCGCCGCGATCTCCCCGATCGCCGGCGCCGCGAGTTCACGGACCACGACCACACCGTCCGTTTCGGCGTCGACGCGTCCACCCTGTTCAGTGACCAGGGCACTCAGACGCGCAACTTCCGGCGAACTGACCCGCACACGCCCCGAGCCCCGCGACAACAGATCAGCGATCGATTCGTCGACGATCAACTTCCCGCGGCCGATCACGATCAGGTGATCCGCGGTGAGCGCCATCTCGGTCATCAGATGGCTCGACACGAACACCGTGCGGCCCTCATCGGCCAACGAACGAAAGAGGTTGCGGATCCACACGATCCCTTCTGGGTCAAGACCGTTCACCGGCTCGTCAAACATGAGCACCTCGGGATCGCCCAACAACGCAGCGGCAATCCCGAGCCGCTGACTCATGCCGAGCGAGAAGGTGCCAACCCGGCGGCGAGCGACGTCAGCGAGGCCGACCAGCTCGAGCACTTCGTCCACACGCCCTCGCGGAATGCGATTCGACTGCGCCAGACACCACAGGTGCTCGCGGGCCCGTCGGCCGCCGTGCACGGCCTTCGCGTCGAGCAGGGCGCCGACCTCATAGAGCGGGAAGCGGTAATCCGCGTAGCTCTTCCCCGCGACCGTCACGCTGCCCGCGCTCGGATGGTCCAGACCGAGCACCAGACGCATCGTGGTCGTCTTGCCGGCGCCGTTTGGCCCGAGGAACCCGGTCACACGACCAGGCTGCACATCGAAACTCAGCCCATCGACCGCAACCGTCGCCCCATAACGCTTGGTGAGCCCCCGGGCCTCGATCACGGCGCCAGCCACGCGGGCATCACGCGCAGCTGCGCGTGACACAGTGAGTGGACCTCGGTCTCCATCGGCTTCCTTCGCGATCGGGCTCCCACGACCGAACCTAACAGTCGATGATGAGAGTTCCATGTGAGACTGCCGTGATCGTCCCTATGGGCCGACTCAGACGGCCGGCCATCCACAACAGCCCTCCGCCTGTAGCCGGACGACAGACCCTCGAGCCAGACTCAGCGGCGCCCAGTAGTGCTTCGTTCTGGCGCGCCCTGCCCGGTCGCATCGTTCGGGGAGACGACTGAGCGGAGGAGGCGAGGAGTGTCCCAATCAGGATCGCGACGGCGGCACGGCTAGGACTGCGTTTCGTCGAGTATTGCTGCGCCGAGCGAGTTGTCGACGACATAGCGCCACGTGCCGTCGGACTGGCGTCTTGCGATCTCGGCCGACCCCACCGGGCGCTCCATTGGCTCTTGGCCGGGAAGCGCGAAACGGACCTTCGTGTGTGTCAACGCGAGGTCACCATTGCGAATCGCCACCACGGACGCGAGCGACATCTTCCCGCCCGTCGCGAGCACAGGTTGCAGTCCTCGAACGACGGCGTCGCGGCCAGACATCACTTCTGGACCCGGCCCTGGCACGACGACGACATCCTCCTCGTAGAGATCCCGAACGAGGCCGTCGAGGTCGCCGCCGTTGAAGGCAGCGATGAACTCCTCGATGAGCTTCTCCGGCTCATGCACGCGCATACGTCCCCCAGGTCGATTCGATATCCAATGGTGCCATTCCAGAGTCGGCACTGGGTGCCGTTCCGAACTCCGTCGCGGTTCGAAGGCACGCCGAGGTGCCGCCATGTGCGCCCGCGGCATCGGTCCGGTGAACGTTTGGTGCGATGCTGCCGTTCTGTGCGTGGGCCGTGTGCTCGACATCGGTATTGGGGAGAATCACCATGACGGCAATTGGCGTCGAACCCTCGATGTCGGTGAACAAGAACGTGACCGTCCCCGACGGCAGCTCGCTCACTCGACCTCCAGTTCTGCAAGGATCCGGTCGAGCTCTGCCAGCGCGCTCGGCGACCGAAAACTCAGCGAATGTGCAGGCCAGAGATGGCGCGGGCGATCACGAGGCGCTGGATCTCGCTGGTGCCTTCGAAGATCGTGTAGATCTTGGCATCGCGGTGCCAGCGCTCGACCGGGTACTCCCGCACGTAGCCGTAGCCGCCGAGGATCTGGATCGCCTCTTCGGTGACCCGTACCGCGGTCTCCCCCGCCTTCAGCTTGCTCATCGAACCTTCGCCGAACTCGAACGGTTTGCCCGTCGCCCCCATCCACGACGTGCGCCACACCAGGAGCCGGGACGCGTCGATCTCGGTCTTCATGTCGGCGAGCTTGAACGCGATGGCCTGGTTCTCGATGATCGGCCGACCGAACTGCACGCGTTCCTTGGCGTAGTCGAGCGAGTACTCGTACGCCGCGCGCGCGATGCCGAGGGCCTGCGCGCCCACGAGCGGTCGCGTCGCTTCGAACGTCTTCAACGCCGCCTGCCCGCGGCTGCTCCCACCTTCTCGGGCGCGGGCGAGACGCTCGTCGAGCTTCTCCTTCCCTCCGAGCAGGCAGTTCCCGGGGATGCGCACGTCGTCGAGCACGACTTCGGCGGTGTGGCTGGCCCGGATCCCGTGCTTCTTGAACTTCTGGCCCATCCGCAGACCAGGGGTGCCGGGAGGTACGACGAAGCTCGCTTGACCACGCCCCGCGAGCTCCGGCTCCACCGACGCGACCACCACGTGGACGTCCGCGATACCACCGTTCGTGATCCACGTCTTGGTGCCGTTGAGCACCCACTCGTCCGTGGCTTCGTCGTAGACGGCGCGCGTGCGCAGCGAGCTGACGTCGCTCCCCGCGTCCGGCTCGCTCACGCAGAAGGCGCCCAGCTGGATCTTCTCCGGCGTGCCGAAGCACTGCGGGACCCACTCGCCGACCTGTTCCGGCGTGCCGTTGGCGATGATGCCCGAGACCGCCAGTGTGCTGCCGAAGATGGCGAGCGTGATGCCGGCGTCGCCCCAGCACATCTCCTCCATGACCACCGGCCAGGTGAGGCCGGTGGGGTCGCCGACCGCGTTGGCTCCGAACTCCATGGAGTAGAGCCCGTTCCGAGCGGCCTCCTCGATGATGGGCCACGGCGTCTCTTCGCGCTCGTCCCACTCATGAGCCGCGGGACGGACGACGTCTTCGGCGAAGTCGTGCACCCACTTCTTGATCTGGAGCTGGTCCTCGTTGAGTTCGAGCGAGAAATCGGCCACCACGGGCTCCTCTCATCGGGGGGGTCGGACCCGTAAGTTACTGAGTAGTAACTTAGCACACCGGGGTGTCCACTTCGGACCGCTCGCGAAGACGCCCGCCGGTGGGGCTCCCGGCGGGCGTCTCGAACGAGGTGGGGGAACCTCGCGGTGGCACGGATCAGGTCGAGGCCTGGGCCTTCTGGCCGAAGTGGCGGTTCACGAAGGTGTTCACCCGCTCGGGCACCTTGACCTTGATGGCGTCGACCCGTTCCTGCGACAGCTTGTGGTCGGTCGCGAGCTGGTCGAGCTTCGTGTCGGCTGCGTTCACCAGGGCGGTGACCACGTCTTCGGGCTTCTTGCCCTGCGACGTGGCGTAGTCGCTGATGCTCTGTCCGCCCTTCAACGCGGCACGCAGCGCTTCCTTGGTCCCGCCGACGGTGTCGAGCACGATCTTGAACGCGCCCCGCCGGACCGCGCGTCGGATGCCCGGGTGGCGCTTGGCCGGTTGGGCCGAGGGGTCGGTCGAGCCCGAGGTCGAGGTCGAACCGTCGGCGGCAAAGGCCGCCCCGGCCGTACCGGCGGTGATGGCGCCGGCCAGTGCCACTGTCGCAACCAGCTTCTTGATCTTCATGATCGGTCCTTTCGGTCGGTGTCGGATGACCGAGCCGAGGGGGGTTTCGGCTCTTGTCCAACAGGTAACCGCCGAAAGGTCAGGGATTTGTGAGTTGTCCAGCAGCGACCGGCCAAGCGGTGACCGGCAACGAGGTAGCGTCCGCGGATCATGAGCACCGACGCCGCAGTCTCCGTCGACGTCGCCGACTTCGTCGCGACCGTCGAGATCCATCGCCCTCCCCACAACTGGTTCGACCTCGAGGTGATCACGACCCTCGCCGACACCGTGCTCGGTCTCGACGACGACGCAGCGTGCCGCGCCGTCGTCCTCTGCTCCGAAGGCAAGAACTTCTGTGCCGGTGCCGACCTGAGCGGTACCGACGTCATCGACAATACCGCGGTGCTGTACGAGCAAGCCGCGCGCCTCTTCTCCAATCGCAAGCCCATCGTCGCCGCGGTGCAAGGCGCCGCGGTCGGCGGTGGACTCGGATTGGCGCTCGCGGCCGACTTCCGCGTCGCCACGCCCCAGACCCGGTTCAGTTGCAACTTTGCCAAGCTCGGGTTCCACCAAGGATTCGGGATCTCGGTGACCTTGCCCGCCGTGGTCGGTCAGCAACGAGCGCTGGAGCTGATGTACACCGGCGGCGACGTACGGGGCGAGGACGCACTGGCCATCGGGCTCGCCGATCGCGTCGCGCCCGCGGAGGAAGTGCGCGTCGCGGCCCACTTCTTCGCGTCCGAGATCGCGGCGTCGGGGCCGCTCGCGCTCCTCGCGATCCGCGAGACCATGCGCAGCGATCTGGCTGATCGCGTACGCGCCGCGACCCAGCGCGAACACCAGGAGCAACAACGACTCCGAACGACCGACGACTTCCGCGAGGGCATCCAGGCCACCAGCGAGCGGCGGGTGCCGCGCTTCACCGGGAAGTAGCCGTGGCCGACGGCGCGCCGATCGGGATCGACCTCGAGTCCTTCGCCACGTGGGCCGGTGCCGTCCTGCCGTCGTTGACCGCTCCCTTCGCTGCCGAAGTCATCACGGGAGGGCAGTCCAACATCACGGCGCGCATGACCGATGCCGCCGGGCACGAGTTCGTCCTGCGCCGGCCTCCTCTGCACGGCGTGTTACCGACCGCGCACGACATGGGCCGCGAACACCGCATCATCCATGCGCTGGGGCCGACCCCCGTGCCGGTTCCCGAGGCGCTCGCGTTCTGCGCCGACCCCGAAGTGATCGGCGCCCCGTTCTACGTGATGTCGTACGTCAGCGGCATCGTGCTCAACGATGTCGAGACCGCGGCGGAGGAGCTCGACGAGCCGGCGCGGGCGCACGCCGGCGCCTCGCTGGTGGACGCGCTCGTCGCGCTCCACGCGGTCGACGTCGACGCGGTGGGGCTCGGTGACCTCGCCCGACGCGACGAGCTCATTCGCCGGCAACTCAAGCGCTGGCACGCGCAGTTCGACGCGTCGAAGACACGCGAACTCGCCGCGATCGACCGCGTCCACGCGCTGCTGGAGGCGCGGATCCCCGAACAGCGCGAGAGCACGGTCGTGCACGGCGACTTCCGGCTGGGCAACTGTGTCGTCGATGGCCACGGCGACATCCAGGCCGTCCTGGACTGGGAGATCTGCACCCTCGGTGACCCCCGCGCCGACGTCGGCTACATCCTCGCGACGTGGGCCGAGTCCGGCGATCCGCTGCGCGCCGACGACCACAACCCGACCTTGGCGCCCGGCTTCGCCACCCGCGTCGCGCTGCTCGACCGCTACGCCGAACGGTCAGGTCGCGACGTGTCCGACATCCCGTTCTTCGTGGCGTTCTCGTTCTGGCGCCTCGCCTGCATCCTCGAAGGCGTGCTGGCCCGCATCCTCTCGGGCGCCCGCGGCAACGCCGATGCCGACGTCGACTACTTCCGGCGGCGAGTGGACAGCTGCGCGCAGCTCGCCGAGGAATACGCTGCTGGTCTCTGAGCTCACCGACCGAATGGAGAGCACCGTGCCCACCAAAGCTCCCGCCGTCACCATCGCCGGGTACAGCCATGTGGCCGTGATGGTCGACGACCTCGACGCCGCGCTCGCCTTCTACTGCGACACGTTGGGATTCTCGCCGCTGCCGCGCCCCGACTTCGGCCCGGGCACCGAAGGCGCGTGGATCCGGCTCGGCACTGCGCAGGTGCATCTCGGCACCGTCGACGACCTGGGCTCCCGCGTCGGGTTCCCCCACATCGCGCTCCACGTGCCGGCCGACGCGTGGGACACCACCATGGAGGAACTCGGATCGCGCGGCGTCCCGTTCGTGATGGGACCGAACACGCGCGAAGACTTCGGCCATCCGGTGCGTGCCGCGTTCATCCAGGACCCCGCCGGCAACTTCATCGAGCTCACCGACGTTCCCCCCGTGTGACCGCGGGCGTGTCGGAGCGGACACTCCTCACGCTCTTTCTGGTCCCGGTGACGGTCCTCGCCGTCGCCGGTATCGTCGCCAACGCCATCTTCCCGACGCTTCTCGCTGACGCGCCCTCGCTCATCCCCGCGATGACGACGCGCGCCGATCGCTTGCTCCTGGTGGCTCCGCTCGTTCCCGGCGAGGTGTTCCTGAGCGTGGCCCTCGTGCGCGAGCTCATCGGCGACCCGCTCTTCTATCTGTTCGGTCGCCGTTACGGTGACGTCGGTATCCGCTGGATCGAACAGCGATCCGGACCTGACGCGCGGGCGCTCCGGACCGTCGAGCGTGTGTTCCGACGCGGCGCGTACGTCGTCGTCGCGCTGTGGCCGATCAACGTCGTCTGCCTCCTCGCGGGAGCGACGAAGATGCGGCCGCTGCCGTTCTTCACCTTGAACATCACCGGCACGATCATGCGGATCACACTGATCTTCTTCCTCGGCGACCTCCTCGCCGATCCACTGCGCGACATCGCTGCCTTCATCAGCCGCTACCAGTGGTACCTCACGCCGATCACGTTCGCGATCGTCGCGCTCTCACTGTGGCGTCAGGGACGCAAAGGGCGCGGTCCGGTCGAATCAGTCGGCGAACTGCAAGCCGAGCTGGAAGCCGCCGAGGACGAGCTCGCGGCCGAAGCGACGGTGCACGACGCCACGTAGAGTTGGCATCGGCATGAACCCACCCTGCTCCCACCTCCACCTGATTCGCGACGTCACCGCGAGCGCGTCGGGGTGCGAGGAGTGCCTGCGTATCGGCGACACCTGGGTCCATCTCCGGTTGTGCCTCAGCTGCGGTCATGTCGGATGTTGCGATCAGTCGAAGAACCGTCACGCGACCGCGCACTACCACGCAGAGCACCACCCGTTGATCCAGTCGTACCAACCCGGCGAGGACTGGCTGTGGTGCTACATCGACGAAGTGATGATGGAACCGGCCTGATCGGAACCGGGCGGTACTTAGGTGTACCTAACCCATACGAGGCCACCGGCTACTGTCACTCCCACATGCTCCCCCCGGACCCCGCACCGCCCGTCGGGCGCCGCGCCTTCCTCGCCGGGGCGGTCCTCGCGGTCGGGACGCTGGCGGCGGCCTGCAGCGACGGCGGGAGTGACGCCCGCCCCGCCGACTCGAGCACGATTCCACCGACGCCGACGACACCGACATCGCCGACCACGACTGGTCGCGACCCGACCACGACGTTGCCGCCGCCGGCGTCGTTCGTCGTCCGTGGACCGACCGACCTCAACCGGGTGGCGTTGACCTTCCACACCAACGGTGATCTCGACCTCGCCGCACAGTTGCTCGCGGTGTTGGCCGCGCATCAGGTGCACATGACGTCGTTCATCGTCGGAAACTGGCTCGACGCCAACCCGGACTGGGCGAAGCGCATCCTCGACGGCGGCCACGAACTCGCCAACCACACCTACACCCATCCGACCTTCGGCGCCCTCTCCCCCGACGCGATGACCGAGGAGATCGTCCGGTGTCGTGACGTGCTCGTTCGGCTCACCGGCTCCGGCGGCAAGTACTTCCGTCCTTCGGGCACCGACGACGGCACCGTCGCTCCGGCTCCGGTCGTCCTCGACGTGGCCGGTCAGGCCGGATATCCCGTGGTGCTCGGCTTCGACGTCGACCCACTCGACTACACCGATCCCGGCGCTGACGTGGTGACCCAGCGAACGTTGGCCGCGGTGCGCGCCGGATCCATCGTGAGCATGCATTTCGGCCATCCAGGCACGATCGCGGCGCTCCCGGCGATCCTCGACGGCTTCGACGGCAAGGGCCTACGACCCGGGACCGCGTCGGCATTGCTCGGCTGAATCTGCCCGCACGCCCACTGCGGTGAAAAATGCTTCATCTGGTCAAATAAACTGGGCCGGAGCGCGGGCCGCGGCCGCGGCGGCGCCCGAGAAGGGACCCCCAATGAACCGGACGGCAATCGAGGGCATCAACCTCAGCGACCCCGAGCGCTTCGTGCGCGGTGAGCACCACGAGATGTTCACCACGCTCCGGGCCGAGTGTCCCGTCTACTGGCAGGAGGACGACTTCAAGGGTGGCGGGTACTGGAACGTCGTCAAGCACGCCGACCTCATCGAGGTCAACCGCGACACCGACACGTTCTCGTCGGAGGTCGGCGGGACGATGATCATGTCCGGGCAGTTGCCCGTGGGTGAAGACCCCGACGCGATGATGGACACGCGTGGTGTCCTCATGCTCGACATGGACCCGCCGAAGCACACGCGCTACCGCCTGCTCGTCAACAAGGGCTTCACGCCGCGCATGATCGGACTCATCGAACAGGCGCTGCGGCATCGCGCCGCGTTGATCGTCGACCAGGTCATCGAGCAGGGCTCGGCCGACTTCGTCGAGGACATCGCGGCCGAACTCCCGCTCCAGGCCATCGCCGAGATCATGGGCGTGCCCCAGGAGGACCGGCGCAAGTTGTTCGAGTGGTCGAACCGCATGGTCGGCGCCGGCGACCCCGAGTACATGGCGGACGACACCGGGAACGCGTTCGTCGAGCTGTTCACCTATGTCAACGAGTTGGCGGGGGCGCGCCGCGACGACCCGCGCGACGACATCGTCACCAAGCTCCTCAACGCCGAGATCGACGGCGAGAGCTTGAGCGAGCTCGAGTTCGACATGTTCATGATGCTGCTGGCGGTCGCCGGCAACGAGACGACCCGGAACGCCACCGCGCACGGCATGTACGCGCTCCTCACCCACCCCGAGCAGTTCGAGCTACTGCGCAGCGACCCCGACGGGCTCATGGACGACGCGGTCGAAGAGGTGCTGCGGTGGGCGTCACCGGTGCTGCACTTCCGCCGTACCGCCACCGTCGACACCGTGATCCGCGGCCAGCAGATCAAGGCGGGTGACCGGGTCGTCATCTGGCACATCTCGGCGAACCGCGATGAAGACGTGTGGGAGAACCCGTTCACGTTCGACATCACCCGTTCGCCGAACCCGCACGTGGCCTTCGGAGGCGGCGGCTCCCACTTCTGCCTGGGCGCCAACCTGGCCCGGATGGAGCTCAAGCTCATCCTCACCGAGCTGGTGACACGACTGCCCGACATGCAACTCGCGGGCGAGCCCGAGCGCCTGCTCTCCAACTTCATCGGTGGCATCAAGCACATGCCGGTGAAGTGGACGCCGGGCGAACGCGTCCTCGCCCCCGCTTGACCGACGGCAGCTTGAACGACCGCGGCGCGATCGGCTCGGGGGGATCCTCTCCGGGCCGATCGACGGACCGGCGCGCACCGCCGCGCACTACCCGCACCGCGAAGCGGAGCCCGGGCTGCGCGTCCTGCACCGGGCGTCAGGATTCACCGGCGCGCTGATCGCGCTCGACGGTGACGACGTCGTGCTGCGCGGCGACACCGGGCTCGAACGTCGCTACCGCAACCTGCCGGGCACGTTCGCGGTCGACGGTACGCCGACGCATCTCGTGCCGGTGTCGATCGGCGCTTCCGATGCCGGCCCGACCGCGTGGCCGACGGTGTCCGCACCGCTTCCGGGCAGCCGCGCCGTGGTCGGGGCCAAGGCTCGGGTTGCCCGCGCCAGTCGCATCTGGGTCGAGGGCGTCCACGACGCCGAGTTGGTCGAGCGGGTCTGGGGCGACGATCTCCGCGTCGAAGGGATCGTCGTGGAACGGCTCGACGGTGCGGACCATCTCGCCGACGAGGTCTTCGCGTTCGGCCCCGGCCGCGATCAACGCCTCGGAGTACTGCTCGACCATCTCGTCCCGGGCAGCAAGGAAGCGCGCCTGGCCGCGGCGGTCACCGACCCTGACGTCCTGGTCACCGGCACGCCGTTCGTCGACGTGTGGCAGGCGGTCCGGCCGTCGGCCGTCGGTATCACCGCGTGGCCGGTGGTCCCGAAGGGCACCGATTGGAAGACCGGCATCTGTAGGGCGCTCGGCGTCGACGACCCGCGCGCGATGTGGCGCCACATCCTTGGTTCGGTCCACGACTGGAAACAGCTCGAGCAACCCTTCGTGGCTGCCGTCGAGCAGCTCATCGACTTCGTGACCGAATAGCCGACGAGTCGGTGGTCGAACGAACTAGTGGGAGTACTCGACGATGTCGGCTTCGTCGAGCTTGCGCTCCGCGATGCCGGCGAAGCCGTCGCTTCCGGTGTAGGTGTCCTCACCGAGCACCATGCCGTCGGCGTCGAACGGCCAGAGTGTCGCCATCCGGGCCTCGTACAGGTAGTGCGCGTCGGGATCGTCGACCGTGATTCCCATCGCCTGGAGCGTCCGGCCCGGGTAGGCCATCCGCATCACACCCTCGGTGAGGATGCACTCCTTGTCCACGACCAGTCGATCGATGTCGAGTTGCAGACGACCGGCGCCCGAGGCGATGAACCGCTCGTAGAACGCGCGCACGCCGTCCTTCCCCTGCGGGCTGCTGAGCGGATCGGGCGCGCCGTACGCGTGGTAGTGGACGTCGTCGGACAGGGTCGACAGCAGGCCGTCGAGATCACCGGCGGACTCCGATTTCATGTGCCCGAGGAGGGTCTCGAGGTTGCGGCGCAGCACGGGATCGGTTTCGACCGCCAGGCGCTCCTCGACCTTCCTCCAGGTGACGGCTTGATCGATGACGGGCGACATGGTCAGCTCCTCGGTCGCGGACGTTCCCGCGGTTGTAGCAGGCGCGACCGTAGGTCGTCATCGTGCACGAACACCGGGAGCTCCATCGACGTCGAGGAACGACGGCAGCACCGACGACCCGCCGTCGACGACGAGGGTGTGACCGGTGACGAAGCCGGCGAGATCCGAGAGCAGGTAGAGCACCGCGCCCGCAATGTCGTCGGGCGGTCCCGCGTCGTCGCAGCGGGATCACGGCCTGCTCGGCGGGGCTGTCGACCGTCGGCCCCTGCCGTTCCGTCTTGACCGTGCGCACTGTTCCCGCGGCGACGGCGTTGACCCGCACCCCGGCCCCGCCGAACTCCAATGCAGCCGTGCGCACGAACGCGAGCAGACCCGCCTTGGCCGCGGCGTACGGCGCGCCGAACGGCATCGCCGTCAACCCGCTCACCGACGCGATGTGGACGATGCTGCCGCCGCGACCCTGGTCGAGCAGCCGGACACCGACGGCCTGGGTGGTGACGAATGCGGTCTGCAGGTTCACCTCCGTCACCGCCGCGAACGTGTCGGGAGTCATGGTTGCGATCGGCGCCCACTGTTCCGACGTCATCCCACCGACCACGTGCACGAGCCCGTGGAGCGCGCCGATGTCCGCCACGTCGTCGAGGGCCCGGCCGACCGCCGCGGCATCGCGCGACGTCGACCACCACCGATCGGAGCACGGGCCCGGCGCCCGGGAGCGCACGCTCGACCATCGCCAGGCGGTCGGCGTCGACATCGAGCGCGACCACGGCGGCGCCACCCGCGGCAAGCATGGCGCAGACACGCGGTACCGATCCCCCCGCCACCCGCGCCGGCAACGACAACGGTCTTCCCGCGGAGCCCGAGCTCGAAATCGGTCACGACCCCATGGCCTACCATGCCCGCGTGCTCGACGGCCGCAGCGTGATCGTCACCAACGCCGCCACCATCCTCGGTGGCGCGATCGTCGAAGCCCTCGATGACGCCGGCGTCCGCGTCGCCGCGTTCGGCGGTGGCTTCACCAACCGCCGTGCGGCCGAGACCGCCTTCTCGGCGCTGAGTGAGGTCGATGCCATCGTGCACGTCTGCGTCGACGAGCGGGCACTGGTCGCCCAGCCTCTGGTCGAGACGGAGCTCAGGGAATGGGACGAACGGGCGGAAGCGCTGATCCGCGACGCACTCTTCACCTTCCAGGCCGCGCACAGTGTGTTCACCGGCGGACCCGGGCGCATCGTGCTGGTGGCACCCACGGTCGGATTCACCGGCGCGGGCGGACTGGTGCCCTATGCCACCGCCATCGAGGGCGTCCGTGCGATGGCCAAGTCCGCGGCGCGCCAGTGGGGGCCACACGGCATCACCGTGAACACGGTCCTGGTGCCACCCGATCTCGTGGCACCGGTCCTGGTCACCAACACGACCTTCAACGCGCCGCCCGTCATCGGACACCTGCCCGACGTTCGCGCCGACGTCGCCGAAGCCATCGGTCTGTTCGCGGGGTCGAACGCGACCGGGATCACCGGCTCGACCATCATCGTCGACGGTGGATCGGTGATGGCGCCGTGAGCAACGGACTCGACGGCCGCAGCGTGATCGTGACCGGTGCGGGCGCAGGCGTCGGCCGCGGGATCGCGCTCGCGTGCGCGACCGCCGGGCGCGGACGTGGTCGTCGGCACCCGCACCGACAACGGGCGTGACGTCGTCGCCGAGATCGAAGCGCGGGGTGGTACCGGCGCGTGGGTGCAGTGCGACGTGACCGACCCGTCGACGATGGCTGCCGCGGTCGCGGCGCGCCGTCAACCGTACCGGCGCGCTGCACGCGATCGTCCACAACGCGACGAGCAACCGGTCGAGCGAACCGCACCGCCTGGAGTCCGTCGACCCGTCACTCTGGGAGCAGCATGCGTCGGTGTCGCTGCGCGGCGCGTACCACTGCGCGCGCGCCGGGTTCGAGGCCCTGCGCGCCAGCCAGGGCACGCTCATCCTCATGACGTCGCCCGCGGGCGTCGAGGGCAGCCTCGGCCTTCCCCTGTACGGCACGGTCAAAGGGGCGCTCCGCGGCTTCACCAAGAGCTTGGCCCGCGAATGGGCACCCCTCGGCATGACCGTCAACATCGTGTCCCCGCTCGCGTTCTCTCCGGCCATGGTCAACGCGATCGAGCAGGATCCGGCAATGGCGGAGCGGCTGTCGCGTCGCGTCCCGATGGGCCGGATCGGCGATCCCGAGACCGACGTCGGTCCGGCGGTGGCGTTCCTCTGCGGCCCCGACGCGCACTTCGTGACCGGCCAGACCCTCGGGGTCGACGGCGGCCACTTCATGAACCTGTAGGCATGAACCTGTAGGCATGAATCTGTAGGCATGAACCTGTGAACCGAGGAGAGCCCATGTCCGGCCCCCGTATCCGACATCTCGACGACGTGCCCTGGGAAGAGGTCCGCAAGATCGATTTTGGTGACCGCACCGCGTCGGTACGTGAGAAGTGGCTCGATTTCTCCCCGCGCTTTCTGTCGCTCCTCGCCGAGTGGGACGCGGGGATGATGATCCACGCGCACGGTCACAACAGCGACCATGTCGTGTACGTCCTCGAGGGCGACATGACCTGCGGCGACGTGCACTGCGGTCCGGGTACGCACCTCGCGCTCGACCAGGGTGAGACCTTCGGACCGTTCATCGCGGGCCCGAACGGCGTCGTGCTCTTCGAGGTCATGATGGGCGATCCTCGTTCGTTCGCCGCCGACGAGGACGGGCTGGCACGCGCTGCTCACGGCCAAGGGCGCGACGCAGGCGCCCAACCCCGAGATCGCGCTGCCCGAGTGGCTCGAAGACACGCGGACCTGACCATGACCGCCCCGTTCGCGCCCGGGTCGGTGTCGTTGCGGCTCTATCCCCACGGCGACCTCTCGGCAGTGCACATCGTCGACGAGATGCGCACGCAAGCTGCGCTCGGTGCAGAGCACGGCTTCGACGGGGTGATGACCAGTGAGCACCACGGCGGGTTCCACGGCTACATCCCCAATCCGCTGCAGATGGCCGGATGGTGCCTGGAAGCGATGACCTCGGGGTGGGCGGCACCCTGCCCACTGCTCCTCCCGCTGCGACCGGCCGCGCTCGTCGCCGAGGAGATCGCCTGGATGGGCGCGCGGTTCCCCGGTCGGGTCGGGGTCGGCGTCGCATCCGGCGCGCTCCCCGCCGACTTCGAGATCATGCACACGCCGATGGACGGCCTGACTGCCCGCTTCACCGAAGGGCTGGAAGAACTCGCCGGTCTGCTCGACGGCAACGCGCTCGGCGCGCTCGCGGGCGACCCTGCGATCAGCGCCTGCGTGGAGCACCCCATACCGTTGCTGAGCGCGGCGATGGGGCTGACCGCGGCGCGGCGTGCCGCGCGCGTCGGCGCCGGGCTCCTGTTCGACTCCCTGTCGACGCCTGAACGCTGCCGCCTGCTCGTCGACGCGTACCACGACGCCGGAGGAACGAACGCGTGCATCCTCGTGCGTCGCGCCTGGCTCGGTGAACCGCCGCGCGGCAATCTCGACCGTCAACTCGACGTGTACCGCAGCTACACGCCGGCGTCGGCCCAGGCCAACTGGGGCGCCGACGAGGTGATCGGCGGACCCGTCGCCGAGACCGTCGCCGCCGGTCTGGCCGATGCGTGCCGCCGGTCCGGTGCTGACGCGCTGAACCTCCGGATCCATGTCCCCGGCGTGAGCCCCACCGACGCCCGCGAGCAGATCGCCCGCCTCGGCGACGAGGTCCTGGGCCCGCTCCGGACGACCCTCGCCGAGTAAACTTGACCGAAGCAAACAGTTTCGAGGAGGCCGACATGGGCGACGCCGACTACGCCGTCAACGACTTCGACAACCACTACTACGAGGCCGTCGACGCGTTCACCCGTCACCTCGATCCACGCCTCGGACGCCGGATCATCCAGTGGGCCGAGATCGACGGCCGCAAGTACCACGTGATCGGCGGGAAGGTCAGCCACGCGGTCGTGAACCCGACGTTCGACCCGATCGCCAAGGCCGGCGCGATGTCGGAGTACTTCCGCGGCAACAAGTCGGGGCGCAACCCGCTCGAGTACCTCCGCGAACGCGAGCCCATCCGCCCGGAGTACCGAGACCGCGAAACCCGCATCCAGGTCATGGACGAGCAGGGCCTCGACAAGGTCTGGCTGTACCCGACCCTCGGCATGATCTACGAGCAGTTGCTCAAGCACGACCCCGAAGGCGTCGGCATCATGTTCCGCGCGTTCAACCGGTGGCTCGAGGAAGACTGGGGCTACGACTTCGAGGGGCGCATCTTCGCGTCGCCCTACATCTCACTCGCCGACATCGACGTCGCGGTCGAAGAGCTCGAGCGGGCGCTCTCGCTCGGCGCGCACACGGTGTGTATGCGTCCTGCCGCGCCGACCACCATCTTCGGGCCGCTCACGCCGGGTGACCCGTACTTCGATCCCTTCTGGGCGCGCGCCAACGAGGCGGGGATCACCGTCGTCGTCCATGCCGGCGACAGCGGGTACAGCCTCAACGGGTACGCCAAGGAAGGCTTCTCGGCCGAGTTCTCCGGTGGCGGCCGACCGAGCATCGGCATGATGTCGATCGAGCGCGCCATCTACGACTTCCTGGCCTCGCTGGTGTTCGACCAGCTGTTCGACCGGTTCCCGAACTTGCGCATCGCGTCGGTGGAGAACGGCGCCGAGTTCCTCCCCGATCTCTTCCGCAAGCTGCGTTCGATCAACCGGAAGATCCCGGGTCTGTTCAAGGACGACCCGGTCGAGACCTTCAAGCGTCACGTGTGGATCAACCCGTTCTGGGAAGACGACGTCTACGAGATCGTCGACCTCATGGGCGCGGACCGGGTCGTGTTCGGTTCCGACTGGCCGCACATCGAAGGACTCCCCAACCCACGCGACTACGTGGTGGAGCTCAAAGAGCTCGACGAAGCGTCCCAGCGCCTCATCATGCGCGACAACGCGGAAGTGCTCAACCAGCTCCAGCCGGTCTGAACCCTTCGAACATCCGACGCATGTTGTCGGAGACCGACGGCGTGATCGGTGTCGCCGCCGAATGCAGGATGGTGTCGGCGCCCGCGGCGATGGACTCCATGGTCGCGTCACGGTCGACGAGACCCTCGGTGACCTCGAGCCCGACGCGGGCGTAGTGGCCGGCGCCGACGCTGAAGCACTCCCCGGTCACCGGGCACGCCTCGTGGGCCAGCCACCCCACGAGTGGCGCCACCAGGCGCGGCGCCAGCCACTCGTTGAGCTCGTCACTCGGCGGAAACGGCCCGAAGCCGGTGCCGGGCCGGGTCTTGGCGTAGGGCGTGATGACGTTGGCCGCGATTCCGGCGGGCGCGCCTTCCGACGCCATCGCGCGGGTGAGTCCGATCACGCCCATCTTGGCCATGCCGTAGACCGCGCCACCGGGCACGCCGCCGAACGCCGCACCCGAGGACACGTTGACGAAGCGCCCGCCGCCCTGTGACTCCATCACCTTCCACGCCGGACGGCCGACGTTGAGCGCCCCCCGCAACTGGGTGCCGATCACCGCGTCGATCTGATCCTCGGTGAGCTCGGCGAACGGTGCCATGCGCACCTGGCCCGCGTTGTTGACGACCACGTCGACGCGGCCGAACGCGTCGAGCGCGGCCTGCACGATCGCGCGGCCGCCGTCGGGGGTGGCAACCGTGTCACGGTTGGCGATCGCCTCGCCGCCCGCGGCGACGATCTCCGCGACCACGTCGTCCGCAGGGGGTGACGCGGGAGCATCGGCGACGCCGTCGGTGTCGCTGATACCGACCCCGAGGTCGTTGACGACCACACGCGCGCCCCGAGATGCGAGCAGGAGCGCGTACTCGCGGCCGAGGTTGCGACCGGCGCCGGTGACGATGGCGACCTTGCCATCGAACCGAAACTGCTCACTCATCCCCCATCACCCGTCCCCCCACCCGCTTTTGGCGTCACTCGTGCGTCACTACGGCGCACGAGTGACGCCAAAACAATGGTGGTGGCGCGGCTACTCATCGGTGTACACCGGCGTGCGCCCGTCCTTCCACGCGGCGATCTTCTCGTCGAAGTTGCTGGTCGTCATGCGCACGTACAGCTGCGCGTTGCCCCTCGTGGTTCATGTGCGAATGGAGGCTGGCGGCGTCGAAGCTCGCCCACAGCAGCTCCTTGGTGAGCTCCACGCCGATCTGGCTGAACCCGATGATCCCGGCGGCCATCTCGTAGCAGCGTTCGAGCAACTGGTCGCCCGGCACCCGCTGCGACACGAGGCCGACGCGGTCGGCCTCCTCGGCGTCGACGTCACGACCGGTGAGCAGGATGTCGAACGCACGCGAGAACCCGATCTGGCGAGGCAGCAGGTAGCTGATGCCGAGCTCGGTGGACGTGAGCCCGTTGTTGATCCCCGCGGCCCGGAAGTAGGCGTCGTCGGCCGCGATGCGGATGTCGGCGGCCATCGCGAGGCAGAACCCACCACCGATCGCGGCGCCGTTCACCGCCGCGATGACCGGCTGGTGCATGTCGCGGATGGCGAGGATGACGTCGTCGAGCACCTTCATCGCGCGGCGGGCGATGCTCGTGCGCTTCAGACCCGAGATGTTCGGCACCATTCCCCCGCCGACGAGATCGGCGCCCGAACAAAACCCGTGGCCCGCGCCGGTGAGCACCGACGACCCGGCAGTCGTTGTCGAGACTGATCTCGCGGAGCGCGTCGCGCAGCGGGATCATCACGTCGAACGCCATCGCGTTCATCCGCTCGGGTCGGTTCAGCGTCACCAGCGTGACGTGAGGGCGCGGGTGTTCGATCTCGATGAACGGCATGGGTCGGGAGTCTACGGCTGGCCGTCGATGGCATCTCTGAGCCGGATCAGCATCGAGCCGAGCTCTTCGAGGGTCGCGGCGTCGACGATGTCGCCGTGCTCGTCGCGCTTGTTCCGGACGCCGCCGACACCGAGCGTCGACACCACCCGCGCCGACATCACCTCGAGCGTTGCCGCGAGAACCGGCAGGACGTATTCCCCGCCGCCGCCGCCCGCGCTCATGATCGCCACCGGCATGTCGACGACCTCCCCGGATCCGACCACCCAGTCGAGCGCGTTCTTCAAGACCCCGGGCATCTCGTGCGCGTACTCCGGAGTGGCGATCAACAGGCCGTCGGCAGCTGCGAGCCGAGACCGGAACTCGCCGACGACCGCGAGGGGAGGCTCGGTGTCGAGGTCCGGGTTGTAGTGCGGCAGATCGCCGATCGAGGCGTACGGATCGAGCTGGACCCGGGGCGGAAGCAGGGTCGCCGCCGCCCGCAGGAGCGCGGCGTTCGACGACGATGCCTGGAGACTCCCGCAGATGGCGAGGATGCGCACTCGTCGTTCGTACCACGGAAATGCGCCGACGACGAACAGACCCGGCTGCGAAGATGAACGCGTGGAGCCTCATGTTGCTGCCGTGCACCGGAGTGCGTCCTACACGTTCTCCAAACTGCCGACAGCGACGATCCAGCTCGTCGCCGGGGTGGGGGTCGAGGGTGACGTGCACGTGGGCGTCACCGTGAAGCACCGCTCCCGCGTCGCGCGAGATCCGACGCAGCCCAACCTGCGACAAGTCCATCTCATCCACGGCGAACTCCACGACGAGCTCGCGACGCGCGGCTTCGCAGTACATGCCGGCGAGATGGGCGAGAACATCACGACGCGCGGTGTCGACGTCCTCGCGCTTCCGACGGGCACCCGTCTCCACTTCGGCGACGACGCCGTCGTCGAAATCACCGGGCTGCGCAACCCGTGCGCGCAGCTCGATGGACTCGTCGACGGATTGCTGGCGGCAGTCCTCGATCGCGACGCCGACGGTCACCTCGTGCGCAAGGCGGGAATCATGGGCGTCGTCCTGGTCAGCGGGCGCGTCGCCATCGGCGATCCGATCTCGATCGAGCTGCCGGCCGGTCCGCACCGGTCCCTCGAACCGGTCTGACGGTCAGCGAGGGGCGCGAAGCGCGATCCGGTAGGTTGAGGCGATGCAAGACGACGCGAGCAGATCTCGACGTGGTCGGTCACGTCGGGTCGCGATCATCGGCGCCGGTCCCGGCGGAATCTGCACCGGCGTGCGACTGCTCGAAGCGCGGCATCACCGACTTCGTGGTGCTGGAGAAGGCGTCCGGGCCCGGCGGCACCTGGTACCACAACCGCTACCCGGGAGCCGAGTGCGACATCAAGTCGCACCTCTACTCCTTCTCGTGGGAGCTCAAGGCCGACTGGAGCCGCCGGTACGCCGGCAGCCCGAGATCCGCGACTACCTCGAGCACTGCGTCGAGAAGTACGGGCATCGACGCCCACCTACGCCTCGACACCGAGGTGCACGCCGCCCGTGGGACGACGAACGCTCGCGTCTGGACGCCTGACCTTCGGCGACGACGAGATCGTGGACCGCCGACATCGTGGTGAGCGCGACTCGGCATGTTCAACGAGCCTCGGTACCCCGACGTCGAGGGGCTCGACGATTTCGCCGGCACGATGTTCCACACCGCGCGGTGGGACTGGAACCACGACCTCACCGGCGAGCGCGGTCGCGGTGATCGGCGGCGCGGCGTCGGCGATCCAGCTCGTGCCCGAGATCGCGAAGACGTCGGGCAGCTGTACCTGTTCCAGCGCTCGGCCAACTGGGTGCTCCCCAAGGAGGACCGGCCCTACACCGAGGAGCACTCGCGGATTCCGCGCCGACCCCGCCGCGGTGCAGGCGTTCCGCGACGAGATCTTCGCCGCGCACCGACCCCTACATCACGTTCCAGGACGAGGCCCGACTGGAGATGGCGCGCCAGGCGTGCCTGCGCGCGATGGAGGTGGTGGAGGATCCCGAGGTGCGGGCGAAGCTACGCCGGACACGCCGTACGGGTGCAACCGGCCGCTGATGTCGAACGTACTACTACCCGACGTTCAACCGCCCGAACGTCGAACTCGTCACCGACACGATCGCGCGGATCACGCCGACGGGCATCGTCACCGCCGACGGCACCGAGCGCGAGGTCGACACGATCGTCTGCGCCACCGGCTTCGCACGACCAAGTTACCTCGTCGGCCATCGACGTCGTCGGCCGCGACGGCGTGCGCCTCGCCGACGAGTGGGCCGACGGCCCGCAGGCGTACCTCGGCATCACCGTCAGCCGGCTTCCCCAACCTGTTCGTGCTCTACGGCCCGAACACCAACAACGGCTCGATCATCTACATGATCGAGTCGCAGGTCGACTACGTGATGCGCCAGATCGAGCGCATCGACCGCGAGCGACTTGGCGTGGATCGACGTGCGCCGCGACGTGCAGGACGACCTACAACGAGCGCTCCAGCACGACTGGACCGCGGTCGGGCCCGTGGCAGGGCGGGTGCAGCACCTACTACCGCGCGCCGTCGGGACGCATCGTCACGCAGTGGCCGCACACCATGACGCGAGTACCGGGTCCGCACCCAACGCACCGGTACCGACGATTTCGAGGTCGCATGCAATTCGGACTGACCATTCCCCACACCGGACGCGCCACGTCCCCGCAGTGGGTCCGCGACTACTGCATCGCGGCCGAAACGGCCGGGTGGGACAGCCTCTGGGCCGTCGACCACATGGTCATGCCGCACCACACGGATTCGGAGTACACGTTGGGGCGCAAGCCGGCGGCCATCGGCGACGATGCGGTGTCGGGTCTGCTCTCACCGAACTACGAGATGATGACGACGCTCACCTGGGTCGCCGGATTCACCGAGCGGGTGAAACTCGGGAGCGCGGTGGCGGTGCTCCCCATCCGCAACGCGGTCGCCAACGCCCGACAACTCTCCACTCTCGACGTGTACTCCGGCGGGCGGGTCCTCTACGGCGTCGGCGTCGGCTGGCTCCGCGAGGAGGCCGAGGCCATGGGCATGCCGTGGGACCGACGCGGCGCGCGCAGCGAGGAACACATCGCGCTGCTCCGCGCGTTGTGGTGTGCCGACGGCGATCTCGTGGAGTTCCACGGCGAGTTCCACGAACTCCCACCGATGGACCCCGAACCGCGGCCGGTGCAGCGGCCGATCCCCATCCTGATCGGTGGGCATTCCGACATCGCCCTCGAACGCGCCGGCCGCATCGGCGACGGTTGGATCGCCGCCCAGATGTCGCCCGAGCGCGTCGCCGAGCACTGGCCCAAGGTGCGGGAGTCAGCGGAACGCAACTCGCGCGACCCGAATTCGCTGCTGCTCTTCACGAGCATCTCCGGTCGGGTCGAGATCCCGCTCGGCGATCTGCTCGAGCAGTATCGCGACCTGGGGGTGCAGCACGTGCAACTCGGCATCCACGAACCCTCCCAACCCGAAACGCTCGACAGGATCCGCGACGTGGCCGAGAATGTGCTCCCCGCTCTGCGCAGCTAGCCGAGCGAGCTCGAGGAAGGATCGGTTCGATGGGTGCCATCGGTGAGCCGAAGCGGGAGATCCACATCCCGGTGACCAGCCCCAGCGTGCCCGAACGTGAGCCCGCAGTCGCACCCGAGCCCGAGCCGGCGCCGGCGCCGGTGCCGATGCCCGAACCGATCGGGACCTGACGTCGTCGCGATGGCACTCCCGTGGGACGTCTTCGCCACGCCGATCGCCGCCTGCAAGCTCGCCCGTCTCGGCGTCGAGGACGGCGAGGTCACCCTTCGCCCTGCGTTCTACCGCCAGCTTGGTGCGTCCTACGGGACCGTCGCGCATGCGGTCTGCCCCTTGCACGATCATCCGGCGCCACAAGCTGATTGCACCTGTGGCTTCTACGCGGTGGCCGACGAAGGACAGCTCTGGCGACTCGGCGCCGACGAGCCGGAGCTGGCGGTCGTCGACGTCGAACTGGCCGGCCGTGTGATCGAACACGATCACGGGTATCGGGCCAGCGACCAGCGCGTGCGTGCCGTGCGCGTCCACGGTGTGTGCGTACGGTGCGGCCGGCGAGCTGAACTGTTCGGTCAGCGCCGGTTCGGCGGGCTCGTACCGGCCTGTCGCCGGCACGCGCGAACCCCCGCGAGGCGCCGGGCGATCGCCGAGGCGCTCCGCGTACCGGTCGAGTTCTCGACGAACGAGCCCGTCGCCATCCCCGTCGCCACCCGCTTCGAGTACGTGCTCGCCCAGCTGCTCGTGCCCATCCTGATCCTGCTCGTCACCGCGACGGTCGCCGTGGCGAGCAATTTCGGGAATCCCACTCGCCTCGGGCAACTGGCGATCGTCGTGTGGCTGGTGACCGTGCCGTCGATGCTGGGTCGCCTCGGTGACCGACTCGGGATCGTCGGCACCGAAGCGATCCGTCTGCAACATCGGTGGACCCCGGTCGTCGCGGCCGTCGCCATCGGATGCGACGTCGTCCTGACCGTCGTCGTGATCGCAGCTCGCAACGTCATCGCGTATCGAGGAGCAGGGCATGGCAGTTCACTACGACGTCGACGGTCCGTTCGCGACCATCACCCTCGATCGACCCGACGCGCGCAACGCAGTTGATCGTCCCACTGCGGACGCGCTCGTCGACGCTGGTGACGTGCTTCGAGGCCGATCCCGGCACGCGGTCGCAGTGCTCACCGGCGCCGGGGGCACGTTCTGCGCGGGCGCCGACCTCAAGGCGATGACCGAGGAGGGACGCCCGCGCGCGAACCGGGTCGCGGTTGACGGCGACGGTCCGATGGGACCGACGCGACGCCTGCTCGCCAAGCCCGTCGTCGCCGCGGTGGAAGGCCACGCCGTGGCCGGCGGGCTGGAACTCGCGCTGTGGTGCGACCTGCGCGTAGCTGCCGAGGACGTGGTGTTCGGCGTGTTCTGCCGTCGCTGGGGCGTACCCCTGATCGACGGGGGCACCATCCGGCTCCCACGCCTGATCGGGCAGAGCCGAGCGCTCGACCTCGTGCTCACGGGCCGCGCGGTCGGCGAGACCGAGGCACTCGAGATGGGGCTCGTCAATCGAGTGGTCCCGTCCGGTGCGGCACTGGACGCGGCCGTGCGACTGGCGCGGGAACTCGCCGAACTCCCCCAGGGTTGTCTCCGCAGCGACCGCGGATCGCTCTACGAGCAGTGGAACCTCTAGCGTCTGCTGGCGCAGGCCAAGCCCGATATCCAGGCCGAAATCCGGCGCGTGCTAGCGAAAGTGACCGACGAGGTCGCCGCCAAGGCGGCGCCGCGCAACTACACGGCGGCGCTGGCGGCGGTGCAGGCGCTGCACAAGGAGCGCAAGCTCACCGAGGCCGATGTCGCCGACTATGCCAGGAACGGCCGATACGAAGAAATTATCGCGGCGCTGGCGACGGTGAGCGCCGTGCCGGTCGAGGTGGTCGACCGGCTGATGAGCGGCGAGCGCGCCGATCCGGTGCTGATCCTGGCGCGCGCGGCCGGCTTCGGCTGGAAGACGGTGCGGAAGTTATGAGCTCGCGGCCCGGCCCCGAGCCCGTCGAGAGACGCTCGAGGCCGCGCGCGAGAATTTCGAGCGGCTCACGGCGGCCACCGCCCTGCGCGTGGTGCGCTTCTGGCAAGTGCGCCAGGGGACCGGGGAATAGTTAGACCCGCCGGAAAATAAAATACGCCGGCGCGCGCCCTTCGCGCTTGGCCTTGGCTTCATAACGCGTTCCGGAAAAATCCGCCCAGGGCTTGCGCCAATCGTCGGCGCGCTCCGCCGTCCAGACGAAATCCGGCGAGCGCAGCACGCGTGCCAGCGCGTAAGCCGCGTAGTCGGCGATGTCGTGGCAAAGCGCAGCTCGCCTACCGCTTTCGAGAACGCGCGCCAGCCGCTTCAGGCTGTCGTCCTGGATGAAGCGCCGCTTCCAGTGCCGCCGTTTCGGCCACGGAT
>CAVSEI010000007.1:2500-188691 GCA_963726965.1 uncultured Actinomycetes bacterium | reverse complement strand
CGGCCCGCACCCCGCGGAAGAGCGTGCTGCCCGCGGTGTCGATCTTCCGGGCCGCCACCTTCGTCCCTCGGCCGTCGCGCAAGACGGCGGTGCCACCGTCGGGGGCGTGGGTCACCGCCACCTGGTTCACGCTGGGCTGGACCCGGAAGGCGACGACATCTGCTCGATCGGCGCTCGCCGGGGTCGCCGGCACCACGAACGTCACGCTCAGGAGGGCAACGCCCGCCATCGGAACCAGGCGGCGGAGCACGCTTGAAACGCTACCCGGCGCCTTTCGCGTGGCACGATCACGTCGTGACCGACCTGGCCGGGAAACACCTGATCGTCACCGGGGGATCGAGCGGCATCGGTCTGGCGACCGCTCGCCGAGCTGAGTCGCGTGGCGCGCGCGTGTCGTTGATGGCGCGTGACCAGCGCCGGCTCGACGAGGCGAGCGCGTCACTCGAGCACGCGAGCACGGCGTCGGTCGACGTCACCGATCCCGACGCGGTGAAGGCGGCGTTCGCCGCGCCTGACGGACGCGCAGGGTCCATGCGACGTGCTGATCACCTCGGCGGGCGCGTCGCACCCCGGATACTTCGAACTCCTCGACGACGCGGTGTTCCGCGCGCAGATGGACGTCGACTACTTCGGGACGCTTCATGCCATCCGCGCGGTGGTGCCGTCGATGATCGAGCGAGGTGGCGGGCATCTCGTGACGGTGTCGTCGACCGCCGGCATCATCGGTGTGTTCGGGTACACGGCGTACACGCCGGCGAAGTTCGCGGTACGGGGGTTGACCGAGACGCTGCGAGCCGAGCTCGCCCCCCATGGAATCGTGGTGGCCTGCGTCTACCCACCCGATACGCGCACCCCCGGATTCGACGCCGAGAACGAGCTGAAGCCGCCGGAGACCGAACGCATCTCGGCCGCGATCAAGCCGCGGACCGCCGAACACGTGGCGGAGGCGATCGTCACCGGGATCGAGAAGAACCGTCTCGTGATCACCGCCGACGTGCAGACCGCGGCCCTCGCCCGCGGCGCCGGGCTCCTCGGTCCGTACCTGCGCCGGACGATGGACCGCCAGGTGCGCCGCGTGCGCCGCGAACGGAGCTGAGCCCGGGCCTCTTGGTACCGTCCGGAGCATGAGCACTCGCACCGAGACCGACAGCATGGGCGCCATCGAGGTGCCCGCCGATCGCTACTGGGGCGCCCAGACCCAACGGTCGTTGCACCACTTCTCCATCGGTGGCGACCGGATGCCGGTCGCGGTGATCCGGGGGATGGCCATCCTCAAGAAGGCGGCCGCCCAGGTCAACGAGCAGCTGGGCAAACTGGCGTCGGACAAGGCTGCGCTCCTCGTGCAGGCCGCCGACGAAGTCATCGCCGGGAAGCACGCGGAGGAGTTTCCGCTGTACGTGTGGCAGACGGGCAGCGGTACGCAGACCAACATGAACGTCAACGAGGTGATCTCGAACCGCGCCATCGAACTGGCCGGTGGCGTGATGGGCAGCAAAGTGCCGGTCCACCCCAACGACGACGTCAACATGTCGCAGAGCTCGAACGACACGTTTCCGACCGCGATGCACATCGCGGCGGCGGAGGAGATCGTGCACGAGCTGGTGCCGTCGGTCACCCGCCTGCGTGACGCGCTCGCGGCGAAGGCCGAGGAGTTCGCCGGCATCGTGAAGATCGGCCGTACGCACCTGCAGGACGCGGTGCCCCTGACCCTCGGACAGGAGTTCGGCGGCTACGTCGCGCAACTCGACGCCGACCTCGCTCGCATCCAGCTGGTGCTCCCGGGGCTCTACGAGCTCGCCATCGGCGGCACCGCCGTCGGTACCGGCCTCAACACGCACCCGGAATTCGCCGAGCGTTGCGCGGCGACGATTTCCGGGCTCACCGGGCTGCCGTTCGTGTCCGCGCCGAACAAGTTCGCCGCGCTCGCCGCGCACGATGCGTTGGTGATGGCGAGTGGCGCGCTGAAGACGCTGGCGGTGTCGCTGATGAAGATCGCCAACGACATCCGGTGGCTGGCGTCAGGACCACGCGCGGGGTTCGGTGAGTTGATCCTGCCCGAGAACGAACCGGGTTCGTCGATCATGCCGGGCAAGGTGAACCCGACCCAGAGCGAGGCCATGACCATGGTCTGCGTGCAGGTGATCGGCAACGACAACACCATCGGGATCGCGGGGTCGCAGGGCAATTTCGAACTCAACGTGTTCAAGCCGGTGATGATCTTCAATTTCCTGCACTCGGTCGACATCCTGTCCGACGCGTGCGACTCGTTCCGCGAGTTCGCCGTCGAGGGTGTCGAAGCGAACGAGGAACGGATCGCGGAGCACGTCGGCAACTCGCTGATGCTGGTGACCGCGCTCAACCCGCACATCGGGTACGACAAGGCGGCGGCCATCGCCAAGCACGCGCACAAGAACAAGGGCACGCTGCGGGAATCGGCGGTCGCCCTCGGACACCTCACCGGCGAGGAGTTCGACCGCCTCGTGGTCCCCGAGGAGATGACCCGCCCCGGGGAGTAGCCTGCGCGGCATGATTTACGACAACAAGATCAACACGCTCGAAGGCAGCCCCGCGGACCTGTCCGAGTTCCAGGGCAAGGCGCTCCTCGTCGTCAACGTGGCCTCCAAGTGCGGTCTCACGCCGCAGTACGAGGGCCTGCAGAAACTCCACGACGAGTACGCCGCCCGGGGCTTCGAGGTCCTCGGCTTTCCCTGCAACCAGTTCATGGGGCAGGAGCCCGGCACCGCCGACGAGATCCGCGAGTTCTGCGACTCGACCTACCACGTCACCTTCCCGTTGTTCGAGAAGATCGACGTCAACGGCGACCAGCAGCACCCGATCTACGCGGAGCTCGAGCAGACGGCCGATGCCGATGGCGAGGCCGGCGACGTGAAGTGGAACTTCGAGAAGTTCCTCGTCGCGCCGAACGGCGCGGTCGTCGGGCGATTCCGCCCGCAGGTCGCACCGGAGGACCCGGCGCTGGTGGCCGCCATCGAGGCCCAGCTCCCCGCGTAGCACCTTCGGCCGGGACGCATCATGAGCCGGGTGTTCCTCACCGGCGCGACGGGGATGATCGGCTCGAACATCGCCGAGCAACTGCTCGCGCAGGGCGACGACGTACGAGCGCTCGTGCGCGACGGCAGTGACACCGCCGCGCTCGAAGCGATCGGCATGAGCGTCCATCGCGGTGACATCACCGATCCCGATGCCGTGCTCGCCGCGGCCGATGGCTGCGAGTACGTGATCCACTCCGCGGCGGTGCTCGGGGGGCCGACCCAGATCGCCGGCGAGCACGAGGCCGTCAACGTGATCGGCACCGGATACGTGCTCGACGCGGCGGCGAAGGTCGGCGCCACGCGGGTCGTCCAGCTGAGCACGACGACGTTCTTCGACGCCAAGACGTCACCGCTGACCGAACACTCGCCCCTCGATCCGTCGCCGAGCGACGATCCGTACACCCAGACGAAGCTGCGGGCCTTCGTCGACGCCATGCGCCGGGTCGACGCCGGCCAGGACATCTGCATCGTGATCTCCGGCGGCGCGTACGGGAAGTCACTGCTCCCCGAGCGTTCGATGGTGGTCCCGAGCTACAACGCGCGGATCGCAGGCGCGGTGCACGGCGAGATCACCGAGTACGTCGGGTTCCCCATCCCGTGGGTCTACGCCGGCGACGTCGCCGCGGCGTCGGTGGCCGCGACCCGCAAGGGTGTCGCCGGGGAGCGCTACCTCGCGTTCGGACGGCCGTCGGACGTCGGTGGGGTGCCGTTCTTCTGCAACGCGGCCTGCGAGATCGCGGGCTCGCCCAATCGGGTCGCGGAGATCTCGGTGGCCGACCTCGCCGACCCCGAAGTCGCGGCGCGCTACGGGCCCAGCCTGGTGGCGTTGGCCCACAAGCAGTTCCCCGAACCGTTCTTCGTGAACGACCAGACCGTCGAGCGCTTGGGCTACGACCCCCTGGCGCTCCCCGACGCGCTGGCCGAGACCATCCCCTGGATGCGCGAGCACGGGCTGCTGTAGCGCTCGGTCGCGCCAAAAGGTGGCGACGTGTTGCAGATGTGCAACAGATCGCCACCTTTTGCCGGGTGGGGGAGGGGGATTGCCGGGTGGGGGAGGGGGAAACCTGAGTCGGAGCATCGGGAATGTGGCCGGGCTACGAGCGGTTGTGGATCTCACGTAATGGTGTAATCACCCATCTTGGAGAGATCCGATGCCCGAGACCAGCCCCGACGTGGAAGCCCTGCACCTGCCCCTGCTCCCCCTGACGACGGGCGTGGTGCTGCCCCAGATGGTGGTGACGCTCGCGGTGGAGTCGTCCGAGGCCCGGGACGCCGCTGACGGCGCCATCGCCGGCGACCGGCGCGTGCTCCTGGTGCCCAAGGTCGGCGACGGGTACACCCGCGTCGGCACCGTCGCGCGGGTCGAGAACGAGGGCGAGCTGCCCGGCGGTCAGCGGGCGCTGGTCCTCCGGGGTCTGTCCCGAGCCGTCGTGGGCAACACCGTCGCTAGCGACCACCCGGGCGTGTGGGTCGAGGTCGACCCCGTGGCCGAGCCGGCCGCGGTGTCGGGCCGGGCGAAGGAGATGGTGCGCGAGTACCGCGCCGTCGTGCGCGGGATCGCGGCGAAGCTGGGGAATCCGCGGATCGCCGACGCGCTCGCCGGGGTCGACGACCCGGGCGCGCTCGCCGACACCGCAGGGTGGGCGCCCGACCTCGCGGTCGAGCGCAAGGTCGAACTGCTCGAGGAGCTCGACCCCGAGGCGCGCCTGGAGAAGGCGTTGGCCTTCGTCCGCGAGACGCTCGCCGAGCTGGACCTGTCGGAGCAGATCCGCAACCGGGTGACCGAGGGGATGGACAAGACGCAGCGCGAGTTCCTGCTGCGCCAACAACTCCACGCGATTCGCGAAGAACTCGGCGAGACCGGTGACGCGGATGACGCGGTGGCCGAGTACCGCAACCGGCTGGCCGAGATGGTGCTGCCCGACGCCGTGCGTGTCGCGGTCGAGCGCGAGGTCGACCGGTTCGAACGCATGAGTGAGCAGAGCCCCGAGCACGGGTGGATCCGCACCTGGCTCGACACCGTGCTGGAGATCCCCTGGGGCAACCGCTCCGAGGAGCGGCTCGAGGTCGCCGGCGCGCGCGAGATCCTCGACGCCGACCACACCGGGCTGGACGACGTGAAGGACCGGATCGTCGAGTACCTGGCGGTGCGCACGCTGCGCGCCGAGCGCGGGATGACCGACGGTGGAGCGAAGCGGGGCGCGGGTGCCATCCTGGCCCTGGTCGGTCCTCCGGGGGTCGGCAAGACGTCGCTGGGCGAGTCCGTGGCCCGTGCGCTCGGACGCGAGTTCGTGCGCGTCGCGCTCGGCGGAGTGCACGACGAAGCCGAACTGCGTGGTCACCGGCGCACCTACGTCGGTGCGCGACCGGGTCGCATCGTCCGTGCGCTCACCGAGGCCGGAACCATGAACCCGGTCATCGTCCTCGACGAAGTCGACAAGCTGGGCAACGACTGGCGCGGTGATCCGTCGTCCGCGCTGCTCGAGGTGCTCGACCCGGCGCAGAACCACACCTTCCGTGACCATTACCTCGAGGTCGATCTCGACCTGTCCGACGTGTTGTTCCTGGCGACCGCGAACGTGCTCGACACCATCCCGGGCCCGCTGCTCGACCGGTTGGAGATCATCCGGCTCGACGGCTACACCGAAGACGAGAAGGTCGCCATCGCGCGCGATCACCTGCTCGCCCGTCAGCTCGAGCGCAACGGACTGACCGCCGCCGACGTCACGGTGACCGACGACGCCTTGCGTGCCGTCGTCACCGACCACACGCGTGAGGCGGGCGTCCGCAACCTCGAGCGCGAACTCGGCACGCTGCTGCGCAAGACGGCTGCGAAGATCGCATCAGGGTTGGTGACGCCACCCGTCGCGATCGGCACCGACGACGTGCAGCCCGCGCTGGGACGCGCCAAGTTCCACTCCGAGACCGCCGAACGCACGGGCGTGCCCGGCGTGGCGACGGGGCTCGCAGTGACCGGCGTCGGTGGCGACGTGCTGTTCATCGAGGCGACGACGATGGACGGCGAGGGGCTCACCCTCACCGGTCAACTCGGCGACGTGATGAAGGAATCGGCGCAGATCGCGTTGTCGTACGTCCAGGCCAACGCGGGCTCGCTCGGGGTGACTCCGGCCGACACGCAACGCCGCGTGCACCTGCACGTCCCCGCCGGCGGCATTCCGAAGGACGGACCGTCGGCCGGCATCACCATGACCACTGCCCTCGTGAGCATGCTCACCGGGCGCACGGTCAAGCCCGGCGTGGGCATGACCGGTGAGGTCACGCTGCAGGGCCGGGTCCTGCCGATCGGTGGCGTCAAGCAGAAGGTGCTGGCCGCACAGCGGGCCGGGCTCGACACCGTCATCCTGCCGAAGCGCAACGGACCTGACCTCGACGACGTGCCCGAGGCGGTGCGTGAGGTCATGACCTTCCACCTGGTCGACGACGTCCGCGACGTCCTGGCCCTCGCGCTCGAGGAGGCAACCGGTCCGGCGGCGGTCGCCGCCTGACCGGGGGTTAACGTCACGCGGTGCGTGTCGTCGAGCTCTGGCGGTTCCCGGTCAAGTCGTTGCAAGGGGAGCAACTCGATCGTGCGGCGATCGAGGTCGACGGCATCGCGGGTGATCGTGCCTACGCGCTGTTCGACCTCGACACCGGGTTCGGCCTGACCGCGCGTCGCGTGCCGGAATTGCTGTTCGCGTCGGCGAGGGTGACCGGCGACGGGGTCGAGATCACCCTTCCCGACGGCTCGATCGCGGCCGATGACGAAACGCTCTCCGGCTGGCTCGGGCGTCGGGTCGCGTTGCGCGGTGCCGAAGCCGACCTCCCGCGCGAATACGAGAACCCGCGTGACTTCGAGCACGAAGTCGACAGCGCGTGGATCCCGTTCGAAGGTCCGGGGGGAGCGTTCCACGATTCGCGCCGCACCCGCGTCTCGCTCGTGTCAAACGGCACGCTCGGGGCGTGGGATCGGCGGCGATTCCGGACCAACATCGTCGTCGACGGCGACGGCGAGGATGCGTGGGTCGGTTCGACGATCGCGCTCGGCGGGGCGCGCCTCGACGTCGTCAAGCGCATCGATCGGTGCGTGATGACGACCCGCCCGCAACCCCACGGCATCGATCGCGATCTCGACGTCCTGCGCGTCATCAACCGGACGCGCGACGGCTGCCTCGCGGTCGGTGCCCTGGTGGAGCGGCCGGGCATGGTCGAGCTCGGCGACCCGGTCACGCCCGCCTAGCGCGACCGCTACGGTCCCCCGCATGCCCGCGTTCGCGACCGAATGTGCTCTTCATCATGACCGACGAGGAGCGGTATCCACCGCCGTACGAGGCCGAGGCACTCGCCGAGTTCCGGCGCACGCAGCTGCCGGCCCGCGAACGACTCCGGGCGCAGAGTCGGGAGTTGCACCGCCACTATGCGGCGGCGACCGCGTGCATCCCGAGCCGGACGTCGCTGTTCACCGGTCACTACCCCTCGTTGCACGGCGTGACCGCGACGGACGGCATCGCCAAGTCGGCCGTCGACCCCGCCATGCACTGGCTCGATCCCGAATCGGTGCCGACGATGGGCGACTGGTTCCGCGCCGCCGGCTACCGCACGCACTACCGCGGCAAGTGGCACATCTCCCACGCCGACCTGGTGATCCCGGGCACCCACGAGAGCCTGCGGGTCAACGACGTCGACGGCAACGTCGATCTCGACGCCGTCGATGCGTACCGGCGAGCGGACCGCCTGGACGGCTACGGGTTCTCGGGATGGATCGGGCGTGAGCCGCACGGCGCCGACAAGGCGGACACCGGGTTCGTGCGAGACGGGTTGTTCGCGGACCAGATCGTCGAGCTCTTCGGCGCGCTCGCCGCGACCGACGACGGCGCGCCGTGGCTCGCGGTCGCCTCGTTCGTGAACCCGCACGACATCGGGTTCACCGGGTTCGGCTGGAACGTGCTCGGCTTCCCCCCATCCCGGATTCGATCCCCGAGATCCCGGAGGCGCCGTCGCAGTCCGACTCGTTCCGCGGCCGCCCGGACTGTCAACGCCAGTTCGCCGAGGTGTGGCCGAAGTTGTTGTACGCGCAGGACACCGACCGCGACTACCGCCGGCTCTACCACTTCCTGCACACGCTCGTCGATGCCGCGATCATGCGCATCCTCGATGCGCTCCAGGACGCCGGACTCGCCGACGACACCATCATCGTGTTCACGTCCGACCACGGTGACGTGCTCGGCGCGCACGGCGGGCTCGTGCAGAAGTGGCACAACGCATTCGACGAGGCGATCCGCGTCCCCATGCTCGTGTCCGGACCGGGCGTCGACGCGGGTGCCGGTGGTGTCGAGATCGCCACCAGCCACGTCGACGTCGTGCCCACCTTGTTGGGGCTCGCCGGCGTCGACGTGGAGGCCGCGACGGCCGAGGTGGCGCGCCATCATGTCGAGACCCAGCCGTTCCCGGGCCGGGACCTGAGCGGCCTGCTCGCGGGCACGGACCCCGAAGCCGTCGTCGACGCGCCGGTGTACTTCATGACCGAGGACGAGATCAGTCGCGGATTGCGCATGACGAACCGGTTCACCGGCGACCCGTTCGAACCGGTGGGCGAACCGGCGAAGGTCGAGTCGGTGATCACCCGGCTCCCCACGGGCGCCGGCGGGACCCGCGAGGTCTGGAAGCTCAATCACACCTACGACCGTCTCCCGGAGCCGCGGCAGTCGCAGTGGGAGCTGCACAACCTCACCGCCGACCCCGAGGAGCGATCCAACCTGGCGGCAGCGGGCGCCCCGGAGGCGGTGCTCTCCCAACTCCGGGCCGAGCTCGAACGCGTCCGTGCCGACGTGCGACGCACACCGGGTCACGTCAACCGCGCTTGAGCCGGGCGGGCAAAGGCCGCACCAGGGTTTGTCCAACGTTCGGCCAAGTCGCTCCAGATCAGCCACCGGGCACCGATATCCAGGGTGCCGGTTGCCCCCTCCGGCGTGAACCTGCCCCAGGCTCGAGACCGCCTCCGGAGACCGCCCGCACAGCGGCCCCCGGGGGCGGTCTCCGTTTCTCCCGCGTCCGGTCAGGAGCTCACGGTGCTCCGACCGCTTCGACGGTCGGGAAGTCGAGGTGGTCGCCCGGCGCGAGCGGGAAGTGACACGCCACGAACTGCTCCGGGCCCACGGCGCGGAGTTGCGGTTCTTCCTCCGCGGACTGCGCCTGCGCCTTGGGACAGCGGGTCCGGAACCGGCAGCCGCTCGGCGGGTTGGTGTTCGACGGGATCTCGCCAACGAGGACGCGCGTGCTCGTCGGGCCGCGATCCGGGGTCGGGAACGGGGATCGCGGCCAACAGGGCCGCGGTGTACGGGTGGGCCGGACTCGCGTACAGCTGGTCGGGGGGGCCGACCTCGCACAGCTTGCCGAGGTACATGACGGCCACCCGGTCGCTGACGTTCTTCACGACCGCGAGGTCATGGGCGATGAAGAGCATGGTGAGGTTGTAGCGCTGCTTCATCTCCTCGAGAAGATTGAGGATCTGGGCCTGGACCGAGACATCCAGCGCGGACACCGGTTCGTCGCAGATGATCAGCTTCGGGTCGGTGATCACGGCGCGGGCGATGGAGATGCGCTGGCACTGACCGCCGGAGAACTCGTGCGGGCGGCGGTCGCGGGCGGCGTCGGGATCGAGCCCCACCGCGCTGAGCGTCTCGTCGACCTTGGCCCGGCGTGATGCGCTGTCGCCGACGTTCCAGATCTCGAGCCCCTCGGCCACGATGTCGCCGATCTTGCGCCGCGGATTCAGCGAGGAGATCGGATCCTGGAAGATCATCTGCATGCTCGGTCGGGTCTTGCGCAGCTCGGCGGCCCGTAGCTCGGTGAGCTCGACCCCGTCGAACTGCACGCTCCCTGACGTGGGCTTGGGGAGTTGCATCACCGCGCGGCCCGTCGTGGACTTCCCGCACCCAGACTCACCGACCAACCCGAGCGTCTCGCCGGCGACGACGTCGAGGCTGATGCCCGACACCGCCTTCACCTTGGCGCCCTCGGCGCTGAACTCGACCACGAGGTCCTCGACCCGCAGCAGAATGTCGTCGCGCGACCGCAGATGGGCGTGCCCCGTCCCTGCCACTACGACGGGTCGATTCCGGGAGGGCGTTCCGGGGTGATCCCGGCGGCGCGGTTGTGTTCGAGCGCGGCCGTCCCCTCGGGCGAACCGACCGGGAACCAACACCGGAACTCGTGGCCGGGCACGGTGCCCCGGGTGAGCGGCGGTTGCTCCTCGCGGCAACGATCCTGCACGTAGGCGCAGCGCGCCGCGAACCGACATCCGGTGGGCAGGTGGACGAGGTCGGGCGGTCGGCCGGGGATGGCCGACAGCTTGGTGTGGCTGGGATCGGCGATCTTCGGGATCGAGTGGAGCAGGGCTTCGGTGTAGGGCATCTTCATGTCGGAGAACAATGTGCCCGTCGACGCCTTCTCCACCACCTGACCGGCGTACATCACGACCACCTCGTCGGCGCGCCCGGCGACCACCCCGAGATCGTGGGTCACCAGGATCAGCGCCATGAAGCGCTCGCGCTGCTGGGCCTCGAGGAGGTCGAGGACCTGGGCCTGCACGGTGACGTCGAGGGCGGTCGTCGGTTCGTCGGCGAGCAGCAGCTGGGGACCGCAGGCGAGGGCCACCGCGATGCAGATCCGCTGGCGGAGCCCGCCCGAGAGTTGGTGCGGGTACTCGTCCATGCGCCGCTCCGGGTCGGGGACGCGCACCGACTCCAACAGCGAGACCGCGAGTTCCTGCGCGAACGTGCGGCTGACGTCGAGATGGGTGTTGATCGACTCGGTGATCTGTTTGCCCACCTTCATGACCGGATTCAGCGACGTCATCGGATCCTGGAACACCATGCCCATGTGTGCGCCCCAGTACTTGCGCATCTCCTTGGGTTTGGCGGCGCCGATCTCCGTGCCCTCGAACCGGATCGATCCGTGGCGGACGACGCCGTGCTTCGGCAACAGGCCCATGATCGACCGCGACAGGACGGTCTTCCCCGAACCGGACTCGCCGACGATGCCGACGGTGCGACCACGCTCGAGCGTGAACGACACACCGTCGACCGCGTGCACGAGTCCCCGGTCGGTTTCGAAGTGCGTGGCGACGTCGACGACTTCGAGCAGTGGCGTGCCCGGTGCGGTCGCGTCCGGCAGTTGTTCGACCGCGCTCACAGGCCTCCCTCCCGCACGTCGAACTTGCTGCGCACGACGTCGCCGAGCATGTTGAGCGCGAGCACGGTGAAGAAGATCATCAACGCGGGTTCGAACACGATGTGCGGGGCGCGCTGCAGGTTGATGCGGCCGATGGCGATCATGTTGCCCCAGGTGGGGGTGTCGGTCTCGACGCTCGCGCCCAAGATGGCCAGCGTGCCTTCGGCGACGATCGCCACCGCGATCCCGAGCAGCGCGATCGACATCATCGCCGGCAGTACGTTGGGCAGGACCTCACGGGCGAGGACGCGCCGGTGCTTCGCGCCTTGGGCACGCGCCGCGACGACGAACTCCCGCTCCGACCACGACAACGTGCTGGCGCGCGTGATGCGCCCGAGCACCGGGATCGACACAAACCCGAGCGCGAGGATGAGCGCGGTCGTCGGGTTGACGCCGCCGCCCCCCTTCACCGCCGGATCCGTGCGCAGGATGGTCACCAGCGCCAAGGCCAGGATCACTGCGGGGATGGCGAGGAACACGTCCAGCAGGGTGCTCACGACGACGTCGACCTTGCCCCGGAAGTAGCCGCCGAGCAGGCCGAGGATGCCGCCGAGCACGAAGCCGATGAGCACGCTGAGCGTGGCGACGAGCAGCGTGGTGCGCCCGCCCCAGATGAGCCGAGAGAGCATGTCGCGACCGTTGAAGTCGCCGCCGAGCAGGTGACCGGGGGCGGAGCCCGCGTCGGCGAGCGGGCCCCGCCGGGCGATGTCGGTGATGCTCGCCTTCGGATCGTCGAGGGGGAGCACGGGCGCGAGGATGGCCAGGCCGACGACGAGGGCGAGCCACGCGATCGACAGCCACGCCGCGACACCGAGGCCGGGCTTGCGCCGTCTCCGCGTCTCGGGCCCGGTCTCGACCGCGGTGATCTCGATGGTGCCGGCGTCGATCGGGCGTCCGTGGGTCGCCTCGCCGAGGAGGCCGCGGCATCGGATCGGTCTCAGGCCCGGGCACGGCGGATCCTCGGGTCGAGCACGACGTAGAGCGAATCGATGGCGAAGTTGAGCAGCACGTACCCGATGGCGATGATCGCGATGTAGCTCTGGAGTTCGACGATCTGGCGCGCGTTGATGGCCTGGTAGATCAGGGTGCCGAGTCCGGGAATGGCGAAGATGACCTCGACCGCGATCGCGCCGCCGATCAAGGTGCCGAAGTTCAGTCCGGCCACGGTCAGCAGCGTGAGACTCGACGGCCGCAGCGCGTGACGCCAGAGGATGCGCCGGTCGCTGAGGCCCTTGGCCCGCGCCATCGTGATGTAGTTCTCCTGCAACGTTGCGATCATGTCGCTGCGCAGGAGCCGCATGTAGACCGCGATCAGGCCGGCCGCGAGCGAGATCGCGGGCAGCAACATGGTGCCGAAATGCTTCCCGAGGTCGCCGGTGGGTTGCCCGAACACGCCTTCCAGCCACCCGGGCTCGTACCCGGTCACCGGGATCTGCCCGAGGAAGGGTAGGTCGGGTTTCCATTTCACCCCGACCCAGTACGCGAACACGAGGGCGAGCACGAAGCTCGGCAGCGCGAGCAGCGCGAAGGCGCCGGTGTTGATCGCCCGGTCGGACTTCGTGCCCACCTTGTAGGCGGTGAAGACGCCGAGCGGGATGGCGACGACCAGCGCGATGAGCTGGGCGTACAGCATCAGCTGCAGCGAGACCGGCAGCGCGGCCGACACCTTGTCGGCGACCTCGGTGTTCGACTGGTAGTCCTTGCCCAGGTCTCCCTGAGCCAGGTTGCCGAGCCAGGTTGCGTACTGCTCGAAGAACGGCTTGTCGAGACCGGTGTCGGCGCGGAACTTGGCCTTCTGCGCGGCCGTGCCGTACGGCATCACCGCGTCCGCGACGTCACCCGGGAACAATCGCAGCAGTGCGAACGCGAAGAGCGTGGAGAGGACGACGACCACGACGAGCTGGAGCAGCCGCCGGGCGATGATCCCCATGGGGTGAGGTCTACTTCGTGACCGAGATACCGAGCAAGGGGTGACGACCGTAGAGGAAGATCGGTTGGCCCCCGCCGTCGGGGAGCGGAGGGCCGGCGAGGCCCTGGACGGACTTCTTCGACGCGACCACCCAGGAGTCGTAGTAGGCCCACACGTTGTAGACCTGCGACGCGAAGCGCTTGTTGATGTCCTGGTAGATCTTCTTGCGCGCCGCGGGGTCGGTCTCGGTACGACCTTGGTCGAGGAGTGCCTGGAGCTGCGGGTCGTTGAACTTGCCGAAGTTGAGGGTCGAGCCCACGTTCCACCAGTAGTACTGGGCGTCGGGATCGTCACCGGGGTGCTGGCGCCACAGCAGGACGCTGAAGTTGCCGGACACCGCGGCAACCACGAACGCGGTCTGGTCGTCCTGCTTCAGGGTCGCGTCGATCCCCGCCTTCCCGAGCTGTTCCTTGATGAGCTCGGCTTCGGCGACGTTGGCCGGATCGTTGGTGTGTTCCAGCACGACGGTGAACTGACCGCCGTGCGCGGCCTTGTACGCGGACGCGAGCTTCGTCGCCTCCTTGACGTTGTGCTTCGGGAAGCCGGGGTCCTTCAGGTAGCCGATCACCGAGGTGTCGAACGGACCGCTGGCGACGCGGTGGATGCCGTTGTTGCGCAGCTCGTTGATCTGGTCGCGGTCGATGGCCATGGCCACGGCCTTGCGGGCATTGAGGTCGTCGAGCGGGGGCTTGGCGGCGTTCAGGAGGTAGTACCGCACTTCGCTGCGACCGGGCTTCTCCTTCATGAGGGTGAAGTTCGCCGCTTGCTGCTGGAGCGCGTCGATCTGCTGCCCGTCCGACGTGTGCATGATGTCGAGCTGGCCACCCTCGAGCGAGTTCACCCGTTGTACCGCTTCCGCGATCGGCTTGAACGTGATCTTGTCGAGGTACGGGAGCTGGGTGCCCTTGGCGTCCTTCTGCCAGTAGTCGGGGTTCTTGTTGGCGACCAACTCCTGGTTGACCGTCCAGTGGTCGAGCTTGAACGGGCCGGTCCCGATCAGGTCACTCGCGCAGTCGGCGCTCGCGAGCTGGGCGGGGGCCTCGATCAGGAAGCGGCCGTCGAGGTAGAGGTACCAGGGGAACTGGTACCACGGCCGACCCGTCGTGACCGTGACCTCGAGCGGGCCGGTGGCCACCGTCGAGGTGACGTCCTTGAGCGCGGCACCGATGAGCGCGCTCTTGCGGTAGGCATCGAAGTTCTGGACGAGCGCGTCGGCGTTCAGCGGGGTGCCGTCGTGGAACTTGATCCCGTCGCGCAGGGTGATCTTCCACTCGGTGTACGCAGCGTTGGGGGTCACCGACTTCGCCAGGTAGGGCACCATCTTGCCCTTGGTGTTCGGCACCATCAGGGTGTCGTAGATGGCCGCACCCACCTCGATGCCGGAGATCGCGAGCCGCGCGCTCGTCGGGCACCACCCACCGCCGGTCTCGGCTTCGAGCCCGTAGGTGACCGAGCCGCCGGGCTTCGGCGAGCTGGCCGCCGACGCCGACGGCGCCACCCCGACGAGCATCGCGGTCGCGCCGGCGACGGCGAGACCGGCCGCGGCGATCCTGGTACGAAGTGCAGGACGAACGTTCACTTGTCGGCCCCCCGGGCGTGTGCCCCATCCGAAAGCTACTGACCGGTACCCTACCGGAACGTGACGGGACAGGGCGCGCGGGAGCCGGGCACACTCCGGGTGAGTCCGACGTGCGTGATCCGCCTCGACGAGCTCGAGTGGCGCACCACCGGGTCCGGCGGTCCCGGCGGTCAGCACGCCAACACGTCGGACACCCGCGTCGAAGTGCGCTTCGCGGTGGCGACCTCACCGTCGCTGGGGCCGCGGCAACGGGCGCGGTTGCTCGAACGACTGGGGCCGATCGCCCGCGCCACTTCCTCCGACTCGCGGTCCCAGGCCCGGAACCGCGACCTCGCGCTCGAACGGTTGCGGACCCGCCTCGCCGACGCGTTGAAGGTCGACAAGCCGCGGCGGGCGACCCGTCCCACTCGCTCGGCCACCCAGGCGCGCCTCGACGCCAAGCGTCACCAGGCCCGCCGCAAGCAGCAACGGCAGCGCCCCCAGCGCGAGGACTGACCGGCCCCATCTGCCAAGCTGCACGGCGATGCACGTCGTGACCACGATCCTCTGGTTCGCGCTCGGCGTCGGCTTGTTGTTCCTCGTGGTCGACTCCGCGCTCCGCACGTTCGTGCTCCCGAGGGGGGCGACGCCCATCGTCACCCGTGTCGTGTTCATCGGGCTGCGCACGATCTTCAACGGGTTCGCCCGGGCGGCTCGCTCCTACGACGGTCGCGACTCGGTGATGGCGCTCTACGGCCCGGTCGGTCTGCTGCTCCTCCCGGGCGTGTGGATGGTCATGGTGCTCGGCGCGTTCACCGGGATCTTCCACGCGCTCGGTGTCCGGGGGTTCGAGCGGGCGTTCGAGATGAGCGGATCGTCGTTGTTCACCCTCGGGTTCGTTCGGCCCCCCGATCTCGGCACCAACATCCTGGCGTTCCTCGAAGCCGCCACGGGGCTGGCGCTGCTGGGTCTGTTGATCGCCTACCTGCCGACGATCTACGCGGCGTTCTCCCGTCGTGAGGTGCAGGTTGCGCAGCTCGAGGTGCGCGCCGGGACCCCTCCGACGGGCGTCCAGGTGCTGGTGCGGGCGCAGCAGATGGAGCGCTTCCAACTGCTCGACGACTTCTGGCGGACGTGGCAGTCGTGGTTCACGGAGTTGGAGGAGACGCACACGTCGCTCGGCGTGCTCAGCTTCTTCCGCTCGCCGGTCGGTCACCGGTCGTGGGTGACGGCGAGCGGCGCGGTGCTCGACGCCGCGTCACTCCGGCTCGCCGCGGTCGACCTGCCCTTCGACCCCGAGGCCGGGATCTGCGTGCGTGCGGGCTTCTTCGCGCTCCGAGCGGTGGCCGACTACTACGGCCTGCCGTTCGATCCCGATCCGGCTCCCACCGATCCGATCAGCATCGCCAAGGACGAGTTCCTCGAAGCGTGTGACGCGCTCGTCGCCGCCGGGATCCCCGTGCGCGACGACCGTGACGCGGCCTGGCTCGCGTTCTCGGGGTGGCGGGTCAACTACGACGTGCCGCTCCTCGGGCTCGCGGGGTTCGTCATGGCGCCGTACGCGCCGTGGTCGTCGGACCGGTCGCTGCGGTTCCGCCGCTCGACCCTCCGCAAGGGTCGTCTGACGCGTTCGTGACTCCGCGTCAGAAGATCGGCGTCAGAAGATCGGCGTCAGAAGATCCACGTCTCCGGTTCGGCCGGGGTCTCGTCGAGGCGGACGAACCACTCGGTGCCGAAGGCCCGCGCGAATTGCTCCGGCGGCAGCGAGAGGAAGAAGGACTCCTCGGGGATCTGGCTCGCGTGCGCGGCCATGGCCGCCTGCTTGCGGTCGAGCACCGCGACCACGTCGACGCGCGTCGTGATCGTCGCATCGGGGACCCCGAGGTCGAGTGCCTCCGGATCGGGCACGTCGACCCCGTCGGGCACGGCGTCAGCCATCGCCGCCGCCAACTCGAGGAAGTGCTCGTGGCTCACCGTGCCCGCGTAGAGCCGCGGGGTCCCGGCCAGCTCGGCGGCCCGCCGACCGACGTCATGAACCTGGATGTGGTCGGGGTGTCCGTAACCGCCGCGAGCGTCGTAGATGGTCAGGACCTCCGCACGCTCGTCGTGCAGGATCGCGGCCAGGCGTGCGCTCGCTTCCTCCACGTCGGCGCCGGCGAACGCGCCCGGTACGTCGTTGGTGGGCTCACCCGCCATTCCCGAATCGTGGAATCCGAGGAACTCGACGCGTGCCACCCCGAGGATCTCGGCGGCGCGACGGGCCTCGGCCTCGCGGCGATCCGCGAGCCGCTCGTCGACCGCGAGTACGCCGTCAGCCACCTCACCGAGATCCCCGCGCGTCGCGAACACGAGCACCACGCGGTGACCCGCGTCGGCCGCCAGCGCGAGCGTGCCGCCCACGAGGATGGCCTCGTCGTCGGGATGCGCGTGGAACGAGACGAGGGTGCCGGGCATCCGACGATGGTGGCACATCCACTCCGCGATGTCGGATCGAATCTCCGCCCGCGAGTGGTAGCGAGTCCCGCCAGGGTGCTGCTACCGTTCCCCGGCAATTGCAGCGTGTTGCGAGACGCGCGTCGCGAGGAATCGCGAGGAAGCGCGAGGAAGCAAGTCAGGAAGCCAAGTAAGGGAGCAAGGCGTTGGCGACAGGCAGCGTGAAATGGTTCAACGCGGAGAAGGGCTACGGCTTCATCTCCCGTGAGGACGGGCCCGACGTGTTCGTGCACTTCTCGGCGATCCAGGGCACCGGCTACCGCACCCTGGAAGAAGGACAAGCGGTCGAGTTCGACGTCGGTCCTGGCCGAAAGGGAGAAGAGGCGCAGAACGTCCGCGTCGTCTGACGTCGAAGGAGCCCGCGGTCAGTCGGGCGCGACGAGCGCGAGGACCCCGTTGAGATCGCGGATGCGTACGACGGGGCACTGAGAGACGTCCGCGGGCCGCGTCGCGTCGGGCCAGTGGCCGTCACGTTCGAGATAGGCGGGGGTCATGCCCGCCGCGAGCGGACCGTCGACATCGGGACCCCAGGTGTCGCCGACGAAGAGCACCTCGTCAGGAGCGACGCCGGCCTGCTCCAACGTGTACCGGTAGATCTCGGGGTGCGGCTTCCGCGCGCCGGCCCATGCCGACGAGACCAGGAGGTCGAGGAGGTCGGTGAGCCCGGTCTCGTCGACCGCGGGTGCGAGGTCCCAGTCCCAGTTCGAGCACACGACGAGCAACAGACCGCGGTCGCGGAGCGCGCGGAGCACGCCGGGCACCTCGTCGTAGGCTTCGAGCACGCGTTCGGCGCGACCGGCCTGGAGGTCGGCGAGGATGCGGTCGTGCTCGCCCGGATGGACGTCCGCCTCGTGCAGCATGCTGACGAGGCGCTGGCGTTGCCACGCCAGGTAGTGGTCCCGACTCCGCGAGGGCCCGGCGTGCTCCATCCCGTCGATGTCGCCGCTCCACCAGATCTCGTGGAGGTGGTCCGGAAGCGTGTGCCCGTGACGGGCCAGGATCTCGTCGAGCCCGACCGACGCGGTGGCGCGGGCGAGGGTGCCGAAGAAGTCGAGGAGTACGGCCCGCAGCGGCATCGGCCGAGTCTCGCGCGGGCGGGGACGGGGCCAGGGACGGGAATTCCGCTCGATCCCGCGGCGGGGGGCCGAGCCCGCGTAGCCTGCGGACCATGATCCTCGTCGTCGACGACGACCTCGACCTCGTCGATGTCGTCCGCACCGCCCTCGAACGCGAGGGTTACGCGGTCGACAACGCCGGCGACGGCGAGACCGCACTGACCAAGATCGCGGGAGACACGCCCGAACTCGTCGTGCTCGACCTCGGGCTCCCCAAGGTGCGGGGCCTCGACGTGCTCCGCCAGGTGCGCGTGCGACAATTCGGTCCCCGTCATCGTGCTGAGCGGGCGCAGCGACGAGGCCGATCGCATCATCGGTCTCGAGCTCGGCGCCGACGACTACGTCGTCAAGCCGTTCTCCCCGCGCGAACTGGTCGCGCGCGTACGGTCGGTGCTGCGACGCACGCGCGGGCCACGGCGACAGACCCGGCTCGAGTTCGGCGAGCTCGAGGTCGAGCTCACGACGCGCGAGGTCTGGCTACGCGGCGAGAGCGTCGAGCTCCGTCGGCGCGAGTTCGATCTCCTCGCGTTCCTGTGCGTGTCACCGCGGCAGGTGTTCACGCGCGAGCAGTTGCTCCGCCACGTGTGGGACTCGGAACCCGAATGGCAGGGCGTGGGCACCGTCAGTGAACACGTCCACCGCTTGCGGGCCAAGATCGAAGACGATGCCGCGCGCCCGCGCCGCATCGTGACCGTGCGCGGCGTCGGCTACCGGTTCACTCCCTAAAGCAGGCACTCCGTAAGCAGGCACTCCGAGTCAGGCGGTGCAGCGTCGTCTGCACCGCGTCGAGCAACTCGGCCTTGTGCAGCGGCTTCGCCACGAGGGGCGCGCCGCGGAGCGCGGCGGATCCCGCGGGCACGAAGCCGGACACGAACAGGACCCGGGTGTCGGGGAAGCGTTCGATCACCCGGGCCGCGAGATCCGTGCCGCTCATCACCGGCATCACGACGTCGGTGACGAGGAGGTCGACCTGTCGGCCGACCCGCTCGAGGAGCGCGATGGCGGCATCACCGTCGGGGGCGACGACGACGCGATAGCCGGACCCGCGGAGGATCTCGGCGATGAGCGTCCGTACCTCGGTCTCGTCGTCGACGACGAGCACGGTCGCCCGGTCGTCGTCGGTGAGGTCGATCAGATCGTCGACCGACACGCGGCCCGGATCGACGACATCGGTGAGCGGCGCGGGGAAGGTGAGGGTGAACGTCGTCCCCCGTCCGAGTTCGCTCGCGACGTCGATGGTGCCGCCGGCCGAACGCACGATGTCGTCGGTGGTGGAGAGCCCGAGCCCGGTGCCGAAGCCCGGCGGCTTGGTGGTGAAGAACGGTTCGAACACGCGCGCCTGCGTGGCGGCGTCCATGCCCGCGCCGGTGTCGGTCACCGTCAGCGACACCGCCCGTGACGGGGGCGGACCGGTGCTGGTGGTGATCGTGAGGTGCCCCCCAGTGGGCATTGCGTCGCGCGCGTTCACCGCGAGGTTGAGTACCGCCTGCTCGATGCGGTTCGAGTCGGCGACGATCGTCGCCGGGTTGGCGTCAAGATGGAGTTCGAGCTCGACCGCCGCGCCGAGCACCTGGTGCAGGAGCTCCCGCACGCCGCGGAGCAACCCGTGGAGATCGAACGGCGTGGGTTCGTCCACCCGCTGGCGACTGAAGGCCATGAGGTCGTCGGTCAGCGCCGCGGCGCGGTCGGTGGCGCGCTGCACGGAGTCGATGCGAGCACGCGCGGAGTCGATCACCTCGAGGTCGTCCTGGAGGAGTTCGACCTGACCACGCATGATCGCCAGCACGTTGTTGAAGTCGTGCGCGATCCCGCCGGCGAGACGGCCGACGGACTCCATCTTCTGCGCCTGGAGCAGCTGCTGCTGGAGGCCTTTCCGCTCGGTGACGTCGCGGAGCACGACGAGCGCCAGTTCCGGCACTCCCTCGAGGCGGCGGATCGGCGTCTCGCTGATCTCGACCCACACGATCTGTCCGCGGGCGTCGACCAGGCGGGATTCGGGCGGATCGAGGGAGTCGGAACCGGCGGCCGCGGCGCGGACGACGTCGTGCTCGCCGCTGTCGTCGGCGCGTAGCGAGCGCAACATCGTCCCCACGAGCCGGTGGTCGGGGTACCCGAGCAGGTCGCAGAGCGCGCGATTCGTCTCGACGATACGGCCATCGCAGGTGGCGATCGTCATCGCCACTGGTGAATCGTGGAACGTCCGCCGGAACCGTTCGGACGCCGCCCACCGCATGGCGTCGGCGACGTCCCGCTCGTTCAGCGCGAGCGCCAGTCCGAGTGCCGCGAGCACCGACACCGCGGCGAACACCTGCACGGTGAGGACCGCGTCCGAGGGGTGGGCCACGCCGGCCAACGGGCCGGTGGTGCGTGCGGCGGACCAACTGGCGACGCCGACCATCACCAGGCTCGACAGGGCGACGCCGCGGGTCCGAACCGCAACGCGGCCCATCCGAGCAGGAGCACGGCCGCGTACGCGAGGGGATCCTCCCATCGACCGAGCGCGAACGCGCTCACGCCGACGACCGCGACCGCGAGGACGAGAGCTTCGATTCGACCACCGCGGAGCGCGCCGCGGAACCGATGTCCGCGCTGGTGAGGACCGTGGCGCCGACGAGCACCATGGCGAACCCGTACGCGAGCGCGCACCGCCAGGAGGCGCGCCACAGATCTGCGGACGGGAGATCGGCGGTGACCGCGACCGCGACGGTGTCGATCGCGGCTCCGATGACCGCGCCGATGGTGGCGGCGACGACCAGCACGATGAGTTCCCGCACGCGGATGAGGTGGAAGCGGCCCCCGGCGTACCACCGGAGCAGCACCGCGCCGGTGGCGGCGGCGGCGACCGTCGCGACGGCCCGCCCGATCGCGAGCCCGGTGCCGGAATGGTGCGCGGCCGTGACCGCACCGACCGCCAACGCGCTCGCGACGAGGGGACCGGGCCAGCGCGCGGGCGCGAGCAGCACGAGGGCCGCGAGCGCGATGCCGACCGCGGGCGCGAGGACGACGCTCACGGTGGTTCCGGCGTGGAGCCAGTGCACCCATTCCGCCGCGAGCACCGTGGTGATCCCGACGATTGCGGTCGGCGCGCGCAGGCGATGATCGTGCGACGCGCCGTGCCGGCGCGGGGATCGGCAGTCGTCGCGTGCGAGATGACGTCGGCCAACGCGTCCTCCGGACCGGGCGTTCGCACGGCGCGCCGGGAGCGCGTCGAGCACGCGCGACGCTACCGGCGCACGAGTCCGCGGGCGGGATGGTTCCCGTTCGCCGCCCGGGGCGCTACCGAGCGGGCGCTACCGAGCGCCGAACTCGACGACCGCCCAGAGGTGGCCGGAGGAATCGTGGACGACCCCGACGCCGAGAGAGTTGAACGCGGGGCTCAGGATGTTGGCGCGATGCCCGGCCGAGGCCATCCAGAGGACCTCCGCGGCCGCGCCGCTGATGTCACCCGGGCTGTAGAGCACGTTCTCGCCCAGCGTCGTCCATCCGGCCATGGACGGCTGCCCGATCTCAGCCGGCAGATTGCTGTGCGCCAGCGCGCCGATGGACGCCAGGTGTCCGGCCCAGTCTTGCGCCTCGCCACCCAGCTGGCTGTTCCACGACAGTGGCGGGAGTCCGGCCGACGCCCGGTCCTGGTTCAGGGCCGCGGTGACGTCGCTGGTGAAGCCGCTCCCGGAGCTCCCCGTTGGTACACACCCGACCGAGGCGAAGGCGAGGACGCCGGCGAGGACCATCAGCGTGAGCTGGGCCCGCACCGGGAGGTGGCGACCTCGTCGCAACGGACCGGGGGTGGGGGCGATTGGGGAGCTCACGGGAGAGGCCATGGGAAGAGCCTGGCGACAGATCTTCTGTTCGCCGTCCCCACTGTATCAACGCCGCTTCAACGGGGCTGGGGACGGCTGCTCAAGCTGAGGCCCCGGCGCTCCGACAACTGGGCGTGGAGAACACACTCATCGTGGTGGCTGCGGTCGCAGCCCTCGTCGCCATCGTTGCGACCGCGGTGGCCTCGCGGGCCGGGCGTCGTGCCCGGCGCGCCGCCGATCTCGTGTCCCAGCTCCTGGAACCACCGGTCGTCGAACCGGGGACCCGTGCGGCGGACCGCCCGTCGCTCGTCGCGCCCGCGCCCGAAGCCGCGAGCGCCGAGGCGCTCGGATTCGCAGCACCGGATGCGCCGGTCGAGGCGGCCGAGGTCGAGGTGGAGGCGGCCGCGGTGGCCGACGTCGAGGTCGAGGTGTTCGAACCGGAGGTCGACGTCGAGGTCGTTCCGGTCACGGCCACGAGCTGGAGCGACCAGATGCTCGGCGACCAACCCGAACTCCCCGATTCCGCGGTCGACTTCGAGTCCTCAGGCTCGGCCACGAGCCGGCGGGGGACCGGTCCGGGCGCCGCGTTCGACCGCTCCGACCCGGCGCCCGCCCGCATCCCGGTGCTCGACCTCGACCGCCTCCGGTCGTGGCTCACCCTCGGCGACGTGAACCTCGGTCGGCTCGCGGTCGTGTCGGTCGAGCTCGACAACCTCACCTTCGTGCAGGAGCGTCTGGGGTACGCCGCCGGCTCCCATCTCCTCGAAGCCATCACCCAGCGACTCCGCACGGTGACGAGGCCGCGCGACGTGGTGGCCCACGTCAACCAGGAGCGGTTCGTCCTCGTGTGTCGCGACGTCCCCGACCACGCCGCGGCCGAGGGCCTCGCCGAGCGCATCGCCATGGGCGTCGCGCACCCGTCCGTGGTCCTCGCCGGGGTCGCCGAGGTGACGGCCAGCATCGGTGTCGCGCTGGCGACGAGCCTCGACGAGCGCCCGGAGAGCGTCTTGCGTCGCGCCATCAAGGCCGGGAACCACGCGCGCGCTCGGCGGCGCACGGATCGAGATCAGCGCCGCTGCGGCGTCGACCACGATCAACGAGGGCGAGTTGGCCGCAGGCATCGCTCGTGACGAGCTGCGTCTCCACTACCTCCCGATCGTGAGTTGCGCCACCGGGCGGGTTGCGGGCTTCGAAGCGCTGGTGCGCTGGGAGCATCCCGAACACGGATTGCTCTTGCCGGCCGAGTTCCTGCCCGACGCGGAGTTGTCGGGCGCGATCGTCCCGATGGGCACGTGGGCCATCGAGCGCGCGTGTCGCCAGATGGCGTCGTGGCACGACGGCTCCGGCCGCACGTTGAAGCTCAACCTCAACCTGTCGACCCGCCAGTTCGCCGAGCCCACACTCCCGGCGCAGGTGAAGCGGATCATCAGCGAGACCGGGTTGGTCCCCGGATCGGTGTGGTTGGAGATCACCGAAGAGACCCTGTTGCGCGACCGGGAGGCCAGCGACCAGACCCTGCGGCACCTGCACGAGATCGGCGTCCGTCTCGTCATCGACGATTTCGGGACCGGCGCCTCGTCCCTCGTGTCGCTCAAGCAGTTCCCGCTCGACGCGATCAAGATCGCGGCAACCTTCGTCGCCGATCTCGGTCGTGACCGGGACAGCGACGCGATCTGCCGCGCCATCGTCGATCTCGCCCACTCGCTCGGCCTGTGCGCGATCGCGGAAGGGGTCGAGACGCTCGAACAATTTGCGGCGCTGCGCGCGCGCTCGAGTGCGAGTTGGCACAGGGTCACCTCTTCGGGGCCGCGCGCCCGCGGAGGAATACGGCGCAACGCCCGCAGCGACCCTCGGGGTCGTACGCACTCCTGACGGCGGGTAGCCCGCGTACAACTTGACGTGCCGGTCGGGCATGCTGGCGCGATGCCCTTGCGAAACCGTGCACGCGTGGTCACCGCGATGCTGGTGTTGCTGGCGGCGTGCGGGTCCGGCGCGATCGTCGCGCCCTCCACGGCCGTGGCCGCATCCGCGCCGGGGTCGCCGACCGGGTCGCTCACGTGGCACCCGTGTTCCGGCGACTTCCAGTGCAGCACGCTCACGGTACCGCTGGACTCCGGTGTCCCCGGCGGCGCGACGCTGCCCCTCGCCGTCATCCGCCAGCCGGCGCGGAAGCGCTCCGAGCGGATCGGCAGCCTGGTGTTCAACCCCGGGGGACCCGGCGCTCCTGCGGTGTCGTTCCTCACCACGGTGGCCGACTCCCTCCCGGGCCCGATCCGCGACCGGTTCGATCTCGTCGCCTTCGACCCGCGTGGGGTCGGCGGCAGCCGCCCCATCGAGTGCGTCGACAACCTCGACTCGGTGTTCGACCAGTCCTTCCAACCGACGACGGCGGCCGCGCGCGCCAGTCTGGTCGCCGCGGTCACCACGCTCGCCGACGCGTGCGCGGCGCGCAACGGCTCCTTGCTCGGCCACGTCGCGACGGTGGACGCGGTACACGATCTGGAGCGCCTCCGCGTCGCGCTCGGTGAATCCCGGCTCTCGTTCGTCGGATCCTCGTACGGGACCTTGCTCGGTGCCGAGTACGCGTCGATGTATCCGCGACGGGTCCGGGCGTTCGTGTTGGACGGCCCGATCGATCCCGCCATGACTGCGAGCGAGATCGCGTTGGCGCAGGCGCGTGGGTTCGAGGGCGCGCTGGACGATTTCCTCGCCAGTTGCTCGTCGCGTGTTGACTGTGCCTTCCACCACGACGGCGATGCCGAGAGCGCGTACGACGCGTTGCGGGCGCGGACGGCGGAATCGCCGATCCCGGACGTACGCGGCACAGGTCGCGCGCTCAACCAGACCCGCTTCGACGCCGCGGTGCTGGCCCAGCTCTATTCCGGCCGGGCCGATTGGGAGACGCTGGCGACCGCGCTTGCCGACGCCGGCCACGGCAACCCGACGACACTGCTCGAGTGGGCCGACGCCTTCGTCGGCCGCGACGCCGCGGGGCGGAGCGACCACGCGGCGGAAGCGTTCTGGGCGATCAGCTGCCTCGACGGTCCCGCGCTCGGCGACGTGAAGGCCGCGGCCGTGCTCGAAACCCGCGCCGTCGCCATCGCGCCGCGCCTGGGTGCGTTCATCGTGAACTTCAGTCTCCCGTGTTCGGTGTGGGCGGTACCGCCGGTCGCGACCCCCGGACCCCTCGTCACGAAGGGGGCGCCGCCCATCCTGGTGATCGGCACCACCCGTGACCCCGCGACCCCGCTCGCCCAGGCCAAGGCGCTCGCCGCGCAGCTCGACCCCGGCGTGCTGCTGGTCGCGAGGGGGGACCAGCACACGTCGTTCAACATCGGGAACGTGTGCGTCGACGGGGCGGTCACCCGCTACCTCGTCGCCCTCCAGGCTCCCCGACGCGGCACCGCCTGCTGAGCCGTCACCATTGGTCGTTCGCTACTCGCCGGGATACCCGGCTCGCTCACGCTCACGACGTCACCATTGGTCGTTCGCTACTCGCCGGGATACCCGGCTCGCTCACGCTCACGACTTTGTGACGCACCAGATCTGCTCGGCGGGCCAGCGCCGAGCCCACCGCGGATCGAAGTCGACGAACGTGGTGTGCGCTCGCTTCGGTGCGCGGAGCTCGATCAGGTCGTCGATGACGAACCCGTTGGCCCGGAAGCACCGGATCCACTCCCCGTACGGGAGCTGGAAGTCGATGGTGCCCTCGCCCCGACCGTCGTCGAAACGCCGCATCCCGAAGTAGGGACGTCGCAGGCGACGGGTGAGCCGATCTCGCTTCATGTTCCACGCGAGGTACGGCCACGGCGTGGTGTGGGAGAACACGAGACGGCCTCGGGGCCGGAGCACCCGGGCCACCTCGGGGACCGACCGGTCGGGATCGCAGAACGACATCGCGCCGTGATCGCAGAACACGAGGTCGAACGTGCCGTCGGAGAACGGCAGCGCCTCGCCCGCCGCGCACATGAGGGGTACGGGCCGCGCCGCTCGCCCGACGACGGCACGTGCGTGGCGCAGTTGCCCCCGTGACTGGTCGAGCCCGATGACGTGCGCGCCATCAGCCGCGAGCATCACGGACCACCGGGCGTCGCCGCACCCGTACTCGAGCACGTCGAGTCCGCGCACGTCGCCCAGCGCTCCGAGTTCGGACTCGGGGATCCGCCACACACCCCACGCGCGGGCGCGGCGTCGAGATCCGGCGCGTGCTCAGCCTGGTAGTCGTCGGCGTCGGCGTCCCAGAAGGCGCGGTTGTGACGTTCGTGGTCGGACATGTCGTGTGGCCGACCGCTACTCGAGCGGGAGCACGAGGAACGCGATCGCGCAGTAGTGCAAGAGCGCGGCGACGATCACGAGCGCGTGAAAGATCTCGTGGTACCCGAACACCTCGGGCCACGGGTCGGGCTTGCGGGCCGCGTGCACGATCGCCCCGGCCATGTAGCAGAGGCCGCCGCCGGCGACGAGGGCCACACCCCACCAGCCGGTCTCTTCGTAGAGCGGCACGAACGCGAAGGCCCCGATCCAGCCGAGGCAGAGGTAGACGGTGGTCACGTATCCCCGCGGCGCCGGAATCGGTATCCACTCGAAGATGATCCCGGCGATGGCGACGACCCAGACCGCGACCAGGGTGGCGACCTGCATGGTGCCGCTCTCCGCCAGGAGCGCGATCGGGGTGTAGGTGCCGGCGATCAACAGGAAGATCGCGGTGTGGTCGAGTTGCAGGAGCCGCCGGGCGGCGGTGAGCGACCAGTTGCCGCGGTGGTAGAGCGCGCTGGCCGCGAACATCCCGACGAGTGTGGTCGCGTAGATGGCGGCGGCGAGCGTGGCACGCCCACCGGGCGCGCTCGCAACCAGTGCGACGGCGGCGATGACCGCGACGAACAGCGCGTAGAAGTGCGACACCCCGCGGAAGCGTGGCTTGGGCAGCAGCGACAGCGCGTAGACGTGCGCCTCGAGCCGGCGGGTGTCGCCGTTCACGACGCTTCGGGCGCGTCCGTGGTCGCGACCGGCCGCGCCGCGAGCGCGCGCGCTTCCGCCCGTTGCGTGAAGCGCGCCGCGACGGCTCCGATCACCAGCGCAACGATCGCCACGATGCCCCAGGGAACTCCGAAGATGAGGCCCAGCATGATCAGGGCGAGGAACGCGACGGCACTGTCGACCCCGAAGTGCACGAGCAGCGAACGGGGTGGACGAGGGGGGAGTACGGGGGCCGTCGGGTCCGTCGTCACGTATCCGGAATCGTAGCTTTAGGAGAGGACGACGAGCCGGGCTTCGGTCATCTCGTGGACTGCGTAGTGCGGGCCCTCGCGGGTGTTCCCGCTGTCGCGGAGGCCGCCGTACGGCATCTGGTCGGCCCGCCACGTCGGCACCTCGTTCACGAGCACGCCCCCGAAGTCGAGCTCGCGCGCGGCGCGGAGCGCGAGCGGGAGGTCCCGGGTGTAGATCGCGGCCTGGAGCCCGTAGCGGGTCTCGTTGGCGAGACGGAACGCTTCGTCGACGTCGGTGTACGTCTGCACCGCGACCACGGGTCCGAAGACCTCCTGGCTACACACCTTCATCTCGGGTCGCGCGTGTGCGAGCACCGTGGGCGCGAGCACCCCGTTGCGCTCCGTTCCGCCGGTGAGGACGCGCGCGCCTTCCTTGACCGCTTCGTCGATCCACGATTCGACCCGGGCGCGCTCGTCGGTCGAAATGAGCGCGGAGACGTCGGTGGCGTCGTCGAGTGGATCGCCCACGACGAGGGCCTCGACGCGTGGCAGCAGCTCGGCGAGGAACCCGTCCGCGATGTCCTCGTGCAGGTACACCCGTTGGGTGGAGATGCACGACTGACCGGCGTGGCTGAACCCGGCGACCGCGATCTTGGTCGCCGCGGTCGTGACGTCACCGTCGGGCTGGATGATGACGGGCGCGTTGTTGCCGAGCTCGAGCCCCACCTTCTTGCGCGGTGCCCGCGCCCGGATGCTCCATCCGACCTCGGGTGACCCGGTGAAGGTGATCAGCGCGATGTCGGGATCGTCGACGATGGCGTTGCCGACGCTCCCACCACTGCCCGTGACGACGTTGAGATGCCCGGCGGGGAGTCCGCATTCATCGAGCAGGAGCTCGGCCAGCGCGATGGCCGACAGCGGCGTCTGGGACGCCGGCTTCAGGACCACCGGGCATCCCGCCGCGATGGCGGGCGCCACCTTGTGGGCCACGAGGTTCAGCGGGAAGTTGAACGGACTGATCGCCCCGACCACACCGATCGGCATGCGCAGGGTGAACCCGAGCTTGCCGACTCCCACGTCGGACGCGTCGAGCGGCACGATCTCGCCGGCGAGTCGGCGGGCCTCGAGCGCGGCGAACGTGAACGTCGACACCGCGCGCCTGGCCTCGACCCGGGCCGTCTTGATGGGCTTGGCCGCTTCTTCGGCGATGGTGTGCGCGAACGCTTCGGTGCGTTCGGACAGCAGCTGGGCCGCGCGGTCGAGAATCTCCGCCCGCTGCCACGCCGGCAGCGGACCGGCGCGGTGGATCGCGACCGCGGTGGCGACCGCCCGCTCGACGTCGGCCGAGCTGCACGCGGGGACGCGATCGATCTCGTGCCCGTCGTACGGTGATCGCACGACGATCTCGTCGCCGGTCGTGGAGTCGGTGGTGAACCGGTCGTCACCGATGGGAAGCGTCCGCATGTCGAAACGCCTTTCTCAGGTCATCGAGGGGTGGGTGGTGAGCTCGAGCTCGCGATCCAGGACCTTCTCGAGCAGCGGTCGCTTGCGTCGAGCCCCCCAGATCTCGAGCTCGGCGTCGTCGAGCGCGCGGACGCGCAGGAGCACGAGCGACGGCGTGACCATGGCGTCGAGCCCGTAGACCAGCTGATTGCGACTGCGGTCGAGACCGTCGGCGACGCGCAGGATCGCGGCGAGTGCCCGGACGCGCTCGATCGCGGCGCCGTCGAGCAACGGGAATTCGTCGGTCACGCGGGGATCGCCGCGTCGGTGCCACCGCACGACGGCGGCCAGCAGTTCGATCTCGTCGGGTGCGAAGCCCCGCAGTTGACCGTTGCGGATCAGGTAGGCGCCGTGCTTGTGGTGGGCGCTGCTGGCGACGTGCTCGCCGATGTCGTGCAGGAGCGCGGCGTACTCCAACAACTCACGGTCGATCGGGCCGAGATGGTGCAGGGTTGCCGTGGCATCGAAGAGGTCGACCGCGAGCTTTGCCACCTGGCGGGCGTGGGCTTCCGCCCAGTTGCAGCGACGGGCCAGACCGACGACCGCGTTGCCGCGTATCGCGTGCGGATCGTCGGACCAGTCGTCAGGATCGTGACGGCCGGCGGCATCGAGCACGATGCCTTCGCGCAGGGCCCACTCGCTGATGGTGAGCTGGTCGAAGTCGAAGACCTCCATGGCGGTGGCGAGCACCATCGAGCCCGCGACGATGAGATCGACGCGGCGCGCGTCGAGCCCGGCCATCCGGAGCCGGTCGGTCGCCTTCGACGCCAGGATGTCCTTGTGCAGGGCGAGCAGCTCGTGCCGGCTGATGGTGAGTTGGTTGAGTGTCGACGGCGCGTCCTCGTCGCGCCGGGCGGCGACCATGTGGGCCAGGCTCTCGAGCGTGCCGCTGCTCCCGACGGCCAACTTCGGCTCGAAGGTCTCGACCTCGGCGACGACGGGATCGAGGACGGTGACGATCCGGTCGCGCAACTCACGTCGATCCGACTTGGAGATCGGGTCGGAATGCACGTGGTCGGCGCTGAGGCGCGCCACGCCGAGCGGAACGCTCGTGGCCCACGTCATGCTGCCCGAGTCGCCGACCATCACCTCGAGGCTGCCGCCGCCGAGGTCGAAGCACAGCGCCGGCGAAGGGTCGAGCACGACCGACGCCCGGATGGCGCCGAAGATCAAGCGCGCCTCCTCCTGACCACCGATCACCTCCACGTGCACACCGGTGTCGGCCCGGATGCGGTCGACGAGCTCACCGCCGTTCGACGCCCGCCGGATGGCGCTGGTCGCACGGGCGTGGATCTCGGTGGCGCCGGCTGCGTCGGCGAGGAGCCGGAAGCGGCGGACGGTGGCGATGGCCTGTTCGGCGGCGGCGGCAGGGATGGCGCCGTGGCGGCTCACGACGTCGCCGAGGCGCAGCATCTCCTTTTCCTGCACGAGCGGGTCGATGTGGCCGTCGGCGTGGACGTCGGCGACGAGCAGGTGGAAGGAGTTGGATCCCAGGTCCATCGCCGCGCGCATCGCCCCCCAAGCTAAGAGATGAGCGGAGCCGTGGCCGGAGGCCGGGACGGCGGAGCGGAATCGACCAGAGGACGAGATGAGCGGAGCCGTGGCCGGAGGCCGGGACGGCGGAGCGGAATCGACCAGTGAGGACGAGATTGAGCGGAGCCGTGGCCGGAGGCCGGGACGGCGGAGCGGAATCGACCAGTGAGGACGAGATTGAGCGGAGCCGTGGCCGGAGGCCGGGACGGCGGAGCGGAATCGACCAGTGATGAAGCCCACCTCTCGGTACCGTGGGTCCGTGGCTGGCGACGAGCACCTGGCACCGGCGGCGGCGTTCCGGGCGATGGGGACCGACGTCGAGGTGCTCGCGGTCGGAGCTGACGACGCCGCGATGGCGACGCTCCGCACGCTGGCGGTCGCCGCGCTCGAAGCACGGGAAGCGCGGTGGAGTCGCTTCCGTCCGACCAGCGAGCTCTGCCGGATCAACGAAGCATCCGGTGCACCGGTCGTGGTCTCGCCCGACACGTTCGCGTTGATCGCGCTCGCGGTCGACGCGTGGCGCGAGACCGGTGGTCGCTACGACCCGACGGTGCTCGCGGCGTTGGCGGCCGCGGGCTACGACCGTGACTTCGACGCGGTGAGCCGCGACGCCGACGTCGCCGTGGGATCACCGCCCGAGGTCCCCGGGTGCGAGGGCATCCAGCTCGACGCGTTGGTACGCGCGGTGCGCGTGCCGCGCGGTGTCGCGCTCGACCTCGGCGGCATCGGGAAGGGTTACGCAGCCGACGGAGTGTCGGCCGAGCTGTACGACGCCGAGATTCCGGGGGTCCGCGGCGTGCTCGTGAACCTGGGCGGTGATCTCCGCGCCCGCGGCGACGCGCCCGAACCGCACGGCTGGGTCGTCGACGTCGACGACCCGCTCGGCACCGGTCGCACCGGTCTGCTGGCCGTCGCCGAGGGCGCCATCGCCACCAGCACCAGGCTGCGCCGGGCGTGGTCCCGGGGCGGGCGCGTGCACCACCACCTCATCGATCCCGGCACCGGCGAGGCGGCGGAATCGGGGTTGGCGTCGGTGACGGTGATCGCGGGCGAGGCGTGGCGGGCCGAGGTCCTGGCCAAGGCGGCCTTCATCGCCGGGGCCGACGACGGCGCGGCGCTGGTCATCGCGGCCGGCGCGACCGGCCTGTTCGTCACCGACGACGGCGAGGTCCTCGAACTCGATGGTCTCACCGCCTTTCGTCCGTGACTACCCTCGAGGGGTGAATGGGTCGGGAACCCGCCCCGAACGCACGGGAGATGAAGGGGACGATCGGATGACACAGACGGCCGCTCGCGACGAACGCTGGTACCTCCCCAAGTACGACTCACCCGCCGAGGAGCGTCAGCACCGTAAGCAGCGCCTGGCCGCGGGGTTCCGCTTGTTCGGCAAGTTCGGATTCGAGGAGGGCGTCGCCGGGCACATCACCGCGCGCGATCCGGAACGGCTCGATCACTTCTGGGTGAACCCGTTCGGCATGAGCTTCAGCCACATTTCCGTGTCGGACCTCATCCTGGTGAATTCGCGCGGGGAGGTCGTCGAGGGCGAGGGCGGGGTCAACACCGCGGCGTTCGCCATCCACTCGGCGTTGCACGAGGCCCGTCCCGACATCATCGCCGCCGCCCACTCGCATTCGTTGTACGGCAAGGCGTGGTCATCCCTGGGTCGGCTGCTCGACCCGTTGACGCAGGACGCGTGCGCGTTCTACGACGACCACGCGTTGTTCGACGACTTCACCGGCGTCGTGCTCGACCAGTCCGAGGGAAAGCGCATCGCGCACACGCTCGAGGGGAGGAAGGCCGTCATCCTGCGCAACCATGGCCTGCTCACCGTGGGTCATTCGGTCGAGGAGACGGTGTGGTGGTACGTCACGATGGAGCGCACCTGCCAGGCGCAGTTGCTCGCCGAGGCGGCCGGGACGCCGATCCTGATCTCCGACGACGTCGCCCGCCTCACCCGGTCGCAGGTGGGCGCGCACGTGTCGGGGTTCGCGAGCTTCGGCCCGCTCTACCAGAAGATCACGCGGGAGCAGCCCGACCTGTTCGACTGACGTTCCGTCGCTCGCATCACGAGCGCGTGAGCTCGCGTGCGGTGTCGATGGTCCGATCGCGCCACCACGTCAACTCGACGCCGGTGCCGTCGTAGGCCTTCTCCCATCCGAGCAGGAGCATCGCTCCGAGCAGACACAGCGCGAGTTGGCGTTCGAACCATCCCGCAGTCACGACCCCATGGCGTTCGAGCGCGGCGCGGTACGCGTCGACCACCGCGTCCTTGCCGTGCCCGGCGGGAGTCCGCGCGTTGTTGAGTGCGAGGTAGTGCGCGACCTCGGCGAGCGGCGGTCCCGAACCGCACATCGACCAGTCGACGAACACGCTGCGGCCATCGGGGTGACTGCCGAGGTTGCCGAACTTCGTGTCGCCGTGCAGGAACGCGACCGGAGTTTCGGCGAGTGCGTCGAAGAGTGGCCACGGGTCATGCCGCAATGGCCTGAGCGCGTTGCCGAACGGAGGCGCGACGCGGTCGAGCAGCTGCCAACCCTCGGTCGCGATCCGCGGAACCGGTTGCGGGAATCCGAGCTCGCGTTCACACTCGAGCGCGCGGCGGGCCGAAGAAGGAGTACCGGTTCGCCACCGGGACGAGACCGACCGTGTCGCGCCAACCCCAGCCCGCGGCGTGGAGCGCGGCGAGGTGGTCGAGAAACCGGAGCTGCTGCGCCGGCGCGATCGGAGTGTCGTCGGCGGGGACGAGCGCCGCGCCCACGTCGCGCATCAGCACCGCGCCGGACCCGTCGGTTCGTGCCGCGCCGACGGTTGCGTGGTCGATGCACTCGGGGACGAGGTCGAGCACACCGGACTCCCACACGGTGACCGGGACGCATCCCACGTCACCCGTCTGACGCATGATCCAATCGTCGCGGTGGTCCACGTACTTCAACACGAACGGGTCGCCGCCGATCACGACGCGCTCGAAGCGGGCGCCTGACTTCGAGTCGGTGGCAACCATCGGGATACGACTCGTCGCGCCCGCGATCAGTTCTTCGACCGACGCGGCGACGGGACGTGGTTGCATCCCGCCAGTCTCGCGGCCACCGCCGCGGGCCGGGCTACATTCCGGGCATCGCCACCGCTCCCACGCCCGCCTCGTCCTCAGATTTGGCCCTCGCCCACGCGCTCGCCGATGCCGCCGACGTCATCACCATGGCCCGGTTCCGGGCTTCCGACCTCGTGGTGGAGACCAAGCCCGACCGCACGCCGGTCACCGAAGCCGACCACGCGGTGGAAGCGATGATCCGCGAGCGCCTCGCGCTCGAGCGACCCGATGACGTGGTGTTCGGCGAGGAGTTCGGGACCCGGGGCACCGGGAAGCGGCGGTGGATCGTCGATCCGATCGACGGCACCAAGGGGTACGCGCGCGGGATTCCCGTGTGGGCGACGCTGCTCGCCCTCGAGGTCGACGGCGTGCTCGAGGTCGGTGTGGTGTCCGCCCCCGCACTGGGTTCGCGTTGGTCCGCCGCGCGTGGCGGTGGCGCGTTCCGCGACGGCGAGGCGATCACGGTGTCGGCGGTCGCGTCCATCGCCGACGCCCACCTGGCGTACGACTCGGTGGACGCGTTCGAATCGGTGGGCCTCGACGCGCAGTTCCTCGCGCTCGCCCGGCAGTGTCGGCGGTCCCGTGGCTTCGGAGACTTCTGGGGCCACGTGCTCGTCGCCGACGGAAGCATCGACATCGCGGTCGAGGTCGGCGGACTCGCGGTGTGGGACCTCGCCGCGGTCTGCGTCGTCGTGGAGGAAGCGGGCGGTCGTTGCACCGACGTGTGCGGGGTGTCCCGCATCGACGGCGGTGACGTGATCTCCACGAACGGGCTGCTGCACGACGACGTCGTCGTCGCCTTTGCGCGCGACCCGGGCGTCGGTCCATGAGCGTGCGGGTGACGGTCGGGATCGACATCGGTACCTCGTCGGTGAAGGCGGTCGCCGCCGATGACGACGGCACGGTCGTCGCGCGCGCTCGAATCCCGCACGAAGTTCGCGTGCCCGCGCCCGAGCAGTTCGAGCACGACGCCACCGTGGCGTGGCGTGACGGCCCGCGCCGCGCACTCGCCGAGCTCGGTGATCTCGACATCCGCGGCGTCAGCGTCGCGGCGATGGTGCCGTCGCTCACCGCCGTCGACGCTTCGGGAACGCCGGTCACACCGGGGCTGCTCTACGGCGACGAACGCGGCCGAACCGGTGACACCGGAGGCGGTCTCGACGACGCGTCGGGTGGCTTCCTGGGCTTCGTGCGGTGGCTGGCCGAGACTGCTCCCGACGCGCGGGGGTACTGGCCCGCGCAGGCCGTCGCCAACCACGCGCTCGCGGGTGACGCGTTCATGGACACCACCACCGCCGCGCTGGCGAACCCACTCTTCGACTGGGTCGGGTGGGACGAGACCCTCGCCGCCGAGCTCGGCGTGACGACCGCGCAGCTGCCGCGCCTCGTGCCCACCGGTTGGGAAGCGGGCCGAGTCGGGGGAGACGGCCCGGCGCTGGCATCGGGCTGCATCGACGCCATGGCGGAACAACTCGTCGCCGGCGCCGACCAGCCCGGCGATGTCCTCGTGCTCCTCGGGACGACCCTGATCGTCTGGGTGGTCGCCGATCAACCGGCCGAGGTCCCGGGGTTCGTGAGCATCCCGCACACCGCGTCGGGCAACTACCTGATCGGCGGGCCGAGCAACGCCGGTGGACTCTTCCGCGACTGGGTGGCCCGCCTCTTCGCGCCCGCGACGGAGCGCACCCTGGACCCCGGTCGCATCCCGGTGTGGGCGCCCTATCCGCGGGGCGAACGTGTGCCGCTCAACGACCCGAGCCGGCGCGCGGTGCTCGAAGCGCTCGATCTCACCCACGACGCCGCCGCGGTGGTACGGGCGGCAGACGAGGCGTCGGCGTTCGTGGTGCGACGGGCCATCGACGCCGCGGTGGCGCACGCCGGCGTCGTGCCCCGACGCGTCGTCGCGTCGGGCGGTGGACGCGCGTCGAACCGTGGGTGCAGGCGATGGCCGACGTCACCGGCCTCCCCGTCGACTGCGCGCTGGTTCCCGAAGGTGGAGCGTTGGGTTCGGCATGGTTGGCGCGGATCGCCGCCGGGCTCGAGGAGCCGACGGCGATGACCGAGGGGCGCCGCTGGGCGCGCACCGGGCGTCACCTCGAACCGCGCGCGCCGTGGGCGGTACCCGTGGCCGAGCGCTACCAGCAGTTCTTGCGCCTCAGCTGATCGGCGGGAACGCGATCAGCTCGCCGGGGAACACAAGATTCGGGTCACCCGACGCCAGCGTGGCGCGGTTCCGCTCGCACACCGCGACCCAGTAGCGCGCGACCTCGGCATCGCCCACCTCACCACGCGCCCGGCTGGTTGCGATCGCGAGGTGTTGCGCCGCGAGTTCCCACAGGTTGTCGCCCGGCGCGACCGTCACGACGACGTTCGGCGGCACGACCGCGACCGGCGGGGTCGGTGTCGTAGGCGGCGGAGCAGGCGGCGGAGCAGACCGCCGCGTCTCGGCGGGCCGCGAGTCCAGGCCACGCGCGTGACCGTCGCGCACCGACGTCGCCGGCGGCACGGTGCCGGTCACCGCCCCGGCACCGCTCGGCGCGAGCACGGCCCCGGCGACGACCGAGCACGCGAACGCGGCATCGATCGCGCGCCGCACCGATGGCAGCGCCGCCCACCGCACCGCCCGGATGGCCGTGGGAACCCGCGTCAGCGCGACGAGCAGGTAGAGCGTCGTCCCCATGAGCAGCCACCACGCGCCCAGCAGCGCGACCCACCGGAGGACCACCATCACCGCGTCCGCGGGTTCCGCGTGCGCCAACCACGGCCGCAGGTCGCCGAGGGACACGGTGAACGGCCGGTGGGCGCCGAGCCTCGTGAGCGCCACCACCGCGGCGAGCTCGCCGGCGAGCCAGGCGAGGAGATGCGGGAGTCGTCGTAGGGCAATCATCCGAATCGTACGATATGACCGGATCGGAGGAGTGGTCAAGGCCCCGGGACGGTCCGGGCGCCGATCGCCGGGTGGTGGTACGTTGCGCGCCGCAACGAGCAGGGGAGAGGGGTACGACATGGCGCTCGCCGATGTCATCATCATCATCAGTCGCAACGGGGGCGCGTTCGTCTCCCGGTGGCTCCATGTGATCGTGGGCATCACCTGGATCGGTCTGCTCTACTACTTCAACTTCGTGCAGGTCCCCGCGTTCGCGGAGATGGAGGCGGCGGCGCGCAACAACGCCGTCGACAAGTTGGCGTCCCGCGCGCTCTGGTGGTTCCGCTGGGCGGCGGCGGCGACGCTCGCCACCGGCATCCTGATCCTCCTGATCCAGAAGGACGGCGACAAGTCGCAGTTGTTCAGCAGCGACTACATGAAGTCGGTTCCGGGCATGGCCATCGCCACCGGCGCGCTGCTCGGCATCACCATGTTCTTCAACGTGTGGCTGGTGATCTGGCCCAACCAGAAGAAGGTCATCGCCAACGCCCGCAACGTGCAGGCCGGCGGTGAAGCCGATCCCGACGCGGCCGCCGCGGGGCGCAAGGCGCTGCTCGCCTCCCGACAGAACGCCATCTACTCGTTCACGATGCTGCTCTTCATGGTCGGCACCGCGCACTTCTTCCTGCCCGGCAAGTTCAAGTTCGCGCCGAGCGGCAGCGACCGCGCCATCTACTGGGCCATCGCACTCGTGATCTGGGGTGTGCTCGAGCTCAACTCGCTCGGCGTCATCGGCGGGACCAAGCCGGGCGGCACGAACGCCATCTACGACACCCACAAGGCGGCCCTGATCGCCGGCGGCGTGCTCGTGGTCGTCTACTACGTGCTCTTCTACCTGGTGCTCAAGGCGTAGTCGCGACCGGCGAGGGCGAGGTCGGCGGCGCGGCGGTGCCGTGGTCCTCGATCTTGCCCAGCACCGCGCGTTGCAGGTTGCGCTGCTGCGTGTAGTCGGCGATCACGCGGATGTCACGCGCGAAGCGCCCCATCTCGGCGGAGAACAGGGCGCGGAATTCGTCGACGTCCTCGGGCCTCCAACAACGCGCCTCGGCGGCGGTGAAGAGCTCGACGAGCCGCCGCTGGATCTCGTCGAGACCGTCGGCGTAGATGCGCGCCAGCTCGACCAGGACCGGATCGGGGACCGCGAGCTTGCCCAGGTCGGCGAAGCTGCGCAGCACGTTGACGTCGTCGGTGTCGTAGGCGGAGCGACCGTGCTCCGCCGGATCGCGGAGCAAGCCCGCGTCGGTGAGCGCGCGGACGAGGCCGTGCGGCACCCCGGTGGCCTCGAGCAGCTCGTCGAGGTCGTACGTCGCATCCTCCGAGCCGGTCAGGAGTCCTTCGAGCGCGCCGGGGTCCTCGCGATCGAGGAGGGCGCGGATGGCCGCGAGGGAGAACCGACGCGACTGCAGGGCACGGATGCGCTCGAGCTGCTCGAGGTGCTCGGGCCCGTACCTGCGGGTGCGGCCATTGCGCTCCCCGCTCCGGAGGAGGCCCTCGCGCTGGTAGTACCGGATGGTGTCGACCGCGACCCCGGCCCGTTGGGCCAATTCGTCGATGCGCCAGTCAGTCACGGTCGCACGACCTCCGGGGGGTCGGAAGAAGACATCGGGACCACCAGTCCGTTCGATTTGACAAAGGTTACTCCGGAGTAGATACTCTCGTTGTCAGGACGTTGAGAGTCAACTCCAACGAGGAAGTTTCCAACAGAACGAGCGCCCGTGACCCGGCCCCGTGCCCCGATGCGGTGAGCGCCGTAGCATCGACCCTTGTCCGCCCCCCTGGACAAGGGTCGATGCGCGTACGGATCCCGGGCGCGGGGATGATGGGGAGCGGGTCCACGAACTCCGGGGAGGGTGGCGGCGTTGCGAACTGTCGTGGTGGTGGGCGCCTCGCTGGCGGGGCTGCGGGCCACCGAGACGCTGCGTCGGGAGGGGTTCGACGGCCGGATCGTCCTCGTCGGGGCCGAGACGCACCTGCCGTACGACCGGCCGCCGCTGTCGAAGCAGCTGTTGGCAGGAGCGTGGGAACCCCAGGAGCTCGCGTTGCGGCGCAGCTCGTACGACGAGCTCGAACTCGACCTTCGACTCGGCGTCCGGGCGACCGCGCTCGACCCCGCCGCCCGGGTGCTCACGCTCGATGAGGACGAGCGGCTCCCGTTCGACGGCGCGTTGCTCGCCACCGGCGCGGCACCCCGCCCGCTCCCCGGGATGCCCGCGCTCGACGGCATCTTCATGCTCCGCACCGTCGACGACGCGCTGAACCTGCGGGCGCGACTCGACGCCGGACCGAATGTCGTCGTCGTCGGAGCCGGGTTCATCGGCTCCGAGGTGGCCGCGACGTGTCGATCGCGCGGGCTCCACGTCACCGTGCTCGAAGCGTTGCCCGCGCCCCTCGTGCGCGGGCTCGGACCCGTGCTCGGGATGGTGTGCGGCGAGCTGCATCGCGACCACGGTGTCGATCTGCGCCTCGGTGTCGGCGTTGCCGCGATCGAAGGTGACGGTCGCGTCGAGCGCGTGCGCCTCGACGACGGCACCGCCGTCGAGGCCGACGTCGTGGTCGTCGGGGTCGGGGTGGCGCCGGTCACCGACTGGCTGGAAGGCTCGGGCCTCGTGCTCGACAACGGCATCGTCTGCGACGAGACGCTGCTGGCGGCGCCGGGCATCGTCGCCGCCGGCGACGTGGCCCGATGGCCCAACCCGTTGTTCGACGGCGAGATGATGCGGCTCGAACACTGGACGAACGCCGCGGAACAGGGAGTTGCGGCCGCGCGTCGCCTCCTGGTCGACCTCGGGCTCGCCCCGGAGGGCGCGGTGGCCGAGGCCTACGCGCCGGTGCCGTTCGTGTGGTCCGATCAGTACGACCGCAAGATCCAGACCGTCGGGCACTTCCGCGGTGACGACGACATGGAGGTCGTCCACGGCACGCTCGACGAGCGTCGGTTCGTCGCCGTGTTCGGGCGGAACGGTCGGCTCGTCGGCGCGCTCGGGTTCTCGATGCCGGCGAAGGTCATGCAGTACCGGAAGCTGATCGAGGAGCGGGCGACGTTCGCCGACGCGCTCGAGCGGGCACGCGCCTCGTGACCCGACGCGACACCGTTTGGCGCGAGCCGTTGCTCACGCGTCGCTTCGTCGTCGTCGTCATCTCGGGCCTGTTCTACTTTCTCGCGATGGGCGCGATCCTGCCGGTGGTGCCGCGCTACGTCGACAAACGCCTCGGCGGAGACGACATCGCGGTCGGGGTCGCCGTCGGCGCCCTCGCGGTCGGCGCCATCCTGTTGCGTCCGCTCGCGGGACGGATCGGCGATCGCTACGGGCGGCGGGTCTTGATGGTGGGCGGTGCGACGGTCGTCGCCACGACGGCGGCGTGCGCAGGGTTGATCGCGGCACTGCCGTGGCTCATCGCGACCCGCTTCGTGATGGGCCTCGGCGAAGCGTGCTTCTTCGTCGGCGGCACGACGATGGTCACCGACCTCGCGCCGGTCGCCCGGCGCGGCGAAGCGGTGAGCTACTGGTCGGTCGCGCTCTGGGGTGGGCTCGCGTTCGGCCCGGTGGTGGGGGAGCTGGTGCTCAACGGCTCGAACTACGACCGCGTCTGGTTCACTGCCGGGGCGTTCGCCTTCATCGCCGCGCTGGTCGCGTCGGCGACGTCCGAGACCCGGACCGCCGTCGCCGGCGAGCGGGGGAAGGTGATTGCGCCGGCGGCGATCCGCCCGGGGATCATGCTCGCCGGCACCATGATCGGCATCGCCGGGTTCAGCATCTTCCTGCCGTTGTACGCGCCGGAAGTCGGGGTCCACGACGTCGGCCTCCTGTTCCTGCTCTACGGGATCGTCGTGGTGACGATCCGGATCTTCGGCGCCCGGCTTCCCGACACGCTCGGGCCGATGCGCGCCGGCTCCATCGCGATGGGTGCGACCGCACTGGGGCTCACGGTCGCGGCGGCGTGGCACAGCACGATCGGAGTCGTCGTGGCCGCCGCGGTGATCGCGGTCGGCTCGTCGTTCCTCTATCCGTCGCTGTTGCTCCTCGCGTTGCGAGGAGTGCCTGAGAGCCAGCGCGGCTCCGTCGTCGGGACGTTCAGCGCGTTCTTCGACTTCGCGGGCGGCGCGGCCGGGATCGTGCTCGGAGGCATCGCCGCGGTGTCGAGCTACCAGGGCGCGTTCGGCGTCGCCGCTGCGCTCGCGTTCGGCGCGCTGCTGCTGCTGCGCTCGGGCTTCGGTCGGCACACCGAGGGGGACGTGCCCACCGTCGCCGAGATCGCACCGGCGACCATCGAGCCGACCGCACCGCTTCCTTGACTGCGCTCCTCTCGTGACCGCGCTCCTCGTCACCAACGACTTCCCACCCAAGATCGGCGGGATCCAGTCGTACCTCTACGAGCTGTGGCGTCGACTCCCGGTGGAGGACGCGACCGTGCTCACCACCCGCCACGACGGCGACGCGGTGTGGGACGCGCAACAGCCGTTCCGCATCGTGCGTGCCTCCGAGCGCGTGTTCTTCCCGACGCCGTCGTTGGCTCGGCGCATCGACGCGCTGGCCCGCGAGATCGGCGCGGGCGTGATCTTCCTCGATCCGTGGCTCCCGCTCGGCCAGCTCGGTCCGCGCCTTCGCGCCGCGCCCTACGTCACGATCGTGCACGGTGCCGAGGTGACGGTACCCGGGCGTCTCCCGGGGAGTCGTCAACTCGGGCGCGCGTCCTCCGGCGAGCCGCGGGTGTCGTTGCGGCCGGGCACTATCCGGCGCGGGAAGCCGAGCGGGCCGCGGGCGCTGCGCTGCGCGGGGTGATCGTCCCGCCCGGCGTCGACGTCGACCGGTTTCGCCCCCTCGACGCGACGGCGCGGGCCGCGACGCGCCGTGCCTTCGGACTCGATCCCGATCGTCCACTCGTCCTCGGGGTCAGCCGCCTCGTCCCGCGCAAGGGCTTCGACGTCCTGATCGACGCGATCGCGGGACTCCCGGACGTGCAACTGGCGATCGCGGGCGCGGGTCGCGACCGACGACGCCTCGAGTCACGCGCGCACGCATCGCGGCGTCGCCGCCCGGGTGCGCTTCCTCGGACGGGTCGCCGATGACGACTCCTTTCCCCGGCTCTACGCCAGTGCCGACGTGTTCGCGGTGCCGTGTCGCGACCGGTGGGGCGGGCTCGAGGCCGAAGGATTCGGCATCGTGTTCCTCGAGGCCGCCGCCGCGGGCATACCGGCGGTGGCCGGCCGCAGCGGCGGATCCCACGAAGCGGTGGTCGACGGCGACACCGGCTTCGTGGTCGAGAGCCACCCCGACGACGTTCGGGCCGCGGTGGGCGCGGTGCTCGACGACGACGCCCTCCGCGAGCGGATGGGCACCGCGGCGCGCGCCCGCGCCGTCTCCCAGTTCTCCTACGACCACCTGGTGGCCCGGCTCGCGCCGATCGCCGCCGGTGATCTCGGCGGCCTCGGATCCCTGCAGTGAGCGCCGGTACGCTCGTCGTCGTGCCCGACCCCGACCTCGATCTCGACATCGAAGCGCTGGCCCGCGAGGGCCGCACCATCCTCGCCGTCGGTTGGATCGCCAACGCGCTGTTCGCCGTCACCGCGGTCCCGGTGGCATTCGGGTTCGACGGCCTGCTCGGTGTCGCCATCGGCGTCGCGCTGCTGTTGTTCGCGGTCGCCGTGGGCGCGTTCGTGTACGCGCTTCGGGGTCGGCCTTGCCCGCAGCGCGCGGGGCGACAACGTCGCGGTCGCGAACCTGTTCTTCCTGCAGGGATCGGCACCCCGCCCGGTGAAGCGCGACTACCTGATCCTCTTCCTCGTGTGCCTGGCCATCACGGTCGGCACTGCGGCGTGGGAGCCGTTCGGCGTCCTCGTCCCGATGCTGCCGATCGGGCTTGCCGGGGTGTGGGCGGCGCGGTACGGCGTGTTCCCGCCGAGACCCAGCGCCGTGCCCCAGCGGCGCGCCGGATCATGAGTGACTTCGGATCCACGCCGCATCCCGACGCGATCGACTTCGACACCGCCGGTACCGAGGAGCGCTCACTCCCGGCACCGTCGATCCTCGAGTGCGTCATCACCGAGTTGCTCGGTGCCGTGCCCGAGGTCCGCGATCACGTCCTCGAGGCGGCCGACGCGCTGCTCGACGCAGCCAAGGCGCTCATCGACGCGGCCGATCGTGTGGTGCGCCAGCAACGGGGAGACGAGTAGCCCGTGCCGGTGCCGACATTCGGGGTGGATCTCGGTGGCACCAATGTGCGGGTCGCGCTGGTCGATCCGGACGGCACCATCGTCGAGCAGCGGAAGGCACCGACGCCTCAGACCCTGGACGGGATCGTCGACCACATCGCGGAGGTGGTGCGAACGTTCGCACCACTGCGACCGGACGCGCGTGCGCTCGGCGTCGGTGCCGCCGGAATGGTCGATCGCGACGGCTTGATCCACTACTCACCCAACGTGCCCGCGTTCATCCAGGCTCCGGTCCGCGATCGCCTGGTGGCCGCGCTCGAGCTCCCGACGGTGGTCGACAACGACGCCAACGTCGCCGCGGTCGCCGAGCTCACCCATGGAGCCGCGCGCGGCAAGCGTGACTTCCTGCTGATCACGCTCGGCACCGGAATCGGTGGCGGGATCGTGACCGACGGTCGGGTGTTGCGGGGCGCCAACGGATTCGGCGCGGAGGTCGGCCACTTCCAGGTGGACCCCGATGGCCCCATGTGTGCATGCGGCCAACGCGGCCACTGGGAGGCGCTCGCATCCGGCACCGCGTTGGGCGCGCTCGGACGCGAACGGGCCGCGGCCGGAGACGCTCCGTCGCTGGTGGAACGCGGTGGGGGCGACCCGACGCGGGTGGAAGGCATCCACGTGGGTCAAGCCGCGCTCGCCGGTGCGCCGGACGCGGTGGCGATCATCGCGCGAGTACGCGCGGCAGGTCGCCGTCGGCCTCGTCGGGCTCGTGAACATCCTCGACCCGGAGATGGTCGTGATCTCGGGTGGGCTGATCGACCTCGACGATGTGCTGCTCACGCCCCTGCGCGCCGCGTTCGCGGTCCGGATCGAAGGCGCCGCGCATCGACCCGAGGTCCCGATCGTCCCCGCCGAGCTCGGCGGCCATGCCGGGGTGATCGGCGCCGCGGTCCTCGCGCGCGACCTGGTATGACCGTTCGGGTCGGGATCACGCTCCCGTCGTTTCGCGACGACGCGGGCCCGTCCTTGGCCGTCGCAGCCGCGGCGGAGGCGAGCGGGCTGGACGGCGTGTTCGCGTACGACCACCTGTTCCGGCGCGACGCACACGGTGAGCGACGGCCCGCGCTCGAGATGTTCGCGCTCATGGGCGCAGTGGCGAACGCGACGCATCGCATCGCGATCGGATCGCTCGTCGCACGCGCGACCTTGCGACCGTACGCGACCCTCGCCAACGGTTTCGACACCGTCGCGCGTCTCACGGGTCCCGACCGCCTGTTCGTCGCCATCGGTGCGGGTGACGGCCAGAGCCGCGAGGAGAACGAGTCGTTCGGGCTCGAGTTCGGGAGCCCGGCCGAACGGGTCGCGGCGTTGCGCGACGCCGTCGACGAGGTGCGTGACCGCGGGTACCCGGTGTGGGTCGGTGGCACCGATCCCGCGGTGCGCGAGGTGGCCGCCGCCCACGCTGACGGTTGGAACCGGTGGGGTGCCGGCGTGGAGCGGTTCCGCGCCCAGAGCGCGACCCTCCGGGCGGCCGCGGCGCGCGAGCCGTTCACCGTGTCGTGGGGTGGTCTCGTGGTCCTCGCCGACGACGACGCGGCCGCCGCCGCGAAGGCCGAGCGCCTCGGTGCGGGCGGAGACGTCATCGTCGGCGGACCGGAAATGGTTGCCGCGGCACTGGCCGCGTACGTCGACGCGGGTGCGGAGTGGCTGATGATCGGACCGATCGATTCGTCCGATCCCGACAACGCCCGCATCCTGGGTCAGGAGATTCTGCCCCGGCTGCGCTGAAGGCCGCTGGTACCGTGGCTCAGATGGAGATGCAGCGGAGTCGACCGTAACGATGGAATTTCGCCGGATCAACGCGCTGCCGCCGTACGTCTTCGGGATCATGGACGCCCTGAAGATCGAGGCCCGGCGGGCCGGAGTCGATGTCGTCGACCTCGGCTTCGGCAACCCCGACGTCCCGTCGCCCGACGTCGCTGTCGACAAGCTCGTCGAAGCGGTCCGCAACCCCCGGAACCACCGGTACTCGGCGAGTCGCGGCATCCCGAAGTTGCGGCTGGCGGTCAGCGACCTCTACCGGCGCAAGTTCGGCGTCGAGCTCGACCCCGACACGCAGGTCTGCAGCACGATCGGCGCCAAGGAGGGTTTCTCCCACCTGATGTGGGTGCTGCTCGGTCCCGGCGACGCCGCCATGGTCCCCAGCCCCTCGTATCCGATCCACATCTGGGGCCCGATCCTCGCCGGTGCCGAAGTACGTCACGTGCGCCTCGGCCCGGAGCAGAACTTCTTCGACAACCTGCTCGAAGCCTGGGAGGACTCGTGGCCGCGGCCACGCGTCATCGTGCTCTCGTTCCCGCACAATCCCACCACTGCGTGCGTCGATCTCGACTTCATGCATCGGATGGTCGACTTCGCGCGCGAACACGAGGTCTTGCTCGTCCACGACTTCGCGTACGCGGACCTCGGCTTCGACGGCTACGACCCGCCGTCGATCCTGCAGGTCCCGGGCGCGGCCGACGTCGCCGTCGAGCTCTACACGATGACCAAGTCGTTCTCGATGGCAGGATGGCGCGTCGGCTTCCTGCTCGGCAACGCCGAGGTCGTCGCCGCACTGGCGAAGCTCAAGAGCTACCTCGACTACGGGACGTTCCAGCCGATCCAGATCGCGGCCACGGTCACCATGAACGAGTTGCCCGACTACCCGAAGGAAGCCAACGCGATCTACGCGGGCCGCCGCAACGCACTGATCGACGGCTTGAGTCGGGTCGGCTGGGACATCGAGCGACCCCAGGGGACGATGTTCGTGTGGGCTCCGATCCCCGAGCCGTACGAGGAGCTCGGCAGCCTGGAGTTCGCCAAGCTGCTCGTGCGTGACGCCAAGGTGGCGGTCTCGCCGGGCGTCGGCTTCGGACCGGGCGGCGAGGGGTTCGTACGGTTCGCGCTGGTCGAGAACGAGCACCGCATCGGCCAGGCCGTCCGCGGCATCAAGCGCGCCCTCCCCAAGCTCGGCTGACCCTCCGTCGCGCCAGCCCCCTCCCAGCCCCCTCCCAGCCCCCTCCTTCCAAACCCCTCCTTCCAAAAGGTAGCGATCTGTTTCAGATCTGCGCCGAATCGCTACCTTTTGGCGGGGCACCGGGGGTGTCGGGGGTGTCGGGGGTGTCGGGGGTGTCGGGGGTGTCGGGGTCGGCCCAGTGCCGGGCGCGCGCGCGACGCCGCGGTGCCAGTCGGCCCGACGTTGCTCGAAGTGCGGAAGCGTGGTCGGGACGAACGCGGCCTCTTCGTGCCACGCCTTCGCCGCCTCGGCCGGCGACGCCCAGACGCCTTCCGCGATCCCGGCGAGGTAGGCCGCGCCGAGCACGGTCGTCTCGGTCATCGCAGGGCGACGGACGGTGACGCCGAGGACGTCGGCCTGGAACTGGCAGAGCACGTCCATCGCGCTGGCGCCGCCGTCGACCCGGAGCTCCGCGATCGGGTTCCCCGTTGCCGCGACGATGGCGTCCACGACGTCGGCGGTCTGCCAGGCCATGGCTTCGACGACCGCGCGCACGACGTGAGCACGCGTCGAGCCGCGGGTGAGCCCGAACATGGCGCCCCGCGCGTACGGATCGAAGTGCGGAGAACCGAGCCCGGTGAACGCAGGAACGAAGACGACGCCGTCAGGGTCGGGCACGGTCGCGGCGAGGGGCCCCGCTTCTGACGACGCGTCGATGAGCCCGAGCCCGTCGCGGAGCCACTGCACGGCTGCGCCGGTGACGAAGATCGAACCTTCCATGACGTACGTGACGGTGTCGCCGAGCTGCCACCCGACGGAGGTGAGCAGACCGTCGACGGGGTCGGGGTGGGAGGTCCCCAGGTTCACGAGCACGAAGGATCCGGTGCCGTACGTGTTCTTGGTCATCCCCGGGGTGAAGCACGCCTGACCGAACAGTGCCGCCTGCTGATCCCCGGCGATGCCCGAGACGGGGACGCGCAGTCCCGCGGCGCGCGTCGGATCGGTGACCGCGAAACGGCCGCTGCTCGGCCGCACCTCGGGGAGGCACGACGCGGGGACCCCGAACAGGTCGAGCAGCTCCTCGGACCAGACGCCGGCGTCGATGTCGAAGAGCATCGTGCGGCTGGCGTTGGACGGCTCGGTCGCGTGTTCCCCGGTGAGATTCCACAGCACCCAGGAGTCGACGGTTCCGAAGGCGAGCTGCTCGTTCGCCACGACGCCGCCTTCGCGCACCAGCCACTCGAGCTTGGTGGCGGAGAAGTAGGGATCGAGGACGAGACCGGTGCGGGCGCGCACCAGCGCCTCGACGCCGGTACGCCGCAGGTCGTCGCAGCGGGGCGCGGTGCGCCGGTCCTGCCACACGATGGCGCGGTGCAACGGGCGACCCGTCGAACGGTCCCACACGACGACGGTCTCACGTTGATTGGTGATCCCGATCGCGGCGACGGTCTCGCCGTCGAGGCCCTCGACCACCTCGGTCAGCGTGGCGAGCACGGCCGTCCAGATGTCGTCGGCGTCGTGCTCGACCCAACCGGGCCGCGGGAAGAACTGCGTGAACTCGCGGTAGGCGAGTCCGAGCGACGCGCCGTCAGCGTCGATCGCGACCGTGCGCACGCCGGTCGTCCCAGCGTCGATGGCGAGGACGACGGCCATCGGTCAGCGGCAGGCGTCGGCGAGGGCCCGACCGAGCGCGCGGTGGCGGGGCCGGAACTCGAAGACGTGGATGCGGTCGTCCTCGCCGCGTGCCAGCACCTGGAAGAGCAAGCGGTTGCTCGTGCCCACCAACTGCATCGACGCCACGGGAAGGTCGAGCCGGCGTCGGCGCCGCCGCGTCGTGACCACGATCCGCCCGTCGGCCAGGGTGACGCGCGAGTAGTGACGCCCGGCGAAGAGGCGCCGGGCACCCGGTGCCACGCTCGCGTACCACGCGCCTCCGGTCATCGTCGCCCGCGCATGGTTCGCACACTACCGACGATGGGTCACACTGGTACCCATGCGCATCGGCATGCTGACTGGTGGGGGAGACTGCCCGGGGCTGAACGCGGTCATCCGCGCCGTCGTTCGCAAGGGCGAGGGCATCCACGGCGACCAGCTCGTCGGTTTCCGGCATGGCTGGCGGGGGGTCATGACCGGCGAGTCCGTCGAGCTGACCATCGCCGGTACCCGGGGGTTGTTGCACCGGGGTGGCACCATCCTCGGCACCTCGCGCACCAACCCCTTCCAAACCGATGATGGGCTCGCGCGGGTGCTCGACACGCTGGCGCGCGAGCGCATCGACGCGCTGATCGCCATCGGCGGCGAGGACACCCTCGGCGTGGCCGCGCGCCTCGGCGAGGAGTCCGGGGTCGGCGTCGTCGGTGTGCCCAAGACCATCGACAACGACCTCGCGGCCACCGACTTCACCTTCGGGTTCCACACCGCGGTGCAGATCGCGACCGACGCCATCGACCGCCTGCACACGACCGCCGAGAGTCACGACCGCGTGATGGTCGTCGAGGTGATGGGCCGGCACGCGGGTTGGATCGCCGCGTACTCGGGGCTCGCGGGTGGTGCCGACATCGTGCTCGTCCCCGAGGAGCCGTTCGACATCGCGGAGGTGTCCGCGCGGATCGAGCACCGCCACCATCACGGGGCAAATTTCTCGATCGTCGTGGTGGCCGAGGGTGCAGTGCCGCGCTCCGGCACCATGACCCTGCAGGGTGGGGACGTCGACGAGTTCGGCCACGTGCGCCTCGGCGGGATCAGCAACGTCATCCAGGGCGAGATCGGCCGTCGCACCGGCTACGAGACGCGCGTGACGATCCTCGGCCATGTGTTGCGTGGGGGCACGCCGACCGCGTACGACCGAGTGCTCGCGTCGCGTTTCGGCATCGCGGCCATCGACGCGGTGCACGACGGCGAGTTCGGCATCATGGTCGCGTTGCAGGGTGAACGCATCGAGCGGGTCCCGATCGCGGACGCGGTGCGCGAGCTGAAGACCGTCGACCCCGAGCTGCTCGATGTCATCGGCGTGTTCTTCGGATGAGCGGAGCATGAGCGCGCTCGACGATCTCGTGGAGCTCCTCGATCTCGAGCAGCTCGAGGTCAACCTCTTCCGGGGCGAGAGCCTCGACCGCGATCGGGTGCGGCTCTACGGCGGCGAGGTGCTGGCGCAGGCCCTCATGGCGGTGGGACGCACCGTCGACCCCGAGCGCCGGGTGCACTCGATGCACGCGTACTTCCTGAAGCTCGGCGACCCCAAGGTGCCGGTGGTCTACGACGTCGACCGCATCCGAGACGGCGGCAGCTTCACCACCCGCCGGGTGGTGGCGATCCAACACGGCCGTGCGATCTTCAACATGGCGGCGTCGTTCCACGTCGACGAGCCCGGCCCCGAGCACTTCGACGCCATGCCCGGTGTCGCGACGCCCGACGAACTCCCCGCGTTGGTGCGCCTCGCCGACGAGGAGCTCGAGCCGATCGATCGCCAGGGCGCGCCCCACGTGGTCGATGCGCTCGACTTCCGCCACATCGGCGAGATGTGGGCGCCGCCGGGCGAGAACCGGGGTCATGCACCGCGCGACCCCGACCAGGACACCTGGTTCCGCACGCGTGGCCACCTCCCCGACGACGCGTTGCTCCACGCGTGCATCGTGGCGTACGCGTCCGATCTCACCTTGCTCGGGAGCTCCACGCTGCCGCACCCGCTCGGCGCCGACGACGCCGGCTACATGATCGCCAGCCTCGACCACGTGATGTGGTTCCACCGCCCGTGCCGCCCCGACGACTGGTTGCTGTACCACGTGCACAGCCCGTCGGCGGGCGCCGGACGCGGCTTCGCCACCGGGCAGATCTTCTGCGCCGACGGCACCCTCGCGGTGAGCGTGGCACAGGAGGGGCTGCTCCGGCCCGTCCGCCGGACGTGATGACGACGTCCGACACCGTCGTCGACCTGCGTTCCGACACGGTCACCCGCCCCACGCCCGAGATGCGCCGGGCCATGGCCGACGCCGACGTGGGCGACGACGCGTACGGCGAGGACCCGACCGTGCGCCGGCTCGAATCCCTGGCCGCGGGACTGATGGGCAAGGAGGCGGCGCTCTACGTGCCCTCGGGCACCATGGCCAACCAGCTCGCGCTGCGGGTGCTCGCCCGCCCGGGCACCGAGGTGCTGTGTTCCGAACGGGCCCACGTGTACCGCTACGAGCACGCCGCGGCGGCGCTGAACGCCGGGGTGCAGCTGCGTCCCCTCCCCGACGCCGCCGGTCTGCCGACCGCCGCCGACATCGCGCACACGGGGGCGTCCACCGAGCACCACCTGCCCGAGATCTCTGCGCTCTTCCTCGAGAACACGTACATGCCGGCCAGCGGGCGCCCGTGGCCCGTGCACGAGCTCCAACCCGTGATCGACGCCGCGACCCACCACACGCTGCTCGTCCACTGCGACGGCGCGCGCATCTGGAATGCCGCCATCGCGCTGGGTACGGCACCCGCGGAGCTCGTCCGTGACTGTCACACCGCGATGTTCTGCCTCTCGAAGGGTTTGGGCGCGCCCGTCGGTTCCGTGCTCTGCGGCGATCGAGCTCGGGTCGACGAGGCGCGGGCGCACCGGGCGCGTCTGGGCGGCCAGATGCGCCAGGCCGGCGTCATCGCCGCCGCCGGCATCGTCGCGTTGGAGACGATGGTGGAACGCCTCGCCGACGACCACGCCCACGCCCGCGCGCTGGCCGACGCGCTGGCCGAGCTGTTCCCGGGGAGCGTCGATCCCGCGGGCGTCGAGACCAACATCGTCTGCGCCCGCGCCGACGCGCTGCCGGCCGACTTCCTCGACGCGCTCGCGGCCGCGGGCGTCCGCGCCGGCACCATCGATCCCGACACGGTGCGATTCGTCACCCATCACGACGTCGACGACGCCGGCATCGCGCGAGCCGTGGACGCATTGCGCGCAATTGACCGGTCCCGCTGACCGGTACATTTGGGCCATGGCCGCGTCCGAGGAGGTTCCCGCTCGCGCGCTGGCGGTGTACGCGCATCCCGATGATCCCGAGATCTCCGCGGGAGGCACCCTCGCCAAGTGGGCCGAGGCCGGCACCGAGGTCTGGGTCCTCATCACCACCCGGGGCGACAAGGGCACGCAGGATCCTGACGCCGACCTCGAGGCGCTGGCCGCGTTGCGGATCGAGGAGACGGCCAAGGCCGCCGCGCTGCTGGGCTTCGCCGGGCACCTCCATCTCGACCATCCCGACGGCGAGCTCGTCGACGACCAGGAGTTGCGGGCGTCGATCGTCCGCGTCCTGCGCGAGCTGCGCCCCGAAGCGGTGCTGTGCCCCGATCCGACCGCGGTCTTCTTCGGCAACGGGTACTACAACCACCGGGACCACCGGGTCACCGGCTGGGCGACGCTCGACGCGGTGGCGCCCGCGGCGGGGAATCCGCACTACTTTCCCGAACACATCGGCGACGGTTTGCGGGTCCACCACACGCGCGAGATCTACCTGTCGGGCACCCTCGAACCGAACTGCTGGATCGACATCGCGGACACGCTCGAGCGCAAGATCGACGCGTTGTTCTGTCACGCCAGCCAGCTGACCGACGCCGGCGACTGGTTTCGTCAGTTCCTCCGCGAACGCGCCGAGGACGCGGGTGCCGCGGCGGGCGTGAAGTATGCCGAACCGTTCCGTCGGCTCACGTTCGGCGGGTAGGGCTCAGGGTTGCGGATTCTGGCGGCGCCATTCGGCCATGGCCCGCAGCACCAACACGGCCACGATCCCCACGCCCGCCGCGCCGATGAGGGAACCCACGAACACGCCCGCGAGGTGTGACGCGTCCGACTGGGAGCTGACGTCGGCGATCCCGAACCCGATGATCCCGCCCAGGATCCCGGCCAGCACCACACCCCCGAACGCGAGGAGGAACGCGGCGCGCGACGGCAACATCGGTGGCGTCTGATCACCCTCCGGTTCCGGTTCAGGAGCCGTGGCCATCGACCGATGGTATTGCCATGCAGGAGCTGACAACGACCTGGCCGGTAGGCTCGGCGACGATGCGCGTCCTCGTGATGCTGCCGACGTACAACGAGATCGAGAACATCCAAGACGTCCTCGAACGGGTTCGTGCCGCACTTCCCGACGCCGACATCCTGGTGATCGACGACGGCAGTCCGGACGGCACCGCGGACCGGGCCGAGAAGCTCGGCGAGGTGCTCGGCGGCATCGACGTGCTGCGCCGCGCGTCGAAATCGGGCCTGGGTTCCGCCTACCGCGCCGGCTTCCGGGTCGGCCTCGCGCGCGGGTACGACGTCATGATCGAGATGGACGCCGACCTCTCGCACGATCCCGCCGCGCTGCCCGAGCTCGTGGCGGCCGTCGAGCGGGGTGCCGATCTCGCGATCGGCTCGCGCTACGTGCCGGGCGGATCGATTCCCGACTGGAAATGGGTGCGCCGCGCGATCTCCGCGCCGGCGGGCTGTACGCCCGCACCATGCTCGGGCTGTCGGTGCAGGACTCCACCGCCGGGTACCGCGCGTACCACCGCCGCAACCTCTCCGGCATCGACCTCGACCACGTCCGCGCCGACGGCTACGGCTTCCAGATCGAGATGACCTACCTCACCGAACGCAACGGCGGACGCATCGTCGAGGTCCCGATCGAGTTCCGGGATCGCACGCTCGGGCGCTCCAAGATGTCGGGCCGCATCGTGATCGAGGCGTTGCTGCTGGTCACGTGGTGGGGGGTGCGGGACCGGCTCGCTTCGTGGAGGGCCCGCACGGGGTCGCGCGCGCGACACTGAGGGCATGGACCTCACCGAGTTCACCGTGGCCGGTGCGCTCGTGGAGTCCGACGAAGGACTGCTCCTCGTCCGGAACCAACGCCGTGGGGGTGCGACCGACTGGAGCACGCCGGGAGGCGTGATCGATGCGACCGACGCCACGCTGCGCGCCGGACTCGCGCGCGAAGTGGAAGAGGAGACCGGCCTCCGCGTCACCGCGTGGGAGGGTCCGCTCTACGAGGTACGGGCGACCGCGGTCGAGATGGGTTGGATCATGCGGTGCGAGGTCCACCGCGCGCTCGCGTTCGAGGGCGACGTCGTGGTCGACGACCCCGACGGAATCGTCGTCGAGGCGACCTTCGCGGCCGCGGACGCGTGCAGCGAGTTCCTGGCCCTCTGCGCGCCCTGGGTGCGCGAGCCGCTGGCTGACTGGATCGAGCATCGCTGGGGTCCCGACGACGCACGCGCGTACGCGTACGACGTCTTCGGGAAGAGCCGCGACGAGTTGCGGGTCGTACGCACCTGAGAGCGACCGCCAGCATCCTGCACGTCGACCTCGACGCGTTCTACGCGTCGGTCGAACAGCTCGCCGATCCGAGCCTGCGCGGCCGGCCGGTCATCGTCGGCGGGCTCGGGCCTCGGGGCGTCGTCGCCGCTGCGAGCTACGAGGCGCGGGCGTTCGGGGTCTACTCCGCGACCCCGATGGCCCGGGCCCGCCGCGCGTGCCCCGAGGGGGTGTTCCTCGCGCCCCGCTTCGACGCCTACCGCGACGCGAGCACCGAGATCATGCGGATCCTCCGTTCGTACACGCCCCTCGTCGAGCCGATCTCGCTCGACGAGGCGTTCCTCGACGTCGAGGGCACGCGCCGGATCCACGGCCCCGGTCCCGAGATCGCGGTGGCCGTCCGTGCCCAGATCCTCGCCGAGACCGGTCTCACCGCGTCGGTCGGCGTCGCCACCACCAAGCTCGTGGCCAAGCTGGCGAGCGATCTCTCGAAGCCGGACGGGTTGCTCGTCGTCCCGCCCGGGACCGAGCTGGAGTTCCTCCACCCGCTCGGTGTCCGCCGCCTCTGGGGGGTCGGCCCGGCGACCGAACGCAAGCTCACCGCGCTCGGCGTGCGGACGGTGGGCGAACTCGCGAAGCTGCCCGAGTCCACGCTCGTCCACGCGCTCGGCAATGCGTCGGGTCGCCACCTCCACGCGCTGGCGTGGAACCGTGACGATCGAGCGGTGCAGCCGGCGCAGGAAGCGAAATCGATCGGGCACGAGGAGACGTTTCCCACCGACGTGACCGACCGCGCCGTGCTGGAGCACGAACTGGTGCGCCTGGCCGACGCGGTCGCGTCGCGCCTCCGCGGTGCCCAGGTCGCCGCCCGCACCGTCCAGCTGAAGCTCCGGTACGGCGATTTCCGCACCATCACCCGTTCGCGAACCCTCCCGGAGGCGACCGACCTCGCTGCCGACATCGGGCGGGTGACCCGCGAGCTCCTGCGCGCGGTCGACCTCGGGGCGGGAGTCCGGCTCCTCGGGATCTCGGGGCAGCAGCTGGTGCGAAGCGTCGCGGATCCGACGGCGGAGGACCAGGGCCAGCTGTTCGACGAGGGCCAGCGGTTCGACGAGGGCGGTGCGGGCGCGACGCCCGGAATCGCCACGCGGCAGCCCGCAACCCCGGAGACCGCAACACCGAAGGCCGCGGCGATCGAGCGCTCGTTGGACGCGATCAGGGCCAAGTTCGGTCCTGGTGCCGTCGGTCCCGGCGGGGCGAATAGCCTGCAACGGGAAGGGCCCGGCCCACCAGCGCGTTGAGACCCTGGGAGGGGTGCGCGACAATGGTGGGGCACGACACAGCGGGCGCGACAACCAGCGAGAAGATCACAGGCCGTGATCGCGAGCCCGGGATGGGAAATGGGAGAGATGCCGCTTTCCGAGGATGAACAGCGGATCCTGCGGGAGATCGAGGAGAACCTGTCGGCCACCGACCCCAAGTTGGTGCAGCAGGTTTCTGACACCACCCTGTACCGGCATTCGGCGCGGGTGATCAAGTGGGCCGTCGTCGGATTCATCGCGGGCCTCGTCCTCATGGTCTTCACGTTCACGACGACGCTCGTTCTCGGGGTCGTCGGGTTCCTGGTGATGCTCGGGTGCGCGCTCGCCATCGAACACAACCTGCGCAAGCTCGGGCGAGCCGGGCTCGAGAGCCTCACCGGTTCCATGCGCAACAGCCCACTCAAGAACATGCTCGGCAACGCGGGGAGTCGCTGGCGCGAGCGCTGGGGTCGCGACGATCCGCCGTCCTGAGCGCGTCGCGTCGCGTGGGCTACACCTCCGTCCAAGCCGCTCGGTTGTCCGGGTGCACGACCGCGCAACTCGACGCGTGGCAGCGCATCGGCCTGCTGACTCCGGACGACACCGATCCCGACGGGGCGTACTCGTTCCGCGATCTCGTCGCCCTGCGGATGGTCGCGTCGCTGCTCGATGCGGGCCTGCCCATGAGCCGGATCCGGCGTGCGGTCACCGAGTTGGTGCGTACCGGTGACGACATCTCCGGCCTGCGTCTCGTGACCGACGGCGAGTCGGTGTGGGCCTGCCGCGACGACGGACAGATCCTCGACGCCCTGCGCCACGGACAGCTTGGCCCTCTTCGTCGCGGTCGACAAGTTCGCCGACCAGGTCGAGCGCGAGGTGCGAGACTTCGACGACGATCGCCGGGCGTTCGTCGCCGAGTTCGCGCGACCATCCGTCCAACGGTGGACGGGCCGATCATCCGAGCCGCGGCGGCTGATTCCTACTTCCGCGCCAGCGTCGTTGGATCGAGACGCCGACGCCACCGCTCGCGCCACGAGAGGTTGTCGGCCAGCGCCCGCTCGAGATCGTCGACCGACGTCCACGCGTCGAGCGCGTCGTCGGGACCGGTCGACCGCGTCGCCGTAGCGCGCCGCGTTGTAGGTGCGGGCCAGGTTGCGCAACGGGCCCCGCGTCGCCGCGTTCGTCATCGACGACGCCGTACGCGCCAGCTCCTGCGGGGTGCGGGTCGGATCGGCGGGCACCGCAGCTTCGTGCAGCCGGTCGAGCGCCTCCTCCCACGCTCCGACGACGGCGCCGACCGGATCGGGCGTGTCCCGGCGACGCGTCCGGCGACGACGCTTCGCCAGCAGTACCGCGCCCACGTAGGCACCGATGACCAGCACGACCAGGGCCACGACCGCGAGCACGAAGAGCCACGGGCCGAGCCCATTGTCCGAGGAGGAGGCGCTGACGCGGGTACGTCGGTCGCCGAGCCGGGGGTGGTGGCGGACGGCGTGCCCCCGGTCGCGGTGCTGGGTGTGGAGGGCGTGGTCGGCGGCACCGTGGTGACGGTCGGGAGGGTCGGCAGGTTCACCGCGGCCGCGGTGTCGTGGGGCAGGTTGCTGCCTCCGGCGATCGTGCCGCTCGCCGCGGGCGTGGGGTCGAACAGATGCGTCCAACCCAACCCGTCGAGATAGATCTCGGGCCACGCGTGGGCGTCGTGGCTCGACACGTGGTAGATGCCGTCGGCGCCCGGGGTGCCGGGCGTGAAGCCGACGGCCACGCGAGCGGGGATGCCGAGAGCGCGGGCCATCACCGCGTACACGCTCGCGAACTGCACGCAGAAGCCGCGCTTGGTCGCGGAGGAACGCGAGGATCGCGCTCCCGTTGTCGACGCTGTCGACCGTGGTGTCGTAGACGAACTTGAGGGGATCGGAAGTAGTCGCGCAACGCTTCGGCCTTCGCGTAGGGCGTGGTCGCGCCCGCCGCGTCGACGACCTGCCGCGCGATCGCGCCGATCTCCGTGATCTCCTCGGTCGCCGGCAGGTGCGTGTACGCGCGCACCTCCGCCGGGACCGGCACTGCAGTGGCGGCTTGCTGCTCCTTGGTGAAGGTGGTGCCGGTGAGCGGGGGGAGCGCCGAGTTCACGGTGTACCGGAGGTTGCTCACCGAATCGGCGTCGGCGACGATCGTGCCCGACGAGCGGACGACGAGCGTGTCGGGGAGATCGATCGCGACCGGCCGGTACGCGGCAGGGAGCCACCGCTCGGTGAGTGGGCCGATGTGGAACTTCTGGATCAGCGTGCCGGGCGGCGCCGCCGAGGGCAGCCCGACGCCGACGCTGCCGTCACCCTCGGCGCTGAGCGTCCACTGCCCGCCGTTTCGCCGGAGTACTGGTCCAGCGCGGCGATCCGCCAGTAGTCGGGGAGCGGCGACTGCACCGTGAACAGCTCGGTGTTGTCGGTGGCATCGAGCTTTTCGCCGATGTCGACGAACGGGGCCAGCGCGGGACGGTAGCTGTGGCCGGGGGTGTCCGTGCGGCCGGCGTTGGCGACGTCGAGCAAGGGATCCGAGCCGGCCCCCGGGATCAGCGGCGCGAAGACCAACGCGAACACGACGGCGCCGACGCCGAGCGCCGACGCGGGTACGAGCCAGTGCGGCCGGGTGGCGTGCTGCGACACGAGCCAGCTGCGACGGCGATCGAGGACGGCCAGGTTCTGCGCCATCAGGAATGCGCCGGCCGTCAGGCAGAACGCCGCCGTCACCGACACGCGCGAGTCGTTGGTGCCGAGCGTCGACGTCCACACGAAGAACACCAGCGCCGGCGCGATGGCGCCGAGCGTCGCCAGGCGCCGGAACGCCCCCCAGTCGGCGATCGCGGCCATGCACCACACCGCGATCGACTGCGAGGAGGATCGCTCCGTCGGTGGTGGGCGCCGGTGCGGTGGCGGACCGTAGGAGATGCCACCCGTTCGTCAGTTGATGATCGAGCGCGTGCCCGGTGGCCGCGCTCGGAATCCCCATGGTGGTGGTCGACCATTCGAGCGCGACGACGATGAACACCGCGAGCCCGACGAGCGTCAGCCGCGACACCGATCCACACGGACCAGTGGCGACGGCGGCAGAGTGCTCCGATCGCGTGGGGGAGCAGGGCGGCACCGAGGACGGGCAGCACGTAGCGGCTCGAGTCGACGACGCGGCCGAGGGACAGCGCCGCGACCGCGCTCAGCACGGCGAGCGCTAGCGGGGCGAAGAAGCGCGCGCGTTGAGCCATGCGGCCGGGAGGGAGCGAGTTGCCGACGAACGGGTGAGCGCCTGGTTCCACGCAGTCGCGAACGGCGTGGACGAGGCATCGACGACCAGCACCGACGTACTCGGCGCGAGGGTCGCGGCGCGGGTGAGGACGACGACGACTCCGATGCCGGTGAGTGCGCCGAGCGCGCGCAGCGTGTCCGGGGTGACGCTCCCCAGGATGGCGACCACGAGATCGACCCGGCGGTGCGCCCGCAGGTTCTCGAGCACGGTCGGGAGCTGGTCGCGATCGTGGGGGCCGACCGTCGCCAGCGTGTCGATGACGTCGTGACGGGGGTCGCCGCCGGTACCGAGGACCTCGCCCGCGCTGGTGACGACCTCGACGCGCCGCCGGAGTCGTACGAGCCGCGCGGTGACCGATGCCGCGGCTTCGACCGCGACCTCGAAGGATTCGGCGTCGTGGGCCGCGGGCATGGACGTCGAGCACGACGGCGGCACGTGATCGCCAACGGGCTTCGTCCTGTCGGATCATCAGCTCGCCCGTCCGCGCGGTCGAGCGCCAGTGCACACGACGGAGATCGTCGCCGAGCTCGTAGTCGCGCAGGGTGAGGAAGTCGGTACCGAGGTCGCTCACCATCGAACGGGCCGACGGCGCCTCGCTCTCGGCGGTGACCCGGCTCCCGACCGCGACCGGCGCCACGATGTCGTGCACGCGGGGTCGCACCACCAGTTCGGCCTCGCCGGACCCGGTCGACGGCGCGGCGGGCGAGTCCGAACGGATCGCTGACGCGCGACGCTGAGCGGACCGACGCGGTACCGGCCCCGTCGGCGGGTGGGGATCCGGTAGGCGGCACGCGCGGTCGCGCCGGCGGCCAGCGGGGGGACGAGGAACCGGGCGGCGCGTCGACCTTCGTCGAACCAGTCGGTGGCCGAGAGCAGCGGCGTGGCGCGGGTCCCGAGGTTCTCGACCAGGAGGTCGATGCGCCCCTCCGAGCCCACGTGCAGCCGGTCCGGATGCACGCGACGGCTGATGGCGAGTTCCGGGCGCGCGCCGAAGCGCAGCCAGAGCACCACCGCGCCGAGCAACGCGAGCGCGGCGACCCCGACGACCAGCATCTCGAGCGCGCCGAGCAGGAAACTCCCCACCGCCAGCCCGAGCGCGGCGCCGGTCAGCGACCAGCCGCGTCGGGTGAGGGTCACACCACGTTCGTTCGGTTCGGACACGGCGGTCGGACTCAACCGCCTGTCGCGCCGGGGACCGGCACGGAAGCGAGGATGGAGCGCACCACATCGTTGGCCGAGACACCACGGAGTTGCGCGTCGGGGGCCAGCATGAACCGGTGTTCGAGCACGGCGGGCATGACGCGCTTCACGTCGTCGGGGATCACGAACGCGCGCCCGAAGCTGGCCGCGAGTGCACGCGCCGCGCGTTGCAGGGAGAGCGAGCCGCGCGGGCTCGCGCCGAGCACGAGATCGGGATGACGACCGCGACGCGGCGACGAGGTCGAGGACGTAGTCGCGAACCTCGGGGGCGACGTGCACCGAGCCCGACGTGTCCGGCGGCGTCGGCGACGTCGATCGCGCTGGCGACCGGCACGAGCGTCGTCGATGCGTGAACGCACGTCGCCCCTGCGACTCGAGGATGGCGAGCTCGGCGTCGCGCCCGGGGTAACCCATCGGAATGCGCATGAGGAAGCGGTCGAGCTGCGCTTCCGGGAGCGGATAGGTGCCCTCGAGCTCGATCGGGATTCTGGGTGGCGATCACCATGAACGGTCGGGGCAAGCGGTAGGTGTGCGGCGTCGACGGTGACCTGGCGCTCCTCCATCGCTTCGAGCAGCGCCGACTGGGTCTTCGGCGACGCGCGGTTGATCTCGTCGGCGAGGACGACGTTGGCGAAGATGCCGCCGGGACGGAACTCGAACTCGTTGGCGGTGCGGTTCCACACCGACACGCCCGTCACGTCGGACGGCAGGAGGTCGGGGGTGAACTGGATGCGGTGGCAGGTCCCGCCGATCGATGCCGCGATCGCCTTGGCCAGCGAGGTCTTGCCGACGCCGGGGACGTCCTCGATGAGGAGGTGACCTTCGGCGAGCAGACACACCAGCGCGAGGTGGATCTGCTCGCGCTTGCCCTGGATCACGCTGCTCGACGTTGCCGAGCGAGTGCAGAGAACAAGCGACCGAACGACGAATCGCGGCTCGGCGCGGTGGCGGGCTGAACCACGAACACCTCCAGAGCGGGCGTCCCGACGGTACCAGAGGGCATCGCGGCCACCGCGCGCACGGCTACCGTCGGCGCACGGATGACCGACGAGCCCCCGCGGCGTTGCCCGGAACGACCGTTCTGGTGCGCGCGCCGACGGTGCTCGTGCTCGCCCGGCCGCGGCTCTGGGTGACCGCGTTGCGCCAGGCCTTCCGCCTCGCGCGGCCCCGGTGGTGGCGCGCGGGCACCGTTCCTCCCGTTGCCGGATGCCGACTACCTGCGCTTCCGGTTCGAGACCCAGTACGGCGCGGCCGGACGGCCCGATCCCACCGACCTCGTGACGTACCTGGAGTGGTGTCGCGAGGTGGCGATCTCGACACCCGTCGCCGGGCGTCGCCGGTAAGCTGCTCGTCTCGACGGCCACGATCCCAGGGTTCTGGAGGTCGCGACGCTTGGGAAGAGCCCTGCTGCTCAACGCCAGCTTCGAGCCGTTGTGCGTGGTGCCGATGCGCCGGGCGGTCGTACTCGTGCTGAAGGAGAAGGCGGAGATCGTCGCGCGCAACGGCGGCGTGCTCCGTTCGGAACGGGCCCAACTCCCGGTCCCGGCGGTGATCCGCCTCCACCACTTCGTGCGGGTTCCCTACCGCAACCGGGTCCCGCTCTCGCGCCGGGCGGTCTTCGCCCGCGACGGGCACCGCTGCCAGTACTGCAACCGGGCGGCCGAGAACATCGACCACGTCGTGCCCCGTTCCACGCGGCGGACCCCACGCGTGGGACAACGTCGTCGCGTCGTGCCGGGCCTGTAACTCCCGCAAGGAGGACCGCCTGCTCTCGGAGGTCGACCTCCGGCTCTCGCGTCCGCCCCGCGAGCCCCAGGCCAACCTCTGGGTGGTGGCCACCGCCGGCTCGATCGACCCCGCGTGGGAGCCGTTCCTCCCCGTTGACTAGCACCCGTCGAACGCTTCCGAGTTCCGCCGGCAACGCCCTTCCCGATCCCGGGGCAGGGCGTTGTTTCGCGCCCGGTCGGGTCGGCCGAGGCCGGAAAGTGGCGCGTTGTGGGTTGAACAGTGGGGGAAGAGGGTGTAGGGTGCCACGAAATGGAGTGAAGTGGTGACGGAGTGCGGGCCAGTGGTGGACGAAGACCGAAAGGCGAGGGATCCGGATGTTCCTGGGGGAGTTCCAGCACTCCCTGGACGCCAAGGGGAGGGTGATCCTCCCGGCGAAGTACCGGGACCAACTCGCCGGTGGGGCCTTCGTCACCAAGGGCAAGGGCGGGTGTCTGTCGGTGTTCACACCGGAGGAGTTCGAGACGGTGGCGACCCAGATCCGCGAGCAGTCGAAGCGGGGCCCCGAGGCCCTCAACGCCGCCCGCGTGTTCTTCGGAGGCGCCAGCGAGATCCAGCCCGACAAGCAGGGCCGAGTCGCCCTGCCTGGGAACCTCCGCACGTTCGCACACCTCGAGCGCGAGGTGATGGTGGTCGGTCTCTACTCCCGGATCGAGATCTGGGACCGTGAACGGTGGCTCGAACTCGACCGGGCGGGGGCCGAGGCACTGACCGAATCCGACGAACTTCCCGACTTCGGGATCTGAAGCGCAAGTCAACACATTGACAAGGTGAGCCTCCGGGCCCGCCACCAGCCCCCCGGGCGACGCGGCGCAAGCGCCCCTTCCGCCCGCTTCGCTTTCGTCGACGCGTCCGGGGGGCTGGTGGCGGTCCGGGGAGACTTGGACAGGGGACACATGGCTGAGGGCTTCCTCCACGTGCCGGTGATGGCGGCAGAGGTGACCGAACTCCTCGCCGCGGTCCCCGAGGGTCTGGTCGTGGACGCGACCGTGGGTGGTGGTGGCCACGCCGGTGCGCTGCTGGCCGTGCGCCCCGACCTTCGTCTCCTCGGCATCGATCGGGATCCCGTCGCCGTGGCAGCGGCGGGCGCGGCGCTCGCACCCTTCGGGGATCGGGTCCGCATCGTGCAGGGCGGCTTCGAGCACGTCTCGGAAATCGTCGGAAGTGCCGGCATCGTGGGAAACGAGGGAATCGTGGCGATCTTGTTCGATCTGGGTGTCAGCAGCCCGCAACTGGACCGTCCGGTCCGGGGCTTCTCGTACTGGGCCGACGCGGCGCCGCTCGACATGCGCATGGACAGCGCGCAGACGCTGACCGCGGCGAGCGTCCTCAACGAGTACTCCGAGGCCGACCTCGCCGCGCTCATCGCCCGGAACGGCGAGGAACGGTACGCGCGCCGCATTGCCGCCGAGATCGTCGCCGCTCGCCCGCTCGAGACCACCGGCGACCTGGTGGAAGCGGTGAAGCGCGGGATCCCCGCGCCGGCCCGCCGTCGCGGGGGTCACCCGGCGCGCCGCACGTTCCAGGCCGTCCGCATGGAGGTCAACCGCGAGCTCCCGAGTCTGGCTGCGGGTCTCGACGAGTCGGTGCACCTCCTGAAGCCCGAGGGCCGCATGGTGGTGCTCGCGTACCACTCGCTCGAGGACCGGATGGTCAAGGAGCGCTTCACCGACTGGTCGCGGACCGAGGAGCCCGGCTACGTACCGACCGGTCTTCCGCGCGCCACCCGCAATCCGCTGACTCGCCTGCTCAACCGGCGCGCGCGCCGGCCCTCGGATGCCGAGCTCGAGACGAACCCACGCTCCGGAAGCGCCCGCCTGCGCGCGGTTGAACGCCTCGCGCCATGACCGCGGTCGCGGCCGCCCCGTCCCCTTCGGCTCGCCGTCGGGCACGCGGATCCTCGGCGACGCGTGTTCGTCCACCGCTCCGCGTCGCACCGGTACCGGCACCGGTCCGCCGCGGGTGCGGGTCGGGCGGGTGGGCGCACTGCTCGCCCTGTTCACCATCTTTGCGCTCGTGAGTGCGGTCGTGTTCCACGTCGTGCTCGCGCAAGACCAGCTGCAACTCGATCGCCTCAACCTCCGGATCGCGCAGGAACAGCGGGTCTACGAGCAACACCGGCTGACCGCGTCGCTCCTGGCATCGCCGCAGCGCGTCATCCAAGAGGCGGAGCGTCTCGGGCTGGTGGTCCCGGCCGAGCCTGCCCAGTACCTGTCGGTGCCCGGCGCGCCCATGCCCTCGTTGGGCGACGGGGCGACCGCGGAGACCCTCGGCGACTGGACGAAGGCGAAGTCGAGCCTTGGCGCCCGGCAGCCCTGACGCGCGCGGATCGCGCCGTCAGACCTCCACCGCGGCGCGCCGTCCCCGCGCCGTCCCCGCGCGCTCCGGCGCGTCGGAGTCGCGGCGAGCTACAGAGTCACCGGCGGCCCCAGCCCGCGCGCGCAACCCAGCGCGCCCCGCTCGGCCCGGGCTCCGAAACAGGAGCGGGACCGGCGTTCCAGCACGCAGCCGGCACTGCTCATTCCGCCGATCCGGCTGCGGGTCATCAGCATCCTCCTGGTGATGGTGCTCGCGTTCGCGGCCATCGGGGTACGCCTGTTCGATCTCCAGGCGCGTGATCGTTCGCACCTCACCTCACTCGGTCTCGGACAGCGGATTCGGACGGTCGCGGTTCCCGCCGAGCGCGGCAACATCTTCGATCGCAGCGGCAAGGTGCTGGCGGTGTCGGTGCCGCAGACGACCATCGTGGCCGATCCGCGCGTCATCGACGATCCCGTCGCGTACGCCGCCAAGCTCGCACCGATCGTCCAGGTCGACCAGGCCGCGCTGGTCGAGCGCTTGTCGAACCGCAAGAGCGCGTTCGCGTACGTCGCGCGGAAGGTGAACGATCCGACGGCGACGAAGGTACGCAAGCTCGACCTCGTCGGCATCTCGTACCAGCCGGAGTCGCGACGGTTCTACCCGACGGGCGCGGTCGCCGGCCCGGTGATCGGCTTCGTCGGCACCGACAACAACGGCCTGGGCGGCATGGAGTACCGGTACGAGAAGCTGCTCACCGGCACGCCCGGCCGCGTGCAGGTCGAACGCGACCCTCAGGGCAACGACATCCCGGGCGGAGAGCGGCAGGTGCAGCCGGCGCAACGCGGGCAGGATCTGGTGCTCACCCTCGACCAGTCGCTGCAGTGGAACACCGAGCAGGGACTGTTGCAGGGCGTCACCGCGATGAACGCGAAGGGCGGCACCGCGGTGATCGTGGATGTCCAGACCGGGGACGTGCTCGCGATGGCGACGGTCGACGGCGCCACTGATCAGCAGCCCGGCGCAGGTCGCGCCGGCGACCGAGAACAATCGTCCCGTCACCGATGTGTACGAACCGGGGTCGACGAACAAGGTCATCACGATGTCCGGCGCCATCCAGGAAGGGCTCGTCACGCCGGACACCGTGGTCGACGGCGTGTACCAGTCGATCGACGTCGGTGGTACCGAGTACCAGGACGTCGAGGACCACCCCAGCACGATGTCGGTGTCCGACATCCTGGCGCAGTCGTCGAACGTGGGCACGATCAAGATCGCTCACCTCCTCGGCAAGGACAACCTCGCCGCGCTACCTCGACGCGTTCGGCTTCGGGCACACGACCGGGCTCGGCCTCCCCGGTGAAGCGACCGGTTCGTCCTTCGACGCCAGCCAGTACACCGACACCAGCATGGGTTCGGTGCCGATCGGGTACGGCGTCGCGGTGACTGCGATGCAGATGCTCGACGTCTACACCACCATCGCCGATCACGGGATGGCGCATCCGCCGCGCCTCGTCGCCGGCACCATCGACGCCGACGGCAAGCGTCACGACGCGCCGCTCCCCGCACCCCACCAGGTCGTGTCGGCGGCGACGGCCGACGCGGTGGCCGGGATGTTGAAGAAGGTGGTCGACGAAGGAACCGGCGTGAAGGCCCAGATCCCGGGGTACCCGGTGGCGGGAAAGACGGGAACCGCGCGCAAGGCGCCCTACGACACCGGTGAGTACAACGCGTCGTTCGCGGGATTCGCCCCGGCGGCCAATCCCCGTCTCGCGGCGATCGTGGTGGTGGACTCGCCCGAGGGCAGCATCTTCGGGGCCGATGCCGCGGCACCGGTGTTCCAGCAGATCATGCGGTTCGCGCTCGCCTACGAGCGGGTACCGACGACCTCGTGAGCCCGATGATCACGACCGAGGCCCGGTACGCTGACACGGATCCCGTGACCGAACCGAGAGGACGCGCACGCGTGCGCTGGCACGACCTGCTCGCCAGTATCGACGGGCCCGCGACCGCTGCCGGGCCTGCTGGGCCTGCCGGGCGTGCCGGTGCTGCCGGTCTCGACGCGATGGACCTGAGCGGGGATCTCGACGTCGAGGTCGTCACCATCACCCACGACAGCCGGTTGGTCACGCCGGGTGCCTGCTTCGCCTGCATCCCCGGCGCGCGCACGGACGGGCACGAGTACGTGGCGGATGCCGTGGCACGTGGCGCGGTCGCGTTGTTGGTCGAGCGCGCGCTTCCCGTCGCCATCCCCCAAGCGCGCGTTGCGAGCGTCCGCGCCGCGCTCGGTCCGCTGTCGGCCGCGCTCTTCGGATGGCCATCGGCGGCGATGCGGACGCTCGGTGTCACCGGGACCAACGGCAAGACGACGACCACCTCGCTGCTCGAGTCCATCGCTCGTCGTGCCGGCGAGCGCGTCGGCGTGATCGGCACGGTCGGGGCGCGCATCAGTCGGGCAGGTGGCGCGGAGGAGAACGTTGCGACGCAGCACACGACGCCCGAGGCGAGCGAGCTGCAGGCGTTGCTGGCGCGGATGCGCGACGCGGGCGTGACGACCGTGGCCATGGAGGTGTCCTCACACGCGCTCGATCAGCATCGCGTCGACGGCACGAACTTCACCGCGGTCTGCTTCACCAACTTGAGTCACGATCACCTCGACTACCACGGATCAACCGATTCGTACTTCGCAGCAAAGGCGCGCTTGTTCGATCCGGCACGCGCCGCGGCTGCTGCGATCAACATCGACGATCCGTACGGCGGCGCACTCGTCGCCCGAGTCTGCGCAGGTGGTCTCGAACCGTGGACGTACGCGATCGATTCACCGTCCGCCGACATCAGCGCCCGGACGCCGACGTTCGCGGCGGACGGCACCCGCTTCGTCCTCGTCGACCGACGCGACGGTGCCGAGGCCCGCGCGGATGTCCACCTCTCGCTGGTCGGCGACTTCAATCTGGCCAACGCCCTCGCGGCCGCGACCACCGCTCGCGCCGCCGGGTTCGACCTGGCGACGGTCGCCGCCGGATTGAGCGAACCGCTGGTCGTCCCCGGCCGCTTCGAGCGCGTCGATGCCGGGCAACCCTTCCCGGTGCTCGTCGACTACGCCCACACCCCCGACGCGCTGGCGCGCGTGCTCGCCGCCGCTCGTCCGCTCGCCGACCCCTCCGGTCGGGTGATCTGCGTGTTCGGGTGCGGCGGCGATCGCGATGTCGCGAAGCGGCCGCTGATGGGCCGAGCGGTGGCCGCGGGTGCCGACGTCGCCGTGCTCACGTCCGACAACCCGCGGTCCGAGGATCCTCAGGCCATCGCCGACGCGGTGCTCGCCGGCTTCGCCGGTGCTGCGGTGCGAGTCGAGCTCGACCGGCGCGCCGCGATCGCGGGGGCGCTCGCCGACGCGGTCGCGGGCGACGTCGTCGTCATCGCGGGGAAGGGACACGAGACCGGCCAGACGTTCGCGCACGGACGCACGGTGCCGTTCGACGACCGCACCGTCGCCCGCGAGGAACTCGGAGCACTCGGGTGGACGTGACCGCCCGCGAGCTGGCGACGCTCACGGGAGGAACCCTCGTCCGGGGCGATCCCGAGGTTCTGGTCACCTCGTTCGCGATCGACTCGCGCGTGCTGGAGCCGGGCGCGTGCTTCGTCGCCCTGATCGCCGAGCGCGACGGGCATCAGTTCGTCGACGACGCCTTCGCGCGGGGTGCGCGGGTCGCGCTCGTCACTCGTGCCGTGAGCGCGACGGCAGGCGCCGTCGTGTTGGTCGACGATGCGCTCGCCGCGCTCGCCCGGCTCGGGCGGGTCGCGCGCGAGCGCATGTCCGACGCCACCGTGGTCGGCATCACCGGTTCGGCCGGCAAGACCGGTACCAAGGACCTCACTGCGGCCGCGCTCGTGCCGACGTTCCGCGTCCACGCCAGCCCCGGCTCCTACAACAACGAGGCCGGGGTCCCGTTGACCCTGCTGGGGGCACCTGCGACCACCGACGCGCTGGTGCTCGAGATCGGGGCGCACGCCCGGGGCGACATCGCCGCGCTGTGCTCGATCGCACGGCCGACCGTCGGCGTGATCACCAACATCGGGCTCGCGCACGCCGGACCGCTCGGCGGCCGGGCCGGTGTCGCCCAGGCCAAGGGCGAGTTGCTCGAGGCGCTCGACGGGCAGGGGCTGGCGGTGCTCGACGCCGGTGATCCGGAGACCGCGGGGCTGGCGGCCCGCACCGAGGCCCGGGTGCTGACGGTCGCGGTGGGTGACCGGGCCGCGCACGCCGACGCCGAGGTACGCGCCGACCGGATCGTCCTGGATGCCGAGCTGCGGCCGACGTTCACGCTGGGGTCTCCGTGGGGTGGAGGGTCGGTCGCGCTCGCACTGCGGGGATCGCACCAGGTCGTGAACGCGACGCTCGCGGCCACCGTGGCATTGGCCCTCGGGGTTCCCTTCACTGACGTCGCACGCGGGCTGGCCGGTGTGCAACCGGCAGCCTGGCGGATGGAGGTCGTCCGCACCACCAACGACGTCGTGGTGCTCGACGACGCCTACAACGCCAACCCGTCGTCGATGGCCGCCGCGCTCGAGGCGCTGGCCCGCGTCGACGTGCCGGGTCGTCGGCTCGCGGTGTTGGGCGAGATCCGCGAGCTCGGTGAGCTGAGCGTCCGCGAGCACTCGGCGCTCGGCGTGTTGGTCGGCACCGCCGCGGTTGACACGCTCGTCGCCGTCGGTGCCGAAGCGGCGCCGCTCGCGGCCGCCACGCGCACGGCGGGCGTCGCCGTCACCGAGGTGCCCGATGCCGCCGCCGCGCTCGATGCGGTTTCCGGCTACGTGGTGGCGGGCGACGCGGTACTGGTCAAGGGAAGTCGCGCGGTCGGCCTGGAGCTGGTCGCCAGCGCACTGCGCGGACGAGTGCGGGGAGACGCACGGTGATCGCCCTCCTCGTCGGCATGGGCGCGGCCTTCTTCCTCAGCATCCTGGGGACGCCACTCATCATCCGGATCCTCAAACGCAGGGGCATCGGTCAGCAGATCCGCGACGACGGCCCGTTCGCTCACCCCCACGTGCAGAAGGCGGGGACCCCGACGATGGGTGGGATCGCCATCGTCGGGAGCGCGGTGGTCGGCTACCTGGTCGCGCACGTGCGCACCGAACAGATCCGTTTCGCGCGCGCGGGCGTCACGCTGATGGTGTTGATCGTGGCCATGGCCGCAGTGGGCTTCCTCGACGACTACCTGGGGGTGCGCCGGGGTCGCAACCTCGGATTGCGGAAGCGGGGCAAGACCGGCGGGCAGCTGCTCGTCGCCGGGGGCTTCGCGATCCTCGCACTCGAGTGGGTCAACGTGTCGACCCACCTCTCGTTCACGCGCGTGCTCGACCTGAAGATGGCGTCGGCGTTGTGGTTCGTCGTCGCCATCCTGTTCATCTACGGCTTCTCCAACACGGTGAACCTCACCGACGGGATGGACGGTCTCGCAGCCGGTTCGGCTGCAATGGTGTTCGCCGCGTTCGTGATCATCGCGTTCTGGCAGTTCCGCCATCCCGGGATCTACCACGTGCTCCCCGCCGGCGCGCTCGACCTCGCGGTCGTGTCGGCCGCGATGATGGGTGCCTGCCTCGGGTTCCTCTGGTGGAATGCGGCACCCGCCCAGGTGTTCATGGGCGACGTCGGGTCGCTCGCGCTCGGCGCGGCGATGGCCGGCCTCGCGCTCATGACGAACACCATCCTGTTGCTCCCGATCCTGGGGGGGCTCTACGTGTTCGAGACGCTGAGCGTGATCGCGCAGGTCATCTCGTTCCGGGTGTTCCACCGCCGGGTGCTGCGCATGGCGCCCATCCACCATCACTTCGAGGTCGGTGGCTGGCCCGAGTTCACCGTCATCGTGCGGTTCTGGCTCCTCGCGGGGCTGCTCGTGGCGCTCGGGCTCGGGTTCTTCTACGCCGACTTCATCCGCATCCCGGGAGCGCTCGACTGATGCGCGTGCTCGTGGTCGGGTTGGCGACGACCGGCGCGTCGGTGGTCTCGTACACCCGTGCGGCCGGACACGAGGTCACCGTGCTCGAGGATCGACCGACCACGGATGACGGCTACCGCGCCCGCGCCGAGGCCGCGGTCGGCGTTGGTGCCGTGCTGGTGGAGCGACCCGAAGCGAACGATGCCGCGGCCCACGGCCGCGCGGCCGACCTGGTGGTGCCGAGCCCCGGGGTCCGTCCCGACCACCCGGCGGTGGTCGCCGCCCACGAAGCAGGGGTGCCGGTGCGGTCCGAGATCGACCTTGCCGCGGCTCGACTCCGGGCCCGACCCGACGCGCCGCGCCTCGTCGCGGTCACGGGGACGAACGGCAAGACCACGGTGACGACGCTCATCGATGCCGTGCTGCGGAGCGCGGGTGTCAGCGACGCGGCGGCGGGCAACATCGGCCGGCCACTGCTCGACGCGGTCGGCGACGACGTCAGGGTCGTGGTGGCCGAGGTCTCGTCGTTCCAGCTCGCGTTCACCACCGATGCGTTCGTGCCTGACGTCGCGGTGCTGCTCAACGTGGCCGAGGACCACCTCGACTGGCACGGCTCCGCCGACGCCTACGCGTGGGCCAAGGCGCAGCTGTTCGCGCACCAGGGCGTCGACGGGCTGCTCGTCGTGAACGGCGACGACGTGGTCGCGTCCCGCCTCGCGCTCGACGCACCGGGGCGGGTGACGCGCTTCACCGTCGGGCCGCCGAACGGTGGTTTTGGCGTGCGCGACGAACACCTGGTGGGTCCCGACGGCGTGCTCGCACCGGTACGGGTTCTCCGTTCAGGCACGGAGCCGGTTTCCCGTTCGGCACGGAGCCGGTTTCCCGTTCGGGCACGGAGCCGGTTCCCCTTTCGCCTCATGACGTCGCCAACGCGCTGGCGGCGGCGGCGGCGGCGCTGGAAGTGGGCGCCGACGTCGACGCGATCGCCCGGACCCTTGCGGAGTTCGGTGGTCTCGCCCACCGCGTCGAGTTGGTGCGCGACCTGGGCGGTGTCCGCTTCTACGACGACTCGAAGGCCACGAACCCGCACGCCACCGCGAAGTGCGCTCGCCGGGTTCGAGCACGTGGTCCTCATCGTGGGCGGGCGGAACAAGGCGTTGGATCTTCGTGGGCTCCGTGAGCACGCCCCGCGGCTCCGTGCCGTCGTGGCCATCGGTGAGGCCGCGGGTGACGTCGAGGCCACGTTCGCGGGCGTGGTGCCAGTCGTGCGGGCCGCGTCGATGCACGAAGCGGTGCAAGCCGCGACCGCCCGCGCGCAGCCCGGCGACGCGGTGTTGCTGTCACCCGCGTGCGCGTCGTTCGACTGGTACGAGAGTTATGCCGCGCGCGGTGATGACTTCGCGCGCGAAGTCGGCCTGCTCGCCTGCGGTGACCGGGACCCGGCGACGTGCCCGAACGGAGAGCCGGCGACGCGCCCGAACGGAGAGTCGGCGTGACCGCGGTCGCCAACTCGACGCGCACGCATCGTCACGCGGCGACAGCCGCGCCACGATCGTCGACCGCGATCCTGCTCGTGGCGACCGTCGCGGTGCTCAACGTGGTGGGTGTCGTGATGGTGTTGTCGGCGTCGTCGGTGGCGTCGCTGACCGATTACGGCTCGCCGTGGTACTTCTTCTTCCGTCAGCTGATGTGGACGGTCGTGGGCCTCGGCGCCTTCGTGTTCGCGGTTCGCTTCGACTATCGCAAGTGGCGCGCGCTCGTGCGACCGCTCCTGATCATCAGCTCCGTGTTGCTCGTCGTCGTGTTGGTACCGGGCGTCGGCATCTACGTGTCGGGTTCGCGACGGTGGTTGGGTGCGGGCATCTTCCGGTTCCAGCCGAGTGAGATCGCCAAGCTGGCGCTGCTCCTGTACGCGGCCGATCTCGTGAGTCGCCGGTCCGGAGAACTCCAGGACTGGCGGCGCGTCGTTCGGCCGGTGGGCCTCGTCCTCGTCGGTTTCGGACTGCTGGTGATGAAGGAGCCCGACCTCGGTTCGGCCATGGTGCTGGCGCTCGTGGTGATCGCGGTCCTCGTCGCCGGCGGGGTCCGCAAGACCCACCTCGGCGTCGTCGCCGCGATCGGCATCTCCGCGGTGACCCTGCTTGCGCTCGCGGAACCGTACCGGCGGGCGCGCATGCTCACGTTCCTCCACCCGTTCGCGGACTCGACCAACGCCGGGTACCAGATCTCGCAGTCGCTCATCGCGCTCGGCAGTGGTGGCCTGACCGGCGTCGGTCTCGGTGCCGGGCGGGCCAAGTGGAACTTCCTCCCGAACGCGCACACCGACTTCATCTTCGCGATCATCGGCGAGGAGCTCGGGCTCATCGGGTGCTTCCTCGTGATGGCCTTGTTCATCGCGTTCGGTGTGCTCGGTACCCGTGCTGCGCTGCGCGCACCCGACCGGTTCGGTGCGCTCGTCGCGGCCGGCGCCACGATGTGGGTCGTCGGCCAGGCCGTGATCAACATCGGCGCGGTCGTCGGCTTGTTGCCGGTGACCGGCATTCCCTTGCCATTCGTCTCGTTCGGTGGGTCCACGCTCATCACGACCATGCTCGCGACCGGAATCCTCGTCAACGTCGCACGCCAGGGGCGCGCGCCGGCGTCTCGACGGTGACGCGGACCGACGCGCGGACCTATGCGCTGGTCAGTGGGGGCGGCACCGGCGGCCACGTGTTTCCCGCGCTCGCCCTCGCGGAGGAGCTGGTGGCACGAGGGCACGCGCCGGACCGGGTGCGCTTCGTTGGTGCCCGGCGCGGCCTCGAGGCCACCGCGGTGCCGGCGGCGGGCTTCGGCATCGACCTGCTCCCGGGGCGCGGGCTGCAGCGGACGCTCACGCCGCGGCACGTCGTCGCGAACGTGCGCACGCTGTGGGACACCGCGAACGCGGTCGCGCAGGCGATCGCGATCGTGCGCCGGACCCGGCCCCGCGTCGTCGTGGGCGTTGGCGGGTACGCGTCGCTCCCAGCGCTCGTCGCGGCGCGGGTGTGCCGGGTCCCGATGGTCGTCCACGAAGCCGACGCCCATCCGGGCCTGGCCAACCGCATCGCGGTGCGCCTCGGCGCCCGGGCGGCGGTCACCCTGCCGGGAACCGCGCTCCGCGGCGCGGTGCTCACCGGCAACCCCATCCGGCCCGCCATCGCCGCGGTCCAGCGGGCGCCCACACTTCCTCCGCTGGTCGCGGTGGTGGGTGGGAGCCTGGGTGCCCGCTCCCTGAATCGAGCGGCCCTCGCCCTGTACGACCGGTGGCGCCACCGCAGCGACGTCACGATCCACCACGTGAGCGGTACGCGCGACTACGAAGAGTGTGTGGCGGCGCTCGCGTCCGCGCGCGCGCCGGGAGACGCGCTCGAGTATCGACTCATCCCGTTCGAGGAGCACATGGAAGCGATCTACACCGACGCCAGCGTGCTGGTCGCCCGAGCCGGAGGGATGACCGCCGAGCTCACGGCCGTCGGGATCCCGTCGGTGCTGGTGCCGCTGCCCGGCGCGCCCGGTGACCACCAGACCCGCAACGCCGAAGCGCTGGTCGCGGCCGGGGCCGCGGTGATGATCGACGACGGGTCGCTCGACGCCGCCCGCCTCGACCACGAGCTCTCCGCGCTGCTCGCCGACCCCGAGCGGTGCCGGAGGATGGCCGACGCCGCCCGCGGGCTCGGGCGCCCCGACGCCACCGCCCGGTTCGCCGATCTCGTCGAGGAGGTCGCGGGTGACGGCTGAGTCCCCTCTCGATCTCGCGGTGCCGCAGCGCATCCACATCGTGGGCATCGGCGGCGCCGGGATGAGCGCAATCGCGACCGTGCTCGCGCGTATGGGTCACGCAGTCAGTGGCTCCGACCTGCGGGAGTCGCGCGCGCTGGAGCGTCTGGGCCTGCTCGACATCACCACGCACGTCGGTCACGATGCCGCGAACCTCCCCGACGCGCTCGACGCGGTCGTGATCTCGACCGCGATCCCGAGGGACAATCCCGAAGTGCGGGCCGCGGTGGAGCGGGCGATCCCCGTCCTCCGTCGCGCCGACGCGCTGCGGGCGATCGTCGCCACGCGCACGACCATCGCGGTCGCCGGGAGTCATGGAAAGACGACGACCGCGTCGATGCTGGCGTTGATCCTGCGCGCCGCGGGTTGGCATCCCAGCTTCCTGATCGGTGGTGACCTCAACGAGGTCGGGACCAACGCGGTGTTCGACAGCGGCGACCGGTTGGTCGTCGAAGCCGACGAGAGCGACGGCACGTTCCTCGAGCTCGCACCGCATGATGCGGTCATCACCAGCGTGCTGCCCGATCACCTCGACCACTACGGCGACTTTCCCGCGCTGGTGTCGGCCTTCGACGAGTTCGCCAACCGCATTCCCGGTACGTGCGTGCTCTGTGCCGACGACGAGATCGCGGCTGCGATCGCGAGCCGCGTCGGCGATCACGCGGTCACCTACGGGTTCGCGCCCGGCGCCGACTACGGCATGACCGACTACGAGGGCGGCCGGGCGGGTACCCAGTTCGTGCTGACCGGGCACGGGGTCGAGCTGGGAGTGGTCCAGCTCCCGGTGCCCGGACGCCACAACGCGGTCAACGCTGCGGGTGCGGCCTCGGTGGCGCTCGAACTGGGTGTCCCGTTCGACGCGGTCGGCGCGCGCGCTCGCTGGATTCGGTGGCGTCGCCCGCCGGTTCCAGTTCCGGGGGGAGCGCGACGGCGTCACGTACGTCGACGACTACGCGCACCTTCCGAGCGACGTCGACGCGATGATCCGGGCTGCACGCGAAGGTGGTTGGACGCGGTCGTCGCGGTCTTCCAGCCCCACCGGTACACGCGGACCGCGGCGCTGTGGCGCGATTTCGCCGACGCGTTCTCCGGCGCGGACGCGTTGGTGCTCACCGACGTGTACGCCGCGGGGGAGCAGCCCCAACCCGGAGTTTCCGGTCGGCTCGTGTTGCGAGCCGTCCTCGACGCCCACCCCGATCAGGCGGTGACCTACCTCCCGCGACGAGCGGACCTCGTGGCCCACGTCCCCCGTCTCGCTCGCCCGGGCGACGTCGTGCTCACCCTCGGCGCCGGCGACCTGACGACCGCGCCCGACGAGTGGCTGGCGCCGCGCCCGTGAGCAGCCCGCCTCCGTGGCTGAACGGAGACCCGCCTCGGTGGCTGAACGGAGACCCGCCTCCGGGGCTGGACGGGCAGCGCCTCGTCGCGGTCGCGGACCGGCTGGCGTCGATGGGGGTGGCGGTCGAGCGAGACGTCCCGGTCGCCACGCTCACCACCTATCACGTGGGCGGTCCGGTGGCGGTCCTCGCGCGTGTCGCATCGGTGGACGAGTTGCGAGCGGTGGCCGAGGTCGTGGCCGTGCTCCGGCCCCCGCTCCTGGTCGTCGGTCGGGGCTCGAACCTGCTCGTCGCCGACGCCGGATTCGCCGGTCTCGGCGTCGTGCTCACGGGCGCGTTCGACACCATCGACCTCGAGGCTGGTCCTGCCACGGTGCGGGCGGGCAGCGCAGTCGCCCTGCCGGTGCTGGCGCGGCAGGCGGCGGCGGCCGGTCGCGCCGGGCTCGAGTTCTACGTGGGGATCCCGGGCAGCGTGGGCGGGGCGGTGCGGATGAACGCCGGGGGTCACGGCCGCGAAACGGCGGAAGTGCTGGTCGCGGCCGAGGTCATCGATCTGGCGACGGCGACGGCACCGACCCTGCGGACCGTGGCCGACCTCCGATTCGGGTACCGGCGCTCGGCGCTCGGGCCCACGGAGCTGGTCACCGCGGCGGTGTTCACCGTCAGCGACGCGGCGGTCGAGGGGTGCGAGGCGGCGCTGGCCGAGATCGTGCGCTGGCGGCGCGAACACCAACCCGGTGGTGCCAACGCCGGCTCCGTGTTCGCCAACCCGCCCGAGGATTCCGCGGGCCGGATCATCGATGCCGCCGGTCTCAAGGGCCTCCGGGTGGGCGGTGCGGTCGTCTCCGAGAAGCACGCCAACTTCTTCCAGGCCGAACCCGGCGCCACCGCCGACGACGTCCACCGACTCGTGCTCACCGTCCAGCAACGCGTGCGCGACGCCACCGGTGTGAACCTGGTCCCCGAGCTGCGCATGGTCGGTTTCGACGGGCCCGATCCGGGAGCCGGATCGTGAGCACCGGGACCCACCCCCGGACCGGTCGGTCGGCGCGCCCGCAGCCGCGACGGCCACCTGCGGTGCCGGTCGACCCGCGCGTCCGCGACCGCTGGGTCGCCGTCCGACGCGATCAGGGCCGGCGCCGACTGCGCGTGCTCCTGGTGTTCGGCGGGATCGTCGCGTTGCTCGCGCTGGCGTGGGGCGTGTCGGTCTCCCCGCTGCTCGACGTCGACCACGTGGTGGTCCGCGGGCAGGACCGCATGACGGTGGCCCAGATCGAGGATGCCGGGGGCATCCATCGCGGCGACGCGATGGCGTGGCTCAACTCGGGCGGCGCGGTGCGTGGGATCGAGGCGTTGCCGTTCGTCCGCCGGGCCACGGTGGCGCGCGGTCTGGCCCGACACCGTGCGCATCCGCGTCGTCGAGCGCCGGCCGGTGGCCTGGGTCGAGGGCGGGGGCGGGGGCGGGAACAAGGTCGTGGTCGACGGCACCGGACGCGTGCTCGAGTCGGTGCGCGCGGCGCCGCCGGGGATGCCGCAGCTGCTCGGGAGCGGCACGGTCCCCGGGCCGGGTGCGACCATCGCATCGACCGGTGGGGCGCGCGTGGCCGCGGGTCTGACCGGCCTGGCGGCGGCGGGCACGCGGTCGGTCACCGCGTCACGCGCCGGCGTGGCCATCCAGCTCCTGAGCGGGCCGGAGATCCGGATGGGGGACGCCACCCAGGTGGGCGTGAAGCTCCGGGCCGCCCTTGCGGTGCTGGCGGCGTCGCAGGGGACTCCGGTCGCGTACGTGGACGTGAGCGTGCCGACCAATCCGGTCTCGGGATGAGCCCGGTGACCAAGTGGCGATTGGGGAGTTGACCGCCGAATGTTGCAGGAGTAAAGTCTGTACCGAAAGTACAGCTTGACATAACTCTAAACCTCGAGTTGAGGTTCAGAGTTGGGGATCGAGCTGGCTCGAAATCCACTGCAATGCGGGGATCTCCCTGCACAATGTGCCAACCACACACTCGGGCCACGAGCACGACGAGCAAAGGACACGCTGGATGTTGGGCGAGCCGCAGAATTACCTCGCGGTGATCAAGGTCATCGGGGTCGGCGGGGGTGGCTGCAACGTGGTCAACCGCATGATCGACGCAGGGCTGAAGGGCGTCGAGTTCATCTCGGTGAACACGGACGCGCAGTCGTTGCTCATGAGCGACGCCGACGTGAAGCTGGACATCGGGCGCGAGATCACCCGCGGCCTGGGCGCCGGATCGGACCCGGAGATCGGCCGCCAGGCGGCCGAGGACCACCGCGACGAGATCGAGGAGGTGCTGAAGGGCGCCGACATGGTGTTCATCACCCTCGGCGAGGGTGGCGGCACCGGCACCGGCGCGGGGCCGGTGGTGGCCGAGGTCGCCAAGGCGGCCGGCGCGCTCACCATCGGCATCGCCACCCGCCCGTTCAGCTTCGAGGGTCGCCGGCGTGGTGTCCAGGCCGAGAACGGCATCCAGAAGATCCGCGAGAAGGTCGACACGCTGATCGTCATCCCGAACGACCGCCTGCTCACGGTGGCCGACGAACGCACGTCGATGCTCAACGCGTTCAAGACGTGCGACGAGGTCCTGCTCCAGGGTGTGCAGGGCATCACCGACCTCATCACCACGCCCGGTCTCATCAACACCGACTTCGCCGACGTGCGCATGATCATGAGCAACGCGGGCAGCGCGCTCATGGGCATCGGCTACGCGTCCGGCGACGGTCGCGCGGTGAACGCGGCGCGTGCCGCGATCTCCAGCCCGATGCTCGAGGCGAGCGTCGAAGGTGCGCGCGGGATGTTGCTCAACGTGTCGGGTCCGTCGGACCTCGGCCTGTTCGAGGTGAACGAAGCGGCGGAGATCGTGGCCAAGGCCGCGCACCCCGACGCCAACATCATCTTCGGCGCGGTGATCGACGACAGCCTCGGCGACGAAGTCCGCATCACCGTCATCGCCGCCGGCTTCGATCGCTACGACGGCGAGAAGCGACCGTCGCGCGGGCCTGACGTCGCTCGGACTCGACGACGACGACGATCTCGGCGACGGGATCGACTTCTCGCTGCGCAGCGATTCACCGTCGGGCACTGCCGACGCGGACAGCGACGACGAGTTCGACGTCCCCGAGTTCCTGCGCTGATCGAACGCAGCTTCCCGGGCGGCGCGGATCGTCTTCACCGATCGCCACGGTGGAGTGTCCCGAGCGCCGTACGCGACGCTGAACCTGGGCGACCACGTCGACGACGATCCGGCCGCGGTCGCCGAGAACCGCGTCCGCGTGGCCCGCCGCCTGTCCTCCACGCCGGCCTCCATGCCGGACTCGACGTCGGACCCGACGTCGTGGGTCTGGTTGCGCCAGGTCCACGGGCGCGACGTGGCCACCCTCGACGCGGCACCGGAGGTCATGCCGGAAGCCGACGCCGCGGTCACGAGCCGAATCGGACTCCCGCTCGTCGTGCTCACCGCCGACTGCGCCCCCATCGCCCTCGTCGCCCGCGAGGCGGTCGGCGTCGTGCACGCGGGCTGGCCCGGCTTGGAGCAGGAGGTGATCGGCGCCACGGTCGACGCCCTCCGGCGACGGTCCGCCGGGCCGATCCGGGCGGTGCTGGGTCCGTGCGTGCACCCGGCGTGCTACGAGTTCGGGGTCGACCTCCTCGAGCGCCTGGTCCGCCGGCTCGGCCCCGAGGTCGCCTCCCACACCGAGACCGGCACGCCGGCGCTGGACATCCCCGCCGCGGTCCGGATCTCGCTCGCTCGCGCCGGGGTCGAGGAGTTCGCCGACGTGAACGTCTGTACCGCGTCGTCGCCCGACCACTTCTCCCACCGACGCGACGGCGTCACCGGGCGTCAAGCCGTCATCGTGGTGCGCACCCGGTGACTGACGTCGCGGCCCGGGTCGCCGAGGTCCACGGGCCCGGATCGCCGCCGCCGCCGCCCGGGCCGGGCGCGATCCGCGCGACCGTGACCCTGGTGGCGGCCACGAAGACCGTCGAACCGGCCCGGGTGCAGGCGGTGATCGCCGCCGGGGTCGCCGACGTCGGGGAGAACCGGGCCCAGGAGTTGCTCGCCAAGACCGGGGTCGACGGCGCGCGCTCGGCACTTCCTCGGTCGGCTGCAGCGCAACAAGGTGAAGGCCCTGGCCCCGTGGGTCACCTGCTGGCAGTCCGTCGACCGCCCCGAACTGGGCGCCGAGATCGCCCGGCGAGCGCCGGGAGCCCGTGTCTTCGTCGAGGTCAACCTGGGGGAGGAGCCCCAGAAGGGGGGTTGCCTGCCGTCGGACCTGCCCGGCCTGGTCGATCGGCTCCGCAGCGACGGCCTCTCGGTCGCCGGGCTCATGACCGTCCCACCCCACGACGGTGATCCCCGTCGGCTGGTTCGCCACGCTGCGTGAGCAGGCGAACACCCTGGGATTGCTCGAGCTCTCGATGGGGATGACCGACGACTTCTCGGCCGCGGTCGAGGAAGGTGCCACCGTGGTGCGCGTCGGCCGGGCCCTGTTCGGTGACCGTCCCCCATTCGGTGAGCGAATAGGCTGACCTACTGCTGAGGAGGCAGACGCGCATGGCTTCGATGTGGCGTCGAGCGATGGTCTACCTGGGACTCCAGGACGACGACGAGCTCGACTACGGCGGCGAGTACGAGGCGTACGGCGAATACGGCGAACCGGCCGAGGAGCCGCAGAACTCGCGCGGGACGTGGCGGCCGTGACGACGTCGAAGGCCGTCCGGCACCGCGTGATTCAGGTTCGGTCCGCACCGCGCGGCCGGAGACCCGGACCGACTACTCGACCGACTACGGCGCACCCGAGCCGGTCCCGCCGCCCCGGCCGACCGCGCGCGAGGAACCGTCGGGCATCTCGGCGCCGCGTCCGAGCGTGGTGCGCACCATCGGGCCCACCACCACGGCCCGCGTCCACGTCGTCGAACCGCAGGGATTCAACGACGCCCAGGAGGTCGGCGACCGGCTCAAGGCGAACCAGCCCGTCATCCTCAACCTGCAGGGCCTGCCGCGCGAGCTCCAACGCCGGCTGATCGACTTCTCGAGCGGTCTTGCCTACGCGGTCGCCGGCTCGATGCAACGCGTCGCCGACCAGGTGTTCCTGCTCACCCCGAGCAACGTCGAGGTCTCCCAAGAGGAGAAGGACCGGCTCCAGGCGCGGGGCCTGTTCCAGCCCTGATCCGTGCGTGACGTCCTCGGGGTGCTCGTCACCCTCTACCTGGTCATCCTCGCCGGCCGCGCGGTCCTGTCGTGGTTCCCGGTCCGCGGCGGCACGTTCCTCGCGTCCCTGAACACGCTGCTCTTCGAGCTGACCGAGCCGGTGCTCCGACCGGTCCGACGGGTGATCCCACCCGCCGGAATGTTCGACACGTCGTTCATCATCGTGTTCTTCGTGCTGGTGATCCTGCGGTCGGTGCTGCTCTCCGGCTGACGGGGCTGCGACCCCGTGGCGGGGTTCGACGGGGGCCCCACCCCCCTCGCTACCATGGGATCCATGGACGTCACTCCGCAGGAACTCCGTGGTAGCGAGATCAAGGATTCGTGGCGCGGCTACGACCGCGACGAGGTCGACGACCTGCTCGAGCGGGCCGCGGTCACCATCGAAACGCTGACCCAGAAGGTGCAGGACGCCGCGAGCCGCCCGATCGCCGCGCCCGCCCCTGCGCCGGTCGCCGCCGCTCCGGCCGAGGTCCCGCTGCCGTCGAGTCGCGACGACGCCGACATGCTGCAGCGCACCTTGCTGCTGGCGCAGCGCGCCGCCGACGATGCCGTCAACGAGGCGCAGGCGCGAGCCCGCCAGTTGCTCGAGGAGTCCGAAGCCAAGGCCCAGGCGTTGGTGAGTGACGCCGAGGCCACCGCCCGCCGTATCGCCGAGGGTGAACGGCGTCGGCTCGAAGCGGAGATCCAGGACCTCTCGATGCGTCGCGAGCAGTTGCGTGCAGACGCCGACGCGCTCGACGCCTACGCCAGCAGCTACCGCGACCGCCTCCGTGCCGCCATCGAAACCGACCTCGCGAGCCTCGGCGGTGACGTCGAGCCGCCGTCGCCGAGGCCCGAGTTGCACGAGGTCGAGCTCCCGACCGCGGTCCTCGATCCCGATCCCGTGCCGGCCGCGGCCGACGCACGCTCGGAATTCGACGCCCCGGTCGCAGTCGAGGTGGTCGAGGTGGTCGAGGAGGACTCGCCGTGGGACGCGGGCCCGAGCTCGCGCGCCGTCGCCACCCCGAAGAACTTCGTCGACGCGAACGCGCCCACCGCGTCGGCGTCGCCCGTCGCCGCGCCGCCGCGACCGGCGCCCACTGCCGCCGCGGCGGCGGCCGAATGGCCGCCCCCCGCTCCGACGGCGAGCGCGGCTGCGGCACCCTCGGCTGCGGCACCCTCGGCTGCGGCACCCTCGGCGTCAGCCGATTCCTGGCTCTCGTCGGACGACGACTGGTCGCCCGCGGCGGAGGCGTGGGACGCGCCCGCGCCGTGGGAGCGAGACACCGCCAACCACGAGGCGTTCTCGGCCGAGGTGCCGATGGAAGCCAACGCGATCGACACCGACTCGCTCGACGACGACGCGTTCTTCGCGTCGTTGCGCGAAGCGGTGCGCGACGACGCGCCCCTCGGTCCACGCGACGAGGACCAGTCGTCGTTCTACGAGGGCGACGCCGAACAGGACCGTCGCCGGTTCCGCCGTCGCCGGTAGTCGCCCGAGACCGTTCGACGGTCGGAGCGAGGGCCGCGGGGCTGGCTGGTCAGGCGCGCACGAGCTCGAGGTTGACGGTGGCGCCGTCGACCTCGAGGGTGGTGGCGCCACCGAACGGCGCAGTGATGTCGAACTCGACTGCGAGCACCTCGCGTGCGATCCAGTCGCGGTGTGCGTGGGCGGCCGCTTCGATGCGTCCGGTGGCGCCGACACGGACTCGGATCCGGTCGGCGATCTCGAGACCGTCGGCTTTGCGTTGGTCGTTGACCAACCGGATGAGGTCGCGGGCGACGCCCTCGGCGCGGAGCTCGTCGTCGAGCGACGTGTCGATCGCGACCGCGAATCCGCCCTCCTGCGCGAGCGCGAATTCCTCGTGTGACGCGGCGCGCACCTCGACGTCTTCCGCGCCGAGCCGGAGGGTCGAGCCGTCGCCCAGGGCGAGGTCGTAGCCGCCGTCGGTGTCGAGCGCGCGGCGGACGGTCGCGCCGTCGACGCCGGCCAGCGCCTCCTTCACCAGCGGCACGCGCGTGCCCGCCTTCGGGCCGAGGGCGCGGAAGTTCGGCACGACCGAATAGTCGAGCAGTCCTTCGAGATCCGTGACCGGCTCGAGGCGCTTGACGTTGAGCGCGTCGGCCACCTCGGCGGCGACCGCGTCCGAGAACGCACCGGCTCCGTGCCCGAACGGCGGGCCGGCTCCGTGCCCGAACGAGTCAGCGTCGGGCACCAGCACCAGGGCGCGTCGCAGCGGCTGGCGGACCTTGAGCTTGGCCTCGTTGCGCGCGGAGAGGCCGAGTGAGACGACCGCACGTGCGCGTTCCATCTCGGCTTCGAGTGCGTCGTCGCGGGCGGTGGCGTCGGGAGCCGGCCAGTCGGCGAGGTGCACTGATTCGGACGTGCCGGCCAGGTTGCGGTACATCTCGTCGGCGACGAAGGGTGTGAACGGGGCCAACAACTTCGCCGTCGTAGACAGACACTCGTGCAGCGTCGCGTGGCTGGAGGCGTCGTCGGCGTTCCAGAAGCGGGGTCGCGAGCGGCGCACGTACCAGTTCGAGAGATCGTCGACGAAACGCTCGAGCGCCTGCGCGCCGCGCAGCGCGTCGAACGCGTCGAGCGATTCGGTGACCGCCTCGACGGTGCCGTGGAGTCGCGAACGTACCCATCGATCGAGGACGTGATCCGACCGCGAGGACGGTTGAGTTTCAGCATCCCACTCGTCGAGGTTCGCGTAGGTGACGAAGAACGAGTACGTGTTCCACAGGGTCACGAGGAAGCGAGCGGACTCGTCGATCGCCTCGACCGACACGCGTCGCGGGGTCCACGGAGATCCCGCGGAGAAGAAGTTCCAGCGGAGCGCGTCGGCACCTCGTGTGTCGAGCACCGTCCACGGGTCGATGACGTTGCCCTTCGACTTCGACATCTTCTGGCCGTCCTTGTCGACGACCAACGCCAGGCAGACGACGTTGCGGTACGGGCTGTGTTCGAACACGAGCGTGTTCACCGCGAGCAGCGAGTAGAACCACCCGCGCGTCTGGTCGATCGCTTCGCAGATGAAGTCCGCGGGGAAGCGCTCGTCGAACAGTGCCGTGTTCTCGAACGGGTAGTGGAACTGGGCGGCGGGCATTGCGCCCGAGTCGAACCAGGCGTCCAGCACGGGATCGACGCGCCGCGCGCCCGGTCGTTCACACTTCGGGCAGTCGATGGTGACGTCGTCGACGGCCGGACGGTGCAGATCGAGCCCCGAGAGATCGCGACCCGACCGTTCCGCGAGCTCGGCAACCGAGCCGATGCAGGTGTCGGTGCCACAGTCGTCGCAGCGCCACACCGGCAACGGAGTGCCCCAGAAGCGGTCGCGCGACAACGCCCAGTCGACGTTGTTCTCGAGCCAGTCGCCGAACCGGCCGTGCTTGATGTGTTCGGGATGCCAGCCGATGGACTCGTTCTCGTGCAGGAGCTCGGCCTTGCGGGCCGACGTGCGAGCGAACCACGTGGGCTTGGCCCAGTAGATGAGCGGGGTGCTGCAGCGCCAGCAGTGGGGATACGAGTGCGTGTAGGCGACCACGCGTTCCAGGCGACCCGCGGCGGCGAGGGCGTCGACGATCGACGGGTCGGCGTCCTTGACGAAGGTGCCCGTCCACGGTGTCGTGCCGGTGGGCGTGTCGACGAACGTCGCCGCGGGGCCGACCGGGTTCAACAGCGGTAACCCCTCGACTTCACCGACCTCGCGGTCGATCTCGCCGAACGCGGGCGCGAGGTGCACGATGCCGGAACCGTCGTCGACGGTCACGAAGTCGGCGGCGACGACCCGGGCACCGGGGACCCCGTCCGGGAAGGGCAGGAAGTCGAACGGGCGCTCGTAGTGGAGGCCGACCAGCTCGGCGACGTCGACCACGCCGACGATCTCGGCGCCTTCGCCCAGTACGTCGAGGACCCGCGCCGAGGCCAGCACCAGGTCGCGGCGGCCGGGCACCCGGACGCGTACGTAGGTGATGTCGGGACCCACCGCGGCCCCCACGTTCGAGACGAGGGTCCAGGGCGTGGTCGTCCACACCAGGAGGTCGAAGTCGCGGTCCACCACGGGGAAGCGCACGTAGACCGAAGGCTCGCTGACGTCGCGGTACGCCCCCGGCTGGCCGAGTTCGTGGCTCGACAGTGCCGTGCCACACCGGCCGCAGTAGGGCACGACCTTGTGGCCCTCGTAGATGTTGCCGGCGTCCCAGATCTGGCGGAACTGCCACCAGACGCTTTCGATGAAGGAGTTGTCGAGGGTCCAGTACGCGTCGGCGGTGTCGAGCCACATGCCGATCCGTCGGGTGAGTGATTCGAAGTCGGCCACGTACCGGTGCACCGACTCGCGGCAGAGACGGTTGAACTCGGCGATGCCGAACGCCTCGATCTCGTGCTTGTTGTGGATCCCGAGTTCCTTCTCGACCTGGACCTCGACAGGGAGGCCGTGGCAGTCCCAGCCGCCTTTCCGCGCGACGTGGCGACCCCGCATGGTCTGGAATCGGGGGTAGATGTCCTTGAACAGTCGGGCCCACACGTGATGGATACCGGGGCGGCCGTTGGCGGTGGGCGGACCTTCGTAGAACACCCACTCCGGTGCGCCCGCGCCGCCGCAGGCTCTCGGCAAACACGTCGTCGGCGTCCCAACGGTCGAGGACGGCCTGCTCGAGCGCGACGAGTTCGAGCGACGTGGCGACGGGAACGAAGGGCACCCGGGGAGTTTACGGGCGCGGTCGCGGCGGTCTCCGCGCCGATTCCCGTCGCTCGACGTCGAGTGGTCCGCTGTCGCGCTGCAACTGGCTACTACAATCCGGCGCTCGCTCCCCAGGGGAAGTCATGGCCAAGGCTTCAGCACCGAAGAAGACGACGAGGTCCGCTTCGGCCAAGGCCGCGCCCGCCAAGAAGGCACCGGCGAAGACCGCGTTGGCCAAGAAGGCGGCGCCGGCCAAGAGGGCCGCGCTGGTGAACAAGGCACCCGCCAAGAAGACCGCACCGGTGAAGAAAGCCGCCCCGGTGAAGGCCGCGTTGGCCAAGGGCGCGTTGGCCAAGAAGGCACCGACCAAGAAGACCGCACCGGGAAGCCGCCCCGGTGAAGAAAGCCGCCCCGGTGAAGAAAGCCGCCCCGGCCAAGGGTGCGTTGGCCAAGGGTGCGTTGGCCAAGGCGCCAAGAAGGCGGAGCCGGTCAAGAAGGCGGTCCGGAAGTCGACCGTGATCTGCCCGCTGTCGGGGTTCGAGGTGAAGCCGGAGAAGCCGGGGCTCTCGCCGCGCACCATCGAACGTCTGGAGGCGAGCCTGGTCGAGGAGCGGGCCCGCCACGTCCAGCAAGCCGACCAGTTGGCCGCCGACGCAGAGCAGCTCGCGGCCGAACGTGAGGGCGGTGACACCCAGTTCGACGAAGAGTCGGGCGAGGGGGACACCATCAACATCGAGCGCGAGCGCGACCTGCTGTTGTCGGCGTCGGCGCAGCAGATCGTCGACGAGATCGACCGTGCGCTCGAACGGATCCACAACAAGACCTACGGCGTGTGCCTGCCGGCCGGTCGTCGCATCAGTCTCGAGCGCCTGGAAGCCCTGCCCTACGCCGAGACCTGCGTCGACTGCAAGGCTCGTGCCGAGCGACGCCGCTAGCGGCCACACCCGGTCCGGTGCCGGCCGGCCCGTGCTCGCCACCGCGATCGTGCTGGGGGTCGTGCTCGCCGACCAGCTCAGCAAGCTGTGGGCCGTCCGCGAGCTCGCCGACGCGCCGGTCTCGATCTTCGGTGACACCGTCGACTTCGAGCTCACCCGCAACACGGGGAGCGCGTTCAGCCTGTTCCAGGCGTTCACCCCGTTGCTGGCGGTCATCGCGGTCATCGTCGCCGTCGTCCTCGTCCGCGAGGTCCGCCGTTCGCCGCGACACCCTGATGATCGTCGGACTCTCGCTGGTGCTCGGCGGGGCGCTCGGCAACCTGATCGACCGCCTGTTCCACGCGCCGGGATTCTTGAAGGGCGCCGTCGTCGACTTCGTCCACGTCGGCGACTTCCCGACGTTCAACGTCGCCGATTCCGCCATCACCATCGGGGCGGTCCTGATCGTGATCTGGGCGCTGCGCGCCGACATGCTCGAACGGCGTGCGGCCCGTGGTTGAGGAGCGGCCCGGCGCCGAGGCGGGTACCGAGGCAGGCTGGTACCGAGGAGTTCGAAGTCCCGGAATCGCTGGCCGGCGAGCGGCTCGACCGCGCGGTGGCGATGCTCACCGGCTGGACCCGCAGCGAAGTCCAGGCCCTCATCGAGGCGGGCTCGGTGCTCGTGGGCGGCGAGCGGGTGCCCAAGAGCCGGCGACTCGAGCACCACGATCTCATCGAGGTACGAGCCGTGCCCGCAGCCCCCGGGCTCCCGCACGCCGATCCGTCCATCCCCGTGGTGGTGCGCTACGAGGATTCCGACATCGCGGTCATCGCCAAGCCCGCCGGGTTGGTGGTGCATCCCGGCGCCGGTCACCCGGACGCGACGCTCGTCAACGGCCTGCTGGCCCGCTACCCGGAGATCGCGACGGTGGGCGACCCGACCCGGCCCGGGATCGTGCACCGGCTCGACCGTGACACGAGCGGCCTGCTCGTGGTGGCGCGTTCGGCCGCCGCCTACGACCACCTCGTGGCGATGATGGCGGCGCACGAGGTCGAGCGCCGCTACGTGGCGCTGGTCTGGGGCACCCCGGCATCGCCCCGGGGGGTCATCGACGCCCCGATCGGACGCTCGGTCCGTCGTCCCACGCGGATGGCCGTGCGGGAAGGTGGCCGGGGCGCCCGTACCGCGTACGAGGTCGTCGCCGAGTACCGCGATCCCGACGTCTCGTTGCTGCACTGCCAGCTCGAGACGGGGCGTACCCACCAGATCCGGGTCCACCTCCAGGCGATCAACCATCCCGTGGTCGGTGACGCCGCCTACGGGGGGAGCCGGGCCACGCTCTCATTGGACCGGCCGTTCCTCCACGCCGGCGGGCTCGCCTTCGCCCATCCGGTCACCGGGATTCCGGTACGGGTCGAGGAGGAACTCGCCCCGGAGCTCGCCGCGGTGCTGCGCGATCTGACCTGACTCGGTCGCGTCAGTCGTCGGCGTCGCGGGGGACCGGTGGAATGGTGACGATCGAGGGCGGCGGGGCGACGTCGACCTGGGCGCTCGCGGTGAGCACGTGCGCGCTGTCGAACCGGCCGACGGGTGACTCCGGCTGGGTGAGGCCGAAGAGGCCGAGGTTGGCTCCGAGGCACACGGTCGTGGCGAACGCGGTCACGCTCAGTGCGCCCGCGGCCGCCGCCAGCTTCCGTCGCTCCATGTGCCCGCTCCACTCCCAGGATCTCCGCCCGAACACCCGGTATCGGCTCGCGGTCGGTCCCGATGAAGCGGATGTGACCTACGACCGCGTGCGCGGGGAAATTCTCGTCAAGCAACACCGGGAATGTGTCGATCCTGTCCGTGGGTGTTGCCGACATGAGAGTCCTGATCGTCGAAGACGACGACGCCATCGCCACCCCGCTCACCAAGGGATTGGAGCGGGAGGGCCTCGACGTCGACCGCGTGGAAACGGGTTCCGCCGCGCTCGAACTCGCGGCCGAGCACCGCTTCGACGTCGTCCTCCTCGACTTGGGGCTGCCGGACCGGGACGGGTTCGACGTGTGCCGCGAGCTGCGGGCCCGATCGGACGTTCCGATCATCGTGGTGACCGCTCGCTCGGAGGAGGTCGACCGTGTGGTCGGGCTCGAACTCGGTGCCGACGACTACCTCGTGAAGCCCTTCGGCTTCCGCGAGCTCGTGGCGCGCATCCGTGCCGTCGCCCGTCGACGCGGACCGGCCGTTCCTGAGCACGTGCCCGACGGCGAAGAACCCGAGGCGCGTGGACCGTCGTCGCCGGGATCGGCGACTCCCGGTTCCGTCGTCGTGGTGGACACGCTCACCGTCGATCGTCGCACCCGGCGGGTCACCATCGACGGCGACGCGGTGACCCTGACCCCCAAGGAATTCGATCTGCTGGCGTTCCTCGCGGACGACGCCGGCGCGGTACGCGCCCGCCAACAACTGCTCGAGAACGTGTGGGACCCACACTGGTACGGACCGACGAAGACCCTCGACGTGCACATCGCGTCACTGCGCAAGAAGATGGGCGACCCCGCGTGGATCGAGACGGTGCGCGGCGTGGGATTCCGACTGTGCGCCCGCACGCCACGCCCGAGCGCTGAACTTGCTCCGAGTCCGAACGGCTGACGGGCCGTGAAGCGCCGGCTGCTCTTCAGCTATCTCTCCATCACCGCGTTCGTCCTCCTGGTCCTCGAGATCCCCCTCGGCGTGTCGTACGCGAACTCGGTGGAGCGTCGGCTCACCAGCGACCTCCAGCACGACGCGTTCTGGCTCGCGATCCGCTCGCAGGAACCGCTCGACATGTCGCCGATCAGCGCGCCGCAGAGCCGTGCGCTGCAGTCGCTCGCCGACCACTACCGCAACCAGGCCGGCGGCCGGGTCGTCATCGTCGACGGCCGCGGGATGAGCGTCGCCGATTCGGATCTCGCCAGCCCGGTCGGCGCGCGACTTCTCGACCCGACCAGAGATCCGGCGCGCCCTCGACGGCGCCGAGGTGAGCGGGATTCGATCGTCGCGCACGCTCGCCGAGGACCTCCTGTACGTCGCGCTCCCGGTGGGTTCGGCGACGGGCGTCCAGGGTGCGGTGCGCATCACGTTCCCGGCGTCGATCGTCGACGACCAGATCCGCCACATCTGGCTGCTGCTCGCGGCGACCGGCGGCGTGGTGCTCGGGATCGTCTTCCTGGTCAGCTTGCTCCTCGCCCGCTCGATGACCAAACCGATCGGTGACCTCGAGGAGGCCGCGGTGGGTCTCGGGGGCGGCGACCTGTCGATCCGGGCCGAGGTCCCGAAGGGGCCCGCGGAGTTGACCGTGCTCGCGGAGTCGTTCAACTCGACTGCCGCGCGCCTCGAGCAACTCGTCGGCGCACAGCGGGCGTTCGTCGCCGACGCTTCGCACCAATTGCGGACACCGCTTGCGGCGATGCGGTTGCGACTGGAGAACCTCGAAGCCGACGTGCACGGCGGCGCCGCGGAAGACCTCGAAGGCGCACTGGCCGAGGTGCAGCGACTGTCGCGCCTCGTGGACGGCCTGCTGGTCCTCGTGCGCGCCGAGCAGTCGGCGTCGTCACCCGCGCCCGTCGCGGTCGACGACGTGCTCGACGGACGGTGCGACGCGTGGGACGCGTTTGCGACCGAGAAGCACGTGCGCATCGAGTCATCGGTCGACGGGGCACCGGTCGCGCGGGTCACGCCCGGACGACTCGAACAGGTCGTCGACAACCTGCTCAACAACGCGCTCGAGGTCGCACCGACCGGCAGCGCGGTGCGGCTCACGGCTGGGGAGCGCGCCGACTGGGTCGAACTCCGCGTGAGTGACGAAGGACCGGGGATGTCCGCCGAGGAGCGCGCCCGCGCGTTCGACCGGTTCTGGCAGTCGGCGCCCACGCGTCGAGATGGTCGCCCCAACGGTCACTTCGGGCTGGGCCTGTCGATCGTGCGGGAGCTGGTGGTCGGTGACGGCGGCGAGATCGCGCTCGAACAGTCGGCGAGCGGTGGCCTCGAGGTGATCGTGCGCATGCGGCGCAGCGAGGTGGTGCCACCGCGCCCGACGCGTCAGCTCTCGACGGTCTCCACCTCCACCTGAAGCTCGGCATCGGGATGGCCGATGCGGGTCCGCGCCACGAGGTCCTCGAGCGTGAAGCGCTCCAGGATCTGGCGGGTCTCGTCCGAGACTCCCACCCACACCTCCTGCAGGATGCAGTGACCCTCGCAGTGGTCGTGTTCGCCCATCAACGTGGTGAGCGGGCCGTCGACCGCGGCGAGGATGTCGGCCAGCGTGATCTCTGACGGCGAACGGGCCAGCACGTACCCACCGCCCACGCCCCGCTTGGAGCGCACCAGCCCCGCGCCCTTCACCGCGAGCAGGATCTGCTCGAGGTAGGGCTGGGGGAGTCCGGTCCGCTCCGCGATCTCCTTGACCGACGTCGGGCGATCGGAGCTGTGCAACGCGAGCGAGAGGAGGGCGCGCGCCGCGTAGTCGCCGCGGGTCGAGACCTTCATGCTGGGCTCGCTGCCGCTCGCCGGTTTCCCGCGTGCATCTTCACATGGTCGCGGCGTATGGGCGCATGCTCGGGCCCCGTGCAGCCTCCGGATGTCTCTCGGCACTCCCATGCTGGGGTCGCTGCCGCTCGCCGGTTTCCCGCGTGCATCTTCACATGGTCGCGCGTCCGGGCGCGCCCAAGGGCCCTGTGCAGCCTCCGGATGTCTCGCCGCACTCCTAGGCTCGACGTATGGAGGCCGTGAAACCGGACTATTCGGGTCCGAACGTGACCGGGATCGTGCCCGCGTTGCTCGGCGCCCGCCCGGTGAGCTGGCTCCCCGAACCGGTGACCGGCGCGTCGAGTACCACCCTGCTCGTTCTCGACGGCCTCGGCTGGGACGCCCTCTCGCGCTTCCCCGCGGCGCTGCCCGAGCTCCGCGCCTTTGCCGGTGGTCCGATCACGACGGTGGTGCCGTCGACCACGCCTGCCGCCCTCACCTCGATCACCACAGGCCTGCCGCCCTCGCGCCACGGGATCACCGGGTTCCGGATCCGTCACGAGCAGACCGTCCTCAACGCCATCCGCTGGCAGCTGGCCGACGGCACGCGCCCGCCGGACCCGGCGCACGTGCAGCGCCAGCCGGTGTTCGGCGATCGCGCCGTCCCCGTCGTCACCAAGGCCATGTTCCGCACCACCGGGTTCACCGGTGCCCACCTGCGTGGCGCCGACTTCCACGGGTGGCAGACCCCGGCGGTGCTCGTCGAGCACGTGCGCGCGCTCGTGGCGGGTGGTGCGCCGTTCGTCTACGCGTACTACCCGGGCGTCGACGAGATCGCCCACGCCTACGGGCTCGACGCGCCGTACTACCCGGCGGAGCTCGCCGCGGTGGACCGTCTGGTCGGTGCGCTGCTCGACGCGCTCCCGGAAGACGCGGCCCTCCTCGTCACCGCGGATCATGGGCAGGTGCACGTCGGGCCGGAAGGGTGGATCAGCGTGGCGCCGCTGCACCCGATGATCGAGACGTACGCGGGCGACGGCCGGTTCCGCCACCTGCACGCCCGCCCCGGCGCCGCGGCCGAGCTGTACGCGGCGGCCGTCGAGCGCCACGGTGCGGATGCGTGGGTGTTCCGGCGCGAGCAGCTGCTCGACGAGCGGTGGCTCGGCCCCGATCCGGTGCCGGCGACGTACCGGCACGTCGGCGACGTCGTGCTCGCGGCGCGGACCGGGGTCGGGTTCGTCGACCCGACGCTGCCCTACGAGACCCAGTTGATCGCCGCTCACGGATCGCTGACCCCCGCCGAGATGGAGGTGCCGCTCCTGGCCCGCCGGGGGCGTCGCTGACGTCGCGGCAGCAGGCCGGGCGCCGCGCTGAACGCACGCGCTATCGTCGTCGAACTACAGCCGTGTGATTCATCCACAGCCCTGTGGAGGGGCTTGTGGACAGTGGAACAGTGGAGTGGAGCCCGTGTTGGCCAAGTCGTTCGTGCACCTCCACCTGCACACGGAGTTCTCGATGCTCGACGGCGCGGCGCGCATCGCCGAGGTGGTGGCGACGGCCGCGGCCGACGGCCAACCCGCGGTGGGGATCACCGACCACGGCAACATGTACGGCGTCCTCGACTTCTACCGCGCCGCGCGCGAGGCCGACCTCACGCCGGTGATCGGCACCGAGGCCTACATGGTCACGACGAGCCGTCACGACCGGCCCCGCCGCGACGAGCACGACATCTACCACCTCACGCTCCTGGCCGAGAGCACGCAGGGCTACCGCAACCTCATCAAGGTGTCGTCGCACGCGTACCTCGACGGGTTCTTCCAGAAGCCGCGCGTCGACTTCGAACTGCTCGAGCAGCACCACGAAGGACTCGTCGGCACGTCCGGGTGCCTCGGGGGCGCGGTCTCGCAGGCATTGCTGAACGGCAACTACCCGCTGGCGCGCGAACACGTCGAGCGCTTCCAGGGGATCTTCGGGCGCGATTCGTTCTTCATCGAGTTGCAGGATCACGGCCTCCCCGAACAACTCCAGGTCAACCCGCAGCTCATCCGCCTCGCGCGCGCGACATGCGCGCGCCGCTGCTCGCGACCAACGACTCGCACTACACCCACCGCGACGACGCCGAAGCCCACGACGCGCTCCTGTGTGTACAGACCGGCGCGATGCGCGACGACCCGAAGCGCTTCAAGTTCGACGCCGACGAGTTCTACCTGAAGACCGCGCAGGAGATGCGCGACCTCTTCTCCGACTATCCGGAGGCGTGTGACAACACGCTGCTCATCGCCGAGCGCGCCGCGGTCGAGATCGAGTTCGGCAACTCGGTCCTCCCCACGTTCCCGACGCCCCAGGGTCACGACGAAGACTCGTATCTCCGCGAGCTCTGCATCGAGGGCGCCAAGGCGCGCTACGGCATCTCGCCGGGCCCCGAGGTGCTCGAGCGCATCGAGTTCGAGTTGGGCGTCATCAAGACGATGGGCTTCTCCGCGTACTTCCTGGTGGTGTGGGATCTGGTGCGGTACGCCCGCACGCGCGGGATCCGGGTCGGACCGGGGCGGGGGAGTGCGGCGGGTTCCTGCGTCGCCTACTGCCTCCGCATCGTCGACATCGACCCGATCCGGTACGACCTGCTGTTCGAGCGCTTCCTGAACCCCGGTCGCAAGCAGATGCCCGACATCGACATGGACTTCGACTCTCGCTACCGCGGCGAGATGATCAAGTACGCGGCCGACCGCTACGGCTGGGACCACGTCGCGCAGATCATCACCTTCTCCACCATCAAGGCGCGGGCCGCGGTGCGCGACTCCGCACGCGTGCTCGGCTACCCGTACGTCGTCGGCGACAAGATCGCCAAGCTCATGCCCCCGCTGATCATGGGGCGTGACACACCGCTCAAAGCCTGCTTCGAAAAGGTCAGCGGCCACGAAGACGGCTACAAGATGGCCACCGAGCTGCGCACGCTCTACGAGGCCGACCCCGACGCGAAACGCGTCATCGACGTCGCCCGGGGGCTCGAGGGACTGCGCCGCCAGGACGGCATCCACGCCGCTGCCGTCGTCATCACCCGCGAGCCGCTCACCGAGTACCTCCCGATCCAGCGCAAGCCCGAGGCCGGCGGCAAGATCGAGGACGCACCCATCGTCACGCAGTACGAGATGCACGGGGTCGAAGACCTCGGCCTGCTGAAGATGGACTTCCTGGGGCTGCGCAACCTCGACGTCCTCGAGATCGCGCTCGAGCTCATCGAGCAGTCGACCGGCACCCGCCCCGACATCGACCGGGTGCCCCTCGACGACGGCCCCACCTTCGACATGCTGCGCCGCGGCGACACCGTCGGTGTGTTCCAGCTCGAAGGCGCGCCGGTGCGCGCGTTGTTGCGTTCGTTGATGCCGACGCGCTTCGAGGACATCGCGGCGCTCGTCGCGCTGTACCGCCCGGGACCGATGGCACAGAACTGGCACAACGAGTACGCCGACCGCAAGAACGGACGCAAGCCGGTCACCTATCCGCACGACGACCTGCAGGAGATCCTCGAGCCCACGTACGGCCTGATGATCTACCAGGAGCAGCTGATGCGCGTCGCGCAACGGCTCGCCGGTTACACGCTCGAAGAAGCCGACAACCTGCGCAAGGCGACGGGGAAGAAGGACCGAAAGCTCATCGCCAAGGAGCGCACCAAGTTCGTCGACGGCTGTGTCGCGCAGCACCATTCGAAGGAGTTCGGGGAACGCATCTTCGACACCGTCGAGCCGTTCGCCGACTACTCGTTCAACAAGTCGCACTCGGTCGGCTACGGCTACGTCGCCTACCAGACCGCGTGGTTGAAGGCGAACCACCCGGTCGAGTACCTCGCCGCGCTGCTCACCAGCGTCAAGACCAACAAGGACCAGACCGCGGTCTTTCTCAACGAATGCCGCCAGATGGGCATCGAGGTGCTCGTCCCCGACGTCAACGAGTCGCTGTCCGACTTCTCGGTGCGGGACACGTCGGTGCGCTTCGGGTTGTCCGCGGTGCGCAATGTGGGCGAAGGCGTCGTGGTGCACATCGTGGCCGCTCGGGTGACCGGCGGGCCGTTCACGGACTTCTACGACTTCTGCGATCGCGTCGATCCGTCGGTGTTGAACAAGCGGACCATCGAGTCGCTGGTGAAGGCGGGCGCGTTCGACTCCGTCGGCCATCCGCGTCAGGGCCTGTTGTTCGTCTACGAGACGATCGTCGAGACCGTGCTCGATCGTCGCCGCAACGAAGCCGAGGGGCAGTTCGACCTCTTCTCCGCGGTCGACGACCCCGCGCCCGAGGCCGTCGTCGGTCACCGCACCGCCATCCCCGACACCGAGTTCCCCAAGTCGCAGCGACTGGCGTTCGAGAAGGAGATGCTCGGGCTCTACGTGAGCGAGCACCCGATGATGGGCGCCGAGCGGGCGTTGCGGAAGTATGTCGACTGCACACTGTCGGAGTTGCGTGACGGCCGCGAGGGCGAGATGAAGACCGTCGGTGGGATCGTCACCGCGCTCAACCGCAAGTACACGAAGCGGGGCGACCTCATGGGCACGTTCGTGCTCGAAGACCTCGGCGCCGCACTCGAGGTCATGGTGTTCCCCAAGACCATGGCCGCCTACGGCCACCTGCTCGACGACGACGCCATCGTGGTGGTGAAGGGTCGTCTCGACGTGCGCGATGACACGCCGAAGATCATCGCCATGGAGATCACGCGTCCCGAGCTGGCCGTCGACAGCGGGCCCCCGGTGCGGGTGAAGGTGCGGCTCAACGCGCTCTCCGACGCCAAGGTCGGGCGGCTCAAGGACATCCTGTCGGAGCATCCGGGTGACAGTCCTGTGTTCGTGCACCTGGAGAGCCCGGAGAAGACGACCGTGTTGCGCCTGGGCGACGAGCACCTCGTCGACGCGGGCACCAACCTCTACGCCGAGCTCCGCATCCTCCTCGGCGCCGACTGCATCACCTGACCCCCCACGCCGCCCCCCGAACCCGCCTCCGAACATCTCGAAGTTGACGTGCGCATGTGAGCGTCAACTCGCGGATGCTCGGCGGAGGGCGTGCTCGACGGTGTCGACGATCGTGTCGTCCGACGACTTCGAGGTGAAGTGCAACACCGAGAACCCGAGGATGACGAGATGGTTGCTCCGCGCCCGATCCTCGTCGAACGATCGTCGACCGCGGTGGTGCTCCCAGCTGTCGTACTCGATGGCGATCCTGTGTTCCGGATACGAGAGATCGATACGGAAGGCGCGCCCGCCGATACGGACTCGATGCTGCATCGTTGGCGGAGGTAGCCCGGCGGCGACGAGCAGCGCGGCGATCCGCTTCTCCGGTTCGCTCTCACCCGGGTGATATCCAGGCGCGCGATGCTCGAGGATCTCGCGCATCACCGTGCACCGGAGGCGGCCTCGACCCTCGAGCGCCTCCGCGACTCGCCGAAGCGACGGTAACCGAACGAGTCCGCGCCGCAGCGCTTCATCAACCGCCCGTTCGACCATCCACGCGGGCGCAACTGCTGTGAGATCGCAGAGGGTCCTGGCGACGGAGGTGACGGGAATCGAGGCGACTACCGCAACGTGCTGAACGCCGAACACCTCGCTCTCGTGCGTGGTGACGCCCTCGATCACCGACGGCCGCTGGCCGAACTGTGTGATCTCGAATCCCTCGGCGCTGAAGCCCTCGAGCTCGAACACGGCCGCCGCTGACCGGAACGACGCGTGCGCGTTCGATCCTGCGGTGAGGCACACCGCGAGGAGGTGTTGGTGCCAGCTCTCCGGCGCTCCCGCGACGCGGTAGACGCCCCGGCGGACCGGCTCGAGTCGCCGCGTCCGCACCCACCGCTCCAGCGTTCCGAGCGAGAGAACACCGAGCGCCTGCTCGCGGGTGACGAGTCCATGCTGTTGGCGGGCGAATGCGGCAATGCGCGAATCGGGCATTCCCGCACGGTCGCGCGGGGGTACGACACGCACGTCGCCCAACTGCGCCACCATCTCGTGGTTGACGCTCACATGCGCACGTCAACTTCGAGATGTTCGGGATGGGTGGCGGGATGGGTGGGGAGGAGGGGGGTGGCTGTGCGAAGCTCTCGGGATGCTGATCGGGGTGTTGGGGGGGACAGGACCGGCGGGGCGAGGGATCGCGGCCCGGTTGGCCAGCGTCGGGCACGAGGTGATCGTCGGCTCCCGGGAGGAGGCGCGCTCGCAGGTGGTGGTCGACGAACTCCGGTCGCGCTGGGGTGATCGGGTCGACGGCCTGCGCGCGGGCACCAACCACGCCGCGGCCGACGCCGACCTCGTCGTCCTCGCCACGGTGTGGGACGCCGCGGTGTCCACCGCGACCACCCACGCCGACCAGCTCGCGGGCAAGGCCGTCATCTCGATGGCGAACGGCCTGGTCAAGGACGGCCGTCAGTTCGTCCCCGTCGTCTCGCCGGCCGGCTCCATCGCCGCCGAGGTACAGGCGGCCGCGCCCGATGCGGGCGTCGTTGCCGCGTTCCACCTCGTCCCGGCCGCGGCGCTCGCCGACCTCGACCGGGTCCTCACGAGCGACGTCCTGGTCGTCGGCGAGGAGCGTGCCCGGACCATCGTGCTCGACCTCGTCGATGCCATCCCCGATCTGCGTGCGCTCGACGCCGGTCCGCTCGCGAATGCCCTCGGCATCGAGACCTTTTCGGCGGCCCTGCTCACGGTGAACCTCCGCCACAAGGGGGAGGGCACGCTGCGACTCGACGGGATCGGACCCCGCCGCAGCTCATGACCATCGAGCTCTTCGACACCGCCCAGCGCGCCGTCGTTCCGTTCGAGGTCGGGCCGGTCGTGCGCATGTACGTGTGCGGCATCACGCCCTACGACTCCACCCACCTCGGACACGCCGCGACCTACCTCACCTACGACCTCCTCATCCGACGGCTGGAGGAGCTCGGTCACGAGGTGCGGATGGTGCGCAACGTCACCGACGTCGACGACTCGATTCTCCCCAAGGCCCGCGAGCTGGGCGTGCCCTACCTCGAACTCGCGGAGGCCGAGCTCGCCCGCTTCCGCTCCGACATGGAGGCGCTGGGCACCCGCCCGCCGCTCGCGGAGCCCCGCGCCACCGAGTCGATCGACGGCATGATCGACATGGTCAACCGCCTGCTCGACGACGGCCATGCCTACCTCACCCATGGCACCGTCTACTTCGACGTGTCGACGTTCCCGCGCTTCGGCGAGGTGTCGCACTACTCCCGTGAGCACATGGTGCGCCTGGCCCGCACGCGCGGCGGCAACCCGGACGATCCGCACCGCCGCGACCCGCTCGACTTCGTGCTCTGGCAGCCGTCGCTGCCCGACGAGCCCGCGTGGCGGGCACCGTTCGGGGTCGGCCGCCCCGGTTGGCACGTCGAGTGCTCCGTGATGGCCATGCACGAGCTCGGGCCCACCATCGACCTGCACGGCGGCGGTACCGACCTCATCTTCCCGCATCACGAGTGCGAGGTCGCGCAGAGCGAGAGCTTCAGCGGCGAGCCGTTCTCGCGCCACTGGGTGCACTCGGCGATGGTGAGCTACGAGGGCGAGAAGATGTCGAAGTCGCTCGGCAACCTCGTGTTCGTCAGCGATCTCCTGAAGACGGCCGATCCGCGCGCCATCCGTCTCGCGCTGATGCGACACCACTACCGCGCCGGCTTCGAGTGGCACGACACCGACCTCGACGAAGGCACCGCACTGCTGCACCGCCTCGCCGCCGCCGCCGAGCGACCCGACGGTGCCGACGCCCGCCCCTTCGCCGCGCGCGTCCGCGCCGCCATCGACCACGACCTCGACGCCCCGCGCGCGCTCGAAGCGCTCGACGACCTCGCCAGCGCCATTCTCTCGGGGGGCACCGACCCGAGCGCGCCGGCGACGCTGCGTGAGTTGGGTGCGCTGCTCGGGGTCAACCTCACCGGCAATTCGTGAGTGAGCGGTAAACGGCGCAGGTACCCTGCGCCGCAGCGAACGAACCATCGAGGAACTCCATGCCGATCACGATCACGCTGCCCGACGGCACGACGCGCGCCTACGACGCCGGCGTCACCGCGGGCGACGTCGCCGCGTCGATCGGCCGCGGCCTCGCCAAGGCCGCGTTGGCCGCCCGGGTCGACGACGACTGGTACGACCTCGACCGCCCGATCGCGCACGATGCGGCCGTCGCCATCGTCACTCCTGATTCCGAAGACGGCCGCGAGGTGCTGCGCCACTCGACCGCGCACGTGATGGCGCAGGCCGTGACCGACCTCTTCCCGGGAGCGAAGTACGCCATCGGCCCCGCGATCGCGGACGGTTTCTACTACGACTTCGAGCTCCCGAACGGCGCCCACTTCTCCGACGACGACCTCGAGCGCATCGAAGCGCGCATGCGCGAGATCGTGAAGGCGGACGAGCCCTTCGTGCGCGAGGAACTGTCGCGACGAGCGCGCCGTCGCCACGTTCGCCGACCAGCCCTACAAGATCGAGATCATCGAGCGCGTCGACCCGGAGGACTCGGGCGAGATCGGCGACGGCACCGTCATCTCGGTGTACCGCAATCCACGCGAGGGCAACGAGGAGTTCGTCGACCTCTGTCGAGGCCCGCACGTGCCGTCCACGAAGCGGCTCGGTGCGTTCAAGCTCACCAAGGTCGCGGGCGCGTACTGGCGGGGCGACGAACAGCGACCGATGCTCCAGCGCATCTACGGCACCGCGTGGGAGTCGAAGGCCGCGCTCGACGAGCACCTGCATCGACTCGCCGAAGCCGAGAAGCGCGATCACCGCAAACTCGGCGCCGAGCTCGATCTGTTCTCGTTCCCCGAGGAGATCGGCTCGGGGCTCGCGGTCTTCCATCCGAAGGGCGGCACCATCCGCCGGGTGATGGAGGACTACTCGCGCCAGCGTCACGAGGCGGGCGGCTACGAGTTCGTCAACTCACCGCACATCACGAAGTCGAACCTGTTCGAGATCTCCGGCCATCTCGACTGGTTCGCCGACGGCATGTATCCGCCCATGGAGCTCGACGGCGGCACCGAGTACTACCTGAAGCCGATGAACTGCCCGTTCCACATCCTGATCTACCGCAGCCGCATGCGTTCGTACCGCGAGCTCCCGTTGCGCCTCTTCGAGTTCGGGACGGTGTACCGCTACGAGAAGTCGGGCGTCGTCCACGGCCTCACGCGGGTGCCGCGGCATGACGCAGGACGACGCGCACATCTTCTGTACCCGCGAGCAGATCGTGCCCGAGCTCAGCCGCGCCCTCGAGTTCGTCATCAGCGTGCTGCGCGACTACGGCCTCGACGACTTCTACCTCGAGCTCTCCACCAAGCCACCGGGGAAAGCGGTCGGGAGCGACGAGGAGTGGGACGAAGCGACCGAGGCGTTGCGGGCGGTCGCACTCGCGGGCGAGATCGAACTGGTGATGGACGAGGGCGGTGGCGCGTTCTACGGGCCCAAGATCTCGGTGCAGGCGCGTGACGCCATCGGCCGCACCTGGCAGATGTCGACCATCCAGCTCGACCTCCAGCTCCCGCAGCGTTTCGAGCTCGAGTACGTCGGTGCCGACAACGAACGCCACCGACCGGTCATGATCCACCGCGCGCTGTTCGGCACCATCGAGCGATTCTTCGCCATCCTCACCGAGCACTACGCCGGTGCATTTCCGGCCTGGCTCGCACCGGTGCAGGCGACGGTGCTGCCCGTCGCCGACCGTCACGACGACTACGCGCACGCCCTCGTGCAACGGCTGCACGGCTGGCGGCCTGCGCGCCGAGATGATCGACGCCCACGCCGACTCGCTCGGTGCCCGCATCCGGCGGGCGAAGATGGAGAAGGTGCCGTACGTGCTCGTGGTCGGTGACGACGACGTCGAGCACGGCACCGTCGGTGTCAACCAGCGGGGGAGTGACCCGCCCGAGCGCGGCGTCACCGTCGACGACTTCGTGGCCCGCCTCGCCGACGAGGTCGCAACGCGCGCGACGATCCTGTGAGTCTCGACCGCATCTGGGCCGGGTGGCGCTCGACGTACATCGAAGGCGTCGTGAGCCAGCTCCGAGGCCGACGAGGGACCCGACGGATGTCTCTTCGAGCGTCTCGCCGCCGAGCCGGCCGACGAAGCGCTGGTGCTGGCCCGCAACGAGCACGCGTTCGCGGTGATGAACGCGTACCCGTACACCTCGGGTCATCTGATGGTCGCCCCGCTGCGCCACGAAGCCTACGCTCGCCGGCCTCGTCGCGCGACGAGGCGGCCGCGATGATGGCGTTGGTGCAGGACGCGAACGTCGCGGTCGCCGCCGCGTTCCACCCCGACGGCATCAACGTCGGCGCCAACATCGGCCGCGCGGCCGGCGCCGGGGTGCCGGGGCACGTCCACGTGCACGTGTTGCCGCGCTGGGTCGGTGACACCAACTTCATGACCACCGTCGCCGAAGCCCGGGTGCTGCCCGAGAGCCTCGCCGACGAGCTACGAGAAGCTCCGGGCCGGGTGGCCGACCTGAGCCGGGCGGGCGCTACCGTGCCCCGTGAGCGACGAGCACCCCGACTTGCACCGCGACGAGCACCGCGACCAGCTCCCCGAGGATCTCGACGTCACCGCGTACGTCGGTCCGTACCTGTTCCCGACGATGGAACGCCGCCGGATCCCGGCGATCATGTACCTGGTCCTCGCGGCGCTCTGCCTGCTCGGGTGGTGGCAGTCGAGCAACCGCGGTCTCCTCGGCGCCGCGGTCTTCCTCGTGCTCGTCGCGCTGTACCACTTCGCGTCCGCGTGGCCGTTCGACCATCGACCAGACCGAAGCGCTCCTCATCGCGTCGCGGACGGTCGGCTTCGCGGTCGGTCACTCGAGCGCGCAGCTGGCCTGGCACGGGTTCCGGGCCCGACCGGTGTGGCGCATCCTGCTCTACAGCGCCGACGCGCCGCCCGACCATGCGCGGTCTCGTCGCAGATCGACGCCGTCGACGGCACCGTCATGGGCGAGTACACCGAGCCGAACCCCGAGGACTGGTCGAAGTACGGCGCTCGCCGACGCCTGAACCGACGAGCGAGCGCTGAAGGGCCAGAATCCTGCGCGAGCAGTGGCCCACGCGCAGGCGGAGCAGGGGGAGGGGCAGGGTCTCCCGCGTCACGCCCGCGGCTGCGGGCCGTTTGCGTCAACCGCGACGAGCCCGGCATTCCCACGTCGCTCACCGCGAGCGGCCCGCGCACCTTGTCGACGAGGTGCGCGGGCACGGGGTCGTAGTGTGAGTGCGATGCGGTGAAGCGCCCGCGGCCGCCCGTGATCGAGCGCAGGTCGATCGTGTAGCGCAACACCTCCGACGTGGGAACGAGCGCGACCACCTCGACCTCGCCGTTGCCCACCGCGCTCGAGCCCTGGATGCGACCCGCGCTTCGAGTTGAGGTCGCCCATGATGTCGCCCTGGTGCACCTCGGGCGCGATGACGACCACCTCGCTCACCGGTTCGAGCAGGATCGGTTCGGCCTTGGCCATGGCCTCCTTGAACCCGATCGAACCCGCCATCTTGAAACTCATCTCCGACGAGTCGACCGAGTGGTACTTGCCGTCGAACACGTGACCTTCACGTCGACGACGGGAAACCCGAACACGCCGCCGTGCTCCATCGTCTCGTGGACGCCCTTCTCGACCGCGGGGATGAACTGGCGCGGGATCGCGCCGCCGACGATCTGGTCGACGAACTCGAACCCGGCGCCCCGTTCGAGCGGTTCGACGCGGAGGAACGCGACCCCGAACTGCCCGTGACCGCCCGTCTGCTTCTTGTACTTGCCCTCGGCTTCCGCTTCGTGGGTGATGGTCTCGCGGTACGCCACTTTCACCGGTTCGGTCTCGACCTCGACGCCGAGCTTGCTCCGCAGCCGTTCCTGCGCAATGCCCAGGTGGGTCTCACCCTGACCCCACAACAACGTCTGGTGGGTCTCGGCGTTGCGCTCGAGGAGGAGCGCGGGGTCTTCGTCGAGCAGCCGGTGCAGCGCGTTGGCGAGCTTGTCCTCGTCGTTCTTCGACTTGGCCCTGATCGCGACTGCGAGCACCGGCGCCGGCGGCAGGAACGGCTCGACGTCGATCTCGGCGCCACGCGCGCCGAGGACGTCGCCGGTCTTGGTGTCGGCGAGTTTGGCGACGGCGGCGATGTCACCGGCGGGTACCTCCGACACCGGCTCCTGCTCCTTGCCGCGCATGAGCGTGAGCTGGTGGAGCCGTTCCTCGTGCATGGTGCGCCCGTTGACGAGCGTGGCGTCGGCCTTGACCGTGCCCTGCAGCACCTTGAACAGGTTCACGTGGCCGACGTAGGGATCCACGATGGTCTTGAACACGAACGCCACCGGTGGACCGTCACCCGCGGTCGCCGTCGGTGCCGGACCCTCTTCGACGATGAACGTCGCGAGCCGGTCGACGCCGACGAGCTTGGTCGCGCTCCCGCACAGCACCGGGAACACCGAGCCCGACGCGACGCCGTCGGCGAGCGCGTGCGCGAGCTCGTCGGCGGGGATGGTCTCGTCGGCCAGATAGCGCTCCATGAGGTCGTCGTCGCCGACCACGATTCCCTCGATGAGCGCGTCGTGGATCGAGTGCTCCTCCATCTCCATCTCGGGCGGGATCGGCCCTTCGGTCGCCGTGCCGTCGACGTAGTGCACGGCGCGTGGTCGTCGAGCAGTTCGACCACGCCGTGGAAGTCGGCTTCGTCGCCGATCGGCAGCTGCAACGGTGCCACTCCGGCGCCGAACTTCTCCTTGAGCTGATCGAGCGTGCGCGAGAACGACGCCCGTTCACGGTCGAGCTTGTTGACGAAGATGGCGCGCGGCACGCCGAGCTCGTCGGCCATGCGCCAGACGATCTCGGTCTGGACCTCGACGCCCTCGACCGCCGACACCACGAACACCGCGAGGTCGGCGGCGCGGAGCGCGGCGGCGACGTCGCTGACGAAGTCGGCGTAGCCGGGGGTGTCGATCACGTTCACCTTGTGACCGGCGTGCTCGAACGGGGCGACGGCCAGCGAGACCGAGATGCGCCGCCGCGCCTCTTCGGGGTCGAAGTCGGTGGTGGTGTTGCCGTCCTCCACCTTGCCGAGACGGGGGATCACCCCGTTCGTGAAGAGGAGGGCCTCGGCGAGAGAGGTCTTGCCCGACCCGCCGTGGCCGACCAGGGCCACGTTGCGAATCTTCTCCGTCGGGAACGTCTTGACCGCCACCGGCACCCCCCGGCTCGCTCGTTCGTGTGTGTGCGCGGAGTCTACGCGGGTTGTTCCGCCCCCCGCCCGGGGCATGCCTGCGGATCAGGAAGCGGATCAGGAGGCCTACCGGGTGGTAGCCTCAGGGCCGCACATTGCCTGGTGCGCTGCCGAACCCATCCCCGACCGAGGACGTTCCCCGCATGCTCGACGGACGCTGGCGCGCGACGGTCGAGCGAGGGCTCGAGCCCGTCGGGAAGAGCCTGCACGGCGCCGGGATCACCGCCGACGGCCTGACCATCATCGGTCTCGTCTTCGCCATCGGGACCGCGTTCCTGATCGCCGACGGCCATCTCGTGCTCGGCGTGTTCGGCGTGATCCTCACCGGTCTCCCCGACATCCTCGACGGCACGGTGGCGCGCCAGAGCGGCCGCGCCGGTCCGCGTGGCGCCTTCTTCGATTCGGTGTGCGACCGCGTCGCGGACGCCGCACTGTTCCTCGGTGTGGCCTGGTACCTGTCGGACCAGGACCCGAAGCTCCCGGTCCTGGTCATGGCGGTGCTCGCCCTCTCGATGCTCATCACCTACGAACGGGCGCGGGCCGAGTCCCTCGGATTCCAGGCGCGGGGCGGCCTCATGGAACGGGCCGAACGGCTCGTGCTGCTCGGCGTCGGGCTGGCCTTCGACATCCTCATCCCGGTCCTGTGGATCATGTTGGTCCTCACCGCGATCACCGCGGTGCAGCGGTTCGTGAAGGTGTGGCGCCAGGCGACGCCGCAGCGGCCGCGGCGCACCCGCCACCACCGCGGTTCGGGCACCGAGGAGCCACGGGCGGGGAGCCTCGCCCAGTGGTGGGCCGCGCACCGGCCCCAGACCGAGCGCATCGGTGGCTCGGGCTCGGCCTCCCGCCGTCGCTGAGTTGTCGATCCTCCCCGAGCGCACGCCGTACCTCGCGTACCGCGCCGGCGCCGAGATCGCCCGCCGCCTCCCGACGCCCGTGGGCACGTCGCTCGCTCGGGGCGTCGCGCAGGTCGCGCCCGTGGTCCTCACCGGACGTCGCCACCAGGTGGAGCGCAACCTGCGCCGGGTGAACGGCCCGGGCTTCACCGGTGCGGAACTCCACCGGGCGGTGACCGCGACGTTCGACTCGTACGGTCGCTACTTCTACGAGTTGTTCCGGCTCCCCACCGCCTCACCCGAGTGGATCCGATCGCACTTCCGGTGCGCCGGCATCGAACACGTGGAGGCCGGCGTGGCGGCGGGGAAAGGGGCGGTGCTGGCGCTCCCGCACCTCGGGAACTGGGACTTCGCGGGGGCCTGGCTCGCGCTCCAGGGCTACACGGTGACGGTGGTGGCGGAGGCGGTGGACCCGCCGGAGCTCTTCGACTGGTTCGTCGAGACCCGGGCGCAGTTGGGCATGCGCGTCGTGCCGCTCTCGCCGACCGCCGGGACCGAGGTCCTGCAAGCGGTGCGCAACAACGAGGTGGTGTGCCTGCTCGCCGACCGCGACCTCACCGGCGACGGGCTCGACGTCGAGTTCTTCGGCGAGCACACGACGATGCCGGGAGGCCCCGCGATGCTCGCGCTGCGCAGCGGCGCGCCGCTCCTGCCCGCGGGCTGCTACTTCCGGGAGGAGGGACGCCAGGAGACGCACATCCTGGCGCCGGTGCCGGCGGTGCGGAGCGGCCGCATCCGCGACGACCTGGCGCGCGTGACCCAGGAGCTCGCCCGGCGTTTCGAGGATCTCATCCGGGTGGCGCCGACCCACTGGCACCTCCTGCAACCGAACTGGCCGAGTGACCGCGCGTGATCGTGGAGAAATGACGGCGACCCAGGGGGATGGGATGATCTCCGGGTGGGGAGGGACAGCCGCGGCTTGAGGGTCATGCTCTCGTGCCCGTATTCGTTGACGCTCTTCGGAGGCGTCCAGGGGCAGGTGCTCGGGCTCGCCCGCGCCCTGCGCGAGCTCGGCGTCGACGCGCGGATCGTCGCGCCGTGCGACGGCCCCCCGCCCGAGCCCGGCATCACGACGGTCGGCCCGAGCACCCGGGTGCCGAGCAACGGCTCGGTCGCACCCATCGCCACCGGTCGCGCGGTCGCGCGCCGCACCATCGAGGCGTTGCGTACGTTCCAACCCGACGTCCTGCACCTGCACGAACCGTTGTCACCGGGTCCCAACCACGCGGCGCTGGTCGGCACCACGATTCCCGCGGTCGGCACGTTCCATTCGGCGCGCGCCGGCCGGAACGGCTGGTACGAGACGTTCCGGCCCGGGCTGCGGCCGATGATGCGCCGCCTCGCGGTCTCCACCGCGGTGTCGGAGGACGCCAAACGCCAGGTCACCCAGACCTTCGGTGGTGAGTGCGAGATCCTCCCCAACGGGGTCGACGTCGACAGCTTCGCGGTCGGGCGGACGTCGCCGGCGCCGGCGCCGGCGATCCTCTTCGTCGGGCGCCACGAACGCCGGAAGGGCCTGGCCGTGCTCCTCGACGCGTTCGCGGGGCTCGACCGCGACGCCGACCTCTGGGTGATCGGCGACGGCGGGCACCGCGACGCGCTCCGGGGACGGGGCGTTCCCCGCGTCGAATGGCTCGGCCGCGTCCCCGAGGAGGAGAAGCAGGCGCGCTACCGGGGAGCGACGGTGGCCTGCTTCCCCGCGCTCGACGGCGAATCGTTCGGCGTGGTCCTCGTGGAGGCGATGGCGGCGGGGACCGCGGTCGTGGCGTCCGACATCGACGGCTACCGCACCGTGTCGCGTGACGGACGTGAAGCCCTGCTCGTTCCGCCCGGCGACGCCGACGCCCTCCGGACGGCGTTGCGCTCGTTGCTCGACGATCCGGTTCGCCGGGAATCGCTGGTGGCGGCCGGCCGGACGCGAGCGGACGAGTTCTCGATGGCCCGGCTGGCCGAGCGGTTCCTTCCCCTCTACGAGCGGGCGATCGCCGCGCCCCGGGCCGCGGTGGGATGATGCAGGACGGCGAAGGCGCGCAGGTAGAGTGACCGCATGGTCCCCGTGATCGTCATCGTCGTGCTGGTGGTCCTCGTCGGGCTGTTCTTCTGGCTCGGCTTCAACGGGCTGGTCAAGCGGCGCAACCAGGTCGACAACGCCTGGTCGCAGATCGACGTGCAGCTCAAGCGTCGCCATGACCTCATCCCGAACCTGGTGGAGACGGTCAAGGGGTACGCGGCGCACGAACGCGGGACCTTCGAAGCCGTCACGAACGCGCGCGCGAACGCGATGAACGCGCAGACGCCCGCCGACCAGGCCCAGGCCGAAAACGTGCTCACCGGCGCGCTGAAGAGCCTGTTCGCGGTGGCGGAGGCCTACCCGGACCTCAAGGCGAACCAGAACTTCCTGAACCTGCAGGAAGAGCTGACCTCGACCGAAGACAAGGTCGCGTACCGCGCGGCAGTTCTACAACGACAGCGTGTTGAGCTACAACACCAAGATCCAGCAGTTCCCGACCGTGATCCTGGCCGGCATGTTCCACTTCGAGAAGCGCGAGTTCTTCGACGCGGCGCCGGAAGACACCGAACCGGTCCAGGTGCAGTTCTAGCCAATTCGGCGAGGCTGCGCACTCTCCAGACAGGTCGCCTCCGTGTACGAGCAGATCGCGCGCAACAAGCGCCGGACGTTCCTGATGCTGTTCGGGTTCGTGGTGCTGATCACACTGGTCGCGGCCGCGATCGTCCTGCTCGTCGGCGGCGGGATCGTCGGTGTCGTCATCGCCTTCCTCATCGCGATGGGACTGGCCTGGGGCTCGTACTTCAACAGCGACAAGATCGCCATCGCCGCGAGCCGGGCCAAGCCTGCGGACGAGACCGAATACCGCCGGTACCACAACCTGGTCGAGGGGTTGTGCATCGCCGCCGGCCTGCCGAAGCCGAAGCTCTACGTGGTCGACGATCCCGCGCCGAACGCGTTCGCCACCGGTCGAAATCCGAAGCATTCGTCCGTCGCGGTCACGACCGGCCTGCTCGAGGTCATGAACCGGGTCGAGCTCGAAGGGGTGCTGGCGCACGAGCTGTCGCACGTCAAGAACTACGACATCCTCGTCACCACGGTCGCGGTGACCGCGGTCGGCACCATCGCGCTCATCTCGGACATCGGCCTGCGGTTCGCGTTCTGGGGCGGCATGAGCGACCGGCGCGACAACAACGGCGATTCGGGACCCATCGGCGCGGTCATCGCCATCGCGTCGCTGGCCATCCTGATGCTCGCGCCGTTCGCCGGGTACCTCATGCAGATGGCGATGAGCCGCAACCGCGAATACCTGGCCGACGCGAGCGGCGTGCAGCTCACGCGGTTCCCGCCCGGCCTGATCTCCGCGCTCGAGAAATTGCGCGACGACCACGCGGTCGTCCACTACGCGACCAAAGCGACCGCGCAGATGTGGATCGAGCAGCCGCTCGAGACCGACGAGAAGAAGCAGGGTTCGAAGTTCAACAAGCTCTTCGACACCCACCCTCCCCTCGAGGACCGCATCGCGCGCCTCCAGGAGATGTGAAACCGGAGATGTGAAGCGGAGATCGGCCAGTAGTCTGCTGGGTATGGCAGAACGGACCACGGGTACGGCACGCGTCAAGCGGGGCCTCGCCGAGATGCTCCGCGGCGGCGTCATCATGGACGTCGTCACGCCGGAACAGGCAACGGTCGCCGAAGACGCCGGCGCGGTGGCGGTGATGGCGCTCGAACGGGTTCCCGCCGACATCCGGCGCGACGGTGGCGTCGCCCGGATGAGCGACCCGGCGATGATCGAAGGGATCCAGGCCGCGGTCACCATCCCGGTGATGGCGAAATGCCGTATCGGGCACTTCGCCGAAGCCCAGGTCCTCGAAGCGCTGGGCGTCGACTACATCGACGAGAGCGAGGTGCTCACCCCCGCCGACGAGGCCTTCCACGTCGACAAGTGGGCCTTCACCATTCCGTTCGTGTGCGGCGCCACCAACCTCGGCGAAGCGTTGCGGCGCATCTCCGAAGGTGCGTGCATGATCCGTTCGAAGGGTGAGGCCGGCACCGGCAACATCGTCGAGGCCGTCCGCCACCTGCGCTCGATCCTCGGCGACATCCGCAAGCTCACCGTGGCCGACGAAGCGGAGTTGTTCGGCTGGGCCAAGGAATTGCGCGCACCGATCGAGCTGGTCCAGGAGGTCGCCGAGCGCGGTGAGCTGCCGGTCCCGATGTTCTGCGCCGGGGGCATCGCGACGCCGGCCGACGCCGCGCTGGTGATGCAGCTCGGGGCGCAGGCCGTGTTCGTCGGGAGCGGCATCTTCAAGAGTGCGGAACCGCCGACGATGGCGAAGGCCATCGTCGAGGCGACCACCCACTTCGCCGACGCGACCATCGTGGCCAAGGTGTCGCGCGGTCTCGGCGCGGCCATGCGCGGCGAGGAGATCGACACCCTCGACGTCAAGCTCGCCGACCGCGGCTGGTGAAGGTCGGGGTTCTTGCGCTGCAGGGGGCGTTCCGGGAGCATCGTGAGGTGCTCGACGCCCTCGGCGTCGAGACGGTCGAGGTGCGGGCGCCCGAGCAGTTGGGCGCGCTCGACGCGCTGATCCTCCCCGGCGGCGAGTCGACGACCATGAGCAAGCTGCTCGACACTGCTGGGCTCCGCGCGCCGCTGGCCCAACTCCTGGCCGACGGCCTCCCGGTGTTCGGGACGTGTGCGGGGATGATCCTGCTGGCGCGGGAGGTGGTCGACGGCCGTCCGGACCAACAGTCCTTCGGCGTGATCGACATCGCCGTGCGTCGCAATGCGTACGGCCGTCAGCGTGACTCGTTCGAGACGCCCCTCGACGTCCACGGTCTCACGGGCGGCCCGTTCCCGGGCGTGTTCATCCGGGCGCCCCGGATCGACCGCGTCGGTGACGACGTCGAGGTGCTCGCCTCGTACGATGAGCACCCCGTCCTCGCCCGACAGGGCCCGGTCTGGGTGGCCAGTTTCCATCCTGAGTTGTCGGGTGACCTCCGGTTGCACGAGCAGTTCTTCAGAACCGCGTCCTGCAGGAAAGAGTGAGTCGATGAGTGGACACTCGAAGTGGCATTCGATCAAGCACGCCAAGGGTGCAGCTGACGCCGCGCGCGGCAAGCAGTTCGCCCGGCTCGCTCGTCAGATCGAAGTGGCGGCCCGGAGCGGCGGCGGCGACATCGAGGGCAACCCCACGCTGCGCACCATGATCCAGAAGGCGCGGCGACGCCTCGATGCCCAAGGACAACATCGAACGTGCCATCAAGCGCGGTACCGGCGAGCTCGAGGGCGTCACCTACGAGAACATCACGTACGAGGGCTACGCCACCAACGGCGTCGCCGTCTACGTGGAGACGCTGAGCGACAACCGCAACCGGACCGGCTCGGAGATCAAGAACGTGTTCACCCGCAACGGCGGCTCGCTGTCGGAGCCGGGCGCGGTGGCGTGGCAGTTCGAGCGCAAGGGCGTGCTCATGCTGGAGAAATCGGCGGCGACCGAAGACGACCTCATGCTCGCGGCGTTGGAAGCCGGCGCCGAGGACATCACCGACCAGGGCGACACCTGGCAGATCACCAGCGCTCCCGGCGATCTGCACGTGGTGCGTGATGCGCTCGAGGAAGCCGGGATCGCCGTCACCAGCACCGATCTCACGATGCTGCCCACCACGACGGTCGAGCTCGACGAGGCGTCGAAGGCGAAGTCGGTGCTCCGGGTGATCGACGCGCTCGAGGAGCACGACGACGTGCAGAACGTCTATGCCAACTTCGACATCCCCGACGACGTCCTCCAGGCCGTCTACGCCTGAGACCACGGGCCGCGAGCACGAGACGCCCCAGACGTGCAAGAGTGACCGGGCGACATCGACCGTAGGGGGGAACCAGTGGTCAAGGTCCGGAACACGATCGTGATCGGGGTGCTGCTCGTCGGCCTGGCGGCACTCGGTGTCGGCACCGGCGTCCGCACAGTCGAGCAGCGAGAAGCCGAAGGCCACCGAGGTCGGGGTCACGGCCACCGAGATCCACATCGGCGTCATCGCCGACGTCGACAACCCGTTCGCACCCGGCCTGTTCAAGGGCGCGGTCGACGGCGTGAAGGCCGGCGCCGCCTACCTGAACAGCAAGGCCGGCGGCGGCGGGCTCGCCGGGCCGCAAGGTCGTCGTCGACTTCTACGACTCGAAGCTCAACGGCAACGAGTCGCGCAACGCCACCATCCAGGGCTGCCAGAACGACTACGCGCTCGTGGGCACCTCGGCGCTGTTCCTGACCCAGGTCGACGACATCGTCAACTGCAAGGACCAGGCGGGCGCGGCGACCGGCATCCCCGACCTGTCCGCGGTCACCACCGGTGTGCCCGAGTCGTGCTCGGCGATGGCGTTCCCGGCCTACGGCACCGCCATCGACTGCCCGACCGTGACGCAGAACCCGCAGACGTTCTACGCCAACCAGGGTCCGGCGAAGTGGGAGCTCTCGCAAGAACAAGGGCGGCCTCCACGGCGTGACCATCGTGGGGAACGACACCAAGGACGCCGCCCGCGGCGGCACGATCCTCGGCCTCGCCGCGCAGCAGGCGGGCATCAAGGCCGACCAGGGCGACCCCGTGGTGGCCGTGTCGGGACGTGACCCGCAGAGCGTGTTCACCCCCATCGTGCAGAAGATGAAGGCAGGACAAGCTCGAACTGGTCGCTGAACGTCGGCGCGGCCAACCAGGCGCTGCTGCTCCGCAACGAAGCCGACGCTCCAGGGCATCGACCCGTCGTCGGTCCTCTGGGAGTGCGCGTCGTGCTACGGCAACCAGCTCGTCACCGACAACGCGCACGACGTTCGAGGGTGAGGTCCAGTTCCTCGGGCTTCCTGCCCTTCGAAGAGGCTTCGGTCAACAAGACCGTGGCCAACTTCGTCAAGTACATGAAGCAGGTCGGCGGCACGCCCGACCAGTTCTCGGCGTACTCGTACGCGGCCACGCTGGCGTTCGCCGACGCGGTGAACGCGGTCGTCAAGACGCGACGGCGTCAACGGCCTCACCCGCACGAACCTGATCACCGCGATCAAGGGCCTCACCGACTTCGACGCCGGCGGCATGATCGGCAAGCGGTCGTTCAAGGACGGCAAGACCACGTCGTGCTTCATGATGGTCCAGTTCAAGAACGGCAAGTGGGTCCGCCAGTACCCGACCAAGAAGGGCACGTTCGACTGCAAGGCGTCGAACGCGATCGACGATCAAGGCGAACCTGATCAGTAGCTGAGTCGGCAGTCGACCGCTTCCGACTTGGTACCGTCAGTCCCCATGGATCTCGAGCGTGCGCTCGCGTTCATTCGTGAGCATCACGAAGCGGTGATGCTGACCTTTCGCGGCGACGGCTCGGCGCAGATGTCGCCGGTGGCGTGCAACGTCGACGGCGACGGCCGGATCGTGGTGAGCACGCGTGAGACCGCGCTGAAGACGAAGAACGTGCGCCGCGACCCGCGCGTCTCGCTGTGCGTGATGACCGCGGGCTTCTACGGCGAGTGGATCCAGGTCGACGGCACCGCGGAGGTGGTGTCGCTGCCCGACGCGATGGAGCCCCTCGTGGACTACTACCGCACGACCGCGGGAGAGCATCCGGACTGGGACGACTACCGCGCCGCCATGGTGCGCGACCAGCGGGTGATCGTGCGGGTCGCGCCCGAGCGCGCCGGCCCGGACCGCTCCGGTTGACCACCGCCGCTGCGGTCCTCGCCGCCGGTCGTGGGTCGCGACTCGGTGGTGACGCGTCCAAGCCGTTGCTCGACTGGCGGGGCCGCCCGCTCGTGGCGTGGGCCGTCGACGCCGCGCTCGGATCGGGCCTGCGTCCGCTGGTGGTCGTGGTCGGCTACCGCGGCGACGACGTACGCGCCGCGCTCGCCGCCCAGCTCGAGGTCGTGGTGGTCGAGAACCCCGAGTGGGCCGAGGGCATCGCCTCGAGCCTCCGCGCGGCCCTGACCGCGCTCACGCCCCGCACCGACGTCGATGCGGTCGTGGTCGGTCTCGCCGATCAGCCGCTGGTCGGAGCCGAGGCGTACCGCAAGGTCGCCGCCGTGGACGGTGAGCTGGTGGTGCCGTCGTACGACGGCCAACCGGGCAACCCGGTGAAGCTGGCGCGTAGCCTCTGGTCCGAGGCGTTGGAACTCCGCGGCGACGTGGGTGCCCGCGCACTCGTCCGCGATCGGGTGGTCGACTGGGTCGACTGCACCGACACCGGGAGCGCGGCGGACATCGACACCCTCGAAGACCTCGCACGACTGCAGCAGGAGGACCAGTGAAGATCGAAGACCAGTTCCGGGTGGACGTCCCGATCGACGAGGCGTGGAAGGTGTTGCTCGACCTCGAGCGCATCGCCCCGTGCCTCCCCGGCGCGCAGCTCACCGAGGTGGACGGCGACGAGTACCGGGGCACGGTGAAGATCAAGGTCGGCCCGATCACCGCGCAGTACAAGGGCGTGGCCAAGATCACCGAGGCCGACGAGGCCAACCACAAGGTCGTCCTGCAGGCGGAAGGTCGTGACACCCGCGGCCAGGGCAACGCATCGGCCGCGGTCGTCGCGACTTTGATCGAAGAAGACGGCGGGACCGTCGTCAAGATCGACACTGATCTCAACATCACCGGCAAGGTGGCGCAGTTCGGTCGCGGCGTGATGGCCGACGTCTCGAGCAAGCTCCTCGGGCAGTTCGCCGACAACCTGAAGAAGGACGTGTTGTCCGGCACCCCTTCGGCGAGCGCCTCTACTGCGGCGGCGGACGTCACGACGTCGCCAGGGACACCGCGGAAGATCGAATCGGCCGAAGCCGAGCCGATCGACCTCATGGACGCCGCCGGTGGTTCGGTCGGCAAGCGGGTCATCCCGCTGCTCGCGGGTCTGGTCGCACTGCTCGCGCTGCGGGCGGTGTTCAAGCGCCGGAAGAAGCAGCGCCGGATCTCGAAGGAGAAGATCCGCCACGACGAGAGCTGACCCCTCTAGGATCGAACTCGTGTTCGATCCGTCTGCCCATGAGCACGACCTCGTGCTGGGCATCGACCCGGGGGTCTCCCGCTGCGGCTACGGCGTGGTCCGGCGCGACGGCCCGGCGTTCCGGGCGGTGGCCTACGGCGTGATCCGCACGCCTCCGAGCGAGGAATTGCCGCTCCGCCTGGCCTCCTTGCTGACCGATCTCGACGCGTTGTTGACCGAGTTCGCGCCGTCGGCGGTGGCTGTGGAACGGGTCCTCTTCCAGGTGAACACCCGGACCGCGATGTCGGTCGGGCAGGCGAGTGGGCTGGTGCTCACGCTCGCGGGACGGGCGGAGATCCCGGTCGTGCAGTACAGCCCCAACGAAGTGAAGCTGGCGGTGGCGGGCGACGGCGCGGCGGGGAAGGACGAGGTCCAACGGATGGTCACCCGGCTGCTGAAGTTGGCCGCGCCACCCCATCCCCCGGACGCGGCCGACGCGCTCGCCCTCGCGCTCTGCCATTGGTGGCGCGCGCCGATCCGCGCCGTGGGCGCAGTCGACGCGCCGCCCGCCCCGCGCCTGGCCGAGGCCATCGCCGCGGCGGTGGCGAGGGAGGCCACCCGATGATGGAGCTGCGATGAGGGAGGTCCGATGATCGGGTCGGTGCGGGGAACGGTGGTCGAACGCACCGCGACCGGCGAGGTGCTGGTCGAGGTCGGGGGCGTGGGGTACCGGGTGCACGTGCCCGCGAGCGCGTTGCCCGCGCTGCACGCCGGTGATGCCGCGTTCCTCTTCACGCATCTCCACGTGCGCGAAGACGCCATGGTGTTGTACGGGTTCCCGACGCGCGACGAGCGCGACACGTTCGAGGCGCTCATCGGCACGACCGGCGTCGGGCCGAAACTCGCGCTCGCGATGTTGTCGGTCCATTCCCCGAGCGCGCTCCGACGCCGCGTTGCTCGAAGACGACCTCGCCGCGCTCACGTTGGTGCCGGGTGTCGGCAAGCGCACCGCGCAGCGATTGCTCGTGGAGCTCAAGGCCCGCCTCGAAGTCCCCGAGCTCGACCTCACCGAGCTGGGAGGGAAGCCTGCGCCCCGCGCCGAGGTGCGCGCCGCCCTCGCGGGCCTGGGATACGGGCCCGACGAAGTGCGCGACGTCGTCGCCCAACTCCCGGAGGACGGTTCGGTCGAAGACCTTCTCCGCGAAGCGCTCAAGCTCCTGGCGGTGACCCGTGCCTAGGGAAGAACTGATGCGGGCGTCGGCGGATCCGGTGGAGGCGGCGGAGGAGACGACGCTGCGGCCTCGCCGGCTCGACGAGTTCGTCGGCCAGCCGCGGCTCAAAGAGCACCTCGAGATCCTGCTGGCGGCCGCACGCGGTCGCGGCCAGGCGGCCGATCACCTGCTGTTCGCGGGCCCGCCCGGCCTCGGGAAGACGACGCTGTCGGGCATCGTCGCCGCGGAGATGGACGTCAACCTGCGGATCACCAGCGGCCCCACGCTCGAGCGTGCCGGCGACCTCGCCGCCATCCTCACCAACCTCGACGACGGCGACGTCCTGTTCATCGACGAGATCCACCGCCTGCCCAAGCAGGTGGAGGAGGTCCTCTATCCCGCGATGGAGGACTTCCAGCTCGACATCGTGATCGGCAAGGGTCCGTCGGCGCGTTCGATCCGCCTCGAGCTGCCGCGGTTCACGCTCATCGGTGCCACCACCCGCACCGGTCTCATCACCGGTCCGCTGCGCGACCGCTTCGGATTCATCGCCCGGCTCGACTACTACGACACTGACGATCTCGTCTCGATCATCGAACGGGCGGCCCGCATCCTCGGGGTGCCGCTGGAACACGGCGGCGCGGTCGAGATCGCCCGCCGATCGCGCGGCACCCCCCGGATCGCCAACCGGCTGCTCAAGCGGGTGCGCGACTACGCGGAAGTCCGGGCCGACGGCGCGGTCACCACCGAGAACTCGCGCACCGCGCTCGAGCTGTTCGAGGTCGACGAGCTCGGACTCGACAAGGTCGACCGGGCCATCCTCGCCGCGTTGTGCGAGACGTTCGGGGGTCAGCCGGTCGGGCTGCACACCCTCGCGGTGGCCGTCGCCGAGGAGCCCGAGACGGTGGAGGAGGTCTACGAGCCCTTCCTCCTGAAGGTGGGCATGCTGCAGCGCACGCCGCGCGGGCGGGTGGCCACACCGGGCGCCTACGCCCACCTGCACCTGCCGGCGCCCGCGGCCGTGCCGAACCTGTTCACCGTCGAGGACTGATCGTCCGTCGGGCGGGCGGCCCGCTAGCATCCGCATCCGGTCGGTGCCTCCCGGACGGCCGGTTGCCAGCGTCAGGAACTCCAGGACTCCATGGTCATCCTCGCCTACTTCGCCGTCATCGCGCTGGCGTTCTTCCTCCTGATCGTGCGGCCCCAGCGGCGGCGGCTGGCGGCGCACCACGCGCTGGTGTCCGGGCTGGACGTGGGTGACGAGGTCATCACCACCGGCGGGATCTTCGGGGTGATCCGGTCCCTCGACGACGAACGGGTCGACCTCGAGGTGGCCGAGGGCGTCGTGATCTCCATCGCCCGGGCGGCCATCGCGCAGTCGGCCAACCCGGCGCGGCCGGCCGAGACTCCTGAGCTCGACGAGCACCCGGCCGAAAACGGCACGAGCGACGACTGATCCGTGCGTAGGAACATCACCTTCCTGATCATCACGCTCGTCGTCGTCGGCGGGACGTTTCTGGCCACGCTCGCGTCGGGGAACACCCCGGTGCTCGGCCTCGACCTGCAGGGCGGGATCTCCGTCGTCCTGTCCCCGGTCGGGAAGTACAAGCCCGACTCGCTCGACGTCGCCATCGACATCATCCGCACCCGCGTCGACAGCTTCGGCGCGCTCGAACCGGAGATCTCGCGCCAGGGCAACGACATCGTCGTCGACCTGCCGGGCGTGAAGGATCGGGAGAAGGCGTTGCGCCTCGTCGGCAAGACCGCCGAACTGCGGTTCCGCCCGGTGCTCGCCGCCAACCTCCCGTCGGAAGCGGCCCAGGCGAAGGCGGCGACCACCACCACGACCCCGGCGACGACGGCCGCGGGCGCCACCACCACGACGACCGCGCCACCCGCGAGCGACGCGGAAGCGCGGGCTGCCATCGCGGCGTGCGACAACACCAAGGTGAGCACGCTCACGAACATCCCGACCACCAAGGCGGCGGCCGACGCCCGCGACGCCTGCGTCGTGCTCCCGGACAAACCCGGTGGGAAGAACGCGTCGCGCTACTACCTCGGCAAGGCGGGCCTCACGGGGAAGGCGGTGGACTCGGCCAAGGCCACGTTCCAGTCCGGGCAGGGCTGGACGGTGACCATGAACCTCACCGGCTCCGGCAGTTCCCAGTGGGACTCGCTCGCCCAGGCGCAATTCCACAAGCAGGTCGCGATCGTGCTCGACGGCCTGGTGCAGTCCGCACCCACGATCCAGCCCGACGCCGCCTCGTTCACCTCGTTCGGTGGTACCGCCCAGATCACCGGCAACTTCACCGACAGCGAGTCGCACGACCTGGCGAAGCTGATCAACTACGGCTCGCTCCCCGTGGTGTTGAAGAAGGTGAACGTCGAGAACGTGTCACCGTCCCTGGGTCAGGACCAGCTCGACGCCGGTATCGCCGCGGGGATCATCGGGCTCGTGCTCGTCGCCCTCTACATGCTGGCCTTCTACCGGCTGCTCGGCCTCGTCGTGATCGTGGGCATCCTGCTCAGCGGGATGGCGCTCTACTCGCTGATCACGTGGGTGCTGCCCGAGATCTTCGGCATCCAGATCGTGCTCACCCTCGCCGGGGTGACGGGCATCATCGTGTCGGTCGGTATCACGGTTGACTCGTACATCGTGTACTACGAACGCATGAAGGACGAGCTGCGCGCCGGCGCGACCGTGCGCTCGTGTGTCGACCGCTCGTTCACCCGTTCGTTCCGGACCATCGTCGCCGCCGACCTCGTCTCGCTCATCGGCGCGGTCGTCCTCTACGTGCTGGCCATCGGTTCGGTGCGCGGGTTCGCGCTGTTCCTCGGGATCTCCACCGTGCTCGACCTGCTCGTCGCGTACTTCTTCATGCACCCGCTGGTGTCGATCATGGCCCGCCGGCCGAAACTCGTGCACATGAAGGGGATCGGCATGGAGGCCGGCCTCGACGCGCCCACGGCGGTGACGGCATGAGCGGAGTGACCGCCACCGCGCCGGCGCCCCCACCGGTCAAACGCCAGCGGCACACCCTTGCCGACCTCTACCACGAGCGCACGCACTTCCAGTTCATCGAGCGGTCGTGGCGCTGGGCGATCCTCTCGGGCGCGCTGATCCTCATCTCCGTGGTCGCCTTCGCCATCAGCGGCCTCAACCTCGGCATCGACTTCGAGGGCGGTACCCAGTGGCAGTTCACGGTCAGTAGCCAGACCGGGAGCGCATCGGTCACTGACGTGCGCGACGTCATCGACCCCCTCGGCCTCGGCGACGCCAAGGTGCTCATCGTCGGGAACGACTCGGTACGCGTGCAGGCGAAGAACCTGTCCGGTGCCCAGCAGGCCAAGATCACTGCGGCGCTCGCCAAGTACGCCGGCATCGACAACGCCCAGGTGAGCGTCACCAACGTCGGACCCACCTGGGGCGACAAGGTGAGCAGCAAGGCGCTGCGCGCGCTCTTCGTCTTCTTCATCGTGATCGCCCTGTACCTCACGTTCCGCTTCGAATGGCGCATGGCGCTCGCCGCGATCCTCGCGGTGATCCACGACATCATCATCACCATCGGTGTGTACGCGGTGACCGGCTTCGAGGTCACGCCCGCGACGGTCGTCGCGTTCCTGACCATCCTCGGGTTCTCGCTCTACGACACCGTCGTCGTGTTCGACAAGGTCAAGGACAACCAGGCGCGCCTCGGCACCGAGCGCGGCGACACCTATTCCAAGATGGTGAACCGCTCGCTCAACCAGGTGCTGATGCGGTCCATCAACACGTCGATCGTGGCGCTGCTGCCGGTGGCGTCGCTGCTGTTCGTCGGCACCTACGTCTTCGGCGGTCTCGCGCTGCGCGACTTCGCCCTCGCCCTCTTCGTGGGCCTGCTCACCGGCGCGTACTCGTCGATCTTCGTGGCGACCCCGATCCTCGCGTGGCTCAAGGAGCGCGAGCCCCGGTACCGGTCGCTCCGGGCCCGCGCCGCCGCCGACCTCGCCAAGGCGGCAGTCGTGGCTCCCGTCGCGCCGATCGCGCCGGGTCCCGCGGTCGACGTCCCGGTCGACGGCGAGGACGTCGAGCCCGGGGACGACGACCTACCACCGGTCCCTGCGTCTGCACCTGCACCCGCGGCCGCGGTGACGCCAACTTCCGCACCCGCACCCGCGCCGGCACCGCGCCGGCACCCGCGGTGGCGGGACGCGGCGCGGCCAACCCGCGCGGTCGTCAGCAACGGCGGAAGAAGCGTCGCTGAGCGTCGCCGGGACCACCGGGCCCGGCGGTAGACTGGGGCGCTCCATGAGTACGACGGATCTCACGGGCAACGGGCCGCGTGTCGAGGTACGCACCGATCGGCGGTCCGTGCTGCCCTGGCGGCGCTACCACACCGTCGACCTCGAAGTCGCGCCACTGGTCAACGCCTACCGCGAGCGCCACCGTCGCAATGACACCGGACTCATCGAGCACGCCTTCGACATGGCCCGCGACGCGCATCGCGAACAGGTGCGGCGTTCGGGGGAGCCCTACATCACCCATCCGCTCGGCGTCGCGCTCGTGCTCGCCGATCTCGGCCTCGACGACGTCACCATCGCCGCCGCGCTGCTGCACGACGCGGTCGAGGACACCACGGTCACGTCGGCCGACATCGAGCGTGAGCTCGGCGCCGACGTCGCCACCATCGTCGACGGCGTCACCAAGCTCGATCGCCTCCAGTTCGACTCCAAGGAGGCCCAGCAGGCCGCCACCCTCCGCAAGATGCTGGTGGCGATGGCGAAGGACATCCGGGTCCTGCTGATCAAGCTGTCGGATCGACTCCACAACATGCGCACCATCGCGTCGTTGCCCGAGTTCAAGCAACGGCGCATCGCGCAGGAGACCCTCGACATCTACGCGCCCCTGGCGCACCGTCTCGGCATCGCCGACATGAAGTGGCAGCTCGAAGACACCGCGTTCGCCGTCCTCTACCCGCTGCGCTACGCCGAGATCGAGCAGATGGTGGCGACGCAGGCGCCCGAGCGCGAGGAGTTCCTCAGCGCGGTGCTCACCGACCTCGAGGCGCGTCTCGAAGAGCTGCACATCGACGCCGAGGTCACCGGCCGTCCGAAGCACTACTGGTCGATCTACGAGAAGATGATCACGCGCGGGAAGCAGTTCGACGACGTGCAGGATCTCGTCGGCGTGCGCGTCGTGGTCGAGTCGGTGAAGGACTGCTACGCGGCCCTCGGCTCCATCCACGCGATGTGGAAGCCGGTGCAGGGCCGGTTCAAGGACTACATCGCCATGCCCAAGTTCAACCTCTACCAGTCGTTGCACACGACCGTGGTCGGACCGTCGGGCAAGGCCGTCGAAGTCCAGATCCGCACCCAGGAGATGCACCGGCGCGCCGAATTCGGAGTCGCCGCGCACTGGGGGTACAAGGAGCGCGAACCGGCGGAAGACCTTCTCTGGCTCCAGCGGATGGTCGACTGGCAGCAGGAGACGTCGGACCCCGACGAGTTCATGGAAGCGCTGAAGATCGACCTCGAGTTCGACGAGGTCTTCGTCTTCACCCCGAAAGGGAAGGTCATCGCGCTGGCATCGGGCGCGACGCCGGTCGACTTCGCGTACGCCATCCACACCGACGTCGGGCACCGCTGCATCGGGGCCCGGGTCAACGGGCGGCTCGTGCCGCTCGACTCCGCGCTCGTGTCCGGCGACACGGTCGAGATCTTCACCAGCAAGGTCGAAGGCGCGGGCCCGAGCCGCGACTGGCTGCAGTTCGTGCACACGCCCAAGGCCCGCACCAAGATCCGGCAGTGGTTCTCACGCGAACGCCGTGTCGATGCGATCGACACCGGGCGCGAGGAGTTGGCCAAGGCGCTGCGCAAGGAAGGGCTCCCGGTCCAGAAGCTCGCGTCCGTCGTCGTCGTTGCTCGACGTCGCGGTGGCGATGCACTACGCGGACGTCGAAGCGTTGCACGCCGCGATCGGCGAGAACCACGTGTCGGCCAAAGCCGTCGCCCAGCGCCTCCAGAAGGAACTGCGCAGCGGTGAGGAGCAGCTGCCCGTCACCACCGCCCGGCCTCCCGAGCGCGCCCGGCGCTCGGAGCGGCGCGCGACCGGGGTCCACGTCGAAGGGCTCGACGACGTCATGGTGCGGCTCTCGCGCTGTTGCACGCCGGTGCCGGGCGACGAGATCATGGGGTTCGTGACGCGTGGGCGCGGGGTGTCGGTGCACCGCACCGACTGCGCCAACGCTGCGGGCCTGGTGAATCACGCGGAGCGGGTCATCGAGGTCGAGTGGGACCACGACCAACCGGCGACGTTCGTGGTGTCGGTCGAGGTCGAGGCGCTCGACCGCTCGAAGCTCCTGCGTGACGTCGCGCAGGTGCTGGCCGAGTACCACGTCAACATCCTCTCCTGCACGTCGCAGACGTCGAACGACCGGGTTGCGAAGTTCCGTTTCGACTTCGAGCTCGCCGACCCCAACCACCTCGAATCGATCCTCTGGGCGGTCAAGCGCATCGACAGCGTCTACGCCGCCTCCCGGGTCCTGCCGGGGCACGCAAAGGCTGAGAGTCTCTAGCCGCGTCCCGGTACGATGCGCGGGTGAGCGAGCCGGTGAGCGAGCGGGGAGAGGCGTCCGACGACCGTGCGCGATTCCGCGCGCCGGTGGGGACCCACGACGTCCTCCCGCCGGAATCGGCGCAGTGGACCGCGCTCGTCGCCGCGTTCGCCGAGCGCGCCGGTCGCTACGGCTTCGATCTCGTCATCACCCCGATCATCGAGCACCTCGAGGTGTTCGAACGAGTGGGCGAGAGCACCGACGTCGTGCGCAAGGAGATGTACGACTTCGAGGACAAGGGCGGCCGGCGTATCGCGCTGCGCCCCGAAGGCACCGCCGGCGTCGCCCGCGTGTTCGCCCAGCACCACCCGCTCGTTCCGTGGAAGGTCTGGTACGTCGCCCCGCATTTCCGTTACGAGCGGCCCCAGAAGGGTCGCAACCGCCAGCACTGGCAGGTCGGGGCGGAGGCGCTGGGCGTCGACGACCCGCAACTCGACGTCGAGGTCATCGCGTTCGCGCACGGCTTCTACGGCGCGCTCGGGCTCCGCGACGTCACCCTGAGCATCAACTCCATGGGCGACGATGCCGATCGCGCCGCGTACGTCGAAGTGTTGCGCGACTACCTCCTCGCGCACGGGGCCGGGTTCGGCGACGGCTTCCACGAGCGGGTCGCCGCCAACCCCTTGCGGGTGCTCGACTCGAAGGACCCCGACTGGCAGGACGTCATCGAACGCGCGCCGCAGATCACGGAGTCGCTCGGCGAGCACGCCCGGACCCATTTCGAAGCGGTGCAGCACGGGCTCGACCGGTTGGGCATCGCCCACGAGATCAACCCGCGGCTCGTGCGCGGGCTCGACTACTACACGAGCACGACGTTCGAGTTCGCCAGTCAGGCGCTCGACGCCGCCCAGAACGGCATCGGCGGCGGTGGCCGCTACGACAAGCTCGTCGAGCAGATGGGCGGGAAACCCACGCCGGGGATCGGGTTCGGAATCGGCATCGAACGGGTGTTGATCGCGTGTGCGGCCGAAGGCGTGGTGCCGGGTACGGCACCGGCCGCCGACGTGTTCGTCGTCGACCACCTGGACAACGCGGTCGAAGTGACCCTCTTGATCACCGAGCTGCGCGAGGACGGCATGCGGGCCGAGCGCGGCGTACGGTGACCGCTCGGTCAAGGCGCAGATGAAGGCGGCCGGCAAGTCGGGCGCCCGCTTCACCGTGATCCTCGGCGAGCGCGAGGCCGAGCACGGCGCGGTGGGCGTGAAGGACATGACGACGAGCGAACAGCTCGAGGTCCCGCGCCAGCTGGTCGCGGGATGGGTACAGGAACGAATCGAAACCAGCCTCCCACACGAAACGGATGCAGAGCGATGATGCGCACCGATCGCGCCGGCGATCTCCGGACCACCGACATCGACCGCGCCGTCGTGGTGTGCGGCTGGGTCGACAGCCGCCGCGATCACGGAGGGGTCGTGTTCCTCGACGTGCGTGACGTCGCGGGCATCGTCCAGGTCGTGGTCGACCCCGAACAGGAACAGGGCGTCGACGTGCACCGTGTGCGCAACGAGTACGTCGTGCGGATCGAAGGGGTCGTGCGCCATCGTCCCGACGGGACGGTCAACGACGCGCTCCCGACCGGCGAGATCGAGGTGGCCGTCACCGCGCTCGAAGTGCTCAACGAGTCCGAGACCCCGCCATTTCCGGTCGACGACCGCATCGACGCCGACGAGATGCTCCGGTTGCGGCACCGCTACGTCGACCTGCGCCGGCCGCGCCTGCAGCGCAACCTGCGGGTCCGGGCCCAGGTCAACGCATCGCTGCACCGCTCGCTCGACGCCCAGGGCTTCACCGAGGTCGAGACGCCGATGCTGATCGCGTCGACACCTGAAGGTGCCCGCGACTTCGTGGTGCCGTCGCGTCTGTCGCCGGGGGAGTTCTACGCGCTGCCGCAGAGCCCCCAGCTGTTCAAGCAGCTGCTCATGGTCGGTGGCCTCGACCGCTACTACCAGATCGCCCGCTGCCTCCGCGACGAGGACCTCCGCGCCGACCGTCAGTTCGAGTTCATGCAACTCGACGCCGAGATGAGCTTCGCGGACGCCGACGACGTGATGGGCGTGATCGGCGACGCGGTGCTCGACGCCGCCGAGGCGGTCACCGGGGCGCGACCGGGGCCGGTGTCGCGGATGACGTGGCACCAAGCGCAGGAGCACTACGGCTCCGACAAGCCCGACGTGCGGTTCGGTCTGGAGCTCGTCGACCTGTGTGAGGTGTTCGCCGCCACCGAATTCCGGGCCTTCCAGGCCGACACGGTGAAGGGCATCCGCCTGCCCGGTGAGGGCGCGATGTCGCGCGCGCAGGTGGACAAGCTGGTCGACCGGGCGAAGCAACTCGGTGCCGGCGGGCTCGTGTGGATGCGCGTGGTCGACGGCGGGAAGCTCGAGTGCCAGGTGCTCAAGTTCCTGTCGGAGGCCGAACAACTCGGCATCGTCGACACGCTCGGCGCCGAACCCGGCGATCTCGTGCTGGTCGCGGCGGGGCCGCGCCGCACCGTCGACCACGTGCTCGGAACCCTGCGCGTCGAGCTCGGGCGCCCACCGGTCCACGAAGGTGGGCTCGAGTTCCTGTGGGTGGTCGACTTCCCGCTGTTCGAGTCACTGGCCGACGACGGGCACCCGATCCCCGCGGACCACCCGTTCACCATGCCCCACCCCGACGACCTGGAGCTCCTCGCCCACGGCTCCGGCGAGGACCTGCTCGGGGTCCGGTCCCTGGCGTATGACCTCGTGCTCAACGGCTGGGAGCTCGGCTCCGGCAGCGTGCGGATCCACCGTCCCGACGTCCAGCAGCGCATCTTCTCGCTGCTCGGCATCTCGGAGGAGGACGCGCAGTCCCGCTTCGGCTTCCTGCTCGACGCGTTCCGCTTCGGTGCGCCTCCCCACGCCGGGTTCGCGTTCGGCATCGACCGGTTGGTCGCCATCCTGGCGGGGGAGGACAACATCCGCGAGGTGATCGCCTTCCCCAAGACCCAGTCCGGTGCCGACCCGCTCACCGGCGCGCCGACCTCCATCGATCCGACCCAGCTCGCGGAGCTCGGCCTCTCGGTGCTGCCCAAGCCGAAGAAATGACGCGGGCCCGAAATGAGAACGCCCCGCCCTGAGCTGTAGCGCAGGGCGGGGGCGGCTACAGCCAGGGCGGGGCGATCCGTCGGGTTCGGGTTGGCCGACCCCACAACGGTGTGTCAGGTGAGCGCGAAATTCAGTCCGAGGTCACGGTTGACCGTAATGCTTCCGAGCTTGCCGGCCGAGGTGGCAGTGCCGTCGGTCGACACCACCTCGTAGGAGGCGGCGTAGTCGCCGGCGGCGACGCCACCGATCGAGAACTGGCCACTTCGGTTGACGATGGCGGTGAAGGTCCCGTGGTCACCGGTGAGGGTCACGGTGACGGTGACGCCGTCGGGGATGTTCGCAACCGCGCCCGAGACGGTGAACGCGGACGTCGCGCCGTTCGCGGCGCCGGGGCTGGCGGCCTCGAAGCGCCGGCCACCGGGGGCCGACGAGCCGCCGGCCGTGAGCGCGGCCACGCCCACGGCAACGGCGGCGACCATGCCGAGCGCAACCGCGCCCTGGAGCATCCGGCGGCGGCGTCCGAGCTGCTGGGCCCGGGTGGCGACCGCGGCGCGCTCCTTGGCGCCGGGGACGGGGGGCGACGGATCACGCAGGTCGGCTTCGGTGAGGGTCGGCATCAGTCGTTCTCCTGGTTGCTGTCGTCGGCGCCCATCGTGTTCCTGAGGGTCGCGAGCCCGCGGCTGGCGTGCTGCTTCACCGATCCCACCGAACACCCGAGCACCCGCGCCACGTCGGCTTCGGGAAGGTCGGCGAGGAACCTGAGCATGATCACTTCCCGCTGACGGCGCGACAGGGACGCGAGAGCACGGTGGAGGTCGACCCGTTGCCCGGTCGGGCCGGGGAGGTCGCGTGCCGGCGGTCGGTGTCGGCCGCGGTGTCGACCCGCTGGATCCGGCGCCAGGTGTCGATGGCGAGGTTGCCCGCCACCCGGACGACCCAGGCCTCCGCGTACCCGCGGACCTTGCGCCAGTGGACGAACGCCCGGGCGAGCGTCTCCTGGGCCACGTCCTCGGACTCACTGCGGCGGCCGAGGAGTTGGTAGGCGACGCCGTAGGCGCGGACGTAGAGCTCTTCGAACGCCTCCTCGAAGGGGAGGTCGATGGTGACGGTCGCGACCGAGGGAGGATCCGGCCCGTCGATCCGCGGTCGCTCTGCCTCCAGCGTCACTGCCACGGAAAGAATACGCTCCGGACGCCCCGGAGGTTGACAGCCCGGCCGAGAAATTCTCGTGGCGCGGGACGGTCGTAGCATCGCCGGGTGGCCGACGATCTCTTCACCGCCGCGGTCGCCGAGCGGCTCGAGCGCCGGGCTCCGTTGGCGGCCCGCCTCCGGCCCCGATCGCTCGACGAGGTGTTCGGCCAACCGCAGCTGCTCGGTCCCGGCCGTCCGCTCCGGGTGCTGATCGAGTCCGACCGACTGTCCTCGGTCATCCTCTGGGGTCCGCCCGGGACCGGGAAGACGACGATCGCGCGGTTGGTCGCGGGCGCCACCGCCAAGGCGTTCGAGCCGCTCTCGGCGGTCACCGTGGGCGTGAAGGACGTGCGCGAGGTCGCCGAGCGGGCCCGGGCCCGCATCGGCGAACAGGGCCGCGGCACCATCCTCTTCCTCGACGAGGTCCATCGCTTCAACCGCACCCAGCAGGACGCGCTGCTCCCGCACGTCGAGGAGGGACTCCTCGTCCTCATCGGTGCGACGACCGAGAACCCGTTCTTCTCGCTGACCGGACCCCTCCTGTCCCGGTCGACGCTGTTCCGGCTCGAGTCGTTGGGCGTCGACGACCTGCGCGCGACTCCTGCAGCGCGCGCTCACCGACGCGGAGCGTGGCCTCGGTGACGAGCGACTCGCGATCGACGACGACGCGCTCGCGCACATCGCCGATCGCGCCGAGGGCGACGCCCGCCATGCGCTGACGTCGCTCGAGGTGGCGGCGGCGCTCGCGTCGGAGTCGGGTCGGGCCTCGATCACGCTCGCCGACTCGGAGGCGGCGCTCGCGCTGCGAGCCCTCCGGTACGGCGACGACGAGCACTACGACGTGCTCTCGGCGTTCATCAAGAGCATCCGGGGCTCCGACGTCGACGCCGGCCTGTACTGGCTGGCGCGGATGGTCACCGCGGGCGAGGATCCCCGGCTCATCGCCCGCCGCCTGGTGATCCTGGCGTCCGAGGATGTCGGGATGGCCGACCCGCAGGGGTTGGTGATCGCGGATGCTGCGGCCCGGGCCGTCGAGTTCGTCGGGATGCCGGAGGCGCAGCTGAACCTCGCCCATGCGGTGACCTACCTGGCGAACGCGCCGAAGTCGAACTCGGTCACCACCGCGCTCGGCGCCGCCATGAGCGAGGTCCGCGACGAGCCCGCGGGAGCGGTCCCTCCTCACCTCCGGGACGCCCATTACCCTGGCGCGGCGAAGCTCGGCCACGGCGACGGTTACGTGTACCCGCACGACGCCCCGGACGGATGGGTGTCGCAGCAGTATCGGCCCGACGACCGTGTGGTGCGGTATTGGCAACCCACCGGGCGGGGGGACGACATCGACCGGAGGACGCACGAGTGAGCGGAAGCGAGTGGGTGGCCGTGTTCGCGGCCCAGGTGTGTCTGGTGCTCTTGGTGGTCCTCGTGATCATGATCGTGCGCCTCGACCGGGCTGCCCGCGACCTGCGCACGGCCGCCGCCGATTTCCGGGCCGACGCCGAGCCCGCGCTCGAGGAGCTGCGGGCGGCGGTGCGCGCCGCCGACTTCGAGCTCGACCGGGTCGACGCCATCGTGTCCGGGGCCGAGAAGGTCACCGGCCGGGTGGACGCCGCCTCCGACCTCGCCTACCGGACGTTCACCAACCCGGTGGTGAAGGCGCTTGCCGTCGGCACCGGCACCAGGCGCGCGGTGCAACGGCTCAAGGGCGACCCCGCGCCCCGTCGCCGCGACCGGCGAGCGTCCTAGATGTTCAAGCGCGTCACCTGGCTCGGCGTGGGCTTCGGTATCGGTGTCGGCACGACGGTCGTCGCCGCCCGCAAGGCCCGCCGACAACTCGACCGCTACACCCCCAACGCCATGGTCACCCGCGTCACGGACAAGGCCACCGACCTCCGCGATCACGTCACCGGCGCACTCACGGAAGGTCGACAAGCAGCCAAGAACCGGGAACAAGAACTCCGCGCCGACCGCTTCGACCGGAACAAACCGCAGCCGTGGGGGGACAGGTGACACGGTACGATTTGTCCCGTGTCCCCGCCGCGCACTGCTGACGAGTTACGCGCGACTTTCCTCGAGTTCTTCGCGTCACGCGGCCATTCCCGGGTTCCGTCGTCGAGCCTGATCCCGCACGACAACTCGCTCCTCTTCACGAACGCGGGCATGGTCCCGTTCAAGCCCTACTTCGTCGGTGACGAGACGCCACCGTACCGCCGAGCGACCTCGGTGCAGAAGTGCGTACGCGCCGGGGGCAAGCACAACGATCTCGACGACGTCGGGCGCACCGACCGTCACTTCACCTTCTTCGAGATGCTCGGCAACTTCAGTTTTGGCGACTACTTCAAGCACGACGCGATCGTCTGGGCGTGGGAGCTCTACACCGAGGTCCTGGGCCTCGATGCCGACCGTCTCTGGGTGACGGTGCACACCACCGACGACGAAGCCGAGGCGATCTGGCGCGACGTCGTGGGCCTGCCGGCCGAACGGATCCAACGCCTGGGCGACGACAACTTCTGGCGCATGGCCGACACCGGCCCGTGCGGTCCCAGCTCCGAGATCTTCTGGGACCGGGGGGCGGAACACGGTCCCGCCACCGGTCCGGCCGCGAACGAGGATCGCTACATCGAAATCTGGAACCTGGTGTTCATGCAGTTCGACGCCAAGCCCGACGGCGAGCTGGTGCCGTTGCCGGCGCCGAGTGTCGACACCGGGGCAGGGCTCGAGCGGAACCTGGCCGTCCTCCAGGGCTCGGCGTCGGTGTGGGACATCGACGTGTTCCGTCCGCTGATCGCCGCGGCCGAGGCGGTCACCGGCGTGGAGTACGGCACCTTCCCGGGCTCCGAGGGCGATGCCTCGCTGCGCATCCTCGCGGAACACGGTCGCACGATGACGTTTCTGGTGGCCGACGGCGTCGTGCCGTCGAACGAGGAGCGTGGCTACGTGCTGCGGCGCATCATCCGCCGCGCGGTGCGTCACGCGTTCCTGCTCGGCGCCGAACAGTTGGTGACACCCGCGCTGGTCGAAGCGACCATCGGGGTCATGGGGGGTGCGTACCCCGAGATCGTGAAGCAGCGTGAGCTGGTGCTCGGTATCGTGAGCCGCGAGGAGGAGCGCTTCCGCCAGACCCTGGCGCGCGGGCTCGAGCTCCTCGACGGCGTGCTCGGGCGCGGCGACGTCACCGGTGACGACGCGTTCTTCCTGCACGACACGCTCGGGTTTCCGATCGACCTCACGCGTGAGATCGCGGGGGAGCGCGCCCGCAGTGTCGACGTCGACGGCTTTCACGCCCGCATGCAGCAACAGCGCACGCGCGCCAAGGAGGCGCACAAGGCCGCGGGCGGCAAGGGTGATGGTGCGCCGCTCGAGCTGTACCGGGAACTGGCCGACGAGCTCGGCCCGACGGAGTTCACCGGTCGCCAGGAGTACGAGACCGTCGGCGCGAAGGTGCGCGCCGTGGTCGGTGGGCGCGACCGCCTCACGCCAGGCGGACGCAGGGCGCCGCGGTGAGCGTGGTGCTCGACCGCACGCCGTTCTACGCCGAGTCCGGCGGGCAGGTCGGCGACACCGGTGTGATCGAGACGCGGGGAGGCGCGCGGGTGCGGGTCGACGACACCCAGTACGGGCTCCCCGGGCTCGTGCTGCACCGCGGCGTGGTCGAGCAGGGCACGATCGCAGACGGTGACGAAGCGATCGCCCGGATCGACGGAACCCGCCGCGACGCCATCCGCCGCAACCACACGGCGACGCACATCCTGCACTGGGCGCTCCGCGAGGTGCTCGGCGCGCACGTGCAGCAGGCGGGCTCGATGGTCGCGCCCGATCGTCTCCGCTTCGACTTCAGTCACCACGAGGCGCTGACGCGCGAGCAGCTCGATCGCGTCGAGGCGCTGGCGAACGCCGAGATCATCGGTGACGCGCCGGTGCGGCACTACGAGACCACCAAGGAGCATGCTGAGTCGTTGGGTGCGATCGCGTTCTTCGGCGACAAGTACGGCGACCTCGTACGGGTCCTCGAAGCCGGCGAGCACTCGATCGAACTGTGCGGCGGTACCCACGTGCACACGCTCGGGTTCATCGGTCCCATCAAGATCGTGAGCGAGGGCTCGATCGGCGCGAACCTGCGGCGGATCGAGGCGCTCACCGGGGAGGGTGCACTCGAACGCATCCACGAGGAAGAGGTGCAACTCGCGCGAGCTGGCCGACACGCTGAAGGTCGCGCCGGGCGAGTTGCCCGAACGGGTGGCGCGACTGGTGGAGCAGGTCAAGGAGTTGCACGACGAGCTGGCGACCGAACGGGCGAAGCAGGCGGGCGCGGAAGCCGCCACGTTGGCGGCGAGCGCGGCCGACGGTGTGGTCGTGCTCCGTCGCGACGGACTCGTGCCTGACGACCTGCGCAAGCTCGCGGTGGCCACGCGCGACGCTCTCGGGTCGGGCATCGCCGCACTGGTGGGGTTGGGCCCTGACGGCACGAAGGCCGGGCTGGCCGTGGCGGTGAGCAAGGACCGCGTCGACGCGGGCGTCTCGGCCGCCGACCTGGCGCGCGACGCCGCCAAGGCGCTGGGTGGCGGCACCGCGAAGAACGCCGATGCGGTGCAGGGCGGCGGGCCGAAGGTCGCCGCGGTCGACGACGCGTTCGCGCTCCTCGAATCGGCAGTGCGCGGGGCAGGCCGGCAGGCTGCAGGCGGGTGACGCCCCGCCCTGGTCGCGTGCTCGGCGTCGATCTCGGATCCCGGCGCATCGGCCTGGCCGCCACCGACCCGTCCGGCATCTTGGCCAGCCCCTACGGCACCCTCGACCGGTCGGGCGCCGTCGCCGAGGACCATCGGGCGATCCTGGCCGCGGCCCGCGACGTGGGCGCCGACCGCATCGTCGTCGGGTTACCCCGATCGTTGTCGGGGGAGATCGGTGCGGCGGCCCGCTCGGCGTTGGAGGAAGTCGAGGCGCTGACGGAGCTGGCGCGCGCGCTCACGATCGAGGTCGACACCTACGATGAACGCTTCACCACGATGATCGCGCAGCACGCACTCCGAGATGCCCACCCGCGTCGCCAACAGCGACGGCGTGCCCAACGCGAGCAGGTCGACGCCGCCGCCGCCGCGGTGATCCTCCAGTCCTGGGTCGACGCGCAACGACCCCGGTCCGCCGAGTGACCGCCGAGTGACCGGCGACGGGGACGACGGCCACCTCGACCCAACACCTCCACCTCTGCCCCGTCGGACCGATTCGGTGGGCGATTCGGTGGGATTCGGTGAGTCCCGGGCCGATTCGGTGGGCGATTCGGTGGGATTCGGTGAGTCCCGGGCCGATTCGGTGGGCGATTCGGTGGGATTCGGTGAGTCCCGGGCCGATTCGGTGGGCGATTCGGTCCGACGGCGCGGGGTGGCCCCGAGCGGTCGACAGGAGGTGCGGACGCAGCAGCGGCGTCACCGTCGCCGGACGTGGACGGTGGTGGCGATCGTCGCCACGCTCGTGCTGCCGTTCGTCGTGGCCGCCGGGTGGTTTGCATGGCAGCTGGACCCTCCCGGCGGTGAGGGTGCCGCGGTCACGGTCGCGATCAAACCGGGGTGGGGGACCAAGGAGGCCGGCGACGCGCTGGCCTCGGCCGGCGTGATCGGTTCGTCGCTCGCGTTCCAGATCTGGTCGAAGGTCTCCGGTGCGGGCTCGTTCCAGTCGGGCTCGTACGCGTTGCACGAGGACATGGGTGTGCGGGCCGCTTCCGACGCGCTCGGACGCGGCCCGTCGGGTGGCGGCACCGCGGAACACGTGAAGCTGGCCCTGCCGCCGGGGCTGCGGCTCGAGCAGATTGCCGATCGGGTCGGCGCGTTGCCCGGTCACGACCGCGCCGCGTTCCTCGCCCTCGCGCAGTCGGGCCAGATCCGATCCCGGTATCAGGGCGATCAGGCGTCGGTCGAGGGATTCACCTGGCCCGACACGTACTTCGTCGAGGGTCAAACCGACGCGCAGATCCTCCAGACCATCGTCTCGGCATTCGACACCCACGCCGACGCGGTCGACCTCGGCACCGCGTCCACGGTCGGCCTCACGCCCCAACAAGCGGTCGTGGCGGCGTCGCTGGTGCAGGCCGAGGCGGGGAGTGCCGCCGACGCGCCGAAGGTCGCGGCGGTGATCCTGAACCGGATCAAGCAGGGCACGCCACTCCAGATCGATGCCACCCTCTGCTTCGCCAAGGGGGGCTGTCCGCCGGTACCGACGAACGCGGACAAGGAGATCGATTCGCCGTACAACACCTATCGCGTCAACGGCCTGCCGCCGACCCCGATCATGTCCGTCACCGAGCAGTCGCTCCGGGCCGTGTTGGCACCGGCCGACGTCCCCTATTTGTTCTACGTGACCGGTAAGGATGGAGTCACGTACTTCGCCACGACGTTGGCGGAACACGAGGCGAACATCGAGGCGCACGGAGTCCGCGGGGAATGACCGTGAACGGTGAGACGAAGGTGACCGGCCTGATCGGCGATCCCGTCGGGCATTCGCGCTCGCCCGCGATCCTGAACGCCGCGTTCCGCGATGCGGGGCTGAACTGGATCTACGTCGCGTTCCCGGCCCCCAGGGGCAGAGGCAGCGATGCGGTGAAGGCCGCGCGCGCCCTCGGCCTGGCCGGGCTCACGGTCACCATGCCGCACAAGGCCGACGCCGCCTGGGCCTGCGACGAGCTCACCACCGACGCCGCGGCGCTGGGCGCGGTCAACGTGGTGACCCTCGCCGAGCACGGGCGGCTGCTCGGCGCCTCCACCGACGGCGAGGGATTCGTGCGTTCGGTGCGCGACGAAGGGTTGGACCCGGCCGGCCTGGATGTGCTGGTGGCGGGCGCGGGCGGCGCGGCCCGAGCGATCGTCCTCGCGCTCGGCGGCGCCGGCGCCCGCGTCACGGTGGCGGCCCGGCGCCTCCCGCAGGCCGAAGCGGCCGCCGGCCTCGTCCCCGGTGGTCACGCCACGACCCTGCTCGACGTCGATCCCGCCGTGTTCGCCCTCGTGGTCAACGCCACGCCCCTCGGCATGCAGGGCGAACCCGGCCCGGTGTCACCCGATCGGCTCAACCCCGGGCAATTGGTGGTCGACACCGTGTACCACCCTATGGAGACCCCCTTCCTCGCCGCGGCACGGGCACGCGGCATCCACACCGCGAACGGCCTGGGCATGCTCGTCCACCAGGCTGCGCTGGCGTTCGAACTCTGGACCGGTGTCGACGCACCCCTCGCCACGATGCGCGCCGCCGCCGCGCCGGATCCCGCGCATGAGGGGGGACCCGTGACCGCCGCGCTCGTCGTCGGCTGCGCCGTCCTCGGACTGGTGGTCGGGTGGCTGCTCGATCCGGTCATCACGCGGGTACCGCGGCGTGAGCCGGTGTTCGGCCCGCCGGCGCTCGACGAGCCCCCGTCGCCCCGCGGCCGCCGCACCGCAGTGGCACTCATCAACTGCGCGCTCTTCGGCGGGATGGCGGCGCGCTTCGACGACTCGTGGGCGTTGCCCGGGTACCTCGTGCTCACCGCCGCGTTGGTCGCGCTCGCATTCATCGACTTCGAGACGTACCTGCTGCCCAATCGCATCGTGTACCCGCTCACCATCGCCACCGCCGCGCTCCTCGCGTTCGGCGCGCTCGCCGACGACGATCTCGATGCGCTGGGTCGCGGGTTGCTCGCGGGGGCGATCGCGTTCGTGATCTTCTTCGTGCTGCACCTCGTCTCGCCGCGCAGCATGGGGTTCGGAGACGTGAAGTTGTCGTTCACGCTCGGCCTCGCGCTCGGCTACGTCGGTTGGGGCGAGATGATCCTGGGACTGTTCCTCGGGTTCTTCTACGGCGCGGTGATCGGCCTCCTCCTGATCGCGACCAAGATCCGGGGCAAGAGCCAGGCGGTGCCGTTCGGTCCCTTCCTCGCTGCGGGCACGCTGACCGCCCTGCTCGTCGGCATGCCCATCCTCGACTGGTACCGCGGCTCGTAGGGCGGGCAATGAGCGGGACGCGCTCGGACCCGCCGGTATCCTGGACCGTTCCCTCCGGAGGATGTCCGTTGCTGCGTTACCTGACCGCCGGTGAGTCGCACGGCCCTGCCCTGACGGTGGTGGTCGAGGGCCTCCCCGCGGGCCTGCCCGTCACCGTGGAGCAGATCGGCGACGAGCTCGCCCGCCGCCGTCTCGGGTTCGGTCGGGGTCCCCGCATGCGGTTCGAGCGCGACGACGTCGAGCTGCTCGGCGGCGTTCGCCACGGCGTCACCCTCGGCTCGCCGGTCGCGATCGTGATCCACAACACCGAGTGGCCGAAGTGGCAGGAGGAGATGTCGCCCGCGCCGGGCGCCACCGAGAAGCCCCTCCACCAGCCCCGGCCCGGCCACGCCGACCTCGTCGGCATGCAGAAGTACGGCTTCGACGACGCCCGCAACGTGCTCGAGCGGGCCAGCGCCCGGGAGACCGCGGCGCGGGTTGCCGCCGGCACCCTGGCCAAGTTGCTCCTCGCCGAGCTCGACACGGTGGTGTTGAGCCACGTGATCCAGATGGGCGCGGCGCGTGCGGTCGGCGGTCGGCGTCCCACGCCCGCCGATCTCGGCGCGGTCGACGACTCACCGGTGCGCTGCTTCGATCCGGCCGCCGAGGCGATGATGATCGCGGAGGTGGAAGCGGCGGCGAAGGTCGGTGACTCCCTCGGTGGTGTGGTCGAGGTCCTGGCGTACGGCGTGCCGCCCGGCCTGGGATCGCACGTCCACTGGGACCGCAAGCTCGACGGCCTGCTCGCGCAGGCGCTGATGAGCATCCAGGCCATGAAGGGCGTGGAGATCGGCGACGGGTTCGAGGTCGCCGGCCGGCGCGGCAGCGAGGCGCACGACGAGATCCTGTGGGACGAAGGCACCGAGGAGTACACGCGCGGGTCCACCCGCGCCGGTGGCACCGAGGGCGGCATGACCACCGGCGGCCTGCTCGTCGCGCGCGTCGCCATGAAGCCGCTCGCCACCCTCAACCGCCCGGTGTTGCGCACCGTCGACACGACGACCAAGGAAGAGACGGTCTCGTTCAAGGAACGGACCGACGTCACCGCGGTTCCGGCGTCGGGCGTGGTCGCCGAGACGATGACCGCGCTGGTCCTCGCGCAGGAAGCGACCCGGAAATTCGGCGGCGACTCCCTCGCGGAGTTCGTGCGCAACCACGCCGCGTACGTCACCTCGTTGCGATGAGCGGGCCGGAAACCCGGCACCTCGTGCTCGTCGGGCTCATGGGGGCGGGCAAGACCACCGTCGGGCAGTGCTGTGCCGACCTGCTCGGCCGGACATTCCTCGACACCGACGAGTTGGTGGTCGCCGCCGCCGGCATCCCGTTCGACGACATCTGGGCCGCCGAGGGCGAGCAGGGGTTCCGCGAGAGCGGTTGGCGGTGGCCGACGCGGTCGCGTCACCCGAGCTCCTGGTGATCTCGTGTGGAGGTGGAACCGTGCTCGACGCCGACAACCGGCGCGCGCTTCGCGCCCGCGGATTCGTGGTCTGGCTCACCGCCTCGCCGACCGCGCTCGCGTCGCGCCTCGTCGCGCGACGACTCGCGCCCGCTCCTCGCGGGTGGCGACAAGACCGCCACGCTCGAGCGGCTCACCTCGTTGCGCGAACCGTCGTACGAGGCCGCCGCGCACGTGCAGGTCGACACCGAGGGACACACCGTCGAGGAGGTCGCCGCGCGCGTGGTGGAGGAGTTCCGGTCGTGGAACGGGTGACCGTCGCCCTCGAAGGGGCGCCCTACGACATCGTGATCGGCGACGGCGTGTTCGCGCGACGCGGCGACGCTCCTCGCGAGCCGCCGTCGCGTCGCGGTGATCAGCCAGCCGGGCGTCGCCGACTTCCACGCACCCGCGCTCACCGCAGCGCTCCATGCCGCGGGAGCGGAGACCGATCTCTTCCTCATCGGTGAGGGTGAAAGCGCCAAGGCGCTCACGACCGTCGACGATCTCTGCCGGCGGTTGGCCGGGTGGGGCCTCTTGCGCAACGACGCCATCGTCGCGTTGGGTGGCGGTGTCGTCGGCGACACCGCCGGCTTCGTCGCCGCGGTGTACCACCGGGGGGTCGCGGTCGTCCAGGCGCCCACCACCCTGCTCGCGCAGGTCGACGCCGCCATCGGCGGCAAGACCGCGGTCAACCTCCCGGAGGGCAAGAACCTGGTCGGCGCGTTCCACCAGCCGCTCGGCGTGTACGCCGACGTCACCACGCTGACCACCTTGCCGCCACGCGAGTACCGCGCCGGTCTCGGTGAGGTGGCGAAGTACGCGCTCATGCCAGGAGGCGAACGCGTGGCCGCGATCGTCGAAGCTCACGCCACCGCGATCGTCGCGCGCGACCTCGACGCACTGACCGAACTGGTTGCCGCGTGTGCAGCGGTCAAGGCGCACATCGTGGCGTCCGACCCGCAGGAACGCACCGGGATCCGGGCCACCCTGAACCTCGGGCACACCCTGGCGCACGCGTTGGAATCGGTCGGCGGCTACGAGTTGTTGCACGGCGAGGCGGTTGCCGTCGGTCTCGTCTACGCGGGCGCACTCGCGGGTGCGCTCGAGCGCATCGACGGCGACGCCGTCGCGCACCACCGCAACGTGGTCGCCGCCCTCGACCTGCCGACCGCGGTGCCCGGCCCGGCCGATCGCGAAGCACTGCTGGCGTCGATGCGGCGCGACAAGAAGGCGGTCGGGGGCCTCACCTTCGTGCTCCCGGGTCCGATGGGCCTCGAGACCGTGCACGATCCCGACGCCCGCGCCCTCGACGTCGCGTTCCGCGCCGTAGGTGTGGGAGGCTGAGCGGTCATGCCCGTGATCCTGCTGCTCTCCGGACCCAACTTGAATCTCCTCGGCGAGCGCGAGCCCGAGATCTACGGCACGACGACCCTGGCTGACCTCGTGGCCGTCGCCACCGAAGCAGCCGTCGCACGGGGTCACGACCTCGAACACCTCCAGTCGAACCATGAAGGCGACGTGGTGGAGGCGATCCACGCCGCGCCGCGGGCGGTGTGCCGCGATCGTGATCAACGCGGGTGCCTTCACGCACTACTCGTTTGCGATCGCCGACGCGCTGGCCACCTACGACGGCGTGAAGATCGAGTTGCACATCTCCAACCCGGCGGCCCGTGAGCACTGGCGACACGACTCCGTGATCGCGCCGTACATGACCGCGTCGATGGCCGGATTCGGTGCGGCCGGGTACCGCCTGGCCGTCGAAGGCGCGATCGCCAAGGTCGAGGAGCGCGGTGAAGCTGCCCGCGATGGACATCGCCGGGCGGGCGCGGCGGCTCCGGCCCCTGCTCGCGGAAGCGGGAGTCGACGCGCTGCTCGTCACCCATCTCCCCAACGTCCGCTACCTCACCGGCTTCACCGGCAGTTCGGCGATGTTGCTCGTCACCGGCGACGCGCTGGTGTTCACCTCCGACGGCCGGTACCGCACGCAAGCGGGTGAGCAACTCGCGGCGGCCGCCGTCGACGCGCAGATCGAGATCGGCGCGACCGTCGCGTCGCAGCGCGACGCGCTCGCCGCCGCGCTCTCGCCGGCGTCGCGCCTCGGCCTCGAAGCGCACGCCGTCACCTGGGCGCAGCAGCGCGACCTCGAGCGCGCCCTCACCGGCCACGAACTCGTGCCGACCGACGGCCTGGTCGAGCGGCTCCGGCGGGTCAAGGAACCCGGCGAGGTGGCCCGCATCCGCGCTGCGTGTGCCATCGCCGACGATGCCCTCGGCGCGTTGTTGCCGCGTCTGGCCGACGGCCCCACCGAACGCGACTTCGCGCTCGACCTCGAGGTCGAGATGCGCCGGCGCGGCGCGAGCGGCAACAGTTTCGACCCGATCATCGCGTCGGGGCCCAATGGCGCAAAGCCGCACGCGCGCCCGAGCGCGCGACCGATCGAGCGCGCTGAGCTGATCGTCATCGACTTCGGCTGCATCGTCGACGGCTACTGCTCGGACATGACCCGCACCGTGAGTGTCGGTGATCCCGGTCCCGAGGCGCGTCGCGTGTGGGACGTCGTGCGCGAGAGCCAGTGGGCCGGGCGTGAGGCCGTGCGCGCCGGTGCCGACTGCGCGGCGGTCGACCAGGCGTGCCGGGAGGTCATCGTGGCCGCGGGATGGGGCGACTCGTTCGTGCACGGCACGGGGCACGGCGTCGGCCTGGAGATCCACGAGGCGCCCCGGGTGGCTGCGAGTGCCCGTGATACCTTGGAGCCCGGTTCGGTGGTCACCGTCGAGCCCGGCGTCTACCTCCCCGGCGTGGGCGGAGTACGCATCGAGGACACGGTTGTCGTCACCCCCGGCGGCAGCGATCCCCTCACCGAGTTCCCGAAGGATCTGGTTCTTTGAGCGTCTCCTCCAACGACTTCAAGAACGGTATGGCGTTGAACCTGCCGTCGGAGGGGCTCGTCACCGTGATCGAGTTCCAGCACGTGAAGCCCGGGAAGGGCGGTGCGTTCGTCCGCACGAAGCTGCGCAAGGTCGCCGGGCGGTTCCGTGCTCGAACGGACCTTTCGCGGCGACGAGAAGGTCCCGCTCGCGGTCATCGACAAGCGCGAGATGCAGTACCTCTATCGCGAGGGCGACGCGCTGGTGTTCATGGACACCGAGAACTACGACCAGCTTCACGTCGAGATCACCGACCTCGGCAGCACCGTCGACTACCTGAAGGAAGGCGACGGCGCGATCCTGCACATGTACAACGGCAACGTCGTGAGTGCCGAGCTCCCCGCCGCGGTCGAACTCGCCGTCACCCAGACCGAGCCCGGCGTGCAGGGTGACCGCGTGTCGGGCGCCCGCAAGCCGGCGACCCTGGAGACCGGTCTGGTGGTGCAGGTGCCGCTGTTCGTGGAACCCGGCGAGAAGATCAAGGTCGACACCCGCACCGGGGAATACCTGGCGCGCGCCTGATCTCGGAACATGGCCGTCACGGGGAGCCGCCGAGAAGCACGGGAGCGGGCCCTCGGTCTGTGCTACGAGCTGGAGGTGCGCGACCTCGCGGTCGACGCGCTGATCGATCAGCAACCGGCACCGCCTGACGCGTACGCGGAACAGCTGGTGCGCGGCGTCGAGGAGCACCACGACGACGTCGACGCGCTGCTGCGCAAGTTCTCCGAGCACTGGGCCTTGGAGCGCATGCCCGCCGTCGACCGCGCCGTCTTGCGCCTCGCGGCCTACGAGCTCGGATGGGAGCCCGAGGTCCCCAGCGCGGTGGTGATCAGTGAGGCGGTCGAGCTGGCCAAGCAGTACTCGACCAAGGACTCCGGTCGGTTCGTCAACGGATTGCTCACCCGCATCGCGGAGGAGCTCCGACCCGCTCCACCGGCATGACCGCGCCGGTCGAGGTCCAGGAACCGGAGGTCACCGAGCTCACGGTGACCGACAAGCCGTGGATCGTGATCGTGTGGAACGATCCGGTCAACCTCATGAACTACGTCGTGTACGTGTTCCAGAAGTTGTTCGGCTACTCGCGCAAGAAGGCGACGCGGCTCATGCGCCAGGTGCACGAGGAGGGCAAGGCGGTGGTGGCCGACGGGCCGGTCGAGAAGTGCGAGGCCGACGTCGCCCGCCTGCACGCCCACGGTCTGTGGGCCACGATGGAACACCCGTCGTAGTGGCACCGGCCTGCTGATGGCCCGCTGGAAGCGATTCCGGTCCGGTCCCCGGGACACGTTGGTGGTGTCGCTGGCCGAGGAGGAGCTGGTGCTCCTGCGCGGGTTGCCCGAGCAGTTGCGTGACGTGTTGGACGGCCCGGTCGACGACCCTGCTCGGGCCCGCATCTTCCCCCGCGCGTACCTCGACCCGACCGCCGAGGCCGAGGAGAGCGAATGGCAGGAGCTCGTGCATCCCGAACTGTTCCGCGAGCGCATCGACGCGCTGGATCTGATCACGGTGACCCTCGACCGGGCGGAGGCGGCGGGGGACTGGTGGACGATCGCCCTCACCCCGGACGAGGTGCAGGCGTGGCTCGGCGTGCTCAACGACACCCGGTTGGTGCTCGGCACCCGGTTGGGGGTGACCGAGGAGGAACGTGCGCTGGATCCCGCCGACCCCCAGGCCGGCGCCTACGCGATGTACCAGTGGCTCACGTGGGTCCAGGGCGACCTGATCGACGCGCTGCTGTAGCGCGGCCCGGTCAGGGCTGGACGGTGAACAGGTCGACGGCGGTCTCCTCGGGCGGCGCCTGGAATCCGCCGTCGATGCCGGCCTGCATCTTCGGGATCAGCGTGGTGTCGCGGAACGTCTCCCAGCTCGCCTGCGATTCGTGGACGGCCATGATCGTCCAGCCGCCCTCGGACTCGCCCGCGGCGTGGAAGATCTGACCCGGGGGGAGGCCGGTGCTGGGGTGCACCGCCGCGATCGACTTCTCGTACTGCTCGCGGGTGCCTCCGGGAAAGAAGTGCACGATGCCGTAGGCCATGGCGTGTCCCCTCTGTCTGAGTGCCGGTGGTGAGCGCCACTCTGCCACACCCGGATGAGCATGAGATGAGAGCTCGTCAACGCACGGTCACGTTGAGCTTCATGCCGAGGCGGTAGTGGCCGGGGAGATTGCACACCGCGACGTAGTGCCCGGGCGCGAGCGCGTCGGTGGTGAAGCTCGTGTCGCCGCCGGCCTTGGTTGCGTCACCACTGTCGGCGACGTTGGTGAGGAGCGGCGATTCCTCATCGACATCCCCGCCGGCCTTGGTCGGCAACTGGTTCGCCGGGAGGTTGGTCTTGAACACGACGAGTTCGTGCGGGAGGGTGCCGTCGTTGGTGAGGCCGATCGTGTGCTTTCCCCTCGCCAGCGTGGTCGGCATCGAGATCTTGTACTCGACGGTCGACGCCTGGATGTCGCCCGCAGGCCCCGACGATCCCTTCAGTGCATAGGCGATGCCGACGGCGACGACCGACGCGACCAGGAACACGCCCACCGTGAGCAGGGTGGGCCGCATGTCCCGCCAGCCGCGACGGGCCGGGCGCGGGGGCACCCCGGACGCTGCTGGTCCTGACGCGGCTTCCGGCTCGGTCGTGGGTGTCGCTTCGGCGATCGTCATCGGTGCTCATGATGACCTCCGCACCGGCGGTGCGCCAGAGGAGAAGGTCCCGCACCGTGCCCGCGGAGGCAGTAAGGTGGTTTCGACCGTGAAGGGAGTCCTGTGAGGCTCCTACGGAGGGTTTCGTGGAAGCTGTACTGCGCGCGAGTGTGTTCGACGCCGGCGATGTCCGCCGTGCCCACACCCGCATCGCCCACGAGATCGTCGAGCGCAATCGGGGCGCCGAGGGCCTCGTGCTCGTGGGTCTCTACACCCGCGGTCCCGCCATCGCTCGCCGCCTGGCCGCGGCCATCGGCGAGTTCGAAGGCGTCGAGGTCCCCGTCGGCGCGCTCGACGTCGCCTTCTACCGCGACGACATCGGGTTGCGGGCGGTCACGCCGCTCGGCGCCACCCAGGTGCCGGTCGACATCCGCGGTCGGGTGGTCGTGCTGGTCGATGACGTCCTCTTCACCGGTCGGACCGTGCGGGCGGCGATGGACGCGTTGACCGAACTCGGTCGCGCGCAGGCCATCCAACTCGCGGTCCTGATCGACCGCGGGCACCGCGAGCTCCCGATCCGCCCCGACTACGTGGGCAAGAACCTGCCCACCGGGCGCACCGAAGACGTCCGGGTGCGGTTGTCCGAGGTCGACGGCGGCGTCGACAGCGTGGAACTCTGGGAAGGAGAGAGCCCGTGAAGCACTTGCTCTCGATCGACGACCTGGACCTCGACTCCCTGACCGCACTGCTCGACCTCTCCGAGCAGTTCGTCGCGGTGAACCAGCGCGACATCCCGAAGGTGCCTGCGCTCCGTGGCAAGGTCGTCGCCTCGTTGTTCTACGAGGAGTCCACCCGCACCCGGCTCAGCTTCGAGACCGCGGCGAAGCGGTTGTCGTGCGACGTCATGACCTTCAGCGTGGCGCAGTCGTCGGTGAAGAAGGGTGAGAGCCTGCGTGACACCGTGCAGACCATCGCCGCGATGGGCATCGATGCCATCGTCGTGCGCCACCCCGCGGCTGGTGCGCCCCACCGCATCGTCGACTGGATCGACGCGTCGGTCATCAACGCGGGCGACGGGCGGCATGCGCATCCCACCCAGGCGTTGCTCGACGTCCTCACGCTGCGCCGCCGGCGCGAGCTCGCGGGTCTCCGCGTCGCCATCGTCGGCGACGTGCGCCACTCCCGCGTGGCGCGCAGCAACGTGAAGGCGCTCCATCTCCTCGGCGCGGAGATCACCCTGGTCGCGCCGCCGACGCTGCTGCCCGAGTCACTCGTCGGATGGCCGGTGCAGGTCAGTCACGACCTCGACCACGTGATTTCGGAGGTCGACGTCGTGATGCTGCTGCGCATGCAGTTCGAACGCCAGCAGGAGGCGCTCTTTCCGACCGTGCGCGAATACACCGCGCGCTACGGGCTCACCGAGGCGCGCGGAACGGTTGAAGCCCGATGCCCTCGTGATGCATCCGGGCCCGATGAACCGCGGGGTCGAAGTTGCCGCGGCGGTGGCCGACGGCCCCGCGTCGTTGGTGACCGAACAGGTCGCCAACGGCGTCGCCGTCCGCATGGCCGTGCTCTACACGCTCCTGGGAAGCGGTGCCACCTTTGTCTAGTTCGCCCTCCTCGCTCGTGATCACAGGTGGCACGGTGGTCGACGGCCTGGGGACGCGTCGCGCCGACGTGCGCGTGCGCGACGGGAAGGTCGTCGACGTCGGTGAAGACCTGAGCGTCGCCGAGGACGAGCCGTCCCTGGACGCCGTCGGATGCGTGGTGAGCCCGGGGCTCGTGGATCTGCACGTGCACCTGCGGGAGCCCGGCGACGAGGAAGCGGAGACCATCGAGACCGGCACCCGCGCCGCGGCGCGGGGTGGGTTCACCGCGGTGGTGGCGATGCCCAACACCCGCCCCGCGCTCGACGACGCCGCAGTCGTGAGCTCGGTGCTGGCGACCGGGCGCGACCTCGGGCTCTGCGAGGTGGTGTCATCGGGCTGCATCACGGTGGGCCGTGCAGGCGAGCAACTGGCGCCGATGGGGGAGCTGTACGCGCTCGGCGTGCGCATCTTCACCGACGACGGCTCGTGTGTCGCGAGCGCGGGCGTGATGCGTCGCGCGCTCGAGTACGCCGCGTCGTTGCCCGGAGCGATCGTCGCCCAGCACGCCGAGGACGAGACCCTTGCCGCCGGGGGCCACATGCACGAGGGGGCGTGGTCGAGCCGTCTCGGCATCCCGGGTCGGCCGTCCGTCGCGGAAACGGTGATCGTGGCGCGCGACATCGAACTGTGCGCGGTCACGGGCACGCCCGTGCACTTCTTGCACTGTTCGGCTGCGGGCACGGTCGATCTCGTCCGCGCCGCCAAGGCGCGCGGACTCCCGGTGACCGCCGAAGTCGCGCCTCATCATTTCGCGCTGACCGACGCGTGCTGCGAGGGCTTCGATCCCATGTTCAAGGTTCATCCGCCGCTGCGCACCGCGGCCGACGTCGAAGCCATCCGCGCCGCCCTGGCTGACGGCACCATCGACGCCATCGCCACCGACCACGCACCGCACACGCCGGAGTCCAAGGAGCACCCGTTCGAGGAGGCACCGCCCGGCATGTTGGGGCTCGAGACCGCGCTCGCGGTCACCATCACCGAGCTCGTCGAACCCGGGATCCTCACCCTGCAGGATGCGCTCGCGCTCCTCTCGTGGAAACCCGCCGCGATCGCCGGGCTCGAGCATCAGGGTGGACCCATCGAGCCCGGAGCAGTTGCCCACCTGACCGTGTTCGACCCGGCCCACGAATGGGTAGTGCTGCCCGAGCGACTCGCCAGCCGCGCCCGCAACACGCCGTTCGCCGGTCGCACCGTCACGGGCAAGGTCCGCCACACCGTCCTCGCCGGAACCCCGGTCGTCGTCGACGGGGAGGCGACCCGATGACCGACGCACTCCTGGTCTTGAACGACGGCGCCGAGTTCGAAGGCGAATCGATCGGCGCACTCCGCCAGGACGCAACCACGGTCGCCACCGGTGAACTCGTGTTCAACACCGCCTTGTCGGGATACCAGGAGATCGTGACCGATCCTTCCTACGCAGGGCAGGTCATCACGTTCACCTACCCGCACATCGGGAACTACGGCGTCAATGCCGACGACGACGAGAGCCGTCGCCCGTTCTGCGCGGGCGTCGTGGTACGCGACCTCGCCACCCACCACAGCAACTGGCGCGCCGAGTCCAGCTTCGACGACCTGCTCGTCCGCCACGGCATCCCCGGCATCACCGGCATCGACACCCGCCGTCTCACCCGTCACCTGCGCGACGCCGGCGCGTTGCCCGGCGCGTTCGGGTCCGACGAAGCGGCGGTGCGCGCGGCCGCGGCACGCGCGACCGGCACCGACGGCGTCGATCTCGTGGCCACCGTCACCACCGACGAGCCGTACGTGGTCGGGAGCGACGACGCGCCGTTCCGGGTGGTCGCCTACGACTTCGGCATCAAACGCACCATCCTCCGGCATCTGGTCGGCGTGGGGTGTCGCGTGGAGGTGGTGCCGGCGTCGACGACCGCGGGTGACGTGCTGGCGCGCCAGCCGGACGGTGTGTTCCTCTCCAACGGTCCTGGCGACCCCGGCGCGGTGACCGGCGCCATCGAGCAGGTGCGTGATCTGGTGGGTGAGGTACCGGTGTTCGGCATCTGCCTGGGCCACCAGATCCTCGGGTTGGCCCTCGGCGGGAGCACCTACAAGCTGCGGTTCGGTCACCACGGCGGGAACCACCCGGTGCGTCACGAGGCGACCGGCCGGGTCGAGATCACCAGCCAGAACCACAACTACGCCATCTCGCCCGAGGGGCTCGAGGGCAAGGTGGCGCTCACGCACGTGAACCTCAACGACGGCGTGGTGGAGGGATTCCGAGTGTTGGACGCGCCCGCGTTCGGAGTCCAACACCACCCCGAAGCCGGACCGGGGCCGCACGACGCGCGTTATCTCTTCGACGACTTCACCGCGCTGATGACCGAGGCCCTCGCTTCCGGAGGGTCGCGATAGTGCCGCGGCGCGACGACCTCGAGACCATTCTCATCATCGGCAGCGGGCCCATCGTCATCGGCCAGGCCTGCGAGTTCGACTACTCGGGCACGCAGGCGTGCCGCGTCCTGCGCGACGAGGGGTACCGCGTCGTGCTGGTCAACTCGAACCCGGCCACGATCATGACCGACCCCGAGTTCGCCGATGCGACCTACGTCGAACCGCTCGACGTGCAGAGCCTCACCCGCATCATCGAACGCGAGCGGCCCGACGCGCTGCTCCCCACCCTCGGCGGCCAGACCGCGCTCAACCTGTCGATCGAGCTGCACGAGGCGGGCGTGCTCGCCGAATACGGCGTCGAGCTCATCGGCGCCAGTGTCGATGCGATCAACACCGCGGAGAACCGTCACGAGTTCAAGGCCGCGATGCAGGAGATCGGGCTCACCGTCCCCGCGTCCGGCTTCGCCTACACCCTCGATGAAGCCATGGAGGTGGCCGAGGAAGTGGGCTACCCGATCATCGTGCGACCGTCGTTCATCCTCGGCGGGGGTGGCACCGGGTTTGCCAACGACGCCGAGGAGATGCGCCGGGTCGCGGCGCACGGGTTGGCGACGAGCCCGGTGTCGGAGATCCTGATCGAACAGTCGATCGCGGGATGGAAGGAATACGAGCTCGAGGTCATGCGCGACCACGCCGACAACGTGGTGGTCATCTGTTCGATCGAGAACTTCGACGCCATGGGTGTCCACACCGGCGACTCGATCACGGTGGCCCCCGCGCAGACCCTCACGGACGTCGAGTACCAGCGGCTGCGCGACGAAGTGTTCGTGTGCATCCGTCGCATCGGCGTCGACACCGGCGGGTCGAACATCCAGTTCGCGGTGAACCCGGCCAACGGGGACGTCGTGGTCATCGAGATGAACCCGCGCGTCTCGTGCAGCAGTGCGCTGGCGAGCAAGGCCACCGGATTCCCGATCGCCAAGATCGCGGCGCGTGTCGCGGTCGGCTACCGGCTCGACGAGATCATGAACGACATCACGGGGGAGACGCCGGCGTCGTTCGAGCCGACGATCGACTACGTCGTCACCAAGGTGCCGCGCTGGGCCTTCGAGAAGCTGCCGGGTGCGTCGCCGGTGCTCGGCACCATGATGCAGTCGGTCGGTGAGGTGATGGCGATCGGGCGTACGTTCCCCGAGAGCCTGCAGAAGGCGCTCCGTTCGCTCGAGACCGGCCGCTACGGGCTCAACTGCGATCCCACCGAGCGTGAGTACGACGCGCATTCGGCCGACGAGCTGGTGCGCATGGTCGCGAGCGCGACCCCCGAGCGCCCGTTCCTCCTCGATGCGGCCCTGCGTCGCGGGGTGTCCGTCGAACGCCTGCACGAGACGACCGGCATCGACCCGTGGTTTCTCGAGCACCTGGCCGCGCTCGGCGACCTGCGTGCCGAGCTCGTGGGACGGGTGCCGCACGACCTCTCGCGGCGGGAGTGGCGGCGAGTCAAGCGAGCGGGTTTTTCGGACGCCCAGCTCGCGTACGTGTGGGGGGTCGACGAGCACGTCGTGCACGCCGCGCGGAACCTCGGCCGGCATCCACGTCACGTACAAGACCGTGGACACGTGCGCGGCGGAGTTCGCGGCGAAGACGCCGTATCACTACGGCACGTACGAGGACGACGACGAGGTCGCACCCCTCGCTCGTCGCGCCGTCGTCATTCTGGGGAGCGGCCCCAACCGGATCGGCCAGGGTGTGGAGTTCGACTACTGCTGTGTCCACGCCGCGTTCGTGCTGTCCGACGTGGGCTACGAGACGGTGATGCTCAACTGCAATCCGGAAACCGTCTCGACCGACTACGACACCAGCGACCGGCTCTTCTTCGAGCCCCTCTTCCCGGAAGACGTCCTGGCGGTCTGCCGAAGACTGCAGGAGCGGGCCACCGGCGAAGGTGCACTCGTGGGCGTGGTCGTGGCGCTCGGCGGCCAGACGCCTCTGAAGCTGGCCCGGGTCCTCGAGCGTGCGGGGATCCCGGTGTTGGGGACGAGCCCCGACTCGATCGATCTGGCCGAGGACCGCGAGCGCTTCCACGAGCTGTGCACGCGCCTCGGCATCGCGCAGCCACCCGGTGGCACCGTGACCACCACTGAGCAGGCCCAGGCCATCGCGGCCGATCTCGGCTTCCCGGTCCTGGTGCGGCCCTCGTACGTCCTCGGCGGGCGGGCCATGCAGATCGTCTACGACGACGCCGGCCTGGTCGCGGCGATGGAGGAGCTCGCGGCGGCGGGCAGCCTCGGACGGGAAGGCGGGCTCTCGGCGGAGCGCCCCGTGCTCGTCGACCGGTTCCTCGAAGATGCGGTGGAGGTCGACGTCGACGCAATCCGCGACGCCACCGGCGCCGTCGTCATCGGTGGGGTCATGGAACACATCGAGGAAGCCGGGGTGCACTCGGGAGACTCGGCGTGCGCGATTCCGCCGCAGACGCTCAACGCGGCCATGGTGGAGCGCATCGAGATGCAGACGCGCGCACTGGCCGACGCGCTCGACGTGCGGGGCCTGCTCAACGTGCAGTACGCGGTGAAGGACGACGACCTGTACGTGATCGAAGCCAACCCGCGCGCCAGCCGCACGGTGCCGTTCGTGAGCAAGGCGACGGGCGTGCCGCTGGCCAAGGTCGCGTCTCGCGTCATGGTCGGCGCCACGCTCGACGAGCTGCGCGCCGAAGGTCTGCTGCGTCCGCCGGCGGCGGGTGGCCACATCGCGGTGAAGGAAGCCGTGCTGCCGTTCAACCGCTTCCCCGACGTCGACACCGTGCTGGGGCCCGAGATGCGCAGCACCGGCGAGGTCATGGGTATCGACCGTTCGTTCGGCATGGCCTTTGCCAAGAGCCAGACCGCGGCCGGCAACCGGATCCCGCGCGAGGGCACGGTGTTCCTCTCGTTGGCCGACCGCGACAAGGCGTCGGGCCTGGTCGCGGCGCGCCGCTTCGCCGAGCTCGGCTACTCGCTGGTGGCGACCGCGGGCACCGCCGCCGCGCTCGAGGCCGAAGGGCTGAAGGTCGACGCGGTGATCGGCAAGCTCACCGCCGGTGACGAAGACGTCGACGCGGTCGAGCTGCTGCTCTCGGGCAAGGTCGATCTGGTGGTCAACACGCCCCGCGGTCGCGGCCCCCGTGCCGACGGCGCGCACATCCGGCGCACCGCGACCGCCCGCGGCATCCCGTGTGTCACCACGGTGGCGGCCGCGCTGGCCGCGTCGGCGGGGATCGTCGAGTGGGAGTCGACCGAGGCCACCGTGCGCTCGCTGCAGGAGTACCACCGCGACGGACAGCTCCGCCTCGAGGTGTGATGACGGACCTGACCGCCACCCTCGGCCCACTCACGCTGCCGAGCCCGGTGCTGACGGCATCGGGAACGTTCGGCCACGGGGCCGAGGTGGCGAAGTTGGGCGAGCCGTCACGCCTGGGCGCGATCACGGCCAAGTCGATCAGCCCCGAGCCGTGGGCCGGCAAGCCCGCGCCGCGTCTGCACATGACCGCCGCAGGGATGCTCAACGCAGTCGGTCTGCAGGGACCGGGTGTCGCGGCGTGGCTCGCCCACGATCTTCCCGCATTGCGCGCGCTCGGCGCGCGCGTGATCGCCTCGATCTGGGGTCACACGGTCGAGGAGTTCGCGCGCGCGACGGAGATGCTCGCGGGCGCGGACATCGTCGCCATCGAGGTCAACGTCAGCTGCCCCAACCTCCACGAGAGCATCTTCAGTCACGATCCGGAGGCCACGCGTGACGCCGTCGCCGCCGTGGCCGGTGCGACTTCGCTCCCGGTGTTCGCCAAGCTGTCACCGAATGTGACTGATCTCACGCTGATCGCCCGGGCGGCCGTCGACGCGGGGGCACAGGGGCTCACCCTGGTCAACACGGTCATGGGTCTGGTCATCGACGCCGAGTCCCGCCGACCGGTGCTCGGCGGCGGCGGCGGGGGACTCTCGGGTCCGGCGATCAAACCGATCGCCGTGCGCGCGGTGCACACCGTCACGCGCGCGTTGCCGGGTGTTCCGGTGATCGGTACCGGCGGTGTCGAGACCGGTGTCGACGCGGTGGAGATGTTGTTGGCGGGTGCGAGCGCGGTGGCGGTCGGCACCGCGAATTTCCGTGATCCGCGCGCGCCGTATCGCGTGCTCGACGAACTTCGCGACTGGTGTGCGCGTCACGACATCGCACAGGTGAGCGAACTCACCGGTGCACTGGAGGGCATGTGAACAGTGCCGGCACTTCAGCACCGCGCGATCACCTCGCGCTCGCGCTCGACGTGGGCGACCTGCCGACTGCGCTCGCGGCGGCCGAGCGGGTGCAGCCGTGGTTCGGCATCGCCAAGGTGGGGTTCGAGCTCTACGCCGAAGCGGGCCCGGCCGCCTTCGATGCCTTACGCGACAAGGGGTTCCGGATCTTCGCCGACCTGAAGCTCCACGACATCCCGAACACCGTCGAACGCGCCGCCGCGCGTCCTCGGGCGCCGCGGCGTCGACTTTCTGAACTTCCACGCCGCGGGTGGTGAAGCCATGGTGCGCGCCGGTGTCGAAGGTCTTGCCGCTGGCGCGCGCGAAGGTGGACACGCGGTACCGGTCGCGCTCGCGGTGACGGTGCTCACGAGCGATCCGAACGTCGACGCACGCGACGCGCGTATGCGAGTCGCGCGCGATGCGGGCTGCGGAGGTGTTGTGTGCGCGGGCAGCGACGTCGAGTTTGCGCGTGCGCTCGGACTCAGGACCATGGTGCCCGGCATCCGCCTCGCTGGTGGCGCGGCGCACGACCAGGCGCGCGTCGACACGCCTGGCGATGCGATCGCGCGTGGCGCGGACTGGTTGGTGATCGGGCGGGCGGTGACCGGCGCCGACGACCCCGAACGCGCCGGCTCGCGAGGTGACGCACGACGGTGGCGACCGCGCTCGCGGGGGAGCCGGCCTGAGCCAGTTGTCAGGCGGGAAGCTCTGCGTATACTGGCCGCCGCCGTCGTCCCGGAGGTAGCCGGATGCCACTCCCCCCTGCGCTCACCGCCGAGCAACGTCAAGCCGCACTCGAGAAGGCGGCCGAGGCGCGCGTCGCGTGCGTGCCGAAGTGAAGGCGAAGCTCAAGCAGGGTTCACTGGGGTTGGGCGAGCTGTTCGACCAGAGCACCGCGACGACGCGCTCGCCAAGTTGAAGGTCGTGAGCGTGCTCGAATCGCTCCCGGGTGTGGGCAAGGTGCAGGCGCGGCGCATCATGGAGGAGCTCGACATCAGCGAGAGCCGTCGGCTCCGCGGGCTCGGACGCAACCAGCGCGAAGGCTTGCTCTGCCACCCCAAGATCGTCCGCAGCGCCTAGCCGCTCCGCGGCATCCCTGATGCTCCTCGTGCTCGCCGGCCCGTCCGGGGTCGGCAAGGGCACCATCGTCGAGCGGCTGCTCGCCCGCCGGCCGGGGTTGTGGGAGTCGGTGTCGTACACGACGCGCCCGGCGCGCCCCGGTGAAATGGACGGCGTGGACTACCACTTCGTGTCGCGATCCGAGTTCGAATCTCTCCGTGACGCCGGGGGATTCCTCGAATGGTTCGAAGTGTTCGGCGACCTGAAGGGCACACCCCGCCGCCCGGTCGAGGAGCAGTTGGCCGCGGGCGTCGACGTTCTCCTCGAGATCGACGTGCAGGGTGCGTTGGCGGTCCGGGAAGTGTTCCCCGAGGCGGTGCTCGTGTTCGTGAAACCGCCGTCGCCCGAGGAGCTGCGACGTCGCCTGACCGAACGGGGCACCGAGACGGCGACGGCGCTCGACGCCCGACTCGCCGCCGCCGCCGCCGAGGAGGCCCGGGCGGGGGAATTCGACGCGGTTGTGGTGAATGACGACGTCGAGCAGGCCGTGGAGCAGGTGGCTGGTATCCTGGCCAGTCCGCGTTCCCCCGAAATCTGAACCCCGGAGATGCCTGATGGCTCCTCGAGCCTCGCTCATGACCCCCCGCATGGAACACCTGCTCGAGCGGGTGGACTCGAAGTTCACGCTGGTCACGCTGTCCGCGATGCGGGCCCGGGAGATCAACGACTACTACAACCAGCTCGGTGAGGGTCTCGGCAAGATCGTCCCGCCGCAGGTGACCTCGGTGTCGCGCAAGCCGCTCTCGATCGCCATGGAGGAGATCGAGGTCGGCAAGATCGAGGGCGTCCCGCTGCCCACCGAGGAGGAGCGCGCCGAGATGGCGGCGGCGGAAGCCGCGCTGATCGAGGCCGCACTGGCCGCGGCCGAAGCGCCGCTCGAAGAGGCCTAGTCGGCGCGTGCCGAACTCCGACGAGCAGGCGTTGCGCGGACGGCGCATCGTCCTCGGCGTGAGTGGCGGGATCGCCGCGTACAAGGCAGTCGAGGTGTGCCGTCGCCTCGTCGATGCGGGCGCGCACGTCAGTCCGGTCCTCACCGAGGATGCACTCCGGTTCATCGGCGCGCTCACGTTCTCGGCCCTCGCGTCCGAGCCCGCGCGCACCTCGTTGTTCGACGGGCCCGAACCCATCCCGCACACCCGGCTCGGCCAGGCCGCCGACCTCGTGATCGTCGCGCCCGCCACCGCCAAGCTGCTCGGCAAGTACACCGCGGGAATCTCCGACGATCTGCTCACCGCCACGTTGCTGGCGACCCGCGCCCCGGTGCTCGTCGCACCCGCGATGCACACCGAGATGTGGGAACACCCGGCCGTGCAGGACAACCTCGCGACCCTGCGACGACGCGGCGTGCACGTCGTCGATCCGGCGTCGGGACGCCTGGCCGGCGGAGACGTCGGCGCGGGCCGCCTCGCCGATCCCGCCGACATCGTCGCCGCGGCCGCGGCGGTCCTGGCCGGTGCGGTGGCCGGTCCGTTGAGCGGTGCGCTCACCGGGGTGCGTGTCCTCGTGACCGCGGGCGGTACCCGCGAACCGATCGACGCAGTTCGCATCATCACCAACCGCTCGTCGGGCAAGCAGGGTTACGCCATCGCCGAAGTCGCCGCGCAGCGGGGGGCGACGGTCACGCTCGTCACCACCATCGGGCGCCCCGCGCCCCGGGGCGTCGAGGTCGTGTCGGTGCAGACGGCCGCGGAGATGCAGGACGCGGTGTTGGCCGAGGCGCCGTCGAGCGACGTGATCGTCATGGCGGCCGCGGTCGCCGACTTCCGACCCAAGGAGCCACCGGACCGCAAGCTCAAGAAGCACGAGGGCATTCCCGAGATCGTGCTCGAGCCCACCCACGACTTCCTGGTCGACCTCGGGCGCGACAAGTCGCCCGGTCAGGTCCTGGTCGGCTTCGCGGCAGAGACCGACGATCTCGTCGACAACGCGGCGTCCAAGTTCACCGCGAAACGCCTCGACCTGATCGTCGGCAACGACATCTCCCTGCCTGATGCAGGCTTCGAGGTCGACACCAACCGAGCCGTGATCCTCGACGCCGACGGCGGGATCGACACGCTCCCGTTGCTGGCAAAATCCGACCTCGCGGGGGTCATCCTCGATAAGGTCGTCCGCTTGCTCGAAGACAAGAAAGCTGCCTCATGACGGACCACTACACGTTCACGTCCGAATCGGTCACCGAGGGTCACCCCGACAAGATGGCCGACCAGATCAGTGACAGCGTGCTCGACGCCATCTTCGAGCAGGACCCCCAGAGCCGCGTCGCCTGCGAGACCCTCTGCACCACCGGCCTCATCGTGGTCGCCGGTGAGATCTCGACCCAGGCCAACATCGACTACCAGCGCACGGTGCGTGACACCGTCCGCGGTATCGGCTACTCGAGCAGCGCGTACGGGTTCGACGCCAACACCTCCGCGGTGATCACGTCGATCGACGAGCAGTCGCCCGACATCGCCATGGGCGTCGACAAGGCCAAGGAGATCCGCGACGGTCTCACCGACCACTACGACGAGGTCGGCGCCGGCGACCAGGGGATGATGTTCGGGTATGCCTGCGATGACACCGACGACCTGATGCCGATGCCGATCTGGCTCGCGCACCGGCTCGCCCGTCGTCTGACCGCCGTCCGCAAGGAAGGCATCCTCGACTACCTGCGCCCCGACGGGAAGACGCAGGTGAGCATCGTCTACGAGGACGGCAAGCCCAAGGCACTCACCACCGTGCTCATCTCGAGCCAGCACGGTCCCGGCGTCGACATCGACGGCCAGATGCGCAACGACCTCATCGAGCACGTCATCAAGCCCACGGTGCCCGAGGTGTTCGCGGGTGACGACTACGAGGTGCTCGTCAATCCCACCGGTGCGTTCGAGCTCGGCGGTCCGCACGCCGACTGTGGTCTCACCGGGCGCAAGATCATCGTCGACACCTACGGCGGCATGGCCCGCCACGGCGGCGGCGCGTTCAGCGGCAAGGACCCGACGAAGGTGGACCGCTCGGCGGCCTACGCGGTACGGCACGTGGCCAAGAACGTCGTCGCCGCCGGTCTTGCCACCCGGTGCGAAGTGCAGGTGGCGTACGCCATCGGCGTCGCGCACCCGGTGTCGGTGATGGTCGAGACGTTCGGCACGTCGACCATCGACCCGAACCTGCTGCCCGCACTCGTGCACGACATCTTCGACCTGCGCCCGGCGGCCATCATCGAGCGCCTCGACCTGCGTCGCCCGATCTACCAGAACACCGCGGCGTACGGGCACTTCGGTCGCAGCGACCGCGACTTCACGTGGGAGCGCACCGACCACGCCGAGGAATTGCAGAAGGCGGCGGAGGCCCTCGCCTGATCGTCAGGGTCCAACCCGACGTTCCTGCCATCCGCCGCGCGTTTCTCTATTCCCTCCCCGGATCGACCGCGGAGGTCGAGGTGGGAACGATCGTCCGGGTACCGCTTCACGGGCGCAGGGTGCGGGGTTGGGTCCTCGAGCGCGACGCGGACGTTCCCGCCGAGCTCGCGCGGAGCCATCCAGGAGGCGCTGGGGGTGGTGTCCGCGGGTCCGCCCGCCGACGTGGTGGACCTGTGCCGCTGGGCGGCGTGGCGCTGGGCCGGCCCGCTCGCCACGTTCCTCCGGGCCGCGTCGCCGCCGAACGTCGTGCGCTCGGTCGGCGGGCCACGACGCGAGACCGCGGTGTACCCGGGAACGCCGCTGGCGGGTACTGCGCTGCTCGTCGTCGGCCCCCGCGAGGACGTTCGTCCGCTGCTCGCTCCCGAAGGTTCCACGTTGGTCGTCGACCCGGCGGGCACGCGCGCGTCCCGCCTCGCCGACGCGTGGCGTGACGAGGGCCGCGAGGTCGTCACCCTGGGGTCGGAACACTCCGACGCGGTGCGGACGGTGCACTGGGACCACGCGCGGGCCGGTGCGTGCGTCGTCGTCGGTGGCCGCAGCGCGGTCTGGGCGCCGGTGCCGGACCTCGCCGCCGTCGTGGTCATCGACGAAGGCGACGAAGCACTCGAAGACGAACGGGCACCGACGTGGAACGCGCGCACCGTCGCACTCGAGCGCGCCCGGCGTGCCGGCGCGGCCGTCCGCCTGATCACACCCACGCCCACGGTCGACGCACTGGTCGCAGTCGGGAACCCGCGTCCGGTGGCTGCGCGCCGCGACTGGCCACGCGTCGAGGTCGTCGATCAGCGCGACGAGGAGCCCGGTCACGGACTGCTGAGCGCGGCGCTGGCCGACGGAGTGCGCCGGGCGGTCGGCGCGGGCGAGCACGCGGTCTGCGTGTTGAACCGCCGAGGCCGTGCCCGCCTGCTCGCGTGCCACGCGTGCCACGAGTTGGTGCGCTGCGAAACGTGCGGCGCGACCGTCGCCCAGCGCGACGAGGGCTTGGTGTGTGCACGCTGTGCCACGACGCGGCCGGTGGTGTGTCTGCACTGCTACGGGACGCGTGTTCGCGCGGTGCGACCGGGCATCACACGCGTGCGGGACGATCTCGCGGCGTTGTTGCCGCGCACCGAGGTCGCGGCAGTCGACCGCGCCACGGACGCGGTACCCGACGCCCCGGTGTTGATCGGAACCGAGGCGGTGTTGCATCGGGTCGCGCCGACGGTGGGCATCGTCGCGTTCCTCGAACTCGACCAGGAGCTGCTCGCGCCGCGGGCCTACGCCGCGGAACAGGCGCTGTGGCTGCTCGTACACGGCGCGCGCCTGCTCGGACGCGGCCCATTGTTGGTGCAGACCCGCCTTCCCGATCACGAGGTCGTGCAGGCGGCCGTTCGCGGCGCCCCGATGCTCGTGACCGACGCCGAAGCAGACCGGCGCCGCACGCTCGGCTTCCCGCCGTTCGGCGGTCTGGCCGAGCTACGCGGGGAGCCGGACGCGGTGACCGAGGCGTGCGCTGCCGTCCGCGATGCCGGCGTCACCGTCCTCGGCCCGGTGGCCGACGGCACTCGGGCGTTGCTGCCGCGCGCCGTCGCCCGAGCAGCTGTGCGACGCGCTCGCCCGATCCGGCGTCGACGCCGCACACGGCCGGGGCCGACTCCGGATCGACGTGGATCCGCGGCGCGCTGTGAACGAGGGCGCAGCGGGTACCGTGGGGACATGTATCCGTTGCGGCTCTTCGGCGATCCGGTGCTGAAGCAGCGCGCCCGGGAGGTGGAAGAGCTCACCGCCGACCTCGTCACCCTCGTGAACGGCATGTACGAGACGATGGACCTGGAGGACGGTGTCGGCCTGGCCGCGCCCCAAGTCGGCGTGCGCAAGCGTCTCTTCACGTTCGACCTCCACGAGGGTGAAGGTCCTGGCGTCGCGATCAATCCGGAGATCGTGGAGTCCGAGGGCGAGGTGCTCTCCGACGAAGGGTGCCTGTCCGTGCCGGGCTACCGCTTCGAGGTCGTGCGCACGGAACGCGTCACGATGCGCGGCATCGACCTCGACGGCAACGAGTTGATCCTCGAAGGCGACGACCTGCTGGCGCGCATGATCCAGCACGAGATCGATCACCTCGACGGCGTGCTGCTCCTCGACCGGGTCGAGCCGGACGTCCGCCGAGAGGCCCTCAAGGAGATGCGGACGCACGACTTCCCGACACGCGAGATGTCACCGCGCAGGGCCACGACCGCGGCCTCTAGGGAGCCGGCTCCCCGCGTGCGACTGGTCTTCTTCGGTACCCCTGACGGACGCGGTCCCCGCGTTGAACGCGTTGCACGCAGCCGGTCACGACATCGCGCTCGTCGTCACCCAGCCCGATCGGCGGCGAGGGCGCGGGAGCGAACCGAGCCCCAGCCCGGTCAAGGTGGCTGCACAGCACCTCGAGCTCCCGGTCCTGACGCCCGAACGCGCCGGTGAGGTGCTCACCGACGTCGCCGCCGCGGGCGCCGACGTCGGTGTCGTCGTCGCGTTCGGTCAGATCCTGCCCGAACCCCTGCTCGACGCGGTACCGCACGGATTCGTGAACGTGCACTTCTCGTTGCTGCCGCGCTGGCGCGGTGCCGCGCCGGTCGAGCGGGCCATGCTGGCGCAGGACCCCGAGACCGGCGTGTGCATCATGGCGCTCGAGGCGGGCCTCGACACCGGTCCGGTCTACGCCGCGCGACGCTGCCCGATCGCCGGGCACGAAACCGCGGGTGAACTGCGGGCGCGCCTCACCGCGCTCGGCACCGAGTTGCTCGTCACGACGCTGCCCGCGGTCCCGACCACGACGCCGCGCCCGCAACTGGGGACCCCGACCTACGCCGACAAGCTCACGGTCGAGGAGTTCGAGCTCGACTGGGAGCAGTCCGCGCTGGATCTGGCGCGCGTCGTGCGCTCGGGGAATCCCCGGCCCGGCGCCTGGACCACCGATCACGGGGGACGGCTCAAGATCTGGCGGGCCCGGCCCCTCTCGGCGAGCGTCGACGAGCCTCCGGGCACCGTGTTCGGTCACACGCGCGTCGCCACCGGGGAGGGCGCGCTCGAGTTGGTGGAAGTGCAGCCGGAAGGTCGACGGGTGATGGCGGCGAACGCGTGGCTGGCCGGCCGGCGCGTGCCGACGAAGCTGCTCGGTACGTGACCAGACACGTGACCGCGCGGGTCGTGGCGCTCGACGCGCTGGTCCGCATCGACGACGGCGCGTACGCGCACGTCGTGCTCCCGGCGATGTTGTCGCAGACCGGGCTGTCCGATCGCGACCGTGCCTTCACCACCGACCTCGTGTACGGCACCGTGCGTTCGCAAGCGACGACTCGACGACCTGCTCGGTCACGTGGTGAAGCGTCCGATGCAACGGCTCGACGCGCCGGTGCGCGCCGCGCTGCGGCTCGGGGCCTACCAGCTGCTCGCGCGACACGCCGCCGCACGCGGCGGTCGCTGCGACCGTCGACGCGATCGGCGCCCGATCGCCGCGGGCGCGTGGCTTCGTGAACGCCAACCTGCGCGCCCTCACCCGGCTGCCCGCGACCGTGGCCCGAGCCCGCCGACGACGCCAGTCGCGCTCTCGTATCCCGACTGGTTGGTCGAGCGTCTCCCCGATGACCTCGGTGCCGCACCGCCGCGCGCGCGCGCTTGGTCGCGATGAACGAAGCCGCCGCGATGACGCTGCGTCCCGACCCGCGCCAGGTGACGGTCGCGGCGCTCGCGGAGGAGCTCGAGGCCGCGGGCGCCGAGGTCGAGCCGGGCGCGCTGGTGAGCGACGCGTTGCTCGTACGCGGCGTCGGCGACCCTGGCTCGCCTCGCCGCCGTGCGTGACGGGCGAGCGACGCCGCAGGACCAGGGCAGCCAGGCGGTCGTCAACGTGCTGGCGCCGGCACCAGGGGAGCGGATCGCCGATCTCGCCGCCGCACCCGGCGGCAAGGCCACCGCGATCGCCGAGCGGGTGGGCGCCGACGGGTCGGTCGTCGCGCTCGACGTCGACGCCGGGCGAGTCCGCATGATCGACGGCGCCCGCCACCGCATCGGGCTCGCCGCAGCTCTTCCCGGTCGTCGGCGACGCCACGCGGTCCGCCGCTGCGCGCCGGGATGTTCGACCGGGTGCTGCTCGACGCGCCGTGCAGCGGGATCGGTGTGCTGCGCCGCCGGCCCGACGCCCGCTGGCGCCTGCGTACCCGACACGATCGACGAGCTGGCCACGCTGCAGCGCGACCTGCTCGGCGGCGGCCGCATCGCTCGTGCGACCGGGTGGGGTCCTCGTCGTACTCGGTGTGCACCCTGACCAACGAGGAGACGCTCGGCGTCGACGAGTGGGCCGCGACGAACCTGCCCGAGTTCGTCGCCGCTCCGCCACCGGGTGCACCGTGGACCGCGTACGGTCGCGGTGCGCTCCTGCTCCCGCAGGCCGCCGGTACCGACGGCATGTTCGTCCTGCTCCTGCGCCGCGCGGAGGTTCGGGAGCGGCGTCTTGCGTGACCACGATGAAGCTGGCGCCGTCGATCCTGTCCGCCGACTTCGCGCGAGCTCGGCGCCGACGTCGAGCGGGTGAGCGACGTCGCCGACCTCCTGCACGTCGACGTGATGGACGGCCACTTCGTGCCCAACCTCACCATCGGCCCGCCGGTCGTGAAGTCGCTGCGCGCGCACACCGACCTGTTCCTCGACTGTCACCTCATGGTCGACAATCCCGCGCGTGCTGCTCGAGGAGTTCGCCGACGCCGGCGCCGACCGCTGCATCGTGCACGTCGAGCTCGGCGATCCCCGCCCACTGTTCGACGACCTGCGCGGCCGCGGCGTGGGCGTGGGCCTCGTGCTCAACCCGCCCACGCCGGTCGACACGGTGATGCCGTATCTCGACGAGATCGACCTCCTGCTGGTGATGAGCGTCAACCCCGGGTGGGGCGGGCAGGCGTTCATCCCCGAGGTGCTCGACAAGGTCGCGGTCGCCCGCGAAGGAGATCGACGCGCGCGGGCTGGCCGTCGAGATCGAGATCGACGGCGGCATCAACGTCGACACCGCGCGGCGGCCGCGGCCGCCGGTCGTCGACATCCTCGTCGCCGGCAGCGCGGTGTTCCGGGCGGCCGATCCGGTCGCCGCGGCGTCGCGCCATCCTCGCCGACGGCCGCGCAGGGAAGTTGCCCGGTGAGCCCGGCACCCCGAGGTCAGCGTGCACCTGGTGGCCAAGGTGCTCGTCGTGTCCGACGGCGTGCACGAGGGAACGCGCGAAGACCGCGCCGGACCCAAGGTCGTGCAGCGGCTCAACGACGCGGGCTGGGTCGGTGATCGACCACCAGGTCACCGCCGACGGCATCGACGAAGTCGCGTTCGCCCTCCGCGACCTGGTCGCCGGATTCACCGGGGTCGTGGTCACCACCGGCGGCACCGGGTTCGGACCGCGCGACCTCACGCCCGAGGGCACGCGGATCATCATCGACCGCGAGGCGCCGGGCTTGGCGGAGGCCATGCGGCGCGCCAGCGACTCGCCGGGGCAACCCTTCGGCATGCTCGGGCGCGGCGTGTGCGGCACCGTCGGCACCGCCGATCGTGTGCAACCTGCCGGGCTCCAGCAACGGCGCGCTCGAGTGCCTCGAGGTCATCCTCCCGGCGCTCCCGCACGCGCTCGACCTGCTGAGCGGTGGCCGACCCCACTGACCGCACGACCAGGAGAACGCATGCGCGCTGCGCTCTACGAAGCAGGCAGCACCGACCTCACCATCGGCGACGTCGACATCGACGACCCGGCTCCCGGACGCGTGCGCGTGCACGTGCACCACTGCGGGATCTGCCACTCCGACTACACCGCGCTGCACAGCACCTACGGCGCCAGCCCGTCGGTGCTCGGGCACGAGGCGGCGGGGGTGGTCGACGCGGTCGGGGACGGCGTCACCATGGTGGCGCCGGGCGACAAGGTCGTCCTCACGCCGATCGCGCCGTGCGGTCGCTGCTACTGGTGCCAGCGCGATCAGCCCGGGTGCTGCGTCAACAACTGCCGCGGTGCTCGGTGGTGCGTTCCTCGACGGCTCGACCGGTCTGTCGCGCGGCGGGCAGCAGGTGTACCGCGGCCTCGGCGTCGGCGGCTTCGCCGAGTACGCGATGTGCGAGCGAGACCGGCGCGGTGAAGGTCCCCGACGACACGCCGCTCGAGACCGCGTGCGTGATCGGGTGCGCGGTGCAGACCGGCGTGGGCGCGGTGCTCAACACCGCCAAGGTCGAACCCGGCGCCACCGTGCTCGTGCTCGGGCTCGGCGGCATCGGCCTGTCCGTCGTGCAGGGTGCCCGCGCCGCCGGCGCCGCGCAGATCATCGCCAGCGACCCGCTCGACTGGCGACGCGACGCGGCGGCGAAGCATGGGCGCCACCACCGTCCTCGACCCCAACGCCGACGACGTGCTCGCCGCCACCCGCGACCTCACGAGCGTCGGCGCCGACTACGCGTTCGAGTGCGCGGGCGTCGCCGCCCTCGCCGCGCTCGGCATCGAAGCGACCCGCGCCGGTGGCTCGACCGTGCTCGTCGGCGCGCCGCCGCTCGAGGGCAAGCTCGAGCTCGACCCGCTGGTGCTCTTCGGCATCAGCGAGAAGAAGCTCATGGGCTGCTTCCTCGGCAGCTGCAACTCGCTGCGTGACATCCCCCGCATGGTCGCCATGTGGCGCGCCGGGCAGCTCGACCTCGACGCGCTGGTCACCGCCCGCCGCCCGCTCGACGACATCAACGACGCCTTCGACCGACCTCGCCGCCGGCGTCGGCATCCGCACGTCATCGACCTGGTCTGACCGCGACGACGGCCCCGGGCGTACACTCCGGTCGCCACAGTCACGACCACACAGTGAATGCCCTCGGGGTTGGGTGAAAGTCCCGACCGGCGGTGGCCAGGCGTGGTGTCTCCTCGTTATAATGGGAGGCATTAACTACCTGGGAGCCCGCGAGCTCACGGCAGCCGGTCGTGTGGTCGACCCGGTCAGAAGCCGGGGCCGACGGTGAGAGTCCGGATGGGAGAGGGCGCAGACCAGGACCGACGGCGCACCCGCGCGTCGGGCCGCTCGCTGCGCTCACCTCTCGCCCCGGACTCGCCGAGGACCGGGGAGACGGAGCAGCAACGGTGGCTGCGACACCGAGTCTCATGGCCGGGCGCTGGCCCAGGGTGACGACGGCTCGCCGTCGGACCGCGCCCAACCCCTGGGTCGGCGCGGTCGTCGTGCGCGACGGCGAAGTCGTCGGCGAGGGCGCGACGCAACCGCCCGGCGGCGCTCACGCCGAGATCGACGCCCTCCGCGAGGCCGGGGACCGGGCCCGCGGCTGCCACCGTCTACACCACCCTCGAACCGTGTTCGCACCACGGCGGCGCACCGGGCCGTGCGTCGTCGCGCTCGCCGACGCCGGCGTCACCCGGGTCGTCGTGGCCCTGGAGGATCCCGACCCCCAGGTCGCCGGTCAGGGCATCGTCCAGCTGCGCGACCTGGGCTCACCGTCGACGTCGGGCGTCGGCGCCGACGCGGCGGCCCGGTCGCTCGCGCCCTACCTCGTGCACCGCCGCCGCGGGTCGTCCGTTCACCGTGGTGAAGACGGCCATGAGCCTCGACGGTCGCATCGCCGCCCGCGACGGCTCGTCGCAGTGGATCACCGGCGCCGCCAGCCGTGCCGACGTCCACGAGCTCCGGGCCGATTCGCAGGCCGTCGTGGTCGGCGCCGGCACCGCGCTGGCCGACCGCCCGAGCCTCACCGCCCGTGACGTGGAGGTTCCGGTCGCCCGGCAGCCGCTTCGGGTCCTTCTCGATGCCACCGGCCGGGTGCCGGGCGACGGCCCGCTGTTCGACACCGCACTCGCGCCGACCCTGGTGGTGACCACGGAGGCGGTCCCGGAAGCGGTTCACCAGGCCTGGCTGGGCGCCGGGGCCAAGGTCGTCAGCGTCGATCCGGCGGCGAACGGCACCGGCGTCGACCTCGACGCGACCCTCGGGGTGCTCGCGGGGCCTGGGGGTGCTCCAGGCACTGGTCGAAGGGGGCGCGGTGCTGTCGGGCGCGCTGGTCGAGGCCGGACTGGTCGACCGGCTGGTCACCTACGTCGCCCCCACCGTGCTCGGGCGTGACGGCCGCCCCGCGCTCGACGTCGACGGCCCCGCCCGCATCGCCGACGCGCCCCGCTGGCGCCTGGTCGACGTCGCCCGCGTCGGCACCGACGTCCGCCTCGACTACGAGCCCCCCGACGCGCCGCCTCCGTGGCGGAACGGGGAAGCGCGGCCTCCGTGGCGGAACGGGGAAGCCGGCTGATGTTCACCGGCATCGTGGAAGAGCTCGGGACGGTGCGCGCGGTCTCCCCCAACGAGGGGGGCGCGCGCATCGAGATCACCGCCACGCGCGTGCCTCGACGACGCCGAACTGGGTGCTTCGATCGCGGTGAACGGCTGCTGCCTCACCGTGGTCGAGCTGGGCGCGGACCACTGGGCCGCCGACGCGGTGATGGAGACCCTCGACCGCACGTCGCTCGGAGCGTTGCGCACCGGCGATCCGGTCAACCTCGAACGCCCGGTACGGCTGGTCGACCGGCTCGGCGGTCACGTCGTCCAGGGCCACGTCGACGGCGTGGGCACCCTCGGCGACCGCGCCCCGCTGCCCGACGGTTCGACCCGCATGACCTTCGCCGCGCCCGCGACCGTCCTGCGCTACGTCGTCGAGAAGGGCTCGATCACCGTCGACGGCATCAGCCTCACGGTCGCGGCCCTGGGCGACGACGGGGTGTCGTTCGCGGTCGCGGTCATCCCCCACACCCTCGCGGTCACCACGTTGGGGGCCAAGGCACCGGGCGATCCCGTCAACCTCGAAGTCGACGTGCTCGCGAAGTACGTCGAACGCCTGCTCGTCAGCTCGAGCGAGAAGAACTCGAGCGCGATGAGCTCGAGCGAGAAGAAGGAGTGACCATGCCGTTCACCGACATCGAGAACGCCATCGCCGCGGTCGCGCGCGGCGAGCTGGTGATCGTGGTCGACGATGCCGATCGCGAGAACGAGGGCGATCTCATCATGGCCGCCGAATCGATGACGCCCGAAGCGATGGCGTTCATGATCCGCCACACCAGTGGCGTGATCTGCATGCCGGTCGAGGGCGCGCGCCTCGACGAGCTGCGCCTCCCGCTCATGGTCGCGGACAACACCGAGAGCCAGCGCACCGCGTTCACCGTGTCGGTCGACGCCCGCGTGGGCACCAGCACCGGCATCTCGGCCGCCGACCGCGCCACCACCGTGCACGCGATCCTCGACGACGCCACCCGGCCCGAGGACCTCGCCCGGCCCGGGCACATCTTCCCGTTGCGCTACCGCGAGGGCGGCGTGCTCAAGCGCGCCGGTCACACCGAGGCGGCCGTCGACCTCGCCCGCCTGGCCGGCATGCAACCTGCCGGTGTGCTCGCCGAGGTCGTCAACGACGACGGCACCATGGCTCGGATGCCCCGCCTCGAGGCCTTCGCCGCGGAGCACGGACTCCAGCTCATCTCCATCGCCGATCTCATCCGCTACCGCCGCCACCGGGAGAAGCTGGTGCGGCGCGTGTCCGAGGCCCGCATCCCGACCCGGCACGGCGACTTCACCGGGTACGTGTTCGAGTCGCTGCTCGACGGTACCGAGCACATGGCGTTCGTGTGCGGTGAGGTCGCGGGTCACGAGAACGTGCTGGTGCGCGTCCACTCCGAATGCCTGACCGGCGACGTGTTCGGCTCGATGCGGTGCGACTGTGGATTGCAACTCGACGCGGCCATGGAGCTGATCGCCGGGGAGGGCTCCGGCGTCGTCGTGTACCTGCGCGGGCACGAGGGACGCGGCATCGGCCTCGGCCACAAGATCCGGGCGTACACCCTGCAGGACCAGGGCCGCGACACCGTCGAGGCCAACGTGGAGCTCGGCTTCCCGGCCGACTCGCGCGAGTACGGCATCGGCTCGCAGATGCTCGTCGACCTCGGGGTCTCGACCATGCGCATCATGACCAACAATCCCGCGAAGTACGGCGGGCTCGAAGGCTACGGTCTGGAGATCGTCGAGCGGGTGCCGTTGCACGTGCTCCCCAACGCCGAGAACATCCGCTACCTGCGCACCAAGCAGGAGAAGATGGGCCACCTCCTCGAGATCGAGGACGAAGGCCTCGGTACCAGCTGAGCAGCGTGCGACGCGAGGTGGCGAGCGCAGAGAGCGGAGCGAACGAGTGAGCTCGCAGGAGCAAGCGAAGGTCCTGAAGGGCAGCGCCGGGTCTCCCGGCGCCGAGTGAGCGCGACCAGAAGATGGGTCGGTACACGGAGTACGAGGGCGCGCTCGACGCCACCGGGATGCGCATCGCGGTCGTCGCCGGGCGCTTCAACGACCACGTCACCAAGCCGTTGCTCGACGGCGCGCTCGCCGCGCTCCGAGACGCCGGCCTCGACGACGCGCCGGTGCACTGGGTGCCGGGCGCGTTCGAGATCCCACTGGTCGCGCGGCGACTCGCGGCGTCGGGCGCGTGTGACGCGGTGGTGTGCCTCGGCGCGGTGATCCGTGGTGACACCCCGCACTTCGAGTTCGTGGCGGGAGAGTGCGCCGCCGGGATCGCCCGGGTGTCGCTCGACACCGGGGTGCCGGTCATCTTCGGCGTGCTCACCACCGACACGCTCGAGCAGGCCCTCGCCCGCTGCGGCGGCGATGCCGGCCACAAGGGCGAGGAATCGGCCCGCACCGCGGTCGAGATGGTCAACCTGCTCCGCCAACTCCCGACCGAACGTCCCACGAAAGCGCGCTCGATGCTCCGCCTCGTCCTTCCCAAGGGTTCGCTCGAACGCGCCACCCTCCAGCTCTTCGAAGACGCCGACCTCGCGGTGTCGCGTGGCTCCGACGTCGACTACCGCGGGAGTGTCGACGACCCGCGCGTCGACGAAGTGCGCATCCTGCGCCCGCAGGAGATCCCGCGGTACGTCGCCGACGGATTGTTCGACATCGGCATCACCGGACGCGACTGGATCGAGGAACGCGACGCCGACGTCGTCACGCTCACCGAGCTCCACTACTCCAAGGCCACCGTGCGCCCGATCCGCGTCGTGCTCGCGGTCGGTGCCGATTCGCCGGCGCAGACCGTCGCCGATCTGCCGGCGGGGCTCGTCGTGCACACCGAGTACCCCGAGATCACCCGGCGCTACTTCGCGCAGCACGGCGTCGACGCCGACGTCCAGCTCTCGTACGGCGCCACCGAAGCCAAGGTGCCCGACATCGCCGACGCGGTGGTCGAGATCACCGAGACCGGTCGTGCGCTGCGCGCCGCGGGGTTGCGCATCCTCGACACCATCCTGGTGTCCTACACCGAGCTCATCGCGAGCCCGCAGGCGTACGCAGATCCCGAGAAGCGCAAAGCCATGGAGCAGCTGCAGAGCCTCCTCACCGGGTCGCTCGAGGCGCGGGGCCGGGTGCTGCTCAAGCTCAACGTCGACGGCGACGACCTCGACCGCGTGATCGCGTTGCTCCCCGCACTGAAGTCGCCGACGGTGTCGAAGCTGTTCGGGAAGACGGCTTCGCGGTCGAGACCGTCGTGGCCAAGAGCGAGATCAACACGCTGATCCCCGAGCTGCTCGACCACGGCGCCAACGGGATCATCGAGCTGCCGATCTCCAAGATCGTGCCGTAGCTCGCGATGAGAGCCGTGTACTCGGGCGCGCTGGCGGCCTTCGACGACCACCTCGGTCGCGGTGAAGTCGAAACGCGTGGGGAATGCACTATCCGTTCCATTGCACGGCGATCGCCGACGGCACCCGCACGATCGCTGAGGGCGTCGACGTGCGGTTCCGGCTGGTGATCGGACCGCTCGGTGCGCTGGAAGCGACCGCCATCGCGGTCAGCCAGGCCGACTGACCGGCGTGGAACGGCGGCGCCTCGGCGCGAGTGGCCTGGAGGTGTCGAAGCTGTCGCTCGGCGCGATGACCTTCGGCACCGGGATGCCGCCGATCACGACCGTCGACGAACACCACGCGCGGCGATGATCGACCGTGCGCTCGACGCCGGCGTGAACCTCATCGACACCGCCGACGTGTACGCCAACGGCCAGTCGGAGGAGATTCTCGGCGCGGCGATCCGCGATCGGCGCGACGCCGTGCTCGTCGCCACCAAGGTCGGCTTCGGTTCCCGCGAGCGCGGTGCGCTCTCCTACGACGCGGTGATCAGCGTGTGCGAGGACAGCCTTCGGCGTCTCGGTACCGACCGCATCGACCTGTACCAGTTGCACCGCCCCGACCGTACGACCCCGATCGAGGAAACCTTGCGCGCGCTCGACGACCTGGTCGCGGTGGTCTCGTACGCGAGACCGGTACCAGCAACTTCCGGGCCTGGGAGATGGCCGGTGCGGTCGCGCACCAGCGCGCGCTCGGCCGCCCTGCCTTCACCGCGACGCAGGTCTACTACTCGCTGGTCGGGCGGGAGGCGGAGCACGAGATCATCCCGCAGTGCCGGGCCGACGACGTCGGGGTGATCGTGTGGAGCCCTCTCGCGGGTGGTCACCTCACCGGCCGGTATCGCGCCGGTGCGGAAGGCGGGCGACGCTCGACCTTCTCGTTCCCGCCGGTCGATCCCGAACTCGGCGAGCGAGCGGTCGCCGCGGTCTCCGAGGTTGCCGAGCTCCGGGGGTGTCGATGGCCCAGGTCGCCCTGGCGTGGGTGCTCGCCCAGCCGGGCATCACGTCCGTCATCGTCGGCGCGAGCAGTGTCGAGCAGCTCGACGACAACCTGGCCGCCGCCGACCTCGACCTCGACGCGGCCGAACTCGCCGCCTCGACGCCGCCACGGCATTGGCGCCGATCTACCCGGCGTGGTGGGATCCTGCCATGGGCATTCCGGCCCCGAACGAACGAGCACCTTTCTCACCCGGACCCTCACCAGAACCGGAGCGACCATGAGCGAATGGACCGATCGCGACGCCCGTCAGGCCGACGCCAAGGCGCAGTACGAACACATCATGACCACGCCTGCACCACCGGCCATGGGCGCGTACATCGATGCCGGGGTCATCGGGTTCGTGTTCGGCGAGATGTGGCGCCGGGGTGTGCTCACGCCCCGCGACCGGCGATGGATCACCCTGGCGTGCGTGGGTGCCGCCGACGCGCCGATCCCGATGGAGACGCACACGTACGCCGCGTTGAACAGCGGCGACGTCACCAACGAGGAGATCGACGAGTTCCTGCTGTTCTTCGGTACCCAGATGGGCTGGCCCAAGGGCTCGGCCATGAACATGCACATCCTGACCGCGATGACGAAGATCGCGGAGGAGCGGGGGGTCGCGATGGAGCTCCCCGCGTTCGTGCCCTGGACCGACCCGATCGACGACGACGCCCGCCGCGCCCGCGGCGAGGCGGCGTATGCCGACATCCATGGCGTACCCGCGCCGGCGGCGCCGACCGCGTTTCGCGGCCGCGCGTACCTCGACTACCTCTACGGCGAGGTGTGGACGCGTCGACGAGTTCCTCACCCGGCGCGACCGTCGCCTCGTGAGCATCTGCTGCAGCGCCGAACTCGGGGTCGACGACGAGACCACCGAGCATCTCGAGGCCGCACTCCGCCTCGGCGACCTCACCTACGAGGAGCTCCAAGAGGTCGTGATGCACGTCGCGGTGTACCTCGGGTGGATCGTCGCCCGCCACCTCGACGACCTGCTCGTCGCCGCCGCGGCCCGTTGCTCAGCGGGGTGACGAGACCTCGACGAAGGCCAGCCGGAGCTGCGTGACCGCCTCGCGGAGCGACTCGTGGTGGGGTTCGAGGCGGTCACCGAGCGTGTCGACCAGCGCGCCGAGCGCGTCGATGGCGAGGCTGGCCTCGGGAAGGCGGGGCTCGGTGGGACTGCCGTCGGGGCCCGGATCCGGGGTCAGGTGGAGGATCGCCAGCTGCCAGAGACCCACCGCGTGGTTGGCCACGATGTCGGCCACGGGGATGGCGGAGAGCTCGGCCCGGGTCCTGACCAGCTCCTCGTAGGCCTCCTGGCTCATCTCCTCGCCCGCCACCTCGCTCGCCACCTCGGCCGTGGGTTCGCCGGGCGAGGGTGCGGGCTCGTGTTCGCCTGATGGTGTCCAGAGGCTGCTCACCCGTGTATCCTTGCAGGAAATCCGGTTTCCGACCGGCAAGAACTCACTGGAAAGTGGGATCGGCTCGCCGATCCCCACCCGGCCGCTGCGAGCAAGCGCCCCGGGTCCGCAGGTGTGCGACCGCGATCCTCGCGGTTGTGTGGTGGCGGACATTTCCCGTGTCCGCCATTGTCGCGTTCAGGACCGAATTGCCACGTAACCATCGATGAAGCGGGTGACCACATAGCTACACACGAGGTCCGGATCAACGACCGCATTCGAGCCCGCGAGGTCTTCCTCGTCGGTGCCGAGGGAGAGCAACTGGGGGTTCGCCCCCTGCCCGAAGCGCTGGCGCAGTCCCGCGAACAAGAGCTCGATCTGGTCGAGGTCGCGCCCAACGCCAACCCCCCGGTCTGTCGGATCATGGACTACGGCCGGTACGTCTACGAGCAGGAACAGCGACGCCGTCAGTCGAAGCGCAAGGCCACGAACGTCGTGATCAAGGAGATGAAGTTCCGGCCCAAGATCGACGAGCACGACTACACCACGAAGATGAAGCACGTGGTGCGCTTCCTCGGTGAAGGCAACAAGGTGAAGCTCACGATCATGTTCCGCGGTCGGGAGATGGCGCACCCCGAACTCGGTTTGAAGATCCTGCAGCGGGTCCGAGACGACGTCGCCGAATTCGCGGTCGTCGAATCCGACCCCCGCCAGGACGGACGCAACATGACGATGGTGTTGCACCCCACCCGCAAGGACGGCCGCAAGGCGTCAACCAAGCACGAAGCCAGCCAGCAAGCGACGACGGTGCCCGACGCACCGCCCGCCGACGACAACGGAGCAGTGTGATGCCGAAGATGAAGACACACCGGGGCGCGGCCAAGCGCTTCAAGGTGACCGGGACGGGCAAGATCATGCGTCGCAAGGCGTTCCGGGCCCACCTGCTGGAGAAGAAGCCCACCAAGCGCACCCGCCGGCTGGCCCGTCCGGCCGAGGTGACCGGCGGCGACAAGAAGCGCGTCGAGCGCCTGCTCGGCCGCGCCTGATCCAGGAGTCCCACGATGGCAAGGGTCAAACGATCCGTCCACAGCAAGAAGAGTCGCCGTAAGGTCCTCGCCCGCGCCGAGGGATACCGCGGTTCACGCAGTCGCAGCGTGCGCAAGGCCAACGAACAGGTCATGCACTCCGGCAACTACGCGTACCGGGACCGCCGCGCCCGCAAGGGCGAGTTCCGCCGGCTCTGGATCGTCCGCATCAACGCCGCCTGCCGCGAGAACGACATCTCGTACTCGCGGTTCGTCGCGGGCCTGAAGGCCGCGGAGATCGAAGTCGACCGCAAGATCCTCGCCGACCTCGCGGTCCGCGACTCGGCCGCCTTCGGTGCGCTGGTCGTCGCGGCGCGCGAGGCGCTCGAGGCTGCGGAAGCTGCCTGAGCACCAACCTTCGTCACTGGGCCCGCGCCACGCGGCCGTCAAGCGGCTGCGCGAGCTCCTGCGCGACGCGCGTGCCCGCGCCGCTGAACGCGCCTTCGTCGTCGAAGGCCCCCGCGCCGTCGACGCCGCGCTCGACCGCGGCGCGCGGTTCGAGGCGGTGTACTTCGGTCCCCGCGCCGACGCCGCCTTCCCGGCCCTGACCGCACGGATCGCGGCGACCGGCACCGAGGTCGTCACCCTGAAGGAGGGCGTGCTCGAGAAGGTCGGTACCACCCGCACGCCGCAACCGGTGCTGGCGGTGGCGTCGATGCCGGCATCCGACCCCGCCGCGCTGGCGCGTGACGGCCTCGTGCTCATGGGCGTCGCCCTCTCGGATCCCGGCAACCTGGGCACCATCCTGCGTGGCGCGGAAGCGTCGGGCGCGGCGGCAATCGTCCTCGGGCCCGGATCGGTCGACGCCTACAATCCCAAGGTCGTGCGGGCCTCGGCCGGCGCGATCTTCGGCATCCCGGTGGTGGATGCGGTCTCGGAAGGGTGGTCCGCGGTGGAGGCGCTCGACGCGCTGGGTGAGCTCGGCCGGCAACGGCTGGGTGCCGCCGCCCGCACCGGCACGCCGTATCCCGAGGTCGACTTCCGGCGCCCGACCGCCGTCGTGCTCGGCAACGAGGCCCGCGGGCTCGGCGAAGACGTCGCCGCGCACCTCGACGGGCACGTCACCATCCCGATGGGCGGTCCCACCGAGTCCCTCAACGTCGCCATGGCCGCCACGATCCTCTGCTTCGAGTCGTCCAAGCAGCGAGCCGGTTCGTGAGCACCGACCTGATCCCGGCGGGATTCTTCGACGACGCCGCGCACGCCGTCGCCGCCGCCGGGACGGTCGAGGAACTGGCCGCGACCGAGCGGCACTACACCGGGCGTGGCTCCCTGGTCGCGCAGCTCAAGCAACAGATGAAGGAGCTCGATCCGTCGGAGCGTCCGGCCGTGGGCAAGGCCCTCGGCGAGGCGAGTGCGCGGATCGCAACGATGTTCGCCGCCCGTCGCGCCGAACTCGACGCTGCCGAAGCCGCGCAGGCGGGGGAGCGCGACCGCATCGACCTCACCCTCGGCGGCCACGGTCGCGCCCGAGGTCACCTCCATCTGGTCACCCAGGTGCAGCGCGAGCTCGAGGACATCTTCGTCGGCATGGGGTACCGCGTCGTCCAGGGTCCCGAGGTGGAAGACGACTGGCACAACTTCGAGGCCCTCAACATGGTGCCCGGGCACCCCGCCCGCTCGATGCAGGACACCCTCTACGTCGAATTGGGGGATCCCGAGCAGGTGATGCTGCGCACCCACACGTCGCCGGTGCAGATCCGCACGATGGAGACGATGGACCCGCCGATCTTCGTCGTCGCGCCGGGCCGCACCTACCGCAACGAGACCCTCGACGCGCGCCACTCACCGGTGTTCCACCAGATCGAGGCGCTGGCGGTCGACCGGGGCATCACCCTCGCCGATCTCTTCGGCACCATCGAGACGTTCGCGCAGCAGTTGTTCGACGACGACCGCATCCGCACGCGTTTCCGTCCGGACTTCTTCCCGTACACGGAACCGTCGGCCGAGCTCGCGGTCAGTTGCATCTTCTGCAACGGCGACGGATGTCGTGTGTGCTCGCAGTCGGGGTGGATCGAGCTCGGCGGGTGCGGCATGGTCGACCCCAACGTGCTGTCGGGCGTCGGCATCGACCCCGAGGAGTTCAGCGGCTTCGCGTTCGGCTTCGGCCTCGAACGGATCGCGATGGTCCGCTACGACATCGACGAGATCAAGACCTTCTTCGACGGCGACGTGCGCTTCCTGGCGCAGTACTGAGGCTCACCGATGCGCGCACCGCTCTCTTGGATCCGCGACTTCACGCCGGTCGATGCCCCCGTCGCCGACCTCGTCGCCGCGCTGAACCAGCTCGGGCTCGAGGTCGACGGCCTCGAGCAGCCCGGCGCGGAGATCACCGGGGTGATCGCGGCGCGCGTGCTCAACGTCGAGCAGCACCCCGACGCCGACAAGTTGTCGCTGGTCGACGTCACGACCGGAGCGGGTGAGACACGGGTCGTGTGCGGCGCCCCCAACGTGGTCACCGGGATGGTGGTGCCGTACGCGCCGTCGGGGGCCACCTTGCCGGGCGGATTCACGCTGGAACGGCGCACGATCCGCGGTCAGGTGAGCGACGGCATGCTGTGCTCGGCGAAGGAGCTGGGTCTCGGCGACGACCACTCCGGGATCCTCGGGCTCGAGGATGGCGCCGAACTCGGCGCCGACGTACGCGAGCTGCTCGGCCTCGACGACGTCATCTTCGACCTCGCGATCACGCCCAACCGCCCCGACGCGATGTGCATCGTGGGGGTGGCGCGCGAGTTGGCCGCGCACTTCTCGCTCGACTTCATCGTGCCCGAACCGCGGGTCGCGACCGATGGGTCGGTGTCCCGCGACATCGCCGTCGTCATCGAAGACGAAGCGCGGTGCCCGCGCTACCTCGGGCGGGTCGCGCGCGTCACCATGGGCGAGTCGCCCGCGTGGATGGCGCAACGACTCGTGAAGGCGGGTATGCGGCCGATCAGCAACGTGGTCGACGTCACCAACTACGTGCTGCTCGAACGCAACCAGCCGTTGCACGCGTTCGACCTCGCGCGGCTCGACGGTCCCGGGATCGTCGTCCGCACCGCCGACGACGGCGAGACGATGACGACGCTCGACGGTGTCGAGCGCACGCTGACGTCCGAGGATCTGTTGATCTGCGACGCGGGACGCGCGCCGCAGGCCGTCGCCGGGATCATGGGCGGATCGACGTCGGAGGTCTCCGGCTCGACCACCGAGATCCTGCTCGAGTCGGCCTACTTCGAACGCATGGGCATCGCCCGGAGCTCGAAGCGCCTGAAATTGCGCAGCGAATCGAGCGCGCGCTTCGAGCGGGGCATCGACCCCGACGCGATCGCCCGCAACGCGGATCGGGCCATGGAGTTGCTGGTCGACGTGGCCGGAGCGCAGGTCGCGCCCGATGTCATCGACGTGTACCCGACGCCGATCGAGCGCGAGCGCATCCGCGTGCGCGCCAGTCGCGTGAACGCGGTGCTCGGGACGGACCTCGACGACGAGGACATCTGGGCGTCGCTGGCGCCGCTCGGCATCGAGCTCGAGGACGCGGGCACGGGAGATGCGGACAGCGTGATCGCGGTCGTGCCGACCTTCCGGCCGGACCTCGACCGCGAGATCGACCTGATCGAGGAGGTCGCGCGTCGCATCGGCTTCGACCGCATCGGCCGCACCCTCCCCGACACCCACGGGCAGGTGGGTGCGCTCACCGTCCGCCAGCGCGAGCGACGCGTGGTCGCCGACGCGCTCGTGGGGATCGGGTTCTCCGAGGCGATCACCCTCTCGCTGGTCGCGCCCAGCGACCTCGAGCGCGCCGGTGCGCCACTCGATCGCGTTGTACGAGCCACGAATCCGCTGCGGGCCGAGGAGTCGGTGCTGCGCACCGCCGTCCTCCCCGGTCTGCTGCGCGCGGTGGCCGGCAACCGGGCCCAGGGCCTGGCGGACGCTGCACTCTTCGAGCTGGGCCGCGTGTTCCTCGCCCCCCTCGATCGACCGACCGACAGTCCGCTGCCGGACGAGCCCGAACACGTCGCCCTGGCCTGGGCGGGCAGCGTGCGCCGGCGCCCGATCGAGCCCGACCGCCCGGTCGACGTCTATGACGCGATCGACGCGGTGCAGGTCGTGCTCGACGCCCTGGCGATCGACGGCGCCAGGCTCACACCGGCCGCGCTCACCGGGTACCGACCTGGTCGCGCCGCCACGCTGATGATCGACGGCCGCGACGCGGGCACCGTCGGCGAGGTCGCCACCGAGGTCTTGACCGCGCTCGGACTCGACGCGCCGGTCGTCGCCGCCGAACTGGTCCTCGATGCACTGCTCGACGCGCCCCGCCGGGACCGCACCTTCCGTGCACCCTCCCGCTTCCCCGCCTCGACCATCGACCTCGCCTTCGTCGTCGCCGACACCGTCGCCGCTGCCGACATCCTGCAGACCTTGCGAGCCGCGACGGGCGACGTGCTCGAAGCTGCAGAGTGCTTCGACGTGTTCCACTCCGAGGCGCTGGGTGCGGGTCGGCGCAGCTTGGCGTTCGCGGTGCGCTTCCGCGCGCCCGACCGCACGCTCACCGATGCCGACATCGGAGCGCTCCGTCAGCAGGCGATCGACGCCGTGCGCACCGCCCACGACGCCGAGCTGCGCGGTTGACCGCGTTCGTTCACCACCTGCGACCGCGCTACGCCGAGGTCGACGTCCAGGGCGTCGTGTTCAATGCCCACTGGCTCACCTACTTCGACGAAGCCTCGACCCGGTTCTTCGAACATCTGGGATTCGCCCCCGCCGTCGCGTTCTTCCGCGACTTCGACGTCATGGTCGTGCACGCGTCACTCGATTGGCAGGGACCCGCCGGCTTCGACGACGACGTCGCCATCGCGGTGGCGCCGACGCGCCTCGGCACGAAGTCGTTCGACCTGCAGTACACGGCGACGGTCGACGCCGCGCCCGTCTGTGTCGGCACCATCACCTACGTGTCGGTCGTGCCGGGGTCCCACGAGTCGGTGGCGATCCCTCGCGCGCTTGCGCGACGCGCTCGGATCGCAGTAGCTACTGGCGTCGTACCTGACGCGGGGTCTCGCCGTCGCGCCACGAATCGATGACCATGTGGTCTCCGTCGACTCGCGCCAACGACGCGTCGGTGAGTTCAGCGCGGAACAACCCCAGCCCGCTCGTCGGCGCGGGTTGCGCCAGGGTCGCAAGGAAACGGTTCCGCGTCGCGTCGTCGTCCACGAGCACCGCGTGCCTCGTGGGCGCCAGTGGGTCGCGACCGGTCCGCTCGACCGACGGCAACTGCCCCAGTGACGGCACTTGGGACTTCTCGGGAACGAACGCGGGCCGAATCGCCTGCTACTACTCGTCGTCGACGACAGATCCCAGCACCGGAGTGGCGTCGACGACACCCGAATTCGTCGCGCGCATGTGGACGTACGACCAGGAGAACATTCTCGGGTGGGCGGCTATGGCGCCGGGCAACACCGACGCGGTGGCCTTGCAGACATGGTGGAACAACAAGGCCGGCCCGCTCCAGACTGCCGACGATGTCGCCGGCGTCGTCTCATCAGGTTCGGAACAAGCGCGATTCCAGCGTGCGCTGCGCGCCCACATTCCCGCAGCCACCCGGAAGACCTGCACGTCTATCGACCTGTCGGATCCGACCGCGAGCGGTGCGGACGTCTACGCTGCGCGACTCTGGATCCGAGCCTGGGTGACCTGTCGGGCCACGGGCGGTGCCGGCGCTGTCGTCTATGGATCGATCGCCCCCGCCGCCGTCGACGGCTTCTTCGCGGCCTTCATCACACGCGCAAGTGCGCAGCCAAAGACCGCGACGGCTACCAGCGACTGCCCCACCTCCGGGACCTGGTCGCAGGGTAAAGGCGCGCGCAAGCACGTCGTTGGCGAGTTCGCCTGCTTCTTCCACTCGGACAGTTCGAACAGTCCCGAATACGCGCATTATGCGTGGAGCCACCGGAAGCTCGGCATCATCGCCCAGGCCACCAACGACAACGACGACCCCAGCGCCCTCGTCGCCTGGTGGAACAGCTCCAAGAGCGGACCCCGGTAGCGCGGCGCCGCTCGTCGGATCCGCGTCGCCGTAGTGTTCGCGCCAGTCGGGAGGCGCAGGGTGCGGGTCGGGGTGCACAAGCGGCGCACAGCGATGAACGCCTCGCGCCGCGCTGTCGCCGGACTCGCCCTGGTGCTGGTGCTCGCCTCCGCATCCTCGTGGGCTGGTGCGTCGGTCCCCGATTCGGATCCCCTCGGCGGTGCCGGGCAGCAATCGATCGCCGCGATCACGAAGTTCGGTGGTGGATACCTCGCCGTCGGAAGCGATCAGCCGGCGGGCCAGTCCTACGCCAACCCCGTCGTGTGGACCGTGGGCGCGACGGCACCCACTGGACTCGCACCGGCCACCTCGAGTCGAGTGCTCGGGCGGTGCCGCATCTCCACGGGATCGTCTCGTCGGCCGACGGCGTGCAGGTCGCGGTCGGCAGCATCACCGACGACTCCGGGCCCGAAAGACCGCCATGTTGTGGTGGCGGACCCGGGTTCTTCATCTCGACCGACGGCGGGCGCAACTTCGATCCTGCCACCGACGTCCAGACGGTGCGACAACCGGACGGTAGTGCGTACGGCCTCGTCGAGGTCAACGCCATCGCAGTCGGCAGCGACGGCACGCTCGTTGGCGTCGGGGAGGCGTCCGGCGCTCCCGACAGCGCGGCCGAATATCGCCGTCCGCTCGCCTGGATCTCCACCGACGACGGCCAATCGTGGCAGGTGTTCGATCTCCCGATGGACAGCGGGGCGGGCGGCCTAGCGGCAGGGATCACGGTCGACAGCCAGGGCTATCTCGCGGTGGGCACCGAATACCCAGACCAGAACGGCGATGCAGGGAGCCCGTCGTGTGGCGCTCGACCGACGGTACGAACTGGACCGCGACCACCGTGCCTGCGAACGGCACCGCGACAGGGATCGCGTCGTCCGATGCCGGCATCGTGGTCGTAGGCACGACCGAGAAGACCGTCGACGGCGTGTCGCAGAACTGCGGCGGCACGATGTGGTTCTCGAACGACGAGCAGTACCTGGTCGCACACCGATCGCGACCCGCACCTCCTCTTGTTCAGTGTCGGCCTCGCACAGGACGGCACCTTCATCGCCGTCGGCTCGACGTGCTCGAACACGGGACCCCACCGGAGACCCATCGGCTACTCCTCAGCCAACGGTCAGCATTGGCAAGTACTCAAGACCGCCAAGAGCTCAAGAGACGGGGAGATGCTCGGGGTCGCGCCGTTCGGCAAGACCGGACAGCTCATCGTGGGCGATCTGGGCGGCCACGGCTTCTACTGGACCGGCTCGTAGCAGGGATCCTCCCCCAGATCTGCAAGCCATCATCGACGAGCGCGTCAGCTCCACACACGATCCGCGTACAGAACGACGCGCAGAACGTCGCAGGAGCGCCCGCGCAGTCCGCTCCCGGACGGGCCGCGAGGAATGGGAGCGGGATTGCCGTACGGAGGTTGCCAGGTTCGAGTGCGCCTGTCCTGATCCGGTGCGTCGTGTCCTGACCGGCTGAAGAAGTACTACTGACGACCGACCTGGCGCGGCGACTCGCCGTCGCGCCAGATGTCGATGAGCATGTGGTCGCCGTCGACGCGTGCCAGCGACGCGTCGGTGAGATCGGCGCGGAACAGCGCCATGCCGCTCGGCGGCAGTGCCTGTGGGAGCGTCGCCGCGAACCGCTGCAGCGTGCGCTGGTCGGCCACGAGCACCGCGCGCCCGTTGACCTTGGCATCGCCGTCGACCATCGACACGTCCGGCGCGCTGTGGAGCGCGAATCGCGGGTCGCGCCGCAGGTCGTCGGCTTTGCGGGAGTCGGGCATCATGGCCAACCAGAGCTCGCCCTCGCCGAAGTGGGCCTCGAGCCCGGTGAGGCGAGGCGAGCCGTCGGCTCGCAGCGTGCCGAGGATGCAGTGGAGGGTCGCGGTCAGCTGACGGCGAACCGCGACGGCCAGTGCCGGGGCCTGCCCCTCGAACCCGTTCCACGATGCCACGGCGGGCAGTCTCGCAGTCGGGCACGGCACAATGGGGAGCCGTGGCCGTCCGCCAACCGCACGCCCGCTCGATGGGTGACCTGTACGAGCAGCTCGGCGTGGCGCCCCGCGCCACCCCCGACGAGATCGCCGCCGCGTACCGGGCCCGGGCCAAGGAGCTGCATCCTGACGCGCGGCCCGACGACGACACCGCCGCGGATCGCTTCGCCCGGGTGAGCGCGGCCTATCGGGTCCTCGGCGATCCGGCCGAACGCGCCCGCTACGACGCGTCGCGCGTCTCGCCGCCGACGACACCGCGAGCACCGGTGCCGCCGGTGCCACCGGCCGCGCCGCCACCGGCCGCTCCGCCACCGGCGCGACCCACGTTCCGGCTCACCCGGAAGACGGCACGGTGGGCGGTCGGCGGCGGCGCGCTCCTCGTCGTGCTCGGTGTCGTCGTCGGCGGGTTCGTGGTTTCACTGCAACGCCACGACGCCCAGCTGCGGGCCGACGGCATCGCGGTCGTGGCCACCGAGGTCGACGTGCACGGCGAACGCCGCCTCGAATTCGTGACCGCGAGCGGGCGGGTCGTCCGGGCGGTCGAATCCGTGAAGACGGGCGAGGAGCAGCCGACCCTCGGGAGCCGCGTCCCGATCCACTACGACCGCCACGACCCGACGAGCATCGTCACCGACGACAGCCACACCGGCCGGAACGTCACCCTCTGGATCGTGGCGGTGAAGTTCGTCATCGGGGGCGCCGTCCTCCTCTGGTTCGGCGTCCGCCGCCTCCGCCGCGCAGAGATGGGGCGCGCATAGATATGGGGCGCGCATAGATATGCAGGTATGTGTATACTGGCGGGATGGCGTACCGAGCGGCCGTCGTCGGGGGATCGGGGTACACGGGAGCTGAGCTCCTGCGCCTCCTCGCGGGCCATCCCGAGATCGAGGTCTCGCTGGTCACCGCGGACGCCAACGCCGGGCTGGCCGTCGGCGACCTCTACCCGTCACTGGCCGCGACCTACGAGCGTCTGACCTACGAGCAGGTCGCCCCCGCTGACCTCGCCGGCCTCGATCTCGTCTTCCTGTGTCTGCCGCACGGGCGGTCCCAGGCGATCGCCGCCGACCTGGTCGACACCGTCGGCCACGTGGTCGATCTGGGGGCCGACTTCCGGCTGCCGGCCGGCGCCTACGAGCAGTGGTACGGCGAGCGCCACGCCGCGCCCGGGCTCATCGAACGGTTCGCCTTCGGCCTCCCCGAGCTCTACCGCGACGAGATCGTGGCCGCACGACACGTCGCGTCGCCCGGTTGCTACCCGACCACCGCGACCCTCGCCCTCGCCCCCTTGCTCGCGGCGGGCCTGGTCGAGGCGAGCGGCATCGTCGTCGACGCAGTGTCGGGGGTCTCGGGCGCGGGTCGGGGCCTGAAGGCCGCCAGCCTCTTCGCCGAGGTGAGCGACAACGTCAACGCGTACGGGCTCCTCACCCATCGGCACACCGCCGAGATGGAGCTGGCGCTCGGTCACGTCGCGGGCGAGCCCGTGCAGGTGCTGTTCACGCCGCACCTCGTGCCGATGACCCGCGGCATCCTCGCCACCTGTTACGCCCGGCCGGTTGCCGACATGCCCCTCGGCACCGACTCGCTCCTGGCCGGGTACCGGGACTTCTACGCCGCCGAGCCGTTCGTGCACGTCACCGACGGCTCGCCCGGCACCAAGGCCACGCTCGGTTCGAACGCGGTGCACCTCACCGTCCGCTACGACGAGCGGACCAACACCGTGCTCGCCATCGGCGCGCTCGACAACCTCGTGAAGGGCGCGTCGGGGCAGGCCCTGCAGAGCGCCAACCTCCTGCTCGGCCTCCCGGAGATCACCGCCCTCTCGACCATCGGGCTCATGCCGTGAGCGTCACCGCCGTGCCGGGGTTCGAAGCCGGTGGCCTCGCGTCGGGGATCAAGGAGTCGGGCGCGCCCGACCTGGCCATGGTGGCCACGGCCGACCGGGCGCCGGTCAGCGCGGCCGGCGTGTTCACCACCAACCTGGTCGCCGCCGCGCCGGTGCAGATCAGCCGCCTCCACCTCGCCGACGGTCGCGCCGCGGCGGTGGTCCTCAACTCGGGCAACGCCAACGCGGCGACCGGCGACCAGGGCCGGGCCGACGCACGGCGCATGTGCGAGCTCACCGCCGACGCCGTGGGCTGCGCGACCACCGACGTCCTCGTGTGCCAGACCGGCCTCATCGGCATCCCCATGCCGATGGCGCCGGTGGAGTCCGGCGTTCCGAAACTCGGCGCGATGCTCACCGCCGACGCCGCCGGGGGAGTGGCGGCGGCCGACGCGATGCTCACGACCGACACCGTCCGCAAGGTGACGCGGCAGTCCGTCGACCTGCCCGGACACCACGCGGCGACGGTGGGGGGCATGGCGAAGGGCGCGGCGATGCTCGCGCCCGCGATGGCGACGATGCTGGCCGTGCTCACCACCGACGCGGCCGTCGCGGCCGGGCCGCTCCAGCGCGCGCTCCTGGCCGCGGTCGATGACAGCTTCAACGCGTTGGTCGTCGACGCGTGCCGGAGCACCAACGACACGGTGCTGGTGCTCGCGAACGGCGCCGCGGGCAACGAACCGATCGTCGCGACGACGGGCGCCGCGTACGGTGCGCTGGTCGAGGCGCTGAGCGCCGCGTGCGCCGACCTCGCGCACCAGATGGCGACAGACGCCGAAGGCGCGACCAAGTGCGTCACGCTCCATGTGCGCGGCGCGCGGACCACCGCCGAGGCGCAGCTCGCGGCGCGCGCGGTGGCGAGCAGCCAGCTGGTGCAGTGCTCTCTGTACGGCAAGGATCCGTACTGGGGTCGCATCATCTCCGAGCTCGGCGTCAGTGGTGCAGTGTTCGATCCGGAGCGGGTCACCATCGCGTACGCGGGCACCGTCGTCTGCGAGCACGGGATCGCCGCCCCGCACGACGCCGCCGCGGTCGCGCAGGCCATGGACCAGCGGGATCTCGCGATCACCTGTGATCTCCACCACGGCAACGGTGAGGCGACCATGCTCTTCACCGACCTCACGCACGCGTACGTCGACGAGAACATGGGCACGTCGTGAACGACGAGATCCTCGCCAAGGCCTCGATCCTCGCCGAGGCACTGCCGTACATCCGCGAGTTCACCGGTCGCACCGTCGTGGTGAAGTACGGCGGCCACGCGATGGAGGATCCCGCCCTCGCCGATCTGTTCGCGCAGGACGTCGTCCTGATGCGCCTGATCGGCATGAACCCGGTCGTGGTGCACGGCGGTGGTCCCCAGATCAGCGACCTGATGCGGCGGCTGGGCAAGGAGCCCGAGTTCGTCGACGGCCTGCGGGTCACCGATGCGGAGAGCGTCGACATCGTGCGCATGGCGCTGGTCGGCAAGGTGAACCGGGAGATCGTCGCCGCGCTCAACCAGCACGGGTCCTACGCGGTCGGCCTGTCCGGTGAAGACGCCGGGCTGATCAAGGTCGAGATGCGCGACGAGCGGCTGGGGTTCGTCGGCGACGTGTCGAGCATCGACCCGTCGATCGTGCACAAGCTGGTCAACGAGGAGCTGATCCCGGTCATCGCCACCGTCGGGGTCGACGAGCTCGGGCAGGCCTACAACATCAACGCCGACACGGTGGCCGGTGCCATCGCGTGCGCGATGCAGGCCGAGAAGCTCGTCTACCTCACCGATGTCGCCGGGCTCTACGGCGACTACGGCGACGAGACCACGCTCATCTCCCGGACCGACGTCGACGGCCTGGCCGAGATGCTCGCCACCGGTCGGGCCGACGGCGGGATGATTCCCAAGTTGGAGTCGTGCCTCCACGCGCTCCACGGCGGCGTGCGACGGGCGCACATCCTCGACGGCCGGATACCGCACGCACTCCTGCTGGAGTTCTTCACCGACGAAGGCATCGGCACCATGATCGACGCTGCGCAATGAGCAGCTTCGCCGAGATCGAGGCGCTGGACGCCGAGCACGGCATGCAGACGTACGGGCGACTGCCGGTCGCGTTCGTCCGGGGCGAGGGCGTGAAGCTCTGGGACAGCGAAGGGAACGAGTACCTCGACTTCCTGGGCGGCCTCGCGGTCACCGCGTTGGGCCACGCGCACCCGGCCGTCGCCGATGCGCTGGCCGAACAGGCCCGCACCCTGCTCCACGTCTCGAACCTCTACTACAACGAGTGGCAGCCGCAGGTCGCGGCGCGGCTCGACGCATTGCACGGCGGTGGCGGGAAGGTGTTCTTCGCCAACTCGGGCGCCGAGGCCAACGAGTGCGCGATCAAGTTGGCGCGTCGCTACGGCCAGGCCAACGGTGGTCCCGATCGGTTCCATGTGCTGTCGGCGTGGGGGTCCTTCCACGGCCGCACCCTGACGACGCTGGCCGCCACCGGCCAGCCCCAGAAGCAGGAGACCTTCCAGCCGTTGCCCACCGGCTTCCGTCAGGTCGTGTTCGCGGACCTCGACGCGCTGGCGGCGGCGATGGACGAGCGGGTCTGCGCGGTGATGCTCGAACCCGTTCAGGGCGAAGGCGGCGTGCAGCCGTCGCCCCCCGGCTACCTCGAAGGGGTGCGCGCGCTGTGCGACGAGCGCGAGGCGTTGCTCATCGTGGACGAGGTGCAGACCGGGCTCGGGCGTACCGGCAAGTGGTTCGGCTACCAGCACGCCGACGGTGTGCGCCCGGACATCGTCACGATGGCGAAGGCGCTCGGGAACGGTGTGCCCATCGGCGCGTGCTGGGCCCGCACCGAGGTCGCCGAGGCGTTCAAGCCCGGTGATCATGCCACCACCTACGGCGGCCAACCCCTCGCCGCGCGCGCCGCGCTGACGGTGCTCGAGGTCATGGAGGAGGTCGACGCGCCTGCGCGCACGGCGCGTGCCGGCGCGCGTCTCACCGACGCGTTGCTCGACATTCCTGGGATCGCGACCGTGCGCGGCGTCGGATTGCTCATCGCGGCCGAACTCGACGCCGGGATCGAAGCCGGACCGGTCGCGGTGGCGTGTCTCGACGCCGGTCTCGTGGTGAACGCGGTCACGCCGACTGCGCTCAGGTTCGCGCCGTCGCTGCTCGTGTCCGACGACGAGATCGCGGCTGCCGTCGCGATCGTCCGGAAGGTCGTGTCGTGAGCTCCTCCCAGTTCCTCGAGGTCGACGACCTCACGCCCGCCGAATTCGCCTCGGTGCTCGACACCGCGGAGAAGTGGAAGGCCGACCCGAGTGCGGTCCCCCAGCTGCTGGCCGGTCAAGGCGTCGCGATGTTGTTCGAGAAGCCGTCGGTTCGCACGCGGGTCTCGACCGAGATGGCAGTCGTGGGACTCGGCGGGCATCCGATCTACATCCGGCCCGAGGAGGTCGGACTCGGCGTGCGCGAATCCGTGGCCGACGTCGCCCGGACGTTCGCCGGCTTCTGTTCGGTCATCACCGCCCGCGTGTTCGACCACGCCACCCTGGAGGAGATGGCGGCCGTCGTCGACGTGCCGATCGTGAACCTCCTCTCCGACCGCGCCCACCCGACGCAGGCCGTCGCCGACTTCCTCACGCTGCGCGAGCTGCTGGGGGTCCTCGACGGTCGTCGCCTGGTGTACGTGGGCGACGGCAACAACGTCACCGCATCCCTGGCCTTCGCCGCCGCGCTGTCGGGCGTGGAGCTGACCGTGGCGTCACCGCCGGGGTACGAGCTCGACGACCTCACGGTCGAGCGGGCCCGCAACCTCGGCGGCGTCATCGAGCTGATCACCGATCCGTACGAAGCGGTCGCCGGTGCCGATGCGGTCTACACCGACGTCTGGACATCGATGGGTCAAGAAGCGGAACACGCGGCGCGTCTGGCCGTGTTCGCGGGCTACACGGTCGACGACGCACTCATGGTCGCGGCGGGGGAGCAGGCGTGGTTCCTCCACTGTCTGCCCGCGCACCGGGGTGAAGAGGTCAGCGTGTCGGTGATCGACGGTCCGCGCTGCGGCCGTCTGGCAACAGGCCGCCAACCGCATGCACGCGGCTCGCGCTGGTCCTCGCGCAGTTGCTCGTGGCGAGGCCATAGCCGTGGCGACCCTGGGCAAGCCGCAGCGGCAGCACCGCATCGCCCGGTTGCTCGAGGAGCAGGCGATCTCGAGCCAGGCACAACTCGTCGAGATGCTCGCGGCCGACGGCGTGATCGCCACGCAGGCCACCGTCAGCCGCGACCTCGAGGAGCTCGGCGCGGTGAAGGTGCGGATTCCCGGCGGGGCCATGGCGTACGCCATCCCCGAACACGCCAAGGAGCGCACCGCCCCCGACGACCACCTCCGCCGGGTGATGGGCGAGTTCGTGGTCGAGGTGACGCACAGCGCGAACCTGGTGGTGCTGCGCACGCCGCCGGGTTCGGCGCACGTGGTGGCCTCCGCCCTCGACCGCGCCGGGCTCTCCGACGTGCTCGGCACCGTGGCCGGCGACGACACGATCATCCTGGTCTGCGCAGCATCGACCGGCGGAGGCCCCGTCGCGGCGGATCTCGCCGGCCTCGCCGGACTCTGACGAAGGAAGCAACGACATGACGCAGCGAGTGGTTCTGGCGTACTCCGGCGGTCTCGACACGTCCGTCGCGGTCAAATGGATCCAGGAGGAGTGGGGCGCCGAGGTGATCGCGCTCGTGGTCGACGTCGGCCAGCAGGCCGACGACCCGTGGGACGAGATCACGGCACGCGCCCTCGCGGCGGGCGCGATCGAAGCCCGAGTCGTTGACGCGCGCGCCGAGTTCGCCGACGACTACCTCGTCAACGCGATCCACGCCAACGCGGCTCTACGAGGGCAAGTACCCGTTGGTGTCGGCGTTGTCGCGTCCGGTGATCGCCAAGCATCTCGTGCTCGCGGCGCGCGAGTTCGGTGCCGACGCGGTCGCCCACGGATGCACGGGGAAAGGCAATGACCAGGTGCGCTTCGAGGTGTCGGTGCGCGCCCTCGCCCCCGACCTCGACGTGCTCGCTCCCGTGCGCGTCTGGGGCTTCACGCGCTGACGACAGCATCGACTATGCCGCCAAGCACGACATCCCGATCAGCGTGACCAAGAAGAGCCCGTACTCGATCGACGAGAACCTCTGGGGGCGTGCGATCGAGTGCGGCATCATCGAGGACCCGTGGGTTTCGCCGCCGCTCGACGCCTACGCGCTCACGTGCGACGTCGCCGACGTGCCGCGTCGAGGCGCTGCGAGGTCGTCGTGCGCTTCGAACAGGGCGTGCCGGTCGCGCTCGACGGCGTCGTCAAGCCCCTGCACGAACTGGTCATCGAGCTCGGCGCCCTGGTGGGTGCGTACGGCTGGGGTCGCCTCGACATGGTCGAGAACCGGCGGGTCGGGATCAAGAGCCGCGAGACCTACGAGTGCCCCGGCTCCCTCGCGGTGCTGCTCGCCCACGCTGATCTCGAATCGATCACGCTCGAACGCGACCTGATGCGCGAGAAGGCCCGCCTCGAACCGCGCTGACGCCGAGTTGGTGTACGACGGCTTGTGGTTCTCCCCCCTGAAGGAGGCCCTCGACGTGTTCATGGGTCACGCGCGAGCGGTTCGTGACCGGTGACGTCCGACTCCGCCTGGAACCGGGCCGGTGCTTCGTCGCCGGCCGGCGTGCCGACCGGGGTCTGTACCGCCACGACCTCGCGACCTACGACGCTGTCCCGACACCTTCCGGCACGAGGATTCTTCCGGCTTCGTCCGGCTCTGGGGCCTCTCGGTCGAGACGTGGGCGCGGTGAGCAGGGAGGCCCGGCCGGGGCCGACCCATCGGCAGCCGGCCCGGCCGGGGCCGACCCGTCGGCGGCCGGACCCGCCACATGACGCTCTGGCACGGTCGGTTCGCCGACGGTCCCGCCGACGAGCTCCTGGCGTTCACCGAGAGCCTGTCGTTCGATCGGCGCCTCGCGCCCGACGACCTCGTCGGGTCGCGGCGGACGTCGCCATGCTGGCGCGCGTCGGCCTCCTCACCGACGACGAAGCCGCGGTGGTGCAGACCGCGGCTCGATCGGGTCGAGACCGAGCTGGTCGACGGCACGTTCGAGTTCACGCCGTCCGACGAAGACATCCACACCGCGATCGAACGGCGGGTCACCGAGCTCGCGGGCGCGGCCGGGGCCAAGTTGCACACCGGCCGGAGCCGCAACGACCAGGTGGCCACCGCGCTGCGACTCTTCCTCCGGCGCGAGGGCACCGACGTCGCCCGCCACGTGCACCAGCTCCAGGAGGTGCTCCTGGGCCGCGCGGTCGCGGCCGAGGACGTCTACCTCCCGGGCTACACGCACCTGCAGCGGGCCCAGCCGGTGCTGCTGGCCCATCACTTCCTCGCCCACTTCTGGGCGTTCGCGCGCGACGTCGAGCGGTGGCGCGACGCGCTCGGCCGCGCCGACGTGTCGCCGCTCGGGGCCGGGGCCCTCGCCGGCTCCAGCCTCCCGCTCGATCCCGACGGCGTTGCTGCGGAGCTCGGGTTCGCCCGCCGGTTCGACAACTCGCTCGACGCGGTCTCCGACCGTGACTTCGTGGCCGAAGCCCTGTTCGTGGCCTCGTTGACCCAGGTGCACCTCTCGCGCCTGGGCGAGGAGATCGTGCTCTGGACCAGTGACGAATTCGGCTTCCTCAGGCTCGCCGACGCTTTCAGCACCGGTTCCTCCATGCTGCCCCAGAAGAAGAACCCCGACATCGCCGAGCTGGCCCGGGGCAAGGCGGGCCGGCTCATCGGCGACCTCGCCGGGTTCCTCGCCACGTTGAAGGGCCTGCCGCTCGCGTACAACCGCGACCTGCAGGAGGACAAGGAGCCCCTCTTCGACGCGCTCGACCAGAACCGCCTCGCCCTGGGCGCCCTGGCCGGCCTGCTCGCCACCGCCGAGATCGTGCCCGCGCGCGATGCAGGCGGCCGCCGACAGCCAGCATTCGGCCGCAGTCGACCTTGCTGAGTGGCTGGTGGAACGGGGGATTCCCTTCCGCGATGCGCACGCCCGGGTGGGTGAGCTGGTGCGCCACTCCGCCGAGCGCGGCGTGCCGCTCGACGAGCTGGTGCTCACCGAGCCCGATCTCGGACCCGACGCGCTCGCGCTGCTCGAACCGGGTGCGGCGGTCCTGCGGCGGACCACACCGGGTGGCGCCGGCCCGGCGTCGGTCGCCGAACAGTTGGTGAAGGCACGCGCTCGACTCGCGGAGCAGGCTCGCTGGCTCCAGCTGCCCGCTTGAGTCGCGTCCTCCCCCGTTCCTTCTTCCGGCGCGACGCCCGGGTGCTCGCGCCGGAGCTGCTCAACAAGCTCTTGGTCTACCGGAGCGCCAACGACGTGAAGGTGGTCGCCCGGCTGGTCGAGGTCGAGGCGTACCTCGGCTCCGACGACGCCGGGAGTCACGCCCACCGTGGCGTGACGCCACGCACCGAGGTCATGTTCGGCCCGCCCGGACATCTCTACGTCTACTTCACCTACGGCATGCACTGGTGCGCCAACGTCGTCGCCGCCCACGAACGGCCCGGAGACGCCGCTGCGGTCCTGCTGCGCGCCGCCGCGCCGGTCGCCGGGCTCGAGGTGATGCGGGAGCGTCGGGCCAAGGCACGCCGTGACCGCGACCTCCTTGCCGGTCCGGCGCGCCTGTGCCAGGCGTTCGGGATCACCGGGGCCGACAACGGCTGCGATCTCGTGCGGGGCCCGATCCGGATCCTCGACGACGGCGTGGCGCCGCCCGCAGCTCCGGTCGTCTCGGTGCGGATCGGCCTCGCGCCGGGCAAGGGCGACGAGCACCCGTGGCGCTTCACCGTGCCCGGTGACCCGAATCTCAGCCGCCCCTGACCCCGCGCCCCTCCCAACCGGCGTCGTTCGCCGGGGTCATACCTCGGGTGAACGACGCCGGTTCGGGGGATGATGGCCGGGTAGCGTTCCGACGTCATGGCCGCTACCACCGACTTCGTCCTCGAAGAGGCCTTCGACAAGCTGGTCAGCGAATCCGAGCTTCGCCGGAAGCTCTCGTCGGGCCGACCGCTGCGGGTCAAGCTCGGCATCGATCCCACCGCGTCCGACATCCATCTCGGCTTTGCGGTCGTCCTGCGCAAGCTCCGCCAGTTCCAGGAACTCGGGCACACCGCGGTCCTGATCCTCGGTGACTACACCGCACAGATCGGCGATCCGTCGGGCCGCTCGGTGACCCGACCCCGGCTCTCGAAGGAGCAGGTCGACGCCTACGCCGCCACCTACGTCGAGCAACTGCACCAGATCCTCCTGCCCGAGCCCCTCGAGATCCGGCGCAACTCGGAATGGCTCGCCGCGATGGACATCGAGGACGTGTTGAAGCTCACGGCCCGGACGACCGTCGCCCGGATGCTCGAACGCGACGACTTCGCCAAGCGGTACGCGGGTGGCGCACCGATCTCGGTGACCGAGTTCCTCTACCCGCTCCTCCAGGGCTGGGATTCGGTGCAGGTCGCCGCGGACGTCGAGCTCGGGGGCAGCGACCAGATCTGGAACTTCCTCCTCGCCCGGCAGCTGCAGGAGCGGGAGGGCCAGGAGCCGCAGGTGGTCCTCACCATGCCGTTGCTCGTGGGTCTCGACGGTCAGCAGAAGATGTCCAAATCGCTCGGCAACTACGTCGGGATCGTGGAACCGCCGGGCGAGCAGTTCGGCAAGGTGATGTCGCTGCCCGACACCTTGATGCCGCACTACTTCGAGCTCGCCACCGGCTGGCCGTTGGCGCGCGTGGAAGAGGCGCAGCGGCAGCTGGTGGACGGGACACTGGCGCCGGTCGACGCCAAGCGCCTGCTGGCCCGCACCGTCGTCGACCTGTACCACGGCGATGGCGCCGGTGCGGACGCCGAGGCCGGCTTCGATCGGGTCTTCCGGGCCCACGACGTTCCCGCCCAGATCGACGAGGTCTCTCCCGTGCCGGAAGCGGCGCACGACGGTCGTTACTCGATCGTCGACCTGCTGCGTCTGGCCTTCCCGGCGGCGGTGCCGTCGAACAAGGAGGCTCGGCGCAAGATCGACCAACGGGGCGTGCGGGTCGACGGCGAGGTGGTCGACGATCCCGACGCGTCGATCGACGCCGCCGAGATCGACGGCAGGATCCTG
>CAVSEI010000006.1:0-596272 GCA_963726965.1 uncultured Actinomycetes bacterium | reverse complement strand
TCGCCCGTTGCCGGACGTCGTCGACGAGGCACACCTCGCGTTCGAGCCGCTGCGCGAGCTCGGCGCCGGGATGATCGGCGAGCTCGGCGCCCCCCTGCTCGGCCTGGTGCCGGCACCCCGCTCGACCGGGTCGAGGAGACGACCTTCGAGCTGCGGGCGCAGGAATCGCGGTGGACACGCGCCCTCTCCGTGGTGGACATCCCGGAGTCCCTCGCCGACTGGGGCCACGAGCGTGCGGACGCCGGATGGTGCGAGCCGGTGCGCACGATGACCGGCCCGTCGGTGGCATTCGTCGTCACCCGGTTCCGCGGTCGCGCCTGCTGCACGCCGGTCGCGTCCGAATGCCGCCTGCTCGGCGCCGAAGACACCGAGCGGCTGTTCGCCGAGCTCGACCGCGTGCTCGCCGAACTCGACGCGCGGCGTCGGCGTCGTGTCGTGAGCGAATCCGGATCGCAGCGGGTGGTGATCCTCGGTGGAGGGATCGCCGGCCTCGCCGCGGCGTGGGAGCTCAGCCGCCCCGAGCTCGAGCCGACGCGTCGGCCCGATCACCGTGTACCAGCGCGGCTGGCGCCTCGGCGGCAAGGGCGCCAGCTCGCGCGGCGAGCACGGTCGCATCGAGGAGCACGGCCTGCACGTGTGGCTCGGCTACTACGAGAACGCGTTCCGGCTCGTGCGCGAGTGCTACGACGAGCTCGACCGGCCCCGCACCGACCCCGAGCTCGCCGATCGGGCGCTGGCAGCGACGCGTTCCGCCCCGCGAGCACGCATCGGGCTCGGCGAGCTGCACGACGGCGAGTGGCTGCACTGGCTCGCCCGCTTCAACGAGAACCCGGAGCTGCCCGGCGAGCCCGACGCCGACCGCACGTCCGCTGACCCCGGCGGAGCTCGTGCGAGCGAGCCCTCCGGCTGCTCGGCGACTTCGGCGCGTCGCTGTTCCCGGACGGCGCCGCCGCTCCGCCGCTCGTGCCGCCGCGGTCACGGCCTTCGTGTTGAGCACCGATCCCATGCCGCCGCCCCGGCCGTCGACGGGCGAACGGTCAACCTCGGCACGCTCGGGCGGCTCGCCGGCGACGCGGTGCTCGTCGCCGCGCTGGAGGCGCGTCAGCACGATGAGCAGTGTGCTGTCGTCGCTGGCGACCCGCTCGATCGCGCCGCGTCCGCGTTCGTCGCTGACGTTCGGTCGAGATCGTGGTGGCGCGCCTGCGGCCGACCTCGCCGGCCGCGTACGGGGCGACGACGCGACGCGTCGCATGTGGCACTTTCTCGATCTCGTGCGCGCGATCGTGCGCGGCATCGTCGTCGACGGGCTGCATGACCGCGCCCCGAGGGTTACGCGGCGGTCGACGACGAGGACTACCGCGACTGGCTCGCGCGCCACGGCGCCGGTCCCGAGACCATCGAGTCGCCGCTGGTTCGCGTCGTGTACGACCTCGTGTTCGGCTACGAGCACGGTGACGCCGACCGCCCGCGGTTCGCGGCGGGCACCGGCCTGCTGCTCTCGGGCAAGATGTTCTTCGACTACCGGGGCGCGGTCTTCTGGAAGATGACCGCGGGCATGGGCGACGTCGTGTTCGCGCCGCTCTACGACGCGCTCGCGCGCACGCGGCGTGCGAGTTCCGGTTCTTCCACCGCGTCGACGCGCTCGGCGTGAGCGACGACGGCGCGAGCGTCGACGCCGTCGACCTCGGCGTGCAGGCGGCGCTGGCCGACGGCGAGTCGACGCGTACGAGCCGCTCGTCGACGTCGGCGGTCTGCCGTGCTGGCCCGCCGCGCCCGCGTCATGAGCAGCTGGCCGGGTACGGAGGGGTACGGGCCCGACGACTTCGAGTCGCACTGGTCGCAGCAAGCCCGACGCCGACCGTGTCACGCTCCGCGCCGGGCGACGACTTCGACGCGGTGGTGCTCGCGATCCCCGTCGGCATGCACCGCATCGTCTGCGATGAGCTGATCGAGAACCCGCGCACGCCGGAGTGGCGGGCGATGACCGATCACCTCGGCACCGTCGCGACGCAGGCCGATGCAGCTCTGGCTCACGGGTCGACGAGACGCAGCTCGGACTGGCACGGATCCGGACGTCACCGTGAGCGGGTACCCGGGCGCGTTCCACACGTATGCGTCGATGTCGGCACCTGCTCGCGGCCGAGGCATGGCCGGCGCGACGATCGTCCTGCCTCGATCGGGTACTTCTGCCACGTGCTGGACGACCGTGCGATCCGCCGCCCGCCGACGACGTCGGGTACCCGGCGCGCGAGCACGCGCGCCTGCGAGCGGACGCGATCGAGTTCCTCCGCCACGACGTGCGGCACGATCTGGCCGCGCGGCCGCGCCGAGCGACGGCGACTTCCGCTGGGAGCCTGCTCTGCGACCGCGCGCGACGGCGCGCACCGGTGAACGCGCGCCTCGACGCGCAGTACCTGCGCGCCAACGTCGATCCGTCCGACCGCTACGTGCTCTCGTTGCCGGGCACCGGCCGGCTCCGGCTGCGGGCCGACGAGAGCGGCTACGACAACCTCGTGCTCGCCGGCGACTGGATCGACTCCGGCCTCAACGCCGGCTGCATCGAAGCGGCCGTGGTGTCGGGGATCCAAGCCGGCAACGCCCTGACCGGCCGTCCGTTGCTCCACGGGATCGCCGGCTCCTTCCTCCCGCACCACGGCCGAGCGGGGCGGCCGTGGGCCAGAGCCCGAACCGGGCGCGCCGCTCGCGTTCTCAGTGCGCCCGCGCGACCATGAACGGGACGAGTTCGCGGAGGAACGACCGCAGCGGGTGACGAGTCGCGCAGCCGGCGAAGGCGATCTCGAACCACCCTTCCGCGTGCGTGAGCCAGCGACGCCGCGTACTCCTCCGCGAAGGCGATGCTGCCGTGCGGCGTCGATGAGCCTCGTACGACCGCGGCGGGCATCGTCGGCCGAGTACGACTTCGTCGGCTGCTCGAACCAGGACGCCACGACGTGCCCGATCCGCGGGCGCGGCCGTCACGAAGGAAGTGGATGAGCATCGAGCGTGCGCTTGCCCTCACGGATGTCACCGATGAGATCGTTGCCGTATGACCCGACGTCGCTCACGAGATCGAGCACGTCGTCTCTGGATCTGGAACGCGGCCCCGAGCGACGAAGCCGAACTGTGCGATCGCGTCGAGGTCGGCGCGCTCCACGAGCCGATCAGCGCACCGACCCGCAGCGGAAGGATCGTGGTGTACGCGCACGTCTTGCGCAGGATCATGTCGAGGTAGTCGAGCGGCGTCGAGCGTCGACGATGTCGTCGGCCGCCACCCGAGTCTCGACCGCCTGACCTTCGACGGTCGTCTCCATGGTGCGCTGGAACTCGGTGAGCACCGCGCGCGGCGAGACGCGAGCCGAGGATGTCGATGTTGTCGAGGAGCGGCCGGAGGCAGATCGCCGCGAGCGCGTCGCCCGCGTTCAGCGCGATCGGGGACGCCGTACTCCTCGTGCAGCGTGGGCTCGCCTCGGCGCCGTGCGCGCTGCCGTCTTCGATGTCGTCGTGGATGAGGAACGCGGCGTGGAGGAGCTCGACCGCGGCGGCGCAATGCAGCGCCTCCTCGACCGTACCCCCGAACGCCTCGCACGCCGCGAGGCACAACGCCGGGCGGATGCCCTTTCCCGGGCGCATCGTGAACGAGCGCACCGGGTCGTAGAGATGCGGGCCCGGCTCACGCTCGGAGAGGTACGACCCGATGACCTCCGCGACGGCAGCGTTGTACGTCTCCATCGTCTCGGACACCGACGTCGTCGCTCGGCTCACTCGACCTCCAGGCGTACGAGCAGCGCCGACTCGACCGCGCGGTCCGCGATGAGCGCGCCGTAGTAGTTGCCACAGCCCGCATCCGGCGGGACGTCGATCACGAGCGTGACCCGCCGGCTGTTGCCCCCGTCGATGGGCGCAGGCGACGCCGAGACCCGAATTCCGGACGGAGGGATGCAGGCACCATCGACCGTCGTCAACCCCGGCAGGTGCAGGCGTGGCGCCGCGTGCTCCTCGTTGGACGAGTTGTGCACCCACATTTCGGCGGACGCGGTGTCGCCGGGGGCCGCGCGCAGGTTCAGGAGCTCGCCGGGCGTCCCGCCGGAGGCTCGCCCTTCGACCACGCCGCTGACCACCGCGAAGAAGCGGTCGAAGACGTCCAGCGACAGGTCGACGAGGCGATCGATGTCGAGGCGGACCTTCGCCAGCTCGTCCTCGAGGTCCCCCGTCTCGAAGCGCGTCGCTGACGAGCTGAGCGCACTGTAGAGCGTGCCGACGCGCTCGGACATCGCCCGCGATGCGTCGGCGCCCCAGGACCACAGGTCGCCGATGTCATTGCGCGCGTCCCCACCGTCGCGTTCCTCCGTCACGACCGGGAGGCTCAGATCGTCGTGGTCGTGGTCGAGGCTGCCTCGGCGTGGAGCACGCTGTCCAACAGCCCAGGGAAGCGTGCTTCGAGGTCGTCGCGGCGCAACGTGTAGTAGCGGCGGGTGCCGTCGACCTGCGCGCGTACGACGCCCGCTTCGCGCAGCACCTTGAGGTGATGGCTGCCGGTCGACTTGCTCACCGGCAACCCGATCTCGTTGCACGCGATCGCACCGTCGGCCTGGTCGAGGATGCTGCACGAGCTGCAGGCGCATCGGATCCCCGAGCGCCTGCAGCACGTCGACGAGCTGCAGCTCGTCGCGCTCCGGATACTCGAGCTCTCCCACGCGCTCCATCACGCCGCCTCGAGCGCCAGTGCCGCTTCTTCCTCGACCACGGCCGTCGCCTTGGCCCGCAGCAGCCACGCCACCAGGCCTGACGCGATCACCGCCACGACCGCGGCGACGACAAGCGTCGTGTCGAACGCGTGCACGTACGCCTCCCGGGCCGCGTCGGCCACGACCGAGCCGCGCGCGCCCGGCAGCGTCGCCGCGTGGCGCAGTGCGTCGGCCAGCGAGCTTCGTCGCCGATCGCCGGCAACGTGGCGATCGAGTCGTGGATCGACGCGTGGAACCGCGACGTCACCAGGCTGCCGAGCACCGCCACGCCGAGCGCACCACCGAGCTCACGCGTGGTGTCGTTCACCGCTGAACCCACGCCCGCCTTGTGCAACGGCAGTGACCGCATGATCGCGCCCGGTCGACGGCGCCGTCGTGATGCCCATGCCCAGCGCCATCGTCATCAGCGAACCCGCGAACAACCAGTAGCTGCTGCCCGCGCTGCTCGTCGACATCCACGCCAACCCGGCGCCGGCGATGAACAACCCGCTGCTCACCACCCGACGCTGGCCGAACCGTTCGACCAACCTCGCCGACTGCATCGCCGCCAACATGTACGCCAACGCCCACGGCAACATGCGCAGCCCGGTGCCGAGCGGGCTGTAGCCGCGGACGAACTGCATGTACTGGGCGATGATGAAGTACGAGCCGAACATGGCGAAGAACGCCAGCGTGATCGCGGTCGTCGCCGCGGTGAACCGTGGGTTGCGGAAGAACCGCAGGTCGAGCATCGGCTCCTTCACCCGCAGCTCCCAGGCGATGAATCCCGCGAGGATCGCCGAGCGCGACCGACGAACGTCGCCAACGGTCTGGGTCGACATCCACCCGTTGTCGGGGCCTTCGATGATCCCGTACACCAACGCGCTCAGTCCCACGATCGACAGGAGCGCGCCGAACGGGTCGAGCGGCGCGTGCACCTTCTCGCGTGACGACGGGATGAGGAAGTAGCCCGCGACCAGCGCGAGCGATCACCACGAACACGTTGATCAGGAAGATCGAGCCCCACCAGAAGTTCTCGAGCAGTGCGCCGCTGATCACGCCACCGAGCGCGACGCCGACGCCGGCGAACCCGGCCCAGATCGCGATCGCCCGCGGCCGCTCCTTGCGGCGGGAACACGTGGGCGAGGATCGACAACGTCGCCGGCATGACGAACGCGGCGCCGACGCCCATCACGGCACGCGACGCGATCACCGCGGTCGACGAGTTCGACACCACCGCGACCGCCGACGCGAGGCCGAAGACGATCAGCCCGCCGTTGAGCGCGAGCCGTCGCCCGTAGCGGTCGCCCAGGCTGCCGGCGGTCAGCAGCAGGCCGGCGAACACGAGGCTGTACGCGTCGACGATCCACTGCAACGAGCTCGACTCCGGCGTGCGAGGTCACGGGCCAGCGTCGGCAGCGCCACGTTGAGGCTCGCGTTCGCCATCACGACCATCACGAGGCTGAGGCAGAGCACGCCGAGGGTCCACCACCGCCGCTCGTACTCCCGGGCGCGTCGGCCCTTCTTGGCGGTCGAGCTCGCGGCCGGGAGTTCTCCTGGGGGAGTGCGTGTCGTGTTCGATGGTCATCGAACGTCTCCAACGTTCGATGGTGATCGAATGATTCCCGACCCGGGCGATTTTCCCACCGATCAGCTGATCTGGCGCTCGCGTGCCGTCCCAGTACGGCTCGCGGATCTCGCGCTTGAGCAGCTTGCCGGACGGGTTGCGGGGGAGCACGTCGGTGAAGTCGACGGACTTCGGCAACTTGTAGCCGGCGAGGTACTCGCGGGCGAACGTGATCAGGTCCTGTCTCGGTCACGGTCGCGCCCTCGCGTCGCGACGACGACGGCCTTGACCGCCTCGCCCCACTTCTCGTCGGGCACGCCGATCACCGCGACGTCGGCGACGTCGGGGTGCTTGGCGAGCACGTTCTCGACCTCGGCCGGATAGATGTTCTCGCCGCCCGACACGATCATGTCCTTCACCCGGTCGTGGAGGAACAGGAAGCCGTTCGCGTCGAGGTAGCCGGCGTCGCCGGTCTTGAACCAGCCGTCGTCGTCGATCGCGGCCGCGCGGTCGCGTCGTCGTTGCGCCCAGTAGCCCTGTCATGTTCTGCGGCGACCGGGTCCACAGCTCGCCGACCTGCCGTCGGGCACGTCGTCGCCCGTCTCGCGGGTCGACGATGCGCATCTCGACCCACGGGTACGGCTTGCCGCACGAGCGCAGCAGCTTCGGATTGCCGACCGGGTCGTGGTCGTCGGGGTCGAGCTGGGTGATCGCGCCGGTCGTCTCGGTGAGGCCGTACACCTGGATGAACTCGCAGCCGAACGTCTCCATCGCCTGGCGTCAGGACCGCGTCGGTGATCGGCGACGCGCCGTACACGATCGCCCGCAAGCGTCGCAGAAGTCGGTCGTCTCGACGCCCGGGGTCATCAGCAGGAACTGGATCACCGCCGGCACGAAGAACGCGTTGGTGACGCCGAACTCGGGGATCAGCCTCGAGGATGCGCGCCGGGTCGACGTCGCGGCAGCAGCGACCGTCTGGCAGCCGTGGAACAGCCCGACCATCGACCAGCCCGACGCCCGCGATGTGGAACATCGGCATCACGGCGAGGTTCACCGAGTCGGGCGTGAACCGCCACGACTCGGTGACGTTCATGACGCCGTTGAAGAAGTTGTCGTTCGTGAGCATCACGCCCTTGGGCAGACCGGTCGTGCCCGACGTGTAGAGCTGGAACGCGACGTCGCGTCCGGACCGGTTCCGTGCCCGGATCGGTCGGCGTCGTCCGCGTCGAGCAACGTCCTCGTAGTCGTCCCAGCGGGCGTGGCCGCCGATGGCGACGATCGTCGTCACCGTCGTCGAGGTCGTCCTCGATCTTCTCGATGTGCGGGACGAAGTCCGGGCCGACGATCAGCGCCTTGGCGGTCGCGTCGTTGACGATCTGCGCGATCTCGGTCGGCGCCAGCCGCCAGTTCACCGCGACGTTGACCGCGTTGAGCTTCGACAGCGCGAAGGTCACCTCGAAGTACTCCGGGCCGTTCTTGTCGAGGAACGCGACCCGGTCCTGCGCCGACACCCGGTCGCGGCCAGCGCGTTCGCCAACTGGTTCGAGCGGCAGTCGAGCTCACCGAACGTCATCGTCCGGCCCTCGTACTCGATGGCGGGCGCGTCCGGCTGCGTCCGGGCGTGCGTGCGGACGATCCCCGCGATCGACGTGATCATGACGAGATCCTTGCACCTCGACCCGGCGGGCGCAGGTGAACCCCGAGCTACGCGTCGGCCGGTATCAACTCGATCGTCAGCGCCGCGGTCCAGGAGAACTCGTCGGCGCCGTAGCCCTCGCCGGTGAGTGGTGAGAAGTACTCGGAGAAGCCGTGCCCGTCGACGACCTCGAGGGTGCGGCGGCGCAGATCCTGTGCGAGCTCGACGTCGCCGTACTCCTCGAGGCCCTGAATGATGGCCCAGTTCATGTTCACCCAGGTGGGGCCCTTCCAGTACCGCGACTCCTGGAATTCGGGCGCGTCCAACGGCACGCTCGGCACCGGGCACGGGGCCGCGTACCGAGCCGGATCGCGCAGCGCCTCGACCAGTTTCGCCGCCCGCGTCGGGCTGGCTGCGCCCGCCCACAGGGGCAGGAAGGAGGCGATGGACGGCTCGGTCAGCCGCCGACCGGTCACGGTGTGGCGCGAGCAGTACTGAGCCGTCGCGTCGTCCCAGAGGTCCTCGATGGCGGCGTGGTGGCGGGTAATCGCCCGCTCGAGCGCGTCGGGCACGTCGCCGAGCGCGAGCAGCGACCGGTTGGCCGCCGCCAACATGGCGTTGAACGCGATGTCCTCGACCATGACGGAGCCGTCGCGCGGCATCCGCTGCAGTTCGAAGTCGAACTTCCGGGCGTGCACCGCCAGCGCCAGCATGCGGAGGCCGTCGTCGTCCGAAGCCCGTTCGGTGGCCGGGAGGTAGCGGGTGTCGTAGCGCAACGACCGAAGGATCCGCGCCAACCGCAGCCGCTGCGCGACACGTAACCACCACGGCATCGGCCACTCGCGTAGCGCCTGCATCCACGGTGGCGTCGAATCGAGCCCGCACTCCCACGGGTGGATGAGGGTCACCAACGCCGCGCCGTCGACGACACGTTCGCGGTACAGCCACTCGTGGTGCGCCACCAACTTCGGGAACAGCTCGCGCACGAACGCAGCGCGCGCGGGCTCTACCAAGGACTGGGCCACGCGTTCCACCGCGATCGCCGCCAACGGCGGTTGGGTGATGCAACTCGTCGCCACCCCGCGCGGCGCGTCCGGGTAGCGGCGCGACTGCCACACCCGGCTACTGCCGACATCGCGCGCACCGGCGGCGAAGATCATGTGCGGCAACATGCCGTTGGCCCATTGCCCCCGGAACAGTGCCCGGAGTTCGTCCGCGGCGCGGGGCGGTGTCGTAGCGGGCGATGCCGATCGCGGTGAAGCACGAATCCCACAACCACTGGTGCGGGTAGAGCTTCACCGACGGGCACGTGTACGCGCCCGCGCCGATTTCGCTCGAGCACGGCCTGCGCACGCCGCAGCAGGTCGTCGTGCGACGCGGTCACCGACGACCGTCAGTACATCGGGTGCGCGAGGGGGCGCACGTGGTAGTGCTCGCGCACTTCGTCGAGCGGCCACTCGGCCATGGTGAGGTGGTCGGCCTGGCTGAAGTCCGACCGGTGGCGTGCGCACCGCGCGCGAACGCTTCGCCGACGAGATCGGTCGCGCCGGTCGCGCGTCAGCGTGCTCGCCTTCGGTGTGATGTCGCCGTGCTTGCAGCAGCCCGGCTTCGTGGATCACGAGGTTGGCGACGAACTGCAACCAGTTCGCGTCGTTGTCGTTCATCGCCAGCGTGAACGCGCCCAGCGCGATCTCACCCGGGCCGGTCGGCTCGTAGCCGCTGATCACGTGGTTCATGTCGTGGCTCACGTAGTGCGCGGGCGTGTGCGTGTCGGCGCCGGGGACGGTGATGTCGTTGCGCCGGTAGAACTCGATGTAGTGCCAGCCGAGCGTGCCCTCGGGGAGGTCGTGGAGTGCCTCGAGCTCGCGCGGCGAGCTCGAGATCGGGCTCGTCGAGGTGGAGGTAGCGGTCGCGTAGCGACGGGCTCGGACAGCGTCGGGGAGATCGATCGGCGTAGAAGCGATCGAAGTCCTCGGTCGCCCGTTCCGTGCCCTCGTCGATCCACGTGCGGCAGATGTCGAGATGCGGTCCGCCGACCTCCAGTGCGTCCGCGTACTCCTCGACCCGCGCCACCTGCGCGGCGGTCTGCGGGTGGCGGCACAGCTCCAGGGTCACCAGCAACTCGTTGAATCGGCGGCGGGCGACGGGTCGGCGATCGCCGCCGCGGTCTCGCGGGCTCGAGTGGTGCGAGGGCGTCGAGATCGAGGTCGGGCCGTTCCCAGAGATAGGTGACGACGGCCCGCAGCACCGCGAGCTGCTCGCTCGGTGGCACCGCCGTCGACGTCGATGGCGCCGAGCAGGCCACCGGTCACCGGTTCGACGAGTTCGGCGACGACGAGCAGCGGCATGGCCGGAATTTAAGTGTCTCACCCCTGGTCCACACTGCAATTGCGGTCGGAAACGAGCGAGAACACAGGGACGAGGGGTACGTGGGATGAGCGCACAACCGGCAATCTTCAGCACCGGACGGGTCCTCGTGGCCGACGGGATCGTCTACCTCCGCGAACTGGAGGAGACCGACGACGAGGTCGTCCGGATCGTGGCCGAGTCTGCGGATCCTGCTGCCGCGGTCAGCCAGTGCCTCCGGGTCGGCGCCCGGGCCATGCGGGCCGCCCACGTCACCGTCGACGTCGACGTCATCGAGCGGTCGTTCTCCGAGCTCGAGGCCCGCTTCGAGTCCCGGGTCACCGACGCGGTCGACGAGATCGCCCGCACCTCGGCCGGTCTGCTCGACGACGAAGACGGCGCGCTCACCGGCACGCTGACGTCGTTCCGGTCCGAGTTCGAGCAGTTGCTCGGCGACACCTTCGATGCCGACTCCAAGGTCAGCGTGATCGCCAAGATCGAGGAGCTCGTGCTCACGACCATGAAGGGCCTCATCACGCCCGAGATCGCCGACAGCCCGATGGGCAGGTTGAAGACGGAGCTGGTCGACACCGTGCAGCGCGAGGTGAGCGACGTCGCCGACGAGGTGCGCCGCGTCACCGAGCACCTCGGGATCCTCGACGCGACCGCAGACGTCTACGAACACACCACGGCGCAAGGGCTTCGACTACGAGGACCTCGTCGACGAGTGCGTCGGCACCCTCGCCGCGAGTTACGGCGACCTCGCCGAGTGTCACTGCCAACCAGTCGGGATCGAGCGCATCGCAGGTCGGCGACGAGGTCGTGACCCTGAACCGCGACGACACCCACGGCGTCGAAGCGCGCTTCACGCTCGAGGTGAAGAACCGTCCGCTCAACATGCGCAAGACCATGGCCGAGCTCGACGAAGCGTTGTGCAACCGCGAGGCGTTCGCCGCGATCGCGGTGTTCCGTTCGCAGGACCAGGCCCCCACCGTCGGTGCCGTTCCAGCACCACGACGACAAGGCGATCGTCGTGCTCGATCCTGACGACGGTGACGAGTCGGCGCTGCGCCTCGCCTACATGTGGGCCCGCTGGACGGTGCGTCGGCGTCTCGCCACCGGCGAGCAGGAGGGCGTCGATCTCGAGCGCGTCGCACGGCCTGCTCGATGACGCGAGCCGCGCGCTCGAACGCCACACCGCGATCAAGCGGTTCCACACCCAGGCCAAGAAGAGCATCGACCAGGCCGCCGAGCAGGTCCGCGACCTCGTCGGGGAGGTGCACGAGAGCCTCGACGAGCTCGACGCCGAACTCCGCACCTGACCCTGATCCCCGCGACCATCGCGGCGGTGATCACGAGCTGACCGACCACGGGCTGTCGTAGCCTGGCGGGCCGGGGCCGCTAGCTCAACTGGCAGAGCATCGGGCTTTTAACCCGCAGGTTCCGAGTTCGAGTCTCGGGCGGCCCACCATGACGCGGTGCGGCCCGGTCCCCTTCGGGGCCGGGCCGCGTGCGCGTGCAGTTGGTGTTCCGGGTGGTGACTAGGGTCCGGGGTCGACCTTCCAGACACCGCAACCCTGGGTCCGGAACCCGACGTCGGTGTCCTTGATGGTCACCTTGGTGAGGTCGGTGACGTCAGCGTCGTAGCTGCTCTGAATGACGTCGGTCGCCTCGCCACCGAAGCCGCTCAAGCGCTGCCAGGTGCACCCGGGCTTGTTCGACGCCACGTAGTTCCCGGCCTCGATGTCGTGGCCGATCATGAAGTCGCCGTTGCCCCACTCGCCGTTCGCGTTGGCCCCGACCACCTTGTCGAACGGTCCGCCGGACCCCGCCCACGGCAGACAGTTCTCGGTCTTGAACCCTTTGTCGCCGTCCTTGATCTCGACGTAGCGCGGACCCGACACCGAGAAGAGGTAGGAGATCACCTGGTCCGCGGTGCCCGAAGTGCCACTCAGGCGCTCCCAGAAGCAACCGTTCCCTCCGAAGGTGTGCCAGACGCCCGGCGCCGACGTACCGGCCTGCAACTTCGGAGTGACGATGTGAGTCCCCTGGCCGATACAACCGGCCAACGCCACCGCGCCGATCGTGAGGATTCCCAGGAACTTCCAGGTCGTGCGCATGAATCGTGCCTCCGAGTCTTCGTGGGGGGAATTGCCTTCGCGGGCCCGTGGGAACGAACGAGGAAATATACAGGCGGAGTCCGGCCCGGCGGTGTCGGTCGGCGACGACGGGAGCCCCTGGTGGTGACAGCACGACCAGGGTCGGGTGTCCGGCCACCCTTCTCCGGACGGCCGGGGAGGGCCACACTGACCGGGTACGGAGGTGGTCGGGTGCTGCCTGAGCTGGTGCTGCCGGAACGGGGTGGTGTCGCGTCGTGAGCGCGGTGCGCCTGTGCGCGAGTGCCCTGCTGCGGCGGCACCGGATGGGCATGCTCGCGGTCGTCCTGCTCGTGGGCCTCGGCGCCGGTGCCGTCTTCGCCGCGGCCGCGGGGGCGCGCCGGACGGACACCGCCGCGGCCCGGCTGTACAAGCGGGGTGACGTCGCCGACCTGGAGATGGACCCGACGTCGTCGGCCTTGGGTGCTCCGCGGGTCGACATCGCCCGCGTGCAACGCATTCCGCAGGTGCGCCGGGCGACCCTCGTGTCCTTCTTCGCCCTCGCCCGGCGCCACGGCCAGACGCAACCGCAGCAACTCGACGTGTTCCTCGCCGCCAACGCCGACGGTTCCTTTATCTACGACTTCGACCGCATCGGTCGCATGCCGTCGTTCCGCGGCCGCCTCCCTGACCCGAGGCGCGCGGACGAGGTCGTGCCCACCACCGAGGAAGCGCGACTCCTTCACGTGACCATCGGAGATTCGCTCCCGGTCGGGGTCGCGAAATTCGACGGTCCACAGGCGACCGCGCCGTCGGGCTTCACGCCCATCACGCTGCACGTCGTGGGCATCGCGACCACCCCGGTCGGGGTGCTGCGCGGCGGGAGCGCCCAGACGTTCATGTTCGGTACGCCGGCCTTCGCCCGGCGCTTCGCGGCGAGCACCGTGGGGTCCACCGTCTACGTCCAGCTCCGCGACCCGAGTGGTCTGCTCACCTTCGAGCGTCGCGCGGCTCGGGCACTTCCCAAGATCACTTTCTCGGTCAAGACCGCGAGTCAGGAACTGTCGACGTTCCAGCGCGTCGCCAGCCCGTACACGAACACGCTCTGGCTCTTCGCTCTGGTCGCCGGGATCGCGACGATGCTGATCGTCGCGCAAGCAGTGGTCCGCATGATCCGCACCGACGCCGCGGCAGTTCCCGAACTACGGGCGCTGGGGTTCACCTCGACCCAGCGGGCCACCATCGCCGCCGCGCGCGCGACGCTCGCGGTGGTGCTCGGCGTCGCGTTGGCCGTCGTCATCGCGATCCTCGCGTCGCCGCTGTTCCCCCTCGGCCTGGTCCGTGGCGTCGAGCCCTACCCCGGCATGCACGTCGACATCCTCGCGCTCGGTGTCGGCGCGCTGGTCGTCCTCGCGGGGCTCGGCATCGTCATCGCGTCCGTTGCCCGTCGTGCAGCACGCGCGTTGGCGGTCGACGAGGTGGACCGACCCGGCCGCGCGTCGCGTGTCGCGTCGGCGTTGGGCCGTGCCAACGCGCCGGTCAGCATCGTCTTCGGTACCCGGCTCGCGTTCCGACACGGACGCCGCACCGGCAGTGCATCGACCGCGGCCTCCATCTTCGGACTGGTGGCCGCGATCGCGGCGACGTCGGCTGCGCTGGTGTTCGGTGCCAACCTCAGCGAGCTGACCACGCCCCGGCGGTACGGCCAGACCTGGGATACCGAGGTCGCCTACAGCGGGACGAGCACCCTCTCGTTGTCGGATGCGCAACGTGCGCTCCGAGACCATTCGCTCGCGGCGGGCGTCACCGTCGCGACGATCGGTGATGTGAAGCTCGACGACCGGGTGGTGAGCTCCTACGGCTTCCAAGCGTTGCGCGGCCACGCCCTGCCCGTCGCGACCGACGGACGGCTCCCGATTCGGACCGACGAGATCGCCGTCGGCGCACGCACGCTGCGCCAACTGCACCACTCGGTGGGCGACACCGTCAGCGCCACCGCCGACGACGGCAGCCACGTGCGCCTGCACATCGTGGGCGAGACGCTGCTCCCGTCGCTGAACTCCAATGATCCGAGCCTCGGGGCGGACGACGGCGTCGCGTTCACGCGGCAGGGTCTCGATCGGCTGAACCCCGACCTCCGCGACGAGATCGACTTCGCCCTCGTCGATCTCGCACCGGGAGCCTCGCTGCGCCAGCTGCGGGCTCATTTCGACACCCAGGACTTCACCGTCACCGGCGCCACCCCTCCCGGGCGACATCGCCAGCTACGGCGACGTGCACTCGACGCCGCTGGTCCTCGCCGCGCTCCTCACCGTGTTGGGCGTCGGTGTGCTCGCGCATCTCTTGGTCACATCGGTCCGGGGCAGCCGTCGCGATCTGGCCATCCTCAAGACCCTCGGCTTCACCCGCGGTCAGGTGCTGCTGACCGTGGTGTGGCAGGCGCTCGTGCTCGTCGGCGTGGCGTTGACCGTCGGACTCGTCGCCGGTGTCGTGGTCGGCCGCGGCGCCTGGATCCGGTTCGCGAGCGGACTCGGGCTGGTGTCGACGGTCGACATCCCGACCGCCCAGATCGCCGGCGTCGTCGCGGTGGGCCTCGCCAGCGCCGCACTCATCGCCTGGCTTCCCGCCCGGGCCGCGGCGCGGACCCTTCCCGCGTGCGCGTTGCGAACGGAGTAGGCGGCCCGATCCTGAGCAGTCCCTGAGAGTCGGGGAGAACCGGCGACGACCCACCCGTCGTTCAACCCTGCGATGGACACGAACGCGCACACCCTCAGGAACCGGCTCCTCATCTTCAGCATGGCCACGGTCATGGCCTTCGGCGCCATCGCCGGCATCAGCGGCACCGCTGACGCCCAGGTGTCGTCGAAGTACGACGCGTCGGTCGACCAGACCATCGCTGACATCCAGGCCTACTGGACCGCGACCATGCCCGACGTCTACGGCCAGCAGTACGACGTGATCCCCACCGACCGGGTGTACCCGTACTCCGCCAGCAACCCGCCGCCGAACTGCGACGACGGTGGCCAGACCCGGGCGCCGTACGACGAGGTCGCGGGTAACGCCTTCTACTGCAGCAACGGCGACTTCGTCGCCTACGACGAGCAGGGACTGCTGCCCAAGCTGCGCGACAACTTCGGTGACTTCGCGGTGGGCCTGGTGTTCGCCCACGAGCTCGGGCACGCCATCCAGGCCCGCGTCGGCTACCAGCCGCAGGCGACGATCGACTACGAGCAGCAGGCTGACTGCTTCGCCGGCGCGTGGGCGCAGCACGTCGCCGACAGCAAAGACTCGAACGTGCACCTGTCGTCCGACGACCTCGACTCCGCGCTGGCCGGTCTGCTGACGCTGAGCGACCCGTCGGGGATCGACAGCTCGCAGGACGGCGCGCACGGCAACGGCTTCGACCGGGTCGGTGCGTTCCAGGACGGGTACGAAGGTGGTGCCGCTGCGTGCGCCGACTACCAGAACAGCCCGCCCGCGGTCACCGAGTCCGGGTACTCGAGTTACGAGGACCAGGCGACCGGCGGGAACCTCGCGCTCAGCGAGATGCTGCCCACGGTGACCAAGAGCCTCGACACGTACTGGAGCTCGCAGGCGAAGACCACCGCGCCGACCGTCGTCGCCGGCGACCCGGCGAGCTGCGGCGACCACACCGACGGTGGCGTACTCGACGACACCGTCACCTACTGCCCGTCGAACAACACCATCACCTACGACGCCGCGACCCTGCAGCAGGCGCACGACTCGATCGGCGACTTCGCCAGCGGGATGCTCCTCGCCGGTGCGTGGTCGTCGTCAGTGGAACACCAGCTCGGGAAGGAGCTCGGGACGAGCGCGGCCCGCAAGGGCGCCGAGTGCCTGGCCGGGGCGTGGGCTGCCGACACATCGACGTCGCTCTCACCTGGGGACCTCGACGAAGCGATCACGCTGCTCGTCGCGGGCAACCACGAATCCACCGACCGCGGCTCCGCCTTCCAGCGGGTGGCGGCGTTCAGGACGGGCTACAAGCACGGCCCGTCGAAATGCGTGCAGTCGAGCTGACTCCCTCTCCCCAGCTCGCTCGCGACCCGGGACGCGCTCAACGACGAGCGCGTCCCGGGTTTCTTACGTGGGTCGAACGTCCGCTCTAACCTGCCTCTTACGTGCGACTCGTACAACGGGTGCATGCAGGGCATTCCCGCGATCCGTCCGATCGACCGAGGGTGGAGCAACGACATGGCATCCTTCGCCGCGCAATCCGGTCGTGTGTTGGTTGCCGAGGACGATCGCAGCGTGCGCGACTCGCTCGTGCGTGCGCTGACGTTCGAGGGTTACGACGTCACCACCGCGACGGACGGCGCCGAAGCGTTGATGGCCGTGCTGGAGACGCAACCCGACGTCATCGTGCTCGACATCCTCATGCCCAATGTCGACGGCCTGACCGCATGCCGACGCCTGCGCGAACGCGGTGACCGCACACCGGTGTTGATGCTCACGGCCCGCCACGAGGTGACCGATCGCGTCGCCGGGCTCGACGCCGGCGCCGATGACTACCTCGTGAAACCGTTCGCGCTCGACGAGCTGCTCGCCCGTCTCCGCGCGCTCATGCGGCGGACGGGCATGTCGGGCGACGACTCGGTGCTCCGGGTCGGTGATCTGTCGCTCGACCCGGCGCGCCGTCAGGCGTGGCGCGGTGACCGACCGCTCGAGCTCACCAAGACCGAGTTCGACCTGCTCGAGCTGCTGCTGTTCAATGCGGGCATCGTGTTGACGCGCGAACAGATCTACGAACGAATCTGGGGCTTCGACTTCGAGACGTCGTCGAAGTCGCTCGACGTCTACATCAGCTACCTGCGTCGCAAGACGGAGGAGGCGGGTGAGTCGCGCCTGATCCACACCGTGCGGGGTGTCGGGTACACGGCCCGACCGTCGTGACCCTGCGGACCCGTCTCACCTTCACGGTCGCGGCGATCGTGGCGGTGGCGGTGATCGGTGGCGCGTACGCCGCGCAGTACAGCGCCAAGCAGGCGCTACGCGACGAGACCGACAAGTTCCTGCGCGAGCGCGCCGCCGGGTTCGTGCAACAGCGCCCCGGTGACCTCGGCGGCGACTTCGGGGGCGCACCGACGGACCGCGACGACCAGAACCGCCGGTTCTTCGAGTTCGACGCGGTGCAGCAGACCATCGACCGCAACGGCACGATCACCAACACGCTCCCGGGACAACCGTCGCTGCCCATCGACGCGGGGGACCGCGCCATCGCGTCGACACCATCACCGTCGCGCTACCGCGACACCGATCTCAAGGGTGTCGAATACCGCATGATCACCGCGTCGGTGAAGGGCGGCGGCGCGGTGCAGATCGCGCGTCGGGTCAGCGAAACCGACGACGTCATCGACGTACTGCGAAGCCAGCTCGTGCTGATCGCGCTCGGGTGCATCGCGTTGGCGGCGGTCGTCGCCTGGTGGGTGATGCGACGCGCCACGCGACCGATCGAGCAACTCACCGGGACTGCCGAACACATCGCCGCCACCCAGGATCTCACCACGCCGATTCCGGTGCGCGGCAAGGACGAGGTCGGTCGGCTCGCGGCCAGCTTCAACACCATGCTCATCGCGCTCGACACTTCGCGCGAACAGCAGCAACGCCTGGTCGTCGACGCCAGCCATGAGTTGCGCACGCCTCTCACCGCGGTGCGGACCAACATCGACTTCCTCGGTCATGCGACCACCCTCGATGCCGAGCAGCGCGCGCAACTGATCGCCGAGACCCGCCTCGAGCTCGACGAGCTCACCAACCTGGTGAGCGAGATGGTGGAGCTGGCCACCGATGTGCGCAGCGAGGAGCTGGTCGAGGCCGTCGACCTCGGCGAGATCGCCAACGACGTGGCGTCGCGCTTCCGCCGGCGCACGGGCAAGGAGATCGTGGTCGAGGTCGATCAGGCCGGTGAGGTCGACGGCCGCCGGTCCATGCTCGACCGGGCCGTCTCCAACCTGGTCGACAACGCGCTCAAGTTCAGCCCGAACGGCGAGGCCGTCTCGGTGTCCGTGCACGGGGGGACGGTCGAGGTGGCCGACCGCGGTCCGGGGATCGCGGCCGACGACCAGGACCGGGTGTTCGACCGCTTCTACCGGGCGACCACTGCCCGCACCCTGCCCGGTTCGGGACTCGGGTTGTCGATCGTCGCCCAGATCGCGGTGCTCCACGGCGGTTCGGTGACGCTCGACGCGCGTGAGGGTGGCGGCACCGTCGCCCGCCTCACGCTCCCGCTCACCTCCTGAGCCTTCCGAGCTCGGAGCTTTCTGGCCAGGTTCTCACCGCAAGCCGGGGGAACCTCTTACCTGGAAGGTCGAGGATGGGGTTGCTGGATTCACCGGAAGAAAGGATGGGCTGCACGAGACACCGACCTCCCGACAACGCCCCTGCCCACGCCGCGTGCCGGCGCCACCGACTCCCCCCGGGTGGTGCCGGCACCGGCGCGCGCGTGCCAGGCTGCCGCCCATGCGATTCGTGGTGTTCGGGGCCGGCGCGATCGGCGGCGTGGTGGGCGGCCGGTTGGCCGAGCACGGTCACGAGGTCGTCCTCATCGCCCGCGGCGATCACCACGACGCCATCCGTGATCACGGCCTGCGGCTGGTCTCCCCCGACCCGGACGGTTCGATGAGCAGCGCGATGCTCACCATCCCCGTGGTGTCCCACCCCGCGGGCGTCGACTTCCGAGAGGACGACGTGGTGTTGTTGGCGATGAAGAGCCAGCACACCGGCAAGGCCCTCAGCGTGCTGTCCGCGGCCGCGCCGGCGACGGTCGCGGTGGTGTGCCTGCAGAACGGCGTGGCCAACGAGCCGGCCGCGCTGCGCCTGTTCGAAGACGTCTACGGCGTGTGTGTCGTGTGTCCGGCCCTGCACCTCGAACCAGGGGTCGTCGAGGCCCATGCCGCACCGCTCACCGGGCTCCTCGACATCGGCCGCTTTCCGAGTGCCGTGGACGGGCGCGCGGAGGCGATCGCAGCGGCGTTCTCGGCGTCCTCGTTCGAATCGGTGGCGCGTCCGGACATCATGCGATGGAAGTACGCCAAGCTCCTGAACAATCTCGGGAACGCGGTCGACGCGCTGTGCGGTCCCCAGGGTGGTGATCCGGAGAGTGGTGGTCGGGTGCTCCAGCGTCGCGCCTGGTCGGAAGGGTTCGAGTGTCTGCGCGCCGCCGGTCTCGATCCGGTGTCACGGGACGAGGACGCCGCCCGCCGGGGCGACCGCCTCCCGTGGGGCGGCGCCGCCGCCCGATCCCGGCCCGGTGCCTCGTCGTGGCAGAGCCTGGCCCGGGCGACCGGGTCCATCGAGGCCGACTACCTCAACGGCGAGATCGTCCTGCTCGGGCGCCTGCACGGGGTGCCGACCCCGGTGAACCTGCTGCTGCAGCGGATGGCGGCCCGCGCCGCCCGCGAGGGCCAGGCGCCGGGCCGGGTTTCTCCCGACGAGTTGATCCGGATGCTCCCCGGCAACGAATGACCCCCGGACGAGCCCGGAGGGGGCTCCATGAGCCGTTGGAGGAGTCATGGACGAAGTCGCGACCATGCACGGGGTCATCATCGAGACCAGGCGGGTGGTGGACAACATCGAGCCCGGCCAACTCGACAACCCGTCGCCGTGCAGCGAGTGGACCGTGCGTGACGTGCTCAACCACATCACCGGTGGCGCGGAGATGTTCGGCCTCTGCGTGCGCGACGGGGACGTCCCCGACGCGAAGCTCGGCGAGCTGATGACCGGTGACAACCTCGGCTCCGACTACAAGGGCTCGTTCAACCGCGCCGCCGACGACGCGGAAGCGGCGTTCGCAATTCCCGGCGCGATGGATCGCATCGTCAAGCTGCCGTTCGGCGAGATGCCCGCGGGGATGGCGCTCAACATCGCGATCTTCGACGTGCTGACCCACGCGTGGGATCTCGCCAAGGCGACGGGCCAGAGCACCGACTTCGACCCCGAAGTCACCGCGACCGCCTTCGCGATCGCCCAGAACATGCTCAACGACGACCTGCGTAACGCGGGCATCTTCGGTCCGCAGGTGGAGGTGTCGGAGAGCGCGCCGATGACCGACCGTCTCGCCGGCCTCGCCGGTCGCACCCCCTGACCCGTCAGCGGCGCGCGCGAGCGCGGCTATCGGGCGACGTCGATGAGCATGGGCACCGGTGCGGGTGACGATGGGGTCCGCAACCGGCGCACCGCGGCCACCGAGAGACCGATGATCGTGACCAACGCGAACAGCAGCGTCAGGCTCGACACGAGCCAGACGAGCAGATCGTCGACACTGGTCGGCATCGCGCCGACCGACTGGTACGCGATGGCCAGCAGCGCCGACCAGACGAGCACGGCACGGCTGATTCCGGCGCGGTGGCGCCAGGCGGCGAGCGGGATGACCCACATCGTGTAGCTCGCGAGCACGTAACTCCCGGCGAGCAGGAACGCGGCGACGGCACCGATCGCGACCAGCTCCGGGCTGCGGTCGGTGAGCCGGGACAGCGAGAAGAGGAGCGAAAGCCCGCCCACGACGACGAGCGCGCCGGGGCCGACGCTGCCGATCATCGCGCCGACGCGTTGCGCGTCGTGCACCCCGAGCAGGTGCTCAGGACCTCCGGTCCGGGTGAGCTGCCAGACCGACGCCCGACTCATGCGGTTCACCGCGTTGGTGACCGGGCGCAACGCACGGAAGCCGCCGAAGAGCGCGTAGGGGAGTGCGACCACCGCGACGCCGACCGCCGCGGCACGGGCCGCGAGTCGCGTCCCGTGCTGTCGCCAGATCCACAGCAACACCGCGCCGAGCACGACCACGACCGCGATCTTCACCAGTGCCGCCAGTGCGAGCACGGCCGCGGCCGCGGCCAGTCGGCGGCGGGTGGCGAGGAGCACGCCGGCGAGGAGTGCGAGCCCCACGATGGCGTCGTTGCGCCCAGGGTTCACCACCTCGATCATGACCACCGGATTGCACGCGACGAGCAACACGACGACCGGATCCCGCGTGGTGCGGATCAGCAGGATGAGCGCCGCGAGCACGCACAGTGCCGCGAGCAGTTGGAAGCCGAGCCGGGTCGGCAGAACCGCGGTGCCGGCGACCGACATGATCCCGGCCGAGACCACGGTGAACGCGGGCCCGTACACCGACCGGGTGCGGCGCCATCCCGCGGCGACCTGTTGGAGGAGTGGATCGTGCGGATAGTGGGCCGGCGCATGAAGGTACGGGCTGGCGCCGTAGTGCTCGAGGATGCGACCGCTCATCGCGTACGAATAGAGGTCATGCGATTCCTCGGGTGGTTGCACGACCGCGACCGTCATGAGCAGCAAGGAGGCGACGACGACCATGCGGATGCTGAGCGCGCGGCGGAGTCGAGGTACGAGGGCGATGGCGGCGAGTGCGCCACAGGCCGCGCCGAGCGCGACCGCCCGTTCGAGCGAGGCGATCTCGAATCCTCCGACGAGGACGAGCGCGGTGCCGACGGCGATCACGGCGAGCAGACCGATCACCGCGGTCCGATCGCGCGGTGTGCTCAGATCACGACGGCTGACGTCGGGCACGTTCACGTCAAGACGGTAGGCGCAGGCGGGCGGCGAGATGGCGCGGCTCGGTGATCACGTCGTCGCCGTCGACCTCGACGAGGAGCTCACGGTTCCGGCGGTGCAGGGGCTCGCTGGTGAAGCGGTTCAGCGCCACGACCACGGGGAGCCCGTCGTAGGCCGCGAGCGAGAGCCGCACCGCATTGACGGTGCCGAGGCCGGCGTCGGCGACCAGCACGACGAGATCCGGCGCGAGCAGACGCGCGAGGTCGACGTTGTCGCCGTCGTCGCTGATCGGCGAGCGTGGACCGCCAACCCCTTCCACCATGCCGACGTCGATCGCCTCGGGCCAGGCGATCTCGTCGACCAGATCGGCGCGGCTGAAGCCCGGTGCGCCCAGCTCGCGCGCAGCCATCGGTGGAGCCCACGCGAGCGGGTAGGTGCGGTGCGGCGGGCACACCGTTTCGGGCGTTTCGCCGGTCGCCGCGCCGAGCACGTCGGCGTCCGACGGCGCGCCGGGGTCACCCGACTGGACGGGTTTGCGGACCGCGACCGACACCCCGGCCGCGCGCAACTCGCGTGCGGTCGCCGCGGCCCACCACGTCTTGCCGATGTCGGTCGTGGTGCCGCTGACGAACACCAGTGTGCGCGGACGGGTCACGCGTCTGTCGGGAACAGCTCGGCCAGCGCGGCGGCCAGCACGTCAACCTGCTCGGGGGTGTGCGCGGCGGACAGCGCGACCCGTAGCCGCGACGTACCGGGCGCCACCGTGGGCGGACGGATGGCGGTCACCAGCAACCCGCGGTCGAGCAATGTGGCGGCCGCGTCGAGCGCCCGCGGTTCGCTGCCGCAGATGTACGGGAGGATCGGTGACGGGTGGCCGGGACGTAGACGCTGGATGTTGGCGCGCAGCTGGCTGCGCAGCTCGGTGCCTTCCGGCGACCGGAGCACGCGCAGCGCGGCGAGCGCAGCCGCGGTGTCGGCAGGCGTCGACGCGGTCGTGAAGATGTACGAACGGGCGCGATTCACGAGGAGATCGGTGAAGCGCTTCGGCCCGGCGACGAAACCACCGAGCGAGCCCAGGGTCTTCGACAGGGTGCCCACCCGCACGACGTCGACGCCGCCGAGATCAACGGACGGCCCGAGCACCGCGTGCGCCTCGTCGAGCACCAGGAGCGCTCCGTGGTGTGCGCACACCTCGGCCAACTTGTCGACCGGCGCGACGTCGCCGTCCATCGAGAACACCGTCTCGCTCACGACGATGGCGCGAGGGGCGTCCGACGCTCGGAGGAGTTCGTCGACGTGGGCGGCGTCGGCGTGCCGGAACACCGCGAGGGGTGCACCCGAGAGCCGGCGTCCGTCGATGAGCGACGCGTGGTTGAGCTCGTCGGACACGACGAGGACGTCAGGGCCGGCGAAGGTCCCGAGGACGCCGAGGTTGGCGGCGAACCCGGTGGCGAACAACACCGCCGACTCGGTGGCCTTCCACGCGGCCAACTCGATCTCGAGCTCGTCGTGTACCGGACGCGAGCCGACGATGAGACGCGCCGCGCCCGCGCCCGTTCCCCAGCGGTCGATGGCCGCGTGCGCGGCCTCCATCACCGCCGGATGGCGGGTCAGTCCGAGGTAGTCGTTCGACGCGAACGAGACGACCCCACCCGGCGCCGCGGGGTCGAACGATCGCGGTGCGCGCCACTGTCCGGCGGCGTGGACGAGGGCGGCCTCGTGGTCGGCCCACTCGTTCCAGCTCGCCGGCCCGGTCATGTGCACGCCTCGTCGAGCGCACCGGTGAGCGCGTTGACGATCCGGTGCAGTTCCTCCGAGGTGACCGTGAGCGGAGGCATGAGCACGACGACGTCGCCGAGGGGCCGCAGCAACACGCCGCGTTCGACCGCGGCCGCGCACACCCGCCGGCCCCATCGAGCGTCGGCGTCGGGCGCGGCGAGTTCGATTCCACCCATCAAGCCGCAGAGCCTGACCTCGTGCACCGCGGGATGGGGTGCGACCCGATCGTCGAGCAGGGCGCGGAGCTCGTCGGCACGGGCCCGCACGTTGGCGAGCACCGACCACGCGTCGATCAGTTCGAGGTGGCGCAGCGCGACCGCGGCGGCCAGCGTGTTCCCTGAGTACGAGTGGCCGTGGTACAGGGTCAAGGCCGAGAGATCCGGACCCAGGAACGCGTCGAACACCGGTCCCCGGACCACGGTGGCCGACATGGCGAGGTATCCGGCGGTCAGACCCTTGCCCAGCACGAGCAGATCGGGGCGGAGGCCACACTGCTCCGACGCGAACAGCGTGCCGGTGCGACCGAAACCGGTGGCGACCTCGTCAGCGATCAGCAGGACGCCGTGCGCGCGGCACGCGTCGCCGAGCGCACGGAGTCCGTCGGGATCCGCGAGCTGCATTCCCGCGGCACCCTGCACGAGCGGCTCGACGATCACCGCCGCCAACTCGTGCGCATGTTCGTGCACCATCGCGATCGCAGTCTCGAAACATGCGGGATCCGCGAAGTCGGGCGCTCGCAACACGGGGAACCGCAACGGATCGAAGAGATCGGTGCCGAAACCCGCGTCGCCCACCGACAGCGCACCGATGGTGTCGCCGTGATACGCACCCCCGAACGCGAGAAACGTCGTGTGGCCCTTGACGCCGCGGTTCACCCAGTACTGGAACGCGATCTTCAGCGCCTGCTCGACGGCGGCGGCGCCGTCGGACGCGAACAGGAAATGTGGATCGTCGACCGGCACCACGCGTGCCAGGGCTTCCGCCAACTCGACCACGACGACGTTGCCGTTGCCGAGCATGGTCGAGTGTGCGCCGCGGTCGAGTTGCTCACGCACCGCGTCGTCGAGTTCGGGGACGTGATGGCCGAGGGTGTTGACCCAGAGCGACGAGATCGCGTCGAGATAGCGGCGACCGTCGACGTCGATGAGCTCGTGACCCTCGGCGCGCTCGACGAGCACCGGCGCGTTCTCCGCGAACGTGTCCATCTGGGTGAAGCCGTGCCACACGACCGCGGCATCACGCGCCACCCACTCGTCATGACGGCCCATGGACGCGCGCCTACTCCGACACGTGCTCGGCCCCGAGGTCGCGGAGTGCAGTGCGGATCTGTGCAGCCGCGGCCTCGAGGGAGCCTTCGGGCGGATTCGGGTCCGCGTGGGCGAACGACAACTCCGACACGGAATCGAACGGCACCACGTGCAGGTGGACGTGGGGCACCTCGTCGCCGACGATCATCATGCCGATGCGGCGGGCCGACCGCGCCGCCATCTGCGCCCGACCGATGGTCTGCGCGACGGTGAAGAGGTGGGCCGCGAGGCCCGGATCGAGGTCGATCCAGTGGTCGACCTCGACGCGGGGCACGACCAGGGCGTGGCCGGGGTGCATCGGGTTGATCGACAGGAACGCCACGCACTCGGGGTCCCGCCACACGAACACGCCCGGAATCTCGCCGTCGATGATGCGCGTGAACAGCGTCGGCATGCCGCTCAGGCTACCGATCCCCCTCCCCACCCCCGTTTTGGCGTCACTGCTGCGCCGTCACGACGCACGAGTGACGCCAAAACGAGGAGGGGGGGTCAGTGGGGTCCGGCCAGGAGGGAGTCGGCCTGGGCGCCAGCCCGGCGCGCGCCGGCGACGATCGACGCGAGTGCGAACAGTGCCGCCGCGACCAGCACGATCGCACCACCCGCGGCGAGGGCCCACTGGCGGGCGGCGAACAGGCCCAGGATCGCGCTGAGCACCCCGACGCCGACCGCGCCCGCGAGCGTGCCGCGGAACGAGCGAGCCAGCAGCCGGCTGGTCGCAACGGGGAGCACCATGAGCGCGGCGACGAGCAGCACGCCGACGATGCGCATCGCCATCACGACCGTCACCGCGGTGAGCACCGCGAGCATCGCGTTCAACGCGCGTGCCGGAATGCCGGAGACGCGCGCGGAGTCCTCGTCGAGCACCACCGCGAGCAGTGCACGCCCGGTGAAGCCGACTGCGAGCACGATCGTGGCACCGAGCGCGAGCACCGTCCACACGTCGTTGGCGGTTGCGGTCAGGATCGAGCCGAACAGGTAGGGCTGCAGGTTGGTGTTGGTCGCCGAGCGACTCGCGAGCACGACACCGGCGGCGATGCCGCCGTAGAACACGAGCGCCAGTGCGAGGTCGCCGGTTGCGCTGCCGCGGGCGCGGAGGAACTCGATCACCAGGGCGGCCGCCACCGCGACGACCAGCGCGGTCCACGTGGGCGACGTGCCGAACAGCAGACTCGCGCCGATGCCGGCGACGGCGACGTGGCCGATGCCGTCGCCCATCAACGACAGGCCCTTTTGCACCAGGAACACCCCGATGAGCGGGGCGGCGGCGCCGACCACGATCCCGGCGAGCAGCGCGAGCTGCATGTACGTGCGGTCGAACGGCCACGGCAACGCCCACGGCATCCCCGGCAACCCGCCCATCAGGTGCCATCCCCCAGCCCGGTCCCGACCCCTCTTGCAAAAGGTAGCGATCTGTTGCAGATCTGAAACGCGTCGCTACCTTTTGGAGGGTGCCCGGGCTCCATCAGACGAGCTCCTCGAGCCAGAGCGGGAGGTCCTCGCGGTGCACACCCAGGCTCACGCCGGTGGCCGCGAGATCGGCGGGTTTGCCGTCGAACATCACGCGGTGCTTGAGCACGACCACGTGGTCGAGGTCGTCGGCGACCGCACCGAGTTCGTGTGACACGAGAAGCACCGCAGCCTGGTGTTCCTGCACCAGGTGCACGAGCGAGTCGCGAAAGAGTTGCTGGGACTCGACGTCGACACCCGCGATGGGTTCGTCGAGCACGAGGAGCTCGGGTTCGGCGGCGAGCGCGCGGGCGATGAGCGCGCGCTGTTGTTGGCCGCCCGACAGTTCAGTCAGCCGCTTGTTTCGGTGCTCGGTGAGTGCGACGGATTCGAGCGCGTGGTCGACCGCGGCGCGATCGACGGCCCGCCGTCGCTTCCACCAGCCTTGCTTGGCCAGCCGCCCGGTTGCGACCACCTCGGCCACCGTCGCCGGGAGGTCCGGTGCGATCCGCGGGCGCTGCGGGACGTAGCCCACCCGCCACCGCTCCCGCAGCTCGCGCGGTGAGCCACCGAACACGGTCACCGTTCCCGCCTGGGGCGACAGCAGGCCGAGCAGGATGCGCAGCAACGTCGACTTGCCTGAGCCGTTCGGGCCGGCCAGCGCGGCGAACTCGCCCGCCCGCACCTGCAGACTCACCCGCTCGAGGACCGCCTCGGAGCCGTAGGCGAACGACACGTCGGCGGCTGAGAGCACCACCGCTCCGTCCGTCGGACCCGTGGCCTCAGAGTTGAGCATGATTCTCATTATGGCCGCTCGCCGCAACGAGCACCTCATGGGCGGCGAGAATGCAGCGATGGGTCACGATCACGGCCAGCCCGATCATGGCCGGCACGCCCACGACCGGCACGCCCACGACCGGCACGCCCACGACCGGCACGCCCACGACCACGGCGACGCCCTCCGCCGTACCGCGGCTCGCAACGTCGGCCGCCTGTGGGCGGCGTTGGCGCTCACCGTCATCTTCGTGGTCGTCGAGGCGATCACCGCCATTGTCGCCGGGTCGCTGGCCTTGCTCTCGGACGCCGCCCACATGCTCACCGACGGCGTGGCGATCGCACTGGCCCTCGGTGCGATCGTCGTCGCCAACCGCGTGTCGAGTGACGGGTCACGCACCTTCGGGCTCTTCCGGCTCGAGATCCTGGCGTCGTTGCTCAACGCCATCCTCACGTTCGCGGTCGCCGGGTACGTGTTGGTCGAGGCGGCGATCCGTCTCGCCGACGGCGACACCCAGGTCGAAGCCGGCCCCATGTTCGTCGTCGCGGTCGCCGGTCTGACGGTCAACCTGATCGTGTTCTTCATGCTGCGCGACGGCGCGCAGGACAGCCTTGCCGTGCGCGGCGCCTACGTCGACGCCATGGCCGATGCGGGCGGTTCCGTGGGGGTCATCGTCGCCGCGGTCGTGATCGAGACGACGGGATGGACGGCGATCGACCCGATCGTCGCGGCGGTCATCGGCGTGTGGATCCTGCCGCGCGCGTGGCGACTGGCGGCGAGTGCGCTGCGGGTGTTGCTCCAGGTCGCGCCGGCACACGTTGATCTCGACGCGATTCGTACGGACCTGCTGGCGATGCCCGGTGTCGTCGACGTGCACGACCTCCATGTGTGGACGCTCACGTCGGAGATGGACGTGGCGAGCGCGCACGTCATGATCGGTCCCGGTACCGACCCCCACGGGGTGCTCGACCAGGCGCGGGTGCTCCTGCTCGGCCACGAGATCGCACACGCCACCATCCAGGTGGAGCCCGACGACCACGCGGGATGCGCCGAACTCAACTGGTGAGCGGCTCCGTGCCTGAACGGGGTGCCGGCTCCGTGCCTGAACGGCGAACCGGCTGCGTGCCTGAACGGCGAACCGGCTGCGTGGGTGCGGGCCGCAGTCTCAGCGCCGCGGCCGCAGCCAGGCCCGCGCCGAGGCCCAGGGTGACCGCGACGAGCAGCCGCGCGAACGCGGCGGAGAACGTGCTCGGCACCTGCGAGTTGCCGAGGGTGGTCACGTCGGCCAGACCGCCCGCGACGAACAGGAAGATCGTCGCGACCAACACGAGGGGTACGGCCGCCTCGACGCCCTTGCGCCACATCCACACCAGTCCCAGCACACCGAGCAGGATCCCGCCGATCGAATAGGCGCTCTCCACCAACTTCGTGCCCGGCGACGGCGGTCGATGCACCCCACAGCCCGATGACGTGTACGACCTCGGTGACGGTGAGCAACGCGAGGGTGACGGCGAAGACGGTGCGCCACGAGCCGGTACGGGCCAGGGCGAACACGATGCCCGCGAGGATGCAGCGCGCCGATGACGGCCGGCCACGGGGATGGTGGCGGCACGTAGACGATCTGGCCGTGCGCGATCACGGCTTGGCCGTTGGTTCGCATGGGGATCTCGAAGTTGTCGACGACGCGTCGGTGGTCGGGGTCGCGCACGACGGACGGTGGATCGTCGTTGCCCATGAAATGCGCGTGGTGGTCGTGCCATCGTGCGGTGGTTCCGGAGCTCGTCTGCTTCCACACCGGCGCGGCGCGCGAATCGGCCTGCTTGGGCGGCGCGGCGGTGATCGTGCTCGATCGGTTCAAGTAGGTCGCGGGCGAGCGGGTGTTCTCGAAGACTCCCCGAGGTCCGACGCGGACATAGGGCTCGCCGTCGTACCCCAACACGACGACGTCGTGCGCGGTGCGGTTGGTCAACTGGACCTGCGTCCCGAGGTCGACCAGCTCGAGCTCGAGTCCGGGGACGGGAGGCGAGACCCGTCGCAACACGGATTGGTAGTTCGTCGGCTTCAGTCCCCCCAATCCGTGCGCACTGGCGGGCGCAGCGGTGACGACGACGAAGAGCACGACCAGTGCCGCCACACGCGTCGTGTGCCTGATCATCCAGTGTCCGCGTCGCGCAGATCGTCGATGAGCTGTTCGCGTGCGCGCGCGACGCGTGACCGGATGGTGCCGATGGGCACGCCGCACACCGACGCAGCTTCCGCGTACGAGCAGCCGACGATCTGGGTGAGCACGAACGCGGTTCTCTGGTCGCCTGGCAACGCGTCGACGAGCGTGTGCACGGCATGGGCGCCCGCGAGATCGCCGGTCGCGTCTGCCGGTCGCCGAGCGCTCCGCCTGATCGACGGCGCGCCGGTGGAGACGATGGCGACGCGCCTTCCGACGCACCGCATCGACGCAAGCACGGCGCGCGATGACGAGCAGCCACGTCCGGGCGCTCGAATCACCTCGGAACGCGGGCAGGGCCTTCCACGCGCGGACGAAGGTGTCCTGGGTCACGTCATCCGCGTCGTCGGTGCCCACCAGGTGGGCGGCGAGACGCCACACGTCGCCCTGACTGGCCCGCACCGCGTGCAAGAGGGCGGTGCGGTCGCCGTCGCGGGCGGCCAGGAACAGCCGCGTCAGCTCGTCCACCGCGACCGACGATACTGGGGAACTCCTCGATCCTCGCAGTCGACTACCACGTATGACCTGTATGCAGATCCGTCACGCGATCTCAGCCCGGCTCGACGGCGAGGATCCCCACCTCGACGAAGCCTCGGTCTACGGACACCTCGCGACCTGCTCCGGGTGCCGGGCGTTCGCCCACGACGCCGAGGAGCTCCATCGCGCCGTGCGCCTCGCACCCGCCCCCGAGATCCGCGATCTCACACCGTCGATCCTGGCCGCGATCGGCGCCGAAACCATGGACGTGGACACCGACCCGCACCACGCCGACACCCAGCTCGCACTGCGGTGGATCCTCGTCGCCATCGCGGTGACGCAGATCGCGATCGCCATCCCCGCGCTGCTCTTCGGGTCCGATGCCGGACTCCCCGTGCACACCGCCCGGCACATCGGCTCATTCGACGTCGCGCTCGGCGTCGGGTTCCTGTTCGCGGCCTGGAGGCCTTCGCGTATCCCCGGCCTCTTGCCGCTGGTGGTCGCGCTCGTCGTGTGCCTGATGGGCTCGTCGTTGCTCGATGTCGCTTCCGGCAACACGGCCGCGCTCGGCGAAGCGCAACACGCGCTCGACTTCGTCGGTCTCGCGGTGGTGTGGCTGCTGAGCAGACCCGCACCACGTGTCGTGCGGTTGGCCGGATGATCAAGCGCTCGGTAGCGGTCGCCGGACTCGCCGTCATGTTCGTGATCGTCGGCGCGTCGCCCGCGTTCGCGCACGCCACGTTGCTCTCGACCGAACCGACGAACGGCGGGGTGTACGACAAGCCTCCGTCTGAGGTGAAGCTGCGGTTCAACGAGCCGGTCGAAGCGGCGCTCGGTGCCATCCGGGTCTACACGAGTGATCAGGAGCGTGTGGTCACGGGTTCACCTGAGCACCCCGACGGTGTCGGCAGCCAGGTCGCGGTCTCGTTGCCGAAGCTCGCCGACGGCACCTACGTGGTCACCTGGCGGGTCATTTCGGCCGACTCACATCCCGTCGAAGGTGCGTACACGTTCCAGGTGGGGCCGAACGCGACCCTCAACAAGAAGACCGCGGAGGGAGTCGCCGCCCGGCTGCTCGCGGCGACGGGGGGGAGCACGACCGTCGGTGTGCTGTACGGGATCGACCGCGCCGCGTTGTGGGGTTCGCTCGCGCTCCTCATCGGTGGTGCGGTGTTCCTCGTGCTCGTGTGGCCACGTGGGCGCGACGATCGACGCGCGGCACGCCTCGTGTGGGCAGGGTGGATCGGCGTCCTCGTCACCACCGTGCTGGGGATCGCGTTCGAGGGCGTCTATGCCGCGGGGCTGCCGTTGACCAAGTTCTTCGACCCGACGGAGTTCCGCGACGTCCTCGACACCCGGTACGGGAAGGTCGCGCTCGTGCGGTTGGCGCTCGTCGCGCTGGCGTACCCGCTCGTGCGCATGCTGGTGAACCGCCGACCCGCCGCCGAGCATCCCCTCCGCGCGTGGTGGTTGGTCGGTGCCGGCCTGGTCGGTGCCGGTCTCGCGGTCACTCCCGGCATCGCCGGGCATGCCGGCACGGGGATCCAGACCGGTCTGGCCATCCCCGCCGACATGGTCCACGTCGTGGCCATGGCGTCATGGCTCGGTGGTCTCGTGCTGCTCTTCGTCGCGGTACTCCCGCGGCGCGACGTCGACGAGCTCCGCGTCGTGCTGCCGCGCTACTCCGCGCTCGCGCTGGGCGCGATCGTCGCGCTCATCGTGTCCGGCGGCTACCAGGCCTGGCGCCAGGTCGGCAGCCTCAATGCATTGAAGGAGACGGACTACGGCCGGCTGCTGATCGCCAAGCTCGTCGTGTTCGCGGTCCTGGTCGTGGCCGCCGCGTTCAGCCGCGAGATCGTGAACCGCCGCTTCCGCTTCGCCGAGTTCGACGACGAGATCGTGCCCGAGCCGGTACCGGTCGCGGTGGGTGCCGCCTCCGTGCCGGAAGCCGCCGCCGGGTCTCCGGGGGGGTTCGACGACGGGGACGACGGGGACGACGACGGGTGGGAGGACGACACCACCGACGAGGAAGAGGTGCGCCGACTGCAACGCTCGGTCGGGGTCGAGGTCGTCATCGCGGTCGTGATCCTGGCCATCACCGCGCTGTCGGTGAACGCCGCACCGGCGCGCACCTCCTCGACCGAACCCATCGGTCTCACCCTGAAGTCGCGCGAGGTGTGGGTCTACGTCGACATCGCGCCCGGCAGCGCCGGCCCCAACGACATGCACTTCACCGCCTTGCCGACCGGCGGCGGTCCGGCCGATGTGCAGGACATGACCGTGCAACTCACCCGCCCCGGTGAGGATCTGCCGCCGTTCACCGTCCCGGTGAAGAGGCTCGGACCCGGCCACTACTACGCGCCCCTCTACGACATTCCGTACTCGGGGACCTGGCAGATGACCGTCCGGGTGCAGCTGAGCGCCATCGACGAAGCCGTGCTGGTCGGCAAGTTCAGCGTGCGCTGACGTGCCCAACGTCGACCTCGCGACCAACTTCTTCCTCGTGTTGACGCTCGTTGTCGACGCGGTGCTCGTCATCGCGATCGTTCTCGCGCTCGCAGCGTTGGTGTCGAGTCGAGCGCGCGCTCGGGTGCGCGCGCTCGTCGTCGCCGTCGCACCGCAGGCGGTGTTGTTGGCCTGGATCGTCGCCATCGTCACGACCCTGGGCAGCCTGTACTACTCGGAGCACGCGGGGTTCGTGCCGTGCGAATTGTGTTGGTACCAGCGGATCGTCATGTACCCGCTCGTCATCGTCCTCGGGGTCGCGTGGCTGCGCCGCGATCGTTGGGTCTGGATGACCGTGCTCGTGTTCGTGGTGATCGGCGCGCCATTGTCGCTCTACCACTGGCTGGTCGAGCGGGTACCCGCGTTCGCGGAGAGCAGCTCGTGCAGCCTCACGGTGCCGTGTACCGCGCCGTGGTTCGAGAAGCTCGGGTTCGTCACGCTGGCGTGGATGGCGATGAGCAGCTTCTTGCTCATCGGGGTCCTGATGGTGTGTGCCGCCGTCGGCGGACGATCCGAGCGCGCGCACCAGTTCGCAGGAGCGCCCGATACGGTGGCCGGGTGAGCTCCAACCGTCAGAAAGCCGACGCCGCGGCCGCGGCACGACACCGGCGCAACCGCTGGTTGATCTGGGGCGGGATCACCGCGGTCGTCGCGCTCGCGGCGATCATCGCGGTGGTGTCGTCGAGCGGCAGTGACACCGCGTCGGCCAAGAGCACGAAGTTCGAGACCCACCCGGTCACCGTCGACGGATTTCCGCTCGCGCGGTACGACTCGATCAAATACGCCGGCAACACCTCCGACCCTGCCATCGGGGAGACCATGCCGACCGTGCACGGCGTGTCGGTGTTCGACGGCAAGCCCGTCACCATCGCGCCCAATGGCAAGCCGCAGTTGATCGTGTTCGCCGCCCACTGGTGCCCCCACTGCCAGGCCGAAGTTCCGCGGCTGGTGGCGCTGGCGAAGCAGGGCGCATTCCACGGTGTCGACGTGACGTTGGTCGCCACCGGCACGAACCCGGGCTACCCGAACTACCCACCGTCCGCGTGGTTGCGGAGCGTCGGTTGGCCGTTCCCGGTCATGGCCGACAGCCAGACCTTCGGTGCGGCTGAGGCGTACGGCATCCCCGCCTATCCCTACTTCGTGTTCGTCGGCGCCGACGGCAAGGTCGCGGGCCGGGCGACGAGCGAGGTGCCGGAGGCTGATCTCGTCGCCAACGTGAAGGCGCTGGAGGCGGGGACGGCGCTCCCGCTCTCCGGCGGCGGTGCATCCTCGAGCTCTCCCACCCGTTGACGGGGGAGCACGACTAGCCGCACGCCGCGCAGGTACCGACCAGGTCGAGGCGATGGTGCTCGGTGCGGAAGCCGGTCGTGCGGGTGATCGCGGCCGCGGCCGCGGCCACCGAGCGCTCCAGCCCGGCGGACGCGGGGACGTCCTCGACCCGGCCGCACGTCGCGCAGATGAGGTGGTGGTGGTGGCCGGCGAGATCCTCGGCGAGCTCCCACCGCGCGAACTCGTCGGCGCCGACGACGCGATGCACGACGCCGGCTTCCTCGAGCACGACGAGGTTGCGGTACACCGAGCTCTGCGCCAAGCCGGGCCGAACGCCCAGGATCTCCGGGATCGTCAGTGGCCGCGGCGCGCTGGTGAGCGCGTCGAGCAGTGCCGCGCGATTCGCGGTGAGGCGCTGGCCGACGTCACGCAAGCGAGCGGCGACGGTGTCGCGCACCTGGCTCAGCTGGCTCAGCGTCGGGTCGCCAGCGGTCGTGCGGGACATGATCGCGAGCCTACCGAACGGGGGCTACGGTCGAAGCTTGGACCTGACCGACCGCTTCGCCGAGCTGCTCGCGCTCCCGGAGGACGAGATCCCGCTCGACGAAGCCGCGCTCCTCATTGCCGCGCACGCGCACGCCGACCTCGACATTGACGTCCGCCTCGCCCAGCTCGACGCGTTCGCGGCCGACTTTGCTCCGAAGACATCGAGCACCGAGCTCGCGATCTGGTTGTTCGTCACCGAAGGCTTCGCCGGGAATGCCGCCGACTACGGCGATCCGCGCAATTCGTTCCTCGACGACGTCCTCGACCGTCGCCTCGGGATCCCCATCACGCTCAGCGTGTTGATGATGGAGGTCGGTCGCCGCTGCGGGCTGCAGATGCACGGCGTCGGGATGCCGGGTCATTTCCTCGTCGGTGGGACCGCAGGAGAGTGGTTCGATCCGTTCCACGCAGGGGCGCGTCTGGATCTGGCGGCGTGCGCCGATCTGTTCGGCCGGACCCATGTCGGCGCGCAGTTCCGCCCCCAATACCTGATGCCCGTCGGGCCGCGCCGCATCATCGAGCGCATGCTCGCCAATCTCCAGCACACACTGATGCAACACGATCCGCGCGAGGTCGTGTGGGTGACGCGTCTGCGCTTGCGGATCCCCGGAATCACGCTGAGCCAGCGCGGCGACCTCGCCGGCCTGCTCGGCCGTCTCGGACACTTTGCCGAGGCCGCGCGCGAGTTCGACGTGTTGGCCCGACTCCTTCCCGGTGAGGGCGCGGCAAAGGCCGCCGCGGCCGCGGCGCGCTTCCGGGCACGCGCGAACTGAGCGCGCACCAAACCGGCTGCACACCGAAGCGATCCGTCAGTCAGTAGGTTGGCCCGATGGCCAAACCGCTGCCGATGTTCCCGCTCGGCACCGTGCTGTTCCCGCACGCCGCGCTGCCGTTGCACATCTTCGAGGAGCGCTACCGCGCGCTCGCCGAGACCTGTCTGCGCGCCGACGGTCGGTTCGGCGTCGTGCTGATCGAGCGCGGCTACGAGGTCGGTGGTGGTGACACGCGCTTCGGTGTCGGGACCGTGGCTCGCATCGTGGAGGCCGCGCGCACACCGGACGGTCGGTACCTCCTGGCCACCGTCGGCGTCGAACGCTTCCGGATCCGTCGCTGGCTCGACGACGATCCGTTTCCACGCGCCGAGATCGACGTGATCGGCGAGCCCAAGCGCACTCCCGACCGCGCCGGTGATCGCCGGACCGAGGTGCAGCGTCTCCTCGGGCGCGTCTTGGCGATGAGCGCGGAACTGGGCGAGCGCGCCGGCGCCGGTCGGCGCGGCCCAGCTCGCCGACGATCCTCTCCGCGCGTCGTTCGAGGCGGCCGCGCTCGCGCCGATCGGGCCGCTCGACTCGCAGCGTCTGCTCGAGATCGACGATCCGGGAGATCGATTCGACGCGCTCGAGGCGTTGCTCGTCGACGCCGCCGAGGTGCTCGAGCTCCGGCTCGCCGGCGGCTGACTACCCTGAGCGGCATGGACCCGGACCAGGCCCGCGAGCGCCTGCACGCCGAACAGGAGCGAGTCGCCGGGCTGGTCGACGAGCTGCGCACCGAGCTCGGAACCGCCGAGAACGACGACATCTCCGAGCTCGCCGACTACGACCAGCACCCCGCCGACACCGCGACCGAGACGTTCGAGCGCGAGAAGGACCTGTCGATCCTCGAGCAGCTCGAAGCCGAGCTCGCCGAGCTCCAGGCCGCGCTCGAGCGGGTCGACGCCGGGACGTACGGCACCGACGAGATCACCGGTGAGCCGATCGATCCCGCTCGCCTTGACGCGCTCCCGGCGGCCCGCACCAACATCGAGGGATCGGGAACCTGAGCGTCCGGTTGCGTCTCTTCGCGCAGGCCCGCGAAGCCGCGGGTCGCACGCATGACGAGTTCGACGCCGTCACCCTCGGCGAGTTGCTCGACGATGCCGCGCGCCGCGTACGGCGCCGAGTTCAGCGTCGTCCTCGACAACGCCCGGGTCTGGGTCAACGGCGACGAACCCCCGGACGGCGATGCCACCCGCCTCCACGACAACGACGAAGTCGCCGTCTTGCCGCCGGTGTCGGGGGGATAGGCGAACGTGTGCGAGCCGGGTATCCCGGCTCGCAGTGAGCGAGCGAATCAAGAAGGGTCGGGTCCGACGGCCACGATGGCGGCGACCATCTTGTAGGCAGCTTCGGCGGGCCCGAGCTCGTCGGGGCGCAAGAGGTTGGCCATGATGCGCAGCACCCACTCCATGAGCGGGCGCGACTGCATCCCCACCCGGGTCAGCTCGCGCATGACGGCCGGATTGCCGATGGCCCGCACGAACGCGCGGGCCACCTTCCAGTAGAGCCCGTACAGCTCTTCGAGTTGTTCGGGGTAGCGCGTGAGCGCGAGCCCGTCGCCGGAGAGGAGCGCGGTCGACACCGCGTCGGCGGCCAGGCGACCGGTCTCGTACGCGAGGGAGATGCCCTCACCGTTGAAGGGGTTCACCGAACCGGCGGCGTCACCCACCACCAGCCAGGTCGGACCGATGTTCGGGGTCACCGATCCGCCGGTCGGGAGCTTCCCGCCGGTGGGTGCACCGCACGACGTCTCGGGTGAGATGCCCCACCGCTCCGGCGCGGTCGCCACGAACGCGTCCATGAGCTTGCTCGTGTTGATCGACTTCCATCCGGTGAACGTCGAGAGGAGACCCACGCCCACGTTGACCGTGCCGTCGCCCACCGGGAAGATCCAGCCGTAACCGGGCAGGTGGTTCCCGTCACGATCGCGCAGATCGAGGTGGCTCTCGATCCACGGCTCGTCGTGGTACGGGCTGGTGAAGTAGCCGCGTACCGCCATGCCCAACGGATAGGTGCGGTCGCGGGCGGTGCCCAGCGCGCGCCCGAAGCGCGAGTTGGCGCCGTCGGCCACCACCAGGTACTTGGCGTTGATCGCCTCGGTGGCGCCGTCACGACGCACCACCGCGCCCGTGACGAGGCCGTCGTCCACCAGCGGTTCGATCGCTTCCGCGCCCGTCCACACGGTGGCGCCCGCACCGACCGCGGCGTCCGCGACCATCTCGTCGAGCTCGCGCCGGCGGATCACGTAGCCGTAGTCCGGGAACTCGGGGTGCTCGGGCCACTTCAGCTCGAGGGTCACGCCGTGGGCGATCGAGCGCAGGCCGTCATAGCGCAACGACTTCGACAACGGTTCGGCCAGCCCCATGTCGTGCAACTGGCGGACGGCCCGCGGCGTCAAGCCGTCACCGCAGGTCTTTTCGCGCGGGAACCGCTTCTTCTCGACCACGAGGACGCGGTGTCCGGCCTCGGCGAGCCAGTACCCCGCCGCGGCGCCCGCCGGGCCACCACCGACCACCAGCGCATCCCAGGTCGTCACGTCACGCTGCTTGTGCACTTGTGATCGACGCGAAACTTCTCACCCGGTCATCGTCGCGCGCCGAACACCTCCCAGACCCACTCGAAGTTGCGCCCACGACCCCTCGATAGGCACGGTACTCAGATAGCGTGATAGGAAACCGACTGCCTCTCATCCCACCACCCCTGTGCTTCCCGGAGGACAACGGGCCCGATGCCCAACCTGATCCCGGACTGGTTGCCATGGATGCGGCCCGCAGGCCGACTGATCTGGGGCGTGAGCCTCCTGATCATCGGGTTGCTCATCGTGGCCGTGCTGATGCGTCGACCCAAGCCCGATCGTCCGGCGACGTGGGCCGAGTGCATGGCCGGTGCGGTCGGACTCTTCGCGTTGATGACCCTCGCGTTCGCCGTGGTGCCGCACGAGTGGATCACCTTCGCCGACAAGTACCTGCAGTGGGGAACCACGAAGTTCCTCGTGCACAGCGGCCAGGAAATCCTCTTCTTCAAGTTCCCGTTCGACATCACGTACAAGGCGCTGAGCGACGTCGTCGCCGTCGGCATCTACGTCGTCGGGTTCGGGCTCGCGCTCTTCCTCTTCTCGGCGTGGCAGAAACGGGGTCAGGAGAAGGAAGAGGTCGAGGCGAAGCCGAAGACGTCACGCTTCGGACGACCGTTGCGTCGGCGTGCGCCCGAACCGGCGACCGCCGGCGTCGGCGCGGGCACGAACGGCGGTGAGGCCTGATGGCCCGCACCGACGCCAACCCGCCCATGCCGGACTTCGCCACCGACTACGAGCTGCAGGAGGTCGACCCCTCCTACCTCACTGCGTCGGTGAAGCCCAAGCAGTTCCTCCACATCGACCAGTCCGAGTGCATCCTGTGTGAGGGCTGTGTCGACATCTGCCCGTGGAAGTGCATCCACATGGTGTCGGTGAGCGCGATCAGCGACGCGGTCAACACCGAGCAACCCGGTGAAGACCCGCGCGACCATGTCGCGTTCATCGTCGACGAAGACATCTGCACACGGTGCGCGCTGTGCGTCGACCGCTGCCCGACCGGGGTCATCATCCTCGGCAAGCTCCAACCCGACATCGCCGAAGGCGATCTCCACACCCGCACGAACCGTCACGGTTACTCGTACGGCGTGCGGTTCTGAGTCACAGGTTTTCGAGGAGACAGGTTCGTGGCCAACGGCAACGGCAGTAGCAACGGGAGCAACGGGCACGGCCCCGGGGTGAAGGTCGGCCAGGCAATGGAGAAGGTCGACGAGAAGGTCCGCGGTTCGCAGGCCTGGACCGCCATCTTCCGGCCCGGCTCGGTGTTCCGGCGCGGCTACACCGACAGTCCCCGCAACCGCTCCTACGTGATCATGAACAACGTGCTGTACCACCTGCACCCGGTGAAGGTGAAGCGGCACACGGTCAAGGTGTCGTACACGCTCTGCCTCGGTGGGCTCTCGTTCTTCCTCTTCATCCTGCTCACCGTCACCGGCATCTTCCTGATGTTCTTCTACCGGCCGACCGCCGCCGCGGCGTGGCCGACCGTGCGCACGCTGGAGACGGCCGTCACCTTCGGCTCACTGGTCCGCAACATGCATCGATGGGCGGCGCACCTCATGGTGCTCACCGTCTTCCTGCACATGAGCCGGGTCTTCTACCACGGTGCCTACAAGGCCCCGCGCGAGTTCAACTGGGTGATCGGCGTGATCCTGCTGACGCTCACCCTGCTCCTCTCCTTCACCGGGTACCTGCTCCCCTGGGACCAGCTGGCGCTGTGGGCGGTGACGGTCGGCACGAACATGATGGGGTACACCCCTGTGTTCGGGAGCTCGGTCAAATACGTCCTGTTGGGCTCGAAGGAGATCAGCAACGAGACCCTGTTGCGGTGGTACGTCCTCCACGTGCTGCTGTTGCCATTCGTGATCGTCATCTTCATGGCCGTGCACTTCTGGCGCGTCCGTAAAGACGGCGGCATCTCCGGACCGCTGTAGAAGAGGGGAGCGCAACCATGGTCGACATCCCCGAACACCTTCTCCAGCGGAGCAAGGAGCGCCGTAAGGCGCTCGGCCTGCCCGTGCCCGGCGAAGAGGGCGGCGCGCCAGACGCGCCTGCCGCGGACGCACCGGCCGCGACGGCAGCCGACGCGCCCGCGGTAGAAGCGCCCGCCGCAGCAGCAGCCGCGTCCGAACCGGCAGCCGACGCGGTCACCGAGAGCGGGACCAAGATCCCGGCCCACCTGCTCGAACGCGCGGCCCGCCGCCGCGCCGCCGCCGGCGGAGGGGGCGACGTCGCGGCCGGCGCCGCCGCCGGTGCTGCCACGGCCACCGCGACCCTCCCGGCGCCGACCACGACGGGTCCCGGCGGTCACACGCAACGCCTGCTCACGGTGGTCAAGTCCGGTTCGATCCAGCAGACGCGCGCCGAAGCGCAGGACAAGGTGCACACCTGGCCCCACCTGCTGGTCGTCGAGTTCGCATCCATCCTGATCGTGACGGCCGCGGTCACGATCTTCTCAGCGTTGGTCCGCGCACCCCTGCTCGGTCTCGCCGACTTCAACAAGACACCGAACCCGTCGAAGGCCCCGTGGTACTTCCTCGGCCTTCAGGAACTGCTCACCATGTTCCACCCGATGGTCGCGGGCGTGACCATCCCCGGCATGGGTCTGTTCCTCCTCATGGTGGCGCCTTTCGTCGACAAGAACCCGTCGCACAAGCCGAAGGATCGGAAGTTCGCGATCTCGATCTTCACGATCTTCCTCATGATGTGGGCGGTGCTGGTCATCATCGGTTCGTTCTTCCGGGGACCTGGTTTCAACTTCGTCTTCCCCTGGAACGACGGCATCTTCTTCGAGCTGTAGGAGCGAGAGTCGTGGGTATCGCCATCGCCATCGTCGCGGTCGTGGGCCTCGCGGTCGTGGGCCTCTTCGTGACGGCCCGATCGCGCGCCACCACCGGCCGCCTGAGTCGCGAGACGCGCAAGCGCGACGAAGCCGCCGGGGCGTCGACCGTCTCCGAGGCTGCGGCCCCGGCCGACGAGGCTGCGGTCGTCGAAGGCGCGGGCGACGGTCGTTCTCGTGCCGACGAAGCCCGCAAGGCGATCGAGTCCGGAGGTTCCGCGGTCCCGGTCCCAGCCGCGTCGAGCACCCCCGCGGTCTACGAGCCGGTCGACCTCGACGAGCTCGGCGTGACCCGTCGCCAGTTCTTCAACCGCTCGATCCTCGCCGGCTCCGGTCTCGGGCTCGGCGCCTTCGGGGTCGCGGCGTTGGCGTTCCTCTGGCCCGCGGCCGGCGGCGGCTTCGGCGGCAAGATCGTGGTCGGTTCCGAAGCCGACGCCAAGGACGCGTTCGACAACAAGATCCCGTTCTACAACGCCGCCGCGAAGACGTACATCGTCGCCTACCCGAAGGCCGACCTGCCGAAGGCCAAGAAGATCCCGGCCTACACCGCGCCGATCATCGCCGGCATGGAAGCGGGCTACGTGGCGCTGTACCAGCGGTGCGTGCACCTCGGCTGTCGCGTGCCGTGGTGCCCGAGTTCGCAGTGGTTCGAATGCCCCTGCCACGGCTCGAAGTACAACCGCGTCGGCGAGAAGCAGGGTGGGCCCGCACCGCGCGGCCTCGACCGCTTCGCACTCACCGTCACGGGCGGCAACATCATCGTGGACACCGGGCTGCTCGTCACCGGTCCGCCCATCGGTACGAACACCACCGGCCAGAGCCCCGAAGGGGCGCCCTGTGTGTAAGGGTCACGCATGAGTTTCCGCACCATCCTGATCATCGTCAACGCGCTCGCGATCGCGGGCCTGGTCGGGTTCATCATCTATCGGGTCGTCAGCCTCCGGCGGAACCCCGAGACCCATGAACCGGAAAACCTCACGCCCTTCTTCGACGACGACATCCTCGAAGGCGCGCACCTCGAGCGGGTGCTCGGCGTGTCGCTCATCGCGCTGGTGATCGTCGTGCTCGCCCTGCTCGGATACTTCATCTGGGAGCCGTTCCGCGAAGCGTCGGCCAAGACCGGGTTCAAGGAGCGCTCCATCGAGCGGGGTGCGGTGCTGTTCTCCAACGCAATGTCCAAGTCCTACGACAGCACCAAGTCGCTGCTGTGCGCGAACTGCCACGGGGTCGACGGTGGTGGTGGTACCGCGCAGTTCGTCGTCAAGAGCGAAGACCCGCGCTGCGATCCGAACCAGGTCGTCAACGCGGAACTGGCGGCGAAGCAGCCGTACTGCCTCCCGCACCAGGTGTCGTGGCGCGCGCCGAACCTGCAACTCGCGGGCCTGCGTTACTCGCGCGCCCAGCTGACCCAGATCATCACGTACGGACGTCCCGGCACGCCCATGCCCGCGTGGGGTGTGCTGAGCGGCAAGGGCGCGCTGCAGCAACAGAGCATCCAGGACCTCGTGAACTACGTCGAGAGCATCATCACGACGTCAGACCGGGCGCAGGTGATGGCGGCAGCCGAGACGCCGGCGACCCGGAAGGACGCGCAGCAGTCGGTGAAGGACCACCGCACCGCGCTCGCCAAGGCACAGCAGGACCTGGCCGATCTCCCCGCTTCGTCGACGGACGCGGAGAAGACGGTGGCCGAGACCGCGGTCACGACCGCGCAGGACAACCTGGCGGCGGCGATCGACTGGAACCAGAAGATGCAGCTGGCCACCGACGGCCAGATCCTGTTCCAGAACAACTGCGCGCGGTGCCACACGCGGGGGTGGTCCTACTTCGATCCCAACGAGCCGTTGAGCAACCCGCTGCCCTCACCGATGGGCAGCGGCGCGTACGGTCCCAACCTCACCGAGGGCGACGTCAACCGCCAGTTCCCGCCGCCCAGCGGCGAAGCCGAGCTCTTCGCGTGGATCAGCATCGGAGTCGACAAGTACCAGGGCTACGGCATCCGCGGGATCTCCTCGGGCCGCATGCCGCACTTCGGCTCGGTGCTCACCAAGGCGCAGATCGAAGAGATCATGGTCTACGAGAGATCGCTGTAGGAGCGCCGTGCATCTGACCCTCGCCGCCGAGCTCACCTCCAAGGGCATCTGGTACCCGACGATCCTCGGCGTGCTCGTCGTGATCGCCGGCATCGTGCTGTTCTGCGGCTCCGTCTACGTCCTGCTGGGTACCAACCTCGGGGCCCGGCTCGGCTTCCTCGTCGCTTTCACCGGACTCACCGGCTTCATGTGCGTCCTGACCCTCCTGTGGTGCACGACCGCGTCGCCCCTCAACACGTTGAAGGGCCGCATCCCCCAGTGGAAGGTCGTCGAGGTGGTGAAGGATCCCAGCCAGGCCAAGACCACCGCGGTCCACGGCGTCAACACCAAAGCGAACATCGCCGAGGCCACCGAAGCGTCCAACGTGAAGGCCGCGGTCGACGCGGCCCTCGTCACCAAGGTGACGACCCCGACGATCAAGTACACGCCGAATGACAACCGGTACGCGGCGTTCCAGGACGTCACCAAGTACTCGGTGTTGCAGACGTGGGTGATCGGCGGGAGCAACCCGCAATTCTGGAAGGGCGAGTTCACCCACAAGTCCCAGTACGCGGTCGTGCAATTCTGCGAAACGACCGACCAGACCGCCGCGCAGCCCTTCGGGCTCCCGCCGTTGCCGCCCGAGTGCAGCACTGCGCAAGGCGCCAAGACCGGCTACGTCGTGCTGCACCGCGACCTCGGTTCGTTGCGGGTGCCACCGTTCGTCGCGTTCTGCATGTCGGTGCTCCTCTTCGGCCTCGGCCTCCTCGGTCTGCACTGGCGGGAGAAGGACGAGATGGCGCTCGAAGCGGCCAAGGCCGGTCCGCCGGTCGCCGTTCCCGCCCCCGACGAATCCGAACTGGCGAAGGTGTGATGATGCGACGATTCCGCGTGTTCGTGAGTCTCGGTCTGTACACGATCGGCGCGTTGCTCGCGCTGACGGTGCCGGCGTCGGCTCAGCAGTTGGTGGATGCGGGCAAAGAAGGCGACGGCTCGGGTGGGCTCGCCTTCGTGCTCATGGTCGTGATGGTCGTCGTGATCGGTGCGTCGTTGTTCTACATGGACCACGTTCGGCGAAACCGTCTGCCGCAGGACGACGACTCGCAGTAGTCCAACGTCGGGTCGGTGGCGGCTACGGGCGCCCCACTCGATGCTCAAACAGTGCTTCGCAAACTGCGCGTCGAGCAGGGCGCCCGTAGCCGCTGCTACGCGGCGGGGTTGCAGCTCGCGGCTGCGGCGATGGTCGCGTCGATGATCGCGTCGGTGTGGGCGAGGGAGACGAAGAGGGTCTCGTAGCCGCTCGGGGCGAGGAAGATGCCGGCGTCGAGCATCTGGTGGAAGAAGTGCGCGTACCGCTTGTGGTCGGCCGCCTGGGCTTCCTCGTAGTTGGTCACCGGTGCGGTCGTGAAGAAGAGGCCGGTGAGGGTGCCGACTTGGGTCACCTGCGCGTCGGGCAACGCGGATCGGAGGCCGGCAGCGAAGCGGGTGGCTTTGGCCGCGAGGGCTTCGTAGGCGGCGGCATCGAGCTCGGCGAGGACCGCGAGGCCGGCCGCGGTGGCGACGGGGTTTCCGGACAGGGTGCCCGCTTGGTAGACCGGGCCGAGCGGTGCGAGGTGGTCCATGATCTCGGCGCGCCCGCCGAGCGCGGCGAGGGGCAGACCACCGCCGACGACCTTGCCGAACATGGAGAGGTCGGGCGTGATGCCGTACTTCCCTTGGGCGCCGTCGGGGCCGAGGCGGAAGCCGGTGATGACCTCGTCGCAGACGAGCAGCGCGCCGGCCGCGGTGCAGCGGGCGCGCACGCCCGTGAGAAAACCGTCGACGGGAGGCACGAGGCCCATGTTGGCGGCCACCGGTTCCAGGATCACCGCCGCGAGCTCGTGGCCGTACCGGTCGAACGCGGCATCGAGCGCGTCGTCGTCGTTGTACGGGACGACGACGGTGTCGGCGACCGTGCCCGGGGTGACGCCGGCGGAGCCGGGCAGGCCGAGCGTGGCCAGCCCGCTCCCCGCGGCGACCAGGAGCGAATCGACGTGACCGTGGTAGCAGCCGGCGAACTTCAGGACCTTGTCCCGGCCGGTCGCGCCCCGCGCCAGTCGGACCGCGGTCATGGCCGCTTCGGTCCCCGACGACACGAGGCGAACCTTGTCGACCGACGGCACCCGTGCCGCGATCGCTTCCGCGAGCTCGACCTCGCGCTCGGTCGGCGCGCCGTACGACGTGCCGGCGGCGGCGGCGCGTCGCACCGCGTCGACCACCGCGGGATGCGCGTGGCCCAGGATCGACGCGCCCCATGACTGCACGTAGTCGACGTAGCGACGGCCTGCGGTGTCGACGAGATACGCACCGTCGGCCGACGCGACGAAGAACGGCTCACCCCCGACGGACGCGAACGACCGCACCGGCGAGTCGACGCCACCAGGGATGCGCGCGAGCGCGCGGTCGTACAGCGAGCTCACGAGAGTCGTTCGGCCACTTCGCGTGCGAGGTAGGTGAGTACGAAGTCGGCACCGGCTCGCTTGATCGACGTGAGGGTCTCGAGCGCGACCGCGTCGCCGTCGATCCAGCCCTGCTGCGCAGCGGCCTTGAGCATCGCGTACTCACCACTGACGTGGTACGCCGCCACCGGCACGTCGAAGGAGGAGCGAAGTGCGCTCACGACGTCGAGGTAGGGGACGGCCGGCTTCACCATCACCATGTCGGCGCCCTCGGCGATGTCCAGCGCCGTCTCGTCGAGCGCTTCGCGTGCGTTGGGCGGGTCCATCTGGTAGCCGCGCCGGTCGCCGAACTGGGGCGCGCATTCGGCGGCGTCGCGGAACGGTCCGTACAGCGCGGATGCGTACTTGACCGCGTACGCAAGGATGGCGACGTCGACGTTGCCGGATTCGTCGAGCGCGCCCCGGATGGCCCCGACCTGACCGTCCATCATCCCTGACGGCGCGATCACATCCGCTCCCGCGCTCGCTTGCGCGATCGCGATCGACGCGTACCGCTCGAGCGTTGCGTCGTTGTCGACCTCGCCGGTGTCGGTGAGAAGTCCGCAGTGCCCGTGATCGGTGTACTCGTCCAGGCAGTCGTCGGCCATGAGGACCAGCGAGTCTCCGACCTCGTCGCGGAGATTGCGGAGCGCGACCTGGACGACGCCGTCGGGATCATCGGCGCCCGAACCTCGGGCGTCCTTCACCGCCGGGACCCCGAACAGGATCACCGCGGGCACGCCGAGATCGGTGAGCGCATGGACCTCCTTGCGGAGACTCTCCTGGGTGTGCTGGAACACGCCCGGCATCGACGCCACCGGCTCGGGCGCGTCGATGCCTTCCTTCACGAAGAACGGCGCGACCAGATCGTCGACCGAGAAGCGGGCCTCGGCGACGAGGCGGCGAAGTGCGGGCGTGCGCCGCAGCCGGCGCATTCGCCGCTCGGGAAACGTCACGCCACCGATGGTACCCGCCCCCGTTTTGGCGTCACTCGTGCGCCGTCATGACGATCCAGTGACGCCAAAACGGGTGAGGAGGGTGGTGACGAGGCCGTCGATGGTGTGGTCGGTCGCTTCGGCGTCCACCCGGAGACCGCGGGCGACGGCCGTCGCGGTCGTGACCGGGCCGATCGACACCACCAGCGGTTGCGGGTCGGCCACGGGCGCCGCGACGGCGCAGAAGTTGTCGACGGTGGACGACGAGGTGAACGTGATCGCGTCAACGCGACCGGAGCGCACGCGGTCCACCGCACGCACGTCGGGCGCCGCCGGCCGCGTGCGGTACACCGGGAGCACGTCGACGGCGAAGCCGCGCCCGGTCAGGCCGTCGGGCAACACATCACGCGCCCGTTCGGCGCGGGCGACGAGGACGCGCGCGCCGTCGACGGTGGGCGGCGGGAAGGCGGCGAGCAACGACTCGGCGACGAAGCGTTCCGGCACGAGGTCGGCGCGCAGGCCGCGCGACGCGAGCTCGCGCGCGGTACCCGGACCGATGGCCGCGATGCGAACCGTTCCGAGCGCGCGAGCATCGAGACCGGCAGCGTCGAGCCCGTGCTCGAAGAACGCGCGAACGCCGTTGGCCGACGTGAACACGATCCAGTCGTACGCGGAGAGGTCGGGCAGCGTGAACGCGATCGGTTCGATCTCGATCGCCGGCAGCTCGATGACTTCGGCGCCGAGCGCCTCGAGTCGTGCGCGCAGCTCGCTGGCCTGCTCGCGCGCCCGGGTGACCACGACCGATCGACCGAACAGCGGGCGCGCTTCGAACCAGGTGAGATCGAGGGCCGCCACCTCGCCGACGACGATTGCGCTGGGGGCGAGCACGCCCGCCCCGCCGACGGTGGCCAGCGTGGCCCGCACCGTCTGCTGGTCGGGCCGGGTGCCGTTGCGTACCGCGGCGACCGGCGTGGTCGGCGCGCGTCCGCCGGCGATCAACCGGTGCGCGATGTCCGCGATGCGTCCGGCGCCCATGAGGATGACGAGGGTGCCGCCCACTTTCGCGAGCGCGTCCCAATCCACGTCGGACCGGTCCTTGGCGGGGTCTTCGTGGCCGGTGACGACGGTGAAGTGTGTCGAGAGCCCCCGATGGGTCACGGGAATGCCCGCGTACGCCGCCGCGCCGATGGCACTGGTGATCCCCGGGACCACCTCGAACGCGATCCCCGCCGCCGCCAGGGCTTCGGCCTCCTCGCCGCCGCGGCCGAACACGAACGGGTCACCGCCCTTGAGCCGGACGACGCAGTCGGCGCGACCGCCCTGCTCGACGAGCACCTCGTTGATCTGCTCCTGCGTGAGGTCGACCTGCCCGGGAGCCTTGCCCGCGGTGATCAGTTGCGCGCCCGCCGGGGCGAGGGCCAGGAGCGCGGGCGAAGCGAGGCGGTCGTAGACCACGACGTCAGCCCGGCCGAGGAGCTCGGCGCCGCGCACGGTGAGGAGCCCCGGGTCACCCGGGCCCGCGCCGACCAGGTAGACGGTCACTCGATGTTCCCGTCGTCGTCGAGCAGCGAGCGCCCACCCCGTTCGAGGAGATCAGTGGCGACGGCGTTCCCGGCAGCCATCGGGCTCGAGTTGCGTGCCGTCGCCCGAAGCACGACGTGACCGTCGGGCGACGCGAGCAGTGCTTCGACCACGATCTCACCATCGTCGATCGTGGCCAACGCGCCGACCGGGAGATCACACCCCCCGCCCAGTTGCGCGAGGAAGGCGCGCTCGGCACCGACCGCGGCGTGGGCGGGGAGATCGTCGATCGCGGTCAGGCGTTCACGGGTCTCGTCGTCGTCGGTGCGGCATTCGACCGCGAGCGCGCCCTGACCGACCTGGGGCAGCATCACCGACGGCTCGAGGTACTCGGCGGCGCGGTGGTCGAGACCGAGCCGGTGCAACGCCGCGGCGGCCACGACGATGGCGTCGAAGTCCGCGGCCCGTTCGACGCGGGTGGGCACGTTGCCCCGCAACTCGGCGAACGTCAGGTCCGGCCGGAGCGCGGCGAGTTGGGCCCGTCGCCGGACCGAACCGGTGCCGACGCGCGCACCCGCGCCGAGGCCGGCGAGGGTCGAACCCACGAGCACGTCGCGCGGATCGGCGCGCTCGGGCACCGCGATCAGCACGATGCCGTCGGGCGCCCCCGACGCCGGGAGATCCTTGGCCGAGTGCACCGCGAGATCGGCGCGACCGTCGAGCACGGCCTGCTGCACCTCCTTCACGAAGATGCCGGTGCCGCCGACTGCGTGGATGGGCACGTCGGTGCGGGTGTCACCGCTCGTGGTCACGATCACCAGCTCGACGTCGACTCCGAGCAGCGCGGCGACGCGTGCGGCCTGCCACCGCGCCAGCTCGCTGCCTCGGGTCGCCACGCGCAGCGGGCGCGGCATCAGTCGTCGGGGTCAGGAGCGGGATCGGCGTCGGGCTCGGGCAGGCCGAACAACTCGACGAGCGCGTCCGCGTAGAGCTCGCCGCGCGTGGTCCCGGCGGCGTCCTTCATGCGGACGGTCGGCTCGTGGAGGAGCTTGTTGACGATGCTGCGGGTCAACTGCTCGACCGCGTCGCGTGCGGCGGGGTCGAGCGCGACGAGCTTGCTGCGATGACGTTCGAGCTCGAGCTCGCGGATGTCGTCGGCGTGGGCGCGCAATGAAGTGATGATCGGCGCCACCTCGCGTGCGGTGCGCTCCATCCGGTGGCGGTCGAGTTCGTCGTTGATGATCTCGCGCACGTGCCCGATCTCCTGGCGCCGTTGCGCGAGGGATTGCTCGCCGAAGGCACGGAGATCGTCGATGTCGAGCAGGGTCACGCCGAACACTTCGCCGGCGCCGGGATCGATGTTGCGGGGCACGCCGATGTCGACGACGAGCAGCGCGCGCCCGGACCGTGCCCTCATCACGGCCTCGATGTCACTGCGTTCGACGAGCAGGTCCTGCGCGCCGGTGGACGCGAGCAACACGTCGCACGCGAGCAGCGAATCGGGGATCTCCTCGAGCGTGATGGCACGGCCGCCGACGCGAGCCGCCAACTCCTCGGCGCGAGACGCGGTGCGGTTGGCGACGACGATCTCACGCACCCCTGCGCCCGCGAGCGCCAAGGCCATGCCCTCGCCCATGCTCCCTGCGCCCAGCACGAGCACGCGCCGGTCGTCGAGCGAGCCGAGACGGCTGGTGGCGAGCGCCACCGCCGCCGACGACACCGAGACCGCGTGGCGGCCGATGGCGGTCTGCGTGCGAGCCCGCTTGCCCACTTCGATGGCGTGGCGGAACGTGCGGGAGAGCACCGGTCCGCTGGCGGACTCGTGCTCCGCGGCGTTCCACGCCTCGCGCACCTGGCCGAGGATCTCGCCCTCGCCGATGATCATCGAATCGAGCCCGGCCGCGACTCCGAACAGGTGGGCCACGGCGGCGTCGTCGTGGTACGTGTACAGCAGGTCGGAGAACTCGTCGGGGTCGACGCCCGAGGTGTCGGCGAGGAAGTCGCGTACCTCCTGCATGGCCGGGTGGAAGAGCGTCGCGTGCGCGTAGATCTCGGTGCGGTTGCACGTCGACAGCAACACGACCTCGGCCAGGTGTTCGGCGCGGGCCAGCGATTGCAGTGCCTTCGGGAGCGCCTCGGGCGCCACCGCCATGCGTTCGAGGAGTCCGACCGGCACCGTACGGTGGTTGAGGCCGACTACGACGAGAGACATGCCCGGAGGATCTCCTTGGCTTCGTCCACGCGCCCGGCGCGGATCAGTTCGAGCATGCCGGAATCGAGCGCCGACTGCCAATCGGGGTCTTCGCTGGAACGCCCCGTTGCCCGCAGCGATTCCCTCGCCTCCGACAGCATGTCCAACAGTGTCGCGTACTCGGGCCCCAGCTCCTGCGAGAAGCGCCGCCGCAGCCACGTGGCGAGGGCAGGGCTGCGCCCGCCGGTGCCCACGGTGACCACCAGATCGCCTTGCCGTACGACCGAGGTGAGGGTGAACGAGCAGTTGGTGGGATCGTCGGCCGAGTTCACCCACACCCGCCGGGCCTCGCCCGCCTCGAAGACCGCGTGGTCGACCGCCGGGACGCCGGTGGCCGTCGTCGCCAACCACGCGCCGTCGAGATCGGTGGCCTCGAACTCCCGCTCCGACACCGTGACCCGCCCGGCCTCGGCCCAGGCGCGGATCTCGGCACCGATCTCGGGGGCGACGACGTGGATCCGGGCGCCCGCGTCGAGCAACGTCTCGATCTTGCGGCTGGCGATGCGTCCCGCGCCCACGACGACGCAGCGACGGTCGGCGACCACCAGGTTCACCGGGTAGCCGGAGATCGCGGGCCGGCTCACGTGCCGACGGGCGCGGGTGCCGAGTCGCGCCGCTGCTGGTAGAAGGACAGGATCTGCAGCTCGATCGCCAGGTCGACCTTGCGCAACGACACCCCGGGCGGCGCGGTCACGACCGTCGGCGCGAAGTTGAGGATCGACGTGACGCCCGCCTCGACCAGGCGGTCGGCGACCTCCTGGGCGGCGTGCGCCGGCGTCGCGATGATGCCGATGGCGACGGCCCGCGCCCGCGCGATCTCCGGCAGGTCATCGAGCGACTCGATGACCAGCTCACCGACGGCCTGCCCCACCTTGTCGGGGGCGGCGTCGACCAGCGCCACGATGCGGTAGCCACGGGCGCCGAAGCCGCGGTAGTTGGCGAGCGCGTGGCCGAGGTTCCCGACGCCGACGATGGCGACGGGCCAGTCGTGCGTGAGGCCCAACTCGCGCGAGATCTCGTGGAGCAGGTGCTCGACGTCGTAGCCGACCCCGCGGGTGCCGTAGGAACCCAGATACGAAAGGTCCTTGCGCACCTTGGCGGCGTTGACGCCGGCCAACTCCGCCAGCCGCTCCGACGAGACGGTCCCGATCTCCTGATCAGCGGTCTCGAGCAGCGCCCGGTAATAGAGCGGAAGGCGTACCACCGTCGCCTCGGGAATGCGGCGAGCGTCGGCCATCTCAGCCAGGGTACCGACTTTGTGCACATTTTCTCAAAGTCGCGGGTGCCGTACGCTCGACGCCGATGGTGGTCGGGTTGGCCTTCGTGGCGGTGGTGGTGTCCTCGCTGTTCGCGCAGTCGATGCTGGTGCGCTACACCGCCGGGCGGAAGCCCCAGCACCGGGCCTGGGCCATCGCCCTGGCCATGTTCGCGCTGGCGTCGGTGGCGCTCGCGACCGGGGCGTCGACGGGCTGGGACAACGGCACCTTCCGGGTCTTCTACCTGCTCGGCGCGGTGGTCAACGTGCCGTGGCTGGCCATGGGGACCGTCTACCTCCTGGTCGCCGAGCGGACCGCCCGCCGGGTGCTCTGGGGGCTCGTGCTCTTCAGCGGGTTCGCCGCCGGCGTGTTGCTGAGCGCGCCGATGGAGTCGGTCCACGGCACCGCCATCCCGGTCGGGAAGGACGTGTTCGGCGCCCTGCCCCGCATCCTCGCCGCCGCAGGGAGCGGCATCGCCGCCACCGTCATCATCGTCGGTGCGTTGGTCTCCGCGGTGCGCTTCGCCCGCGATCCCCGCCTCCCCGACCACGGTCGTCTGGCGGGGGCGAACGCGCTCATCGCGCTCGGAACGCTGGTCCTGTCGAGCGGCGGCCTGGTCCAGGGCGCGATCGGCCACGACGAAGCGTTCGCGCTCAGCCTGGCGATCGGGATCACCATCGTCTACGCCGGGTTCGTGCTGGCGAGCGGCCGCGCCGGTGAAGCTCTGCAGCCGTCAAGCTCGGTAGCCGTCAACCACGCTGAGTAGTTAAATCTCACGGAGAGTGATGGATTTGGCTCAAGCTTTCTCGGGCCTCCGTCGATTCTGGGTGCACGAGCGTCCCCCGGGGGGAAGCTCGATGGCTCCCGGTACGCGAGTGCAGGTGGCGTGGACATCGGCTTGCCGGTGCCCACGAAGCCTCCCAGCCCGCCCCAAGCCCGCCTGTGCTCGCGGCCGGGAGCTTGCTCAGGGTCCCGAACGTCAGGGACCCAAGCGGAGGACGAACTGGGCCATCGCCGCCGCGAGGATGAGGAAGAGCAGGATCACGATCATGATGGTCGTGCCCCGTCTCACGAGCCGGAACCTTCGGGCACCAGGGTGACCGCGCTGCCGGCTTTGAGGCCCAGGGCGCTCGCGGCGGATTCCCGGTCGAGGGCCAGCGCGAGCAGGCCGTACGAGTCGACCAGCAGGACCAGTTCTGACGGCTTGGCGTCCGCGTAGGTTCCGACCCACCGGGCGGCTCTGATCTCGCCCGCGAGGTGGACCTCGATCCGGCTGCCCGGCTGGGCGCCGCCTGCCCCGAGCTCGCCAGGATCGATGTTGAGCTGACAGTTGCCGAAACGGTCGACCCACCAGACCTCACCGACGATCGAGCCGTCCGGGCGGACCTCCGGCAGCGACACGAGGCCGGGCACCAGCCCGGCGGGATCGATCGGACTCCCGAGCTCGTGGAGGGGCACCCCCGACGCCAGGTGCCCGGCCGCCGGAGCGAGGATGTCACGCCCCGCGAAGGTGGGGCCGGGCGCCGGCAACTGGTACTCGGGATCGTCGAGCGCCACCACCGAACGGGCGCCGCCCGCCATTGCCACCGCGGGGGCCAACAGGCCGTTGTCGGGACCGAGCAGCACACCCCCGGCGACCTCCACCCCGACCAGGCGACGGCTGGTCCCGACGCCAGGATCGACCACGGCGACCACGATGCAGTCGTCGGGCAGGTACTGCACGGCGCGCACCAGCAACAGCGCGCCCGCCCGGACGTCGTGGGGAGGAATGTCGTGGCTGATGTCGAGGACGCGCACGTCGGGCGCCAGCCCGACCATGACCGCTTTGCACACACCGACGAACTCGTCGGTGAGGCCGTAGTCGGACGCGAACGCGATGAGCACGCAGCGACACTAAGCGCCCAATGGCGCAGCCCGGGCTACTCAGCCGGCCTGCGTGTACCTCGATCCGAGATACGTGTCCACATCGACATCCCGCACGCGGAACGACCGTCCGACCCGCACCGCGGGCAGTTCGCCCGACTTGATGATGCGATAGACCGTCATGGTCGACACCCGCATGAGATCGGCGACTTCCTGAACTGTCAGGAATCGCGCCGTGGCGAATGACTGCGCCACTGGCTCACCCCTTCCGTCTTTCCCCGCTTCTCCGCGGGGTGAGCGTAGGCCCCTGCGGCGCGTGTTGCAAAAGAGTGGCTACGGGCCCGCCGGATACGGGCGTTTGTCAGTGTTTCGCACCGGGGCCGCCGCCGGACGCCATCGACTCCAGGACGTCGAGGAGGGGCGCATAGGCACGGGGCGGTCGCCGCTCGTCGAGCGGCACGATCCGTACCGCCCGGCCCTGCCACGCGGCCACGGCCAGCGCCACCGCGTCGAGGTCGGCGAAGGCCACCGCTTCGATCCCGGTGGCGACCGCGACCCCGGCGTAGGTGCGGTCTCCCACCAACAGGTCCGGTCGCGCCAGGGTGAAGAACAACTCGTGTGCGGCGTCGGTGTTGTCGTCACCGAGGAGACCCTCGTGGTCGGTGAGCACGGCGATCTTGTCGATCCAGCGGAGTCGTCGGCAGCGCGGCCCGAACGACGCCGACTCGTCGGTGGCCAGGACCTCCCCACCGGCCGCCTCGACCCGGGCCACGAAACGGCGGTACAGCGGGAGCAGCGACGCGGGCCGGGCGGTCGCGAACGCGACGCGGCCGCCCGCACGCGCCACCTCGAGAATGCGGTCGCACGCGGCCGCGAACCCGTCGATGGTGCAGGCGGGAGCGATGCGCGCGCGAGGGCCGTCGCCTTCCCACCCGTAGACGGACGCGACCGCCGCCTCGACGTGGGCGAGCGTGAGACCCTCGAACGGTGGTAGGCCGAGGCGCGTGTGCTCGGCGCGCCGTGCGCGACCCGGCGCATGACGCCGACGATCTCGTCACGCCCGAATCGAGTGCTGCGTCCGGCGACGTGTTCGCGCTTCAGACACTCGCGCAGGCTGGGCCCCTTGTCTTCGCGCGGTGGTCGCTGCGCGGCCGGGTCGGCCAGCTTCGGCGGGAGGCGCGACTTCGGTTTCCGGCTCACGCCGTCACCACCGGTCGATCGCTCCTGGGCGGGTGCCCGCCTCACGCACGCTCACGACTGGCCGAGTTCGGTGGACCGGCGAGTTGCGGCGGCGACCGCTTCGAGGAGCGCGCCGCGGAAGCCGTGGGCCTCGAGCACCTGGAGTCCGGCCGCGGTCGTGCCGCCCGGTGAAGTCACCGCAGCTCGCAGGGCTTCCGGTAGCTCGTCGCCCTCGGTCAGCAGGGTCCCCGCCCCGAGCAGGGTCTGGCGCACGAGTTGGTCCGAGATGTCGCGTGACAGGCCGACGAGCACGCCCGCTTCGATGAGCGCCTCGGCGAGCAGGAACACGTAGGCAGGGCCGGAGCCGGAGAGGCCGGTCACCGCGTCGAGCTGGGATTCAGGGACCCGCACGACGATGCCGACTCCGCCGAGGATCCGCTCGGCGACTTCGAGATCACCCTCGGTCGCGTGCGTGCCGGCGGCGATGGCCGCGGCCCCCTTGCCCACCAACGCGCCGGTGTTCGGCATCGCCCGCACGACCGGTCGTCCCGGCGCCGCGGCCTCCAACGCCTCGATGGTGACCCCGGCGGCGATCGACAGCACGAGCGCCCCGTCCGGGAGCACCGACGCGGCAACTCTCCAGCGCGGCCGCGGCGTCGGCGGGTTTCACCGCCAGGACCAGGACCTCGGCGTCGGCCGCAGCCCACGCCGGGCTCGGCACCACCCGCACGTCCGGGAGCCGGCTCTCCAGGTGCCGTCGCCGGTCCGGGTCGACTTCGGCGATGGCCACGGTGGCCGCGTCCCAGCCGCCCTCGATCAGCCCGACGGCCAGCGCCTCGCCCATCCGACCTCCGCCCAGGAGTGCCAGGTGCATTGGTGCAGGCTATCCGTGGTCGTCTCGCGCGCAGGGTAATGATCAAGCGGCGCCAGACGCGAGTAGGCCCGAGGAACGCTCGGTGTCGCCCCGCACTTCCCCGAACGGGACGGCCCCTCCTGCACCTCGGGCCCACTCCCCGGCCTCCGTCGAGGTCGGTTGACACAATCTAACGCTACTTGTCATCTCCTGCAACCCCGACCGCGGCCGGCGGGCCGTACGCGAGCTTGACCACCGGCTGGAACCATCGCTCGGTGAGCTCGTACAGCACGCCGATGATCCGATCGAGTTCCTCGACCGCGAGGTGTTCGAGGGCGAGGCGACCGACGAGGTAGACGTCTCCGTCGGGCCCGAGCGAGAACCGGGCGCCGTACATCGCGTGGTTGCGCCGAAGCAGGAACTCGTAGAGCTCGAGGTGGTTCCGGGGCGGCAACGGCAGGAAGTAGACCTCGTAGCGGAGCGTCCGCTGGTGGAGATCGAAGTAGATGGTGGTGGCGTCGCGGCCGTCGCACGTGAAGCGCACGTACCAGCGCCGGAGCTCCGAGTCGTACTCGACGACCTGGACGTAGGGCTCGGCCGCGACCGGGCCCTCGAGATGGGTGGCGACGAGCTGGTGCGCCCGCTCGAGCTGCGTGGGGTCTAGCTGCACTGCACCGGCGCGCGCGTCGCGAGGTCGTCGTAGTGACGCCGCAGTCGCGCGGCCGCGATGCTCCAGCGGTAGCTCGCCGAGCGCGCGAGGGCGTGCGCGCGCATGACGTCGGAGTCTTCCTGGAGGACGCGGTCGATGAGTTGCGCGTATGCCTGCGGCTCGCGCTGGTCGACGAGATGGCCGGTGACGCCGTCGTCGACGAGGAAGCGGAGTCCTCCGACGTTGGCGGCGACCACGGGCGTACCGCACGCCGCGGCCTCGAGCGCGACCAGCCCGAACGACTCGGTGCGTGACGGCACGACGCACACGTCGGCGGCGCGGTAGAAGTCGGCGAGTTGATCGTGCGGGCGAGGGGCGACGAAACGGACCCGGTGTTCGAGCCCGAGCTCGGCGACCAGCGTGTGCAGTGCCGCGACTTCGGCCGCGCCGTCGCGGCCGCTCGGGCCTCCGACGATCACCAACGTGGTGCGGCGATCGGCGAGCTCGTCGAGCGCTCGCACCGCGAGATCGGCGCCCTTCAGCGGTTGGAGCCGACCGACGAACAGCACCATCGGCCCCGGAGGAACCCCGACGTGGCGGCGGGCGGTGGCGCGGTCGCCCGGGAAGAAGACCCGGTGGTCGACGCCAGGGGTGATGATCTCGATGCGGTCGGGATCGGCGCCGTAGAGCCGCACGAGTTGATCCTGTTCATCGAATGTCGATGCGACGACGAGATCGGCGCAGCGCACGACCTCCGCTTCGATGCGCGGTCGCAGCGGCACGTCGTCGGCGAGTCCCACCTCCGCCTTCACCCGGTCGAGCGTGTGGAAGGTCGTGACGAGCGGCAACTCGAGTTCGTGCTTCAAGCGATGTCCGATCGCACCCGAGACCCAGTAGTTCGCGTGGAGCACGTCGTAGCCGTCGCGGCGCTGCTCCATGATCCGTCTCGCCGAATCACTGAATGCGCCGACGAGCGCAGGGAGCTGGCGCAAGGGCACCGGCGCGCACGGACCGGCGGGGACGTGCACGACGCGGAAGCCGGGCTCGACCTCGACGCACGGAGGTTGCTCGGGGTGCTCGCGGCGCGTCAGGACGTCGACGGCGACGCCCGCTCGCGCCAACGCCGAACCCAGCGCTGTGGACGTAGACGTTCATGCCTCCGCCGTCGCCGGTGCCCGGTTGCGCGAGCGGCGACGTGTGCACGCTCAGCATGGCCACCCGTTGCATACCGGGATCGATGCTACCTGGCCCCGCCGGGCGTTCGAGTTCTGGCGGGTCGGCCGGTCACCGCAACTGCGCGGCGAGCGAGTGGTCGATCCGGTCGATGACGTCGAAGAGCTCGCGGCGCTGGTCGGAGACCTCCCGTTCCAGCGAACGGAGGCCGGCGATGGCGTCGTCGAGCTCGGCCGAGGTGAGCGTGGTCATGCCCGCGAGGACCCCGTCGAACCGTTGCAGGTCGGGCGCCCACTCGCTTTCCTGCTCGGGCGCCATCTGCATCGGGAGCCGGCTGGACGCGGGAGTTCCCCGGGGCCCGGAGTCGGCGAGGATCTGGGGCAGGGCCTCGATGAGCTGGTCCAACGACTGTCCGCGGGATCGGCGACCGATCTCCGCCTCGAGGATGTCGATGCGGGCCTGGGTCAGCCGGCGGACGTACGACACCTCGGTTTCGAGTTCGAGGCACTCCGCGTGCATCGCCCGCAACTGCTCGACCGAATGCGACTCGAGGTCGGCGAGGTATGCCGGATCGAGCACGCGTGCGCTCCGAAGGTGCGGGTCGGTCATGCGGTGAGCCTCCTGGCGTCAAGGTACCAGCGACCGCGCCGAATGGCGCGGGCCGTCACCGTTGTGTCGGCTCAACACCCCGCGGATTCGAGCGTGGGGTACGGATCCGTCCGGTTGCCGTTGACGCCGCCGAGGCGGACCTCGAAATGCAGGTGGGGCGCGGTCGCATTGCCCGTCATCCCGGTCAAGCCGATGATCTCGCCCTGGGCGACCGTGCGCCCTTCGCCCACGAATTGGGAGAAATGCGCGTAGTAGTACACGTTGCCGTCGACGGCGGCGAGGTAGGCGGCATTGCCACCGGCGCCCTCGTTGGCGACGAACGTGACGTCACCCGCCTTCACCGCCACCGCCTCGGTGCCCGTCGGCACGAACATGTCGATGCCGGGATGCCCGGTCGGGCCGCCGTAGTCGTCGCTGTAGGCCGCGCCCTTGACCGGGCACTGGAACGGGCCGGGGATGGGCGCGGCGACGATCTGGCCCGCGCCCAGGACGTTGACGGTCTGAGCGGCGGCCAGTGCCGCGGCGCTCGGTTTCGAGCTCGGCCTGACGGGCGGCGGCCGCCGCGTCGGCCGCGGCCGTGGCCGCGGCGGCGGCGATCTCGGTGTCGAGCTTGGTCTGGAGATCGTCGACGGCCTTCTGGACCTCGGACTGCTTGGCCTGGAGCGCCGCGAGCTTGACGTCGAGCTGGTCGCTGACCGCCTGCTCGGTCGAGACCTGATGTTCCAGATCGGACTGCTGGACCTTGAGCTGCGCGTTCACCACCGCCAACTTCTTGACCACGTCGTTGTCCGTCTGGTTGGCATGGTCCAGCAACTGCGATCGGCGAATGGCGTCGATCGCGCCCTTTGCGCTCATGATCTCCTCGAGGGAGTTCCCGGGGTGGGTGTACGCGAAGACCGCGCGCTCTCGGGCGGCAGTGCGCAGCTCGTCGGCGCGTGCCTTGGCGGCCGCGATCGAGTCCTCGAGCTTGGCGATGTTCGTCTTCAGCTCCTCCAGGCGGTGGTCGGAGGCGGAGAACGCCGCCGCGGTCTCGTTGGCGGCGTCGCGCGCCTCGGTCAGCTTCTGCCTGGCCGCGTCGAGGTCGTCGGAGGTGGCCGCGCCGGCCGGTGGTCCCGCGACGATGCCCGCGGCGACCGTGGTGCCCAGGACGGAGGCCACGACGACGACGAGCACGAGCATGCGACGAACGAGGACGGCCATGAGCTCCAGGACTGGCTCCCGGGGGGATCGGGATCGGGAAACGCTAGCAGGAGGTAGTTTCGCAACGGGGGTTGTCTCGGTCTGAGGAGGACCCATGCCGAAGTACGAATTGCCGGAACTCGACTACGACCTCGCCGCCCTCGAGCCCTACTTGTCGGCCGAGATCCTCGAACTGCACCACGGGAAGCACCACCAGGCCTACGTCGACGGCGCCAACGCCACCTTCGAGAAGCTGGGCGAGGCCCGCAGCTCGGGCGATTTCGGCACGATCAACCAGCTCGAGAAGAACATGGCGTTCCACCTCTCGGGCCACGTCCTCCACTCGCTCTTCTGGAAGAACCTCACCCCCGACGCCGGTGGCGCACCGGAGGGAGACCTCGCGGCGGCGATCACCGAGCATTTCGGATCATACACCGCATTCCGGGCTCAGATGACGGAAGCGGCGATGAATGTCCAGGGGTCGGGATGGGGAGCGCTGTCGTGGGAGCCGATCGCGAAGCGCCTGACCGTCGAGCAGGTCTACGACCATCAGGGCAACGTCGGCCAGGGCGGTCCGCCGCTGCTCGTGCTCGACATGTGGGAGCACGCGTACTACCTCCAGTACAAGAACGTGAAGAAGGAATGGGTCGACAGCGTACTGGCACCTCGTGAACTGGCCGGACGTCGCCCAGCGCTTCGATCGCGTCCGCTCGTTGCAACTGGTCTGACGCGTTCCCTCGACGACCGGCCGACGAGCAGGCATCGTCAGGCACGGTTCGGATAGCCTGCGCGCAACAACGCCTGTCGTGTTGACGAACGCGGGAAAGAAGGAGTGGCCGGGCGTGCGCGACTACCTGCCGATCCTCTGCATGATCGTGCTCGTCGTGCTGTTCGTGCTCGGGTCGTTCGTCGCGTCGACGTTCCTCGCGCCGAAGCGGCCGACCTCGGCGAAGCAGGCGCCCTACGAGTGCGGGATCGTGCCCGAGTACGAGCCCGCCGAACGCTTCCCGGTCAAGTTCTACCTGGTCGCGATGGCCTTCATCGTCCTCGACGTGGAGATCATCTTCTTGTATCCGTTCACGACGATCTTCCGTGGTCTGGCCGCCTACGGCCTGATCGCGATGGGCGTGTTCCTGCTCGTGCTGCTGGTGCCGTTCGCCTATCTGCTGTCGACCGGCGCGCTCGACTGGGGACCGGTCAAGCAGTCGATGACCCGCGTCGGCGCCACCGTGTTCGCGCGGGTCGGCGCGCCGGGCCGCGACGGTCTCGACCCGGCCGCGATCGCGGCGAGCGACACCGGCCTTCCCACCGAACCGGGGAAGGCCGCGTAGATGGGACTCGAATCGGTCAGCCACAACTTCTTGACCGGTCGCGTCGAGGATCTCGTCAACTGGGCCCGCAAGAGCTCGGTGTGGCCGGCGACCTTCGGTCTCGCGTGTTGCGCCATCGAGATGATGGGCGCCGGCGCCGCGCACTACGACATCTCGCGTTGGGGTATGGAGATCTTCCGGGCCAGCCCCCGCCAGGCCGACCTGATGATCGTCGCCGGGCGCGTGAGCCAGAAGATGGCACCGGTGCTCCGCCAGGTCTACGACCAGATGGTGGAGCCGAAGTGGGTCATCTCGATGGGGGTCTGTGCCAGCAGCGGCGGGATGTTCAACAACTACGCGATCGTGCAGGGCGTCGACCAGATCGTCCCGGTGGACGTGTACGTGCCCGGCTGCCCGCCGGGCCCTGAGACCCTGATGCACGGGATCCTCACCCTCCACGCCCAGATCCAGAGTGGCGAGATCCTGCGGCGGCGGGCGACGACGACCAGCGGTGGCGCGGCGATCGAGATCCCGCAGCGCGACGGCGTCCCGTCGGCGGTCTGAGGGACGCGAGCACCGAGATGCCCGACGCAGACGCCGAACCTCGTGAAGCAGATCACGAAGTCGATGTCCCCGCGGCCGAACCGGCGGTGCCGAGCGACGAGGTCGCCGCGAGCGTCGTCGAACGATTTCCCCAGACGGTGTTCGTCGAGTCACACGGGCAGCCCGTCGTCTACGTGGACCGGGACATCTGGCACGACCTCGCGACCTTCCTCCGCGACGAGCACCAGTTCAGCCAGTGCGTCGACGTGACCGCGGTCGACCATCTCGTCGACGAAGCGCGTGCGGTGCCCGCCGCCGTCGGCGCGGAACGGTACGAGGTGGTGGCGAACTTCCTGTCGCACGCCGCGGAACCGACGCATCCGGGCCATCGCCGAGGTCCCCGCGGACCAACCGTCGATCGCCAGCCTCGCCGATGTGTATCCAGGCGTGAACTTCCCCGAGCGCGAGGTCTTCGACCTCTACGGGATCGAGTTCACGGGCCATCCCGACCTGACCCGCATCCTCATGCCTGACGACTGGGTCGGTCACCCGCTGCGCAAGGACGACGCGCCCGCCGCGTGCCGGTCACCTTCAAGGGCGACCCGAGTCCGCGATGACCGAGCCGGTGGATCTCGACGCGCTGGACCTCGACGCGATCGAGGATCGTCGCCTGGAAGCGCAGACCGACGAGGGGGCACAGACGCTCCGTCCCCTCACCGGCGAAGCCCGCGCCCGCGAGCTGGTGCTCACGGGCGGTCCGTGGCCCGACATCGACGACACGATGATCCTCAACATGGGTCCGCAGCACCCGTCGACCCACGGTGTGTTGCGCATCATGATGGAGCTCGACGGCGAGACGGTGCTCCGAGCGAAGCCGGTGATCGGCTACCTCCACACCGGAATGGAGAAGACGGGCGAAGAGCTGACGTACGTGCAGGGCGCAACCAACGTCACCCGCATGGACTACGCGTCGCCGTTGTCGAACGAGCTCGTGTTCTCGCTTGCCGTCGAGCGTCTCCTGGACCTCGAGCTCCCCGAGCGCGCGACGTGGATCCGCATGCTGCTCGTGGAGCTCAACCGCATCTCGTCGCACCTCCTGTTCCAGGCCACGAACGGTATGGACCTCGGCGCGGTCTCGATGATGATCTACGGCTGGCGGGAGCGTGAGCTCACGCTGCGCCTCCTCGAGACCATCACCGGCCTCCGCATGAACCACAACTTCATCCGCCCGGGTGGCGTCGCTGCCGACCTCCCCGACGGCTGGCAGAGCGACGTCCTCGAACTGTGCGAGGCGGTGGAGAAGGGCGTGGCCGAGTACGACTCGCTGCTCAGCGAGAACCCGATCTGGCGCGAACGCACCGTCGGCGTGGGGCTGATCACGACGCAGGAGGCACTCGCGCTCGGCGCGACCGGACCGATTCTCCGGTCCACCGGCTTCGCCTGGGACCTGCGCAGGGCGCAGTCCTACCTCGCGTACGACGACGTCGACTTCGACGTGATCTACACCGAGAACGGCGACGTCTTCGACCGCTACCAGATCCGCCTGTACGAGATCCTCGAGTCGATCAAGATCGTGCGCCAGTGCGTGGAGCACATGCCTGGCGGTGACTACCGGGTCCAGGATCGCAAGGTCACCCCGCCGCCGCGCGCGTATCGACGAATCGATGGAAGCGCTGATCCACCACTTCAAGCTGTTCACCGAGGGCTTCCGGGTCCCACCGGGTGAGACGTACGTCGCGGTCGAGTCACCGCGTGGCGAGATCGGGTGCTATCTCGTGTCCGACGGGAGCGCCAAGCCGGTCCGGCTGCACATCCGGGGGCCATCGTTCTACAACTTGCAGTCGATGGACGCGATGGTGCCCGGCGGGATGTTCGCCGACGCGGTCGCGATCGTCTCGAGCATCGACCCGATCATGGGGGAGGTCGATCGGTAGTGCCGTTCACCCCTGCCAATCTCGAGCTCGCGCGCGAGACCGTCGCGCGCTACCCGCACAAGAAATCCGCGGTGCTCCCTCTGCTCCATCTCGCGCAGGACCAGGACGGTTACGTCACGGGCGACGCGATCGAGGAGATCGCCGACCTGCTCGACCTCACGCCGGCGCTGGTGCTCGGAACGTGCTCCTTCTACACCATGTTCAAGCGGGCGCCGGTCGGCAAGCTGCTCGTGTCGGTGTGCACGAACGTGAGTTGCCTGGTGAATGGCGGACCCGATCTGCTCGACCACCTGCAGCGCCGCTACGCGGGCGACGCCGAGGTCACGGTCGAGGAGGTCGAGTGCATCGCGGCGTGCGACCTCGCCCCGGTGCTGCAGATCAACTACGAGTTCCACGGACCGCTCACCGGCGACGGCGCGTCCACCCTCGTCGACGAGTACAAGCAGGGGAAGCGCGTGGCCCGCACGATTTCCGGTACCCGGGTTCGCGAGCGAGCGAGTGAGCCCTCAGGACGGAGCGCCTGATGCCGGGAGTCGACCAATGGTAGAAGAGACGCGCATCATCACGAAGTTCCTGCACGAGCGTCCGGACGATTCGTGGACGATCGAGGCCGCGCTGGCGAACGGCGCCTACGACGGGCTGCGCAAGGCGATCGGGATGACGCCGGACGAGGTCGTCACCGAGGTCACGACGTCGGGTCTGCGCGGTCGCGGCGGCGCCGGGTTCGGCACCGGCCAGAAGTGGTCGTTCCTCCCCAAGGACGTGTTCCCGCGCTACCTCGCGGTGAACGGCGACGAAGGTGAGCCGTCGACCTTCAAGGACCACATGCTGGTCGAGCGTGACCCGCACCAGCTGATCGAGGGCATCGTCATCACCGCGTACGCGATCCAGTGCCACCACGCGTTCGTGTACCTGCGCGGCGAGTTCGGGCTCGGTGCGGAACGACTGGGGCAGGCCATCGCCGAGGCGTACGAGCGCGGGTTCATCGGGAAGAACATTCTGGACTCGGGCTTCGACGTCGAGGTGATCCTGCACCGGGGCGCGGGTTGCTACATCGCGGGAGACGAGACCGGTCTGCTCTCGAGCCTCGAGGGCGAGCGCGCCATGCCGCGGATCAAGCCCCCGTTCCCCGCGGTGCAGGGCGTCTACGCCGCGCCCACGATCGTCAACAACGTGGAGACCATGTCGACGGTCCCGCACATCATCAACCGCGGCGGCGAGTGGTACGCGTCGATGGGGGTGAACCGTTCGACCGGCACGCGGATCTTCTCGGTGTCGGGCAACGTCGAGCGTCCCGGGAACTACGAGATCGAGCTCGGCATGACGTTCCGCGAGCTCATCTACGACCTTGCCGGCGGCATCAAGGACGGCAAGGGGCTCGGGTTCTTCATCCCCGGCGGCGCGTCGTCGCCGTGGCTGATCGAAGAGCACCTCGATGCGCCCCTCGACATGGATTCGGTGCAGAGCGAACTGAAGACGATGCTCGGGTCCGGAGCGATCATGGTGTTCGACGAGACCGTCGACCCGCTCCTCATCGTGTGGCGCATCGCCAAGTTCTTCGCCCACGAGTCCTGCGGCAAGTGCACGCCCTGCCGCGAGGGTTCCGGCTGGCTGGAGAAAGTGCTCTACCGCATGTCGCACGGCTACGGACGACCCGAGGATCTCGATCTCCTGCTCGGCTTCGGCAACAACCTGGCGCCCGGCTTGTCGTGGCCGCCGGGGATGACGACGATCTGCCAGCTCGGGCCGAGCACGATGTCGCCCACCGTGAGCTTGCGCAACTACTGGTACGACGAGATCAAGGAACGCATGACGCGCGACGCCGCGACTCGCGCTGCGAACGCCGCGAATGGAGCGAGCTCCGCGAGCGGAAGCAGCGCGGTGGGAGCAGCGCAGTGGTGACCGACGCAGTTCCCATGAGTCAGTGGCCGTCGGACCAGCGGTTCGTGATCCCGGTCGCGCCGGGTCCCGACGTCGTCACGCTGACCATCGACGGCAAGGAAGTGCAGGCGCCGCGCGGCGAACTGCTGATCAAGGTCGCGCAGAATCACGGTTCGTACATCCCGCGCTTCTGCTGGCACGAGCGCATGAAGCCAGTCGGCATGTGCCGCATGTGCCTGGTCGAGGTCGAGGGCATGCGCGGCATGCAGATCTCGTGCGCGACGCCGGTGGCTGACGGCATGGTCGTCAACACGCAGTCACCCAATGTGAAGGCGGTGCAGGACGGCGTCCTCGAGTTCCTGCTCATCAATCACCCACTTGATTGTCCGGTGTGTGACCGCGGCGGCGAGTGCCCGCTGCAGGACCAGACGCTCGCGTTCGGCCCCGGTGAGTCGCGTTTCGTCGAAGAGAAGCGGCACTTCGAGAAGCCGGTGCCGATCAGTGATCTCGTGTTGCTCGACCGCGAGCGGTGCATCCAGTGTGGCCGGTGCACACGGTTCGCCGCGGAGGTCGCCGGTGATCCGCTCATCGACTTCGGCGAGCGCGGGAACAACACGCAGGTCATCACCTACCCCGACGAGCCGTTCTCGTCGTACTTCTCCGGCAACACGGTGCAGATCTGCCCGGTCGGTGCGCTCACCGCCAGCGCCTACCGCTTCCGGGCGCGGCCGTGGGACCTCCACACGGTGGAGACGTCGTGCCAGACGTGCGCGGTCGGGTGCCGCGGCGCGCTGCAGAGTACGTCCAACCGCATCGTGCGGCTCCTCGGGGTGGACTCCGAACCGGTCAACCAGGGTTGGCTCTGCGACAAGGGTCGGTACGGGTACGAGTGGGTGCACTCGGACGAACGAGTGCGCGCGCCGATGATCCGCAAGAACGGCGAGTTGGTCGAGGTGTCGTGGCCGGAAGCGCTCGACGCCGCGTCGGCGGGCCTGAAGGCTGCGGTCGACGGCAAGGGTGCCTCGTCGATCGCGGTGCTCGGCGGCGCCCGGGGCACCAACGAAGACGCGTACGTCTGGGCGCGCTTCGCCAAGGGCGTGCTCGGCACCGACAACGTCGACGCGCAGTTGAGCGACGGTCTCCCGGCGGAAGTCGTGCTCGGTCTCCCGGGCGCCACCATCGCCGATCTGGACCACGCCCGTGCCGTCATCCTGGTCGCGCCCGACCTGCGCGAAGAACTGCCGGTGTTGCATCTCCGCGTGCGTCGGGCCGCGGTCGAGCTCGGGGTGCCGGTCATCGAGATCGCGCCGCGCGCCACCGGCCTCACGCGCGACGTCACCGCGGTGCTGCGCCACGCGCCGGGTGAAGCTGGTGCGATGGCCGGACAGTTCGCCCGCGCGCTCGCGGGTGACGGCACCGCGTCGGGGAGCGGATCGATCGAGAAGGCGGTCAGCGCGCTCGACGGCCGAGACGGCGACATCGTCGTCGTGCTCGGTCGGCAGTCGCTGGCGGAATCACCGGAGTCGATCGTGCAGGCGGCAGCCGCGCTGGCCGCGGTTCCTGGCGTCACGTTCCTCTCGGCGCTCCGGCGCGGCAACGTGCGGGGCGCGCTCGACCTCGGCCTCACGCCCGGCTTCCTGCCGGGCCGGGTCACGCTCGACTCGGCTCGGGATCACTACACCGCAGCGTGGGGCAGCGTGCCGCGCGAAGCCGGTGTCGACGCGTCCGGAGTGCTCGAAGCGGCGGCGGCCGGAACCGTCGACACGCTCGTGTTGCTCGGCGCCGACCTCATCGAGGACTTCCCCGACCGGATCCGGATGCGCGCCGGCCTCGACGGCCTGCGCTTCGTCGTCGCCGTCGGGGCTTTCCCCGGCGACGCCGCCGAGCGCGCCGACGTGTTCCTCCCGACATCGGTCTGGGGCGAGAAGACGGGGAGCACCACCAACCTCGAGGGTCGGGTGATGCGCCTGGCGCGCCTCATCACACCCGAGGGCACGACGATGGCCGACTGGCGCATCGCCCAGGAACTGGCCGCGCGGTTCGGTGCCGAGTTCGGGTTCGAGACGGTGGAGGACGTGCAGGACGAGATCGCCCGGGTCTCGCCCGCTCACGCAGGCGTCGATGCCGAGTTGATCCGCCGCGCGCGTGACGGCGCCGTGCTCCCGATCGCCGAGTTCCCCGACGAGATCGTGCTCCACGCCCCCGAGGGCTCGCGCGCGGACGCGCCCTTCGGGCAGGGCACCAGCGTGTCGTGGGAGCCGATTCGCCCGGGTACCGTGGCCGGGGCCGAGCCCGACCCCGCGCCGGCGACCGACGACCGCTCCGTCGATCAGAACTCGGTTGACGACGAAGCGGCCGAAGGCGACGCACCCGAACCCGCGCTCCCCGCGCTCCACGTCTGGGACCGGACGGCATCGACGCCCGCGGCGATGCCGCCCGACGCGTACAGTCTCCGCCTCGTGGCCGCCCGTACGCTCTACGACGCCGGACGCATCGTGTCGTCGAGCCCGTCCTTGGCTGCGCTCGCATCCGGCGTGGCACTGGTGGTGCACCCGAGTGACCTCGAGCGCATCGGCGTCACCGCCGAAGGCGACAACGTGCGCGTGACCAGCGCGCGGGGAACGGTCACGTTGGCCGTGGTTGCCGACGCCGCCACCGCGCCCGGCACCGCGTTCATGGCGTTCGCGCAGAAGGGCGACGTGGGACCCAACGACGTCGTCGACAGCGCCGCCGCAGTCACCGAGCTGCGGGTGGAGACCACGCGATGACGTCGAGCCTCGCCGCGGTCGCGGACCCGCTGCTCTCGAACGGCCTCGACACCACCGTCGTGCTGATCGTCATCGGCAAGACCATCGCGGTGTTCGTCTTGTTGCTGCTCTCGGTGCTCATGTACATCTGGTTCCTGCGCAAGGTCATCGCGGGGATGCAGAACCGGATCGGTCCGAGCCGCGCCGGGCCGTTCGGCCTGCTCCAGAGCATGGCCGACGGCATCAAGCTCTTCTTCAAGGAACAGTCGGAGCCGAACACTGCGGACCGACGGATCTTCCGCATCGCGCCGTATCTCGCGATCTTGCCCGCGTTCCTCGCCTTCAGCATCGTGCCCATCGGCGGGCTCGTCACCATCGCCGGGCACCGCACGTTCCTCCAGCTGGCCGATCTGCCGATGGGGATCCTCTGGCTCCTCGCCATGTCCGGCCTCGGCCTCTACGGCGTGTTGCTGGCGGGCTGGTCGTCGGGTTCGAAGTACCCGCTCCTCGGCTCGGTCCGTGCGTCCGCGCAGCTTCTCAGCTACGAGGCGGCGTTCGGCCTGGCCATCGTCGGTGTGCTCATCCAGTCGAACACCTTGTCGACGCGCGGCATCGTCGTCCAACAGGGCTGGAACGGCTTCCGGTCCATCTTCAACGGCGACTGGTACTGGCTGCCGGCGATCGTCGCGCTGGTGATCTTCGTGATTGCCGCGGTCGCGGAGACCAACCACCCACCGTTCGACCTCGTCGAGGCCGAGCAGGAGCTCACCGGAGGCTTCTTCACGGAGTACACCGGCATCAAGTTCGCGATCTTCTACCTCGCCGAGTTCATGAACATCATCACGATGTCGGCCATCGCGGTCACGCTGTTCTTCGGTGGTCCCAATGGTCCCGGCCTCGGGTTCCTGCCGGCCAATGGCTGGTTCAACGCGTGGATCATGCCGGTGTTCTGGTTCATGGTGAAGGTGATCATCCTGCTCTTCGGGACGGTCTGGCTGCGCGCGTCGCTCCCACGCCTGCGCTACGACCAGCTCATGGGTCTGGGCTGGAAGTTCCTCATCGAGATCGCGTTCCTCTGGGTGATGATCTCGGGTGTCGTGGTCATCGCCAAGGAAGAGCGCTGGTCGATGTGGATCGTGCTCCCGGCGGCGATCGCCGGAGCCCTCGTGGTCGGCGGGATCCTCTACTCCTCCGTGCCGAAGCGTCACGAGTACGTCGAGGAAATTCGCTGATGGGCTGGTTGAGCGGGTTCGGGGTCACGATCCGCCAGATGGGGCGGAAGAAGGTGACGGAGCGCTACCCGGACGAGAAGCGTCCGAAGCCGGTCCGGTTCCACGGTCGGCACGTTCTCAACCGGTACGAGGACGGCATGGAGAAGTGCATCGGCTGCGAGCTGTGTGCAGGCGTCTGTCCGGCGCAATGCATCTACGTGCGCGGCGCCGACAACCCGCCCGACGCGCCGGTGTCACCAGGCGAGCGCTACGGCTTCGTCTACGAGATCAACTACCTCCGATGCATCCACTGCGACCTCTGTGTCGAGGCGTGCCCGACCGAGGCGATCACCGAGACGAAGCTGTTCGAGTTCTCCTTCGCCCGTCGTGAAGACGCCATCTACACCAAGCGTGAGCTGCTCGTCGACGACGACGGTCGCGCCCGGCGCCAGCCGTGGGAGCTCTGGCTCGGCGGTGAGGACGACCACACGAGCGCGTGGATGCGGGCGACCGCGCCCTCCGGGCAAGCCGTGTTCGAGGGTCGGGTGGGATGGTCGGGCGAACTCGGGTTCGGCGTGCGCGCGCCCGAGGTCGGACAGTCCGCCACCGAGCCCGCGGGTGACTTCACCGAGCCGGCGCCGGCCGAGCCCGTGGCCGTCATCGACACCGAACACGGCTCCGTGTCCGAACCGCAAACGGGCGGTCACTAGCGCATGACCGCAGTGATCTTCTTCGTCTTCGCCGCGCTGGCGCTCGCCGGTGCGCTCGGTGTCGTGCTGGCCCGCAACCCGGTGCACTCCGCGCTGCTGCTCGTCGTCACGCTGGTCAGCGTGGCCGTGTTCTTCATCCAACTCGACGCCGCGTTGCTCGTCGCGGTGCAGGTCATCGTGTACGCGGGCGCGATCGTCGTGCTCTTCCTGTTCGTGATCATGCTGCTCGGTGTCGACAAGGCCGATTCGAACGCGGAGCCACTGAAGTTCCAGCGTCCGGTCGCGATCGTGATCGGCCTGGCGGTGCTGGCCGAGATCATCGGGCTCACCGGCCACGAATGGGCGACGGGTGCGAAGGCTGACGCGCAACATGCGATCCTCGGGGGAGCCGCCGGGCAGGGCGGCAACGTCGAGCGACTCGCCCGCTCGCTCTTCACCGACTATCTGTGGCCGTTCGAGCTCACCGCGGCACTGCTCGTGCTCGCGGTCGTGGGGAGCGTCCTGCTCGCCCGGCGCAGCGGCCAGGCTCCGGGTGTCGAACCGGGTCTCGAAGCGGAAGAAGCCGAGTGATGCTCGTGTTCGCCTCGCTGGAGATCACCACGGGCTACTACGTCGTCCTCGCGGCATTGCTCTTCACCATCGGGGCCGTGGGGCTCCTGACCCGTCGCAACGTCCTCGTGATGTTCATGTGTGTCGAGCTGATGCTCAACGCCGCGAACCTCACCTTCGTCGTGTTCGCCAAGGCGCTGAACGACATCCGGGGTCAGGTGTTCGTGTTCTTCGTGCTCGCAGTCGCCGCCGCCGAGGTCGCGGTCGGGCTGGCGATCATCGTCGCCATCTTCCGGAGGCGGCGCGGGGCGACCGCCGACGATCTCGACCTCCTCAAGGATCCCACCTCATGAACGACGGAGGCTCGCGGTGAGCGCGCGCGATCTCCTGGATCTCGTGTGGATCGTTCCCGCCCTGCCGTTGTGCGGCGCGATCCTCCTGCTGCTCTTCGGGAAGCGCATCGGCGAGCCGATCGCGGGCTGGATCGCGACCGCGCTCATGGCCCTCGCTTTCGCGTGGTCAGTCGTCATGTTCTTCGCCATGCTCGACCTTCCCGACAACGCGCGGGTCAACATCCACACGCTCTACACGTGGCTCCCGGCGGGCGCGCTCAAGGTCGACATGGGCTTCTACGCCGATCCGTTGTCGATCACCTGGATCCTGCTCGTCACCGGCGTCGGCACCCTGATCCACCTGTACTCGATCGGGTACATGCACGGCGACGAGCGCTTCAGCCGGTTCTTCGCCTATCTCAACCTGTTCGCGTTCTCGATGCTCGTCCTCGTGCTCGGCTCGAGCTTCCTCGTGACCTTCCTCGGTTGGGAGGGCGTGGGTCTCTGCTCCTACCTCCTGATCTCGTTCTGGTTCGAGCGAAATTCCGCGGCGGTGGCGGCGAAGAAGGCCTTCGTCACGAACCGCGTCGGCGACGTCGGCTTCCTGCTGGCGATGTTCCTGATCTTCGCGTCCTACGGAACCCTGAACTACTCGGCCCTGGGCCTGGGCGCGCATCTGGTCTCGGGGGGAACGGCCACCGCCATCGCGTTGCTCCTGCTGCTCGGGGCGGTGGGCAAGAGCGCGCAGATCCCGCTGCACCTCTGGTTGCCCGACGCCATGGAGGGCCCCACGCCGGTGTCGGCGCTCATCCATGCCGCGACGATGGTCACGGCCGGTGTCTTCCTGCTCTGTCGCGCGCACGTGTTCCTCGACGCCAGCAGCGACGCCATGACCGTCGTCGCGTGGGTCGGTGGAATCACCGCGTTGCTCGCGGGAACGGTGGCGATCATGCAGCCGGACATCAAGCGGGTCCTGGCGTACTCGACGATCAGCCAGCTCGGCTTCATGTTCCTCGCCGTGGGTATCGGCGCGTATTCAGCAGCCGTCTTCATGGTGCTGTGCCACGCGTTCTACAAGGGTTGTCTCTTCCTGGGCGTGGGTTCCGTGATCCACGGCAACGGCGACGTGCAGGACATGCGCGTGATGGGCCGGTTCCGGAAGTACCTGCCGTACACCGCGATGTCGATGGTCGTCGCCTGGCTGGCAATCGCCGGCATGCCGCCGTTCTCCGGGTTCTTCTCCAAGGACGAAATCATCAGCGATGCCTACCTGCAGCACGACTACGGACTCTGGATCGTGGGGCTCGTCGGCGCGGTGTTCACCGCCATCTACATGACCCGGCTGATCTTCATGACGTTCTACGGCAACGAGCGCTTCGAGGCGACGGTCGCGGCCGTCGAGGAGGACGGCGCCGAGGCCGACGCCGACAGTGACCCCTCTCCGACGATCGCGTACGGCGATCCGGTGACGACGCCGACCGGTCATGCGCCCCACGAAGCTCCGGGAATCATGTTGTTGCCCGTCGCGATCCTCGCGGTGCTCGCGGCCATCGCCGGGCTCTTCGACCTGCCGTTCCACGGCATGGAGTTCCTCAACGACTGGCTCGCGCCCTCGTTCCACGGGGCGCCGGACATCCAACCCTCGAGCTTCGCGCAGGGCTCGGTGCTCGAGTTGCTGGTCTTCGTGCTGGCGCTCGGGGGTCTGCTCCTCACCTACTTCCTCTACCGGCGGGGCCTGCAGTCACCCGACCGGGACCCCATCGCCGAACGGCTGGGTCGAGCGGCGCCGCTGTTCGGCAACGCCTATTACTACGACGCCGCGGTGTCGCGCCTCGTGGGAGGTCCCGGCCGCGCCTTCGCGGGCTGGCTCGACCGGGTGGTCGACAACAAGATCATCGACGGGACGGTCAACGGCGTGGGTGGGTTGACGAAGGTGCTGTCACGCGGCGTGCAGGAAATGCAGGACGGGCTCGTGCGGCGATACGCACTGGCGATCTCGATCGGCGTCGCCGGGATCCTGCTCTACGCGGTGCTCTGGATCGGGCGGTGAGCGTGAGCAGTTTCCCGATCTTGTCCGCGATCGTCTTCGTGCCCATGGTGGGGGCGCTGATCTGCCTCGCGCTCCCGTCGAGTCGTCCCGAGGTCGCGAAAGCCGTCGGGTACGCGACGAGTGCGGCCACGTTCGGGCTCGCGGCGTTCCTGCTGTGGCAGTTCGTGCCGCAGACGAGGGGATTCCAGTTCGTCGAGGACCAGTCGTGGATACCGACCCTCGGCGTCCACTACATCGTGGGTGTCGACGGCATCTCGATCTTCATGGTGGCGATCACCGCGCTGTTGTTCCCGCTCGGCATGCTCTCGGGCGAGAAGTACATCGAGCACCGCGTGAAGGCCTACGTGGCGTGGTTCCTGCTGCTCGAGTCCGCGATCATGGGGATCTTCCTGTCGCTCGACCTCATCCTGTTCTTCGTGTTCTGGGAACTGATGCTGGTGCCGATGTACTTCCTCATCCAGGGGTGGGGAAGCGGCCGCAAGGAATTCGCGGCCATGAAGTTCTTCATCTACACGGCGGCGGGCTCGGCGTTCCTGCTCGCGTCGACGATCGCGCTCGGGTATCTGCACCAGGCCGACACCGGACATCTCACCTTCGACTACCGGATCCTCGCCTCGTGGAACGGTCTCACCGGCACCACGCAGTTGCTCCTCTTCCTGGGGTTCATGGCCGCGTTCGCCATCAAGGCTCCGTTGTTCCCGTTCCACACGTGGCTTCCCCTGGTCCACACCGAGGCGCCGACGGCCGGGTCGGTCGTCCTGGCGGGCGTGATCATCAAGATGGGTGCCTACGGCTTCGTGCGGTTCTCGTTCGAGCTGTTCCCGCAGGCGTCCGTCGACATGGCGCCGATCATGCTGGTGCTGGCGGTGATCGGGATCATCTACGGCGCAGTCCTCGCCACGATGCAGACCGACCTGAAGCGCGTCATCGCGTACTCGTCGGTCGCGCACATGGGCTTCGTGATCCTCGGCATCTTCTCGTTGTCGGTGATCGGCCTCGACGGTGCCGTGTTCACGATGGTGTCGCACCCGTTGACGACGGGTGCGCTGTTCCTCATCGTCGGCATGCTCTACGAGCGGCGTCACACCCGTGAGATCTCTGCGTTCCGGGGGGTCTGGAAGGTCGCGCCGGTGCTCGGCGGGTTGTTCCTCACCGCGTTGTTCGCGGGCATCGGTCTCCCCGGCTTCTCCGGGTTCATCGGTGAATTCCTGTCGCTGCTCGGCACCTTCGTGTTCGACCGGCCCTACGCAATCGTCGCGACCGTCGGTGTGGTGCTCGCCGCGGTGTACTCGCTGTGGGCGTTCCAACGATCCTTCACCGGGAAGCCCACCGGCGACAACGCCACGATGCGCGACATCAGTTTCCGCGAATTGGTGGTGGTCGTGCCCCTCCTCGGGCTGAGTTTGTTCCTCGGCCTCTACCCGAAGCCGGTGCTCGACCGCGTCCAACCGTCGGTCGAACTCCGGGTCGCGAACCTCGAGCGCAAGAGCGACTACCGGCAGCCGAAGCCACCGTCCATCGTGGAGCAGATCCAGAAGTCGGAGTCGGGCTCCGAGAAGCAGGAGCGGTCGAAGTGATCGGCGCGATCGCCCCCATCACCACGCCGCCGATCGACTGGCTCGCGATCGCGCCCGAGCTCGCGCTGGGGGGAGCCGCGATCCTGATCGTGCTGACGCGAGCGATCCTCCGGCATCGGGCGGTGGCGACGCCGGTGGCCTACCTGCTCACGGCGCTCGGCCTCGTGACGACCGGCGTCATGCTCTTCTGGCAGTGGCGCCGCGTCGCCGACGACGGGCCGATCTCCACCATGAGCGGCATGGTGCGGGTCGATCGCTTCGGCGTGTTCCTGGGCGTCGTGGTCGTGATGGCGACGGCCATGGCGGTGCTGCTCGCGGTCGCGTACCTCCGTCGGGAACGGCTCGAAGCGCCCGAATACCTCGCGCTGATGCTCTTCTCGGCCGTGGGGATGTTGGCGATGACCACCGCCAACGACCTCATCGTGGTGTTCCTGGCGCTGGAGATTCTCTCCATCCCGCTCTACGTCCTTGCCGCGTTCGACCGCCGCCGGCTGCGCTCGCAGGAAGCGGGGATCAAGTACTTCGTCCTCGGCGCGTTCTCCTCGGCGATCTTCCTCTACGGCGTCGCCCTGGTCTACGGCGCCACGGGCACCACGTCGCTCACGGGCATCGCCACGTTCCTGCGCGGGAACATCCTGTTCGAAAACGGCACCCTCGTCGGCGGAATGGTGCTCCTGCTCGTCGGGCTCGGCTTCAAGGTCGCGGCCGTCCCGTTCCACATGTGGACTCCGGACGTCTACGACGGTGCCCCGTCGCCGGTGACCGCGTTCATGGCCTCGGCCACGAAGGCCGCGGGGTTTGCCGCGCTCCTGCGGGTGTTCGGCGTCGCGTTCCTCACGTACCGGACCGACTGGCAGCCGGTGGTCTGGGCGCTGGCCGCGCTGACGCTCATCGTGGGCAGCGTCGGTGCCGTGCTCCAGACCGATGTCAAGCGTCTGCTCGCGTACTCGTCGATCGCCCACGCGGGGTACGTCCTCATGGGCGTGCAGACCGCGACGCCCAAGGGTAGAGAAGCCGCACTCTTCTATCTCTTCGTGTACACGTTCATGGTCATCGGCTCGTTCGCGATCGTCACCGTGCTGAGCGCGCGAGGAGACGACACCCATTCGATCGAGAGCCTCCGAGGGCTCGCGGCGCGTCGTCCAGTACTGGGCACGCTGCTCGTGGTGTTCATGCTCGGCCAGGCCGGCATTCCTCTCACCGGCGGATTCGTGGCCAAGCTCGAGGTGTTCTCCGCATCCGCGGCGGCAGGTGAGTACACGCTCGTCGTCATCGGCGCGGTCGCGACCGTGATCGCCTCGTTCGCGTACCTGCGCGTCGCGCTCGCAGTGGCGACGACGCCGGGAACCGACGAAGGCCCGGTCACCGGTACGACGAGCCGGCGCGTGGACATCGCCACCGGCGTGGTCCTCGCGCTGACTGCCTCGATGACGATCGTGCTCGGCGTGGTCCCCGCCGTCTTCGTGCACTGGGCCCGCGACGCCGACCTTGCTCGCACAGATGATCCCGTTCCTCCACTGAGGCCGGGCGCGACCTCGCCCCGCGCCACCCGACCGAAAGGAATCAGCCGGCGTCGCGGCGCCACCAGGGTCGGCGGAGGGCCCAACGGCGCTGCTTCGCCGCCTCGGAGTCGTCGAGCGCCTCTTGCGCGAGCCGGTATGCACCGTCCATGAGCGCGCGCCCGCCCGAGAAGTCGAACAGCTCGCGTTCGTCGACCGGGGCGGGGAGGAGGATCACCTCGACGCTCTCCGGCACCGCACGGAGCTCGAGATCGAAGCGCTGCTTCCGGCTGATGGCGAAGGCCCGGACCGCGACGTCGATCGGCGACCGCAAGGGCCGGTCCATGAGGTCACCGGCGACGTTCATCAGGTAGATCCGGTCGACCGGTCCGGCGAGGGCGTGCGAGAGCGGCACGGTGTCGACGACCGCGCCGTCGACGAGGGTGCGACCGTCGTGACGGATCGGCGGGAAGATGCCGGGGAGTGCCGAGCTGGCCAGGAGCGCGGGCTCCAACGGCCCGCGCGCGAACACGACCTCCTCACCGGTGTCGAGGTCGGCGGCGACGACCCGCAACGGGATGGCCAGTTCTTCGAACGTCTCGGGGGTGTCGCCCCGTTGGAAGATCGCCCGCAGGCCCTGGTTGGAAAAGATGTGGTCGTCGCGGGTGAGCAGGTTCCAAGCCCGCGACAGGCGGCCGCCGGGGAAGACCTCGTCGCCGCGTAGCGACTCCCACGTCGCTTCGAGGCGCTCGACCCCGGTGAGGTTCGGGGAGGCGGCGAGGGTGGCGCCATTGAACGCGCCCGCCGAGCATCCGACGATGACGTCGGGGACGATGTCGCGCTCGACGAGCGCGCGCAGCATCCCGACCTGAGCGACCGATTGGTTGCCCCCGCCCGAGAGCACGAACGCAGTCCGGGACTCCCGGGCGAGTCGTTGACGGAGTTGGCTGATCGATGCGGTCACGGGGTGCTCGTTGTCCCTTGCCATACCTTCCATTCTCGTCGATGTGCGGTTTGCCGACGCCAGATTGGCCGGAGCTATGCTGCGCCCGAAATCCAACCCCCCACAGCGACGCCTCATTCCAGCGAGGGGGCGGGAGGCCCACGCGTGAGCGAGTTCTACAGGAATTATCTCGCGGTGGCGGTGTTCATCGGTGCCGCCTTGTTGATGGTCGGCGCCATGCTCGGAGTCGGTCGTCTGCTGCGCCCGAACCGGCCCGATGACGCCAAGCTGATGCCCTACGAGGCCGGTTCCGATCCCGTGCTCGGGTTCGGTCAGTCCAACGTGCGCTACTACGTCTACGCGCTGCTCTTCGTCATGTTCGACGTCGAAGCCGTCTTCATCTTCCCGTGGGCGGTGAAGCTCGACACCGGTCCCTACCCGCTCGGCGTCTTCGGGCTGGTCGAGATGGCCGCGTTCATCCTGATCCTCACCCTCGGGCTCGTGTACGCGTGGCGCAAGGGGGTGCTGCGGTGGGCCTAGTCGAGAAGGGCACCCTCTCGAAGCCCGCGCTCAAGCCCCTCACCTGGCTCCTCAACTACAGCCGGAAGTACTCGCTGTGGATGTTCCAGTGGGGCCTGGCGTGCTGCGCGATCGAGATGGGCGCCGCGTTGGCGAGCCCGCGCTACGACGTCATGCGTCTCGGGGTGATCCCGTTCCCCGCCAGCCCCCGCCAGGCCGACCTCATCTGCGTGTCGGGCACCGTCACCGACAAGATGGCGCCGGCCGTTCGACGCCTCTACGACCAGATGCCCGACCCGAAGTACGTGATCTCGATGGGCTCGTGCGCCAATTGCGGCGGTCCGTACTGGGACTCGTACTCCGTCACCAAGGGGATCGACCAGATCATCCCCGTCGACGTCTACATCCCCGGTTGCCCACCCCGGCCCGAGGCGCTGATCCAGGGCATCGTGCTCCTGCAGGAGCGCATCCAGAACGAGGGCATCGGCAACCACGAGCTCGAGCAGCGCTGGCGCGGGGAGCCGATCGTCGTTGAGTGACGTGAGCGGTACGGAGACGCCCGAAGCTGCCGTCGAGGCCGCGCCGACCGAGGTGGTCGCGCCCGATCCCCACGCGCTCGACGGCGTGCACGCCGATCTCCTGGCCCGACTCGTCGGTGAACTCGGCGACGCCGTCCTCGAGCAGGCGCCGGTGTTCGGCATGCCCGTGCTCCGCGTCCGTCGCAACGCGTGGCGTGACGTCGCCCAGCTCTGCAAGAACACGCTCGACTGCGACTACCTCTCGTTCATCGCCGGCATCGACTGGATGCCGGCACCGAAGGAAGGTGGCGACGACGCGGCAAGTGACACCTCGGCGCCGGTGCAGCCGACCGAGACCACGTACGGCGCCGCCGGTTCCGAGGGCCGGTTCCAGGTGTTCGCGCGGGTGCAGTCGACCAGCCGGCACTGGGGCGTCACGTTCAAGGCGGACGTCGACGAAGAGTCGCTGCTGGTCCAGTCCTGGGTTCCGGTGTATCCCGGCGCGGACTGGCACGAGCGCGAGTGCTGGGAGATGTACGGCTTCGTGTTCGACGGCCATCCCGCACTGCGTCACCTCTATCTCCCGTCGGAGTTCGAGGGGCACCCGTTGCGCAAGGACTACCCGTTGCTCTCCCGCGTGGTGAAGCCGTGGCCGGGGCTCGTCGACGTCGAGCCCATGCCCGGTGAGGACGACGAGCCGACCGCGGAAGCGGAGTCCGCGTGAGCACGACCAACCCGCCGCTGCCCGAGTTCGACATCGACCCGCGCGCGTTCCGCCACCTGGCCGACGCGCAGGTCGGCGTCGAGCTCGACACCGGCGACATGATCCTCAACCTGGGCCCGCAGCACCCGGCGACGCACGGCACCCTCCGGCTCGTCGTGCGGCTCGACGGCGAGCGCGTGATCTCGGCCGACCCCGTCATCGGCTACATGCACCGCGGCTACGAGAAGCTCACCGAGTTCCGCACCTATCCGCAGATCACCACGCTGATCAACCGCATCGACTGGCTGTCGAGCTTCGCCAACGAGGTGCCGTTCATCGACGCGGCCGAGATGCTCATGGACGTGCAGGCGCCACCACGCGCCCAGTACATCCGCACCATCCTCACCGAGCTGAGCCGGATCGCCACCTTCGTGCTCTTCCTGGGTGAGATGGGTCTCCAGGTCGGCGCGCTCACGCCCGCGTTCTACGGCTTCCGTGACCGCGAGCACATCCTCAACCTCATCGAGGCCGCGACCGGTGGTCGGTTCCACCCCAACTTCAACCGCATCGGTGGCGTCAAGGACGATCTCCCCTGGGGTTGGATCAACGACACCCGCACCGCGATGAAGACGATCTTCGACGCGTGCGACACGTTCGAGGATCTCCTCGTCGGCAACGAGATCTTCCAGGCCCGCACCCGGTCGATCGGGATCATTCCGCCGGAGCTCGGCGCGGCCTACGGCGTGTCGGGCTCCAACATCCGCGCCTCGGGGGTCGACTGGGATCTCCGGCGCGACGGCAAGCCCTATCTCGTCTACCCGGAGCTCGACTTCAAGGTCTGGACGCATCCCGACGGCGACTCGTTCGCGCGGTACTGGGTGCGACTGCAGGAGACGCGTGAGTCGGCACGCATGGTGCTGCAGATGTTGGAGCAGATGCCCGCCGGGCCGATCATGGCCAAGGTCCCTCGCATCATCAAGGTGCCCGAGGGTGAGGCCTGGGTCGAGACCGAGAACCCCCTCGGCCAGATGGGGTACTACGTCGTGTCCAAGGGCGCGACCGGCCCGTTCCGGGTGAAGATCCGTTCGGCGTCCTTCAGCAACGTGTCGATCCTGCCGTGGTTGCTCCGCGGGGTGTTCGTCCCCGACGTCATCACCATCCTGGCGTCGTTGTACTTCATCCTCGGAGACATCGACCGATGAGGCGCCACCGGTGATCCATTCACTGCTCGCGCTCGACATCGGGTGGGGCACCACCCTCGCGATCAAGACGGTCTTCATCCTGATGATCGTGCCGCTCACCGCCCTGGTGCTCGGCTACGTGTTCCTCCTCAAGATGATGAGCCACATGCAGAGCCGTCTCGGTCCCATGGACCCGGGCGGCTTCCACGGCTGGTTCCAGCTCGTCGGTGACGGCATCAAGTTCATCCAGAAGGAAGACATCATTCCGGCCCGGGCCGACAAGCGTGTCTTCGCGTTCGCGCCGGCCGTCGTCGTCATCTCGACGTTCTTGATCTTCCTCGTGATCCCGGCGGGGCCCGACATCATCGTCAAGGACCTCAACGTCGGCGTGTTCTACGCACTGGCGGTGTCGAGCCTCTCGGTCGTCGGCGTGCTCATGGCCGGGTGGGCCAGCGCCAACAAGTTCTCGCTGCTCGGCGTGCTGCGCGCCGCCGTGCAGCTGATCGCCTACGAGTTGCCGCTCCTCCTCGCAGTCGTCGGCGTGGTCATCCAGGCGGGCACCATGAGCCTGCAGGGCATCGTGCTGGTGCAGAGCAACGGCTCGATCTTCGGGTGGAGCGGCCTCGGCTTCCCGTTCATCCTCACCCAGTTCGTCGGGTTCGCCCTCTTCCTGATCGCGTCGCAGGCCGAGCTCACGCAGACGCCGTTCGACATGCCGGTCGCCGAGAGCGAACTCGTCGCGGGGTACATGGTCGAGTACACCGGCTTCCGGTTTCTCTTCTTCTTCATCGGCGAGTTCGGCACCGCGTTCGCGTTTTCCGCGATCGCGGCGACGCTGTTCCTCGGAGGCTGGGCGCTCCCCGCGTCGTGGGGGATCTCCGACGGCGTCATGCGCTTCCTCGGCCCCGGTGTCCTGTTCGCCAAGATCATGGCGGTCTCGTTCCTCATGTTCTGGGTGCGCTTCACCTACCCACGACTGCGCGAAGACCAGCTGCAGGCCCTGGCGTGGAAGTTCCTCATCCCGATCGGCCTGATCAACATCCTCCTCACGGGTGTTTTCAAAGTGGCGTTCTGATGGGCAGGCGGAGCCGAGACGCGGGAGAGGTACGCGGTGGAGCAAACGGCCGCGAGCCGGGTATCCCGGCTCGCAGTGAGCGACGCCATGATGAAGGTGGCGTTCTGATGGGAATATTCACGATGAAGAAGCCCAAGGTCCCCGGCGTCATCAGCGGTCTCGGCATCACGTTCAAGACGATGCTGCGGCCGGCGGTGACGGTGCAGTACCCCCACGAGCGGGAAGACCCGCCGACGCGTGCACGCGGTGTGATCGCGCTGAAGGAAGAGAACTGCACGGTCTGCATGCTCTGTGGGCGATCGTGCCCCGACTGGTGCATCTACATCGAGGGCCACAAGGAGAAACGTCCGCCGCGTCGTGAGGGCGGACGCGACCGTACGGTGAGCGTGCTCGATCGCTTCGACATCGACTACGCGCTCTGCATGTACTGCGGTATCTGCGTCGAGGTCTGCCCGTTCGACGCGTTGTTCTGGAGTCCTGACTACGAGTACTCCGAGTCCAACATCGCCAACCTGCTGCACGACAAGCGCAAGCTCGGCGAATGGATGGAATCCGTTCCCGTTCCCGAGCCGCTCGAGATCGGCGCCGAGGTGAAGAAGTAACCATGCCGATCGTCGTGAGCACCATGGTGGCGCAGAGCGTCGCGTTCTGGATCCTGGCGATCTCGATGGCCGCCGCGGCCATCGGCGTGGTGCGCTCACAGAACGTCGTGCACGCGGCGCTGTTCCTGGTGATCGTCCTCGCCGGCGCGGCGGCGCAGTACATCCTCGTCGCCGCCGAGTTCGTGGCCTGGGTGCAGGTGCTCATCTACATCGGTGCCATCGTCATCCTGTTCCTCTTCGGCATCATGCTCACGCGCGCGCCGATGGGCGCTGACGGCAAGCTCGACAACGACCAGCGGGTCGCCGCCGGCGCGGTCAGCCTCTTTCTCTTCGGCGTCATCACCGCGCTCCTCATCGACGCCTACAGCGGTAAAGAGATCGCACTGAAGGGCGATCTCGTCGCGATCGGGCGCTCGAGCACCATCGCGTCGAGCATCTTCCGCGACTACCTCGTGCCGTTCGAGGTCGTGTCGATGTTGCTCCTGGCCGCGCTGGTCGGCGCCGTCGTGATCGCGCGGAGGGACTAGCGCGATGGCCCTCAACAACTTCCTCATTCTCGAGCGCGTTCCTGTTCTGCACCGGGATCTACGGCGTCCTCGCCCGGAGGAACGCCGTGCTCGTCCTCATGAGCATCGAACTGATGCTGAACGCGGTGAACATCAATCTCGTGGCGTACTCCGCCTTCCACCGGGTGGTTGCCGGCCAGGTGTTCGCGTTGTTCATCATCACGATCGCGGCCGCCGAGGTCGGGATCGGTCTGGCGATCGTGCTGTTGATCTACCGCAACGCGCACACTGTCGATCTCGACGATGTCGACCAGTTGAAGGGCTGATCTCGACGTGCTGAATTACGGCTGGATCATCCCGGTCATCCCTGCGGTGTCCTTCTGCCTGATCCTCTTCTTCGGGAAGCGCATGCCGCGCCACGGTTCCGAGATCGGCATCGTTGCCGTCGGCGCGTCGTTCGTCCTCTCGTGCGTCGCGGTCTACCAGTGGATCGACCGGGTCGACTCCGCGACCAGCGAACGCGTCCAACCCGTGCTGCACCACATCACGTGGTGGCAGAACGGGGGGATCGACTTCGGTGTCGGCATCCGCATGGACGGCCTCGCGGTGATGATGCTCTTCGTCGTCACCTTGATCTCGCTGCTGGTGCACATCTACTCCACCGTGTACATGCACGACGACATCCGCTTCACCCACTACTACGCGATGCTCAGCCTCTTCACCGCTGCGATGCTCCTGCTGGTCGTGTCGGACAACACGCTGGAGCTCCTCGTCGGGTGGGAAGGCGTCGGGCTCTGCTCGTTCGCGCTGATCGGGCACTGGTGGGAGGAGAAGGAGAACAGCGCCGCCGCGCTCAAGGCCTTCCTCACCACCCGCACCGGCGACATCGGTCTGATGATCGGGATCATCATCCTCTTCTTCACCGTGGGCAGCTTCAACATCGGTGTGAGCAACGCCTACGCGCTGAGTCCGGGTGCCGACCACGGGATGCTGCTCGCCGCTTCCGCGTGCCTCTTCATCGGCATCATCGGCAAGAGCGGTCAGTTCCCGCTCCACACCTGGCTCCCGGACGCCATGGCGGGTCCCACGCCGGTGTCCGCGCTCATCCACGCCGCGACCATGGTCGTCGCCGGCGTCTACCTCGGTGCCCGCCTGTACCCGGTGTTTTTCAACGGGTTCTCGATCGCGGCCGGGGGCGTGAACTTCATGGTGCTGATCGGCGGCATCACGATCATCATCGGCGCCGTCCTCGCGTTCGTGCAGGACGACATCAAGAAGGTGCTCGCGTACTCCACGATCTCGCAGCTCGGCTACATGGTCATGGCGTTGGGCGCCGGCGCCTGGGTGGCCGCGGTGTTCCACCTCTTCACCCACGCGTTCTTCAAGGCGCTGCTCTTCCTCGGTGCCGGGTCGGTGAGCCACTCCGGCTCCCACCACTCCTTCGACATGAAGAAGGACATGGGCGGCCTGCGCAAGTACATGCCGATCACCTTCTGGACGTTCATGATCGGCACCCTGGCGCTGGCAGGCATCTTCCCGTTCGCGGGGTTCTGGTCGAAGGACGAGATCCTGGTGACCGCGGGGAGGTCCGGGTACGACTTCTTCCTCGTCGTCGGCCTCGTCGGTGCGTTCCTCACCGCGGCCTACATGACCCGCTGCGTGTACCTCACCTTCTTCGGTGAGTACCGCGGCCACGGGCATCCGCACGAGTCCGAGCCCGCGATCACGGTGCCGCTCATCATCCTTTCCGTGTTCTCGATCCTTGCCGGATTCCTGAACGCGGCGGCGATCCACGTCGAGAAGTTCGCCGAGTGGGTCGAACCGCACGTGTCGTTCCCCGCGCTGGTCCATCCGGAGTTCGACTACCCGAAGGCGATCATCTCCGTGTCGGTTGCCGCGCTCGGCATCGGGATCGCGGCGTTCTTCTGGTTCCGCCGTGAAGAGCTCGGGTTTTTCAAGGGGCTCACTCAACGCAACAAGGCCGCGCACGTGGGCTACATGTTCCTGGAGAACAAGTACTACCTCGACGCACTGTACGAAGGCGTCATCGTCGCATCGATCAAGGGCGGTATCGCCCGCGGCGCGTACTGGGTCAACCAGAACGTCATCGATGCGGTCATCAACGGCGCCGGGCGCGGCGCCAAGTCGGTCGGCGACTTCGCCTACAACACCCTTGATCAGAAGGGTGTCGACGGCGCGGTCAACGGCGTCGCCGAGATCACCGGCGAGAGCGGTGGTCTCCTGCGCTATTTCCAGTCGGGCCGCGTGCAGCGGTACGCACTGCTCATGTTCGCTGCGGTGGGTCTCCTGAGCCTCGCCATCCTGCTCACCAACACCTGATTCGAGGGGAATCGTTCCAATGGACTGGTTCGACGACTGGGCCCTGACGCTGGCGGTCTTCATCCCCATCGTCGGCATGGTGATCGTGCTGATGATCCCGAAGGCCGAGGAAAACCTGATCAAGGTGGCCGCGCTGGCAACCACCCTGCTCACCGGCGCGGTCGGCATCGGCATCCTGGCCAACTTCAACCTCGACGACGGCCATCTGCAGTTCCAGGCCAACGAGCGTTGGATCGAGGTCATCAACAGCCGCTACCACGTGGGGATCGACGGCATCTCGCTGCCGATGGTGCTCCTCACGATGCTCATCACCGTGGTGTGCATCATCTACTCGTGGAACCACTTCCCCGAGCCCCACAACCCGAAGGCGTTCCTCGCGCTGATCCTCCTGCTCGAGACGGGCATGATCGGCACGTTCGTCGCCCAGGACCTGATCCTCTTCTTCATCTTCTTCGAGATCGTCCTGCTCCCGATGTTCTTCATGATCGGCGTGTGGGGCGGACCGAACCGCGAGTACGCATCGATCAAGTTCTTCCTCTTCACCCTGTTCGGTTCCGCGCTGATGCTCTTGAGCTTCCTGTCGCTCTTCTTCCTCTCGAAGGTGCACACCTTCGACATGGTCACGCTGACGCGTCTCCACGGCGACGGGATCGTCCACGGCACGCAACTCCTCATCTTCGGGGGCATGTTCCTCGGGTTCGCGATCAAGGTCCCGATGTTCCCCTTCCACACCTGGCTGCCCGACGCCCACACCGAGGCGCCGACCGTCGGCTCGGTGCTCCTGGCCGCGATCATGCTGAAGCTCGGTACCTACGGCTTCATCCGCATCGCGCTGCCGATGCTCCCGAGCGCGGCGCAGTCGTGGGCGCCGTGGATCGGCCTGCTCGCGGTGATCGGCATCATCTACGGCGCATTGTGTTGCCTCGCGCAACGCGACATGAAGCGCCTCATCGCGTTCTCGTCGGTTGCGCACATGGGCTTCGTGATGCTCGGCATCGCCACCCTCACCGATTTCGGCATCAACGCCGCCATCTTCGGGATGGTCGCGCACGGTCTGATCACCGGCATGCTGTTCTTCCTCGCCGGTTCAATCCAGGAGCGCTACGGGACCCGCGAGATCAGCCGTCTCGGCGGCATCCTCACCCAGGCTCCGCACCTCGGCTGGCTGCTCGGGTTCTCGGCCATGGCGTCACTGGGTCTGCCCGGACTGGCGGGGTTCTGGGGTGAGTTCCCGTCGATCCTGTCGGCCTACAACCCCACCCTGCCGTTCGGATTGTGGGGTGGCAGCGACGGCACGCTCTGGACGTTCCGCACCTACATGGTGATCGCCGCCATCGGCACCGTGCTGGCCGCCGGCTACCTCCTCTGGATGTTCCAGCGGGTGGCGATGGGCAAGGTGAAGCCGGAGTTCGAGCACGCCCACATCCACGACGTCCACGTGTCGGAGTGGATCGCGTGGGCGCCGCTCCTCGGGCTGATCATCGCCCTCGGCATCTACCCACAGTTGATCTTCAAGATGACCGACCTTCCCGTCACGCAGCTGGTCCACGGGCTGTCGAGAGCGTTGTAAGTGAATCCGCACGTCGACTTCCACGCGCTCGCGCCCGAGCTCGTTCTCACCGCGACGATCATCGTCGTGTTGCTCGCCGATCTCATCTGGCCGGAGCGCTCCCGGTTCACGAGTTCGCGCATCGCGTCGGTCGGCGTACTCGCGGCGCTCATCCCGGTGATCACGTTGGCGGCGGACGGGACGCAGCGATCCCTCTTCGGCGGCGCGTTCGTCATCGACAACTACGCGCTCGCGTTCCAAGGTTTCTTCCTCGTCGTCACGTACGTCGTCCTGCTGATGTCGTCTGACTACATCTCGGACGGCGACTACTACCAGGGCGAGTTCTACTTCCTGATGCTCACGTCGGTGCTGGGCATGCTGGCGATGGCATCGGCGAGAGATCTCATCTCGATCTTCGTCGCGCTGGAGACCATCACGATTCCGACGTTCGTCCTCGCGGGATGGCGCAAACACGACTCGAAGTCCAACGAAGCCGCGATCAAGTACTTCATCATCGGCGTGTTGTCGTCGGCGATCATGCTCTACGGGATGTCGATCGTCTTCGGCGAGACGGGCGGATCGACGCTGCTGCGCGACATCTCGCGTTACATCGAGGTCCACGGCACCACGACCCTGCTCGCGGTCGCCATCTTTCTCACCATCGCCGGCTTCGCGTTCAAGATCAGCGCGGTGCCGTTCCACTTCTGGACCCCCGACACCTACGAGGGCGCGCCCACCCCGGTCACCGCCTTCCTGTCCGTCGCGTCCAAGGCGGGTGGGTTCGTCGCGCTGCTCACCATCATCAAGTTCGGGTTCTTCCCGTCGCAGGATTCGTGGGAGCCGGTGCTCTGGGTCCTGTCGGCCGCATCGATGATCTTCGGGAACCTGGTCGCGCTCCGCCAGACCAACATCATCCGCATGCTGGCCTACTCGTCGATCGCGCAAGGGGGCTTCATCCTCGTGCCCCTCGCGGTCGCGGGCGACGGTTCGGCGGCGCGGTCTTCGTTCGAAGCGGTCGTCATCTACCTCTTCATCTACGCGGCCATGAACCTCGGTGCCTTCGCGGTGGCGATCGCGGTCGCACGCCGCACCGGCACCGCCGAGATCAACTCGTACTCCGGGCTCGGCCAGACCGCACCCTGGCTCGGGATCACCATGACGTTCTTCATGTTCTCGCTGGCCGGGATCCCGCCGTTCGCAGGATGGTTCGCCAAGTTCGTGATGTTCCGCGCCGTGCTCGACGCCAGCTCCCCGTCGGCCATCGTGCTCGGGGTCATCGCGGCGGTGATGTCCGTCGTCGCGTTCTTCTACTACGCCGCGGTGGCCCGCAGGATCTGGTTCCACGACCCCGCACCCGAAGCTGCGGTGGCGACGAAGCCGGTGCCGGCCGCGCTCACGGTGGCGATCGGCCTCACGTCGGTCGTCGTCATCGTCGTCGGGGTCTACCCGCAGATCTTCGCCCGCGTCGGCGAGTGGGCGTTCCAGCTCTGACGCTCGATCGCCGCGTGCGGCTCGGGTCGGACGTGCTCTGACAAGCTTTGTGAATGAGCGCGGTTCGCGACGAGCTGATCGAGAGGATCGGGCGGGAGGGGCCGATTCCGTTCGATGCGTTCGTCGAAGTGGCGCTCTACGGGGACGGGGGGTTCTTCACCCGGGCGCGGGGAGCGGGGCGGGCAGGACGGGACTTCGTCACCAGTCCCGAGGTCGGGCCCTTGTTCGGCGTCCTCGTCGCGCGTGCGCTCGACGAGTGGTGGCTCGAGCTCGACGCACCTGATCCGTTCCTGGTGGTGGACGCCGGCGCCGGACGCGGGCGACTCGCGGCCGACGTGCTCGCGGCGACGCCGGAATGCGCGGCCGCGCTCCGCTACGTCCTGGTGGAGCGATCGGCGGAACTGCGCACCGCGCAACGCGAGCTCCTCGTGCTCGAACCGTTCGAGGACGCGCTCGGACCCATGGTGCGCACCGACGAGGACGCGCCGATCCCGGTCCTCGGCATGGGACCCATCGCCACCGCGCTCGCCGAGCTGCCCGCGGTTCCCCTCACCGGGGTGATCGTCGCCAACGAGCTGCTCGACAACCTGCCGTTCCGCATCGTCGAGCTCGCGGCGAATGGTTGGATGGAAGTGCGGGTCGCAGTCGACGGCGAGGAGTTCGCGGAAGCGCGGTTACCGGCCGCTGACGAGCTCGCCTCCGAAGCCGAGCTCGTCGCCGCCGGCGCGGCGCGGGTGGGTACCCGACTGCCGGTGCCGACCGCGATCGCCGACTGGCTCCATGCGTGCGCGGGCGGGCTCCGGCGCGGGACACTCGTCGTGATCGACTACGCGGCCACCGGCGCGGAGTTGGTCGAGCGCGGCGACCGCGGATGGCTCCGGACGTACCGCGGCCATGATCGCGGCGTGGCGCCCCTCGTCACCCCCGGTGAGCAGGACATCACCATCGACGTCCCGATCGAATACCTCGTCCACGCGGCCGGGCGGGCGGGCTTCCATCTCACCACCGAGACCACGCAGGCCGCGTGGCTCGCCAGCCTCGGCATCGACGCACTCGCGACGGAGGCCCGTGATCGGTGGGACGCGCGCGCGCACGTCGGTGATCTCGAAGCGATACGTCACCGCAGCCGGGTGACCGAGGCCGCCGCGCTCACCGATCCGTCGGGCCTGGGCGCGCACCGGGTCCTGGTCTTCACGCGGTGACGTCCGGGTAGCCTGACGCCCGGTTTCCTTCAGCGCGACGGGGGTTCGGGTGATGGTCGACAAGTCGGACACGATCGAGTCCTTGCTCCTGGAAGGCCGCACCTTTCCGCCCCCACCGAGTTTCACGGGTGACGCGCTGATCAGCACCTCCGACGTGTACACCGAGGCCGACGCCGACTTCGAGAAGTTCTGGGCCGATCAGGCCCGTGACCTCCTCGACTGGTACGAGCCGTGGCACACCGTGCTCGAGTGGGATCGCCCGTTCGCCAAATGGTTCCTGGGCGGCACGCTGAACGCGGTCGTACAACTGCCTCGACCGGCACGTCGACGCCGGGGCCGGCGACAAGGTTGCGTACCACTGGGAAGGGGAACCCGGCGACACTCGCACCATCACCTACGCCGAACTCCTGCATGATGTCGCGCGGCTCGCGAACGCGCTCAAGTCGCTCGGCGTGGAGAAGGGTGACCGCGTCAACATCTACCTCGGGATGGTGCCGGAACTCCCGATGGCGCTCCTTGCCTGCGCGCGCATCGGCGCGGCTCACTCGGTCGTGTTCGGTGGGTTCTCCTCCGACTCGCTCCGGGATCGCATCCAAGACGCCGGCGCCAAGGTGTTGATCACGGGTGACGGCGCGTGGCGGCGCGGCACCATCGTCCCGCTGAAGGAGACCGCCGACATCGCGGTCGCCGAGTGCCCGACCATCGAGAAGGTGCTCGTGTTGCGCCGCACCGAGCAGGACGTGCCGATGACGGACGGGCGCGACGTGTGGTGGCACGACCTCGTGCCCGCGCAGCCCACGGAATGCCCGCCGGAGCCGATGGATTCCGAAGATCTCCTCTACCTGCTGTACACCAGCGGCACCACCGCGAAGCCGAAGGGCATCATGCACACCACCGGGGGGTACCTCACCCAGGTGGCGTGGACCCACAAGTACGTCTTCGACCTCCACCCGGACACCGACGTGTACTGGTGCGCCGCCGACGTCGGGTGGGTCACCGGTCATTCGTACATCGTCTACGGGCCGCTGATGAACGGCGCCACCAGCGTGATGTACGAGGGCACCCCCGATCACCCCGAGAAGGATCGGCTCTGGCAGATCATCGAGAAGTACGGCGTGACCATCCTCTACACCGCGCCGACCGCGATCCGGACGTTCATGAAGTGGGGTCCGCAGTTCCCCGACGGTCGCGACCTGTCGTCGTTGCGTCTGCTCGGAAGTGTGGGCGAGCCGATCAACCCCGAGGCGTGGATCTGGTACTGGCGCCACATCGGCGGTGAGCGGTGTCCCGTCGTCGACACGTGGTGGCAGACCGAGACCGGCGCCATCATGATCAGTCCGCTCCCGGGCACGACGACGCTGAAGCCGGGGAGCGCGACCTTCCCGCTCCCCGCGATCGGTGCCGACATCGTCGACGACGCCGGTGAGCCGGTCGCGATCCCCGGTGGGGGATACCTGGTGCTGACCCGACCGTGGCCGTCGATGCTGCGCGGGATCTGGGGCGACCCGGAGCGCTACCGCGAGACCTACTGGAGCCGCTTTGCGGGCAGGTATTTCGCGGGCGACGGCGCCAAGCGTGACGACGACGGTCTGTTCTGGCTCCTGGGTCGGGTCGACGACGTCATGCTCGTCTCGGGGCACAACATCTCGACCGCCGAAGTCGAGCACGCGCTCGTCGGTCACCCGGCCGTGGCCGAGGCCGCGGTCGTCGGCACCAAGGACGCGACCACCGGTCAGGCCATCGGCGCGTTCGTGATCCTGCGCACCGGGAACGAGCCGACGGAGGCACTCGTGGCCGAACTCCGCGACCACGTGGCGCACACCATCGGCCCCATCGCCAAGCCCAAGACCGTGCTGTTCACCGAAGACCTGCCCAAGACCCGCTCGGGCAAGATCATGCGCCGCCTGCTTCGCGACGTCGCCGAGGACCAGGCGCTGGGGGACACGACGACGTTGGCGGACCCGTCGGTCGTCGAAGGCATCAAGGCGCGGTACCTCGCGGCCGCGACCGAAGACGACTAGCGGGTGGCGCGGTACCCGGGGACGGGCTACGTCCCCGACCACTGGACCTGGCACGACGGGACGATCGATCCCGGGCCGGCCGTCGTCGTCGACATCGACGGCGTGCTCTCCGACGCCGCCAGCCGTCAGCACTACCTCGAGGCCCCGAGACGGAATTGGAACGCGTTCTTCGAGGCGTGCGGCGACGACCCGGTGATCGAGGAGGTCAAGGTCCTCCTCGACCTGGTGGACCCGGCGCTGCGGGTCGTGCTGCTCACCGCCCGACCCGAGCGGGTCCACCACCTCACCGAGGCGTGGCTCCGCCGGTATCGCATCCGGTGGGACGTCCTCCTCATGCGACCGTGGGGCGACTACGAGATGGCCCGCGACTTCAAACAGGCGTCGGTGTGGGACCTCCGCAACTACGGCTTCGAACTGCGCCTCGCCATCGAGGACGACCGTCGCAACGTCGCCATGTTCCGCTCCGAAGGCGTCCCCTGCATCTACTTCCACAGCGGCTATTACGACTGACCTGCGAGGGAACGCGGGGCGGGGTCCGAGCGTTGCACGAGTGTCGGGCCCACTCCCCGGGCCCAGCGAGGTGAGCAACGATGAAGAACGCAATGAAGACCGCCGCCCTGCTGGCCGGCCTCGGCGCCCTGTTCATGGGCGTCGGCGTCATCGTCGGTGGCAGCACCGGGCTGCTGATCGGCCTGCTCCTCGGCTTGGCGTTCGTCGGGGGCTCGTACTGGTTCAGTGACTCGTTGGCGATCAAGGCCGCGCGCGGTGCCGGCGACACGCGAGCAACTGCCCCAGGTCTACGCCATCGTCGAAGACCTGACCCGGCGCGCCGACATGCCGATGCCCCGGATCTACGTGTCCCCGGAAGCCCAGCCGAACGCGTTTGCGACCGGTCGCAACCCCGACCACGCCGCCGTCGCGGTCACCCAAGGGATCCTGCAGGTCCTCGACGACGACGAACTGCGCGGCGTGCTCGCCCACGAGCTCTCGCACGTGAAGAACCGAGACATCCTCATCGGATCGGTCGCGGCGGCCGTCGCCATGGGAATCATCTGGTCGACCCGGATCGCGTTCTGGTTCGGCGGTGACGGCGAAGGCAACGTGTTCGGCGCGCTCCTGATGATGATCCTGGCGCCGATCGCCGCCGGTCTCCTCCAGATGGCGCTCTCGCGATCACGCGAGTTCGAAGCCGACGCCAGCGGTGCACACCTGCTGCACGACGGTGAGCCGCTCGCGCGGGCGCTCGAGAAGATCGAGGCCTACGCGAAGCAACGGCCGATGAACGTGAACCCGGCGCAGGCCCAGGCGTACATCATCAACCCGCTGGCCGGTCGCAAGGTGCAGTTCGGGAGCATGTTCAGCTCGCACCCCCCGACCGCGGAGCGCATCCGACGCCTCCGCACCGAGGCGTACTGAATCCCGGAGTGTCAGTCGCGGAAGTTGGTGAACTGCAGCGGGACCGCGAAGTCGTGCTCTTTGAGCGCGGCGATCGCGGTCTGGAGGTCGTCGCGCTTCTTGCCGCTCACCCGCAGCTGGTCGCCCTGGATCTGGTGCGACACACCCTTGAGGCCCAGCTCCTTGATGAACTTCCCGATCTCCTTCGCCTTGTCGGTGGAGATGCCGACGTTGAGGCTGACGGTCTGACGCACCGCGCCCTTCGACGCTTCCTCGATCTTCCCGTAGCCGAGGGCCTTCAGTGAGACCTGGCGCTTCACCAGTTTCTCCTGGAGCACCTGGGTGAGCGCGGTGAGCCGCGCCTCGCTCTCGGTGTTGAGCTCGATTTCCTTGTCCTTCAGCTCGATGGAGCTGCCGGTGTTCTTGAAGTCGTAGCGGGTCGAGATCTCACGCGAGGCCTGGTCGACCCCGTTGCGGACCTCCTGCATGTCGAGTTCGGACACGACGTCGAAGGTGGGCATGGGCTCGTCTCCGGAAGGTGGGCATTCGGGGCGGCCTGATACTGTATGCGCCCCCGGGTCGGTTCCCGAGTGGCCAAAGGGGGCAGGCTGTAAACCTGCTGAGCGATCTACGTTGGTTCGAATCCAACCCGGCCCACTCTTGACTCCCGCCCGCCACGTACGGCGGGCTTCTTCTTGTCTTCAGACCTTTCTTGTTCAGACCATGCGCTGCATCTCGACCACGTCCAGCCAGCGCCCGAACTTCCGGCCGACCTCCCGCTCCGTACCCACCATCTCGAACCCGCAGGCCGCGTGCAGCCGGATCGAGGCCTCGTTCTCCCCGGTGATCCGGGCGATGACCGCGTGGAATCCGTGGGCCGCGGCCAGCCGCAGCAGCTCGGAGAGCACCTGGCGCCCGATGCCGCGACCCTGATGGCCGTCGACGAGGTAGACGGAGTCTTCCACCGTGGTGGCGTAGGCCGGCCGGGCCCGAAAGCGCGAGAGCGAGCCGAACCCGACGATGGTGCCGTCGAGCTCGGCGACCACCGCCGGATGACCCCCGGAGTGCTCGTCGATCCACTGGACCTGCTCGTCGAGGGTCCGGGGCACCATGTCGAACAGGGCGGTCGATTCGGTGACGTAGTGGTTGTAGATCGCCCGGATCCCACCGGCGTCGCGCCGTTCGGCGAGGCGGATCGTGACCGCGGCCGGAGGCTCGTGCATCCCGGGCACGGTAGCGCGAGGGTCGACGTTGCTATCCTGTTCCGTTCCGCCCCCTTAGCTCAGTCGGCAGAGCACTTCCATGGTAAGGAAGGGGTCTACGGTTCAAGTCCGTAAGGGGGCTCCATCCCGCCAGGGATGTAAGGCGGTGTAGCTCAGGTGGCCAGAGCACGCGGCTCATAATCGCGTTGTCGCGGGTTCGAGTCCCGCCACCGCTACCGATCGGTCCTCGAGAAGCGTCAGGAGCTAGGAAATGGCGAGCGACAAGCGAGTCAAGGTGACCCTCGCGTGTGAAGACTGCAAACGGCGGAACTACATCACGATCAAGAACAAGACCAACGATCGTGAGCGGATCGAGATGAAGAAGTACTGCCGGTTCGACCGCCGACACACGCTCCACAAGGAGACCCGCTGAGCGTGGCCCGCACCGCGGTTGGTAACCCCGGAGGACGTTGGTGAGTCTCAGTTGACCACCAACGAACTGCCGAGGGAGCCGACCGAGCTCGACCGGCTGGTCATCGCCGCCCGCGACGGTGACCGCCCGGCCTTCGACGAGTTGGTCCGCCGGACCTACGTCGACACCTACACGCTCGCGATGCGTCTCACGGCCCACGAGGAGGACGCACGCGACGTGGTGCAGGAGACCTATCTCCGGGCCTGGAAGGGCCTCAAGGGCTTCCGCGGCGACGCGCAGTTCACGACGTGGCTGTACCGGATCACCGCCAACACCGCCTACACGACGGTGAAGCGCCGTCGCCGGCACCGCGCCGACTCACTCGACGCCCTGCTCGAGGAGCCGGTGGAGACCCGGATCGAAGCGCAGCCGGAGGAATCGGCCGAGCAGTCGGCGATGCTGGCCCGCTTGTCGGGTTCGCTCGACCAGCTCGCGCCCAAGCTGCGGGTGCTCGTCGTCCTCAAGGACGTGTACGGCCTCTCACACGAGGAGATCGCCGAGGAGCTCGGGATCTCCGTCGCGGCCGCGAAGGTGCGCCTGCACCGGGGCCGCAAGCGCCTGCGCGACCTGTTGTACGAAGAAGAACAAGAAGGAAAGAGGTGGGAGCATGCAGTGTGACGAGGTCGCCCGGCTCCTGCCCGAAGCGGTCGAGGGGGGTGCGGCGGTGGAGCTGTCGGTGCAGCGCCACATCGAGACCTGTCTCCGGTGCCAGGCCGAGCTCGCCCGCTACCGCAAGATGCTGCGGGGGCTGCAACTGCTGCGGACGCGGTATCTCGAACCCGCCCCCGGGTTGCTCGCCCAGACCCTCGCCGCGCTCGAAGAGGCGGGCGAACGTCACGCCATGCGTTCGGTCCTCTCGGGGCGTCGACTGGCCTACGCCGGTGCGATCGGCGGTGCGGCGGTCGCCGCCGGCGCCGCCGCCACCGCAGTGATCGTGCACCGCTCCCGCGTCCGTCGGGTCCCCGCCGCGGGCTGAGCCGAGCGCTCCCAAAAGCGACATTCGGGGTTCAGAGCTCCGTCATCCGGCCGATACCCAACAGGTCGGCCACCCGGTTGGCGGCGCGGGCAGGCAGGTAACAGACCGCGTCTGGGGCAATTCCTCCACAAGGAGCGGTTCTTTGAAGATCAAGAAGCGGTTCGCCGCTATCGCCGCGTTGGTCGCTGCGCTCGTGCTCGGTGGCCTCGCCTACGCGTACTGGACCCAAGGCGGGAACGGTTCGGGGACGGCCAGTACGGGTTCGACGGTCGCGATCACCGTCAACCAGACCGGATCACCGACGGGGCTCTACCCGGGTGGTCCGGCTGCGGCACTGTCGGGCACGTTCGACAACCCGAACGCGCACCCGGTGCACATCTCCTCAGTGACCGCCGCGGTCCACGCGTTCACCGCACAGGCCGACGTCAACAAGCCGACCTGTACTGCAGCGGACTTCGCCATCGGCGGCGCCGGCACCGGCGCCATCGTCGTCCCGAACGGGACCGGCGTCGGCTCGTGGTCCGGCCTGACCGTCAGCATGCTGGACAACGGCCTGAACCAGGACAACTGCAAGAGCGTCACCATCACCGTCGACTACACCGCCAACCCGTAGTCCTCGGCTCCGAGGGAATGGTGGGGGCGTGCGCGCGACGCCACGCCCCCACCGAACCCGGCTTCCCGTCATGACCTCAGCCCCCCGCCGCCTGCTCCTGCTCGCCCTGTCGACCGTCGCCCTCGGCGCGCTGTCGGCCCTCGCGTTCGGGTTCTGGACCACCGGGGGCTTCGGTGCCGCCCCGTCAGTGGCCGGCACCCTCGGCGAGCCCGGGGTCCCGTCGGTCTCGGCGACGAACGGCGTGGTCTCGCTGGACTGGGCGGCGGCGAGCCCCCCCGGGGCCGGCACCGTCGACTACCGCGTCGAACGCTTCGACGAGAACGACTCCACGTGGACCGACGTGTGCGGGACGTCACCGACGATCCGGATCACCACGACGACGTGCTCCGACGTGCCGGGTGCCGGGACCTACGTGTGGCAGGTCACCGCGAACTTCTCCAGCTGGACCGCGACGAGCGACGTGAGCGACGCCCTCAACGTCGACGATCCCGACTCGACCCCGCCGACTGGTGCGGTGACCGCGCCTGCGGCAGGCGCGATCGTACGGGGCACCGCGGTGGCGGTGACGTCGGACTCCGCCGACGCCGAGTCCGGGGTCGCCTCGGCTCGGTTCCAACGCGCGCCGCACGGCGGCAGCACGTGGACCACGATCGGGGCCCCGGACACCGTGTCGCCGTACTCCGTGGCCTGGGACACGACCGCGGTGACCGACGGTCTCTACGACCTGCGCGTGGTCACGACCGACAACGTCGGGAACGCCCACACGTCGGCGGCGGTGACGAACGTGCGGGTCGACAACACCGCACCGGTGGTGTCGATCGCGCTGGCCGCGGGCGCGAACAACGCGGCCACGGTGGGCTCCACCGTCTTCTTCAATCCGGGTGGTGCCGGGAACTTCGGTCTGGTGGCCACGGTCACCGATGCAGGATCGGGCGCGGCGTCCGCGACCTTTCCCGTGCTCACCGCCGCCGGGTGGACGACGCACGCCGCGGAGACCGTCGCGTCGCCCGTCGGCGGTCCGTACTCGTCGACCACGTTCACCTGGGTGAACGCCGCGGGTACCCCGGGCGCGTACACCGTCACCGCCACGGACGTCGCCGGCAACAGCTCGACGTCGACGGTCAGCTTCGCCGCCGAGACGACGGCGCCGTCGGGCTCGGTGACCGCGCCCGGTGCGTCGACCAACGTGCGGGCGACGGTGACGGTCACCGCGGATTCCGCAGACACGCAATCGGGTGTCGCATCGGCGCAGTTCCAGATCTCGACCGCGGGAGCGGGGTCGTGGTCGAACCTCGGGACCGCCGACGTCACCGCGCCGTACAGCACGACCTGGACGACCACGTCGTTCACCGACGGTCTCTACGACCTGCGCGTTGTCACGACCGACAACGTCGGCAACGCGTTCACGTCCGCGGCAGTGACGAGCGTGCGGGTGGACAACACCGCGCCCGCGGTCTCGCTGGCGTTGGCTGCCAGTCCGACGGGCGCGTTCTTCAACGCGGCGACCAGCAAGGTCTACTTCAAGGCGAACGCGGCGGGTTCGTATCGGCTGGTTGCCACCGTCACCGACGCGGGCTCGGGCGGCGGTTCGGCGACCTTCCCGATCCTGAGCGCGGCCGGCTGGACGACACACGCCGCCGAGACCGTGTCGACGCCCGCGAATGGCCCCTTCACCTCGAGTTCGTTCGTGTGGGCGAACGGCGCGTCGGCGCCGGGGACGTACACGGTGACGGTGACGGACGCGGCGGGGAACACCGCGACGAGCGCGGTCACGTTCACGATCGACTCGACCGCGCCGACGGGTTCGGTCACCGCGCCGGCGGCCGCCGCGAACGTCCGCGGATCGGCGGTCGCGGTCACGTCGAGCTCTGCAGACGCATCGTCGGGCGTGGCGTCGGCACAGTTCCAGTCATCGCCGACCGGTGCGGGGTCGTGGTCGAACCTCGGCGCGGCCGACACGGTGACGCCGTACGCGGCGACGTGGGACACGACCGCGTTCGCCGACGGGTTGTACGACCTGCGCGTGATCACGACCGACAACGTCGGGAACACCTTCACGTCGGCCACGATCGCCGGTGTGCGGGTCGACAACACCGCGCCGTCCGGCTCGGTCACGGCCCCGGCCACCAACGGCGTCCTCCGCGGCGCCATCACGATGTCGACCGACTCCGCCGACGTCGGTTCCGGCGTCACGTCGGTGCAGTTCCAGCGCTCGCCGGCGGGCACGAACACGTGGAGCAGCCAGGGTGCTGCCGACACGACCGCGCCGTACGCCGTCACCTGGACGACGACGACGAGTACCCCTGACGGTCTCTACGACCTGCGCGCCGTCACCACCGACAAGGCGGGGAACTCGTTCACCTCACCGGTGGTCACCAACCTGCGGGTCGACAACACTGCGCCCACGGGTGCGGTCACCGCGCCCGCGGCGTCGGCCAACGTGCGCGGGACCGCGGTCGCAGTGACGTCGAGTTCGGCCGACGCCGGCTCGGGCGTGGCCACGGTGCAATTCCAGTCGACGCCCCACTCGGCCGCGACCTGGACCAGCCTCGGCGCCACGCTCACGGGCGCGCCGTACGCGGTGACCTGGGACACCACGACGTTCGCCGATGCGCTCTACGACCTGCGGGTGATCACCACCGACGTCGCCGGGAACGTGACCACCTCGGCCACCATCGCCAGCGTTCGCGTCGACAACACTGCGCCCACCGGCGTGATCACCGCGCCACTCGCATCGGCCAACCTCCGGGCCACGGTGACCATCAGTGCGAACTCGGCCGACACCGGATCCGGAGTCTCCTCGGCGCTGTTCCAGCGCTCGCCCGCGGGGACCAACACGTGGACCAACGTCGCCGCCGCCGACACGACGTCGCCGTACTCCGCGAGCTGGGTCACGACCGGGGTCACCGACGGCCTCTACGACCTCCAGGTCATCACCACCGACAAGGCCGGCAACACCTTCACGTCGGCGCTCACGACGGTCCGCGTCGACAACACGGTCCCGACGGTGTCGACCGTGGTCGCGCCCGGCGCGACGGGCGCGTTCCGAGTCGGCACGAAGATCTACTTCAAGGCGAGCGCGGCGGGCAGCTTCAGCCTGGTCGCGACGGTCACCGATGCGGGATCGGGCCCGGCGTCGGCGTCCTTCCCGGTGCAGGCGACGGCGGGCTGGACGCACGCGGTCGAGACGGTGACGACGCCGTCGGGTGGGCCCTACTCGTCGAGCGCGTTCACGTGGACGAGCGGCGCGTCGGCGCCGGGGACCTACACGGTGACGGTGGCCGACGCGGCGGGGAACACCGCGACGAGCGCGTTCACGTTCACGATCGATTCGACCGCCCCGACCGGATCGGTGACCGCGCCGGCGGCCGCAGCGAACGTCCGAGGATCCGCGGTGGCGGTCACGTCGAACTCGGCCGACGCCGGTTCCGGGGTGGCCTCGGCGCAGTTCCAGGTGTCGCCCGCGGGCGCGGGGACGTGGTCGAACCTGGGCGCGGCTGACACGGTGACGCCGTACGCCACCACCTGGGACACGACGGCGTTCGCCGACGGGCTCTACGACCTCCGGGTGATCACGACGGACAACCTGGCAACCACGTTCACGTCGGCGACGATCGCCGGCGTGCGGGTCGACAACACCGCGCCGTCCGGTTCGGTCACGGCCCCCGCCACCAACGCGTTCGTGTCCGGCGCGAGCGTCGCGGTGTCGGCGAACTCGGCCGACAGCGGCTCAGGTGTGTCCTCGGCCCAATTCCAGACGTCGCCGCGCGGCGCGGGTACGTGGACCAACCTCGGCGCGGCCGACACGACCTCGCCGTACTCGGTCACCTGGAACACGACCTCGGGATTCGCCGACGGGCGCTACGACGTACGGGTTGTCACGACCGACAAGGCGGGGAACACCTTCACGTCACCTGTGATCCCGGTCGAAGTGCAGAATGCCGCGCCGAACACGATCGCGGTCCAGTTGGTCGACGGTGGCGGCACCGCGGGGCGGGTCCAGGCCGGTGATCGCATCGTCGTGACCTACTCCGAGACCCTCGGGGTGGCCTCGCTGTGCTCGACGTGGAGCGGCAACCTCACCGACCAGTCCCTGTCCGGGGCCAACGACGTGACGGTGACCCTCACCGACGGCGGGGCCGGCAACGACACCGTGACCGTGACCAGTGCCACGTGCACGTTCCACCTGGGGACCTTGAACCTGGGGGCGGTCGGGTACGTGACCAGCGGAAACCGGACCTTCAGCGGCTCGGGGGCTTCGGCGTCGACCATCACCTGGGACGCGACCAACTGGACGCTGACCGTCACCCTCGGCGCCTCGGCCGGCGCCGGGACCCTCGGTACCGTCGGGACCAGCACCGCCACCTACACCCCCGACAGCGCGATCAAGAACGCCGTCGGCACCGCGATCAGCGGCTCGTTCAGCACCGGGTCGGTGGTGCAGTTCTGAGTCCGGACCGGGGATGCCGCCTCGGCCGCCCGCGAATCCCGCTGCTAACCTTGTGGGTCCGGCCGACCGCGCCCGGAGGGCAGTAGCTCAATTGGTAGAGCACCGGTCTCCAAAACCGGCGGTTGGGGGTTCGATTCCCTCCTGCCCTGCAGCGAACGACGACTTGATGACGAGCATCCTGAGGACGGCGACGCCGTGTCGATGAACCGACAGACGAAGCGCATGATGGCGAAGCAGGGCACCGACAAGCCCAAGTCGCGCGCGTCCGACGAGAAGCGCCGTCCACCGTCTGCGGCGCCGACCCGGGAGAAGATCGGCCCGAAGGAGTACCTCTCCGAGGTCAGAGGTGAGCTGCGCAAGGTCGCCTGGCCCACCAAGAAGGAAGTCATCAACTCCACGATCATCGTGTTGATCGCGGTCGTCGTGATGACATCCCTGATCTTCGGTTTCGACTACGCGTCCTCCAAATTCGTGCTCTTCCTCTTCGATTGATCGATGTACCCATGACTGCTGTCTTTCCCGAACCTGACAACCGCGCCGACGAGGAGATCGCCGAGATCGCCGAGATCGCCGAGATCGCCGAGGTGGTAGAGGTCGTCGAGGTCGTCGAGGTGGTCGAGCCCGGTGATCTCGCCGAGGCCGAACTGCTCGACGTCATCGCCGAGGAGGACGACGAAGAGGTCGCGCCGCGCGAGCCGAGCCCGTTCGAGCGGCCGGGCGACTGGTTCGTGGTGCACACCTACGCGGGCTACGAGAACAAGGTCAAGCAGAACCTCGCCAGCCGGGTGCGTTCGATGAACGTCGAGGAACAGATCTTCGAGGTCGTCATCCCGATGGAGGACGTCATCGAGTTCAAGGGTGGCCGCAAGGTCGTCGTGCAGAAGAAGGTGTTCCCCGGGTACCTGCTGGTGCGCATGGCCCTCGACGACGACTCGTGGTACGTCGTGCGCAACACGCCGGGTGTCACCGGCTTCGTCGGGAACGGCGCCCGCCCGACCCCGTTGTCCCGGAAGGAGGTCGAGGGGATCCTCGGCTCCGGCGCCGCGGTCGAGCCCGGTCAGGAGAAGAAGGTGCGGCCGCGCCTCGAGTACGAGGTCGGTGAACAGGTGCGGGTCACGACCGGGCCCTTCGCCGATTTCAACGGCGCGATCTCCGACATCGACGTCGCCCGCTCGAAGCTCACCGTGCTGGTCAACATCTTCGGCCGTGAAACCCCCGTCGAACTCGAACTCGGCCAAGTCGCAAAACTGTAGGTAATCGACACGACTCAGCCGCTGAGCCGGAACGTCCGGCGGAAGCGGCAGCCGAAGGCGTGAGCCGGAGGTTGCTCGCCAGCGACGAGTGACCGCGAGCGCAGGTACCCTGCGCCGCAACGAAGGAGCGAATGAGATGGCGAAGAAGAAGCTCGCGGCGATCGTGAAGATCCAGATCCCTGCGGGTCAGGCGACCCCGGCTCCGCCGGTGGGTACCGCGCTCGGTCCGCACGGCATCAACATCATGGACTTCTGCAAGGCGTACAACGCCGAGACCGAGAACCAGCGCGGCATGGTGATCCCGGCCGAGATCTCGATCTTCGAGGACCGGTCGTTCACCTTCGTCACCAAGACGCCGCCGACGCCGTTCCTGCTGCGCCAGGCGGCCGGGATCGAGAAGGGCGCGTCGAACCCGCGCACCGACAAGGCGGGCCAGGTCACGAGCGCGCAGGTGCGCGAGATCGCCGAGACCAAGATGCCCGATCTGAATGCCATCGACCTCGACGGCGCCATCGCCCAGGTGGCCGGCACCGCCCGTTCGATGGGCATCGAGATCAGCGGCTAGCACGACGTTCACCCCCCGGTCGAGGACCTCGCGACCGGATCCGGGTTCACCGAGGGAGCTCGAGGAGCGCGACACCATGACCAAGCCCGGCAAGAAGACCGTCGATGCCCAACGCCGATACGACCGCGAGCAGGTGTTCTCGCCGGCCGAGGCGCTCGAACTGGTCAAGTCGATGGCCACCCGCAATTTCGACGAGACGGTCGAGGCCGCGGTTCGCCTCGGGGTCGACCCTCGCAAGGCCGAGCAGATGATCCGGGGCACGGTTTCGTTGCCCCACGGCACCGGCAAGACCGTGCGGGTCGCCGTGTTCGCCGCCGGTGACGCCGCCCGCGAAGCCCAGGAAGCCGGCGCCGACGTCGTCGGCGCCGATGATCTGATCGCCCGGGTCGAAGGCGGTTTCCTCGACTTCGACGTCGCCATCGCGACTCCCGACCTCATGGCCCAGGTGGGCAAGCTCGGTCGAACGCTCGGCCCGCGCGGTCTCATGCCCAACCCGAAGACCGGCACCGTCACGATGGACGTCGGCAAGACCGTCGCCGAGTTCAAGGCGGGCAAGGTCGAGTACCGCACCGACCGCTACGGCAACGTCCACGTACCGCTCGGCAAGGCGAGCTTCGACACCCACGCCGTCCTCGAGAACTACCACTCGGTGCTCGACGAGTTGATGCGGGCCAAGCCCGCGGCGTCGAAGGGTCGCTACATCAAGGCCGTGACCGTGAGCTCGACGATGGGTCCCGGCGTGAAGGTGGATCCGACGGTGACCCGGCTCGACGAGCCGGTGAATGCGTCCAGCGAGTAACGTCGTCCCCCACAACTGAATCTCTGCCACAGACCTCCGGTCTCTTCGAGGTAATGGGTCCCCGCCGCTTCTCGTGAATTCTCGGGAAGCGGTTGCCGGGCCCGCCGGACGAGGCGCCCTCTTGCCAGACGGGACGTCCCGCGTGTCTGCGGTGGCGTCCCCGTTCATTTCTGCGAGAGGCACGAAGCATGGCGAGACCCGAGAAGGTTGCGGTCGTCGAGGAAATCCGCACGAAGCTCGAGGAGTCAGACGCGGCGGTGCTCACGGAGTACCGGGGTCTGACCGTCCACGACCTCGCCGATCTGCGCGGCTCGCTCCGCGGGTCGGGCACCGAGTACAAGGTCTTCAAGAACACGCTGGCCCGGCGGGCGGTCGAGGGCGCGGGGCTCGACGAGATCGCGTCGTTGTTCGAGGGTCCGGTCGCCATCGCCTTCGTGCGGGGCGACGCCGCGGCGGCCGCCAAGGCGCTGCGCGACTTCGGGAAGAACAACCCGGCGCTGGTCGTGAAGGGCGGCCTGCTCGGAGAGCGGGTCATCTCGCCCGCTGACATCGACGCGCTGGCCGAACTCCCCTCGCGCGAGGTGATGCTCACGCAGATCGCGGGCATGTTCCAGGCGCCGCTGACCAAGGCGGCCGGGCTGTTCCAGGCCTTCACCCGCAACTTCGCCTACGGCGTCCAGGCGCTGATCGACCAGCGGGTCGCCGGCGGAGAAGCGGTGCCGGTCGCCGAGGAAGTGCCTGCTGTCGACGAAGCGCCTGCTGTCGACGAAGCGCCGGTCGAAGTCACCGCGGACGACGCGCCCGCGCCCGAATCCACCGAGTCCGAATAAGTCCGAATCACCGGAGAAAAGAGCATTCCCATGGCAAGCATGACCACCCCTGACCTGCTGGACGTCTTCAAGAACATGACCGTCCTCGAGCTCAACGACTTCCTCAAGGCGTTCGAAGAGGAGTTCGGTGTCACCGCGGCCGCACCGGTCGCGGTCGCGGCCGCCCCGGCGGCCGGTGGCGGCGGTGGCGACGCCGGCGCAGCCGAGGAGAAGGACGAGTTCGACGTCATCCTCACCGCGGCGGGCGACAAGAAGATCCAGGTGATCAAGGAGGTCCGGGCGATCGTCGCGGGGCTCGGCCTCAAGGAAGCCAAGGACCTCGTCGACGGCGCACCGAAGCCCGTGCTCGAGAAGGTCTCGAAGGAAGACGCCGAGAAGGCGAAGGCGCAGCTGGAAGAGGCCGGCGCCACCGTCGAACTCAAGTAGCCGCGTCCTCCAGAAACGTGTTCCACGTCTCGAATGCCGTGGCCGCGTCCATCGCGGCCACGGCGAGACGTGACCAGCCCGCTCGGCCGGTCAGCGCGTCCGCCAGCCAGTCCGGCACCGGCGCCCGCAGGCGGTCCTGCGGGACCGGCCGCACTCCGGTGAGACGACCGAGCCGGCGCACGATCTGCGCCAGCGCAACCTGTTCGGGCGGGTCCGCGCCGCGCATCCGGTCGAGAGCTTCGGCGTGGGCTTCGCCCTCACCCCGCACACCGTCGACCCAGATCGCGTGCACGGTCACGCACGCGCGGTCCCGTGTGTAGATGATGCGGGCGGTGCGGTCGAGCGCGTGGAGCACCCGGTAGCCGGTCGATTCGTCGACCAGCGCGGACCCGGCATCCGGCTCGACGTCGAGCGCACGCAGGCGCCCGAGGAGGAGCGCGGCGAGGACCGGTCCGGCGCGGCGCACGTCGTCGAGCGCAGGATCGGTGAGCACGACTCCCGCCATCCTTCAGCGGTTCCTCGCCCGGCCGAACGCGTCGACGACGTCGTCGAGGGTCGTCCGGCGACCGTCGTCGGTGGCCGAGCGCCCGATCGTCAGCGCCAGGTCGCGGAGGTCGTCGCGCAGCTGCTCCAACTCGGTGAAGCGCTCGTAGCCGACGATGGCGGCGACCGGTCGCCCGTGGCGCTGGATCACCACCTCGCTGCCGTGGGCGGCGTCGGCGACCAGGCGGGCGATGCCACGCCGGCTCGCTTCGGTCACGCTGAGGGGTTCGGCCATCACGAAACTATACAGAAGTCTGCACAGACCCCGAGCGGAACCTTGACCTGACGGGAGCGGTGTCGTAACCTGCCGCCAGCGACCAGACCCCTCGGGGTCTGTTCTCTGGTGTTCTTGCACGGGAATGTTTGACGGACTAGATTGTTCATCAGTCGTGTCTGCCCGGCCGTGCCATCGCCAGCGTTCTTCGAATCGGCCCGCGCGCGCCCACCGCTAGCTCGATCGACCCTTTCCCCTGCATCACCAAGGAGTGACGTTGGCTTCTCTCGCGTCCCGCGAGCGCCTCTCGTTCTCGAAGCTGCACGAGGTGCTCCAGCTGCCCGACCTGATCGCGGTGCAGCGGGAGTCCTTCGAGTGGTTCCTCGAGCAGGGAGTCGCAGAGGTCCTCTCCGACATCTCGCCGATCGAAGACTTCACCGGTCAGCTCAAGCTCGAGCTCTCCGACCACATCTTCGACCCGCCGAAGTATTCGGAGGACGAGTGCCGCGAGCGTGACATGACGTACGCGCGTCCGCTGTTCGTCACCGCGCGGTTCATGAATGCGCAGACGGGTGAGATCAAGGAGCAGACCGTCTTCATGGGCGACTTCCCCATGATGACGGACCGCGGCACCTTCATCATCAACGGCACCGAGCGCATCGTCGTGTCCCAGCTCGTGCGTTCGCCCGGCGTCTACTTCGGCATCAACCCCGACAAGACGTCGCCCGAGAAGGACGTCGTCGACGCCAAGATGATCCCGGGCCGCGGCGCCTGGCTCGAGTTCGAGGTCGACAAGAAGGACATCGTCTACGTCCGCATCGACCGGAAGCGCAAGCAGCCCGTCACCGTCCTGCTCAAGGCACTCGGCTTCGGCGACACCCCGGAAGAGCTCGCCAACCTCATCACCGACCCGCAGGGCAACCCCTACCAGTCGATGCTGAACACGCTCGAGAAGGACCACACCGAGGACGCCGACGCCGCGTTCATCGACATCTACCGCAAGCTGCGTCCGGGCGAGCCGCCGACTCCCGACTCCGCCCGCGCGCTGCTCGAGAACCTCTTCTTCAACCCCAAGCGTTACGACATGGCCAAGGTCGGGCGCCACAAGGTGTCGAAGAAGCTGCGCGACGAGTACGCCAAGCTCCCGCTGAAGAAGTACGACCTCACCATCCCCAACGCCGACCCCGAGACCGGGCCCGTCGACTACCAGCTGTCGAAGGCCGACATCCTCTCGACGGTGTCGTACATCGTGAAGCTGCACAACAACGACGCCGACTACTTCCCCGACGACATCGACCACTTCGGCAACCGCCGGGTGCGCTCGGTCGGTGAGCTCATCCAGAACCAGGTGCGAGTCGGGCTCTCCCGCATGGAGCGGGTCGTGCGCGAGCGCATGACCACGCAGGACGTCGAGGCCATCACGCCCCAGACCCTGATCAACATCCGCCCCGTGGTGGCGGCGATCAAGGAGTTCTTCGGCTCCAGCCAGCTCAGCCAGTTCATGGACCAGACCAACCCGTTGGCCGGTCTCACCCACAAGCGCCGCCTCTCGGCCCTCGGTCCGGGTGGTCTGTCGCGTGAGCGCGCCGGGTTCGAAGTGCGAGACGTGCACACGAGCCACTACGGCCGCATGTGCCCGATCGAGACACCGGAAGGCCCGAACATCGGGCTCATCGGCTACCTCGCGAGCTACGCGCGCATCAACCGGTTCGGCTTCATCGAGACCCCGTACCGCCGCATCAAGAACGGTGTCGCGCTCGAGGAGGTCGACTACCTCGCGGCGGACGACGAAGACCGCTACGTCATCGCCCAGGCGAACGCCAACATCGACGAAAAGGGTTCGTTCGTCGACGACCGCGTGCTCGTGCGGGCCCGTCGTGGTGAGCTCGCCTTCGTCGACCCGCACGAGGTCGACTACATGGACGTGTCGCCCAAGCAGATCGTGTCGGTGGCGACCGCGCTCATCCCGTTCCTCGAGCACGACGACGCCAACCGCGCGCTCATGGGCGCCAACATGCAACGTCAGGCCGTCCCGCTCCTGCGGGCGACCGCACCGTTCATCGGCACCGGCGTCGAGGGGCGCGCAGCGCGCGACGCGGGCGAGGTCATCCTGGCCAAGGGCGACGGCACCGTCGTCGACGTCACCGGCGACACGGTGGTCGTCGACTACGAGGGCAGCCGGGGCAACACGACCCACCGGCTCTCCAAGTTCCGCCGCTCGAACCAGGGCACGTGCATCAACCAGAAGCCGCGCGTCGACATCGGCGACACGGTCAAGCAGGGCGAAGTCATCGCCGACGGCCCGTCCACCCACGAGGGTGAGCTGGCGCTCGGCAAGAACCTGCTCGTGGCGTTCATGCCGTGGAAGGGCCACAACTACGAGGACGCCATCGTCATCTCCGAGCGGCTGGTGAAGGACGACGTCCTCACGTCGATCCACATCGAGGAGCACGAGATCGACGCCCGCGACACCAAGCTGGGCGCCGAGGAGATCACGCGCGACATCCCGAACCTGTCCGAGGACATCCTCAAGGACCTCGACGAGCGCGGCATCATCCGCATCGGTGCCGAGGTCGGCCCCGGCGACATCCTCGTCGGCAAGGTCACGCCGAAGGGCGAGACCGAGCTCACGCCGGAGGAGCGCCTGCTGCGCGCCATCTTCGGTGAGAAGGCCCGCGAGGTCCGCGACACCTCGCTGAAGGTGCCTCACGGCGAGACCGGCAAGGTCATCGACGTGCGGGTGTTCTCCCGGGAAGAGGGCCACGAGCTCCCGCCCGGCGTGAACCAGCTGGTGCGCGTCTACGTGGGCCAGAAGCGCAAGATCAGCGAGGGCGACAAGCTCGCCGGCCGCCACGGCAACAAGGGTGTGATCTCGAAGATCCTCCCGGTGGAAGACATGCCGTACCTGGCCGACGGCACGCCCGTCGACATCGTGCTCAACCCCCTCGGTGTGCCGAGCCGGATGAACGTGGGTCAGGTGCTCGAAGCGCACCTCGGCTACGCGGCCCGTCACGGCTGGGAGGGCACGCGCACCGCGCCGCCGGCGCTGCGCAAGACCCGCACCGTCACCGAGCCCGCCGTGTGGGTGTCGACCCCGGTGTTCGACGGCGCGCACTGGGACGAAGAGGAGCAGTCGGGTCCCGAGGGCACGATCAAGCATCTCTTCGAGACCATGCACTCCGACGGCTCGGGGCATCTGGCGGGCACCGAGCAGCTCGTCGGCAACGACGGCAAGGCCACGCTCTACGACGGCCGTACCGGCGAGGCCTACGACCGCCCGGTCACCGTCGGGTTCGTCTACATCCTGAAGCTGTCGCACCTCGTGGACGACAAGATCCACGCCCGGTCGACCGGCCCGTACTCGATGATCACGCAGCAGCCGCTGGGTGGGAAGGCGCAGTTCGGTGGCCAGCGCTTCGGCGAGATGGAGGTGTGGGCGCTCGAGGCCTACGGCGCGTCGTACGCGCTCCAGGAGATCCTCACCATCAAGTCCGACGACGTGCTCGGCCGGGTGAAGGTCTACGAGGCGATCGTCAAGGGCGAGAACATCCCCGAGCCCGGCATCCCCGAGAGCTTCAAGGTGCTCATCAAGGAGATGCAGGCACTCTGCCTCAACGTCCGCGTGATGAACGAGGCCGGTGAGGAAGTCGAGATCCGTGAGCTCGACGAGGACGCCTTCCGCACCACGGAGTCGCTCGGCATCGACCTGTCGCGTCCCGAACGGGGCACCGACGAGGAAGACGAACAGCGCCGCCGCCAGCCCGCCTACTAACCCCCCCCCCCCCCCCCGGTTTTGGCGTCACTGGTGCGTCGCTACGGCGCACGAGTGACGCCAAAACGAACGAGAACAAGACGACGAAGAGAGAAGTGAGGGACCTGTGCTCGACGTGAACGACTCTGCCCAGCTGTCGATCGCGCTCGCCACCGCGGACCAGATCCGCACGTGGTCGAACGGTGAGGTCAAGAAGCCGGAGACGATCAACTACCGCACGCTCAAGCCCGAGAAGGACGGCCTCTTCTGCGAGAAGATCTTCGGGCCGACCAAGGACTGGGAGTGCTACTGCGGCAAGTACAAGCGCGTCCGCTTCAAGGGCATCATCTGCGAGCGTTGTGGCGTCGAGGTCACCCGCTCGAAGGTGAGGCGCGAGCGCATGGGCCACATCGAGCTCGCCGCGCCGGTCACGCACATCTGGTACTTCAAGGGCGTCCCGAGCCGTCTCGGCTACCTCCTCGACATCGCGCCCAAGAGCCTCGAGAAGGTCATCTACTTCGCCGCGCACATCATCACGTGGGTGGACGACGAGCGCCGGCACAAGGACCTCGAGCAGCTCGAGGGTGACATCCGGGCCGAGATCGGCGACGTGGAGAAAGAGCGCGAGCTCGAGATCCGCAAGCGCGACGAGGAGTACGAAACCGAGCTCAAGGAGCTCGAGGACCGCGACGCGAAGAAGAACGAGCTCGAGCGGACCGAGAAGGCGCGCAACAAGGACTACGAGGACATCCGCGCCCGCGCCGACGCCGAGATCGACTTCCTCAAGACGGTCTGGGACACGTTCAAGGGTCTCTCGCCCAAGCAACTCGTCGACGACGAGCGCGTGTGGCGTGACCTGCGCGACCGCTACGAGGAGTACTTCTCGGGCGGCATGGGGGCCGAATCCATCAAGGACCTCATCTCGCGCATCGACATGGAGGCCGAGGAGCAGTTCCTCAAGGACACCATCCTCACCTCCAAGGGTCAGCGTAAGGCGAAGGCGATCAAACGCCTCAAGGTCATCTCCGCGTTCAACCGCGTCGACGACGACGGTCGCAAGATCAACTCGCCGATGGGGATGGTGCTCGACGCCGTCCCGGTGATCCCACCCGACCTGCGCCCGATGGTGCAGCTCGACGGTGGTCGGTTCGCGACGTCAGACCTCAATGACCTCTACCGTCGCGTCATCAACCGGAACAACCGGCTGAAGCGGCTCCTCGACCTCGGCGCGCCCGAGATCATCATCAACAACGAGAAGCGGATGTTGCAGGAGGCCGTCGACGCGCTGTTCGACAACGGCCGCCGCGGGCGCCCGGTCACGGGCCCCGGCAACCGCGCCCTGAAGTCACTCTCCGACATGTTGAAGGGCAAGCAGGGGCGGTTCCGCCAGAACCTGCTCGGCAAGCGAGTCGACTACTCCGGCCGTTCGGTCATCGTGGTCGGACCGCAGCTCAAGCTCCAGCAGTGCGGCCTGCCCAAGCAGATGGCGCTCGAGCTGTTCAAGCCGTTCGTCATGAAGCGGCTCGTCGACCTCGAGTTCGCGCAGAACATCAAGTCGGCCAAGCGGATGGTCGAACGCGCCCGCCCGCAGGTGTGGGACGTCCTGGAAGAGGTCATCAAGGAGCACCCGGTGTTCCTGAACCGCGCCCCCACACTCCACCGGCTCGGCATCCAGGCCTTCGAGCCGGTGCTGGTCGAGGGCAAGGCCATCCAGATCCACCCGCTGGTGTGCACCGCGTTCAACGCCGACTTCGACGGTGACCAGATGGCGGTGCACCTGCCCCTCTCCGCGGAGGCGCAGGCCGAAGCGCGCATCCTGATGCTCTCGGCGCACAACATCCTGTCGCCCGCGCACGGCCGTCCGATCACGGTGCCGACGCAGGACATGATCATCGGCGCCTACTACCTGACCGAGGACCTCGAAGGCTCCTCGGGTGAGGGTCGCGCGTTCTCCTCGCTCGACGAGGCGGTGCTCGCGTACGACGAGCGCCTCGCACCCGGTGCCGACGCGGACGGTCAGCTGGCGCTCCACGCCAAGATCAAGGTGCGGATGCCCGGCGCGCGCTTCGCGCCCGAGGACTACCCGATGCGCGACGAGGAGCACCCCGACGCGATCGTGCTGCGACGCAGTGGCGACAATGGCGACTCCAGTGTGCTCGTGGAGAGCACGCTCGGTCGCTTCCTCTTCAACGAGGCCTTCCCGCCGGACTTCCCGTTCCACGACGCCGCGGTGAAGAAGCGCGACCTCACCGAGCTGGCGAGCAAGCTCGTGGAGCTCTACCCGCGGGCGGTCGTGGCCGAGAGCCTCGACAAGCTGAAGGATCTCGGGTTCGAGTTCGCCACCCGTTCCGGGCTGACGATCTCCATCGCCGACGTCAAGACGCCGGCAGCCAAGGCCGGACTGCTCGAAAAGTTCGAAGCCGAAGCCGACAAGGTCGAAGCCCAGTACGACCGCGGTGTGATCACCGACGACGAACGGCGCCAGAAGGAGATCGAGGTCTGGAGCGAGGCCACCGCACGCGTCCGTGACGCGATGCAGGCCGAGATGCGCCAGGACAAGTTCAACCCGATCGACATGATGGTGGGCTCGGGCGCACGCGGCAACGTGATGCAGGTCCAGCAGATCGCCGGTATGCGGGGCCTCGTGGCCAACCCGCGCGGTGAGATCATCCCGCGGCCGATCAAGTCGAACTTCCGCGAGGGCTTGTCGGTGCTCGAGTACTTCATCTCGACCCACGGCGCGCGCAAGGGTCTCGCCGACACCGCGCTCCGCACCGCCGACTCCGGATACCTCACGCGCCGGCTCGTCGACGTTGCGCAGGAGGTCATTGTCCGAGAGGACGACTGCGAGAGCAGTCGCGGCATCTGGGTGGAGAACATCGATGACGACCCGGAGAGCATCCGGATCCTCGAGACCAAGCTGCTCGGACGTCAGCTCACCGACGGCGTGAAGCTCGCCAGCGGTACCGAGCTGCCGCGCAACACCGAGATGGGCGAAGTCGAGGTGCGGCTGCTCGCCGCCGATCCGGAGATCAACCGGGTGCGGGTGCGTTCGGTGCTCACGTGCGACTCGCTCAGCGGCGTGTGCGCGGCGTGCTACGGGATGATGCTGGCCACGGGCAAGCTCGTCGACCAGGGCGAGGCCGTCGGCATCATCGCCGCCCAGTCCATTGGTGAACCCGGTACGCAGCTGACCATGCGGACGTTCCACACCGGCGGCATCGCCGGTGAGGACATCACGCACGGTCTGCCGCGCGTCGTCGAACTGTTCGAGGCCCGCACGCCGAAGGGCGCCGCGATCATGGCTGAGAGCTCGGGCGTCGTGCGCCTCGGCGAGAACGAGAAGGGCGAACGAGTGCTCACCATCGTCGCCGACGACGGTACCGAAGAGGAGCACGCGGTCATGCGCCGCACCCACCTGTTCCCCGGCATCGCCGACGGCGTCGAAGTCGTCGCCGGCCAACAGCTCACCGGTGACACCAAGACCCCGCTCGACCCGAAGAAGATCCTCGAGGTCAAGGGCATCCGCGAGACCCAGCAGTACCTCAGCGACGAGGTGCAGAAGGTGTACCGCGAGCAAGGCGTGTCGATCCACGACAAGCACGTCGAGGTGATCGTCCGTCAGATGCTGCGGCGTGTCGGCGTGTCGGAGTCCGGCGACTCGACGTACCTCCCCGGCCAGAAGGCCGACGCCCGCGAGTTCGCCGACACCAACCGCCGGCTCGTTGCCGACGGCAAGCAGCCGGCTGAGGGCCGCCCCGAACTGATGGGGATCACCAAGGCGTCGTTGGCCACCGATTCATGGCTGTCGGCGGCGTCGTTCCAGGAGACCACCCGGGTGCTCACCGAGGCGGCCATCGAAGGTCGCAAGGACGGGCTGCACGGGCTCAAGGAGAACGTGATCATCGGGAAGCTCATCCCGGCCGGTACGGGAATGCCGCGGTACCGCGACATCGAGACGAACGCGCCCGACTACGAGCCGTTGCCGTTCTACTCGTCCGACACGGACATGGAGAGCGACCTCGACCTGGCCGCGTGGCTGGCCGACACCAGCGCGGGATCGGGCGCGGAGACCGCGGGGCTGTCAACGCTGAGCGCGGTGATCGAGGACCCGGCGGCCGCGGAAGCTGCCGTCGAGGCCCCGGCCACGGACTTCAACGCCGAACTCGGCGGCGCGGCCGGCTGACGCGCGCCGGTCAGGGCGCGCCGACCACGGCGATGGCGATCTCCCGCCGGAACTCGAATCCCAGTGCTTCATAGACCCGTCGCGCCGGGTCGTTGGCGGCTGCGTGATGGAGGAATGGGCGTTCGCCCCGCGCCTGGATGCCGCGCGCGACCAGCGCGGTGAGGCCGGCGGCGAGCCCGCGCCCGCGCCAGTCGGGATGCGTGCACACCGCGCTGATCTCACAGAAGCCCGGAAACCGGAGACGCTCACCGGCCATGGCGACCAGCGCAGCGTCGTCGAACACGCCGAAGTACGCACCGAGCTCGACCGTGCGCGGGCGGAACGGCCCGGGCTGGGTGAGCTCGACCAACGCCAGCATCTCGCCGGCGTCGTCGGGCCCGAGCGTCCGGACCTCGGGAATCGTCACCGCCGCGAGCTCGCCGAGCACCATCTGGTGGCCCACCCCACCGCCGAGCCGGGTCCAACCCGGTGGTGGCTCGGGGACGGTGTCGCGGAAGAGGACGGCGCTGCCCCCGGGACCGACGACCGACGCGAGGTCGTGCCACGAACTGTCGTCGAAGTTGTCGACCGCCGCAAACACCGACACCGCAGGGTCGTAGCGCGCGGCCTGGCCGGTCGTCTGGGCGAAGCGCTGGTGGACGGTGGAGAGCGCGTGCCACGCCGCGTTGTCGAGCGACGATGGGTCGAGTGGAGCCGGGTCCGGCAGGTGCATCAACACGCCGCCGCGGCACGCCAGGCGCGGCACGCGGCCGCGAGCGTCGCGGGATCGAGTCGGCAGATTCTCTCGACGAGCAGTGACTGGTCGAGCACCGTTGCGTTGTCGAACGAGAGCGCGCAGTCATCGGGCATCCCGTCGTCCCGTCCGAGACGGACCTCGGACGGGATGCCGCGGATGGTGCGGGTGGCCGGCACCGCGAGCACGGTACGCAACACCGGTATGACCTCGTCGCTCGAGAAGACGAGAAATGGACGACGCCCGATCGACGGCTCCTCTCCCCACCAGACTTCTCCGCGTTGCACGGGGCTCACCAGGGCTCGGTCGAAATCGCGCGGAGACCGGCGGCCCGCGCCGCAGCGACATCCTCCGGCGTCTGGGGGACACGCAGGTATCCGGCGACGATCGCGTCGCCGATGATGCGCTGGCGCGCCAGCTCGACGAGCTGGTGGATGTCGGCAGCGACGGCGTCAGCTGACGATGCGTACTCGCCGGCATCGACGAGACGCTGGACCACCGCTTCGGATTGCGCGCGCACCGCCTCCATCGTGGGGGCGAGCACTGCGACCGGTCTTCCGTAGTCGGTGATGGTGAACGACTCGCCCGCTTCGACTCGGCGCAGATAACGACTCGCCTGCTGACGCAGCTCGCGCACCCCGATCTGCTCCATGTGCTACAGCGTAGTGCTTTCTCGCCGTCGGGCCGCGAACCCGCTGCGTGGCGAACAACCTGGTCCAACCGCTATCCTTTTCTGTCGGCCCGAAATCGCTTCGTCGCCCACCCCGGCGACACCGGCCACACGTCCGCTCGATCTGAAATTTCTCGACGAATCCACGCGCGTAGGAGTCTTGTGCCCACGATCCAACAACTCGTCCGCAAGGGACGGGAAACGAAGCCGGAAAAGTCGAAGACACCGGCGCTGAAGGGTTCACCCCAGCGGCGCGGCGTCTGCACGCGCGTCTTCACCCACACCCCGAAGAAGCCGAACTCGGCGCTGCGCAAGGTCGCCCGGGTCCGGCTCACGTCCGGGATCGAGGTCACTGCCTACATCCCCGGGATCGGCCACAACCTGCAGGAGCACTCGATCGTGCTCGTGCGCGGTGGCCGGGTGAAGGACCTCCCCGGTGTCCGGTACAAGATCGTCCGCGGCGCGCTCGACGCGAGCGGTGTCGCCAACCGCAAGCAGGCCCGCAGCCGCTACGGCGCCAAGAAGGACGCCTGAGATGCCGCGCAAGGGACCCGCACCGCGGCGTGACCTCATGCCCGACCCGGTCTACCGGTCGGTCGTCGTGACGCAACTCGTCAACAAGATCCTGCAAGCGGGCAAGCGCTCGATCGCCGAGAAGATCGTCTACGACGCGCTCGCCGACATCGAGAAGCGTGCTGGTGGCGACCCCGTCGCGGTGTTGAAGCGCGCGGTCGAGAACGTTCGTCCCGCGCTCGAGGTGCGCAGCCGGCGTGTCGGCGGCGCGACCTACCAGGTGCCCGTCGAGGTTCGCCCTCGTCGCGCGACCACGCTCGCGGTGCGTTGGATCGTCGGCTACTCCCGCCAGCGGCGCGAGAAGAGCATGGCCGAGCGTCTCGCCAACGAGCTGATGGACGCCAGCAACGGGATCGGCGCGTCGATCAAGCGCAAGGACGATCTGCAGAAGATGGCCGAGTCGAACAAGGCGTTCGCGCACTACCGGTGGTGATGCCTTTGTCTCGGGTGCTGTTCAAGTACTTACTCGCCTAGTCCGGCTTCCGCTCCGAAGCCGGCCGGTCGCCTGCCGGGCTGGCCCCTTCTTCCGAGCGAGCCCCTGCGACTTTCCGCCTCCGGCGAAAAGTCGCCCCTTCGGGGCGGGTCTCCCTCGGCGGGGCCAACTGCCCGGCAGACCACCGTCCGTCTTCTCCGCTGGTCGATGACCGTCGGCGGGAACGGCTCGGTGCTGCAAAACGTTCATCCGAAGTTCGACTCCTCCGTTCCCCCGGGGGAGATGAGAAGAAGAGAATCGAAGAGATGGCTGCAGAAGAGAGTCAGGTCAAGGGTAAGGGTGGTCCGGTGATCCGGGAGGTGCCGCTCGCGCGCGTGCGGAACATCGGGATCATGGCGCACATCGACGCGGGCAAGACCACCACCACGGAACGGATCCTCTACTACACCGGTCGCACCTACAAGATCGGCGAGGTGCACGAGGGCGCGGCCGTCATGGACTGGATGGTCCAGGAGCAGGAGCGCGGCATCACGATCACGTCCGCCGCCACGACCTGTAAGTGGCGCGACACGTGGATCAACATCATCGACACGCCCGGCCACGTCGACTTCACCGTCGAGGTCGAACGTTCGTTGCGCGTGCTCGACGGCGCGGTCGCGGTGTTCGACGCGGTCGCCGGCGTGGAGCCGCAGACCGAGACGGTGTGGCGTCAGGCCAACAAGTACAACGTGCCGCGGATGTGCTTCGTCAACAAGATGGACCGCATCGGCGCCGACTTCTACCGCTGCCTCGACATGATCAAGGACCGCCTCGACGCCAACGTGGCGGTCACGCAGCTGCCCATCGGGTCGGAGAGCGAGTACCAGGGCGTCGTCGACCTGCTCACGATGAAGGCCCTCATCTGGGAAGACGGCATGGGCGAGAGCTACGAGGAGCAGGACATCCCTGCGGCGATGCAGGCCGAGGCCGAGGAGTGGCGTCACCAACTCGTCGACGTCGTGAGCCAGTACGACGAGAACGTGCTCGAGAAGTACGTGAGCGAGGAAGCGATCACCGCCGAGGATCTGCGCAGCGCGATCCGTGCCGCCACCGTGTCCGGGGACATCGTGCCCGTGCTCAACGGCACCGCGTTCAAGAACAAGGGCGTGCAGCCCTTGCTCGACGCGGTCGTCGACTACCTGCCGAGCCCGGTCGACATCGAGGCGATCAAGGGCCTCGACGTCAAGCTGGAGCACGACCTCGAGCGCCACGCCGACGACAACGAGCCGTTTGCCGCACTGGCGTTCAAGATCATGAGCGACCCGTACGTCGGCAAGCTCACCTACTTCCGCGTCTACTCCGGGAAGCTCTCCGCGGGCAGCCCGGTGCTCAACGCGACCAAGGACAAGAAGGAGCGCATCGGACGGCTCCTCCAGATGCACGCCAATCACCGGGAGGACAAGGAGGCCGTCTTCGCCGGCGACATCGTCGCGGCGGTCGGGCTCAAGAACACGACGACCGGTGACACGCTCTGTGACCCCGCGCACCCGATCGTGCTCGAGCGCATGGAGTTCCCCGAGCCGGTGATCTCGGTGGCGATCGAGCCGAAGACCAAGGTCGACCAGGACAAGCTGGGCAAGGCCCTCGGCGCGCTCTCGGAGGAGGACCCGACCTTCCAGGTGCGGACCGACGACGAGACCGGTCAGACCATCATCGCCGGTATGGGCGAGTTGCACCTCGACGTGCTCGTCGACCGCATGGTGCGCGAGTTCTCCGTGGCTGCGAACGTGGGCAAGCCCCAGGTGGCGTACCGCGAGACCATCACCGTGCCGGTGGAGAAGATCGAGGAGCGCTACATCCGCCAGACCGGCGGCAAGGGCCAGTACGGCCACGTGGTCATCTCGCTCGAGCCCACCGGGCCCGGCGGGGGCTACGAGTTCGTCGACAAGATCACCGGCGGCGTGATCCCGCGGGAGTACATCCCCGCGGTCGACGCCGGCATCCAGCAGGCGATGGAGGGCGGTGTCGTCGCCGGCTACCCGCTCGTCGACATCCGCGTCATCCTCACCTACGGCTCCTACCACGACGTCGACTCCAGCGAGATGGCGTTCAAGATCGCCGGTTCGATGGCGTTCAAGAAGGCGGCCAGGGCGGCCAAGCCGGTGCTGCTCGAGCCCATCGAGAACGTCGAGGTCGTCACCCCCGAGGACTACATGGGTGACGTCATCGGTGACCTCTCGTCGCGGCGCGGCCGCATCGAGGGGATGGAGCAACGGGGGACGTCTCACGTGGTGAACGCCCAGGTGCCGCTGGGTGAGATGTTCGGCTACGCTACTGACCTCCGTTCGCGCACCCAGGGTCGCGCGACGTACACCATGCAATTCGACTCGTACCAGCAGGTGCCTGAGTCGATCGCCGAAGAAATCGTCAAGCGCGTTCGCGGCGAATAGTTCTCGACGGAATCAAGGAGTAAAGGGACAGCCATGGCCAAGGCGAAGTTCGAGCGGACGAAGCCGCACCTCAACATCGGGACGATCGGGCACATCGACCACGGCAAGACCACCTTGACCGCGGCGATCACCAAGGTGATGGCCGACAACGACCCGAGCAACAACTCCTTCTACGCCTTCGACCAGATCGACAAGGCGCCCGAGGAGAAGGCACGAGGCATCACCATCTCCATCGCGCACGTCGAGTACGAGACGCCCAACCGTCACTACGCGCACGTCGACTGCCCCGGCCACGCCGACTACATCAAGAACATGATCACCGGTGCCGCGCAGATGGACGGCGCGATCCTCGTGGTCGCCGCCACCGACGGCCCGATGCCCCAGACGCGTGAGCACGTGCTGCTCGCCCGCCAGGTCGGCGTGCCGTCGATCGTGGTCGCGCTGAACAAGGCCGACATGGTCGACGACGAGGAGATCCTCGAGCTGGTCGAGCTCGAGGTGCGTGAGCTCCTCAACGAGTACGAGTTCGCGGGTGACGACACGCCCATCGTGCGGGTCTCCGCGCTGAAGGCCCTCGAGGGCGACGGCGAGTGGACGCCGAAGATCAACGAGCTGATGGAAGCGGTCGACTCGTTCATCGTCGAGCCGCCGCGCGACATCGACAAGCCCTTCCTCATGCCGATCGAGGACGTCTTCTCGATCACCGGTCGCGGCACCGTGGTGACCGGTCGCGTCGAGCGCGGGATGGTCAAGGTCGGTGAGGAGATCGAGATCGTCGGTCTGCGCACGACGACGAAGACCACCTGCACCGGTGTCGAGATGTTCCGCAAGCTCCTCGACGAAGGTCGCGCCGGTGACAACATCGGCGCGCTCCTCCGCGGCACGAAGAAGGAAGAGGTCGAGCGTGGCCAGGTGCTGGCGAAGCCCGGCTCGATCACGCCGCACACCAACTTCTCCGCCCAGGTGTACGTGCTGAAGAAGGAAGAGGGTGGGCGGCACACGCCGTTCTTCGGCAACTACCACCCGCAGTTCTACTTCCGCACCACCGACGTCACCGGCTCCATCGAGCTGGAAGAGGGCGTCGAGATGGTGATGCCCGGCGACAACACGGTCATGACGGTCGAGCTGCAGAAGCCGATCGCCATGGACGAGGGCCTGCGGTTCGCCATTCGTGAGGGTGGCCGCACCGTCGGTTCCGGCGTCGTCACCAAAGTCATCAAGTAGATGGCCGAGTCCAAGGGTCAGAAGATCCGGATCCGGCTCAAGGCCTACGATCACGAGATCATCGACCAGTCGACGAAGAAGATCGTCGAGACGGTCGTGCGCACCCAGGCCAAGGTCCGCGGTCCGGTGCCGCTCCCGACCGAGATCCGTCGCTACTGCGTGATCCGTTCACCGCACGTCGACAAGGACTCGCGCGAGCACTTCGAGATGCGGATCCACAAGCGCCTGCTCGACATCGTCGAGCCGACCAGCAAGACGGTGGAGTCGCTCCAGCGCCTCGACCTCCCCGCCGGCGTCGACATCGAGATCAAGATCCAAGCGTCATAACGCCCCGCTCGGTGGTCGTCGGCCTCAGTCGCTCGTCAGCTCCGGCGAGCCCATTCGGCCGTACGTCGGTGTTCCGGCGGTGTCGTAGATGAGGTGCACCACGCCATTGGGATGGGTGACCGATTCGAGCAGCCGCAGCGTGGTCGGCACGGTCCCGTCGGCGAACACCCGCTTGCCGCTGCCCAGCAGCACCGGGTACAGCCACAGTTCCAGCCGGTCGACCAGGCCGAAGCGCAGCAGTGACTGCACGAGGTCGAGGCTGCCGATGACGTGGACTTCAGCGTGGCGCTCCTTGAGGGAGGTGACGCCCTCGGCGATGGACTCGCTGACCACGGTCGAGCCTCGCCAGTCCAGAGGATCGGCGAGCGTGCGGCTGGCCACGTACTTGGGGACACCGTTGAGCAGGCCGGTGAACGGGATCTCCTCGGGAGCGTTCGGCCAGTAGTTGGCGAAGATCTCGTAGGTCCGTCGCCCGAGGAGCAGGGCATCCATGCTCTTCGCGTGTTCGAAGATGTCGTCGCCCTCCTGGTCCGCCAGTGGTGCCTGCCATCCGCCGTGCGAGAAGCCGCCGCCGTCGTCTTCGTCAGGCGCTCCGGGCGCCTGCGCCACCCCGTCCAGCGTCACGAACTCGGTCACGATGAGCTTGCCCATGGGTGTTCCTCTCTGAAGAACGGCGTCGTGCGCATTCTCGCGTCGTTCTGAGAGTCTCTTGCCAATTGGTGAAGGTCGATCGGGCAACCTGTTCGCCATGACTGCTTCTGACGACGACGAACTCCGACTCTTGACCCGTCCGGTCACTCGACGTGGCGCGCTCGTGCTCCTCGGCGGGCTCGGTCTCGCGGTGGCGGGGTGTTCGAGTGGCGACGATTCGAGCAGCGCGACCGCGACGACGGAGGGCGCGAGCTCGTCGGCGACGACCTCGACCACCGCCGGCGCCACGACCACGACCGGGGCGTCAGCTGCCGTCACGAGCTGTGCGGTGATCCCGGAGGAGACCGGCGGCCCGTTCCCGGGTGACGGGTCGAACGGTCCCAATGTGCTCGCCGAGCACGGCGTCGTGCGCAAGGACATCACGACGAGCTTCGACGGCAAGAGCGGAACCGCGCGGGGTGTGCCGTACACGATCCAGTTCACGGTGGTGGACACCGGCAACGGCTGCAAGCCGCTCGCCGGCGCGGCCGTCTACGTGTGGCACGCCGATCGCGACGGCCACTACTCCATGTACTCGGCCCCCGAGGCCAACTACCTGCGGGGGGTGCAGCAGGTCGACGGCAACGGGGTCGTGACCTTCACGAGCATCTTTCCCGCCTGCTACGACGGTCGTTGGCCGCACGTGCACTTCGAGGTGTACCCGAGCGTCGACGCCGCGACCAGTGGGACCAACAAGCTCGCGACGTCGCAGATCGCGATCCCCAAGGACACGTGCGACGCGGTGTACGCCACCAGCGGTTACGAGCAGAGCGTGAGCAACCTGTCGCAGGTCTCGCTCGACACCGACATGGTGTTCCGGGACGGCGTCTCGCTGGAAACGCCGTCGATGACGGGGAACGCGACCAACGGCTACGTCTCGTCGCTGGTGGTCGGGGTGTCGGGCGCGGTCTGACCCCGGCTGGTCAGAGCGCCAGCCCACCGCCGTCGAGCATGAAGGTCTGACCGGTCACGTAGCGAGCGTCGTCACTGAGCAGGAACGCGACGCCCGCGCCGATGTCGAGCTCCGGATCGCCGGGTCGACCGAGCGGGCTCACCGCGTCGAGCTGGGCCTGGTCGACGGTGCCCGCCTGCACCGCCTCGATCAGGCTCGGCGACATCGCGAACGGGCAGACGCAGTTCACCCGGATCCCGTCGGCACCCCATTCGAGCGCGGTCGTCCGGCTCAGGTTTCGGATCGCGGCCTTGGCCGCGGCGTACACCGGGCCGTCCGGCGAGCCCTTCGACTCCGGCGCCGGAGCTGAAGTTGACGACGCTCCCACCCGTCGCCCGCAGCTCGGTGTACGAAGCCTGCATGGCGACGAGACAGCCGATGACATCGACCTCGAGTTCCCGGCGGAACGCTTCGACGCTGAGCTCGACGACCGGCGCCGGGGAATCGTGGTGGTAGGCCAGGTTCACCAACCCGTCGAGGTGGCCGAACTCGCCGACCGCGGTCGCGACCATCGCGTCGACGCTGGCCCGATCCACGACGTCACCCTCCATGCCGACGGCACGCGCGCCGCGTGCGGTCGCTTCCGCGGCGACGTCGACGGCCCCGCGCGCGTTGATGTCACCGATGACGACGTGTGCACCCTCGGACGCCGCCGCGAGCACGCAGCCGCGCCCGATGCCCTGCGCGCCGCCGATGACCAGAATCGTCTTCCCGTCGAGCCGCCCCATCCGTCAGTGGCTGAAGCTCTTGCCGCCGGCCCCGGGGAGCGGCGACGTGAGCTGGTCGAAGTACTCGACGTGACGTCGGAGGTCGGTCATCAGGAGATCGGCGAGGTCGCGTGACATCCCGTTGCGGACGACGATGCGGAGCGCGTCGAGGTCCTGGCGGTTCTCCGGGAAGCTGTAGGCCGGGATGAGCCACCCGCGGTCGCGGCAACCGCTCCGAGAGGTCGAAGACGGTGTAGTTCTCGATCCCCGGCTTCAAGGTGAATGCGAACACCGGCAACTCGCTGCCGTCCGTGATGAGGTCGAACTGGTCCATCGCGGCGACCGAGTCGGCGAGGAAGCGGGCGACGTCACGTGACGCCTGTTGCACCCGCCGGTAGCCCTCGAAGCCGAGGCGGAGGAAGTTGTAGTACTGCGCCGCGATCTGGTTGCCGGGTCGGGAGAAGTTGAGCGCGAAGGTCGGCATGTCGCCGCCCAGGTAGTTCACGTCGAACACCAGGTCGTCGGGGAGCGCGTCGGGATTGCGCCAGATCACCCAACCGACGCCGGGATAGACGAGGCCGTACTTGTGGCCCGACGTGTTGATCGACTGCACGCGCGGCAACCGGAAGTCCCACACGAGGTCGGGATCGAGGAACGGCGCGATGAAACCGCCGGATGCCGCGTCGACGTGTACGGGGACGTCGAGTCCCTGGTCGGCCTGGAGCTTGTCGAGCGCCGCACAGATGTCGGCGACCGGCTCGTAGCTGCCGTCGAACGTCGATCCGAGCACGGGGACGACACCGATGGTGTTCTCGTCGCACCGCTTCACCGCCTCCTCGGCGTTGAGGTGGTACCGGTCGCCCTCCATCGGTGCGAGGCGCGGTTCGACGTCCCAGTAGCGACAGAACTTCTCCCAACAGATCTGCACGTTGGAACCCATCACCATGTTGGGCTGGTCGGTGGCCTTGCCCGCCGCCTTCTGACGATCCCGCCAGCGCCACTTCAGTGCCATCCCGCCGAGCATGGCGGCCTCGCTCGAGCCGGTCGTCGACGTGCCGGTTGCTTCCTCGGCGTCGGGCGAGTTCCACAGCCGGCTGAGCATGTTGACGCACCGCATTTCGATCTCCGCCGTGCGCGGGTACTCGTCCTTGTCGATCATGTTCTTGTCGAACGTCTCGGCCATCAGCGCCTGCGCCTGCGGCTCCATCCACGTGGTGACGAACGTGGCGAGGTTGAGTCGTGAGTTCCCGTCGAGCATGAGTTCGTCGCGCACCATCTGGAACGCGATGTCGGGGTCGAGCTCGTGGTCGGGCAGGGTGTGGCGCGGCGCGTGCCCGCCCTCCGCCTTCTGCGAGTAGAGCGGGTTGAGGTCGATGGGACTGTCGTCGACGATCTTGCGGTGCAGGGCCACTGCAGCCTCCTTGGTTCAGTGCATTGTCGCGGACGGAGTGGGGGCGCGTTCCGGGAGGTGCGTTCCGGAAGGGTGCGTTCCGGAAGCAGGAGGAGCGCACCCACGAGGAAACAGGCACCGCCGACGGCCGTCCCGAGGTTCACGAGCATGATGTTGCGCGGGTCACCCGTCGTCGGGACGATCTTCGACGCAACCGCGGACACGCCGAACGCGACCGACCCGGCGAGGTTCAGCGCCGCGATGCGCCACGACACGCTGCGCGCGTTCCAGGACCACCAGCCGTGGCTGACCTCGAACCAGGCCAGCCCGCTGGCAACGAGGAAGCACACGGAGCCGGCCGCGTCGGGGACGTACACGAGGCGATGCGCCTGCGTCGCGTTGAGGGTGGTGTCGATGGCGGCGAGGGTGGTGACGTTGAAGAAGACCGTGCCGACGAGTTGCACGAGGCTCGCACTCCAGTCGATCCGACCGGGCTCCCACGTCCAGAAGCGGAACCGGTCGCCGGCTCCCGCGGCGAGGGCGTGGGGGGCGTTGACCGTCTGCAGGTACTGCAGGAAGGCGGCGCTGGTGAAGAAGATCGAGCCGACGAAGAACACGATCGCGTCGGCGTCGGTCCCGACCAGGCCGACGAAGCCGGGGAAGGGGCCGACGGTGAAGCACAGCGAACCGATGGCGAAGAGCACGCCGATCCACCAGCCCATGGCCGAGGGTGCCCACCAGGTCGAGCCGCGACCGGCGTCGAAGCGACCGGCCTGCTTGCGGTGCTCCCGCGACGACCACGCCACCACCGACCCGTCGGGGGCGAGGAACGACTCCCGCGTCACGAACGGGCCCAGGCCCCCGGGATCGGCCCGTTCCCAGTCTTCGGGCAGCGCGACGTAGGACCCGGACACGGCGTCAACCTACGGCGCGCCCCGCCCGCACGTCATCATCCACGTGGGATGAGCGCCGACTTGGTGGCCCCGAGGCCCAGCCTGTAGTCTTTCTGGGCTCGCCACTCGGCCCTGTCCACGGCTGACGGCGCACTACTCGAAACGTTCGCCAACCGAAGTCTGCGCAGGCTGAGCCGTCCCTGGTTCAGAACCACGCAGCACAACCGATCGACGCTCCGCCGGTACTTCACCGGGCGGAGCGTTCGCGTGAAGCGAGACTGATCATGTCTGCCAAAGGGATTCTCGGGCGCAAGCTCGGCATGACCCAGATCTGGGACGACGAGCACCGTGTCGTCCCGGTGACGGTGATCGAAGCCGGGCCGTGTCGCGTCGTCCAGCTCAAGACGCCCGAGCGCGACGGCTACGCGGCCGTCCAGCTCGCGTTCGGCGACACCAAGCAGAGCCGGCTCTCCAAGCCCGAGCTCGGCCATCTGAAGAAGGCCGACGCGCCGCCGCTGCGCCACGTTGCCGAGCTCCGGGTCGACGACCTCTCGGGTTTCGAGGTCGGCCAGGTCATCGGTGCTGACGTGTTCGGCGCCGGCGAGCGCGTCGACGTCACCGGCATCAGCAAGGGCAAGGGCTTCACCGGGGCGATGGTGCGGCACAACTTCAAGGGTCAGGGCGCATCGCACGGGAACCACAAGAAGCACCGGTCCCCGGGCGCGATCGGCGCCTGCGCCACTCCCGCCCGCGTGTTCAAGGGCATGAAGATGGCAGGCCAGCACGGCAACAAGCGGACGACCACCCAGAACCTCGAGGTGGTCGAGGGCGACGCCGAGCGCGGCATTCTCCTGGTCAAGGGCGCGGTGCCCGGTCCGAACGGCAGCCTCGTGTTCGTCAAGAACGCGGCCAAGAAGCCGGTCGTGCAAGCCGGCTCCGTGCCGGAACGGCAAGCCGGCTCCGTGCCGGAACGGCAGGGAGGTGCGGCATGAAGCTCGACGTGAAGTCGGCGGGCGGCGCCGCTGCCGGCACGGTCGACGTGCCGGACGAGCTCTTCGGGATCACGCCGAACACCTCGGTGATGCACCAGGTGGTCACGGCCCAGCTCGCGGCCGCCCGATCGGGGACCCACAGCACCAAGACCCGGGCCGAGGTCCGCGGTGGCGGGGCCAAGCCGTGGCGCCAGAAGGGCACCGGCCGGGCCCGCCAGGGTTCGATCCGCGCCCCGCACTGGCGCGGTGGCGGGGTGGCGCACGGCCCGAAGCCACGCGACTACCGCCAGCGCACCCCCAAGAAGATGATCCGTCTCGCGCTGCGTTCCGCGCTGTCGGACCGGGCGGCCGAGGGCAAGGTCCTCGTCCTCGACGAGTGGGGGATCACCGAGCCCCGCACCAAGGCCGCGATCGAGTTGCTCGCGGCCGTCGGGCTGCGAACCGCCGGTGAGCGCGACGAGCGCGTGCTCCTCGTGCTCCAGCGCGACGAGGAAGCGGTGTGGAAGTCGTTCCGCAACCTCGGAGCACCGCGTGCAGCTCGTGATCCCAGACGAGCTCAACACCTACGACATCCTGGTGAACGACTGGCTGGTCTTCAGCAAGCCGACCCTCGAAGCCGCGGTCGCGCGTTTCGGGGCGAAGCCGGCTGCCGATGAGGAAGCGGGTGACACCGCATGAGCAACAAGAACCCCCGCGACATCATCATCCGGCCCGTCGTCTCCGAGAAGTCCTACGCCGCGTTCGACGAGAACGTGTACACGTTCGTCGTCGCTGGTGATGCCAACAAGATCGAGATCCGCAACGCCATCGAGACGATCTTCGACGTGCGGGTCACCAACGTGAACACGATCAACCGCAAGGGCAAGCGCAAGCGCAACCGCCGCAGCGGCACGCTTCGGCTCGCGCCCCGACGCCAAGCGGGCGATCGTCTCTCTCGCCGAGGGCGACCGCATCGAGATCTTCGGGAGCTGACGATGCCGGTCCGCAAGCGCAAGCCCACCAGTCCCGGTCGCCGGTTCCAGACCGTCTCCGACTTCGCCGAGATCACCCGCGACAAGCCCGAGAAGTCGCTCACCAAGCCGAAGCCGCGCACCGGTGGACGGAACTCGTACGGCCGCATGACGTCGCGTCACCGCGGTGGTGGCCACAAGCAGAAGTACCGCGTCGTCGACTTCCGTCGCAACAAGGACTGCGTTCCCGCGAAGGTCGCGTCGATCGAGTACGACCCCAACCGCAACGCGCGCATCGCGCTGCTCCACTATCTCGACGGCGAGAAGCGCTACATCATCGCCCCGCAGGGTCTGGAGGTCGGCGATCTGCTGCAGAGCGGCCAGGGTTCGGAGATCCGGCCCGGCAACGCGCTTCCGCTGCGGTACATCCCGGTCGGTACCACCGTGCACAACGTCGAGTTGAAGCCCGGTGCGGGCGGCAAGCTCGGCCGCGGCGCCGGCGCGTCGATCCAGCTGGTGGCCAAGGAGGGTCAGTTCGCGACCTTGCGGCTGCCCTCCACCGAGATGCGCCGCGTCCCCATCGACTGCCGGGGCACCGTCGGCTCGGTCGGGAACAGCGAAGCCGGCGCTGGTCAAGATCGGGAAGGCCGGTCGCAACCGCTGGAAGGGCAAGCGTCCGCACGTGCGGGGCGTCGCGCATGAACCCCGTCGACCACCCACTCGGTGGTGGCGAGGGCAAGAGCTCCGGGGGACGCCACCCGGTGTCGCCGTGGGGCAAGCCCGAAGGGCGTACCCGCAAGAAGGGCAAGAAGTCCGACGAGCTCATCATCCGCCGCCGTCGTGGCCGCGGAGCCCGGAGGTAAGCGATGCCGCGCAGCCTGAAGAAGGGGCCGTTCGTCGACGACCACCTGCAGAAGAAGGTCGACGCGATGAACGCGGCCGGCGAACGCAAGGTGATCAAGACGTGGTCGCGCCGATCCACCATCACGCCCGACATGGTCGGGCACACGCTCGCGGTGCACGACGGGCGCAAGCACGTGCCCGTCTACGTCACCGAGGCGATGGTCGGTCACAAGCTCGGCGAGTTCGCCCCCACCCGCACGTTCCGGTACCACGCCGGCCAAGAGCGATCGAGTCGTCGATAATGCCCGAGACCGTCGCGCGCCTGCGCCACCACCGCACCTCGCCGACCAAGGTCCGCCAGGTGCTCCGCCTGATCGTCGGCAAGGACGTCGCCGACGCCCGCGAGATCCTGCGCTTCTGTGAGCGTGGTCCCGCCGAGACGGTCATGAAGCTGCTCGACTCCGCGGTCGCGAATGCCGAGCACAACGACAACGTGCCCGAGGAGGAGCTCTTCGTCACGCGCGCCTTCGCCGACGAGGGCCCCACGATGAAGCGGTGGCGCCCGCGTGCCCGCGGTCGCGGGACCCGCATCCGCAAGCGCACCAGCCACATCACCGTCATCGTGGCGCGCTACGAGGACGACGAGCTCGAGCAGCGTCGCAAGCGCGAGGCCGCCGACACCCAGGCCCAGCGCGCCAGTCGTCGTCGCCGGGTGGCCGGGAGCCAGCGCAAGGCCGAGCGTGAGGCCGCCCGCGAGGCGGAACACGATCACGATCACGACGACCACGACCATGACGAAGAAGTCGACGAGGTCGATGAGGTCGAGGTCGACGCAGAAGCCGCCGAGGACGAGACGGCCGAGAAGCCTGAAGGTTCGGAGCAGCCGAGCGACCCCGAAGGGGCGACGACGGGCACCCCGGCGTCGAGCGAGCGCGACCAGGAAGTGGAGTAGGAATGGGTCAGAAGGTCAACCCCTACGGGTTCCGCCTCGGGATCACCACCGACTGGAAGTCGCGGTGGTTCGCGGAGGACAAGGAATACCGCGAGAGCCTCATCGAGGACTGGAAGATCCGCGATTACCTCAAGCGCCAACTGGAGCGCGCCGCGGTGAGCCGGGTCGAGATCGAGCGCACGCGCGACCGGCTGCGCGTCGACGTCTACACCGCGCGTCCGGGCATCGTCATCGGTCGTCGTGGCGCCGAGGCCGACCGTCTCCGCGCCGGGCTGCTCAAGATCACCGGGAACCCGAAGATCCACTTCAACATCCAGGAGATCAAGCAGCCCGAGCTCGACGCCACCCTCATCGCGCAGGGTGTCGCCGATCAGCTCACCGGCCGCGTCTCCTTCCGGCGGGCGATGAAGCGCGCGGTCCAGACCGCGATGAAGGCGGGGGCCCAGGGCATCCGCGTCCAGTGCAGCGGACGGCTCGGCGGCGCGGAGATGTCGCGCAAGGAGTGGTACCGCGAGGGTCGGGTGCCGCTGCACACGTTGCGCGCCGACATCGACTACGGCGAGGCCGAAGCCAAGACCACGTTCGGTCGCATCGGCGTGAAGGTGTGGATCTACAAGGGTGAGATCCTCCCCTACAAGTCGGCCGCAGAAGACAAGATCCAGAAGGAAGCGGCGATGGCCGTCGGCGAGACCTCGGGCCAGGGTCCGCAACGGCGCGTGGTCAGCGCCGGTGGCGGTCGTCGTCGCCCGGCGGGCGAAGCCACGCAGGTCGAAGGTGCACCGGACGATCTGCCCGACGAGGCCGCCCCGCTGGTCAAGGAAGCCGACCCCGAGCTCGAGCGACTCCTCGCCGAAGAGGAAGAGATCGAGCGTCGGACCCGTCAGGGCCAGCACCACGAAGCACCCAAGTTCCACGGGGACGAGGACTGATCGCGATGCTGATGCCCCGCAAGGTTCGTCACCGCAAGACCCACCGAGGCCGGATGACCGGTATCTCGAAGGGTGGCACGCGCGTGACCTTCGGCGACTTCGGGATCCAGGCGCTCGAGCCCGGGTGGATCACCAACCGCCAGATCGAGGCCGCCCGTATCGCGATGACCCGCTACATCAAGCGCGGTGGGAAGGTCTGGATCAACATCTTCCCGGACAAGCCCGTCACCCAGAAGCCGGCGGAGACCCGCATGGGTTCGGGGAAGGGCAACCCCGAGCACTGGGTCGCCGTGGTCAAGCCCGGACGAGTGATGTTCGAGCTCTCCGGCGTCCCGGAGCCCACCGCGCGCGAGGCCATGCGGCTCGCGATGCACAAGCTCCCCATCAAGACCCGTTTCGTGGTCCGCCAGGACGAGGGTTGATTGCGATGGCAACTCGAGCAGCAGAGCTGCGCGAACTGAACGACACCGAACTCGAGCACCGGCTGGGGGAGGCGAAGGAGGAGCTCTTCAACCTCCGCTTCCAGAACGCCACCGGCCAGCTCGACAACATCGCGCGGATCCCGCAGGTGAGACGCGAAGTAGCCCGCATCGAGACGCTGTTGCGCGAGCGCGAGATCGCCGCCGCCGAACAGCTGGAAGCGTAGGAGTCACCCATGGTTGACGACACCACCGAGGAGACACGGACCACTCGCCGCAAGGTGAAGGAAGGGATCGTGATCTCCGTGAAGATGGACAAGACCGTCGTGGTCGCCGTGGTCGCCCGCGTCCGTCACCGTCGCTACGGCAAGACCCTGCAGAAGACGAGTCACCTCTACGCACACGACGAGAAGAACGAGGCCCAAGAGGGTGACCGGGTGCGGGTGGCGGAGACCCGTCCGCTTTCGAAGCTGAAGCACTGGCGTGTCCTCGAAGTGCTGGAGAGGCAGCGATGATCCAGCAGGAGAGCCGGCTCAAGGTGGCCGACAACTCCGGTGCGCGCGAGGTGCTCTGCATCAAGGTGCTCGGCGGTACCCGCCGGCGCTATGCGGGCATCGGCGACATCTTCGTCGCCACCGTGAAGGACGCGGTGCCCGGTGCAGCAGTCAAGAAGGGTGACGTCGTGAAATGCGTCGTCGTCCGCACGAAGAAGGAACGCCGCCGTCCGGACGGGAGCTACATCCGTTTCGACGAGAACGCGGCGGTGCTGATCAACGAGCAGATGCAGCCCCGCGGGACGCGCATCTTCGGCCCGGTGGGCCGGGAGCTGCGCGACCGTCGGTTCATGCGCATCGTCTCGCTGGCACCGGAGGTGCTGTGATGACCGTGAAGCCGAAGATGAAGCTCAAGAAGGGTGACCACGTGCAGGTCATCCAGGGGAAGGACATCGGCAAGCGGGGCGAGATCGCGCACGTGTTCCCCGAGCGCAACAAGGTGATCGTCGAGAGCTCCGAAGGCATCAACGTCGCCAAGAAGCACCAGAAGCCGACCAAAGCGACGATGCAGGGTGGCATCCAGGACAAGGCGATGCCGATCCACGTCTCGAACCTGATGCTCGTGTGCGGCAAGGACGGCCCGGTCAAGGTCGGATACCGCATCGATCCGAACGGCGAGAAGCACCGCGTCTGTCGGAAGTGTGGAGCCGAGCTGTGAGCCCCGAGAGCACTGCCGTGCGTCCGCGCCTCAAGGAGCGGTACCTCACCGAGTTGATGCCCGCGCTCAAGGACGAGCTCGAGCTCGGCAACGTGATGCAGGTGCCGCGCATGGAGAAGATCGTCCTCAACTGCGGAGTCGGTCGGGCCACGGTGCAGCAGTCGCTGCTCGACGGCGCGGTCGCCGACCTCACGTTGATCACGGGCCAGAAGCCGCTCGTCACCCGGGCCAAGAAGTCGATCGCGGGCTTCAAGCTCCGTGAGGGCCAGGCCATCGGGGCCAAGGTCACCCTGCGCGGTGACCGCATGTGGGAGTTCTACGACCGCCTCGTGAGCATCGCGATCCCGAGGATCCGCGACTTCCGTGGCCTCAACCCGAACGTGTTCGACGGCCGGGGGAACTACACCTTCGGCGTCACCGAGCAGCTGATCTTTCCCGAGATCGATTACGACAAGATCGACAGCGTCCGGGGGATGGACATCACCATCGTCACCACGGGCACGACCGACGACCAGGGCCGGGCACTGCTCCGAGCTCTCGGTTTCCCGTTCCGCCGCGACGAGCAGAGCGGATCATGAACCATCAACCGGACACGATCAACGCGAACGGAATTCGCACGCGAGCGACCGTCCGCGGCTCGGGTATCCCGAGCCGCAGGGAGCGAGCCATCGTGGCAGTGGAAGCGGAGCAATAGAGATGGCAAAGAAAGCCCTCGTCCAGAAGCAACAGCGCACGCCGAAGTTCAAGGTGCGCGGGTACACGCGGTGTCGCCGCTGTGGCCGCGCCCGCTCGGTGTACAAGCGCTTCGGCCTGTGCCGGATCTGCTTCCGCACCATGGTCCACGCCGGCGAAGTGCCCGGTGTGACCAAGGCCTCGTGGTGAGGAGGTTGGTGCGCTCATGATGACCGACCCGATCGCCGACATGCTGACCCGTCTGCGCAACGCCAACATCGCGTTCCACGACGAGGTCCTGATGCCGTCCTCGAAGCTGAAGGAGGCGCTGGCGCGCATCCTCGAGCGCGAGGGCTACATCGCGGGTTTCGACGTCTCGAAGGACGCGACCAAGCCCGGACAGCAGCTCAAGATCGAACTGAAGTACACGCCGGATCGCAAGCGCACGATCTCCGGACTGAAGCGCGTCTCGAAGCCCGGGCTCCGCGTGTACTCGGCGTCGACCGACGTGCCGCGCGTCCTCGGCGGGATGGGCATCGCCATCCTCTCGACCAACCAGGGCCTCATGACCGACCGCGAGGCGCGTCAGCGTCGCGTCGGCGGCGAAGTCCTCTGCCAGGTCTGGTAACGGAGTCCTCCTATGTCTCGTATCGGCAAGAAGCCCATCCCGATCCCGAGCGGGGTCGAGGTCACGCTCGACGGTGGCCACGTCACGGTGAAGGGCCCCAAGGGGACCCTCGAGCACGACGCGCCCGCGGACATCACCGTCTCGCGCGAGGGCGACGACCTCATCGTCGGTCGACCTGACGACGAGCGCGAGCACCGTGCGCTACACGGCCTCACCCGGTCGCTCATCGCGAACATGGTGGTGGGCGTGTCCGAGGGCTTCGTCAAGGAGCTCGAGATCGTCGGCGTCGGGTATCGCGCCGCCGCCGCCGGTCCCCAGCACCTCGACCTGCAGCTCGGGTTCTCGCACCCGGTCACCGTCGACGCGCCGGAGGGCGTGGAGTTCGAGGTGCCGATCCCGACCCGCATCACCGTGCGGGGCTACGACAAGCAGCTCGTCGGTCAGGTGGCCGCCGACATCCGCAAGATTCGCAAGCCCGAGCCGTACAAGGGCAAGGGCATCCGCTACGCCGACGAGCGCGTCCTGCGCAAGGCCGGCAAGTCGGCGAAGTAGAAGCGCCGGAGAAGAGAAGACGATCATGCAGAACCGTCAGGTCGCCAGGGAACGCCGCCACCGGCGCGTCCGCAAGAAGGTCCGCGGTACCGCGGCGCGACCGCGTCTCGCGGTGTTCCGTTCCAACAAGCACATCTACGCCCAGGTGATCGACGACGTGAACGGCGTCACGCTGGCCTCGGCGTCCACCATCGAGAAGTCGTTCGACGGCGCCACCGCGACCGTCGACGCGGCGAAGAAGATCGGGAAGCTCGTCGGCGAGCGCGCCAAGGGTGCGGGCGTCGAAACCGTGGTGCTCGACCGCGGTGGTTTCCGCTATCACGGTCGTGTGGCCGGTATCGCCGACGGTGCCCGCGAAGCCGGGCTCACGCTCTAACTCGAAGAAGAAGAGGATCTCACCATGGCCGAAGGCCAGTTCGAAGAGCGAGTCATCGCCATCAACCGCGTCGCCAAGGTCGTCAAGGGCGGCCGGCGGTTCTCGTTCACCGCGCTCGTCGTGGTCGGCGACGGCGCCGGCAACGTGGGTCTCGGGTACGGCAAGGCCAAGGAAGTGCCCGCGGCGATCCAGAAGGGCATGGAGGAAGCGCGTAAGCGCCTCTTCAACGTGCCGCTCGCGGGCGACACCATCACCCACACCATCATCGGTGAGCACGACGCCGCGCGCGTCCTGCTGAAGCCCGCGGCGCCCGGTACCGGTGTCATCGCCGGCGGCGCGGCCCGCGCCATCCTCGAAGCCGCCGGGGTGCACGACGTGCTGGCCAAGTCCCTCGGTTCGTCGAACGCGATCAACGTGTCGCGCGCGACCATCAACGGGCTCCAGGAGCTGCGGCGTCCGGAAGAGGTGGCTCGTCTCCGTGGGAAGTCGCCGGAAGAAGTGTCGACCGCCGGCATGCTGCGCGCCTACCGGGAGCGCAACATGAAGAAGACAGAAGTCACCGAGGTCGTGTGATGCCAGGAATGTTGCGAGTCACCCAGGTGAAGTCCACGATCGGCACGAAGCCCAAGCACCGCGGCACGATGCGCGCGCTCGGGCTCCGTCGCATCAACCACACCGTCGAGTTGCCCGACCGTCCGGAGATCCGGGGCATGGTCGCCCGCGTCCCGCACCTCGTCGTCGTCGAAGAGGTCAGCGCATGAAGATCCACGACCTGCAACCTGCACCGGGCGCCAAGACGCCCCGACGCCGCGTCGGGCGTGGCATCGCCGGGAAGGGCGGAAAGACCGCCGGCCGCGGGACGAAGGGTCAGGGCGCTCGCAACAACATCGCGCCCCGCTTCGAGGGCGGCCAGACGCCGCTGCACCGCCGCACGCCGAAGGCGAAGGGGTTCAAGAACCCGTTCCGCGTGGAATACGTCGTCGTCAACCTCGACACGCTCGAGGGTCTCGACGCCGGCTCCGAGGTCGATCCCGGTGTCCTCCGTGCACACGGTCTGGTGGCCAAGCGTGGACTGGTGAAGATCCTCGGTCGCGGGGCGCTGACCCGGGCCCTCACCGTCCGTGCGCACGCGTTCTCGCAGGGTGCCGTCACCGCCATCGAAGGCGCCGGCGGACGGGTCGAGATCATCCCCGCACCCTGGGGTGAAGGCCGCCCGCCCGCTCGTGGGAACGCTCTGACCAACCGGTAAGCTCGCAGTTTTCCCCCGCCCAGAACGTCAGCAAGGAGGTCGCGCCCGTCATGTTGTCCCGCCTGCGGAACATGTTCCGGGTGCCCGACCTCCGCAACAAGATCCTCTTCACCATCGGGATCATCGCGGTGTACCGGTTGGGTGCTCACCTGCCGGTGCCGTACGTCGACTTCTCGGCGATCAAGCAGCTCCAGAACCAGGCGGACAACAGCGGCGTGGTCGGCTTCCTCGACCTCTTCTCCGGGGGCGCGATCACCAACGTCGCCATCTTCTTCCTCGGGATCATGCCGTACATCACGGCGTCGATCATCATGCAGCTGCTCGGTGTCGTGATCCCGAAGCTCGAGCAGTGGCAGAACGAAGGCCAGGTCGGGCAGAAGAAGATCACGCAGTGGACCCGCTACGTGACCATCGGCCTCGCGCTGGTGCAGTCCACCGGGTTCGTGTTCGCCCTGCACCAGGGCAAGAGTGGTCTGCTCGGGTTCTCCGGGTTCAACGGCCAGGACCTCATCCCGCACTTCGACGCGGGCCGAGCCGCGCTCATCGTGCTCACCTGGACGGCCGGGACGGCGATGGTGATGTGGCTCGCCGAGCTCATCACCCAACGCGGTATCGGCAACGGCATGTCGATCCTGATCTTCGCGTCCGTGGTGTCGCGCCTCCCCGCGCAGGGCGCCGCCATCTGGAGTGAGGGCAGCAAGTTCCAGTTCTTCACGATCATCCTCATCGGAATCGGCATGATCGTCGGGATCGTGTTCGTGGAATCGGGGCAGCGGCGAATCCCTGTGCAATTTCGCGAAACGTGTCGTGGGCCGCCGCATGTACGGCGGGCAGAGCACCTACATTCCGCTGAAGGTCAACCAGTCCGGTGTGATCCCGGTGATCTTCGCCAGCTCGATCCTGTCGTTCCCCGCGCTGATCGCGTCGGCGCTGGGTGACAACTTCGTCGGGGTCCAGCAGTGGATCAACGACAACCTGGTGAATCGCCAGGGCTGGTGGTACATCAGCTTCTACACGGTGCTGATCATCTTCTTCGCGTACTTCTACACCGCGATCGCGTTCAACCCCGCACAACAGGCCGACATCATCCGCAAACAGGGCGGGTTCATTCCCGGCATCCGCCCCGGTCCACCCACCGAGCGGTACCTCGCCAAGGTGCTGAACCGGATCACCCTGCCCGGGTCGCTGTTCCTGGCGACCATCGCGGTCATCCCGTTGCTCGTGTTCGCGTTCTGGGACATCAGACAGTTCCCGTTCGGTGGCACCGCGCTGCTCATCACCGTCGGTGTGGCGTTGGAGACGATGAAGCAGATCGACAGCCAGCTGATGATGCGGAACTACGAAGGTTTCCTGGCCTGACCATGGCCGCTTCCGGGGTACGCCTCGTGTTGCTCGGCAAGCCGGGCTCCGGCAAGGGGACACAGGCTGCGCTGCTCTCGCAGCACTACGGCGTCGAGCACCTCTCCACCGGCGACGTGTTCCGCGCCGCGGTCGCGCAGGGCACGCCGACCGGACTCGAGGTCAAGGTCTTCATGGACACCGGCGAACTGGTGCCCGACGACATCGTGATCCGCCTGGTCGACGAGCACTTCGCGGAGGGTGGTCCGCTCGAGGCCGGCTTCATCCTCGACGGGTTCCCGCGGACGCTGCCGCAAGCCGAAGAGCTCGAGCAGGTGCTGATCGGACACCCCCTCGACGTCGTCCTCGACATCGAGGTCCCGACCGAGACGATCCTCGACCGCATCGCGGGGCGACGGGCGTGCATCACCTGTGGCGCGACCTATCACGTGAACAAACGACCCGCGATCGACTGGACGTGCGACGTCTGCGGTGGCGACGTGGTCCAGCGCGACGACGACACCGAGGAAGCCGTCGCGCGACGGCTCGAGGTCTACGCCACGCAGACCGTTCCCATCATCGACTTCTACGAGAAGCTCGGGAAGCTCGTGGTGGTCAACGGAGACGGCGCGGGCGACGAGGTGCACGAGCGCCTGCTCAAGGAGATCGACGGGCGTTTCGACCCTGCCCGGCCGTGATCACCCGCAAGAGCGTTGAGCAGATCGCGCTCATGCGACGTGCCGGCAAGGTCGTGGCCGAGATGCACGAGGTCTGCATCCGCGCGGCCAAGCCGGGCGCAACCACGCTCGACGTCGACGCCGCGGCCCGTGAGGTGATCGAGCGCAGGGGCGCCCGCTCGAACTTCCTCGGCTACCACGGGTTTCCGGCGGTGGTGTGCACGTCGCCGAACGACGTGATCGTGCACGGCATCCCGAGCGATTCGGTGGTGCTCGAGGACGGCGACATCCTCTCGATCGACTGCGGGGCGATCATCGAAGGTTGGCATGCGGACGCCGCGGTCACCGTGCCGGTCGGCGACATCGACGACGAGTCCCGGCGGCTCATCGAGGTGACGTGCCGGTCGCTGGAGGCCGCGATCGACCAGGTCGTCGAGGGGCATCGACTGGGTGACGTGGGCGCGGCGGTGGAGGGCATCGCCGAACGGGCCGGGTTCACGGTCGTGCGCGAGTACGTGGGGCACGGGATCGGCACGGCCATGCACGAGGATCCGCAGGTGCCGAATTACGGTCCCGCGGGTCGGGGGATGAAGCTCAAGGAGGGCCATGTGCTCGCCATCGAGCCGATGGTGAACGTGGGGACCGCCGAGACCGAGGTCCTCGACGACGGATGGACCGTCATCACCGCCGACGGCCGTCGCTCCGCCCACTTCGAGCACACCATCGCGGTGACCGACCACGGTCCCGAGGTGCTCACCCTGCCCTGGTAGGTGCACCTTCGGCGTGGTCGAAATGTCCGATTGTCACGGGGGCGTCGGACCATATAGCATGGTCGGTCGGCTCCTAGAAGCTTTTGCGCGCCTTTTGGCGCGCCCGATCTGAAGTAGGTGGAGAGTCCTGGCCAAGCCCAAGGACGACACGATCCTGGTCGAAGGAACGGTCGTCGAACCGTTGCCCAACGCCATGTTCCGGGTCGAGCTCGAGAATGGCCACAAGGTGCTCGCGCACATCTCCGGGAAGATGCGGATGCACTACATCCGCATCCTGCCCGGTGACCGGGTGCAAGTGGAGCTCACCCCCTACGACCTCAGTCGCGGTCGTATCACCTACCGCTACAAGTGAGAGAGAACGAGCATGAAGGTCCGACCGTCGGTCAAGAAGATCTGTGAGAAGTGCAAGGTGATTCGCCGCCATGGCTCGGTGCGCGTCATCTGCTCGAACCCCCGTCACAAGCAGCGCCAGGGCTAGGAGAACTGAGTGGCTCGAATCTCAGGAGTCGACATCCCCCGCGAGAAGCGGTTGGAGATCTCGCTCACCTACATCTTCGGTGTCGGCCGTACGCGGTCGAAGGAGATCTGCGGTGCGGTGGGCATCTCACCGAACACGCGGGTCCGTGACCTGACCGAGGAAGAGGTCGCGCAACTGCGCGCCTACGTCGACCAGAACCTGAAGGTCGAGGGTGACCTCCGTCGCGAGGTCGCCGCCAACATCAAGCGCAAGGTCGAGATCGGCAGCTACGAGGGACTGCGGCACCGCCGAGGTCTCCCCGTGCGCGGCCAGCGCACCCGCACCAACGCGCGTACGCGCAAGGGACCGAAGAAGACCGTGGCCGGTCGCAAGAAGGCCCGGAAGTAACCAGAGAGCCGGGAACGAAGTGGCGAGCGAGCGGTGTGCGAGCCGGGTAACCCGGCTCGCAGCGAGCGACCCAGAGAGATGGAGCGAACGAAGTGAGCGGAAGTAACGCAGTGGAAGCGGAGCAGTAGAGATGGCCAAGCCGGCTGCCGGCGGTCGTCGTCCCAAGCGGCGCGAGCGCAAGAACATCGCCTACGGGACGGCGCACATCAAGTCGTCCTTCAACAACACCATCATCACCTTCACCGACCAGTCGGGGAACACCATCGCGTGGGCCTCGGCCGGAAACGTGGGCTTCAAAGGCTCGCGCAAGAGCACGCCGTTCGCGGCGCAGCTCGCCGCGGAGACCGCGGCCCGGCGCGCCATGGAGCACGGCGTCCGCAAGGTCGACGTCGTGGTGAAGGGCCCGGGCTCCGGTCGTGAGACCGCCATCCGCACCATCCAGAACACCGGGATCGAAGTCGTCGGCATCAAGGACGTCACGCCCATCCCGCACAACGGTTGTCGGCCGCCGAAGCGCCGGAGGGTCTGAATCATGGCGAGATACACCGGAGCCGTCTGTCGACTGTGTCGGCGCGAGCGGATGAAGCTGTTCCTCAAGGGTCCGAAGTGCGACACCATGAAGTGCCCGGTGGAGCGCAAGCCGTACCCGCCCGGCCAGCACGGCCGCGGTCGCATCCGCGAGAGCGAGTACCTGCTCCAGCTGCGCGAGAAGCAGAAGGCGAAGCGCATCTACGGCATGCTCGAGAAGCAGTTCCGCAACGTCTACGCGGTCGCGAACGGCGAGAAGGGCATCACCGGCGAGAACCTGCTGCGGATGCTCGAGCTGCGCCTCGACAACGTCGTGTTCCGTACCGCGTTCGCCGCCAGCCGCAACCAGTCGCGCCAGTTCGTGCGCCACGGTCACGTGCTGGTCAACGGCAAGCGGGTGACGATCCCGTCGTACCAGGTGAAGAAGGGTGACGTCGTCGAGATGTCGCCCAAGGCCCAGAAGATGATCGTGCTCCGCCACAACATCGACACCCTCGACCGCGGTGTGCCGATGTGGCTCGAGGTCACCCCCAGCGAGTTCAAGGCCGTCGTCCGCGACGTGCCGCTGCGGGACCAGATCGACGTGCCCGTGCGCGAGCAGCTGATCGTCGAGCTCTACTCCAAGTAACCCCCGTCATCCTCCGTCCGCGGCGGCCGCGGACCGAGCAGGCCAGCTCACCAGATCAGAGGCGATGCATCCATGCTCATCATCCAGCGTCCCCAAGTCGAGGCCGGCGAGGCGGAGGGCAACCTCCAGCAATTCACCATCGCGCCCCTCGAGCCGGGCTTCGGTCACACGCTCGGCAACAGCTTGCGCCGCACGCTGCTCTCGTCGATCCCGGGGGCTGCCGTCACCCAGGTGCGTTTCGACGAAGCGCTGCACGAGTTCGACGTCATCCCCGGCGTGAAGGAAGACGTCACCGACCTCATCCTCAACATCAAGGACCTCGTGCTCACGTGCTCGGCCGAGGAACCGGTGACCCTGCGTCTCGACGCCCGTGGTCCGGGTGAAGTGACGGCGGGGGACATCCAGACCACTGCCGACGTCGAGATCCTCAACCCCGAGCTGCACCTGGCGACGGTCAATGCCAAGGGTCGCCTGGCGCTCGATCTCACCGTCGAGCAGGGGCGGGGTTACCTCTCGGCGGAGCGCAACAAGCGCACGTCGACCATCGGGCTGATTCCGGTCGACGCCATCTTCTCGCCGGTGCGTCGGGTGGCGTTCTCGGTGGAGCCCACGCGCGTCGAGCAGGCCACCAACTACGACAAGCTCACGCTCGAGATCGAGACCGACGGTTCGATCTCACCCCGTGACTCGCTGTCGTCGGCGGGTGACACCCTGCGCAACCTGGTGGCGTTGGTCGCCGACCTGAGCGACGAGCCCCGCGGGCTCGAGCTCGGCGAGGTTGCGCCGTCGACCGCGTCGCCCGACCTCGAGCTGCCCATCGAGGAGCTCGAGCTGTCGGAGCGTCCGCGCAACTGCCTCAAGCGGGCCCGCGTCGACACCATCGGCCAGCTCGTCACCAAGACCGAAGACGACCTCCTGGCGATCACGAACTTCGGTTCGAAGTCGCTCGAGGAAGTCCTCCAGAAGCTCGACGAGCGGGGTCTGTCCCTGCGGGTCAAGGAGTAACACGATGCCGACTCCCAAGAAGGGCGCGGGATTCGGGCGCGACCCGCGCACCAGCGCCTGATCATGGCCAACATGGCGTCCAGCCTGTTCGAGGCCGGGTACCTCGTCACCACCGTGGCGAAGGCGAAGCACCTCCGACCGTACGCGGAGCACCTCATCACCAAGGCCAAGGCCGGTGGCGTCCACCAACGGCGTCAGGTGATCGCGACGATCCACGATCAGGACGTCACGCACAAGCTGTTCGCCGAGATCGGGCCGCGCTACCGCGACCGTCCGGGTGGTTACCTGCGCATCCTCAAACTGGGTCCGCGGCCCGGTGACAACGTGCCCATGGCGCGCGTCGAACTGGTTTGACCCAACTGCCGTTCGGCGACGGGCCGGGGCAGGTACTCAAGCTCACGGTCGCGTACGACGGTACGGAGTTTCACGGGTTCGCCGCGCAACCGGACACGCGCACCGTCGAAGGGGTGCTGACGACCGCCGTGTCGCGGGTGCTGCGCGCCGACGTGAAGCTCGCGTGCGCGGGTCGTACTGACGCGGGTGTGCACGCGTGGGGTCAGGTCGTCACCTGTTCGGTGAGCGTGGAGAACATCGACCCGGTGCGCGTCGGGCGCGCCGTGAACGGGCAACTCGGCCCCGAGGTCGTCGTGCGCGACGCCGAAGTGGTTGCGGCGCCATTCGACGCGCGGCATTCAGCGCGGTGGCGGGCCTATCGCTACACGGTCGTGAACCGACCGGTCCCCGATCCGTTTCTCGCTCGGACGGCGTGGTGGGTGCCGGAACCACTGGACCTCCGCCGCCTCCGGTTGGGCGCGGATCCGTTCCTGGGTGAGCACGACTTCGCCACGTTCTGCCGCAAGGGGCCACCCGGCACCACGACGACGCGCCGGGTGCTCGAGTCGAGCTGGCACGATCTCGGCGACGGCGTGCTGCGGTACGACATCACCGCGACCGCGTTCTGCTGGCAGATGGTGCGGTCGATCGTCGGCACGCTCGTCGACGTCGGCACCGGCAAGATCCGACCGGGTGACATCCTCCGTCTGATCCGTGCTCGTGATCGCAACGCGGCGGGAAGGGTAGGCGCACCTCACGGACTCTGCCTCTGGGAAGTGGGCTACTAGCCCGGTAGCGTGCTCGTCGTGGCGAAGACCGCGCCCGACGAAAAGCGCATCGATCGACTGCGCGAGATGTACGCCGACGAAGTCAACGGCGGCGCGCTGTTCCGCGGGCTCGCCGATCACGCCGACGACCAACGGCGCGACGTGTTCCTCCAACTCGCGGCGGCCGAGGAACGCCACGCCGAGCACTGGGCCCGACTCCTCCGCGAGGCGGGGGTGGAGCCACATACGCCGCGGCTGCCGTTCCGCGTGCGCGCGTTGTGCTTCCTCGCCCGGCATCTCGGCACCGAGGCGGTGCTGCCGTTGATGCTGCGTACCGAGGCGGCCGAAGCAGACCGCTATCGCGACGACGCCGAGGCAACCGACGCCATGGCCCAACAGGAAGCCGCGGCCGGACGCACCATCGCCGCCATGCAGGGGATCCCCGAGGGGGGCAGCATCGCCCGCTCGGAAGGCCGGCACCGCGCCGAGGTCGGCGGCGTGTTGCGCGCCACCGTGTTCGGGGTGAACGACGGCCTCGTGTCGAACTTCTCGTTGGTGATGGGCATCGCCGGCGGCACCACCAACAACAGCATCGTGCTCCTCGCCGGCATCGTGGGCCTGGTGGCAGGCGCGTTCTCGATGTCGTCCGGGGAGTGGATCTCGATCCGGTCGCAGCGCGAGCTCTACGAGAACGAGTTGCGCATCGAGCAGGAAGAGCTCCGGGCGTTCCCCGAGGAGGAGCGCGACGAGCTCGAGATGATCTACCGGGCCAAGGGGATCGCCGCCGACGATGCCCGGGCGCTCGTCGACACGATCATGACCCGGAACGATGTCGCGCTCGACACGTTGGCGCGCGAGGAGCTCGGCCTCGATCCGGCCACGCTCGGTTCGCCGTGGGTGGCGGCGATCTCGTCGTTTGCCGCGTTCGGGTTGGGTGCGGCGTTACCGGTGATCCCGTTCCTGTTCGGAAGTGGTGCCGCGCCGACGATCGTGGCGGCGGTGCTCTCGGTGATCGCGCTCTTCGCGGTCGGTGCCGCGACCTCGATCTTCACCGGTCGTCACGCCGGCCGCGCCGGGCTGCGCATGGCGCTCATCGGCAGCGCGGTCGCGCTGGTGACGTTCTTCGTCGGCAAGGCCGTCGGCCAGAGCGTGTAGCCGTCGTTGAAGCGCGCACTGCTCCTGGTCGCGCTCGTGGCCGCGGGACTCGTCACCACGGCCGCCCTGGTCTGGTTCTTCACCCGTGGCGACGACGGCGCCTCCGTGCGCGTCGCGACGACGTCGGCACCGGTGTCGACCCGAAGCACGCCCGCGGCGACCGTCGGGCGCGCGTCGTCGAGCGGACCATTGCTCCCCGCGGAGCTGATCGGTGCGGAGGACGCCGACCAGGTGATCACCGTCGTGGCGAACGTCGATGACCAGTCTCGGGCCACGTTCAACGCGTATGAGCGGGTCGACGGCGCGTGGCAACTGGCCTTCGGTCCGTGGGACGCCAACGTCGGTACCAACGGATTTGCGCCCATCGGCGAGAAGCGCGAAGGCGATGGCCGCACCCCGTCGGGCGTGTACGGGTTCGACTTCGCGTTCGGCGTGCAGCCCGATCCTGGGGTTCGACTCTCCTACCGTGAGATCACGGGACCGTCGATCGTGTGGGACGACGACCCGTCGAGCGAGCACTACAACGAATGGGTGGACACCGACACCACCGACGCCGGGGTCGATCCCGAGCCCATGGACAACGAACCCGCGTATTCGTACGGTGCCGTGATCGCCTACAACGACGACCGCACACCGGGGCTCGGGAGCGCGATCTTCCTCCACGTCTCCACCGGTTCGGCCACGTTGGGCTGCGTGTCACTGCCCGAGTCACAGCTGCTCGACGTGCTGCGTTGGCTCGATCCTTCGGCGCGACCCCGCATCGCGCTGCGTGCTCCTACGCAGTGAGATAGAGGAAGCTGTAGCCCTCGTCGCGGAACTCGACACCCGCAGCACGGAGCTCGTCGTCCCAGTCGCCGCGCACCGCCGGGTCGGTCTCCTGCATTCCGTGGTCAGCGACGAGCAGGAACGCGGTGTCATCGAGCACCCCCGCGTGCTCGACCGCGGCCATGACGTCACCCACGCGCGCATCGGAATCGTGTACCGACGCCTCGGCGATCTCAGAGAACGGACCGCCTTCGTGGAACGCGGAATCGGTGAGCGTGAAGTTGCACCACATGAAGCGCGGGGCCGGGAACGACGTGTCGCGGTACACACCGCTCCAGATGCCGACGGCCTGCTCGGCACCCATGTGGTCGACCACCGATGACCACGAGTAGTCCTTCGACGGCCGCACGAACCGCTCGGTCGTGTGGGGCAGGCCGTCGGCGGATTCCGGGATCGGTGGCACTTCACCGCGGCGGAAGTAGTCGAACGTCGAGTAGTCGGCACCGAGGTCACACGGCTCGTTCACCGACGCGGTGAAGGCGTCGGGGTCGGCGCGGTGAATGGCATCGTGCAAGGACTCGACCCCGCTCGTGAGGTGCTGCATCGCCCACGGCCACGTGGCCTGCGAGTTGGTGATCACCTGCTGGTCGGTGGCGCGGTCGTACCACGCGTTGTGCAGGATTCCGTGATGGCCCGGGAGGCGGCCGGTGAGGATCGAGGTGTGGTTGGCGAGGGTGACGGTGGGAAGCCCGGCCATGGCGCCCCACTCGTACGCGGTCCCCATCTCGATCAGCCGAGCGACGTTCGGCGCCTGACCCGCGGCGGCCATCGCGTAGAGCACGTTCGGGTTGACGCCGTCGAACAGGAAGCCGACGACGTGGGCGGGCCGACCGTCTGCGAGGTCGAGCACGTCGGCGCGCACGATGCCGTCCTGCCCGGTGAGGTGGTGCCCATTGGCGTCGGTCGAACAGCCGAGCAACTCGGCAATGGTCGGAGCGACGTCGACCAAGCGACCGGCACGGGGCACGACGCCGTCGTTGCGCACGCCCTTGCCCGCGATCACGAAGGGCGCCCGGGCCTGCACGACGCCGAGCGAGCCGTGCTCGCCGCGGTGCCCGCCCTGGTCCTCCCAGTTGTGCGCAGCGCTGTGCAACACGCAGAGGTCGGGCGCGGCGGGGTGGTCGAAGAGTTGCGCGATGTGGTCGTACGCGAAGGGGTACGCGTTGCGGGCACGCGACGGATACGGATCGGCGATCTCCGCGGTGAGGCCGACGAGCTTGTCGAGGGACTGGTCGGCGATCGGGTCGGCGCCGTCACCGGCGGTGCGCTCGTACCCGTCGGGGCCGGGGCCGGTGCGCCGGAACCCCACCCGACCGTCGGCGCTGGCCGCTTCGTAGGTGTCGGGGCCGGTGCGCCGGACCACCATGTCGACGATCGTCGACATCCCGGGATCGAGCAGCACGCCCAGCGCCCGGTCGACCTCGATCACGCCCGTACGCTACTTCCCCGGTGGGGGAAGGGTCTCCGGGCGCCCGATTGCTGACCTTGCCCGCCGGAGGCTAGATTGTCCCTTCGCGTTCGACGCCGGTCTCGCCGTCGACGCCTTCGATCATTTCGTGAGGATCAGTTGCGTACGTTCACGCCGAAACCCGCTGACATCACCCGCGCCTGGCACGTCATCGACGCCGACGGCCAGGTGCTGGGCAAGGTTGCCACGGAGGCGGCCACGCTGCTGCGCGGCAAGCACAAGCCGACCTACGCGCCGCACGTCGACACCGGTGACCACGTGATCGTGATCAACGTGGCCAAGCTCGACCTCAGCGCCCGCAAGCTCGCTGACAAGCGGTACCACCGCCACTCGGGCTATCCCGGCGGCCTCAGCTCCGAGTCACTCGAGCACCTCCTCGAGCGCAAGCCCGAGCGGGTGGTGCGCCTGGCCATCCGCGGCATGTTGCCGAAGAACCGTCTCGGTCGTGCCCAGATCCGCAAGCTCCGGATCTACGACGGTCCCACCCACCCTCATGCGGCCCAGATGCCTCAGCCGCGCCAGCTCGCGTCGAAGCGCTAGGAGCGATTCCGTGTCCAAGCCTCTCATCCAGAGCACCGGTCGGCGCAAGGAAGCGGTCGCCCGCGTACGGCTGCGTCCGGGTTCCGGCGTGATCATGTGCAACGGTCGTCCGTTCGAGCAGTACTTCCCGATCCTCACGCACCGAGTCGTCGCACTCGAGCCGTTGCGGCTCACGCAGACCGCCGACGTGTACGACGTCGACGCCACCCTCGACGGCGGCGGGGTCAGCGGCCAGGCCGGAGCGCTGCGTCTCGGGATCGCCCGCGCGTTGATCGCACTCGACGACGAGGCGCGTCCAGGGCTGAAGAAGGCGGGCCTCCTGACCCGCGACGCCCGCGAGAAGGAACGGCGCAAGTACGGCCTCAAGAAGGCCCGCAAGGCGCCGCAGTACTCGAAGCGTTGAGCCGCACGCGAGTCTGAGTGCGATGACGCTGCGATTCGGCACCGACGGGGTGCGCGGCGTCGCCAACCGAGAGCTCACGTCCGAGCTGGTGACCGCGCTCGGTCGCGCCGCGGCCCGCGTGCTCGGCCACGACCAGCCGTTCGTGGTCGGTCGCGACACGTGTCGTTCGGGGCCGATGCTCGAGGCCGCGCTCGTCGCCGGCATCTGTGCGGAGGGGGTCGACGTCGTACTCGCCGGCGTGCTGCCGACCCCGGGGGTCGCGCACCTCGCCCGCGAACGCGGCGCGCCCGGCGCGGTGATCTCGGCGAGTCACAACCCGTTCGGCGACAACGGCATCAAGCTGCTCGCCCCGGGCGGGCGAAAGATCCCTGAAGCGATCGAGATGGAGGTCGAGCAGGAACTGCGTGCGCTGGCGATGGGACAACCCGAGCCGGGACCTGAAGGCCTCGGCGTCGGAGTGTCGAGCGAGTATCGCAACTCACTCGATGACTACGTGGCGTCGCTGGTCGACGCGCTCGCGGGCCGCGATCTCGCCGGACTCCACGTCGTCGTCGATTGCGGCAACGGCGCCGCGTTCCGCGCCGCTGCCCGCGGCACTCCGCTCCCTGGGTGCGACGGTCGACGTCATCAACGCGTCGCCCGACGGTGTGAACATCAACGCCGGGTGCGGCTCGACCGACCCCGGCGCGCTGCAGGAAGCAGTTGTCGTCGCGCGTGCGAACGCCGGCCTCGCGTTCGACGGTGATGCCGACCGGGTGATCGCGGTCGACGAACGCGGTGAGCTGATCGACGGAGACCAGATCCTTGCGGTCACCGCGCTCGATCTGCACGACCGCAAGCTGCTCCGCGGTGACGCCATCGTTGCCACCGTGATGTCGAACCTCGGACTGCGGCGCGCGCTCGAGCCCTACGGCATCGCGCTGCTCGAGACGCCGGTCGGCGACCGGCACGTGCTCGACGAGCTCGAGCAGCGCAATCTCGCCCTCGGCGGTGAACAGTCCGGCCACGTGATCTTCGCCGACCACGCGACGACGGGCGACGGCACGCTCACCGGGATCTTCCTGCTCGACACCATGTCGCGCCGCGGTCGGACACTGTCGGAGTTGGCGGCGGTGATGACGCGCGTGCCGCAGGTGCTGCGCAACGTGGCCGTCGAGGGTGCCGAGGGACTCAACGGAGATGCCGCGTTCTGGAGCCGCGTCCGTGACGTCGACGACGAGCTGGGCGAGGACGGTCGGGTGCTGGTGCGGCCCTCGGGGACCGAGCCCGTCGTCCGGGTGATGGTGGAGGCGGTCGACGCCGCCGCGGCCGCCGCAGCCGCCGACCGGCTGGTGGAGCTGGTCGAGCACGCGGCGGCCCGTTCCGCCCCCCCTCGCCCGTAGCTCCCGACTCGGGCCGCTCGGCCCGCTCTCGGCGCCTGTGGCGCCAGGCCGCTCGGGCACGGCTCGCTGCGGCGCAGGGTACCTGCGCCGCAGCCGTTCGCCTCTAACCTTTCCTGTCATGTGTGGCATCGTCGGGGTCGTGCGTCGGCGCGCGACCCGTGCCGTGCCGGATCCGGCGGCACTGGTCGAACGGCTCACGGTGGCGCTCGCCCGGCTCGAGCATCCGGATGCTGCACTGGTCGAGCGACTCGTCGGTGCCGCGGTCGAGGTCGGGGCCGTCGACCTCGAACTGCGAGGGGTTCCGGGCCTCCGGGCGCTCCTCGGCGACCCCCAGGCCACCCTGCTGATCGGCGACCGGGTCGAACAACTCACCGACCGGCTCGACCTGCTCGAAGCGGAACTCGACGGCGGGGTCGGCGCGACCCTGGCTCCCTCCGAGCTCGAACAGGTCAACGCCGCGCTGGTGCGAGCCCGTGACGCGGTGTGGGCGGTCGGGCGGGACCGGTTGCGGACGGCCCGCGAGGTCGGCGCGCTGGCGGGGCCGGATCCGTCGATCGCCGCGCTCGAGGCCTATCTCTCGGTGCAGGTCGCGCTCTCGGCGATCGACCGGCTCGAGGTCCGGGGTCGCGACTCGGCCGGGCTCCACGTCATGGTGCGGTCGCACGATCTCGATCTGCGCGAGCCGGTCGTGCGGCGCCTCATCGCCGGACGCGCCGAGGATCCGCTCTTCGGTTCCGGTTCCGTCCGGGCGGTCGGTTCCGAGCTGGCGTTCGTCTACAAGGCGGCGGCGGAGATCGGTGAGCTGGGTGACAACACCGCGGTGCTGCGGAGCGCCATCCGCGACGACGACCTCCTCCGGCTCGCGGTCGCGGGCGACGACGCCGAGGTCCTGGTGCTGGGGCACACGCGGTGGGCGAGCGTCGGCATCATCTCGGAGGCCAACGCCCACCCGCTGAACCACGAGGAGCTCGACGGCGACGACCGGCCGTACGTCGTCGGCGCCCTCAACGGCGACGTCGACAACTACGCCGATCTGAAGGCGCTCGAGCAGCTCCAGGTTCCCGCCGAGATCACCACCGACGCGAAGGTGATCCCGGCACTGGTGGCGCGACGGATGGCGAGCGGTGCCACCGTGGACGACGCGTTCCGTACGACCGTGGCCGAGCTCGCGGGCTCGATGGGGATCGCCGCGCAGACCGCCGCCGCACCGGATCAGCTGCTCCTCTCGCTACGCGGCAGCGGCCAGGCGCTGTACGTCGGCCTGGTCGAGGACGCGTTCGTGGTCGCCAGTGAACCGTACGGATTGGTGGAGGAGACCGCGACCTACCTTCGGATGGACGGTGAGACCCCGGCCGACCCCGAGCGTGGCGCGGCGACGCGCGGTCAAGTGGTGATCCTCGATGCCGGGCGCGCGGGAACCCTCGACGGTGTCCGCCGGTTCGCGTTCGACGGAACCCCGCTCCCGGTCACCCCGGCTGAGCTGCAACACGCCGAGATCACGACCCGCGACATCGATCGGGGCGAGTACCCGCACTTCCTCCTGAAAGAGATCTCGGAAGCGCCGGCGTCGTTCCGCAAGACGCTTCGGGGCAAGGTCGTGGAGCGCGACGGTCGGTGGTCGGTCGCGCTCGGCGCCGACACCCTCCCGGAGTCAGTGCGCGCGCGGCTGCGCGCCGGTGCCATCCGGCGCGTCGTGGTCATCGGTCAGGGCACCGCCGCCATCGCGGGCCAGAGCCTGGCGACCGTGCTGGGCAGGCTCGCCGATCCGGAGCTGCGAGCTGACGCGCTCCTCGCCACCGAGCTGTCGGGGTTCGGGCTCCGTGACGACATGTCGGACACGCTGGTCATCGCCATCAGCCAGAGTGGTACGACCACCGACACCAACCGCACGTCCGACCTCGCGCGCACCCGGGGGGCTGCGGTCGTGTCGATCGTCAATCGGCGTAACAGCGATCTCGTCGACAAGTCGGACGGCGTCCTCTACACGTCCGACGGTCGCGACGTCGAGATGGCCGTTCCGTCGACCAAGGCCTTCTACGCGCAGATCGCTGCCGGGTATCTCCTCGCGGTCGCCATCGCCGCCGAGGTGACGGCACTCGACCCGAACGAGGTGCATGAGCTGCTCGCCGCACTGCGCACCCTGCCCGACGCGATGCTCGGCGTCTTGGAGCTGCAGCAGGCGATCGGTGAGATCGCACAGCGTCATGCCGTGTCTCGCCGCTACTGGGCGGTCGTGGGCAACGGGCTGAACCGCATCGCCGCCGCCGAGGTGCGGGTGAAGGCGTCCGAGCTCTGTTACAAGTCGATCTCGTTCGACGCCACCGAAGACAAGAAGCACATCGATCTCTCGGCCGAGCCGCTGATCATCGTGTGTGCGGCCGGACTGCAGGGGTCCAACGCCGACGATGTCGCCAAGGAGATCGCGATCTACCGCGCCCACCGGGCCGCGCCGATCGTGATCGCCAACGCGGGGGATCACCGATTCGGTGCCGCGCTCGAGGTCATCCCCGTGCCCGTCGTGCACCGCGACGTCGCATTCGTGCTCTCGGCCATGGCCGGGCACCTGTTCGCCTACGAAGCCGCGCTGGCCATCGACACCTCGGCCCGACCCTTGCGCGAGTCGCGCGCCGCGATCCAGGCGACGGTGTCGCGTGCGGCACCGGGGTCCGATCTGCTCGGCCAGCTGGCGCCCGAGATCGAAGGCCCGGCGGCAACGTTCCTCGACGGCGTGCGGGTCGGTCAGTACGACGGGCACCTCGAAGCGGGAACCGCGGTGCGCATCGCGTCGCTGCTGCGCTACGCGACCGGCATCGTGCCGCTCGACGTGTACCAGGTGGAACACGGCGCGGTCGGAACCCCGAGCCGGGTGATCGAGGACCTCACCGCCGCCTTGACCAAGGGCATCGAGGAGCTCACCCGCCCCGTCGACGCGATCAAGCACCAGGCGAAGACGGTCACTGTCGGTATCTCGCGATCGGACGAGGAGCTGCTCCAGGTCGCGCTGGCACGCGAGGTGCTGGCCGCGGGTGCGTCGCGCGACGCGCTCAGCTATCGGGCGCTCCGCACGCTCGTCGCGCTCGACCCCGCGGTCGACCAGGTCGTGGGCTTCACCCGGTACCGCATCGAAGGTGACCTCGAAGCCGATGAAGCCACCATCCATGTCGTGGACCGCGGTGGGATCTCGATCGACCTGCGGTCGCGCACCGACGACGACCCGCGCCTCGTCGGGACCAAGCACCGGGTCGCGACCCAACGGGAGGTCACGGCGGTGCGCGGTCGGCGTGACCAACGAACGCTGATCATCGTGCCCGAAGTGAAGGACAACGAGACCGTTGGTTTGACCTTGCTGCAGGTTCGGTTCGTCGAACGCGTCGCGGCCGACGTCGCCCGGACCGTGTTGCAGGGTTACCAGGGGCGATACGGCGCGTTGCGCGACGCCGTGACCGAGACCGCGCCGACCTTCGACGACTCGCGGCTCGCAGCGGTGGACCTCGTGGATCTGCTCACCGAGCCGGTCTACGTGTTGGCCGATCGCTGGCGCTGACATGGCCGGTTCCGATGTCCCGCTCGGGATCCGCGGTCTGGGGACCGACCTGGTCGAGGTCGAGCGCTTCCGGCTCGCGTTGACCCGGCGGAAGACGCTGTCCGAGCGGCTCTTCACCGAAGGTGAGCAGGCGTACGCGAACGAGCAGCACGATCCGGTGAAAAGCCTGGCGGCGCGGTTCGGGGCCAAGGAGGCGACGATGAAGGCGCTGGGCGCGGGTCTCGGCGCGTTCCGGTTCCGTGACGTCGAGGTGCTGCGCGAGGAGGGCGGCGAGCCCGGTCTCGCGCTCTACGGCGCGGCCGCCGCGTTGGCGGGAGCACGCGGGGTCACGGCCTGGCAGGTGTCGCTGACTCACACCGATTCCACCGCGATGGCCGTCGTGCTCGCACTCGGCTGAGGCATCGGCTCGAACGTGGAACCCGTCCTCACTCCTGACGCCATGGGCGCGGCGGACCGCCGCACCGTCGCCGCGGGCACACCCGTCGACGTGTTGATGGAACGCGCGGGACGAGCCGTTGCGTGGGAGGTCCGACGGGTCACGCGCGGCGCGTACGGGCGTCACGCGATCGTCGTCTGCGGCAAGGGCAACAACGGAGGCGACGGCCTGATCGCCGCGCGGACGCTCCGACGATGGGGGATGCGGGCAGATGTGTTCGCACTGGAATCGGGCATCGACCGCGCCCGTTTCGATCGTGCCCTCGCGTCGGCCGACGTCGCCGTGGACGCGATGTACGGCACCGGCTTCCGCGGTGCGCTGGAGGGTGACGCCGCGTGGGTCGCTGAGCGCTGGCGCGAGTGGGATGGTCCGACGGTCGCCGTCGACATCCCGTCGGGGGTCGACGGTCTGCGCGGGCTGACCTTCGGTCCGACCGTCCGCGCCGTCCGCACCGTGACGTTCGCGGCCCGGAAGCCGGGGGTCGTGTTCGAGCCCGGCCGCTCACTCGCGGGCGAGATCGTGGTCGCGGACATCGGCATCGATCTGATCGATCCGGCCGCGACCGGCTCCCCCGTGGGACTGGTCGAAGCAACCGACGTGGCCGGATGGCTCCCGTCGCGTCTTCCGGACGCGCACAAGTGGCAGTCGGCGGTGATGGTTGTCGGTGGATCTGCGGGCATGACCGGTGCGCCCATGTTCGTGAGCCACGCCGCGATGCGGGCCGGCGCGGGGATCGTGTGGTGCGGCGTGCCCGGGATGGCTGCCGCGCAGGCCGCGTCGGGCGCCGAGGTGATCACGCGGGCGCTCCCAGGTCGCCCCGACGGGCGTCTCGCCCGGGACGCGGCCGAGACCGTGCTCGCGGACGTCGGCCGGTTCCAGGCGTTGGCCCTCGGCCCCGGTCTGGGCTTCGATCCGATCGTGCAGTACGTCGTACGTTCGCTCGTCGCCGAGGCTCGGATTCCCCTGGTGCTCGACGCCGACGGTCTGAACGCGCTCAACGGCGACTTCGACGCACTGCGCTCCCGGTGCACGCGCGGGGCGGCCGCGGTGCTGACTCCGCACGCCGGGGAGTACGAGAGACTCATGCGGGTACCGGTGGGCGGCGATCGGATCGCGGCGGCCCGCGCCCTTGCCGACCAGTCCGGTGCCGTCGTGCTGTTGAAGGGTCCCGGAACGGTCGTGGCCGCACCCGCGACCGCTACGGGCCCCGGCCCGGTGACGCTGAACCCGACCGGCGGCGCCGAGCTCGCCACCGCCGGGAGCGGTGACGTGCTCACCGGGATCATCGCCGGATTCCTTGCCCGGGGCATGGACGCGTTCCTCGCGGCGGCGGCGGCGGCGTGGGTCCACGGCGGTGCCGCCGATCGGTTGGTCGCCGAGGGCGGCCCCGGCCTCGTGGCCGGTGACCTCATCGACGCGCTGCCCCGTACGCTGCGCGACTTGGGTGTCTCATGAGGGAAGAGGCGTGAGCGTGAGCGAGCCGGGTATCCCGGCGAGTAGCGAACGCCCAATGGTGCTGGCGTGAGCGTGAGCGAGCCGGGTATCCCGGCGAGTAGCGAACGCCCAATGGAGGCCGTCTGGAGCGAGATCGACCTCGACGCGATCCGCGAGAACGTCGCCGCGTTACGCGCGTTCGCGCAGCCGGCGGCGTTCCTCGCGGTCGTGAAGGCCAACGCCTACGGTCACGGCGCGGTGCCGGTGGCACGCGCCGCACTGGATGCCGGTGCGGCCTGGTTGGGGGTCGCCCGCGTCGAGGAGGCGGTGCAGTTGCGCAGCGCGGGTCTCGACGCGCCGATCATGCTCCTGTCCGAGCCCGCGCCGCGAGAAGCGGACACGGTGGTCGCTCAGGGGGTGACCCCGGTCGTCTACACCGAAGTGGGGATCGACGCGCTCGCGCAAGCGGTCGCCGACTCCGGTCGAGCACCGCTCGCAGTGCACCTCAAGGTCGACACCGGCATGCACCGCGTCGGGTGCACGACCGACGACGCGGTTGCGCTCGCGGCGCGGGTCGCGGCCCGTCACGAACTCGAGCTTGCGGGCGTGTGCACCCACCTCGCAGTGGCCGACGATCCGAGCGATCGCTACACCGGACAGCAGTTGGCGCGCTTTGACGCGGTGATCGACGCGCTGGACGCGCGCGGTCTCCGGCCCCCGATCATCCACGCGGCCAACTCGGCCGGGCTGCTCACCGAGCCGGCGGCGCGCTACGACCTCGTGCGGGTGGGAATCGCGACCTACGGGCTCCCGCCGGCACCCGCGCTCGTCGGCCACGCCGGCGTCACGCTGCGCCCTGCGCTGTCGTTGCGCGCCCGGATCACGATGGTGAAGACACTGCCGCCGGGGACACGGGTTTCGTACGGGTTGCGGGCGGAGATCGGGCCGCCGGGACGCGTCGCCACCGTGCCCGCGGGGTACGCCGACGGCGTGCCCCGCAACCTGGGGCTGGTCGGCGGTGAGGTCCTCGTCGGCGGGCAGCGCCGCCCGATCGCCGGGATCGTCACCATGGACCAGTTGCTCGTGGATCTCGGGGACGCCCCCGCCGCGGTCGACGACGAGGTGGTGTTGATCGGGGGCCAGGGCGACGAAGAGATCACCGCCACCGAGTGGGCGGAGCGGCTCGGCACCATCTCCTACGAGATCGTGACCGGCATCGGCGCCCGGGTGCCGCGGACGTATCTCACGGAGCGTGGGTGATGGACACGCGCGGCACGCTCAAGCGCACCGGCGTGGTGGCGGGGATCACCGCCGGAATCGTCGGTGCCGTCTACGCGGGCGAGCGCGCGATGGTCGCCCGCATCCGGCATCGCGACGATCCCGACGCCGGGCTGCCGCTCGTTCCCGAGTTCGACGAGCGTCGCGTGCTCGACAGTCACGACGGCGGCTCCATCTACACCATCAGCCGCGGGAGCGGGCCGGCGGTCGTGTTCTGCCACGGGGTGACGCTGTCCTCCCGCGTGTGGGCCAAACAGTTCGACTCGTTCCCGGCCGCCGGGTTCCGCGCGGGTCGCGTTCGATTCGCGCGGCCACGGGGAGTCGGTGGTCGGATCGTCGGGTCACTCGATCGACAACCTCGCCGATGACCTGCGTACCGTGCTCGAGTCCCTGGACCTCCACGAGGCCATCCTGGTCGGACACTCGATGGGCGGCATGGCGGTCCAGGCGTTCGTGATCCGCCACCCCGATGTCGCCCGTGCCCGCGTGAAGGGTCTCGTCCTGCAGTCGACGTCGTCGCACAACCTCGTCAGTGACGCACGAAGGGTGCGCAACGCGCTCGAGCGCGTCGTCGACGTCGGTCCCGACCTCGGCACGTTGATGCGTCAGCGCAATCTCGGGTTCCTGCTCGCCCGCATCGGTTTCGGGAATGATCCGCACGCGAGCCACGTGGAAGCCACTCGCCAGATGCTCGCGACCTGCGATCGCGACACGACCCGCGAGGCCACCTCCGCGCTCCTCAGCCTCGACCTCACCGCGGGGCTGCCGGGGGTGACGCTACCGACCCTGGTGCTCGTGGGAACGGCCGACGCGCTCACCCCCCCGCGTGACTCGCGACGTATCGCCGACATGATCCCAGGAGCGCGGCTGGTGGAGTACCCGGGTGCCGGTCACATGCTGATGTACGAGCGCACCGACGACGTCGACGCGCTGATCATGCAGTTCGCCGCGCGAATGTCGCGCGGTCGACCCTCGGGTCGAGTCGGTGGGCTGACGTGATCACCGACGTCCCCGGTGTGCAGGCCGGTCACTGGACGGGCGACGGAACCGGTGTCACGGTGGTGGTGCTGCCGCCGGACACGATCGGTTCGGTCGAGATCCGGGGCGGTGCGCCGGCGACGCGCGAGACCGCGGTGCTCGACCCGCTCTCCACGGTTGAACACGTCGACGCGGTCGTGCTCTCGGGCGGGTCGGCGTTCGGGCTCGCGGCGGCCGACGGCGTGATGCGCGCGCTCGCGGAGCAAGGCCGCGGCTTCCCCACGTTCGGGGGTCCGGTGCCGATCGTCCCCGCGGCCGCGATCTTCGATCTCGTCGCGTCGGGTGGCGCCCGACCGGGACCGGAAGAGGGCCGGGCTGCGCTCGCGGCCGCCCAACGGCAGGCGACCGAGCCACTCGCCCGGGGGCTGGTGGGCGCCGGCCGGGGAGCCCGGGTGGCGAAGTGGCGCGGCGCCGAGCACGGCACGACCGGTGGTCTGGGCATGGCCTCGGCGCGCGACGGCGACCTCGTGGTCGCGGCGCTGGCGGTGGTCAACGCGGTGGGCGACCTCCTGGACGCGGACGGCAGTGCGCTCGTGGCGTCGACTGCGCCCGCGGGCGATCCGGGATTCCCGGAACCAGCACCGTTCGAGGAGGGTACGAACACGACGTTGGTGGTCGTCGTGACCAACGCGCGGTGTTCCAAGGTCGAGTGCCATCTGCTGGCTCGCAGCGCCCATCACGGGATGGCCCGTGCGATCCACCCGTCGCACACGCGGCACGACGGCGATCTCGTCTTCGCCCTGGCCACCGGCGTGATCGACGCTCATCTCGATCGCCTCCGTGTCCTCGTCACCGACGTGACGGCGGAGGCGATCCGCGACTCGGTCGCGTACCATCGCGACCAACCCTGACCGTCGGGTCTCACTGTGTCGCTCATCGAACCCCCCTCGTTCGCCTCGTTCGCCGAACTCGAACGCGTGGCGCTGGCGTGCACGAAGTGCCCGCTCGCCGAGACGCGCACCCAGGTGGTGTTCGGCGTGGGTGATCCGCACGCCGACCTCATGTTCGTCGGTGAGGGCCCAGGGGAGCAGGAGGACCGGATCGGCGAGCCGTTCGTCGGTCGCGCCGGGCGCCTCTTGACCAGCCTGGTCGAAGGCATCGGGTTCACGCGCGACCAGGTGTACATCGCCAACGTCGTGAAGTGCCGGCCCCCGGGAAACCGGGATCCGTTGCCGCTCGAGATCGAGACCTGTCGCCCCTACCTGGAAGCCCAGGTCGAGTTCATCGATCCGCGGGTCGTGGTCACCCTCGGCAACTTCGCCACCAAGTTGTTGTTGTCCACCAAGGAGGGCATCACGAAGCTGCGGGGACGCGCGTTCCCCTTCCGCGGCGACGCGGTGCTGATCCCCGCGTTCCATCCGTCGGCGGTGTTGCGGAACGGCGGACCCGCGCTCGCGCAGGCCCGCGCCGACTTCGTGACCGTCAAGCGCGCGCTCGCGCGGGCGACGAGCGCGTCGTGACCCTCGTCGCGTACACCCACTCGGCGGAGGAGACGCACGCGCTCGCACGCACGATCGGCGGGTTGCTCAGTGCAGGTGATGTCGTCGTCCTGAACGGCGAGCTCGGCACCGGGAAGACGGTGTTCGCCAAGGGAATCGCGGTGGCACTGGGAATCACCGAGCCGGTCGTGAGCCCGACGTTCACCGTCGTGCGGGAGTACGACGCGCCGGTGCCGCTCGTGCACGTCGACGTCTACCGACTCGACCATCTCCAGGAGCTCCACGATCTCGGGTTCGACGACCTCGTCGGGAGCGAGGCGGTCACGGTGGTCGAGTGGGGCGACCACGTGAGCGCCCTCCTTCCCGCCGATCGGCTCGAGGTCCGCCTCGAACCGGGTGACAACGACGACGACCGTGTCGTGACGATCGACGCCGCGGGCGCGGTGTGGGCGCCGCGCCGCGCCGCGCTCGGCGCCGCGCTGCATGCCGCCGCCGGCGAAGGCTGACGTGCTCGTCCTCGCCATCGACACGTCGACCGCGCAGGTGTCGGTCGCCATCGGCGACGGCGGCGCGGTGCTCGGCGCGCTGCAGTTGACGGGCGGCCGTCGTCACGCGGAACAGCTGGCTCCGGCGATCGACCATCTCCGCCGCGAGCTCGGCGTCGACCTCGATCACCTCGCGGTGATCGCCGTCGGGATCGGGCCCGGGCTGTTCACCGGTCTCCGTGTCGGGGTGACGACCGCGAAGGTGATGGCGCAGGCCCTGCGGATCCCGGTCGTCGGCATTCCCAGCCTCGACCTCGTGGCCTACCCGCTTCGGCACGCGGACCGGCTGATCGTCGCGGTGCTCGACGCCCGCCGGCGCGAGGTGTTCGCGGCGCGGTACCGGCCCGTTCCCGGGGGCGTGCAGCGGGTGTCGGGCTACGAGGTGTTCGTGCCCGCCGAGCTGGTTGCCGAGCTGTCGACCGAGCCCGAGCCCATCCTCCTCGCCGGCGACGGCGTCGACCGTTTCCGTTCCGAGTTCGCCGCGCTGGAACACGCCGAGATCGCGGGTGGGGAGTTCGCGGCGCCGAGCGTCGCGGCGCTGGTCCAATTGGCGACCGCTCGCGCCGAGCGCGAGGAGTTCGAGCAACCGGTCGAGCTCCGTCCGCTCTACCTGCGTCAGAGCGACGCCGAGATCGAGTGGGACCGCAAGGCCGCGGGCTGATGGCTGCCGAACTCGAGCCCGGATCGCAGGACGCGGCGTTGACCGTACAGATCCAGCCCATGAAGCGTCGGCACATCCGTTCGGTGCTCCGCATCGAGCAGCAGGTGTACCCGCGACCCTGGAGCTCGTCGCTCTTCCTGTCCGAGTTGGCGTTGCGATCAACGCGTGCGTACTACGTCGCACGCGTCGGACGGGATCTCGTCGGATACGCCGGGCTGATGATGACCCTCGACGAGGGACATGTCACGACGATCGCGGTCGACCCCCGTCGACACCGTGCCAAGATCGGAACCCGACTCTTGCTCGTGCTCGCCCGCGACGCGATCGCGCGCGGTGCGACCGCGCTCACGCTCGAGGTCCGCATGTCGAACACCGCGGCGCAGGACATGTACCGACGCTTCGGGTTCGGGCCGGTCGGGGTGCGGAAGAACTACTACCAGGAGGTCAACGAGGACGCGCTCGTGATGTGGGCCTACGAGATCGACCAACCTGAGTACGCCGCGCTCCTCGACTCGATCGAACGCACGATTCCCGGCGAGACGATCGTCGAGGAGGTGAAGCGCTGGTGACGCGCATCCTCGGGTTGGAGACGTCGTGCGACGAGACCGCCGCCGCGGTCGTCGAAGACGGTCGGTTCGTGCATTCCTCGGTGGTGTCGAGCCAGGTCGACCTCCACGCTCGTTTCGGTGGTGTGGTCCCGGAAGTGGCGAGCCGTGCCCACGTCGAGCTGATCACGCCGGTGATCGCGGAGGCGCTGGTCGAAGCCGGCGTCGAGTTGCGCGACCTCGACGCGGTTGCCGCGTGCCACGGTCCCGGCCTCGCGGGCGCGCTGCTCGTCGGCGTGAGCGCGGCGAAGGCGCTCGCGCTCGCGGCCGACCTCCCCTACGTCGGGGTCAACCACCTCGAGGCCCACCTCTACGCGGCGTGGTTGGACGAGCCGGACCTCGAGCTCCCGCTCGCGGTGCTCATCGTGTCGGGCGGCCACACCATGACGGTGATCATGGAGGGGCACGGGCGCTACCGAGTGGTCGGACAGACGGTCGACGACGCGGCCGGCGAGGCCTTCGACAAGGTGGCGCGTCACCTCGGGCTCGGGTACCCGGGCGGCCCGGCCATCGACCGCTTGGCCGCCGCCGGTGACCGAAGCGCCATCCGATTTCCGCGCGCGATGGCGGGGGAGGCCGACTTCTCGTTCGCCGGGCTGAAGACCGCGGTGGTCAACCACCACCGCAAGGAGCCCGGCGCCGCGATCGCCGACGTCGCCGCGTCGTTCCAGGAGGCCGTGGTCGACCAGTTGGTCGCCAAGCTGCTCGCGGCTGCCGAGCGGTCGGGCGCGCAGACGTTGGCGCTGGGTGGGGGCGTCGCGGCCAACTCGCGCCTCCGGGCCCGGGTGGCCGAAGCCGCCGCGACCACCGGGCGCCGGGCCTTCCTGCCGCCGCTTCGCCTGTGCACCGACAACGGGGCGATGATCGCGGCGGCCGCATGGTGGCGCCTCGCCGCGGACGGGCCCACCCCGCTCGACACCGGCGCCAACCCGAATCTGAGGTTGACCTGACGCGGGTTTGCCGGATCCGGCACCCTGCTGGTACCTTGAGTTAGCACTCGCACTGGCCGAGTGCTAACGATCGCTCGAATCGTCCACCCCCGTCTGCATGCTGCAGGAGGCACTTTCATGAGTCTGCAACCGCTCGAAGACCGGATCGTCGTTCGCCCCGGAGACGCCGAGGAGATGACCGTGAGCGGCCTTGTCATCCCCGACACCGCCAAGGAGAAGCCCCAGCAGGGCGAAGTCCTCGCGGTGGGCCCCGGCCGGCGCTCGGACCACAATGGCGAACTGATCCCCGTCGACGTCGCCACCGGCGATGTCGTCCTCTACTCGAAGTACGGCGGCACCGAGATCACCGTCGACGGTGAGGACCTCCTCGTCCTCTCGAGCCGTGACGTCCTCGCCAAGGTCGTGGCGGGCAAGAAGAAGTAGTCCTGACCCTGAGCGATTCTGGGGCCCGGGGCGGCCGCCAGCGCATCCCGCGGCCGGCGACGGCCCGGGACGGCGGGGCGGCGCCCTGGGCCCGACTCGCGCCCGGGCCCCGGACGATCACGCTCGAGCGGATCCGGGCGCAGTTCGCCGAGTACGTCGCGCCCCCGCTCCCACCGCTCCAACCTGGTGGCCGGGCCGCCGCGGTGCTGCTCCCCTTGTTCGAGGAGGACGGTGAGACGCGCCTCGTGCTCACCAAACGGCCGGAGACGATGCCGTCCCACCGCGGGGAGATCGCGTTCCCCGGCGGCAAAGTCGAGCCCGGTGTCGACCGTGACGCTCGGGACGCCGCGCTCCGCGAGGCCGAAGAGGAGATCGGCCTGGCGCGTGACTCGGTGGAGGTGATCGCGGCCCTTCCCACCCTGGGCACCGTGGTCGGACAGTTCAACATCTCGCCGTTCGTCGGAATCACCGACGGACGCCCCGCGATCACCTCGGACTCGCGTGAAGTCGACCGCGTCTTCGACGTCGCGCTCTCGGAGCTGCTCGCGGACGGCGTCTACCGCGAGGAGCGGTGGGCGTGGGGCCTCGACGGCACCGAACGCGCGATGCAGTTCTTCGAGTTGGAGGACGAGACGGTGTGGGGTGCCACCGCCCGGATCCTCACCGGCTTCCTCGCCCAGGTCCTCGGCGTGCCGGTGACCGGCGACTGGGGCGACTGGACCCGCGCCTGACCGTACGGGCCGGGAACGGGCCGGACGGGTAACCTGGGAATTTCTCCATTTCGGGAGGTACCGGGTTGGAAGTCGAGATCGGCATCGGCAAGTCCGGCCGTCGCGCCTACGGGTTCGACGACATCGCGATCGTCCCGAGCCGACGGACGCGCGATCCGGAAGACGTCGACATCACGTGGGAGCTCGACGCGTTCCGCTTCGGTCTGCCCGTGATGGGCTCCGCGATGGACGGCGCGCTGTCGCCGCGAGTGGCGATCGAGATGGGCCACCTCGGTGGGGTCGGTTGCCTGAACCTCGAAGGTCTCTGGACCCGCTACGACGACCCCGACATCCTCTTCGACGAGATCGCCGAGCTGCCGAACGAGAAGGCCACCCGGCGGATGCAGGAGATCTACGCCGAGCCGATCAAGGAAGAGCTCATCGGTCGGCGCATCCGCGAGATCAAGGACGCAGGCGTCACCGCGTGCGTGTCGCTCACTCCCCAGCGCGTCGAGCAGTACGCCAAGCACGTGCTGGAGGCCGAGCTCGACATCCTCGTGATCCAGGGCACCGTCGTGTCCGCGGAGCACGTGTCGAAGACGGTCGAGCCGCTCAACCTCAAGAAGTTCATCCGCGAGTTCGACGTCCCGATCATCGTCGGTGGGTGTGCGTCGTACTCGACCGCGCTGCACCTCATGCGCACCGGTGCGGTCGGCGTGCTCGTCGGTGTCGGCCCCGGCCACGCGTGCACCAGTCGTGGCGTCCTCGGGATCGGCGTCCCGCAGGCCACCGCCATCGCCGACGCCGCGGGCGCGCGTATCCGACACCTCGACGAGACCGGCGTCTACGTCCACGTGATCGCCGACGGCGGGATGCGGACCGGCGGTGATGTCGCCAAGGCCATCGCCTGCGGCGCCGACGCGGTCATGATCGGCTCGCCCCTCGCGGCCGCCTACGAGGCGCCGGGCAAGGGCTACCACTGGGGCATGGCGACGTTCCACCCGACGCTCCCGCGTGGCGTGCGGGTCCGTGCCGGGAACCGGGCGACGCTCGCCGAGATCCTGGTGGGTCCGGCGCACGAGAACGACGGCACCCTCAACCTGTTCGGCGCCCTGCGCACCTCGATGGCCACGACCGGCTACGAGACGCTCAAGGAGTTCCAGAAGGCCGAGGTCATGGTCGCCCCCTCGCTCCAGACCGAGGGCAAGTCGCTCCAGCGTGCCCAGGGCATCGGCATGGGTCGGTGACGCGGGCTCGTGACCGCGCCTGATCCCGATCCGTTCGACAAGATCCTCGTCGTCGACTTCGGGGCGCAGTACGCACAGCTGATCGCGCGCCGGGTGCGCGAGGCGCACGTCTACTCCGAGATCGTGCCGCGCTCGATGCCCATCGACGACATGCTGGCCAAGGGTCCGAAGGGCATCATCTTCTCGGGCGGTCCCGCGTCGGTGTACGTCGAGGGCGCGCCCAGCATCGATCCCGCGATCTACGACGCCGGCGTCCCGGTGCTCGGTATCTGTTACGGCGCGCAGCTCGTCGCGCAGCAGCTCGGCGGCGAGGTGCGCGAGACCGGCGACGGCGAGTACGGCCGCACCCAGCTGTCGCGCACCGAGCTCCGGCTCCGTGCTGTTCGGCGAGCTCCCCACCGAGCAGAGCGTGTGGATGAGCCACGGCAACGCGATCGTCGGCGCGCCTGCCGGATTCACCGTCACCGCCACGACCGCGGGCGCACCGGTCGCCGCGCTCGAAGACCGCGAGCGCGCGATCTACGGCGTGCAGTTCCACCCCGAGGTGCTGCACACCGAACGCGGTCAGGAGATCCTGAAGCGCTTCCTGTTCGACGTGTGCGACTGCCGGCCGACGTGGACGAACACGTCGATCATCGAGCAGGCCGTCGACGAGATCCGGACCCAGGTCGGTGACGAGCGGGTGATCTGCGGGCTCTCCGGCGGCGTCGACTCCGCGGTGGCCGCCGCGTTGGTGCACAAGGCGATCGGCGACCAGCTCACGTGCGTGTTCGTCGACACCGGCATGATGCGCAAGAACGAAGCCGAGCAGGTGGAGGAGACGTTCCGGCGCCAGTTCCACATCGACCTCGTGCACGTGAAGGCGGCCGACCGCTTCCTCGGCGCGCTGCACGACGTCGAGGAACCCGAGCAGAAGCGCAAGATCATCGGCGAGACGTTCATCCGCGTGTTCGAGGAGGCCGCGGCCGATCACGCCGACGCCCGCTTCCTCGTCCAGGGCACGCTGTATCCCGACATCGTCGAGTCCGGTGGGGACGACAACGCCACCATCAAGTCGCACCACAACGTCGGTGGCTTGCCCGACGACATGAACTTCGAGTTGGTCGAACCGCTGCGCCAGCTGTTCAAGGACGAAGTGCGGGCGGTCGGCGCCGAGCTCGGGCTTGCCGGAGGAGATCGTCTGGCGTCAACCGTTCCCGGGCCCCGGGTTGGCGGTGCGCATCATCGGCACCATCACCCCGGAGCGGCTCGAGATCCTGCGCGAGGCCGACGCCATCGTGCTCGAGGAGATCCGCCGTGCGGGCCTGGAGCGTGAGATCTGGCAGAGCTTCGCGGTGCTGCCCGCGGTGCGGACCGTCGGCGTGATGGGCGACGGCCGCACGTACGAGTACCCGATCGTGATCCGTGCCGTCACGTCGGACGACGCGATGACGGCCGACTGGGCCCGGCTCCCTGCCGACCTGCTCGAACGCATGGCGTCGCGCATCATCAACGAGGTGCCCGGGGTCAACCGGGTCGCCTACGACATCACCAGCAAGCCACCCGGCACCATCGAATGGGAGTAGCAGTCAAGATGGACATCGCAGCGCTTTCCGCGACCGCCACGGCGCTGGTCGCGCCGGGCAAGGGCATCCTCGCCGCCGACGAGAGCAGCGGGACGATCAAGAAGCGCTTCGACTCGATCGGCGCCGAGTCGACCGAGCACAACCGGCGTGACTATCGCGAGATGCTGTTCACGCACCAAGGGTGTGGCCGACTTCATCAGCGGAGTGATCCTGTTCGACGAGACGATCCGTCAGAAGGCGTCCGACGGCACGCCGCTGGTGAAGGTCCTCGACCGACCAGGGCGTGATCCCCGGGATCAAGGTCGACCTCGGCGCCAAGCCGCTGGCCGGGGCGGAGGGCGAGACTGTCACCGAGGGGCTCGACGGTCTGCGCGAGCGGCTCGCCGAGTACCACTCGCTCGGCGCCCGGTTCGCCAAGTGGCGCGCCACGTACACGATCACCGCTATCGTTGCCGAGCGCGTACTGCATCGACGTGAACGCACACGGGCTCGCGCGCTACGCCGCGCTGTGCCAGGAAGCGGGCATCGTCCCGATCGTCGAGCCCGAGGTCCTGATGGACGGCGACCACACGATCGAGCGCTCGTTCGAGGTGACCACCGCGGTGCTCGAGGCGCTGTACGAGGCGTTGTACCTCCAGCGGGTGCGCCTCGACGGCACGCTGCTCAAGCCCAACATGGTGCTGTCGGGCTACGGCTGCGCACAGCAGGCCTCGGTGGAGGAGGTCGCCGAAATGACTGTCCGCTGCTTCCGGGCGACGGTGCCGGCCGCGGTGCCCGGGATCGTGTTCCTCTCCGGGGGTCAGACCGACGAGCTCGCCACCGCCCATCTCAACGCCATGAACCAGCTCGGCGGGCGGCCCTGGGAGCTCAGTTTCTCCTACGGGAGGGCGCTCCAGGCCCCGGCCCTGAAGGCGTGGAAGGGCGAAGCGGCGAACGTCGATGCCGGGAAGGATGCCTTCTTCCACCGGGCCCAGCTCAACAGTGCGGCGCGGTCGGGCTCCTATACCCCGGCTATGGAAAAGGCAGCTGGTTGAACAAGAGTTGAGGCGGAAACTCGCGTTCTCTTCTCGAAATCTTCAGCCGTTCACGGCTAGGGTTCCAGTACTCCTTATGCGACGTATCGACTCCACCCACAGCACCTGGCTGTTCGACTCCGAGCGGATGCGGTTCTGCCGCCTGCCGCGAGGCGTCGATCCGTCGTCGATCACCCTCGACAGCGAGTGGCAGCCCTATTTCGGGCTCGAGATCGACAACGACGGTGCCTTCACCGTGGCCCTCAACGCGGAGCACACCCGCCTCCTGCGGGCGTGGCGCGAGGAACCCCGACCCACGAAGGAACTCGAGCTGCAGCCCGACTCACACGTCGGACTGAGCGCAACGTTCCCCACCCGAACACGCGTACGATGCGGGGGTGATCACCTCCGACGCCGTGCTCGCGGGTCTCAACCCGGTCCAGCGCGAGGCGGCATCTGCGCCTGACGGTCCGATCCTGGTCGTCGCCGGGCGCGGGCTCGGGCAAAACCCGTGTGCTCACCCACCGGATCGCGTTCCTCGTCGCCGAACAGCGGGTCTCACCCTTCGGGCTCGCCGCGATCACGTTCACCAACAAGGCCGCCGGCGAGATGAAATCGCGGGTCTCGGAACTCGTGGGTCCGGTCGCGCAGAAGATGTGGGTGTCGACGTTCCACTCGATGTGTTCGCGGATCCTGCGCCGCGATGCGCCCGTCCTCGGGTATCGGTCGTCGTTCTCGATCTACGACCAGGCCGATGCGGTCCGCCTGGTCGACTACGTGCGCCGCGACCTCGACATGGACCCGAAGCGGTTCCCACCGCGCCGGTTGCACGCGGCGATCTCGGCGATGAAGAACGAGCTGGTGTCATGGGAGCAGGCCGTCGACCGGGCGTTCACCCCGCCGGAGAAGCGGGTCGCTGATGTCTACCGCGAGTACCAGCGGCGCCTCCTCGAAGCGTCGGCGCTGGACTTCGATGACCTGCTCGTGCAGACCGTCCACCTGTTCCGCGACCATCCTGACGTACTCGCACGCTGGCGAGGCCGGTTCCACCACGTGCTGGTCGACGAGTTCCAGGACACGAACGTCGCGCAGTGGGAACTGGTGCGCATGCTCACCGAAGAGCACCGCAACGTGATGGTGGTCGGTGACGCGGACCAGTGCCTGGTCGCGGGCACGTCGGTTGCCATGGGTGACGGGTCGTTGCGGCCGATCGAACAGGTGCGAGCCGGGGACCTCGTCATGTCGTGTTACGGCAGTGGTGACTTTCGCCCGGCCACGGTCGTGCGCACGCACGAGGCCGTGTCGACCCGGGGAGTCGCGGTCACGACGCAGTCCGGGCGACGCGTGGTCTCGACGGAGGACCACACCCACTTCGCCGGCTTCGTGAAGGGACGGACCCCGCAACAACAGACGCGGTGTGTGTCCGTGGTCTTGTGCGGTGATCGAGCGCGATGGGTCACCGATGCATCGGGTCTCGTTGTTCGGCGATGACGCCGAGGGCAAGGCGGCGCTCGAAAGCATCGGCCTCCGTGTCCGTCCGGCGCGGGAGGATGGCCGGGGTTGGCGGTTCGAGACGGGCAACGGCGACATGGCGGTGGTGGACGACATCGTGCGGCGGATCTCCTCTGTGCTCGATGTCGCGGTGCGGCCGAGTGCCCGCCTGGCCGCGAACGATGTCAACACCTGCACCAACTCGCTCCCGTTCCTGGCGGCGTCGTCGCTGCGACCGGGCATGGTCATGGTCGATGAAGACGGACGGTTCGATGTCGTCACCTCCGTCGAATCGGTGCCGATCGAGTCGCCGGTCTACGACCTCGACATCGAGCGCACGCACAACTTCGTGGCCAACGGTCTGGTCACGCACAACTCGGTGTACAAATTCCGTGGAGCCGACTTCCGCAACCTGTTGCGCTTCGAGGAGGAGTTCCCCGAGGCGACCGTCATCGTGATGGAACAGAACTACCGGTCGAGTCAGAACATCCTCGACGCCGCGAACGCGGTGATTGCCAACAACGCCGCACGGCGACCGAAGAACCTCTGGACCGAGCAGATCGGCGGCGAACTCATCACCCGCTACCACGCCGAGGACGAACACGATGAAGCCGCGTTCGTGGTGCACGAGATCGGCCGGCTCGTCGACCACGAGCACCATCGCTTCAGCGACGTCGCGGTCTTCTACCGCACCAACGCGCAGAGCCGGGTCGTCGAGGAGACGCTCGTGCGGGCCGGTGTCCCGTACCGCGTCGTCGGCGGGGTGAAGTTCTACGACCGGCGCGAAGTCAAGGACATCCTCGCCTACCTCCGCGCGCTCGTGAACCCTGACGACGAAGTCAGCTGGCGGCGCGTCGTCAACACCCCCAAGCGGGGCGTGGGCGACACGTCGGTCAACAAGGTGTCGGCCTACGCTCAGGGCGCGGGCGTCACGTTCCGCGAGGCGTTGACCCGCGCCGCGGTCGCCGGCGTGACCGGGAAGGCACTGGGCGGGATCCGTGACCTGCTCGAGCTGATGAGCGAGGTCGAGGAGATCGCGGCGGAGGGCATCTCGCCGACGGTCGAAGCCATCCTGGACCGGACCGGCTATCTCGCCGAGCTCGAAGCCGAACGCTCGATCGAGGCGCGCGGCCGGATCGAAAACCTCCAGGAGCTCGTCGGTGTCTGTCGTGAGTTCGACGTCGCGCTCGACGCGGGCGACGTGTCGGGCCTGCCGGGCATCGCGGGCGTCGGGACCGCCGACACCGCGGCCGGCGACATCGTGATCCCCGAGGGGCTGGCCCGGATCCAGGCGTTCCTCGAGGCCATCTCTCTCGTCACCGATCTCGACAACGCCGACGGCGAGGGCGGCGAGCAGAGTGCGGTCACGCTGATGACGCTGCACACCGCCAAAGGGCTCGAGTTCCCGGTCGTGTTCCTGACCGGGTTGGAAGACGGTGTGTTCCCGCACTCGCGCAGCTTGGGCGATCCCGACGAGCTCGAGGAGGAGCGTCGGTTGTGTTACGTCGGGATCACGCGTGCGCGGGAGCGGCTCTACCTCTGCCATGCCTGGAGCCGGATGTTGTTCGGCGCGACCGACTACTACCCGCCGAGCCGCTTCTTGTCGGAGATTCCCGAGGAACTGATGCAGGTGTTGGGTGCGGGGGCCGAGCGTGGACGAAGCTCGTCGTCGGGCCGCCGCGATCCGGTGCAGCACCGCCAGGCGGTCGCCGCCGCGGCGATGGCGGGGCCGCGGTCGTCAACCCCGAGCGGGCCGGGTGGCGCGCGGGGTGCCGAGGGCATGGGCCTGCACGTGGGCGACGACGTCGCGCACGAGAAGTTCGGCGAAGGAGTGATCCTGCAACTCGTCGGTGACGGCGACAAGACCGAAGCGGTGGTGCATTTCCGCGACGTCGGTGAGAAGCGTCTCCTCCTCGCGTGGGCGCCCCTGACGAAAGTGGGCGTCTGAGGATCCGGCGACCGGTGGCCTACGAGGGTTCAGGCGCCGGTTCCTTGTGGCGAAGATCGATCAGCAGTTCGCCTTTGTTCGCGCCGACCAGCCCGATCTCGGTTTGGAATCGGTCGAGTTCGCCGCTGTGCAGCTTGTCGCCATGGCAGTCCTCGAAGGCGTCGATCGAACCGCGCCACTTGACCCGGCAACTCGTGGTGTTCGGCAGGATGTCGGAGAGCGCCACGACCTTGCCGCCCTCGATCGCGAGCAGGATGTTGCGGTCGCCGCCGAAGGGGTCGGGGAAGAAGTACGGACCTCCGTCTTGCAACTGGCTCTTGATCGACGAGGCGACACCGGCCGGGAAGGGTGCGTATTTCGTCGGGCTGCCGGCCCGGCTCGTGGCCAGGAGCAGGACGGCCGCCACCAGCAGCCCGGCAAGGATCACCGAGGCGGTTGCCACCAGCAGGATCTTGGCGTCCGAACGCGAGGCGGGCACGGGAACGGTGTACCACCCGGGTTCGCCGTTCTTCGGTTTGTGTGGAGCCTGCGAATCGACCAGCATTCCGCCCCGTGGATCTCTTCGAGTATCAAGGAAAGCAACTCTTCGCGCGCTACGGCATCCCGGTGTCCGACGGCGCTCCCGTCACCACCGTGCCTGAAGCAGTGGAGGTGGCGGACCGCATCGGCTACCCGGTGGTGGTGAAGGCCCAGGTGCAGGTGGGCGGCAGGGGCAAGGCGGGCGGGATCAAGCTCGCGGCCAACTCGGCCGAGGCCCGCACCCACGCCGAAGCGATCCTCGGGATGGACATCAAGGGTCACGTGGTGAAGGTCGTCTGGATCGAGACCGCCAGCGACATCGCCGAGGAGTACTACGCGTCGTTCACGCTCGACCGAGCCGCCAAGCTCCACCTCGGGATGCTGTCCGCCCAGGGTGGCGTCGAGATCGAGCAGGTGGCCGAGGAGAACCCCGATGCCATCGCCAAGATTCACGTCGATCCGGTCGACGGATTGACGGAGGCGCAGTGCCGGGCCTGGGTGGACGCCGCGAACCTCAATCCTGCTGCCACCGAAGGCGCGGTCGACATCCTGCTGAAGCTGTACACCGCCTACACCGAGGGTGACGCCGATCTGGTCGAGATCAACCCGTTGATCCTCACTCCTGACGGCCGGGTGCACGCGCTGGACGCCAAGGTGACGCTCGACGACAACGCAGTCTTCCGTCACCCGGACTACACGGACTACGACGCGACCCAGGTGCGTGACCCTCGCGAGGAGTTCGCCCATCAGCAGGGGCTGCAGTACGTCGGGCTCGATGGCACGGTGGGCGTGATCGCCAACGGGGCCGGTCTGGCCATGAGCACCGTCGACATCGTGAACCAGGTCGGCGGGAGCCCGGCCAACTTCCTCGACATCGGCGGAGGCGCAAACGCCGACGTGATGGCGGGTGCGCTCGGCGTCATCACCAGCGACGCCAACGTCCGCTCGATCTTCATCAACATCTTCGGCGGCATCACGAAGGGTGAAGAGGTCGCCAACGGGATCGTGCAGGCGCTCGAGCGGGTACAGATCGACGCGCCGATCGTGATCCGTCTCGACGGTACCAACGCCGACGAGGGTCGCAAGATCCTCGAGCCCCATCTGTCCGATCGGTTGCAGATGCAGCCGACCATGCTCGACGCCGCGCGACGCGCCGTCGAGCTCGCTGGAGGAACCCCGAAGTGAGCATCTTCGTCGACGAGACCACCAAGGTCGTATACCAGGGGCTCACCGGAGGGCAGGGCAGCTTCTACGGCCCGTTGAACCGCGACTACGGCACCCAGGTGGTGGCGGGTACGAGCCCGAAAAAGGCCGGGACCGAGGTCGCGGGCATCCCGGTGTACGCGAACGTCGCCGAAGCGGTCGCCGCGACCGGCGCGACGGCATCGTGCATCTTCATCCCTGCGCCGGGCGTGCAGGCCGCGGTGATGGAGGCGGCTGAAGCTGGTCTGACGTTCATCGTGTGCATCACCGAGGGCGTGCCCGCTCACGACGAGGCGTGGTTCTTCAACAAGTTGCGGCGCGACTTCCCCGACACCCAGCTGCTCGGGCCGAACTGCCCCGGGATCATCAGTCCGGGCAAGGCCAACATCGGTATCACCGCCGGCCACATCGCCAAGGAGGGCGGTCCGGTCGGCATCGTGAGCCGCTCGGGGACGCTCACCTACCAGGCGCTCTACGAACTGCAGCAGAAGGACATCGGGGTCACGACCTGCGTCGGCATCGGCGGCGACCCGGTCGCCGGGCACCAGCTTCATCGACTGTCTGCGCGCCTTCGAAGCCGATCCCGAGACCAAGGCCGTCATGATGATCGGCGAGATCGGCGGGTCGGCCGAAGAGGAGGCGGCCGACGTTCATCAAGTCGTCGATGAGCAAGCCGGTGTCGTCGTACGTCGCCGGGGTGACCGCGCCGCCGGGGAAGAAGATGGGCCACGCGGGCGCGATCGTGTCCGGCGGCAAAGGCACCGCGGCGGCGAAGATGGATGCGCTGCGCGATGCCGGGGTCGAGGTCGGTCTCAATCCGACCGAAGCCGGGGAGCTCATGGCTGGGATCGTCGCCAAGCTGTAGTCGACGCCGCACGCCGCCGCCGCGCCGGTGACAACTCACCGATCGCGTACGTGCCACGGGCGATCCGGCGCACCCGACCTTGGTTGTGTTCGTAGGCCATGGCGTCCCCGAGCTGCTTGACGGCTCTCGCGCCGGCAATTCGGTAGCCGGTCAGGTGCAGCGCTCGGTGGACTTCCGGAAGGGTGAGCGGTGTTCCGGCGCGGACGAGCACTCCCAGCGCCGCATAGCGGAGATCGGCGCCGCGCACCGGAATCGCGTCGCGGGTCGGAGGTGGGATCGGAGCGGGGCCGCCGATTCTCGGCCGACGGACGTTGCGGAAGGCGTGTCCCGGTGCTGCCGGCCACAGGCGCTCGCGGAGCGCGAGCAGCTCGTTGCGGACGGCGGACATCTGGACTGCGAGACGTTGTTGTTGGGCATCGACGCTTGTCGCGACCGATATCAACTCCTGGCGCCGATCGAGTGTGGCCTGACGGTCACGGAACGGCAGTAGCCGGCGCGGAGGAAACGGCATCTTTCGACTCCCAAGGCTCAGGTCGACCGGGGGAGGTGTACGCCAGCATGCCTCCAGGGTGTGACACGGAACCCGATCCGAGGGAGCCCCCACGACCTCTTGTGCGCCGTCGGACCGATTCGGTGATCGATTCGGTGAGTCCCGGGCCGATTCGGTGATCGATTCGGTGAGTCCCGGGTCGATTCGGTGAGTCCCGGGCCGATTCGGTGAACGATTCGGTAGTCCCGGACCGATTCGGTGAGCGAATCGTTCCGAGGGAACGGTGACGTGCAGCGGGTGTGGCAGGTTCAGGCAGCTGCGGCTTCGCCGGGCGCGCCGTGGATGTCGGCCACGTCGCCGCCGGGAGGCGCAGTCGGGGGTGGCATCGGTACGTTCCCGTCGTCGGGCTCGCCGAGGACCGGGGCGAGCCACCACGCGACCGCTCCCAGTGCGAGCGCGAACCCGAACGCGATCCCGCCGACACCGGCCGCACTGCTCGGCGCAACGTCGACGAGCACGGCGACCAGACCGCCGAACACAGCCACGACACCGATCCACGTGGTTGCTCGCCGGCGGTCTCCCCGCGCTGGCCGACGATCCCGACGAACGGCGTAGCCGCGCCGGCGAAGCCCTTGCGGTCGAGTGCTGCTCCCGCCGAGAACGCGAGGCCGATCACCAGCGCGACCGTGGCGGTGGCGTCGGTGGTGTCGTCCGCGTTCGAGAGTGACGACGACTGGGAGAAGCCGAAGTTCGTCGAACCGCTCGAGTTCGAGACCTCGTGCTGGAACGGGATGACGTTGCTGCTGCTGTCGGCGACCTCGAACGCGGCCCAACTGGCGAAGAACACCAGCGCGCCGGCAAGCAGGATCGCCCGGCCTCGGGTCCAGCCCGCGAGGTAGAGGATCAGGTAGCAGGCAAGGGTCAGCAGGTACACGCCCCGGATCTCGCCCCGATGGCGGTCACGCACGCTGACCGTACGGGCCCCGGAGCGCGGATCAGGATCAGTGTGAAGATGACCCCGGGAGCGGTCGGATCGTCGTCGGTGGCTTCGACGACGAACGCGACCACTCCGACGGCGAGGAATGCACCGCGGCCCGAGGCGGACCGCGAGCGTCGGCCGCTCAGACGTCACCGTGGCTCAGGGTGCCGGCGGGGCCGAACCACCCTTCGCGCCGCCGATGGCGCCCGGGAGGTCGCCGGTCTCCTTGGCGTTCAGATAGGCGCCCACGACCAGACCGGCGGACGCGAGGATCCCGAGGAAGATGCCGATCTTGCGGTCCTTCGAGACACCCGTGCCACTGATGTCGACCCCACCGGTACTCGGACCGACGATGAGCTTGATCAGGATGAGCAGGAACACGATCGCCGTCGCCGCGAGGAAGATGTGTGCCCACTTCAGGCTGCCGAGTGCGGGAACGTCGACCCCCGCCGCCTTGGCGATCACCAGACCTGCGATCACGACCCCGAGCACCACCGCGAACCAGCACAGAGTGAAGGTCCACGCACTCTTCGACGCCGAGAATCCTGCGTACGAGAATCCCAGCCACGGGAAGAACGAGAAGACGAGGAGCAGGATGCCGCTCACCCCCATCACCTTTTCACCAGTATTGAGCTTGTTGATGTCCAAGACGCTCTCGCTTTCCCACGCTGTGGTGCCCGCCACGGGGCACATCGGCACCTAGCCCACCATGGCTCGACTCTGAATGCAAGGATCCTTCCCGTTCGGGGCCTCTCGGCTACCTTCAGCGTGTGGGTCGGATCGCAGTCCTGGCATCGGGGAGCGGCACGATCCTGCGCTCCATGCTCGACCACGAGTTGCCCATCGCGGTGGTCCTCGCCGACCGGCCGTGCGGGGCCCTGGCGATCGCCGAGGATGCCGGGATCCCGGTCGAGTTGACCGAACGCTCCAGCTTCGGTGCTGATTTCGACCGGGTCGCCTACACCCACCAGGTGCTCGATGCGCTCCAGCGGCACGAGATCGACCTGATCGCGATGGCCGGCTTCGGCACCATCCTCTCCAAGCCGATCCACGACGCGTTTCCCGACCGGATCGTCAACACCCACCCCGCGTTGCTCCCCGCGTTCAAGGGGTGGCATGCGGTCGACGAAGCGCTCGCCTACGGCGTCAAAGTCACTGGTTGCACGGTGCACCTCGCCCGACTCGAGGTCGACGAAGGACCGATTCTCGCCCAGGAGGCGGTTCCGGTGTTCGCCGACGACACGGTCGAGACATTGCACGAACGAATCAAGGAAGTTGAGCGGCGGATCTACCCGGAGGTACTACGGAAGTTGGTCGAATGATGCGCACGAAGATCACGAGGGCGTTGCTCTCGGTGTACGACAAGACCGGGATCGTCGACTTCGCGCGCGAGTTGCAGCGGCGCGGCGTCGAGCTCGTTTCCTCCGGCGGCACGGCCAAGGCGATCGCCGACGCGGGCATCCCCGTGATCGCGGTCGACGACATCACCGGCGTGCCACCCATTCTCGATCACCGGGTCGTCACCCTCCACCCGAAGATCCACGGCGGCATCCTTGCCGACCGGTCCAAGCCGTCGCACGACGAGGACCTCACCACGTACGGGATCGAACCCTTCGACCTCGTCGTGTCGAACCTCTATCCGTTCGCGCAGTCCCCCGACATCGAAACCATCGACGTCGGTGGTCCCGCCATGGTCCGCGCGGCAGCGAAGAACCACGCCTTCGTCACGATCGTCACCGACGCCTCGCAGTACGCCCGCCTGTTGGAAGAACTCGACGGCAACGACAACACCGTCGGCGACGAGACCAGGCGAGCGTTCGCGATCGCGGCGTTCGCGAGTACGGCGGCGTTCGACGCGCAGATCGTCGCGTGGTTGCAAGCGGACCAACCCCTGCCGCAGTACGTCGACCTCGCGCTCGAACGCACGGGAGACGAGTTGCGCTACGGCGAGAATCCCCATCGAGCGCGGCGCGCGGTACCGCATCAGCGGTACGACGAGCTGGTGGGACGGCGTCGAACAGCACGCGGGGCTGGCGCTCAGCTACCTCAACCTCTACGACGCCGACGCCGCGTGGCGCCTGGTGCACGATCTGGGCGATGGTCCCGCGGTGGCGATCATCAAGCACGCCAACCCGTGCGGGGTGGCGCTGGCCGACGACCTGAGCAGCGCGTACCAGCGCGCGCTCGAGTGCGACGAGCGCTCCGCGTTCGGCGGCATCGTCGCCCTCAACCGCCCGGTCGACGACGGCCACCGCCGAACGCATGGTCGCCGGGCCGCAGGCCGACCTCATCCTCGCGCCCGGTTGGGATCCGGGGACGGTCGATGCGCTGATCGCCAAGCGGAAGAACACCCGGCTCCTCACCGCCGGCCCTCCCGAGTCGGTGGGGCTCGACTTCCGCCAGATCAGCGGTGGCTTCCTGGTGCAGGATGCGCACCACTTCGCCGCCACCCGGAACGACTGGCGGGTCGTGACCAAGCGTGCGCCCACCGAGTCGGAATGGCGCGACGCCGAGCTGGCGTGGCGCATCTGCGGGCACGTCAAGTCGAACGCCATCGTGCTGGTGAAGGACGGCCAGGCCGTCGGCATCGGCGCCGGTCAGCAGAACCGCGTCGAGTCGGGCGAGATCGCGGCGAAGAAGGCTGCGGGACGCGCCCAGGGTGGTGCGGGAGCGTCCGACGCGTTCTATCCGTTCCCTGACGGCATCGAGGCCGCCGCCGAGGCCGGGGTGGCGGTGATCGTGCAGCCGGGTGGTGCCATGCGCGACGAACCCAACATCGAACGCGCGGACGAGCTCGGTCTGGCGATGGTGTTCACCGGTGAACGCCACTTCCTGCACTAGCACGAGGAGACGAGAACATGGCAGCGAAGATGATGCCCGGTGGACCGGTCGCCGACGCGGTGTTCGCGGATCTCGCGCCGCGCGTCGAGAAGTTGTTGGCCAACGGGCACACGCCCGGCCTGGGCACCATCCTCGTGGGCGATGACGGCGCCAGCGCGCGCTACGTCGGGATGAAGATGGAGAAGGCGCAGGACTTGGGGTGGACCTCGCCCCACATCCACCTGCCGGAAACCGCGACGCAGGCCGACGTGCTCGCCGCGGTGCGCACGTTCAACGACGACCCCGCGGTCGACGGGTTCCTGGTGCAGCACCCGACACCCCCGCAGATCGACTTCGACGACGCGATCATGTCCATGGACCCCGACAAGGACGTCGACGGCATGCACCCGGTGAACATGGGCCGGCTCGCGCTGATGATGCCCGGACCGGTCCCCGCGACCCCGGCCGGGATCGAGGCGCTCCTCGCGTACTACGACATCGACGTCGCCGGCCACGAGGTCTGCATCCTCGGTCGCGGCACGACCCTCGGTCGCCCGCTCGCGCTCCTGCTCTCCCAGAAGCGGCCGACGGCCAACGCCGCGGTCACGGTGGTGCACACCGGCGTGCCGAACTGGCCCGACTACACCCGACGGGCGGGGATCGTCGTCGCCGCGGCCGGCGTGCCCGGCATCCTGCAGCCCGAACACATCACTCCTGGTGCGGTCGTCGTCGGCGGCGGGGTGCGCTACGAGGGCCGCCGGCTGCTGCCGGACGTCGACGAGGCGTGCGAGGAGGTCGCGGGCGCCATCACCCCGCGGGTCGGCGGGGTCGGGCCCACCACGATCGCCATGCTCTTCCGGAACGCGGTCGAGGCCGCCGAGCGCAAGGAGGCGAACGCGTGAGCATGCCCGATCCGGAGACCGCCGGTTCGATGCTGTCGGTGTGTCCGCTGTGCGGGTCAGCCGTTGCTCCGGCCGACGAACGGTGCCGCGACTGCGGGATGATCCTCGCCGGCGTCGGCGGTCGCCCGGCACCGTTCACCCGCCAGTCGCTCTGGCGCTGGGCCGGAGGCCTGCTGGTGATCTACCTCGTCGTGCTCGCCATCGTCGCGCTGGCGCACTGACGACTACCGTCTCGGGACCATGCCGACCGATCGTCACACCATCATCTACACGCACACCGACGAGGCCCCGGCGCTGGCCACCCGGTCGTTGTTGCCCGTCGTCAACGCCTTCACCGACGTCGCCGGGGTGCACGTCGAACTGCGTGACATCTCGCTCGCCGGCCGGGTCCTGGCTGCCTTCCCGGAGGCCCTGACGCCCGACGCAGCGCGTGAGCGACGACCTCGCCGAGCTCGGTGAACTCGTCAACCGTCCCGAGGCCAACGTCATCAAGTTGCCGAACGTCTCGGCGTCGATCCCGCAGCTCAAGGCCACGATCGAGGAACTCCGGGGCAAGGGCTTCATGCTGCCCGACTACCCCGACGAGCCGGCCACTCCCACCGAACGCGACGTCCAGTCCCGCTACGACAAGGTGAAGGGCTCCGCGGTCAACCCCGTGCTGCGCCAGGGGAACTCCGACCGGCGGGCGCCGCTCGCGGTCAAGAACTACGCGAAGTCGCACCCGCCCAAGATGGGGGCATGGTCGCCGGACTCGATGACGCACGTCGCCACCATGGAGGCCGGCGATTTCCGGCACAACGAGCAGTCGGTCACCTTCGAGGCGCCCGACGATCTGAAGGTCGAACTGGTGGCGCGCGATGGCAGCGTCACCGTGCTCAAGGAGTCCATCCCGGTGCTCGAGGGTGAGGTCGTCGACGCCACGTTCATGAGCGCACGGGCACTCGACGCGTTCCTGTCCGAGCAGATCGCCGACGCCAAGGCGAAGGACGTGCTGTTCTCGATCCACCTCAAGGCGACGATGATGAAGGTCTCCGACCCGATTCTCTTCGGCCATGCGGTGAAGACCTACTTCGCCGACGTGTTCTCGAAGTACGCCGACACGTTCGACCGTATCGGTGTCAACGCCAACGACGGCATGGCCGACGTCCTCACCCGCGTCGCGACCCTGCCCGAGGTCGAGCGGTCCGCCATCGAGGCTGATGTCGCGGCGGCGCTGGCGACCGGACCGTCGCTGGCGATGGTCGATTCCGATCGGGGCATCACCAACCTGCACGTGCCGAGCGACATCATCATCGACGCCTCGATGCCGCCGATGATCCGTGACTCCGGCCAGATGTGGAACGCGGCCGGTGACCTCGAGGACACCAAGGCCGTGATCCCCGACTCGTCGTACGCCGGGGTCTACGCCGCGGTGATCGACGACTGCCGCACGCACGGCGCGTTCGACCCGGCGACGCTGGGGTCGGTGCCCAACGTCGGGCTCATGGCCCAGCAGGCCGAGGAGTACGGCTCGCACGACAAAACGTTCGAGATCCCAGCTGACGGCACCGTCCGCGTCGTGAACCGCGCCGGCGACGTCGTGCTGCAGCACGAGGTCGAGGCGGGCGACGTGTGGCGCGCGTGCCAGGTCAAGGATGCGCCGGTGCGCGACTGGGTCGGGCTCGCGGTCCGGCGCGCGCGCCTGAGCGGCACGCCCATCGTGTTCTGGCTCGACGAGACCCGCGGCGCACGACGCGCAGTTGATCGAAAAGGTGCGTCGCTACCTGCTCGAGCACGACACCGAGGGGCTCACGATCGAGATCATGGCGCCCGCCGAAGCCTGCACGTACTCGCTGGAGCGGATCCGCCGGGGCGAGGACACCATCTCGGTCACCGGCAACGTGTTGCGCGACTACCTCACCGACCTGTTCCCGATCATGGAGCTCGGTACGAGCGCCAAGATGCTCTCGATCGTGCCGCTCATGAACGGCGGCGGTCTGTTCGAGACCGGGGCTGGAGGGTCGGCGCCGAAGCACGTGCAGCAGTTCGTGAAGGAGAACCACCTGCGCTGGGACTCCCTGGGCGAGTTCCTGGCGCTGGCCGCGTCGCTCGAGTTCCTCGCCCAGACCACCGACAACGCGACCGCGCAGTTGCTCGCCGACACCCTCGACCGGGCGACCGGTTCGGTGCTGGACGAGAATCGGTCGCCGTCTCGCAAGGTGCACGAACTCGACAATCGCGGCAGCCATTTCTACCTGGCGCTCTACTGGGCCCAGGAGCTGGCCGGCCAGACCGATGACGCGGCCCTCGCGGCACGGTTCGCGCCGATCGCGGACGACCTCGCGGCCAGCGAGGATCAGATCGTGAAGGAGCTGAACGGGGTGCAGGGAACTCCGGTCGACATCGGCGGCTACTACCTCCCTGACGACGGACACGTCACCGCGGCGATGCGCCCGAGCTCGACCTTCAACGCGATCATCGACGCCATCTGACGACACACCCGCGCCGAACTCCAGGCGGAGGGTCCTGAATTGCTGCTCGCCGAACTCAACATCCGGCACACGCGCAGACACATGCCCACGCGTTCGCGTCGCCATCGACCACGGGTACCTGCCGACGAGCGCCGCCGCGTTCGGCGGGGTGTTGCTCGGCGCGGTGGTGGCCGAGCACGTCCCCGGACTCGACGAGGAGCAGCTCGACGCGCTGGACCGGCTGGTGGAGGTCGCCCGTCGCGAGCTGACCGTGCCTCGTATCGCGTTGCGCTACCGATTGCAGCGGGACACCCACGGTCTCGACCTGTCCCGGCACCGCATCGTGAGTCCGGACGTTGCCCGGGCGTCGGTACGACCGATCCTCGAACTCGACCTTCACGGCCCGGCGGCGCCGCAGGTGATCGGCGCGCTCATGGCCGCGTCACAACTCCCGCTGTCGGGACGCACCGTTGCGTTCCGGTTCGTCGACGCCGCCATCCGCCGTCCCGGCACGCTGCCCGAAGGCCTCGAGGTCCGGCGGATGTACGAGGGCCTGCCCGGCCTCCGCCCACCGGCGCCCGGTACCACAACCGACGTCGGGTCCGGGCGTGAGGGTTGGCAGGGCATCCCGTCCGAACGGCGCTGGGCCATGGAGGTCCTCGGGCTGCACCCGGGCCTCGCCATCGAACGCGACGACGTGCAGCGGCGGTTCCGCCGTCTGGTGCGACTGGCCCACCCCGACCACGGCGCCGGGGACACGGGCGCGGCGGAACGCATCGCCGAGCTCACCGAAGCCCGGGAGCTGCTCCTCGGTGTCATCGCTTCGGCCGGAACGGGGACAGCCGGGTAGGTTTCGCGCATGGCTGCGAACCCCCTCCACGTCACCGTCACCGGCGCTGCGGGCCAGATCGGCTACGCGCTCGTCCACCGCATCGCCAGCGGTCAGCTGCTCGGTGCCGACCAGCCTGTGGTGCTGCGTCTGCTCGAGATCGAGCCCGCGCTCCCCGCGTTGGAGGGGGTCGTAATGGAACTGGAGGACGGCGCGCATCCGCTGCTCGTCGGGATCGAGGCGACCGCGGACCTGAAGACCGCGTTCGACGGCACGTCGTGGGCGTTGCTCGTCGGTTCGATCCCGCGCAAGGCGGGCATGGAGCGCGGCGACCTCCTCTCGGTCAACGGGGGGATCTTCAAGCCCCAGGGCCAAGCCATCAACGACCACGCGGCCGACGATGTGCGGGTGCTCGTCGTCGGCAACCCGTGCAACACGAACTGCCTGATCGCACGCTCGAACGCGCCCGACGTTCCGTCGGATCGCTGGTTCGCGATGACCCGCCTCGACGAGAACCGGGCCAAGACCCAGCTCGCCAAGAAGGCCGGCGTGCTCACGCGCGAAGTCAGCAATGTCGCGATCTGGGGGAACCACTCCGCGACGCAGTTCCCCGACTTCGCTCACGCGCCGTCAACGGCGTGCTCGTGCCCGAGGTGATCACCGACACCGCGTGGCTGCAGGGCACCTTCATCGAGACGGTGCAGAAGCGCGGCGCCGCGGTGATCGAGAAGCGCGGCGCGTTCCTCCGCGGCATCGGCCGCGCACGCCGCGATCGAGTCCGTGAACAGCGTCCATTTCGCCACTCCGGGCGACGACTTCCACTCGGTGGCGGTGTGCAGCTCGGGCGAGTACGGCGTCCCTGAAGGGCTGCAGTTCGGTTACCCGATCCGCAGCGACGGATCGTCGTGGGCGGTCGTCGACGGCATCCAGCACGACGACTTCGCCGCCGCCAAGATCGCGGTCACCACCCAGGAGCTCATGGACGAGCGCGACGAGGTGCGCACCCTCGGTCTCATCGGCGCGTGACCCGAGAGTGGTCGCTCCGGTTCGCGGACGACCACGGCGTCAGCGGGTCGTTCTCGCTGACGCTCCACGAACCGCCGGTCCCCGCTACGTTCTCCGCTCGCGTCGGTGCTGCCCGACACGGGTGTCGTCGTGGTTCACGACGACGACGTCCCGCCGCCCCGCGGGGCGCAACTCGTGGTCCGCGGCTGGAAGGGCTGTGGGCCGAGCTCGTGTGTGAGACCGCGGGCGAGCACTGGAGTTTCGGTCTGGAGGCGTTCGGGGTCCGCTTCGACGACGAGCGCGACGCCGCCAACGACCGTGGCGAACGGATCGCGGTCGGTTTCGATCTGGAGTGGGAGACGCCCGACCGTGTCATCGGGGAGATCCTGATCGGTCGCCGTCGGCTCGAGTTCGACGGTCGCGGCGAGTTCTCCGGCTGAGGCGTCAGTCGGGCGCGCAGTGCGCACCGGCGGCCGGCAGGGTGCCGTCGACGAAGTACGCGTCGATCGCGTCGTCGATGCAGGTGCTGATGCCGCGTCCGAACGCGGTGTGCTCGGTGCTGTCGAACGTCAGCAACGTCGAACCGGCGATCCGACCGACGAACGCCTGCGCGCCCGCGTACGGAGTCGCAGGGTCGCCCGTGGTTCCGACGACGACGATGGGCGGCGCGCCCTTCACCTTCACGTCTCCGAGCTTGTCGCCCGGGGCCGGCTTCGGCATTCCGACGCACGACGCGGTGGCCCACCCGCCGCCCCACGGCGGGAGCTGCGCCTGGAAGGTGGCGACGTCGGCGAGCTCCTGCGCGGTCGTCGGCACGGACCGGGCCGGTCGGTCGACGCAGTTGATCACCGCGTTCGCCTCGACGAGCGGGCTCCACGTGCCGTCGATGCTGCGCCTCAGATAGCTGTCGGCGAGGGCGAGGATCGGACCACCCCAGTCGTGTTGCACGGTGGTGGCGAGCGTGTCGGCGAGGGCCGGCCATCCCCGCGACCGGTCGTAGAGCATCGAGAGCACGCCGTCCTCGAGGAGACTGGGCGTGAGCACGCCGTTGCGCGTCGCGCCGTCGATCGTGTACGTCGCAGGCATTGGTTGCTGGTCGACGCGAGCGATGAGGCGCTGGAGCACGTCGCGTGGCGCACCGGTCGATGTCAGGGCACACGTCGTCTGCTCACACCAGCCGAGGAACGCGTCGAGCGCACCCATGAATCCGCGCGGCTTGCGCGTACGTGTAGTCGTGTGCCGGGAGCCAGTAGTCAGGCGGACCATCGAGCACCATCGCGCGGATGGTGGTGGGGAACATCTGCGCGTAGGTGATACCGAGGATGGTGCCGTACGAATAGCCGAGGTACGTCAGCTTGGGTTCGCCGAGCGCGAGGCGGAGCGCCTCCAGGTCGCGCGCCGCGTTGCGGGTACCGACCTGACCGACGTAGGCGCCCATACGTTGCTCGCATCCGGCGGCAAAGGTCGCGCTGTACTTGTGCACCGCGTCGAGTTGGGCGGCAGTACTCGGGATGGCAGGGAGCGCGGTGCTCAGGTCGAGGAGGGCGTCGTCGACACAGTCGATCGGACGCGAGGCACCGGTGCCGCGCGGATCGAAGCTCACGACGTCGAACCGGGCCCGGACAACGTCGGGAAGCCGTGTCCACGTGGCCCGCAGGTAGTCGACGCCGGATTCTCCCGGGCCGCCGTAGTTCACGACCAGCGCGCCGAGGCGATCCGTCGGGGACTCCGCGGGATGGCGAATGACCGCGAGCGGAATGGTGTCGGTCGACGGGTGCTGCCAGTCGACCGGCACGGTGAGGGTGCCGCACTGGAAGCCGTCGCCGCAATCCGCCCACGAGAGGTTCGAGTCGAAGTCGGGGACCGGGGCCCAGGTCGTCGTCGTGGTCGACGGCTTGGGTTTCGGCTTCGTGGCGCTGGTGGCCGGCGCCGCGAGCGCGGCGAGCAGCGCGCCCACGAGGAACGTGAAGACGAGACGCTTCACGGCCAGGCGGGGTCGCCCCAGGGGCTCGGGAGGCCGAGCTTGCCGGGGTTGAGGATGCCCTGGGGGTCGAGCGCGTGCTTGGCTGCCTCGAGCACGGCGAAGCTCTCGCCGAGGGCTTCGCGCACGAACCGGCCCCGATTGAGCCCGACGCCGTGATGGTGGCTCAAGGCTGCACCGCCCGCGAGGGTTGCACCGACGCCGGCATCCCACGCCGCCCGGTAGAAGTCCTCCCGCTGGTCCATCGGTGGTCGTCCACCGAACGTGAAGTAGAGACAGGCGCCGTCCGTGTACGCATGCGAGAGGTGGGCCGACGCCAGGATCATGTGTTCCACCCCGGTCAGCGCGTCGTGCACTGCCTCGTACACGCGGGTGATGGATGACCAGCGCGCCGCGATCTCCATCGTGTCGACGACGTAGCCGTCAGCGATGAAGCGTCCCAGCGCGGAGACGTCGTTGCGGGTCTCGAGCCAGTGGGCGACGAGCGTGTCGTCGGCCGGCGTCGCGTCGACCGCCTCGTCGCGCGACGACGCGGAGCACGGCATCGATCAGACCGGCGTCGCCTTCGTCGAGCATCAACATGATCGCGTCCGGGCCGGTGTTGAAGTGGCGATCGGCTTCGACCCCGTCGTACAAGCGCAGCACGGCGGGAGTGGCGCCCCGACGCAGGATCCGGCGGCACGCGTCGAGCCCGTCGCCGAACCACGTCGAAGCGGAACGCGGCCCGCCGTTCGGCCGCGGGCGCGGGATGGACGCGCAGCCGGGCGCCGGTGATGATCCCGAGTGTTCCCTCGCTGCCGACGAAGAGCTGCGTGAGATCGGGGCCGACGGCCGCGCGGGGTGAACCACCGGTCTGGACGACCCGACCGTCGGCGAACACGACGTCGAGGCCTACGACCATGTCCTCGATCTTCCCGTAGCGGGTCGACATCTGGCCCGCGCTGCGGCAGGCCAGCCACCCACCGACGGTGGACAGGTCGATCGACTGTGGCCAGTGGCCCAGGGTGAGGTCGTGTTCGGCGCGCAGCGTGGTCTCCAGAGGAGTGCCGAACGTACCCGCCCGGACGTCGACGACGAGCGCGGGGTCGTCGACCGCGACGATGCCGTCGAGATCGGTGAGGTCGAGCACCAGGCCGCCGTGCACCGGCATGCTCGCGCCGCAGACACCGCTGCGACCTGCCGCCGCGGTGACCGGCACGCGGGCCTCGTGGCAGACCCGGAGGACCGCGGCGACGTCGGCGGTCGTCGCCGGACGGACGACCGCAGCCGCGCTCGTCACCGCGGTGTCGTCGGCGGCCCAGACCATCGCCAGTGGCCACCAATCGCTGCTGGCGGTCCCGACCGCGTCGGCGTCGGTCACGACCGTGCACACATCTTCGAGCCGCTCGAGGACCGCGTCGGGGACGTCGGCGACGGTGCCGTGGAGCGGGCTCATGAATGGTGCTCCGATCCGATCGAGGCGCGGTACGACGCGACCTGAGCGTCGCGCTCGGCCCGCGACCAGCCGAGCTCCGTGGCGAGCAGGTCGGCGACCCCGCCGGCGGCGCGCGCCGATTCGTCACGGGCGAGCAGGCGCGCTGGGTGCGGCGGCTGAGCACGTCGTCGAGCGTGAGGGCCATCTCGAACCGGGTGGCGTAGATCGCCTCGGCGCGGAGGTACGGGAGCCCGGGCACGAGCGGCGCACCGAGGGAAGGGTCGTCCCGCACGAGCGCGAGGACGACGCCGGCATCGGTGCCGAACCGGCCGGTCAGGTGCTCGTGGTCGCTCGGTTCGAGCGCGGCGACCGGCGTGTCCATGCCCTCGCCGCCGAACAGCCGCAGGTGCTTGGTCCGCGATCGCCGTGCGCCGTGGTCGAGGAGTTCGACCACGGCGTCGACCGCGTCGGCTGCCATGCGCCGGTAGGTGGTGAGCTTGCCGCCGGTGACGGTGACGACGCCGCTCGGCGCCACCCGCACCGAATGGCGACGCGACAGATCGGCGGTCTTGGTGGTCCGACCCGAGCGCAGGAGCGGGCGAAGCCCCGCCCAGGTTCCGATCACATCGGCTTCGGTGGTCTTCTCCTCGGTCACCCCGTTGAGCGCCGCCAGCAGGTAGTCGACGTCGGCCGCGGTGCACGGAGGATCGTCGATCGGCCCGTCGTAGTCGGTGTCGGTGGTGCCCAGGTAGGTCGTGTCGCCCCACGGGACCACGAAGACCGAACGATGATCGCCGGCCACCGGCACGATGGCCGCGATGTCGTTGCGCACCTTGGCCCACGGCAGCGTGATGTGGATCCCCTTGGCCGGACGGATCGACGCCGGGTGGGTGCCTTCGTCGAGCGCCCGCACGTCGTCGGACCAGACCCCTGCGGCGTTCACGATCGCCCGTGTCCGCACCGTGACGTCTTCGCCGTCGACCTCGACCCGCGCCCGACCACGCGGTCATGTTCCTTGACGACCCCTCGGAGCGCGGCGTAGTTCACGACGGTGGCGCCGTGGACCGCGGCCGTGCGCGCGATCGTCAGCGTCAGCCGGGCGTCGTCGGCTTGCGCGTCGTAGTACACGTACGCGCCGGCCAAGCGGTCGCGTGCGAGCGTGGGCATGTGCGCGAGCGCGGCGTCGACGGAGACGCGGTGGTGTCGCTTCCCGATCCGCAGACCGCCGGTCAGGTCGTACATCCACAACGCGCTCCCGAGCACACGCGCGAGCCGGCGGTCGATGACGCCCCCGCGAGCACCGGCACGAGGAACGGCAACACGCGCACCAGGTGCGGTGCGTTCTCGAGTGCTCGCTGGCGTTCGTAGAGCGCCTCGTAGACGAGAGAACTCGCGCTGTTGGAGGTAGCGGAGTCCGCCGTGCACGAGCTTGGAGCTCTTGGAACTGGTGCCCGAGGCGAAGTCGTCGCGTTCGACCAACGCGGTCCGGAGCCCGCGCGACGCGGCGTCGAGCGCGACCCCGGCGCCGGTGATGCCGCCACCGACGACAAGAACGTCGAACTGCTCCTGGTCGAGCCGCTGCAGGGAACCGGCACGGTCGAATCCGCCCGCCGCACTGGGGGTCACCGCTCCAGGTTACCGGCTGGTAACCAAGTCGCTCGTGGCCGCGGTCCGCACGCGTGGGGCCGTCCGCCAGGTCAGGAGCATGGCGCAGCCGAAGACCACTGCCACCCCGATGAGGACCGCGGAGGCGGTCGGGAGCAGGTCGTTGGCGTCGGTGCCCGCGGTGAGGAGGTGGATGGTCACGAGGACGAGGAGCACGTAGCTGAGGACGTGGATCCCGCGCCACACCCGCAGTGACATGCGGGCGCGAGCGAGGGACGTGCCCTCGATCACGAAGAGCAGGTACATCGAGACGATGCCCCACGCGACCGCCAGCGGGTGCCAGGACGAGACCATCGGTACGAGCACGTCGGCGACGCCGAAGTGCACGAAGTCGTCGGCGAGGATGGCGACGACGTGCACGACGACGAACGCGATCGCCAACGCGCTGAGGTACCGGTGCGTCGACAACATCCAGGACGGCGCCGGGCGGCGGCGAAACGCGCGGAGGGCGTGCAGCAGTCCCCACGCACACGAACGCGACGACGAGACCCCAAGCGACCAGGCCGCACGCGCGGTGCGACGTACCACCAGAAGTGGGAAGCCACTAGCTCCCGCCGGTACGAGTCTGCGGCCGGGGTGCGTACTGTGTGCCGTCATCGTTGCCGCGGTACGGGTTGGCGTACCCCGATGACGACCCGCCGGAGTTGGCGTCATTGTTCACCGCCGGCTGCGAGGCGCTCGCGCCCTGATCGCCCGCGGCCATGAACCCGGCCAGCGCGCCCGCCACGCCGACGCTGAGTGCCGCGGCCACGATTCGTCCTTGCGTGCTGAGCTTCCGACGCGCCATGGGACCGATTGTCGCCCCTCGCACTTGTGGATTTCCTGAGGATTCGACCAGAAGCCGGCGAGGCGGGTTCAGATCACCACGCCGGGAAGACCGTCGGTCGCGACGATCTCGTAGTCCTCGACCGCCCAGGCCCGCATGCCGCCGTCGATGTTCACGGCGTCGAACCCGGCACTCACCAAGGCGTGCGTCACCGCACGTGAACGCCCGCCGGAACGGCAGATCGCGACGATCTTCGTGTCCTGCGGAATCTCGCCCACCCGGTCCTGGATCTCACCGAAGGGGATCCACGTGGCTTCGGGAGCGTGTCCCGCGTCCCACTCGTCGGCTTCGCGCACGTCGAGGAGGAACGCGCCCGCCTCCACCAGTTCGTGTGCCGCCTCGGCGCTCACGTCCTCGGCCATTCCGGCGTTCATCGTCGTCGCTCCCGGTGAAAGATCAACGTCATTTCATCTGCCGGTCAATTGGCCGGACCTTTCCTTGATTTCTGGGCCCCAGTGTGACAGGTTTCACTCTAGGTAGTCGAATGCTTGCTGAGAGTGAAATGGAGCTCTCTGGGCGTGACGACTCCCGGAACGCCCCCTGACCAGGCCCCCACGGCCAGGTCCCGCATCCACGGCAGGAGTGACATGGGACCACGGCGCATCTTGGCGACCCTCGCAGCGCTCGCGCTGGTGTCGGTCGCCACGGCCGGGGTCGCCGCCGCGTCGTCGTCGACGTGGTCGTCGTCGTACGGAGACGGCCACGGTGACGCGTGGGGCCCAGATCCCAGTGGAGGTTTCCCTGCTCGCCCGTCGGACGCCACGTACGGCCCCCACGCCGACGGGCACACCCAGGAGGGACCTCCCTCGGGTGGAGGCGTCGACGCCGCCGGCATGCTCGGCAGCGTCACGTCGCCACTCGCAGCAGCGCCCGCCGCGGCCGTGAACGGACCCGCCCCCGCCGCGGCCGCGGCGGCCGTGATCCCGGCGCTGCGCGCGCTGACCGACGCGGTCAAGGCCGCGGATGTCCGCGGCCCCGTGCTCCGGTCCGACCTTCCGGCGGCACCGGAGCGTGCGGCGGACGCGGTCCCGGTGGCGGTGGTGGTGGCACCCGCGGCCGCCGCCCTTCCCGCCGTTCCGGCACCTCCCGCGCCTCCCGTTCCTCCCGCGCCGTTCGCCCCGTCGAGTCCTCCGGTCGTTCCCGTGGGTCCCGCGCCTCCGGCGGCGCCGATCGTGATGGCCTCCGACCCGTACTCGTTCGCCGGACTCCCGCACCTCGGATCGCTCGGTCAGATCGCGGCGTCGGTCAGCGACGGCCCGGCGACGGCACGCGCGCTGCTCGCGACGCGGACCGGTCGTTCGGTCGCGGTGCTCCTCGGTTTCGTGCTCGCGATCCTCCTGTTCCTCTCGATCCACCGCCGGTTCGACCGCGGTGATCGCAAGTTGGCGACGGCGCGCTCGGTCGGCGACGTCGCTCGATTCCGGTGAGCGGCGTGCCCCACGCGGAGGGATCTCCGGTCTCCGACCGGCTGCTCGTCCTGCAGTTCGTCCGGCTCCTGATCGTCGTCGCGCTGCTCGTCGTTCCCATCGCCGCGGGCACGACCAAGAATGCAGTGGTCGGGATCGCGCTCGGATACCTGGTGTTCATCGCCGTCGTCGAGCTCGGTCGACGTCTGGCTCCCGAACACGCGTCCGCGATGGTGTCGTGGACCGTCCTGGTCGACGGCGCGGTCGTGGCGCTCGCGGTCGGTCTCACGGGGGGGTACCGCAGCCCGTTGCTCTTCCTGATCTTCCTCGACGTGATGGCGGTGACGCTCGTGGCGTCGTATCGCACCGGACTGAAACTCGCGGTCTGGTGTGCGCTCCTGCTCCTGCTCGCCCACGCCGCGGCGGACGCCGGCGTGATCAAGGAGTCGGGAATCGTCGACGACCGAGTCGCCGTCGTGAGCGCGGCGACGTTCCTGCTGCTTCGCGGTCTGCACCGCGCTGTTCTCCGCAATCAACGAGCGCTCGCTCCGCCAGAGTCGTGGTCAGCTCGAGCGGCTGGTCGAACTGGGCGCCGAACTCGAGCGGGCCATTCGTCAGGACGAGGTGATGGCGACGTTGGTCCACCACGCGTGTGGCCGCCTCGGCTTCACTCGGGCCGTCGTGCTCATGCGGACCGGCCAGCGCTGGGAAGGGGTGCGTGACGACGGCATCGTCGAAGCTCACGTGCACGCGCCCGACCACCCGGCACCGCTCGTGTGGGAAGCCTGGTCGACGGGAGCTCCGGTCCTGGTGCGGCTGGTCGACGACGATCTCCTCGACCATGTCCTACCGGCCGCCCGCAACGTCGTGGTCGCTCCGGTGACCGTCGACGGTGAAGATCTCGGGGTTGCCATGGCCGAATGGGGTGGCGGCGTCGAGGCCCGGATCCCGACGTCGACGGTGCAGTCGCTCGCACAAGCCGCCATGCACACCGCGCTGGCGTTGCGCAACGCGCAGCTCCTCGGGGAGATCGAACGGTTGGCGACACGCGACTCGCTCACCGGTCTGGCGAATCGACGGTTGTTCGACGAGTCGCTCAATCGGGAAGTGGCGCGCTCGCAGCGCCTGGGCACGCCGTTGAGCCTGATGGTGGTCGACGTCGATCACTTCAAGCAGGTGAACGACACGTACGGACACCAGACCGGCGACGCGGTGCTGCGAGAGGTCGCCGGTGCGCTCGTGTCCCACACCAAGAACTTCGACGTGGCGGCCCGCTACGGGGGTGACGAGTTCGTCGTGCTGCTTCCCGGGTGTCGTCGTGACGACGCCGTCAGCGTGGCCGAGCGGGTGCGCGGAGGGATCGCGCAACAGGTGGGCCAAGCCCCGGTCACCATCAGTGCGGGGGTCGCCACCGCACCGGACAACGCGAGCGACTCCGAGCGTCTCATGGCCGCGGCCGACGCCGCGCTCTACGACGCCAAGCGCAATGGCCGTGACCGTGTCGTCGCGTCGGTCCGGGACGGTGATCTGGTCAGTGCCAGCGTCGTGAGCTGGTCGGCGCCGCTCGCCCGCGGCGCCTGAACCGTCGATCAGTCGGCGGTCTCGTCACCGATCATCTGGATGGCGAGGGCACGTAACTCCTGGTGATGGGCCTTGCCGGCCGCGGAGCGTTGCAACGAGTCGACGAACAGGAAACGGCGGGGGCTCTTGTAGCCGGCCATACGGGCCCGGCACCACGCCGCCATCTCCGCCTCGTCGAGGTAGTGACCGTCGACGACGTGCACGAGCGCGACCACCTGTTCACCGAACCGTGGATCAGGGATGCCGACCACGACGCAGTCGAACACGCTCGCGTGCTTGCGAAGCTCCGCTTCGACCTCTTCGGGGTACACCTTCTCGCCGCCGGTGTTGATGCAGGCCGAGCCGCGACCGAGCAGTTTGACGGTCCCGTCGGCGTCGACCGTCGCGTAGTCGCCGGGCACCGAATAGCGCACGCCGTCGATGAGACGGAACGTTGCCGCGCTCTTTTCCGGATCCTTGTAGTAGCCGAGCGGAATGCGACCGCCCATCGCCACCAGCCCCACTCCCTCGCTCCCGGGTACGACGTCGCGTCCGGTCGTTTCGTCGACGACGCGGATGCGGTCGTTGACGGTGAAGCGCGCGGGCTCGATGGTCTCGTCCGACGCGCGTGCTGAGTTCCGGGGTCCGAGGCCTTCCGACGCGCCGAGCGAGTCGACGATGGTGAGCGTGGGGAGATGTTCGAGCAGGCCCCGTTTCACCGCAGGGCTGAAGAGCACGCCGGACGAGGTGATCGCGCGGAGCGACGTGAGGTCCCACCGATCGGGTGTCGCGTCGAGCGCGTCGAGGAGCGGACGGGCGAAGACGTCACCGACGATGGTGAGTACCTGGACGCCGTCGCGTTCGACGGTGTCCCAGACCGATGTGGCGTCGAGACCCTGCCGATCGATCAGCACGACCGTGCCGCTGCCCGCGAGCGTCGCTCAGCGCCGCGAACAGGCCGGTGCCGTGCATGAGCGGCGCGACGGGAAGCAACGTCGAGGCGCGCTTCTCCGCGCGGGCAGCTTCGAAGGGGTCGGGTGGCACTGGCGTGCCGGGATGCGCGGAGACCCACAGCGACACGTACAGATCGTCATTGCGCCACATGACCCCCTTCGGCATCCCGGTGGTGCCTCCGGTGTAGAGGAAGATGAGATCGTCACCGTCGGGAGGTCGCGGCGACCACTCGGTCGTGGGCGCGGCCGACGCGAGCGCTCGCTCGTACGCGTCGCCGACTTCGAGCAGGAGCGGCCGCCAGGGTTTCGGGATTCGTTTGGCGGCGACCTTCACCACCTTGGTGAACTCCGGGCCGTGCACGACGGCCTTGGCATCGGAGTTGTCGAGCAGGTAATGAAGTTCGGTGGCCCGGTAGCGAAAGTTCACGTTGACCGGCACGCACCCGAGCTTCAACGCCGCGTAGAACGTCTCGAGGTATTCGGGACGGTTCGTGAGGTCGATGGCGATCTTGTCGCCGGCCACGACGCCGGCCTCGGTCTGGAGATGCCACGCCAGGCGACCGGCGCGGTCGGCGAATTCGGCCCAGGTCACCCGACGTGACCCGCACACGAGGGCATCGCGACCCGGGACGATCGCGGCGATGCCGTCCCAGACCGCGGCAAAGTTCCAACCCGGCATCTGGCCGATGCTATCCAGCTGCCGTTCAGGCTCGTCTCAGGCGGTTCGGGGGAAGATGCCGGTCGGACGGATCGTTCGAGGGGAGCACGACGTGAACGGGAATCCCAGGTTCCGCCGAGGTCTGCTCCAGGTCGTCGGGTTCGTCGCGTTGGCGGCGCTGCCGGTCGTGGCGCTCAACTCGCTCGCCACCGCTGACACCGGCAGCAGCCCGGGAAGCGACGCACCCCGATCCGTGTTCCGGCCGTCGACCGACGCGGACCTGCGGTGCCCGTCGGAGCCGGGGCTCACCCACCCCGCTCCGCCGGCCGACGGTTCCCGCCCCGCCGGCGCTCCCCGCGGCACGGTCTAACCCGGCGCGGACTTCCCGGGCTGCGGATCACCGACGTCGAACCACCAACCCGCGAGCGCTTCCATCTCGCCGACGGCGACCCGGAGTTCTTCGCTCGAGCGACCCGGGTGTCGCCGCGCCAGGACGATCGCCAGCGACCGGTAGTACCAGAGTTGGTCGACTGCGCCGGCATGGAATCGCTGCCAGGTCTCGGGCCCCTGGGCGCGGAGGTCGCTGACGATCGATCGGGCGTTGAAGAGGGCATCGGCAGCCCGGACCCGCAACACGGACACCGGCGTCGCGGGATCGCCGAGGTGGGTGAGCGACGCCTCCTTGCGGGCGCGCCACGTCGCCGCGCTCCGGTCCTGCTCACCATCGAGCTTCTCCGTGCATCCCTTCACGATGCGTGTCACCTTGCGTCCGAACCGGCGACGGATCTGCTTCGGTTTCACGTGCGCGTCTTCGATGGCGTCGTGCAGCAACGCGGCGATCGCCTCGGTCTCGCTCCCGCCGTCGTCGAGCACGAGTGAAGCGACGCCGAGGAGATGAGAGACGTACGGCACGTCGGTACCCTTCCGCCGCTGCTCGGCGTGCAGTTCCGAGACCCACTCGACGGCGCGCGCGAAGCGCGGACCGAGCACGGTGGTCGCCGCGGGTGTGGTGTCGTCACTGGGCATTGCGGGCCTTCGCCACGTTGCGCTCGTGCTCGGCCAGCGTGGTCGCGAAGTAGGTCTTGCCGTGCTTGTCCGAGACGTAGTACAGGTACGGAACGGGTGCCGGGTTCAACGCCGCGCGCAGCGCCACCTCGCTGACCGACTTGATGGGCGTCGGCGGGAGCCCGCTGATCTTGTACGTGTTGTACGGAGAGTCGATCTTGCGGTCGGCGTCGGTCGGCACCGGCGGACATCCACCCTTCGCGTAGCAGAGCGTGGCGTCGATCTGGAGCGGGACCGTTCCCTTCAACCGGTTCACGATCACCGACGAGATCAGCGGCGCGTCGTCCTTGTTGCCGGCTTCGGCCTCGATGAGCGACGCGCTGACGAGGGTCTGGTACGGCGAGAGCCCGCCGTTGGCCGCGCCGGCACCACCCAGACCGATGGCGTCGGCCTTGGTGTCGAACTGGCTCACGATCTTCTGCAGAATCTGGGTCTCGTTCTCGTTGGCACCGATCTGGTAGGTGTCGGGCCAGGTGAGACCCTCGAGCGAGTTCACGCCTGGGGGTTCGTAGCGCGACCGCACGGTGCCGGAATCGGCGACCTCGAGGAAGCGCTGCGCGCTCTTGCCCTCGATCTTGCCGACCCGTTCCGCGATCTGTTTCAGGGTCAGGCCGGGCGGGAGGAGGAGCGGGTAGTCGGGAACGATCCGGCGGGGACCGCCCCGCAGCGTGTCGAGCGCTTCGCGCACGGGGCTGTTGGCGACGAAGTCGTAGGCACCGGGGGCGTACCCCTGGCTGAAGCCGGAGCTCTGGGCCACCGCCTGGAACGCGGCCGAGGAGTCGATCACCCCGACGCGGCGAGCTCGTCGCCGACCTGGGTCGCGGTCCAGCCCTGCTGCACCTCGACCAGGACGTCGGCGTTCCCGGCGGTGGAGTGCGCGACGTCGCTGAGGACCCAGACCGACGCGATCGCCAACGGCGCCAGGAGTGCGCCGAGGACGCACAACGTGGCGACGTTCCGGCGGTAGTTGCGGGACCGTTCCGCGGCCCGTTGGCCGCGCTGCGCCGGCCACTCGGGGTCAGAGGGCATCCCTCATCGTACCGAGCGCCGGCGGCGGCCTTCCCGCGGCCGCGCGAGACTTGGACCATGCGCTTCGGGATCAAGACTGCACCCCAGGACACGACGTGGGCCGACATGCTGGCGGTCTGGCAGGCGGCCGATGAGATCGACGTCTTCGAATCGGCCTGGACCTTCGACCACTTCTACCCGATCTTCACCGACGACATCACCGGTCCGTGTCTCGAGGGGTGGGTCACCACCACCGCGCTCGCGCAGGCCACGAATCGCCTGCGGGTGGGTGTCCTCGTGACCGGCCTGCCCTATCGCCATCCCGCGGTGCTGGCCAACATGGCGGCCGCGCTCGACATCGTGTCCGACGGCCGACTCGAGCTCGGGATCGGCGCCGGGTGGAACGAGGTCGAGGCCAAGGCCTACGGCATCGACCTCCACGCCACCCTGACCGAACGGTTCGACGCGTTCGACGAGGGCTGTGAGGCCATCATCGGGCTCCTGACCAACGAGAGCACGACGCTCGACGGTCGCTACGTGCAACTCGTCGACGCGCGGTGCAACCCGAAGCCGGTGCAACGTCCGCACCCACCGATCTGCATCGGAGGTCAGGGCGAACGTCGGACGCTGCGATCGGTGGCGCGGTACGCCCAGCACTGGAACTACCCCGGGGGGCCGCTCGAACAGTTCTCGGCGAAGCTGGACGTCTTACGCTCGCATTGCGACGACGCCGGCCGCGACGTCTCCGAGATCACCGTGTCGACGCACCTGCGCGGTTCGACGAGTGAGATCGTCGAACAGGCCGAGCGCTATGGCGACGCTGGGCTCGACCTCGGCATCGTGTACCTGCAACCGCCGCACACCCCCGACGTCCTCGAAGCGATCGCCCGCGCGCTCGAGCCGTTGCGCGGTTGAGTCAGAGCTTCCAGCCCGCGGCCTTGCGCTCCACACACGTTGGACAGATGGGATAGCGCGTCGGATCGCGCGTCGGCACCCACTTCTTGCCGCAGAGCGCAGTGATGGCCTCGCCGGTGATGTACGCGCGCGTGACGTCGTCTTTCCGCGCGTAGTGAGCGAACCGGTCGTGATCGCCGCCGTCGGTGTCGACCGGGACCGGGATCTCGACTGGGGTCGTCGTCGTCTGGCTCACGCGTGCCAGCGTACCCCCTGTCTCACACCGCTACCCTGCTGCCGTGCCCGACTTCGCCGATGACACGAGCAGCGAACTCGAACGCAAGGCCAAGGCGCTCAAATTCGTGGCGCTCTTCGAGACCGTGACCTACCTCCTGCTCTTCTACTTCTGGATCATCGCGCCCAACGACGCGCTGAAGGCGATCATCGGGTTCTTTCACGGCCTCGTGTGGATGACGTTCGTGGCCATGACCGTCATCATCCGTCCGGACATCGGATGGACGTGGGGATATACGGCACTGGTCATCCTGACCGGTCCGATCGGTGGTGTCATGGTGTGGTGGCGGCTCCGACGGACGCCGCGAGCAGCACTCGTACCTGGTCCATCGCCTCCGGGAGATCGCTGACCGGACGTTCGTGCGCTTCGGTCTCGCCGAGGAAGAGGAAGATGCACGCGGCCACCCGCTCACCGGTGGCCAGCTCGAGCGCCACTGCGTAGGACGCGCCTTGCAACCGGTAGCGCGCCACCTTGGCGTCGAGGTCGTGCTCGTCGCGCCACGCTGTCCGTCTTGTAGTCGACGACGACGAGACCGTCAGGCCGGCGGTAGACGAGGTCGACGTACCCCTCGAGGATCGTGCTCCCTCCCACGGTGTCGGCGACCGGCGCGGCCACGTACATCTCGCGCCGGTACCCGTGCTGCACCGCTTCGCGGACGGTGCGAGTACCGAGTGCGACGCGGGCGCGTGCCGCGTACAGCTGCTTCCCGACCGATGATGCCTTCGGCGGCAGCTTGCGCCGCCGCGGTGTCGTCGAGACCCTGTCCGGTCGCGAGATCGACGGTCTGGAGCACCGCGTGGACGGCCCGACCGACCGCGGTGCCGTAGCGCCCCTTGTTCCAGGGCGGCAGTTCGAGGTCCCGAGCGTCCTTGGCGAGACCGGGATCCCGTTGCGCGGCCTGCTCGGTCCCTGCTCGTGCGATCGCGGTGGCCGACTGCACGTGTCGACGGGCGCCGCGTGCGACGGCGTCGTCGTGGGCCGCGACCCACGCTGACCATGGGAGCGACGTCGCCGTGGCATCGGCGACGGTCGACGCGAGTTCGAGTATCGGGTGGGTGGCCGGGGGCAGCGCGACCCACTCGGGTGCTGACTGGGCGGCCTGCCAGATCAACTGTGCGTGCGTCCACGTCGTGCGGTCATCGGTGGGTTCCCGCGCGTCGTGGTGTACGGACACCACGAGGTGGTCGCAGGCGCGCGTCATCGCGACGTACAGCAGACGAAGCTTCTCGTGAAAGTCCATTTGCTCGTCGATCGGCTCGTACCGCTCGAACTCCTCGGTGGTGACGCGCGTGGAAACCCGGAGCGTGTACGTGTCGCGGTCGTGCGGGAACCGCAACTGCACGCCCGCGGTGCGCGCCCGGGCCTGGGTGGTCATCCCCGAGACGATGGTGATGGGGAACTCGAGCCCCTTGGCGCCGTGGATGGTGAGGATCCGGACCGCGTCGTCGTCGGTCTCCGGCAACACGGTTTCGACCACGCGCGCGCCCTCGCTGCCTTGGAGATCGGCCCAGTGCAAGAAGTCCCGCAGGCTCCCGCCCTGGGCCTCGGAGAAGGCGCGGGCCTGTTCGACGACGAACCGCACGCGCCGCCACAGGTCGCGTGGCCGTCCGTGCGCGAAACCGACTTCCAGCACGCGCTGCTCACGAACGATTCGGTCGAGCAATTCGCTCGGCGCGAGCCACAGACGCGCGTCGTGCCATGCCGCGAGCGTGCGCATGGCGTCCGCGACCGGGTGACCGGCGGGCAGGGTCTCGGGGAGCGGTGCCCGGTGACTCCAGGTGCCGCCGTGCTCCACCTTGAACGTGAACAGATCGTCGTCGCCGCAGCCGAAGATCGGCGACCGCAACGCGCGCACGAGCGCCAACTCGTCGGTCGGGTCGTCGACGGCCTGGAGCACGACCAGCAGGTCGCGGATCTCGCGGGTGCCGTACACGAGCGACGACGTCTCGGCCCGGTACGGGATCCCTGCGTGATCGAGCGCGTCTTCCAACTGGCCGAGTGACGTGCGCGCGGGCAGCAGGACGCAGATGTCTCCGAGCCGACAGGCGTCGAAGTGGTCGCCCCGAACCACCTGCCACCCCTCGGCGAGCGTGGTGCAGATGGTGGCGGCGACGTCGGCCGCTTCGAGTTCGCGGAGGAGATCCGCGCCGGGTCGCTCGAACGTCGGCTCGGTGCCGAGCAGCATGACCGGCGGCCCGACCGGCGCCGCGTCGCGAACCGGTTCGAGCGCGACGTAGTCGGGCTGTGATTCGGGGACCGCGACGATCAGTTCCCGGAACACGTGGTTGACGAACTCGATCACGGGGCGCGCCGAGCGGAAGTTGCGGGTCAACCGTCGCGGCGATGCTCCGAACGCCGATCGCGCCCGCAGGAACGCCGCGATGTCTGCCCGCCGGAACCGGTAGATCGACTGTTTGGGGTCACCGACGACGAACAACCGGCCCGGGTCGGCGACGAGCTCGTCCCACCTCCGATCGCGGGCGTCGGGATCGCTCGACGCGAGGAGCGCGGCGATGTCGCACTGGATGGGGTCGGTGTCCTGGAACTCGTCGAGCAGAAGGCGCGTGTAGCGGGCGTGGAGCCTGCGGCGCACGTCCCACCCGTGGGCTGGATCGCGGAGGACCGTGCGTGCGAGCACGAGCAGGTCGTGGAACTCGAGTTGCCCGCTCCGGCGTCGTTCGTCGGCGTCGCGGAACGTGAACTGCGCCAACTCCCACGCCAGTCGTCGGATCACCAACTCCGTGTTGGTCTTGGCGACGGCAGCCACCTGCGTGTGGATGGCCTTCACGAGCTCCCGCACATCGTCGGCGGAGCACGCGCCGGGCCAGTTGCCCTTCTGGCCGTGCCGGACGTTGCCCTTCGGTGGGCCCGCGGTGATCAGCCGCAGCTGCTCGTATTCGTCGGGGGCGTCGACGAGCGTGGTGCGCCACGCGTCGAGATCCGCGATGATCGCCATCAGTTTGTCGGCGGGATCGGTGCAGTGCACCGCGAGCTCACCGAGTTCGGCCAGGGCGGTCAGCACCGGCTCGAGCGCGATCCCGAGTGGCGGAGGATCCGGTTCCGGCCCCATCCGCTCGGCGACGAGGTCCCAGTTCGCATTGCAGGCCAACGCGAGCGTGCGCAGGGTGGCCAGCGTGGTGTCAGCGTTGAGCGCGAGCAGGAGCGGTCGTTCCACCGTGGGGTCGTCGAGCAACTGGTCGACGAACCGGCTCCACCGATCCTCGAACGCGAGTTGGGAGCCGATGTCATCGAGGACCTCGATGCGCGGCGGCAGACCGGCCTCGATGGGATGCTCCGTGAGCAGCCGCTGGGCGAACGTGTGCAGCGTGGAGACTGCGGCGCCGTCGAGCTCGTCGAGTGCGGTGGTCGCGCGTGCTGCGACGATCGGGTCGGCACCGCTCGCGACGACCTCGAGTCGGCGGCGGATCCGGTCACGGAGCTCGGCCGCGGCCTTGTCCGTGAACGTGACCGCGGCGATCTCCCGCATCGGGACCTCGCGGACGGTCACGAGCGCGACGATCCGATCGACGAGCGCCTGCGTCTTGCCCGAGCCGGCCCCGGCCTCGACGAAAAGGGTGTCGTCGAGGCCGTCGACGATCGCGGCGCGGGTCGCGAGATCCTCGTCGAGGTCGAAGAAGGTCTGCTGGAGCGCCTCAGCCACCGTTGGCCTCCTCGCCGGGCTCGTCGCCGTCTGGTTCGGCGAGGGCCAGGTAGAGGCGCAGTTCGGGTGCGTCGCGCTTGCGCTGCCACTCCCGGTACCGGTCGCGGGTACCGCGCGCGTCGGGGTCGGCGTAGGTGCGGTCGCGTCGCGACCACGTCGATGGTGGATCGACGCGGCAGGGGAACAGGCCGGCGCCGATCCCGTCGACGATGGCGCGGAGCACGGCGTCGACCCGGGTCTCGACCGCCGGCGTGAGCGCCAGCTCGGCCCAGCGAAACCCACCCTTGGCGCTCACGTACCAGTAGGACGCGCCCACCTCGGTGGTGTCGTCGCCGAAGGACGCGCGCGCGGCGTGGGCGTAGACGGGAAGCTGCAACATCGTCCCCCGCGTGGTCGGATCCGCAGCGTCGAGTCCCCGCGGCCATCCGGTCTTGTAGTCGATCACCCACAGCGCGTCGTGCTCCAACCGGTCGACGCGATCCGCGGCGCCGCGGAAGCGCAGGACCCGGCCGTCGGACAACCCGATCTCGACTGCCGGCGTGTGCTCGGTCGCGAACCCGAAGCGCAACTCGGTGGCGATGGTCCGCAACCGGTGTCCGGCCCGGACCGAGGAATCCTCGGTCAGGAAGCGGTCGAGGTCGGCGAGGATGCGGCGCTGGTCGCGGCGCCAGAACAGCCGCCGACCGGTCAGACCGTGGGCCTCGTAGGCGGCACCGACGGCCTGGCCGAGCTCTCGCATTCGGGCGCGGTCGGCGTCGCCCCACGGGGTGTCCGGGGCCGGCGCCCCTTCGGGGCGGTCCAGCACCTCGCGGAGGAACGCGTCGAGCACCTCGTGGACGAGGTTGCCGCGGTCGATGGGCGACAGTTCGTACCGTTCCTCGGGAAGCTCGGGGATGTCGACGCGGAAGACCTGGTCCATGAAGTAGGCGAACGGGCACGCGGCGTAGTTCTGGAGGCGGGTCGGCGACACGATCACGGACGAGTCCGTGGGTTCTCCGACGTCGAACCCCGTGAGGTTGCCGTCGAACCGGGTGAACGCGCCACCGGCGTGCGCTCGCGGTGATGTCGATCCCACGCCGGAAGGCGGGGTCGATGCTGTGCAGCACATGCGTGCCGACACCACCGCCGGCGCGGGTGTGGTCGAGCAGCGCACGGAGGCGATGCTCCTGTTCGGTGGCGGGGAACTCGACGCGTGCGATGCCGGCCGCGAACGACGGGACCGTCTCGAAGGGTACGTCGACGGTCTCGAGCAGAAAGCGCGACGGCATGCGCTCGGTGGTGCGGCGGAGGTCGCCGCGCGGGAACAGCAGGACGCGTTCGCCGTCGGCGGCGGCGAGCGCCGCGAGGAACCGGCGGTGGTCGTCGTTGACACGCGTGGCGTGCAACGGCAGCGCACCGTCGGTCGCGGCGTCGCTCGGCGTCGGGGAGCAGCGAGTCGTCGTGCACGCGACCGGGGAACATCCCTTCGGCGAGACCGCACACGAACACTCGGTCCAGGTCGAGCCCGAGCCCGAGCGCGACGTGTCCCATGAGGATGCCGTCGCCGAGGCGCCCCACCCGGCCGAGGTCGGCGTCCAGCTCCAGCTCGAGGGTGCGACGGAACACGGCGAGGCCGGGAGCAGCTTCGATGGTGTCGAGCCCGGCCAGGCGTTCCAGCGCGGCGTCGACCTTGTCTGCCGCCTGGCGTTCCGGTTCGGGCCACGCACCGCGGCGGGACTCGGGCGCCAGGAAATCGTGCACGAGCCGTTCGGCCCAGCGGCACAGCTCGCGCCATCCCTGCCCCGGATCGCCGGTGAGGGTCTCGACGAGGTCGGCGACGAACATCTGCAAGGCCCGCGTCGCGCGACCAGCTCACCTTCGTAGTGCTCGGGATGGGGCTCGCGGTCGGTCGCCGCCCGTTCGTCGGCGGCGGACCGTTCGAGGGCGCGGGCGTGACGGTCGAGGCGTTCGTGCCACTGCTTCGGACCTCGGACCACACCCGCGGCACGGCTGATCCGTTCCCACCGCGCCGCCGGCACCGTCTGCCCGTCGTGGAAGACGGGTGCCGACGCCAGCAGCCGCATCACGTCGTGGCGATGGAACTCGCGGTCGGGGAGTGCGAGCAACCCGAGGAGCGAGCGTCCCAGCACGCTCTCGGCCAGGGTGCGGACCGCGGCTCCGTTGTGGGGAAGCTTCGCGGCGTCGAGCTGTTCATGGACGAGGCGTGCGTAGGGCTCGGCCGACCCGTACAGGATGGCCATGCGCTCCAGGGGGACGCCGTCGCGCAGGGCGCCGACGACGAGACGCACCGCGGCGCGCACCTCGTCGTCGGGATCCGACGCGGACACGATGCGAGTTCCCTGGACCGGTGAGATCCCGTCGGGGGGCTCCGTGGGCGGCGGGAGGCCGAGTCGCACGCGCGTGGTGAGGACACCGGCATCGGCCCGCGCCCGCCCGGTCATGCCCATGACCACGGTGACGGGAAGCTGCGTCGCCAGCGCGCGCATCATGTCGGCCGCGGGAAGCGAGAGATCCTGAGGGAGGTGGAGCACGACGGCACCGAGGTCGGTGAGTACAGGGCTCCCGTCGATGATCACCGCGCTCGCCGCGTCCATGAGGTCGCGCTCGTCGTACCAGGCCGGAGCGAGCGCGGCACGCGCCGCACGGCAGATGCGTACGACATCGCCGGCCCGGCGACCGGCGAGCGCGAGCGCGTCGAGGGCGGGGGCGCCGCACGCCGAGAGTTCCCGATATGCACCCACCAGCGCGGCCTCGGTCGCCGGGTGCGACGCGACCGCGTCGAACACGCCGGGCGCCTCGACGAGGACGGCGCGGACTGCCGCGGCCAGCACCGGGGTCGACACGGGACGCCGATGCGCACCGGCGAGACGCGGAGCACCGAGGAGTTCCGCGAGCCGGTACGCAGTGAGAAAGGTCACGCCGGCGACTCCACGCCCCGACTCCGTCAGTTGACCGAGCGTGCCGCTCGCCAACCGGCGACGGGCCGCGACCCCGACGTAGTTGGTCGGCACGACGACGGTCACCGGCGCGAGCGGATCACCCTGCTTGCCTGCGACCACGGCATCGCGGAACGCCTGCGCCGCGGCGCGGCCGTACCCCGTGGTCACGACGGTCGGAATCATCCGTCGGATCGTACGGCGAGGGTGTGACGGGTACGACGACCCCGCGTGAACTTGCCGGTTACCGCGACTCGGGGTTCCGTGCGCGCGCCGCCGCGACGATGAGATCGGTGCAGGTGTCGAACTCGAGCGCGGTGGAGTCGAGGACCAGGTGGTAGTGACACGCGGCGCGCGCGTCACACTTGTAGAAGTGCTTCACGTATCCCTCGCGCGCCCGGTCGGTTTCCGCCAACGCCTTCCGCGCGGTGGCCTCGTCCATCTGCTCGAAGCCGACGGCGCGTTGGATGCGCGCCTCGACCGGCCCGTCGAGCCGCACGTGCAGCGCGGTTTCGTCGTCATGCAGCACGATGGCCGCGGCCCGCCCGAGGATGACGCCACCCGTCGTCGTGGCGATCTGGTGGAGTACGCGCTCGGTCTGGTCGCGGAACGCCTGCTCGGGCTGGTCACCCAACGAGGCGCGCGCAGCAGTGGGGGCGGAACCGAATGCGGTGTCGGGCGCGGCGGCGGCCCGCGCCAGGCTCGCCAGGACCCGACCGAGCCCGGGGGTGCGGCGTTCGTCGTGCGCCACGACATCAGACATGGGGACGGCCAGGGCCTCGGCCACCGCCACCGGTATGGCACGATCGAGGAACGGGAGCCCGAGCTGCTCGGCGACGCGCGGCCCGATGATGCTGCCTCCGGCGCCGAACGACGCGGACAGGGTCACCACGGGTGCCATATCACTGCAGTCTGTCACCCACCGCTCCCACGTGCGGCGCGAGACTCGCCGCGATGAGCATGTCGTCGTGGTTCATCCACGCGCAGTCGGGGCGTACGCGGGTCGAGGTCGCCGCCGGGATCGGTGCCGGGGCGGCGTTCATCGCCTCGTGGTTCGTCCCGTGGCAGTTGACCGTGCTCATCGGCTGGGACGTCATGGCGTTGTCGGTCATCGTGTCGGTCTGGAGCGCGGTCGGGAAGTTCACGCCCGCCGAGACCGAGGCGTTCGCCCTGCGCGAGGACGACACCCGGGCCGGCACGCAGCTGTTGCTCCTCGGGGCCGCACTCGTCAGCCTCGTCGGGGTGGTGTTGGCCTTCGTGAAGGCCAACCAGGGAACCCACGCGCACGAGGTGGTGCTCGAGACGATGGGGATCCTCACCATCGTGTGTTCCTGGGTGCTCGTGCACACCGTGTTCTCGTTGCGGTACGCGCACCTCTACTACACGGAGCCGACGGGCGGCATCGACTTCAAGTCGAAGCACGAGCGCCCCGACTATCTCGATTTCGCGTACACCGCGTTCACGGTCGGCATGACGTTCCAGGTTTCCGACACCGACATCACCCAGCGGCGAGTACGCCATCACGTCCTGGGTCACGCGCTCCTGTCGTTCCTCTTCGGTGCGGTGATCCTCGCGACGATGGTGAACGTGATCGCCAGCCTGCTCAAGACGTGAGTGACGGGGCACAGTAACGTCGCGAGGGCATGACGATGGACGTGGCCGACTCGCTCCTCGACCTGGTGGGCAACACCCCGTTGGTGAGATTGGGTCGGGTGGGACGTGACCTCGACTGCGACCTTCTCGCCAAGGTCGAGATGTTCAATCCCGGCGGCAGCGTGAAGGACCGGCCTGCGATCGCCATGATCGACGCCGCCGAACGCGACGGCCTGCTGCAACCCGGCGGCACGATCGTCGAGCCGACGTCGGGGAACACCGGGGCCGGACTCGCGATCGTCGCGGCGCAGCGGGGCTACCGGTGCATCTTCGTGATGTCCGACAAGATGAGCGAGGAGAAGGTGTCGTTGCTGCGCGCGTACGGCGCCGACGTCGTCGTGTGCCCGACCGCGGTGCCGCCCGAGCACCCTGACTCCTACTACTCGGTGGCCGATCGACTCACCCGCGAGACGCCGGGGGCGTTTCGCCCCGACCAGTACTCGAACCCGGCCAACCCGGCCGAGCACGAACGCTCGACCGGTCCCGAGATCTGGCGTCAGACCGACGGCCGGATCACCCACTTCGTGGCGGGGGTCGGCACCGGTGGCACGATCACGGGCGTCGCCCGGGCACTGAAGGCGCGGAACCCGTCGATCCAGATCGTCGCCGCCGACCCCGAGGGCTCGGTCTACTCCGGCGGATCGGGGCGGCCGTACCTGGTCGAGGGTGTGGGTGAGGACTTCTGGCCGACGACCTTCGACCCGTCGACCGTCGACCGCACGATCAAGGTCACCGACGCCGAGTCGTTCGCCGCGGCGCGTCGCGTCACCGCGGAGGAGGGTCTGCTCATCGGTGGCTCGTGTGGCACCGCGGTGCACGCCGCGCTGGTCGTGGGGCGCGAGCTCGGTCCTGACGCCATCGTCGTGGTGCTACTCCCCGACTCGGGCCGGAACTACCTGTCGAAGATCTTCGACGACGGCTGGATGACCCGCTTCGGGTTCCTGCGCAGCGCGGGCCCGACCGCGGGTGACGTGCTCGCGGCGAGGGACGACTCCATTCCCGACCTCGTGGTCATCACCGCCGACACCTTGGCGCGGGACGTGTTCGCGCAGATGCGCGCGCTCGGGGTGTCCCAGCTCGTGGTGGCGACGACGACCGAACCACCGCTCGCGGCCAAGGAGGTGTCGGGCGCGGTGTCGGAGCTGCCGCTGATGGACAAGGCCTTCCGCGACCCGGGAGTGCTCGACCGCCCGGTCGGTGAGCTGATGGAGCCCGCGCCACCGATGCTGGGGATCGGCGAGACGGTCACCGACATCGTCGAACGACTGGAGTCGTGCACCGCGGTGCTCGTGCTCGACGGCGGCCACCCCGTCGGAGTCTTGACTCGGTCCGATGTCTTGACCTTCCTCGCCGATCGGTCCGCAGTGTGACCGGCGCAGAGCCCGAACGGGGACGCCCGGCTCCGTGCCCGAACGGCAAGCCGGCTTTCGAGACTCGCGCGATCCACGAGGGGCAGCCGCCTGATCCGGCGACGGGTGCGGTCGTCACGCCGATCACCTTGTCGTCGACGTTCGTGCAGGAAGAAGTGGGGAAGCACGCGGGCTACGAGTACGCCCGCAGTGGCAACCCCACGCGCCGTGCGTACGAGGAGTGCCTCGCGTCGCTGGAAGGTGCCATCCACGGGTTCGCGTTCGCGAGCGGTATGGCCGCCGAGGACACCGTCTTGCGCCTCCTCGCCCCCGGCCAGCGTGTGGTGATCCCCGATGACGCGTACGGCGGTACCTTCCGGCTGGTCTCGAAGGTGTTGGCCCCCGCGGGAATCGAATGGAGCGTCGCCGATCTCACCGATCTCGATGCCCTCGCGCGCGACTGGCCCGACGGCACCGCACTGGTGTGGGTCGAGACTCCCACCAACCCCGCGCTCACCATCATCGACATCGTCGGTGTGTGCGCACTCGCGGACGTGTGGGGCGCTCGGGTCGTGGTCGACAACACCTTCGCCACGCCCTTCCTCCAGCAGCCACTCTCGCTCGGCGCCGATGTCGTGGTGCACTCGGCGACCAAGTACCTCGGTGGCCACTCCGACGTCATCGGTGGTTTCGCCGCCACCAACGATCCGGAGATCGCCGAGCGGGTCGGCTTCCTGCAGAACGCGGTGGGTGCGGTCGCGAGTCCCTTCGACTGCTACCTCGTGTTACGCGGGCTCAAGACCCTCGCGGTGCGCATGGAACGTCATTGCGAGAATGCCCGCGATCGTCGGCGTGCTCGTGAGTCACCCGGCGGTGTCGCGCGTGCTGTACCCCGCGCTCGCCGACCATCCGGGCCACGCGGTCGCCGATCGTCAGATGCGTGACTTCGGTGGCATGGTGAGCTTCCTCGCCGCCGGTGGCGAAGACGCCGCGCTCGAGATCGTTGCTCGCACCCGACTCTTCACGTTGGCGGAGTCACTCGGAGGGGTCGAATCGCTCATCGAGCACCCGGCGCGGATGACCCACGCCTCCGCGGTCGACTCGCCGCTCGCCGTCGACCCCGCGCTCATCCGACTCTCGGTGGGCATCGAGACCACCGCCGATCTCGTCGCCGATCTTCGCCACGCGTTGGACCCCCACGTCTGAGCGAACATCTCGGAGTTGACGCCCACATGTGACGGCGAACTCCGAGATGTTCGGGGCGGGTCGGGGGGCGGGTTCGGGGGCGGGGGGTTAGGTGAGGGCGCGGCGGAGGATGCCGCCGACGGCGTCGGATTCGACCAAGAATCCATCGTGGCCCGAGATGGTCTGCACGATCTCGACGGTCGAAGACGTCGGGATCAGCTCGCCGAGCTCCTGTTGGAGTCGCACGGGATAGAGCCAGTCCGACGACATGCCGGCGATGGTCACCTCCGCGGTGACGGTCGCGAGTGCGGCGGCGATCCCGCCCCGGTCGCGCCCGACGTCGTGGTGGTTCATCGCCTGCGAGAGGACGAGGTAGCTGTTGGCGTCGAAGCGTCGGACCAGCTTGTCGCCCTGGTAGTCGATGTAGGACTCGACCGCGTAGCGCCCGCCCACGAAGGGTTCCTCGCCCGGTTGGTGATCACGGCCGAAACGGGCGGCCAGCTCGAGCTCGGTCCGGTAGCTGATGTGCCCGATGGCGCGGGTGATGGCCAGGCCGTCGTGGGGTCCCTCACCGGGTGGCGCGTCGTAGTAGTCGCCGCCGCGCCAGTTGGGATCGGCGCGGATCGCGCGGATCTGTACGTGACACAGTGCGATCTCCTCCGCGGTGGCCTGGGCGCCGACCGAGATCACCACCGCGTGCTTCGACACGCTCGCGGTGCCCGACCGCCCACTCGAGCACCCGCATCCCGCCCATCGAACCGCCGACGATCGCGTACCAGCGGTCGATCCCGAGCTCGTCGGCCAGGGCCACCTCGAGTGCGACCTGGTCGCGGATGGTCGTGACCGGGAACCGTGAGCCGTAGCACCGGCCGTCGGGCGCGTCGGACGACGGCCCGGTCGTGCCCTGACAGCCGCCGAGCACGTTCGGACAGACGACGAAGAACCGGTCGGGGTCGATCCCGCAGCCGGGGCCGATGGTGCCGTCCCACCAGCCGACGTCGCCGTGGCCCGGTTCGGCCGGTCCGGCGGCGTGGCTGTCGAGGCTGAGCGTGTGCAACACCAGCACCGCGTTGGACGCATCCGGTGCCAGGGTGCCCCACGTCTCGTACGCGACCGTCACCGTCTCGAGCCGCCCGCCCGCCTCGAGCTTCAGGCCGTCCGCGAGGGTGACGAACTGCCGACGGCCGGGGTGGTCCCCCGGTCGCCACGCCCCGGTGACCGGGAACGGATCGCTGACGCTCACTGTTTCGCGGCGCGGAATCCGGCGTCGAGGTCGGCGAGAATGTCGTCGATCGACTCGATGCCGACCGACAGCCGCACGAGATCAGGCGTCACGCCGGTCGCTTCCTGCTCGGCGCCCTCGAGCTGCTGGTGGGTCGTCGTCGCCGGGTGGATCGCCAGACTGCGCACGTCACCCACATTGGCGAGATGACTGTGGAGCTCGAGCGAGTCGACGAACTTCTGACCCGCCTCGACGCCGCCGTCGATCCCGAACGCCACGATCGCGCCGGCACCCGTTCGGCAGGTACTTCTTGGCGCGCTGGTTCCACGGGCTCGACGCCAGGCCCGGGTACTTGACCCACTGGACCTCGTCGCGTGCCTCGAGCCACTGCGCGACCGCGAGCGCGTTCTGGGAGTGACGTTCCATGCGCAGGCTGAGGGTCTCGAGTCCCTGGATGAACAGGAACGCGTTGAACGGCGAGATCGCGGGGCCGACGTCGCGTTGGTACTGCAGCCGGCACTTCAGGATGTACTGCGCCGGGCGCAGTTCCTCCGGCAGTTGCGAGAAGACGACGCCGTGGTAACTCGGATCGGGTTCGGTGAACCCGGGGAACCGTCCGCTCGCCACGTAGTCGAACTTCCCGCCGTCGACGATGATGCCGCCGATCGAGGTGCCGTGGCCGCCGATGAACTTCGTGGCCGAGTGCACCACGATGTCGGCGCCGTGCTCGAGCGGACGACAGAGGTACGGCGAGGCGAGCGTGTTGTCGATCACCAGCGGCACGCCCGCATCGTGGGCGACTCCCGCGACGCCTTCGAAGTCGAACACGTCGCCCTTCGGGTTGCCGATGCTCTCACCGTAGAGCGCCTTGGTGTTCGGGCGGATGGCGGCGCGCCAGGCGTCGAGGTCGTCGGGGTCGTCGATGAACGACACCTCGACACCGAGCTTCGGGAACGTGTAGTGCAGCTGGTTGTAGGTGCCGCCGTAGAGCGATGCCGACGACACGATGTGGCCGCCGTTCTCGGCCAGGTTCATCAGGGCCTGGAACTGCGCGGCTTGCCCGCTCGCGACCGCCAGTGAGCCGACGCCACCTTCCAGCGCCGTCACCCGGTCCTCGAACGCGGCCTGGGTCGGGTTCATGATCCGTGTGTAGATGTTCCCGAGCTCGGCCAGTCCGAAGAGGGCGGCGGCGTGGGCGGTGTCTCGGAACACGAAACTCGTGGTCTGGTAGATCGGGACCGCCCGAGCCCCGGTCGCCGGGTCCGGTGCGGTGCCTGCGTGCACCTGCTTGGTCTCGAATCCCCAGTTGTCGGACATGTCGGTCTCCTGACATCACGTCGTGGGCTGCGAACGTCGACGCTAGGGCACGATTCCCGACTGATCAATTGGGGTATTGCTGCCCGACGGGAGACTCGCGGACAGTCTGGGTAGGGTTGACGACGTGGCGCCGGTCGCGGAAATCCTCGCCGACCGTTACGAACTCGGGGATCGGCTCGGTTCGGGCGGCATGGGCGACGTCTATCGAGCCCGCGACCGCCTGCTCGATCGCCCGGTCGCGGTCAAGGTCCCGGCGACCACCGTGACGCCCGCTTCGGCCGAACGGTTCAAGCGGGAAGCCCGAGCCGTGGCACGGTTGAACCACCCGAACATCGTCGCCGTCTACGACTGGGGTGGCGGGAACCAACCCTTCATCGTGATGGAGTTCGTCGAGGGTCGCAGCCTGCGGGCCGAGCTACGCGACCAGGGTCCGCTCCCGCCCGCGCGGGTCGCGGCCATCGGCGCCCAGATCGCCGACGCGCTCGCGCACGTGCACGCTCACGGGGTCGTGCATCGCGACGTCAAGCCCAGCAACGTGCTCGTGACGACGACCGGCGACATGAAGGTGACCGACTTCGGCATCGCCCAGTCGACCGTGGGTGAGGCGCTCACCGAACCCGGTGTCGTGCTCGGCACCGTCGGCTACCTGTCACCCGAACAGGTTGCCGGACTGCCCGCCGACGCGCGCAGCGACGTCTACTCGCTCGGGATCGTGCTCACCGAGTTGCTCACCGGGACGCGACCGGTGGGAGGTGAACCGGAGCCGACGACCGAGATCGAGCGCATCATCGTCCGGGCCCGTGCGGCCGAACCGAGCGCGCGCTACCAGCTCGCGGCCGAGCTGCGTGACGATCTCCGCGCCGTCGAGGTCGAGGCCGAGGTCGAGCGCGAGCACCAAGACGACGTCGCGCCGGCGATCGTCGCACCCCTCCTGCTGTCGCCGATCACCGCGGTCCCGGTGACGGTCGACACGAACGCCACCGTGCGCCCCACCGGTGCCGCGGTCACGTCGGTGCTGCCCGCGGCGACGGTCGCCGCCGCGGTCGTCACCCCGCCGTTGCGGGACCCCGCGCCGGCGTCGACGCCCAAGTCGCGGTTCCGGCGGTCCAAGTCCACGTACCCCAAGGTGGCCAAGACGCCCAAGCCGCCCAAGCCGGTGAAGCCGCTCAAGCCGCCACGGCCGAAGCGACGGGTCCGGCTGATGGTGCCGGCACGGAAGTTGCCTCGTACCTGGAAGGCGCGGCACTGGGCCGTCATCCTCGCCGCGCCCGTGCTCCTGCTCGTCGCCGGAGCGGTCGCGTACGCCAAGCTCACCGAGCACGCACCCATCGTCGCGGTCCCCGATGTGGTCGACCGCGACGTGTTCAGCGCGGCCGCGGCGATGCAGAAGTCCGGCTTCGAGATCAACCCCGTCTTTGTCGACAGCCCGCGCCCGGGCGGGATCATCCTGGCGCAGGTGCCGCCGAACGGCGCGGAACGCGAGCAGGGCACCGCTATCCGTCTCACGGTGAGCCGTACGACGGCCACCGTCCCCGACGTGGTGAGCCTCGGTCTGACCGACGCACGTGACGCGCTCACCAAGCGCGGGTTGATCAACGTCACGATCACGCCCGACTACCGCGACGACGTCGAACCGGGGACCGTGATGAGCAGTACCCCCGGGGCGTACCTCAAGGCGACGAAGAGCGAACCGTTGGAGCTCGTCGTCGCCACCGATCCACACCTGCAGGTCCGCAACGTCGTGGGCCTCGACCAGGCGACCGCGACCGCCCAGCTCCAGGGCGACGGCCTCGTCGTCGCGGTGCAGACCGCGAGCAGTAAGTCCGCGCCCTCCGGTCAGGTCCTCAAGGAGACTCCGAGGGCCGGCGAGACCGTCACGCGCTGGCGACACCGTCACCCTGACGATCTCGTCCGGCGCCAAGCAGGTCAGCGTGCCTGCCATCGTGGGCTGGGGTCGCGACGACGCGGTGAGCGAGCTCGAGGACCGGGGCTTTGCCGTCACGGTCACCACTGCGCCTTCGTCGAGCAGCCAGGACGGCACCGTGATCGCCCAGAATCCGCCGGGTGGTCGCGCCGCCGAGGGCTCCACGGTCACGCTGACCGTCGGGGTCAAGGCGGCCAAACGGTAGGGCTGAAATCATTTTGCAATACTAATTAGTTCTGCTAAGCTTCTGCCATGAGCGCAGCCCCGGCACCCACGACCGATGCTGCCGCCCTCGGCGCCCAGCTGCGGCTGGCGGTCGCCCGCCTCTCGCGCCGGATCCGTCAGCAGGCCACGATCACCGGCGACGAGCTCACGGTCAGTGCCCAGGGTGCGCTCGCCACCATCGAACGCCTGGGTTCGATCACCCTCGGCGAACTGGCCGCGGTGGAACAGGTGCGCCCGCCCAGCATGACTCGCATCGTCGCCCGGCTCGAGGAATATGACTTCGTCACGCGTGTGGTCGATCCGGCCGACCGCCGCGTGGCGCGGGTCGAGATCACACGCGCCGGACGCGAACTGCTGGCGCGCAGCCGTACCCGGAAAGATGCCTACCTCGCGCAACGCGTCGCCCTGCTCACCGACGACGAGCGGGCCACCCTCTCGCGCGCGTTGCCGCTGCTCGAACGGCTCCAGGACGACGTGCCGTGAGCGGACAAACATGAGCGCGACCTTCATCTCGCTCCGCGTGCGCAACTTCCGGCTGTTCTTCTTCGGGCAGATGGTGTCGCAATGCGGCACCTGGATGCAGACCATCGCCCTCGGCTGGCTGGTGCTGCACCTCTCGCACAACAACGGGTTCGCGATCGGTCTTCTGATCGCGTTGCAATTCACCCCGACGCTCCTCTTCGGCGTGTGGGGCGGCCTGATCGCCGACCGGTTCGACAAGCGCACCGTGCTCCTCTGCACCCAGGTGGCGATGGCCACCGTCGCGGCGCTGTTGGCGGTGCTCGACATCAGCGGCCTTGTCGAGCTCTGGATGATCTACGTCATCGTCTTCCTCTTCGGCTTCGCCCTCGCCTTCGACAACCCGGCGCGGATCTCGTTCGTGTCCGAGCTCGTCCCGCCGGCCGAACTCCCCAACGCGATCGGGTTGAGCAGCGCCATCTTCCAGGTTGCCCGGATCCTGGGTCCTGCGGTGGGCGGCGTGCTCATCGTCGCGGTCGGCACCGGCGTCTGCTTCGCGGTGAACGCGGTCTCGTTCGTGTTCATCATCGGCGCGCTCGTGATGATGCGCACGAGCGAGCTGCACCGGGGCGCACCGCTCGCCCGCGAGAAGGGCCAGGTGCGCGACGGCCTCCGCTACGTGTGGCGCACGCCCGAGCTGCGGTCCATGCTCCTGCTCACCCTCGTCGTCGGGACGTTCGCGATCAACTCACCGGTCGTGCTACCGCTCCTCGCCAAGATCACCTTCGGCGGCGACGCGGCCGTGTACAGCTGGATGACCATCGCCATGGGTGCCGGCGCGCTCGTCGGAGCGTTGCTCGTCGCCAACCGGGCACAAGCACGCGGCAACCTGCTCTTCGTGACCGGGATGGCGTTCGGCATCGCCATCTGTGTCGCGTCGCTGGCGCCGACGCTGGGGATCTTCATCGCACTGCTGACGCTGGTCGGCGCGGGCCAGATCTCGTTCCTCGCCACGTGCAACTCCCTCCTCCAGCTCACCTCCGATCCGGTGATGCGTGGACGGGTGATGGCCGTGTACACGATCGCGCTGCTGGGGAGCACGCCGATCGGCGGACCGATCGTCGGTTGGGTGAGTCAGCAGTTCGGGCCGCGTGGGGACTCGCGATCGGCGGTATCGCCACCATCGGGGCGGTGTGCGTGTTCGGCACCGCGTTCGTCAAGGCGCGCCGACGTGACGAACGATCTGACGCGCTCCCGGAAGCAGTCGTCCTCGGCCTCGACGGGGAGACGATCCCCGCAGTGGTCAGCGGCTGAGGTCGTCGCGCTCGATTACGTCAGACGCGTGCGTGGGACGGCGGTGAGGCCGCCGGCCTGCAGTTCGCCGACCGCCGGTACCGGGTCGGGGTCGCCGAACAGTGCGTGGTCGTAGTAGTCGGCCGGTCGGCCGGTGCCCTCCACCACCCACCACGAAGCTTCGAGCGCGATGCCGTTCGGGTCGGTGAAGTACACGGAGCGGATGAAGCCGTGGTCGACGACCGTCGTCACTTCGGACCCCGCGGCGAGCAGGCGCTTGCGCAGTTGCTCGAGCGCGTGCTCGTCGGGGACGTCGAAGGAGATGTGATCGAGTTGGATGGCCCGGTCGCTCGGACCGCCCGCGGGCTTGGCGAAGGTCTCGGCGCCCTCGATCTCGAAGAAGGCGACGGTGTTCCCGCGGCCGATCTCGAAGAAGTAGTGGCGCATCGGGCCGGCCATGGTGGTGGCGACGAGCCGCATACCGAGCACGCCGACGTAGAAGCGCACCGTCGCGTCCATGTCGGGCGTGACCAGGGCGAGGTGGTTGATCCCCTGCCAGCGGGGGTGGTCGGGCAGTTCGTCGGTGACAGCCATGCATCGATGCTACGCGTCGGGCTGCGGGTACGTTCGGGCGGGTGAGCCCGGCCGACGTCCATTTCGACGACCTGCTCCTGGTCATGGTCGTCGCGGTGCTCGTCCCGCTGCTGCTCGGGTTGGTGCCGCGGGTACCGATCCCGTCGTCGGTGTTCGAGATCGGCGCGGGGATCCTGATCGGTCCCGCGGTGCTCGACTGGGTCAGCGACGATTCGGTCATCAACGTGTTCGCCAGGCTCGGTGTCGCGTTGTTGCTGTTTCTCGCGGGGCTCGAGCTCGACTTCGACAAGTTGCGCGGCCGTCCGCTGTCGATCGCATTGTGGGGGTTCGTGGCGTCGCTCGCGATCGGCCTGGTGATTGCCGAACCCCTGGCCGAGTTCGACGTGATCATCAACCCGCTGTTGATCACCATCATCCTCGCATCGACGTCGCTCGGGATCGTCGCGCCCGTGCTCAAGGACGCGGGCGTGCTCGACACCAAGGTCGGCACGTACGTGATCGCGTCCTGCACGGTTGCGGAGTTCGGATCGATCGTCGTGTTGTCGATGTTCTTCAGCCGGTCAGGGTCGCCCGATCCGATCGTCACCGTGTTCAAGCTCGGTGCGCTCGGTCTGGTGGTCGCGCTGATCGCGCTGATCAGTGTCCGACAGGGCAGTTGGCGTCGGAGGCTCGACGAGGTGTTGTTCCGCCTGCAGGACACCAGCTCGCAGTTGCGGTTGCGGATCGCCATGCTGCTGATGATCGCCCTCCTCGTCATGAGCGAGGAGCTCAAGTTCGACGCCATCCTCGGGGCGTTCCTGGCCGGCGCGCTCATCTCGGCTCTCACCGATCCGGCGCGCGACGAGGAGTACGGCCACGTGCGCCACAAGCTCGAGGGGATCGGCTTCGGGTTCTTCGTGCCGATCTTCTTCGTGGCGACGGGCCTGTCGTTCCCTGTCGACCAATTGTTCTCCGACGTGTCGACCGTGTTCCGCGTTCCGGTGTTCCTGGCGATGCTCCTTGCCGTGCGCGGCATCCCCGCGTTCTTGTTCCGACGCGTGCTGCCGCGCTTCGCGCTGGTGCCGTCGGCACTGTTGCAGGCAACCTCGTTGTCGTTCATCGTCGTGGCCGCGCAGATCGGTGTTGAAGTTCACGAACTGCGGCCGGTGAACGCGGCGTCGCTGGTCGCCGCGGGCATGCTCTCCGTGCTGTTGTTCCCGGGGGGTGCACTCGCGTTGTTGCGACGCGGTCGCAGCAGCGCAGTGGAACCCGAGTCCGACGAAGCGGCGATCGAGGGGATGTAGCGGTCTACTTGCAGTCGGCCGCGTCGAGCGTCGGCCGGGGATCGATCTTCGTGCCGTTCGGACCACCCAGACGGATCTCGAAGTGCAGGTGGTCAAACCCGTTCGCGTTCCCGGTGTGGTTCACGGTCTCGATCTTCTGGCCCTGGGTCACCGTACGTGTCGTGTTCTCGAGTGACGTCGCGTAGGCGGTGAGGTGCGTGTAGTAGTAGGTGTTCCCGTCGTCGGCCTTCAGGTACAGCGAGTAGCCGCCGACGTCGCCGGTGCTCCAGTACCAGAGCGTGCCGCCGCGTACGGCATACACCGGTGTCCCCTCGGGGGCACCCATGTCGACGCCGTAGTGATACCCACCGCCAGGAAGGGGACCGAACCCGCTGGCGTAGGTGAAGCCGACCACGGGGCAGTGCTCGATGGTGGCCGCGGGCGACGACGGGGCGGTGGGGTCCGGAGCCGTCGTGGTCGTCGTGGTCGTCGTCGCGCTCGTGTCCGATTGCGCCGGTTCCGCCGGTGGAAGACACGCGGTGGCGACGAGCGCGACGAACGCCAACGCGATGAGGATCCCGCCGGACCGCCTGAGCGCGCCGCGGTGAGAGGATGGGCGATGGGGCATGGAGAAGATGTCGGCACGCGCGCGGGGTCATTTGAGCCCCGTTCGCCTCGCTACACGTCGATGGCGCCTCGGCGGGCCCAGACCACGGCCAGCCCGGGGAGATCGAGGCGGTCGAGGGCGTCGGCCTGGCGGCGGGCCCGGGCCCGGATCGCGGTCTCGGCGTCACCGCCGAGCGAACGGAGCACCCATTGCCGGCTGATCGATCCGGCGGCCCGCGAGCCGCTGGTGTCGAGCGTGGGTCGGCGGGCGGGATCGACGTAGAGCGCGAGCGTCAACGCCCGGACCAGGCCCCGCTCCGGTTCGACCCCGGCGGCTCGCAGCCGGGTGATCACGTACGACGCCAACAGCTGGAGCTCGCGCACCCCGCGCCGCGACGTGGTGGTGAGCCGCAGGGCGATCGGGATCGAGACGATGCCGATCTTCAGCATCTTGGACGACGGCAACGGCGCCTTCGTGGCGACCTTCGACGAGCGGGTCGCCACCGAGAGCGCACGCCGGGCCAACGGCGTCGCCGTGGCGACGAACGCACCGAGGCTCGTCGCCGCCGGGCCGGGACCGTTCCCGACGGGCCCGGCCGCGACGAGGTCCTCGAGCTCGTCGGCCGTGCGGACGTCGAACGGTTCGTCGAACACGCGGTCGAGCGTGTTGTCGACGAGGGTTCGGAGGCGGTAGGTCACGGAGTCAACCATGCGCGAACCCGTCGAAGAGAATGTCGAGCGCCCGGGCGAAGCGCACGGTGGGATCGGTGTCGAGTGGGTTGATCCCGACCACCTCGAGCATCACGAGGCCGTGGATGGATCCCCACAGGACCTCGGCGATCTCGTCGGCCTGACCCTGGAGCAGCCCGGCGTCGGTGCAACGCCGCACCTTGGCCACCAGCCCTTCGAAGGCCGTGTGGGCCAGGAGGTGACTCGCGTCCGACGGCTCGAATCCGGGCACCGCGCCGCCGAACATGACCATGTAGTGCGTGGCATTGGCCAGCGCGGTCTCGCGGTAGCACTCGGCGCACCCGCGCAGATCGGCCAGGGGATCGTCACCGGCGGGGATGGCGCGGATGGCGTCGGTGAGTCGCTCGAACCCCTCGGCGAAGAGCTCGTCGACCACGCCGTCCTTGCCGCCGAAGCGGCTGTAGAGGCCCATGGTGGAGCATCCCGCCGACGCGGCGATCCGCCGGACGCTGAGCGCGCTGGCGCCCTCCTTCGAGAGCAGCTCACTGGCTGCCTCGAGGATGCGCTGGCCCTGGTCGTCTCGGGTGCGTGCCACTTCGAGCCCAGTCTCGTCCACCGGCCGTCTTTCCGCTTGACACCTGCAATCGCTTGACACCTGCAATAACGACGTTATAGCATGACGTTGCTATTTCGACGTTATAACCCCTCATTCCCCCGAGGTCTTCCCATGCCTGACTCCCACGGAGCCGACCCCCGAGTCCACCAGCGGCGCTGGCTCACCCTCGCCGTGCTGTGCGTCAGCCTGCTGGTGATCGTGATCGACAACACGATCGTCAACGTCGCGCTCCCGACGCTCGTGCGAGACCTCGGGACCAGCATCAGCGACCTGCAGTGGGTGGTCGACGCGTACACCTTGGTGTTCGCGGGGCTGCTCCTGACGGCCGGGAGCCTCGGGGATCGCTTCGGCCGCAAGGGCGCGCTGACCCTCGGGCTGGTCATCTTCGGCGGGGCCTCGGCCGCGGCTGCGTTTGCCGGCGGCGTCACCCCGCTGATCGGGGCCCGGGCGCTGATGGGCATCGGTGCCGCGCTGATCATGCCGGCGACCCTGTCGATCCTGACCAACGTGTTCACCGACGCGCGCGCGAGCGCGCGCTCGCCATCGGATTGTGGTCCGGTGTCGCCGGTCTCGCCGTCGCGCTGGGTCCGGTCACGGGTGGGTTCCTGCTCGACCACTTCTGGTGGGGGTCGGTCTTCATCGTCAACGTGCCGATCGTGATCGGGGCGTTGATCGCGGGTCGGTTCTTCGTACCGGATTCCCGGAACCCCGAAGCAGCCGCGCATCGACGTCGTCGGCGCGGCCCTGTCGATCGTCGGGCTGGTCGCGCTCGTCGCGTCGATCATCGAGGCGCCGAGCAACGGCTGGACGAGTCCGGCGATCCTCGCGGGGTTCGCGTTGGCGGCGATCGCCCTGGTGGCGTTCGTACTGTGGGAGCGTCACGTCGCCGAGCCGATGCTCGACGTCCGGCTGTTCGCCAACGCGCGCTTCAGCGCTGCCAGTGTCAACGTGACGCTCGTGTTCTTCGCGCTGTTCGGCTTCATCTTCCTGGCCACGCAGTATCTGCAGTTCGTGCTCGGCTACTCGGCGTTCGACGCCGGCATCCGCACGCTTCCGTTTGCCGCCGCGCTCATGGTGATGGCACCGCTGTCGTCGAAGACGGTCCAGTGGTTCGGCACCAAGCGCGTCGTGGTGACCGGGATGCTGCTGTTCTCCGCCGGGCTCGTCGTAGCGTCGACCGCGACGGTCACGTCCGGCTACCCCCGCGTGATGCTCGCGATGATCCTCATGGGCACGGGGATGGGTTTGTCGGTCGCGCCCGCCACCGAGTCGATCATGGGATCGTTGCCGCTGCACCAGGCCGGGGTGGGCTCCGCGGTGAACGACACCAGCCGTGAGGTCGGCGGGGCGCTCGGCGTCGCCATCGTCGGCAGCATGCTCTCCTCGCTGTACGGCAGCAACCTCAATGCCAAGTTGCCGCCGAACGTACCCACCCAGGTGCGCGCCGCCGCCGACCAGTCGGTGGGAGCCGCGCTTCAGGTGAGTGCGCAGCTCGGCCGGGTCGGTGCACCGCTGGCGGACGCCGCCCGCGAGTCGTTCGTGTACGCGATGTCACGCGCGTCGCTCGTGACTGCTGCGGTCGCACTCCTGGGTGCGGTCCTGGCCTGGCGGTTCCTCCCCGCCCGGGCGGCCGAGGTGCACGAACTCGCCCGCGAGGACGAGTCGGAGCTCGCGGAAGCCAGTTGAGACGAGGTCAACCCGCTTCGGCGAGACCGATCGGGCAGCTCACCCCGGTGCCACCGAGGCCGCAGTACCCGCCCGGGTTCTTCGCCAGGTACTGCTGGTGGTAGTCCTCGGCGTAATAGAACGGTGGTGCCGGCACGATCTCGGTGGTGATGTCGTCGAAGTGCGCCGCCCGCAGCACGTCGCCGTACATGTCGCGTGAACGCTCGGCCGCTGCCTGCTGTCCGGGAGAGAACGTGAAGATCGCGGAGCGGTACTGCGTGCCGACGTCGTTGCCTTGACGCATGCCCTGGGTGGGATCGTGGTGCTCCCAGAACACCTTCAGGAGAGCGTCGTAGCTGACGACGGTGGGATCGAACACCACCAGCACGACCTCGGTGTGGCCGGTTCGTCCGCTGCAGACCTCCTGATACGACGGATTCGGCGTGAAGCCACCGGCGTACCCGACCGCGGTCGTGAACACGCCGTCCGTCTGCCAGAACGCACGCTCGGCGCCCCAGAAGCACCCGAGGCCGAACATCGCGGTCTCGAGGCCGTCGGGGAACGGGGGCTGCAGCACGTTCCCGTTCACGAAATGGGTGGTGGGCACCGGCATCGCCTCGGAGCGACCGGGCAGAGCCTGCTCCGGCGTGGGCATCTCGGGCTTGCGACCGAACAACGACATCACGACCTCCTGGGGTTCGGCTCCTTCGTCTTCCGAGATGCCGAACCGTTGCGCGACGCCGCATGTTCCTTCGCCGTGGGCTTCGCCTTGTGGTGCTTCTTGCCCTTCGTGTGCTTCTTGCGCTTCTTCGTGGTCTTGTCGTCGAGCACGGCGTCGTCGGGGACCATCCCCACGAGATGTTGCACGCGCTCACGCAGGTCACGGATGTCACCCATCAGCTGATCGAGCTGCTGCTCGAGGTCTTCCGGCTCGAAGAGGACGCGTCCGGCCGCCGACGGCTCGGGCTCGACCGGCGTGAGCGAGTCGAGCACGTCTTCCAGGCTCCGGCCGAGCCCGGCTTGTCGCTCCATGGGTTCCTTGCACCTCGAGTCGCGGGCGGGGACGCGCGAGCTGGTTGCCACGGTAGGCGAGTCCGCGTCGCGAACCGCGCCACTTGGTCAAGGTGCGGTGTCGCGGAGCGCTTCCTTCCAGGCCCGGAAACGGCGGTGGTTGATCCCGTCGGGACCGACGCCCTCGCCGTCACCCGCTGGGAACAGCCGGAACGTGAACTGGGCCGACACGTCGGTGGCGGCCAGCGCCATGTACCGCGCGTCCCCTTTGGTCGCCGGTCCGGCGCGCCACAACAACCAGGGACCGATGCGGCGCTTGTACGCCACCAGTTCGTGACCGAGATCGCGACCGAGCGCGACGAGCTCGGCCGGTGCCTCGACCCACGCGGTCGCCGGGATGGTGCGGTCGCGTTGCGGAGTCGCGGGGAGATCGGCAGTGTGCACGGGGGTCGGATCGAGCGGTCGATCTTCGGGTGCAGGCATGGCTCCATGATGCCGCGTGCTACACTGGGCTCATTCCGGGCGCGTTGTGTTTGTCGTCGCGCGCGGATTTTCGCAACGGGTATGCGCACTCTCTCGCAGTTCCGGTCGTTCGGGTCAGCGTCCAGGGGTTCGTCCACCCCTCGTGAGACCGATCCGAATCAATCACCGAAACCCGTAGGAGTTCAGTTCAACATGTCCACCGACAATTTCGCCGAGCTCGGCGTCCCCGCCGATCTCGTCGGTACGCTCCACGCGCGCGGCCTCGAGTCCGCGTTCCCGATCCAGGCCATGACCCTGCCCGACGGCCTCGCCGGCCGCGATCTGTGCGGCCGCGCCCCGACCGGCTCCGGCAAGACGGTTGCCTTCGGCATCCCCCTGGCCGCCCGGGTCGGCAAGGCGCACCCCAAACGTCCCCGCGGCCTCGTCCTCGTGCCGACCGCGCGAGCTCGCCGCGCAGGTGTGCGGTGAGCTCGAGTGGCTCGGTCGTTCGCGCAAGCTCCGCGTTGCCGCCGTCTATGGAGGTGCCGGATTCGGGCTGCAGTTCAAGCAGTTGCGGCGTGGTGTCGACGTGCTCGTCGCGTGTCCCGGCCGGCTCATGGACCTGATCGAGCGGCGCGAGGTCGACCTCGACGAGGTCGAGATGGTCGTCGTCGACGAAGCCGACCGCATGGCTGACATGGGCTTCCTCCCCGCGGTGCAACAGCTCCTCGACCGGACGCCGGAGTCGCGCCAGACCCTCCTCTTCTCGGCCACCCTCGACGGCGCGGTCGACGCCCTGGTGCGCCGGTACCAGCGTGATCCGTCGCGCCATCTCCTCCCCGAGGCCGACCAGACCGCGGCGACGCATCTCTTCTGGAAGGCCGAACGCGACGAGCGTGTGGCCCTCACCGCGCAGATCGTGAGCCGGGCCGGAGCGACGATCGTGTTCTGCCGCACCAAGCACGGCGCCGACGCGCTGGCGAAGAAGCTCGAGCAGCGTGGCGTGCGCAGTGCCGCGATCCACGGCAACCGGTCGCAGGGTCAGCGCGAGCGCGCGCTTGCCGCGTTCGCCGACGGCAAGGTGACTGCGCTCGTGGCCACCGACGTCGCCGCGCGCGGCATCCACGTCGACTCGGTGGCGTGCGTCGTGCACTTCGACCCGCCGGCCGACTTCAAGGACTACACCCACCGTTCGGGTCGGACCGCGCGGGCCGGCGCCGCCGGCACCGTGGTGTCACTCGCATCGCGCGATCAGAAGCGTGACGTCGCTCGCTTCCAGCGTGAGCTGGGGATGCGCGCCGGTCTCGACACGCCCGATGCCGATGCCCTCGAGTCCCTCACGCCCGACGCAGTGCGCCGGCGCGAGGCTGCCGTCGTCCCGTCGGTGGCGACGTTCGAGCCATCGGTCGAAGGTGACTGGCCGAGTGGCACGATCAAGTGGTTCGACGCCCGCAAGGGATTCGGGTTCATCGAGCGTGAAGGGAACTCCGACGTGTTCGTCCACTTCTCGGCCATCGAGGGCAGCGGATACCGCCGCCTCGAGGAGGGCCAGCAGGTGGAGTTCGAGCTCGGCCCCGGCCGCAAGGGTGACGAAGCCCGCCGGGTGCGGGTGCTCGTCGGAACCTGACGGTACCCGCCTCGGTCACGCACGCGTACGCTCCGGCGATGGTCGCTCCTGACATGGGACGCCTGCGGACCATCCTGATCCTGCGAGGCCTGTTGGGGCTGTTCTTCGTCGTGATCGGGATCGTGACGGTCGCGGGTGGTGACGCGGTCTTCGGGCTCTTCGCCATCGCCGTCGGCGTCACCAACTGGGTACTGATCGCCGCGCTGGTGCGACGGGCGCGCCGCGTCGGATGACGGGCGGAGTGCCCGGGTCGGTCGACGGGCGCGATCCCACCCGCGTCGTCACCCGCCGCTGCGTTGCCCTGTTCATCGACGCATTGCTGCTCGCGCTCATCCCCGCCGCGACCGTCGCCGTCGTCGGCAACGCGCGGATGACGAAGGGCAGCTGTCCCGATCCGCTCCCCGTCGGCCGGGACTGCCTTGCGTTCCGCAATCAGGTCCTGCTCGTCGACAACCACGTGTTCCTCCTGTTCTTCGGGCTCCTGACGCTGTTGTACGTGCTGGTCTTCGTCGTGGTGCAGGGCATCACCGGCGCGTCGCCGGGCAAGGCGCTGCTCGGAATCCGGGTGGTGCGTCACGACGGATCGTCTCCCGGCATCCTGCGTTCCTTCGTGCGGCTGGTGGCGTGGGCGATCGACGGCATCACGCTGCTCGTTCCGATCGCGCTCTGGTCGGCGTGGTTCACGCCCGGCCACCGGCGGGTGGGTGACTGGGTGGCCGGGACATTCGTGGTCCGGGGTCGCCCGCCCCTGTGACCACCCTGAGTGGTTAGACTGCCGCACGTGGTGGCGACGACCGGGGTAGGTGACACCACGCCGCGCGGCTCCACCCCACGCGTTCGCGTTGGAGTGGCGATGGTGTCGCTGGACGCGGTGGCCACTCAGCGTCCAGATCGTCGCGGTCGCCGCCCTGACCGTCGGCTTCGACGTCACCACCGCCTGGCTGGGCTTCAACCTCGGTGAGCTCGGGCGGGTCCCGATCTCACCGACCCTGCCGATCGAGCTCGTGCTCGCGGGCATGGTCGGATGGCGCCGTCTCGGACTCGACCGCGTCAACCTCGCGGCGTGGCGCGAGTTCCTCGCCATCGCGGGGGCCGCACTGCTGTTCGGGATCTGGCAATACTCGTTGCACATCGGTGGGTTCGCCGAAGCCATGGGGCTGGTGCTGGCCGCGCTCGACGAGGAGCTCGTGTACCGGGTGGCGGTGCTGATCCTGGTGGGAGCGGCCGGGGCCAAGCTGACCGGTCGGAACTGGCGGAACTCGGAGGACTGGGGCATCGGCCCCGGGGTGGTCGCCATCCTCGCGTCGGGCGTCGTCTTCACGGTGCTCCCGGGTCACGTCGCGCAGATGAGCGACACGCTCCACGCGCTGCCGTTCGTGTGCCTCGGCATGGTGTTGGGGTACGCAGTGCTGCGCACCGGTGCGTTGCTCCCCGCGACCGTCGTGCACGCGCTGCTCAACCTGGCCACGATCGCCGCGTTCAACGGGAACATCTCGCGCGCGTTGCGGACCTCGTTGTCCGCAGCGGCACTGGTCGCGTTGGTCCTCGGGACGGTCGTCGCCGGTCGCCGACTCGGCATCTTCCGTCTGGTCCCAAGAGTGGAGCACGTTCCCGTCGACGCCGCCGGCGGCCCGTGACCCGCTCCGGCACGATACGGTGCGGTCATGGACGTAGGTGATGTGGTCGAGGACTTCGAGCTGCCCGACGAGACCGGGACCCCGCGCACGCTGAGCGGTCTGCTGGCGAACGGTCCGGTGGTCTTGTTCTTCTATCCGGCGGCGATGACCACCGGATGCACCAAGGAGAGCTGCCACTTCCGCGACCTCTCGGCGGAGTTCGCCGCGGTCGGCGCGCAGCGGGTCGGGATCAGTCGTGATTCGGTCGACAAGCAGCATCAGTTCTCGGAGAAGCACGACTTCGACTATCCGTTGCTCTCCGATTCCGACGGTACCGTCGCCGCGCGATGGGTGTCGCTCGCAAGAAGGGACCACCGAAGCGGGTCACCTTCGTGATCGACCAGGATCGACGCGTCGTCGAGGTGGTGAAGAGCGAGATCCGCATGTCCGTGCACGCCGACCGCGCCCTCGACGCGCTCAAGCAACTCCAGCGCTGAGCGAGCCGGACGTGTCTAGGCGTCGTCCTCGCCCTCGATGACGACGACGTCTTCCTCGATCGCGACCAGCTTGCCGTCGTCGTCGGCGACCGAGATGACCTCGTCGACCACGACCGTCCCGTCCGGTGCCTCGACTGCGATGACCTCGTCGGTGGCGAGGACGTTGCCGTCGTCGTCGACGAGCGCCGTGAGGTCGTCGACCACGATGGTGCCGTCGTCGCCGACCGCGGTGGTGACCACCTCGACCTCGTTGATCTCGTCGTTGCCTTCGCTCACGGGTGTTCCTCCACGGTTGGTCGCGCGCGTCGAACGGTGAACCCATAGTGTCTCACAACGTGAGCGACGTACTCGCCGGGTTCACCGAATCGCAGTTCACGCACGACGGCGTGAGCCGGGCCGTGTTCAGCGGCGGCTCCGGTCCTGCGGTGATCGTGATCCACGAGATGCCCGGTCTCATCCCCGAGGTCGTGCAGTTCGCCCAGCGCGTCGTCGACGCCGGGTTCAGCGTGCGCATGCCGTCCTTGTTCGGCACACCCGGCCGGTCGCTCGGTGTCGGGTACACGCTCACATCGCTCGCCCAAGGGTGCGTCGCCAAGGAGTTCGCGACGTTCGCGCTCGACCGGACGAGCCCCGTGATCGGTTGGCTCCGCCGCCTCGCCGCCGAAGCACACGCGGAGTGCGGCGGTCCCGGGGTCGGTGCGGTCGGGATGTGTTTCACCGGCGGGTTCGCCCTCGGCATGATGGTCGACGACACGATGCTCGCTCCGGTCCTCAGCCAGCCGTCGCTGCCGTTCGGAATCACGCCCGCGCGCCGCCGCGCGACGGGTGTCAGTGACGCCGACCTCGTTCGGATCAAGGAACGCACCGCGCAGGGTGCGTGCGTCATGGGGCTTCGCTTCACCGGCGACACCATGGTGCCGGGCGCACGCTTCGACACCCTCCGACGCGAGTTCGGCGACGCGTTCATCGCGGTGGAGATCGATTCCTCGAAGGGGAACGAACACGGAATCCCCACGCGCGGCGCACTCGGTCCTCACGCAGCACTTCGTCGACGAGCCCGGACACCCCACCCGCGCTGGCGCTCGATCGCGTGCTCGCGTTCTTCGCCGAGCGGCTCACACCCAGCGGCTGAGCGCTCCGCCTACCCTTCCCGCCATGTCCGAGCCGCCGCGCGAGGTCGTCTCGTACACGCTCGTCCAGATGACCGCCTGGGTCGAGCTGTTCTACGACCTCGTGTTCGTGGCTGCCATCCTGGTGTTCAGCTCTGCCGTCTCGCACCTGCACGACGCGGCCCGCATCGGGTGGGTCGTGGTCGTGTTCTCGGCGGTGTGGTGGGTCTGGCTGTCGACGACGCTCTACGTGAACCGCTTTCGTGCCGGTGACGTCGCGCACCGACTCCTGGTGTTGTTCCAGATGTTCCTCGTCGTGTTGATCGCCATGGAAGCGCGCGCGGGCGTCGTCGATGACGCGGCGTACCTCGATGCGACCTACGGGCTGCTCGTCGCTTCGGTCGCGGTCATGTACTGGCGTTCGGCGCACGCTGGTGGTCCGGACGCGACCTTCGCACGACACCTCGCGGGCCTGAACGCAGCTGCGGCTGCGTGCTTCGTCATCGCCGCGCCGTTGCCGGAACCGTTGCAGATTGCGTTGTCGGCGGTCGGGCTGGCGGTGGTGATCCTGCCGGCCATCGTGCGGTCGACCCGGATTGCCGATTTCCCTCCGATCGACGAGCCGCATCTCGTGGAACGGCTCGGCGCGTTCACGATCATCGTGTGCGGGGAGTCGTTCGTGAAGGTCGCCATCGCGGTGAGTGACAACACGGTGAACGGGGTCGACGTCGTCGCGGTCGCGTTCCAATTCGTGCTCACGTTCGCGCTCTGGGCCTGCTACTTCGAAGACATCCCGCACGCGGGGATCAACCAGCGTCGACTCGGAGCGTGGTTGGGCCTGCACCTCGTCGTGCAGATCGGCATCGCCGGGACCGCGATCGGGGTGTCGAAGCTGGTACAGATCGGCCTGCTCTCCCACCTTCCGGCCGAAGACATCCTCGAGATCATGGCCACGCTCGCGGTCGTCTACCTCGGGTTGGCGGGCCTGGGTGCGTGCACCCGCCGCCGTCCCATTCGGCCGCTGCTCGTCTTGCGCCTGGTCACGGCCTTTGCGGTCGTCCTGGTGGGATTCGGGGCGTGGAAGATCTCCTGGATCGATCTTGCCGAGGGTGTCGCATTGCTCACGCTCGTCGCGATTGCGCACGCGTTCCTGGTGGCGCGCCTCCGGGCGAGGACCGTCGTCGTCCCTGCGCCCTGAAGGACGGAAACGAGCGCGGGCCGGTAGGCTCCGGAACGGTGGGTCGTGTTCGGCGGTCAGTGCTCGGTGTCGTTGCGTTCGCACTCGCGATCGCCGCGTGTGGCGGCGGCGCGCAGTCGGCGCAGGTCAAGCGGGCGCCCGCGGCCCCGACGACCACGGTTCCTGCTCCGACGACGACCACCGTCCCCGACTACATCTCGTACGTCGCCGCGGTGAACCCGTCGGTCACCTCCATCGGTGTCTACCCGTCGCCCGATGCGCCCCAACCGACGCTGCAGCTCCCGAACCCCTGGCTCTATGCCACCGACGTGCCCACCTCGACGGTGCCCCAGGTGTTCCTGGTGAAGGCCCAACGCCCCGATGGCTGGGTCGAGGTCCTCCTGCCCGTCCGACCGAACGGGAGCCTCGGGTGGGTGCACGCCAGTGACGTCACGCTGACCGCCAATCCCTTCCACGTCGTGGTCTCGCTCGGTGCGCACACGATCACGGTGACCAACGCCCGAGCGGTCATCTACACCGGTCCGGTTGCGATCGGCGCACCCGACACGCCGACACCGACCGGGAACTACTACCTCTACGTGTTGCTCCAGGCCCCTGATCCGACCGGGCCGTACGGGCCCTATGCGTATGGTCTCTCGAGCCATTCCGACGCGTTGGACACGTTCGCCGGCGGCGACGCCGAGATCGGCATCCACGGCAACAACGACGCGTCGCCTCGGACAGAGCGTGTCGCACGGCTGCGTGCGGATGGACAACGACGCGGTCACGATGTTGGCGAGTCAACTCCCGCTCGGCACGCCGGTCGACATCAACGCGTAGCGTCCGGGCATGCCGTACTCCGTGGTCCGCTTCAACTGCGTCCAGCCCGGGCTCGATCCAGTCGAGATGGCGGCGCGCTACCAGGCCTTTGTCGACATGGCCGGCTACGCCGACGAACACGGGCTCCAGGCGATCTCGCTCGAGGAGCACCACGGCGCCGAGAACGGGTGGAGCCCGTCGCCCCTCGTCATGGCGGGGCTCGTCTTCGGGCGCACGAAGCGGATCATGGCCACCATCAACGCGCTGCTCGTGCCGTTGCACGACCCGCTGCGCATCGCGGAAGACATCGCCGTGCTCGACCTCGCGAGCGGCGGCCGGCTGGTCGTCACCGGCGGGATCGGCTACCGACCGAGTGAGTACGACGCGCACGGCAAGGACTGGGCGCAACGTGGCGCGCTGCAGGATGAAGCGATCGACGCCATGCTCAAGGCGTGGACCGGTGAACCGTTCGAGTTCCGTGGGAAGACGGTGCGGGTCACGCCGCGACCGTTCACGCAACCACACCCGACGTTGATGCTCGGCGGTTCGAGCAAGGCCGCGGTGCGCCGCGCCGCCCGGTTCGGCCTGCCGTATCTGCCGCCGGCGTACCTGCCCGAGCTCGAGGCGTACTACTACGAGCAGTGTGCGGAGTTCGGTACGCAGGGGTTCTGCGCGATGCAGCCCGATGGCACGGCCATGACCCACGTCGCCGAGGATCCCGATCGCGTCTGGCGCGAGCTGGGTCACCATTTCCTGCACGAGGCGGCGACCTACTCGTCGTGGCAGCCCTCCGGGCAGACGTCGTCGGTGCATTCGCACGCGACCACGGTCGACGAACTCCGCGCCGAGGGGATCTACGAGGTGGTCACGCCCGCCGAGCTCGTCGACCGGTTCGCGGCCAAGGATGCTCCCGGGAGTTGTGCACTCCACCCGCTCGTGGGCGGCATGCCCGTCGACGAGGCATGGTCGTCACTGCGCCTCTACGTGGAGGACGTGCTCCCGGCGCTGCCTTGATCTGCCGGTTCCGCGGGCATGTGCAGCGGCAGCTTCCGCGTGAACCACAACGAGCCGATCGCCGCGATCGCGACCCCCATGAGCGCGAGCCGGAGCGCGTCCACCTCGGCATCGCCGTAGTGGTCGGCCACGGTGGCGGCCTCGTCGGGCGGTAGGCCGGCGTCGATCGCCGCTTTCTCGACCTGATCCACGGATGCGATGTCGACCCCGTCCTCGGTCGCGGCCGCGACCTGCTGCTTCGTGGACTCGGAAACGCTCGGATCGTGCGAGACGTTCGAGTGGAAGCCGGCGGCCAGGGCGGCCAGGAGGATGGCGCCGATCAGCGCGGTCCCGAGTGAGGCGCCGAGATTCTGGAACGTGCCCTGGAGGCCCCCGGCCTCGCTGCTCTTCGACGGTGGCACCGACGACATGATCACGTTGCCCAGCTGTGAAGCGAGCAACCCCGCGCCCACGCCGAGGAGAGCGAGTGCGACGTTGAAGGCAAGTTCGTTGAGCTCGACGTCGACGGTTGCCGACATCACGACGGCACCGACGCTGATCGCGCCGAGGCCGACCATCGCCACCACCTTGGGCGATCGCCGGCCCGCCGCCTTCGGTCCCAGGACCGCCGCGATCAGCATCGCGATCGAAAGGGGCAGCAGCTTCTTCCCCGTCTCGAACGCGTCGTAGCCGAGCACGATCTGCAGGTACACGGGAATGACGAAGAAGGTCCCCATGAGGCACAGCTGCTGACCGAGCAGGGTTGTGAGCCCCGCACGGAACTGAGCGATCCGCAGCATCGTGACGTCGAGGAGCTGATCGAGCCCGTGCGTGCGCCGTCGCCGCTCCCACCAGCCGAACGCCGCGAGGGTGGCGATCCCCGCGAGGATGAACCAGAAGCTCATGGAGAGCCCGAGCGGGGTGATCTCGTCGCCGTTGATGGTCATGGCGCTCTTCGGCACGACGAGGCCCCACGAGCTGCTCTGCAGGATCCCGAACACGACCATCCCGAGACCCAGCGCGGAGAGGGCGACGCCGATGCCGTCGAGTTGAGGGCGGTGTTCGGCGCGTGGCGCAGGCGCGATCCGCTTGCGGAAGAGCAGGATGAAGAGCACGACGACGACTTCGCCCACGAACACGTATCGCCAGGTGAAGGTCGTCGTCACGTACCCGCCGATGATCGGACCCAGGGCGACCCCGATCGCCGACGACGCGCCGATGATCGAGTAGGCGAGCGCGCGCGGCTTGCCCTCGTAGTTGGCGGCGGTGAGGGCGGCGATGGCGGGAACGACGAGCACCGCGCCCAGCCCCTCCACCAGGGACCAACCGAACAGCAGCACCGTGAGGTTCGGGCTGAACGCGGTGATCAACGAGCCGGATCCGTAGACCATCAGCCCGATCGCGAACGCGGTGTTCCGGCCCCAGATGTCGCCGAGCTTCGCGCCCAGCAGCATGAAGGCGGCCATGACGAGGGTGTACATCGTGATCGCGGTCTGGACACCCTGGACGGTCGTGTTCAGATCCGCCACGATCTGCGTGATCGACACGTTCATCACGCTGGAGTCCAACACCATCACGAACTGCGCTGAGGCAAGGATCGCGATCGGGGCCCATTTCTTCATTGGTTCGCCCCTCGTGCTTCAGCGGTTGTGCGGCGGGCATTCTCCACCCGCGGCAGCTGAGGGAGACGAGCGGCGCGTCCGTTCAGCTCATCGGCTGGAGCCCGTTGAACGGACTGCCCGCATCCTGCCACTCCTGGTAGAGCTCCATGAAGTCCTGGCCGAAGGGGTCTTCGCCCATGAGCGGCATGGCCGCCCGGCGGATGGTGAAGTCGGTGGGCGCGAGCTCGCCCGCGCGCACGAAGTGTCGCCGTGCGGTGTCGTCGTCGCCCCGGCGACGCGCTTCGGTGGCGACGCGGAAATGCAGGCGCGCGCGTACCTCGTCGTCGGTGAGATCGGGAACCGCGGCCTTCGCCTCGTCGGTCGTGATCGACGGCGTGCCGTCGCGTACCCACGCCCTGAGCGCATCGAGGTGCGGTCCACTCCTGGCGTTGGTGAACTCGGCGAACATGTCGGTCGAGAACGCGACGCTGTTCGGCCGCACGATGCGGTCCTCTTCGTCGATCCAGATGACGGTGGGGACGTTGCTGATCGCGTACAGCTCGGTCAGCACGTGCTGCGGATCGATGAGGAGCGGCAGGGTGATGCCGTCGGCCCACGGCCGTACGTCGTCGGGGGATTCGTCGAGCGCAACCGCGATCACGGTGAAGTTGGCGTCACCGAGCTCGTCCTGGAGTGCCTGCCACCCGGGCAGGTCGTAGCGGCAGCCTCACCAGGAGGAGAACGCGTGGAGCAGGCGCTTCTGGCCCCGCCATTCGGAGAGTGCGTGCAGGTTGCCGTCGAGATCCGGCAGCGTGAACGGTGGGGCGACGAGGGCGTCCAGCGCGGTGCGTCGCTGCTCGGCGTCGAGTCCGACGGCGACGATCGCGCATGCGGAGTCGATCACCGATGCACGACCCAGTGCCGAGGCGACCGCGCCGATGTCGAGCTGTCCGTCGACGAAGAGCGTTGACTGATCGCGCACCAGGACGCAGATGTCGTCGCGACAGAGACCCTCGGGCTTCAGGGTCCAGTCCAGTGCCGCCGGAAGCGCTTCGGACGCGACGAGGACACGGTCGCCCGTGATGGTGGCATCGACGGTCCGGATATCTTCCCCGATGAAGGTCACCTGCGTCATGCCGACAGGCTAGAAGACGCAGTCCGGAGAGGGGAGCGGTGTCGAACATCTCCCGTATGCAACGGTGGCGTCCGATCGTGGTCGCGGGGTGTGCGTTCGCCATGACGGTCGGTGCCACCCCTTCTCCATCGGTTGCTCCATCGGTTGACGCAGCTCGGCCCACCGCCAGCCCGAAGGTGCGCGTGCTCGTCGTGGGCGAGTCTCAGGCGGGCACGCTCGCCTTCGGATCGCCTCTCGACGGCGTTCGTCACGGTCTGGCGGCGCGAGCTGATCTTGCGCTCTGGAACAGCACCATCCTGGCGTGCTCGATCTCGTCAGCACCGGTCTTCGCCCTCGACACTGGTCAGCCGGTGACCAACCCGTGCGGCGGCGCAGGGCGGTGGCAACGGGAGTGGGCGACCGCGGTCGCCGGGACCCGACCCGACGTCGTGTTCCTCATGGCCGGTGCACGCGACCTGTTCGACGTCGTCCGCCCCGGTGGTGCACTCATCCGACCGGGCGATTCCACCTGGACCGACGCGTACGTCGCCGACCTGCAGCACCTGTTTCGTGTCCTCGGTGCGACCGGCGCGCCGCTCGTGGTGGTGAAGCCGACGTGTTACGGCGTGAACACGATCCCCGGCGGCGATCCCCAGGAGCCTGAGCGTCTCGACCCGGCTCGCGTCCGCGCGGTGGCCGCGGCATGGGAATCGGCCGCACGTGCGAGCCGGATCCGGCTCCTGAACATCGACGCGATCACCTGCCCCGGCGGCGCGTCGGATCCCGCGGTCCGGGCCGATGGCGTGCACTTCAGCGTGGCCGGCGCCGAACGGTTGGCGCCCGTGGTCGACGCGGCGCTCCACCGCGCGTACGCCGCGCCGACACGGGAGACGTCCTGCCGAGCCCGCGTAGTCAGGCGGTGACGATCTCCTCGATCCGGGCGAGCGTCTTCTCCATGTTCTCGACGGTGTGCGCACGCCCGCGCGCGACCAGCGACTTGGTGAGGCCCGCTTCCTGGGAGATGTCCCAGATCTCGGTGACCCGGGTCCCACCGTCGACCGGCTCGAGCTCGTAGCGCCAGATCCGACCGCCGCCGAGCTTCTCCGCCCACGAGTACGGCACGCGTGTCTGCCACGCGATGCATCGGTTCTCCTCGAAGTCGATGACCTCGTTGGTCATCGAATACGGAATGCCTGCCTTCATCGACATGCCGAACGTCGAGCCCATCTTCAGCCGCTCGGCGCCGCCCTTTGCGGCGCGGACGGTTCCGGATCCGTCGATGTCCCGGTGCCGGCTGGGGTCGGCGAGGAGGTCGAAGATCTTCTCCGGCGGGACGGGGATCACCCGTTCGGCCGATGCGGTGTCACCAGATGCTGCCATCAGCCGAGCGTACCGGCACCTGGTGGCAGAATGCCGGGCCTACCCGACGAGAGGAACCACGATGGCCTTGGCGACCGACGACATCCTCGCGATCCAGAAGCTCATTGCCGACTACAACCACCTCGTGGATGCCGGTGAGGGCGATGCCTTCGCGCAGCTCTTCGTCGACGACGGCTCGCTCGACACCGGGTTCAACGTGGTGAAGGGCACCGACGAGCTCCGTGACTTCGCGGCCTTCGTGCCGACCATGGCGCCCGGTTCGCGGCACATGGTCACGAACGTCTCGATCGACGGCGAGGGTGACAGCGCCACCTCCCGGCTCTACCTGCAGATGTACACGACTGCGGGCGGGGCCGCGGCGACCAAATTGGTGATTTCTGGTCGTTACGAGGACACGCTCCGGCGCGACGACGGCGCGTGGCGGTTCGTCACCCGCAAGATGATCCCCGACGCGTAGGCGACCTCCACCGCGAGACTGGTCGCCGACGCGCGATTTGCGGTCAGAAATAGCGAGTCAGGAATGGGAGGAGGACGCGATGTTGATCGTGACCATGCTTCGTTCCAAGGGAGACTTCGTCGCCACCGTCGCACCGACGGCGACCGTCCGGGAGTTGCTCGACACGCTGGCCGAGCATCGCATCGGTGCGGTCGTCGTGTCGGCCCACGGTGAGATCGACGGCATCGTCTCCGAGCGCGACGTGGTGCGCCATCTGAGCGCGACCGGCGACGGACTGCTCGACCAGCCGGTGTCGAGCATCATGACCGCCGAGGTCGTCACCTGCCGGCGCGACACTGCGATCGAAGACCTCATGCGCACGATGACCGACCGCCGCATCCGTCACGTCCCGGTGGTCGACGACGACGGCGCGCTCGTCGGCATCGTGAGCATCGGCGATGTCGTCAAGAGCCGCATCTCCGAGCTCGAGAGCGAACGAGACGATCTCGTCGGTTACATCGGTACGCGCTGACCTGCCGGTGGTCGCATCAGGTTCTCCTGGACCAACGTTGCGCCCAGCCGGCCCGCCCGGTCGTGGATGGCACCGCGGTACACGCCGCGCGCACCTGCGGCCGACACCGGCTCGAGCTCCATGAACAGCCAGTCGTCGGCGCGCGTCGGACGGTGGAAGTAGATCGTGTGGTCGAGGCTCGTGCCGCCGCGTGGCAGCCCGGCGACGTCGAGCTCCGCGAATCCGGTGCTCATGTCGGAGAGGTAGACGATTCCGCACACGTGCACCACGCGCTCGTCCGGGAGCGGCTCGCGTGTGCGGCCCCACATGAGGCGCGTGCCCTGCCACTCGTCGCGCACCTTGGTCGGGTCGTACACCGGCCGGAGCTCGAAGAGGACGTCCTCGTTCCCGAGCCCCTCCTCGCCGAGGTCCTCGGGTGCGGGGATGCCGGTGGCCATCGGCACGCCCGAGAAGTCGCCGCTCTCCTCGTCGACGTGGAATGACGCCGATGCAGTGAAGATGGCTTCGCCACGCTGCAACGCGACGACGTGCCGGGCCGAGAACGAGCGTCCGTCGCGGTCGCGCGTCACCCGCATGATCGTCGGGTGATCGGCCTCCCCCGACCGGAGGTAGTAGCCGTGCAACGAGTGCGGGAAACGCCCCTCGGGAACGGTCATCCCCGCGGCGCGCAGCGCCTGGGCCGCGACCTGACCGCCATAGAGGTGCGGCGTGAACGATCGCTGCGGATTGTCCGCGCGGGTACAGGTCGCGGTCGAGCTCCTCCAGATCGAGCAGCGCTTCGAGGGTCGAGATCCGGGGCATCTCGGGTGACACGGCCATTCGGGCGACGCTATAGCCTCGCTGGCCGGACTCGGAACGAACAGGGAGAGCGAAACGATGGGACTCTTCGACGGCAAGGTCGCGATCGTCACCGGCGCAGGCCGGGGTATCGGGCGCTCAGAGGCGTTGCTGCTCGCGAGCGAAGGCGCACGGGTCGTCGTGAACGACCTCGGCGGATCGGGCGCCGGTGACGGCGCCGACCAGACGCCGGCCCAGCTCGTCGTCGACGAGATCAAGGCGGCGGGAAGCGACGCGGTCGCGAACTACGACGACTGCTCGAGTTGGAGCGGTGCCGAGGGAATGGTGCAACAGGCGATCGACACCTTCGGTGGCCTCGACGTGCTCATCTGCAACGCCGGCATCCTGCGCGACAAGATGAGCTTCAACATGTCGGAGGAGGAGTTCGACTCCGTCATCAAGGTGCACCTCAAAGGTCATTTCGCGCCGATTCGCTTCGCGGCTGCCTACTGGCGGGCGAAGGCGAAGGAGACCGGTGAGCCCACGAACGCCGCGGTCGTCACGACCGCGTCCGAATCGGGCCTGTACGGGAATGCCGGTCAGGTGAACTACGCCGCGGCCAAAGCCGGTATCGCGAGCATGACCATCGTGCTGGCGCGGCGAACTCGGTCGGTCCGGTGTCCGCGTCAACTCCATCGCCCCCGTCGCCGCGACCCGGCTGCTCGGCACCGTCGGCACCGGCGAAGACCTGGCCGACAACCCCATGCTCTCCCCGGACAATCCGGCTGCCGGCGCGGTCTGGCTGGCCTCGCCGCTCGCCGAGGGGATCACCGGTCAGGTGCTCAAGATCAGCGGCGGCATCGCCCAGATCCTCGACGGCTGGCGCCCCGCGACGCAGATCAGCTCCGAGGAGAAGTGGACGCTGCAGGCCCTGGCCGACGGTCGCGATCTTCTGTTCAAGGACCGAGACCCCGACGTGCCCCCGTTCCGGGCGATGGAGAAATTCGCGGACACGACCGCCTGAATCAGACGCCTGGATCAGACCGGCGGGGACCAGTGGGCGTCATGGATGGCGTCCGCCACCACGGGGACCTCGAGCGCTTCGACGTGCAGGAACTCGAACCCGGCGAGCAGCGCGTAGCGCTCGTCGACCTCCGTGTCACCGACGTGCACGTAGCGGTCCGCCGGGAACTGTTCCTTCACCTCGTGCAAGTGGTGCTTGCCGCCGACGAATTCCGGTTCGACGCCGTGGCGGGCCCACAACGGCTGTTGGCTGGAGCGGGGCCAGTCCGACGCGACGCCGACGATGTAGCCGCGCCCGACGAGCTCGCGAGCCACCTCTGCCGGGACCGGCCCCGGAGGATCGCCGAACTCCATCGTGCCGTCGATGTCGAAGCTCACGAGAATGCGCGGTCCGGTGGCTGCGCCGGCGTCGTCGGTGGTCACGGCGGTGAGCGTAGGTGACACGGGAACCATGTCAGCGTGCCGGTGCCGTCGCGGGCTGATCGTCGAAGACGGGCATCGCGCCCCCGAGACCGAACTCGGCGGCGTTCTCGAGCGCCTCGAGCGGAGAATGCAGCGAACTGGTCGGCGCCACCGAACGGGGCAGGAAGCGGCGGGTCAGGATGGACGCCAGGAGGGCCAGCGCGATGCCGAACATCGCGGCGACATGGATGCCGTCGACGAACGCGGTACGCGCGGCGACGGTCAGCGCGTCGGCGGCAGCCGCAGGGAGGTGCTCGGCCGCGTGGAGCGCGCCGGCCAGGGAGGAGTTCGCAGCGACCCGCGCTGCGTTCGGCACTTTGGCGAGCGCGTCGTGCAGGTGCGTGCTGTACTGCGACGCCGCGATGCTGCCGAGCACGGCGATACCGAGGGCGGCTCCGAGCTCGCGAGTGGCGTCGTTCATCGCCGAACCGGCACCAGCCCGACTCTCCGGCACCGCCGACATGATCGACGCGGTCATCGGAGACATCGACATCGCGACGCCCGTCATCAGGGGCGTGAGGGCCAGGATGATGTACCAGATCGACGTGTGCAGGTCGATCTGGGTGAACAGCGCGAAGCCCACCGCGATCAACGCCATCCCGAACGAGACCGCGCGGTTCGCGCCGAGGCGCGCGGTGATGCGCGGCGTCATGGGCGAGACCGTGAGCATGATGAGTGCCATCGGCAACAGCCGCACCGCCGCGGCCAGGGCCGAGTAGCCGAGGACGAGCTGGAAGTACTGCGTCATCAGGAACATCACGCCGTACATGGCCAGGAACACGAGCAACATGCCACCGCTGCCGACGCTGAACGCAGGATTGCGGAAGAAGTGCATGTCGAGCATGGGCGTGTTGGTGTGGAGCTCCCAGAACACGAACGCGGTGAGCACGATCGCGGCAACGCCGAATGCCATGAGGGTGGTCGGCGCAGTCCAACCCTTCTCGGGTGCCTGGATCAGCCCGAAGACGAGCGTCGAGACACCGACGATCGAGAGCAGTGCGCCCAGCGGATCCAGCTTGCCCTGATCGGGATCACGGGACTTGGGCACGAAGAACCATCCGCCGACCAGCGCGAGCGCGATGACGGGGACGTACACGAGAAACACCGAGCCGAACCAGAAATGCCCGAGCAGGTACCCGGTGATGACGGGCCCGATCGAACCCGCGACCCCCGTGGTCCCGGCCCAGATCGCGATCGCTTTGGTGCGCTCACCCGCCGGGAACACGTTCACCAGGATCGAGAGGGTCGAGGGCATGATGAACGCGGCGCCCACGCCCATGAGCACCCGGCACGCGATGATCTGCGAGGTGTCGGTCGCCTGGGAGGCGAGCAGGCTCGCGATCAGGAAGGTGGCGAGGCCGAGTTGCAGGGCGCCCTTGCGCCCGAAGCGGTCACCGAGCGCGCCGCTCGTGAAGAGCAGGCCCGCGAACACCAACGAGTAGGACGCCACGACCCATTGGAGCTGCGACTCGGTCGCGCCGAGCTCACGCGAGAGGGTCGGGAGCGCCACGTTGAGGGTCGAATTCCCGCCGAACACGATCAGCAGGCTCAGGCAGAGCACCCCGAGGGTCCACCAGCGACGGTCGTAGGCCTGCTGGTCGGTGTGGGTCTCGGTCGGGGAGGTGAAGAGCGACATGACCTGGCTATTATGACAGCTACTGCCAGATAGCGCAAACCAGCAAACTACAGCTGTTGCCAAGAGCGTTTGTGTGCCAGAATGTCGTCATGACCTCTGCCGTGGGCCTGCGGGAACGCAAGAAGGCCCGGACCCGGGAAGCCTTGCAGGAAGCCGCGCTGGACCTCTTCGGGCGTGGTGGGTTCGAGGGCACCACCATCGAGGAGATCGCCGACGCGTGCGAGGTCTCGCCGCGGACGTTCTTCCGCTACTTCCCCACGAAGGAAGACGTGCTCTTCGCCGACGCCGACGAGCGCCGGGAACGGCTGCTGGCCGTGCTCGCCGATCAGCCGGCGGAGATGCCGACCTTCGCCGCGCTCGAAGCGGCGATGCGGGCGTTGGCCCTCGACTACCGCGACGACCGGGAAGTGCTGGTCGCTCGGTCGAGGATCCTCCAGGGGTCGCCCCAGCTCCAGGCGTACAAGGCCGAGAGCCAGCGCGGCTGGGAAGCCGCGGTCGTCGACGCACTCGAGCGCCGGACCTCCGAGCGGGGGAACCCCGCGCCACGCGAGGACCTGCAGCTCCTCACCGCGGTCGCGACCGCGGCGATGCGGGTCTCGCTCGACGCATGGGTCGCCGATGCCGACGGCCCGGATCTCGACGCGCTGCTCGATCGCGCGTTCGGTCGTCTGGCGTCGGGGTTCGGTCGCGCCGCAAGCTGATCGGGCAGACCCACGCGACGGCGGGGTCCTCGGGGACATGGAGGAAGACGATGGGGAAGCTCGATGGGCGCGTGGCGATCGTGACCGGCGGTGCTCGTGGTCAGGGCGCGGCGGAAGGCCGGTTGTTCGCGGAGGAAGGCGCGACGGTGTTCATCACCGACGTCCTGGGGGACGAGGGCGCCAAGACCGCGGCGGAGATCGGTGGCACGTTCGTCGAACACGACGTGACCGATCCCGCGCAGTGGGCTGCGCTCGTGGCGCGTGTCGTCGACGAGTGTGGGCACGTCGACATCCTGATCAACAACGCCGGCATCCTGCGGTGGGAACGGATGGTCGACACGTCGTTCGAGTCGTGGAACGCGGTCGTCGCGGTGAACCAGACCGGGGTGTTCCTCGGGATGCACACGGTGGCGCCGCCGATGATCGCCCAGCAGTCCGGTTCTATCGTGAACATCTCATCGGTCGGCGGCCTGCGGGGGGCGAGCGCGTGCTTCACGTACGCGGCCACGAAGTGGGCCGTCCGGGGCATGACCAAGGGCGCGGCGATCGAGCTCGGACCGCACGGGATCAAGGTGAACTCGATCCATCCCGGCATCATCGACACGCCGATGATGGGTGGACACGACCTCGACGGTCTGGCTTCGACGATCGGCGTGCCGTTGCAGCGTTACGCACAACCGGACGAGGTGGCAAAGCTCGCGCTGTGGCTCGTGTCGGACGACAACTCGTACTCGACCGGCGCGGAGTTCGTGATCGACGGCGGGCAGACCGCGTGAGCCTCGCCGAGTGAGCCAACCCGCGTGAGCGACGGCACTCCGGTTCCGGACCCGCGCCGCTGGATCACCCTCGCGGTGGTCGTCGTCGCCGCGTTGATCGTCGTGCTCGACAACTCGGTGCTGACCGTCGCGATCCCCACGATCCTTCGCGACTTCGACACCACCCTCCCCGCCGTCGAGTGGGTGATCACCGGCTACGCCCTCACCTTCGCCAGCCTCCTCATCATCGGGGGTCGGCTCGGCGATGTGTACGGCCACCGCCGCATCTTCGTGATCGGCGCGGCGTTGTTCTGCGGCGGGTCGCTCCTCGCCGCGCTCTCGTGGGACGTCCCGAGCCTCATCGTCGGCGAAGCGCTGATCGAGGGCATCGGCGCGTCCCTGATGCTGCCGGCGACGTTGTCGATCCTGTCCACCACGTTCCACGGCCGCGAACGCGCGACCGCGTTCGGGGCGTGGGGCGCGACCGTCGGCGTGGGCGTCGCGCTCGGTCCGGTGGTCGGTGGGTTCCTCACGACGAACTACACGTGGCGCTGGGCGTTCGGGATCAACGTGATCGTGGCGCCACTGGCGATCGCGGGTGCGTTCGCGTTCATCGCACGCGACCGGCCGGCGGCCAAGCGGATCAGCGTCGACGTGCCCGGCGCGTGCCTGGTCGCTGTCGGCCTCTTCCTGTTCGTGTTCGCGCTGAGCGAGGGCGCCCGGTACGGCTGGTTCCGTCCGTTGGAGACGTTCACCATCGGCGGCGCCGAGGTGTGGTCCCGCGATCGAGCCGTGTCGTTCATCCCGCTGGTCATGGCGGTCGCGGTCGCGATCCTCTTCGCGTTCTACAAGCTCGAGCGCTGGAAGGAGCGCCACGACCTCAGCCCGCTCTTCGAGTTCGGCCAGCTCCGACACCGTGGCTTCCGCTACGGCCTGGTCACGTCGAGCGTGCTGGCCATGGGTCAGATGGGCATGTTCTTCGTGCTGCCCGTCTTTCTCCAGGATGCCAAGCACCTGAGCGCGGAGACCAACGGCTTCTGGATGCTGCCGTTCGGCGTGTTCATCATCGTCGGGTCGCAGCTGGGTGGATACCTCACCCGGCACATCGGCACCACGCGCGTCGTGCAGCTCGGCCTCGCGCTCGAGATGGTCGGACTGGTCACCGTCGCGTTCGTGGTCCACCCGAGCATGACCTTCGTCGATCTCCTGGGCCCGTACGCGCTGTTCGGCTTCGGGATCGGCTTCGCCAGCTCGCAACTCACCAACGTGATCCTCTCGGACATCCCGGATGACAAGGCGGGCGTCGGCAGCGGTACGAACTCCACGGTGCGGCAGGTCGGCGGCGCGCTCGGGGTGGCAGTCGTGGGCTCGGTGTTCGCCAGCCTCACGGTGCAACGCACGATCGACGCCGTCCGCGCCAGCGGTCTCCCGACGGGATTGCGCGACGCCGCGGTGGCGGGAGTCCACTCGCAGGGAGCGGGGTTCCCGGTGCCGGCGGGCACGTCCGCTGCCGACGCCGCGACGCTGAGCCACGCGCTGGCGACGGGCATCACCGACGCCGTGCAGCCGGCGCTGCTGCTCGCCGCCGCATTCGTCGCGGTCGGCGCGGTCCTGTCGTTGCTGCTGCCGAAGACGCCGCCGGTGTCGGCGTCCGAGCCGGTACCGATCGCCGAGGTCTTTGATCCGCTCGAGCCCGTTGAGCCCGTTGAGCCCGGTCGGGCGCTGCTCGAGCTGTGATACGCGCGATCAGGCCCGTCCGAGGACGCGCTGTACCGCGATCTCGATGGCGACCCGGCGCGGATTGACGCGCGGTTCCTGGTATCGCTCGGTGTAGCGCGTCACCGCGGCGGCGATCTCCTCCGGGTCGCGCGTGACGCGTGCGGGCCCTTCCAGCGAAAGCCAGCGGCCGCCATCCACCTGTCCGACCGCGGCGCGCCCGGACCGTTCGACATTCCGCACCTTCTGCGATCCGTCGCCGGTGATCACCCGCACGAGACCGCGTTCGGCATCCCAGCTGAAGCCCACTGCGCAGACGTGCAACGAGCCGTCGGCCCGCACGGTGGTCAGCGTCCCGAGGTGGCGTTCGGCGAGAAACGCGTGCGCGTCGGCGGTGAGATCCTCGGGGTCCATCGTTCCAGTGGACCACACACCCGTTAACCTCCGCTCGATGGCACTCGAGGTGCGTGACCGCCCGGACCGGTCCCGGTACGAGTTGCGCGAAGACGGCCACCTGTTGGGATTCACCGAGTACCACGAACGCGACGGCGTCTACGTCTTCCCCCACACGGTCGTGCTCGAGCCCAAGCGTGGCGCCGGATACGGGACGACCCTCGTGCGCGGCGCGCTCGACGACGCCCGCCGCCGCGGCTGGCTGATCGTGCCGGAGTGCCCCTTCGTCGCCGCCTTCGTCACCACCCATCAGGAATACGCCGACCTCGTCGCTCGGTGACACCGTCGACGTACCATGGTCGTCATGGCGGACGCGAGCGCGCTCGTGGGCCGGCCCCTCGGCGGGATGGTGCCCGACCCTGCGTTGCTCCTCCCGGCGCGGGAGACGGACCTCGTCCGCGCCGACGGCCGTCCGGCCCCGGCCTTCCGGACGCGTCTCCGCACGATCCCGTCGTGGCGCAACGCGTGGTCCGTGCTCTCGGTGTGGTTGCAGGCCGGGATCATCGTCGGCCTCGCGGTGTGGTGGGGCAACGGGATCGGCTACGTGCTCGCGTTCCTGCTGATGGGTCGGACCCACGCCCAGCTCGCGGCGTTGATGCACGAGGCTGCGCACCGGCTGCTCTTCGCGAACCGGCGCGCCAACGACTTCGTCGGACGTTGGTTCCTCGGCTACCCGTCGTTCACGTCGACCGACGCGTACCGCCGGGTGCACATGGCGCACCATCGTCATGAGTTCGGGCCGGACGAACCCGACATCCCGCTGTACGCGGGGTATCCGATCACGCGGGCCAGCCTCCGGCGCAAGCTGGTGCGCGACGCGACCGGTCAGACGGGGTTCAGGCTCTTGCGGGCGCAGTTCGCAGGCTTCCGGTCTCCCGATCCTCGGGTGCGGCGGACCCTGGTCGAGATCCTCGCCGTGCAGGCGCTCCTGCTCGGAATCGCGATCGGGGTCGGCCACTGGTGGATCTACCCGGTGTTCTGGCTGGCGCCGTTCCTCACCGTGTGGCGCGTGATCAACCGCTTGCGGTCGATTGCCGAGCACGGCGGGATGGACGCATCGATCGACCGTCGCGCGACCACGCACACGGTCAAGCAGTCGTGGCTGGCGCGCAGCATTCTCGTGCCGTACCACATCGGTTGGCACCTGCCGCACCACGTCGACGCGGGAGTGTCGATGCGACACCTCCCCCGGTACCACCGCGCGCTGCGTGACGCGGGATACGTCACGCCCGAGCTCGAGCACCCGAGCTATCGGGCGTTGTGGCGGGCGTTGCGCGCCGCTGCTCCAACGTCGAGCCGTCCGAGTATCTAAGGTAGAAGGCGTGGAGCGCTGGTTTCAGAACAGTCGGGGCCTGGTCATCGTGGTCCTTGCGATCGCGACGTGCGCGTTGTTGCTGGCGATCGAACCCGGTGACGGCTTCCCCTCGGGGTTCGGTGGATCGTCAACCGCCACTCCCGTGTCCATTCCGACCTCGGTGACCGGGCTGGCCGGGCCGACGACCACCACCACGATCGCGCGGCCGACCCTGCAAGAAGGTTCCAGCGGCGCCGACGTCACGGTGCTGCAGCAGCGGTTGGCGGCACTGGGGTACAGCGTCGGCGCCCCGGACGGGAGCTTCGGTGCGGGCACCAAGGCGGCCGTCATCCAGTTCCAGACTGCGAAGAAGATCACCCCGGCCGACGGAGTGGTGAACCAGGCCACGTGGGCCGCGCTCCTCGCGACCCAGTGACGTGCGACCCAGTGACGTGGTGAGAACCGGCGACCGCCGGCCTAGTTGACCGATCCGATCCCGGCCAACACGAGATCGGCGTGGTTTCGGAAGTGGTTCGCCCGCGACACCCGCTGCGAACGCGGTGCACACATGGCGAGGTAATTGGCGAGCGGCCAGGACATCGGGCCGGGAGACTCGAACTCGGTGCCGGTCTCCCAGTCGGTGGGCGGGTATTCGGTCGTGGGCTCGAAAGCGTCGCTCACGATCGCTCCTCTCTTCGGGTGTCCCCCCTCTTCGGGTGTTCCCATGAACCAATGTACGGACGCGATGTAAACGCAGCGTGTCGAGCGGGCGACAGCTCTTCGACGCTTCGGCAATTTCAAGAAGCCACGCTGTCGAGAACCTGTCGCGTGTCTGAGGTCAGCGTGACTCGTGGCGCGACGAGTTGATCGTCGCGGGTTGTACCGGTGCAGGAGCGGGTTCGTCGAGCGGAGAGACGAGCAGCAGGGTCTCGCCGTCGGGAAGCATGGGCTCGTCGAGGAGGAGGCCGTGAGCCTTGTCGCGGATTGATGCCGCGCTCCCGCGCGGCATCAACAGCGTGGTGAACGCGCCGATCACGGCGAAGATGAACGTGGTGACGAACACGACATGGAGCGCGTCGGCGAACGCATGGCGCACGAGCTCCTGCGCAGCCGGCGGGAAGGTCGCCGTGCTGTGCGGCGAGAGCAGCGAACCGGCCTTGATGTGCTTCCCGGGGAACGCGCTGGCCAGCCGGTTGCTCAGCGTCGTGAGCATCACCGCCGCTGCGATCGCGACGCCCATGGCGCCGCCGAGCTGCCGGCAGAAGTTGAGCATGCCGGTCGCGACGCCCATGCGGGGGAGCTCGACCGAGTTCTGCGCCGCCATCATCGTCGTGATGAAACCGAGTCCCAGACCGACACCGATACAGACCATCGGCGGGATCAGCTGCAGCTGCGACGAATCGATCGAGGTCCGCGTCAGGAGCGCGGTTGCCCACGACGAGGAAGCCGTAGCTCACCATGACCATGGTGCGGAAACCGACCTTGAGCAGCACGCGGGCGCCGAGCGCGGAGCCCACCATCAGGGCGAGCATCATCGGCGTCAACACGCGCCCGGCTTCCGTCGCCGACTTCCCCTGCACCACTTGGACGAAGAGCGGGAGGAACGAGATGATGCCGAACATCAGCAGGCTGCTCGCGGCGCCGATGATCGTCGCGGCGCGCAACGCCGAGACGCGGAACAGGTTCAGAGGGACCATGGGCTCGGGTGACCGGTGCTCGACCACGAGGAACGCGAGGAAGAGCAACGCGCTCGCGCCAAGGGCACCGACGATCGTGATCGAACCCCAGGCGTAGTCGCGCCCGCCGGACTCGAGCGCAAACACGAGGAGGCCGGTCCAGCCGACGAGCGAGATCGCGCCCAACCAGTCCATGCGGTGCTTGTGCCGGAGCTCGAGTGGCTCGACCATCACCGCCTGCACGAGCACGAGCGCGCCGATGCCGATCGGGAGGTTCACGTAGAACACCCAGCGCCACGACAGGTGTTCGGTGAGGAACCCGCCGATGAACGGCCCGACGATGGACGCGACCGCGAACATCCCGGCCATGATCGCCGACACACGCGGCCGCTGTTCGAGGGTGTAGAGATCGGCGACGATGGTCTGTGCGACCGGGAGCAGGCAGCCGGCGCCGACGCCCTGCATGGTACGGAAGATCACCAGCTCGATCATCGAGGTGGACAGGCCGCACAACACCGAACCGAGCAGGAAGATCGCCATCCCACAGAGGAAGATGCGCTTGCGGCCGTACATGTCGGCCAGACGACCCCAGATGGGGATGGTGGCGATCTCGGCCAGCAGGTACCCGGTGAACACCCACGCGTAGTGATCGATCCCGTGCAGATCGCCGATGACGGTGGGCATGGCGGTGGCGACGATGGTGCTGTCGAGCGCGGCGAGGAACATGCCGCTGAACGCCGCGATGGTGGTGAGCACGATGCGCTTGCGCGTGAGGCGTGCGGCGTAGGGCGTGACCGACTGGGCAGGACCGTTCACGGCGCACTCGCGGTCAACGCGGGTGCCAGCAATCGGGCGAGATCGTCGATCCGGTGCTCCACGGTCGCGTCCCGTCGGGTGAGGTACTCGACGAAGAGCCCCCAGAGGAACGTGGCGATGCACTCCGCCGCGGCGTGGAGATCGGCGTCGGCGCTCACGTCGGTTCCCCGTGCGAGGGTGCCGTACCAACGCTCACGCCAGGCCACCGCGAGGAGCGCGCCGACCTCGAGTGCGTCGGTGTCACCGAGCACCGCCTCGCGTTGCATGAGCCGGAGGAATTCCTCATCGGCGACGAGCCGCTCGAACTCCTGGCGTGCTTGCTCGACGATCAGCGTGGCGACGGGACCGGGTGGCAGCACCCGGAGCTCGGGGGTGGGTGTCGAGTCGACACCGAAGCGGGCGCGGTAGACCTCGCGCACGATCGCAGCTTTGGAGTCGAAGTGGTAATAGAGCCCGGGCACGGTGACGTCCGCCGCGTCGGCCAGCTCGCGCACACTCACGGCCGAGGTGCCGCGCTCGGAGAACAGCCGCAGCGCGGCGTCGATGATGCGGTCCCGGGTGGGCACGGTCGTGCTGGCGGGTTCACCGTCCATGCGGCCGCGAACTTACTTGAGCGTTCGTTCAAGAACAAGGGTTGGTGACCCAGGGAACCGTTACTGTCGCCCGATGGACCAGCCCGCCTTCTCGTTTGACGACGGCTCGGTCGACGACAGCTCGGTCGGCGAACGGGACGACGTCGAGGTCCCCACGTTGTCCGTGAGCGAGCTGAACGGGCTCGTCCGCGACTCGCTCCGGCACTCGTTCCCGGTCGAGGTCTGGGTCCGGGGCGAGGTGCAGAACCTCAGCCGCTCGAGTGCAGGCCACACGTACTTCGCGGTGGTCGAGAAGGCCGGTCGGGGGGACCGGGTCCAGGCCCGCCTCGACGTTGCCTTGTTCCGCGACGACCGCCGGACCGTCGACCGGGCGCTGGCGGACGTTCCCGGCGCCGAGTTGGGCAACGACGTCGAGGTGCGGATCCGCGGCCGGGTGACCGTGTACCCGCCTACGGGCCGCTACCAGCTGGTGATGACGGGGATCGATCCCGTGTTCACCGTGGGCGGGATCGCCGCCAACCGGGACCGCGTGTTGCGGGCCTTGGTCGCCGAAGATCTGCTCGGCGCCAATGCCCGGCTCTCGTTGGCGCTGGTGCCGCTGCGCATCGGGTTCATCACCAGTGTCGGCAGCGCCGCGTATCACGACTTCGTGCATGAGCTCGCCCGGAGCGGCTACTCGTGGCAGGTCACCGTTGTCGACGTGCGCGTGCAGGGTGCCGCGGCGGCTCGGCGCATCAAATGGGCACTCGGTGAGCTCGCGCAGCTCGATGTCGACGCAGTGGTACTCGCGCGCGGCGGCGGGTCGCGGGCCGACCTGGCGCCGTTCGACACCGAGCTGGTCGCCCGCGCGATCGCGACGATGCCCGTTCCTGTCATCACCGGTGTCGGTCACGAGATCGATCGCAGCGTCGCCGACGAGGTGGCGCACACCGCGTGCAAGACGCCGACCGCGTGTGCGCAGGCGCTGGTGCAGCCGGTGCGTGAGTTCGTCGCCCGACTCGACCAGGCGTCGCACCGGGTGCGCGCGCAGGCGCGCCGGCGGATGGCGGTGGCCGCCCGCGAGCTCGACGACGCCACGGGGAGAGTGTGTCGCAGCGCGCCGGCCGTCGTGGTACGGGAACATGCCCGGCTCGATCGCGCCCACGGCCGGGTCGACGAACTGGCACGCCGCCGAACGGGTGAGGTGGCCGCGCACCTCGACGGACGCGAGCGCCAGATCGTCACGCTCGCGAACCATCACCTGAGTCGAGCGGGCTTGCGGCTCGACTCGGCCGAGACCGCGGTGCGCGCCCTCGATCCGCGGCGGGTGCTCGAGCGCGGCTACTCGATCACACGCGACGCTGACGGTCGCGTGCTCAAGCAGGCGACGGTCTCGCTCGCGGGCGCGGTCCTGGAGACCGAGCTCGCGGCGGGCAGGATCGTCAGCCGCGTCGAGACGATCACGGAGGAACCGGGTGAGTGACGAGATCGGTTACGCCGACGCCATGCGCGAGCTCGGCGACATCCTCGAAGAACTCGAGCGCGACGACCTCGACGTCGACGTCCTCGCCGTCCGCGTGCAACGCGCCAGCGAGCTCATCCAGTTGTGTCGCGGCCGCATCGCCCACGCACAGTCTGACGTCGATCGCATCGTGACCGATCTCGAGTCCTTCGGTGCCGCCTCCGCCCCCGACGCCGACGTCGCCCCCGACCTCGCCCCCGACCCCGACCCCGACCGGAAAAGGTAGCGATCCGTTTCAGAAATGAAAGGAATCGCTACCTTTTGGAAGCGGGTGCGCGGGTTTGGGAGCGGGCTACTTCTTCTGGCCGGTCAGCTTGCGGTTCTTGAACTGGGCCTTGACGTAGTCGCGGTTCAGCAGCGCGATGAAGTCGATGCTGATCTCTTTCGGGCACGCCTTCTCGCACTCACCGTGGTTGGTGCACGACCCGAAGTAGCTCTCCATGACTTCGACCATGTTGACGACCCGCTCGTAGCGCTCGGGTTGTCCCTGCGGGAGCAGGCTCAGGTGGGCCACCTTCGCGGCGGTGAAGAGTTGGGCGGCGCCGTTCGGGCACGCGGCGACGCACGCGCCGCACCCGATGCAGGCGGCGGCGTCCATCGCCGCGTCCGACGCCTCCTTCGGCACCAGGATGAGGTTGGCGTCGGGTGCGCTGCCGGTGGGGGCGGAGATGTAGCCGCCCGCCTCGATGATTCGATCGAACGCGCTGCGGTCGACGACCAGGTCGCGGATGATCGGGAAGGCGCGCGCTCGCCACGGCTCGACGACGATCTCGTCGCCGTCCTGGAACTTCCGCATGTGGAGCTGGCAGGTGGCGGTGCCTTCCGACGGCCCGTGCGCCCGCCCGTTGATCATCATCGAGCACGAGCCGCAGATGCCCTCGCGGCAGTCGTGATCGAAGGCGATCGCTTCGCGCCCCGCCGCGACCAGGCGGTCGTTGATCACGTCGAACATCTCGAGGAACGACATCTCGGGGCTGATCCCGGTGGCGTCGATGTCCTCGAAGCGGCCCGGCGCGAGGGCGCCCTCCTGGCGCCAGACGCGCAGCTTCAGATCCATGTCCCTGGTGCTCCTGTCCTACTTGTAGCTGCGCTGGGCGAGGTGCACATACTCGAACTCGAGCGGTTCCTTGTGGAGTTCCGGCGGCGAACCGACCCCGGTGAACTCCCAGGCCCCGACGTACGAGAAGTCGTCGTCGTCGCGTAACGCCTCGCCTTCTTCGGTCTGATGTTCGACGCGGAAGTGGCCACCGCACGATTCCTCGCGGTGCAGGGCGTCGCGACAGAGCAGCTCACCGAACTCGAGGAAGTCGGACACGCGCCCGGCCTTTTCGAGCGACTGGTTGAGCGTCTCGTGTTCGCCGAGCACGCGCACGTCGGCGTGGAACTCCTCGCGCAGCGCGGGGATCTCGGCCAGTGCCTTCTCGAGCGTCTCGCGGCTGCGGGCCATGCCGCAGTTGTCCCACAGGATGTTGCCGAGCTCGCGGTGGAAGTGGTCGACCGAGCGGGTGCCGTTGTTCGACATGAGCTTGTGCACCTGGTCGTGCACCGCGGCCTCGGACGCTTGGAACACCGCGTCGTCGGTGGGGACCGGCTGGGTCCCGAGCAACGGTGCCAGGTAGTCAGAGATCGTCGACGGGAGCACGAAGTAGCCGTCGGCCAGGCCCTGCATGAGCGCGCTCGCCCCGAGGCGGTTGGCGCCGTGGTCGGAGAAGTTCGCCTCGCCGAGCACGTAGAGACCGGGCACGTTGCTCATGAGGTTGTAGTCGACCCACAGCCCGCCCATCGTGTAGTGGACCGCGGGGTAGATGCGCATGGGCACCTGGTACGGGTCCTCGTCGGTGATGCGCTCGTACATCTCGATGAGGTTGCCGTAGCGCTCTTCGATGACGTCCCTGCCGACGCGCTCGATCGCGGTGCCGAGGTCGAGGTAGACGCCGTTCTTGAGCGGTCCGACGCCGCGGCCGGCGTCGACCTCGCGCTTGGCGGCCCGTGACGCGACATCGCGCGGGACGAGGTTGCCGAACGTGGGGTAGCGACGCTCGAGGAAGTAGTCGCGCTCGCTTTCGGGGATCTGGTCGGGGGAGCGCTCGTCGCCGAACTGCTCCGGTACCCACACGCGGCCATCGTTGCGCAACGACTCCGACATCAAGGTGAGCTTCGATTGGAAGTCGTCGCTGCGGGGGATGCAGGTGGGGTGGATCTGCGTGTAGCACGGGTTGGCGAACAGGGCGCCCTTGCGGTGCGCGCGCCACGCCGCGGTGACATTGCTGGCCTTGGCGTTGGTCGACAGGTAGAACGCGTTGCCGTACCCGCCGGTGCCGAGCACGACCGCGTGCGCCGACCACGACTGGATCGCACCGGTCACGAGGTCGCGGGTGACGATGCCGGCGGCGCGGTCCTCGTGCAGCACGAGGTCGAGCATCTCCGACCGTGTGTGCAGCTCGACGTTGCCCAGGCCGACCTGGCGCATCAGCGCCGAGTACGCGCCGAGCAGGAGCTGTTGGCCGGTCTGCCCGCGCGCGTAGAACGTGCGCGACACCTGCGCACCACCGAACGACCGATTGTCGAGCAGGCCGCCGTACTCACGCGCGAACGGCACGCCCTGGGCGACACACTGGTCGATGATGTTGAGGCTGATCTCCGCCAGTCGGTAGACGTTGGCCTCCCGGGCGCGGTAGTCGCCACCCTTCACGGTGTCGTAGAAGAGGCGGTAGACGCTGTCGCCGTCGTTCTGGTAGTTCTTCGCCGCGTTGATGCCGCCCTGGGCTGCGATGCTGTGCGCGCGCCGGGGAGAGTCGTGGAACGTGAAGAGCTTGACTCGGTAACCCAGCTCACCGAGGGTTGCCGCGGCCGAGGCGCCGGCGAGCCCGCTGCCGACGACGATGATCTCGTACTTGCGCTTGTTGGCCGGGTTCACCAGCTTCACGTCGAACTTGTGCTGCTGCCACTTCGTCTCGATGGGACCGTCGGGAATCCCGGCGTCGAGGTTCCCGATCATCTGGTGACCACCCCCGTCGTGATGAGCAGCGGCATGCTGACGTTGCCCACGGTCACCACCACCGCGAACACGATGGCGAACCATCGCCGCCACAGATTCCAGCGCGGGTTGTTGAGCCCCAGGCTCTGGAACATGCTCCATGCGCCGTGGAAGATGTGGAGGCCGAGCGCCAGCATGCACACGATGTAGATGATCGCGACGGGCACGCGGTCGAAGCTGTTGAACAGGTTGTCGTACGGATCGCCGCGCACGAAGTTCGGGTTGGCGGCGCCCCACGTGAGATCGGCGAGATGGAAGATCACGAAGAGGCCGACGATGATGCCGGTCCATCGCATCGTGCGTGACGCGAAGTTGGCGGCGACGTAGTCGCGCTTCGACTGGTAGTGCGTCGGGCGCGCCTTCTGGTTCATCCGCGTGAGTTGGTAGGCCGCCACGATGTGTCCGAAGAACGCACCGATGAGACCGATGCGCAGGGTCCAGAGGAGCACGGAGCGGGGGAGGGCGGGCTCGCCGAACGTGCGCAGCCAGTCGCCGTAGACGTTGATGTGCTCCTTGCCGAGGAACACCTTCAGGTTCCCGACCATGTCCGCGAGCACGAAGCCCAACAGCATGATCCCGGTGATCGCCATCACCCATTTCTTGCCGACCGCGGAACGCCAGAACCGCAGCAGGAAATGGCCCTGTGCACGGGGCTCGGGGATCGGCGGACCTGTGTACCGCGTGAGGACGTCGGCGTCGTCGGCGCCGGCGTTCTGGGTCGCGGTCGAGAGCTCGTGCTCCACCTTCGCCATGACCGGAAACGTACCTGTCATGCCTTGTGCAGCCAGGATTGTGAGACTTTTCTCAAACCCCCGGTTCCGGCCACGGGTGCAGCGCCCGCCCCGGCACCGGAAGGTCGGTCCAGCAGTAGACGTGGCCGGGTGCGCCGGCATCGACCGCGAAGAGCGTGCGGAGATCGGGCCCGCCGAAACAGCAGTTGGTGCTCACCGGGTGGTCGCCCGGGCACGCAAGCTCCTCGACGACGGTGCCGTCGGGCTCGTAGATCGTCACGACATGGCCGCCACCCGCCATGTAGATGCGGCCGTCGACGTCGAGCGCGCCGCCGTCGCCGGTACGGCCGGCCGCGAACGGCTCGCGCGTGCCGTCGACCCGGAGACGGATGAAGCCCTGGTGCTCACCATTGCGGCCGTTCTCGACGACGATCAGGGTCTCGTCGTCAATGTCGAGCGCGATGCCGTTCGGGGCCCAGAGATCGTCGGCCACCACGCGGAGGGCGCCGCTCGGTTCGAGCGCGAACACCCGCCCGCTCGCGGGATCAGGGGCGGGCCAGACCGGGTCGGTGAAGTAGACGGTGCCGTCGGACGCGACGCAGAGATCGTTCGGCATCTGCAACGGTGTCGAGGTGAGGTAGCTGACGGTGCCGTCGGGCCGGACGCGCTGCAGACCCGAGCGGACGTAGTTCGGCGCCGCGAGGTCACCGAAGATCTCGAAGATCGAGAAGTCGATGCCGCCGTTCTGTGTGACGACGAAGCCGCCGTCGGCGGCGAGCGCGGCGCCGTTGGCGCCACCGCCGACGTCCGCGATCACGTCCCGACGCCCCGAGTCGGGCCACACCCGGGAGAGCGTGCCCTGCGTGACACTCGTGCACACGATCGTTCCGTCGGTCGACCCGGGACCGGGCGGACACCAGACCGGTCCTTCACCGAACTCCGGTCCCGAACAGATGATGTGGGGTCCGTTCACGGCGCCCATCCTCGCAGAACCGGGTTTCCGGGGCGCTGGTACGGTGGCGCCGAACGGCACTCGAGGCTTGGAGCAGCCCTCATGACGCGACCGGGAACCCTGGGTGAGCTCGAAGCCAGCGGCTGGGTGTCGCGCCCGGTCAAGGAAGAAGTGCGCGCCAACGCGCTGGCCCGGATCGGCGAGGGCAAGCCCCTCATCGAGGGCGTGATCGGGTACGAGGACACCGTCCTCCCCCAGTTGGAGAACGCGCTCATCGCCGGTCACGACGTGATCTTCCTCGGCGAGCGTGGGCAGGCCAAGACCCGCATGATCCGTTCGCTCACGTCGTTGCTCGACGAGTGGATGCCCATCGTCGCGGGGAGCGAGATCAACGACGACCCCTACCACCCGATCTCGCAGCACGCCCGCGTGATGGTGGCGGAGCGGGGCGACGAGACGCCGATCGAATGGGTGCACCGCGACCGGCGCTTCGGCGAGAAGTTGGCCACACCCGACACGTCGATCGCCGATCTCATCGGCGAGGTCGACCCGATCAAGGTGGCCGAAGGGCGCTATCTCTCCGACGAGTTGACGATCCACTACGGGCTCGTACCGCGGACGAACCGGTCGATCTTCTCGATCAACGAGCTTCCCGACCTCGCCGAACGCATCCAGGTGGGGCTGCTCAACGTGCTCGAAGAGCGTGACGTCCAGATCCGCGGGTACAAGGTGCGCCTGCCGATCGATCTCATGCTGGTGGCCTCGGCGAACCCGGAGGACTACACGAACCGGGGCCGGATCATCACGCCGTTGAAAGACCGGTTCGGCGCCCAGATCCGCACGCACTACCCGCTCGACGCCGAGCTCGAGGCCGCCGTGGTCGAGCAGGAGGCCCGGCCGCTCACGGCCGTCGGTCTCAACGTGCAGGTACCTGGCTTCATGACCGAGATCGTCGCGGAGATCAGCCAGCAGGCGCGTCGCTCACCGCACATCAACCAGCGTTCCGGTGTGTCGGTGCGGCTCTCGATCGCCAACTTCGAGACGCTGATCGCCAACGCCACGCGACGAGCGTTGCGACACGGTGAGACCGAAGTCGTGCCGCGCGTCAGCGATCTCGAAGCGCTCGTGGCGAGCACCGCGGGCAAGGTCGAGTTCGAGACCGTCGACGACGGTCGCGAGGAGCAGGTCCTCGATCGCATCGTGAAGGCGTCGATCCTCGAGACGTTCCGCGCCCGAACCCGTCCGGAGCAGCTCACCGACGTCGTCACCGCGTTCGAGACCGGCCTCGTGGTGCACACGGGCGAAGACATCGCGTCGTCCGAGTACGCCAAGCTCCTCTCCGACGTCCCGGCCCTGCGGGCGACGCTCGCCGACCTCGAAGTGGGTGAGACCCCCGCCGGCGTCGCGTCAGCGACCGAGTTCGTGTTCGAAGGACTGCACCTCTCGAAGCGCTTGAACAAGGACTCGGTCGGCGGCCGCGCCGCGTACCGCGGTCGAGGCTGAGCCATCTCGATGATCGATGCTGCTTCGCCGTCCCGCCCTCCGGGCACGGCTGCGCGGCATCGCTAGATCCCGCCGCTGCCGTCGCGGTTCTGCTTGTAGAGGTCGCAGCCGTCCGCGGCACGACGATTGACGTTGTCGACCGCCGTCTTGATCTTCGCATTGTCGACGACGGTCAGGTCACCGCGCGCGCGTCGTTGCATCGCGTCCAGGTACGTCTGCGCGTCATGGGCGATGTCCTTGGGCGCGTGCTCGGCCAGCTTCTCCACCAGGGCGGTCTGCTCCGCGAGCTTGCCGACGAGCTTGGGCAGGTTGGTGTCGTAGTCGTACGCGGCGACACAGAACGCCTTGCTCGGCGTCGGGAGCGAGCTCCCGGACTCGCCGGAACACGCGGTCACCCCGGCGAGGAGGGCCAACAGGAGGGCGGCTCGGCGGGCGCGCGATGGGTGCATTGTGGTCCCTCGCCGGCAGGGATCCCGAAACCGGTACCGTGGGTCCATGGCTCGCCGTCGCCCCGGATTCCGCTACTCCCGCTGGGATGGCACGCAGACCGGCTTCGACCTCGACGCGCAGTCACTGCTCGACGAGATGAGCGACGATCTGCTCTACCACGGCGACCTCAACGCCGCGCTCCGGCGGATGATGCAACAGGGGCTCAAGGACCGGAACGGCGAGCAGCTCATGGGGTTGCGCGAGATGCTCGAGAAGCTCCGCGAACGGCGGCGCCAGGAGCTGGAGTCGCGCGACCTCGGTGGGGTCTACGACGACATCGCCGAGCAGCTCAACGAGGTCGTCGACATGGAACGCGAGGGCATCGACCGTCGGCTCGAGGAAGCGACCCGCTCCGGCGACCAGCGGCGCCAGGAGTTGCTCGAAGAAGTCGCTGAGGCGCGTCGTCGCGAGCTGGAGGAGCTGCCCCCGGACCTCGCCGGACGGGTGCAGTCTCTCCAGCAGTACGAGTTCATGGACGACGCGGCGCGTGAGCGGTTCGAAGAGCTGATGGAGCAGCTGAAGGAACAACTCATGCAGAGCTACTTCAACCAGCTCTCCGAGGGCATGCAGAACATGACGCCCGAACGCATGGCCCAGATGAAGGACATGCTCAACGAGCTCAACCAGATGCTCGAGCAGCGGGAGCGCGGCGAGGAGCCTGACTTCGACGGCTTCATGGAGCGCCACGGTGACTTCTTCCCCGGGAACCCGCAGACCCTCGATGAGCTGCTCGAGCAGATGGCGCAGTCGATGGCCCAGATGCAGCAGCTGCTCAACTCGATGACCCCCGAGCAACGCGCCCAGTTGCAGGCCCTCTCCGAATCGCTGTTGGAGGACATGGACCTGCGCTGGCAGGTCGACCAGCTGTCCCGCAACCTGCAGCAGGCGTTCCCGAACCTCCCGTGGCAGCGGTCGCAGAACTTCGGCGGCGACGATCCGTTGCAGTTCGGTGAGATGCCGGGCCTGCTCGACACGCTCGGTGATCTCGACGCGCTCGAGAACCTCATGCGCTCGGCCACGCAACCGGGCGAGCTTGCCGAGGTCGATCTCGACCGCGCCCGCGAATTGCTGGGTGACGACGCGGCCCGCTCGCTCGACCGTCTCCGTGAACTCACGAAGATGCTGGAGGAAGCGGGCCTCATCGAACAGCGGGAAGGCCGGCTGGAGCTCACGCCGCGCGCCATCCGCGCCATCGGCAACAAGGCGCTCTCCGACCTGTACCGCAAGCTGGTCAAGGATCGCGCCGGCCGCCACGAGATCGAACGCACCGGCGCCGGCAACGAGCACGCGCACGACCACAAGCCGTACGAGTTCGGTGATCCGTTCCATCTGAACGTGCAGGAAACGGTCAAGAACGCGATCTGGCGGTCGGGTGCCGGCACACCGGTCCGGCTCTCACCCGACGATTTCGAGGTGGAGCGCACCGAGATGCTCACCCGGTCGGCGACCGTCCTGCTGCTCGACGTGTCGCTGTCCATGCCGATGCGCGACAACTTCCTCCCTGCGAAGAAGGTCGCGATGGCGCTTCACTCGCTCATCACGAGCCAGTTCCACGCGATTACTTCGGGTTGGTGTCGTTCGGACGTGTCGCGCGCGAGGTGAAGCCCGAACTCCTCCCCGAGATGAGCTGGGACTTCGAATGGGGCACGAACATGCAGCACGCGCTGTTGCTGGCGCGCAAGCAGTTGGCGCGCCAGAGCGGCACCAAGCAGATCATCATGGTCACCGATGGTGAGCCCACCGCCCACATCGAGGGAGGCGAGGCCTACTTCCAGTACCCGCCGTCGCCCATCACGATCGAGGAAACACTGAAGGAAGTCATGCGGTGCACACGCGACGGCATTCGCATCAACACGTTCATGCTCGACGAGAGCTACTACCTCAAATCATTCGTCGAGCAGATGATGCGGGTGAACGGCGGTCGCGCGTTCTTCACCAACGCCGACACGCTCGGTGACTACGTCCTGGTCGACTTCCTCGATCACCGCCGGCAGCGCCGCCGCGCCAGCTGAGACGGATCGGACGCGGACCCTCCGAGCTGATCACCCCGGGCCGGTGTACGTGGCGCGGATCCGGTAACGGAGGCGGTGCTCGTACTCCTCGAGTCCGTGGGCGATCCAACCCGCGCTGCGGGCGACCGCGAACACTGCCTCGCCCGCACCGTCCAGCATGCGCATCGATTCGCCGAGCACGCCCAGTGCGAAGTCGATGTTCGGATGAGGACCGCCGGCGCGCGCCATCACGCCGAGGACGCCCTCCGCGGCGCGCCACAGCTCACGGGGCGGCCGGGCGTGCTCGACCGCGTCGAGCAGCACGGGCGCGCGCGGATCGGGACCTTCGTAGACCGTGTGTCCGAACCCGGGTACCTGCTGGTCGTCGCGGAGCGCGCGACCGACCGCGTGCTCAGCTCCCGAGGTGACCGCGTCACGAAGGAGCGCCCGGACGAATTCGGATGCGCCACCGTGCAGCGGTCCGCCTGCGGTGGCCAGCCCGGTGAGCAACAGGAGGTAGGGGTCGGCCCACGTGGACAGCGGCGACGCGCACCGCGAGGGTGGAGGTCGCGAGCTCGTGATCGGCGAGGAGCGAGAGGGCGCGGTCGAGGGCCCGCACGCGGCGGGTCGTCGGTTCGAGGGGTGAGACCCGCGTCCAGAGCCGGTGTGCGAGTGAGCCGGTCGTGCTGGGCACGTCGCGAGGGTCGACGGGAGGCAGCGCCTCGACGACGGTCGCCAGCAGCGTGCCGGCGCGCGCCGCGACCGACGGCACCCGGCGGTCGTCGCGGAGCGGGTCGCCGGGGCGGAGGGCGGCGACGACGACGCGGAGCCGGTCGGGGAGGGGTGTGCTGGGCGGGAGGCCGGCCTGCACCGCCCGACCGATCGCCAGCCCGTCGGGGTCAGCCGACCAATGGTCGTTCGGGCCGAAGGTCGTCCCCCAGAGCCAGGCGGCGACCTGCTCGTAGTGGGCCTCGGTCGCGGCGCGGGTGGCGTCCCAGCCCCGGTAGGCGAGGTGCCCGGCCGGGTCGAGCGCGGTGATCGCCTGGTCGATCTGGATCTCGGGCCCGGAGGGCGCACGCGCGCGCGAGTGGGAAGCGAGGCGCTCGACGTCGCGGCGAGCGTACCGGCTGGTGCGGGTCCCGGGCTCCCGTTCGCGGCGGATCAGGCCCCGGCTCACGTACGCGTAGAGGGTCTGGGGCTTCACGCCCAGCCGGGCGGTGGCCTCGGTGGCGGAGAGCCAGATCGGGTCGGCCATGCCCCATCATATTGATGATTGATCAACGTTGACAAGTCCCGGACCGCGCCGGACGATCACGGTGACCAACGACAAGGAGATGGCACCGATGACCATGACCGACGCCGCAGTCCCCCACGGACTCAAGGGGGTGATCGTCGCCGACACCGCGCTCGGCGACGTCCGGGGCCTCGAGGGCTTCTACCACTACCGCCAGTACGCGGCACCCGACCTCGCCGCGACCCGCACGTTCGAAGATGTCTGGTACCTCATGTTCGAAGGCACGCTGCCGACCCTCGCCGCCCGCGCCGACTACTCGATGCAGATCGCCGCGCTGCGTGCCTTGCCCGAGGATCTCCTCGCGATCCTCCCACTGCTCGCGACCAGCGGTCGGGTCCCCCTCGCGGGGCTGCGAACGGCCCTCTCCCACCTCGCGGCGATCGAGGACATGCCGCCGACGTACGACGCCGATCCCGCGATCCTCCGGGCGAACTCGATGCGGCTGTGTGCGGCAACACCCGTGATCATCGCGGCCCTCCACCGGTTGGCCTCGGGCCGACAACCGGTCGCACCTCGCGACGACCTCTCGCCGGCGGCGAACTACCTCTACATGCTCGACGGCGCGGTACCCGACGACGCGCGGGCGCGTGCCATCGAGCGGTACCTGATCCTGACGGTCGATCACGGGTTCAATGCGTCGACGTTCACCGCGCGCGTCGTGACCTCGACCGGGGCTGATGTCGGTTCGGCGGTTGTCGCCGCGCTCGGCGCGCTGTCCGGACCGTTGCACGGCGGCGCGCCGAGTCGCGCGCTCGACACTCTCGACGCGATCGGCGCTCCGGAACACACGGAAGCGTGGGTGCGCAGGGCGGTGGCGAACGGCGAGCGCATCATGGGTTTCGGCCATCCCGTGTACCGCACCGCCGATCCGCGATCCGTGATGTTGCGGGCGATCGCGCAAGACCTCGGCGGGCCGTTGGTCGACTTCGCGGTGCAGGTCGAGGCGACCGTCGAGCGCGTGCTCGCCGAGCTGAAGCCCGGACGTGAGCTCCACACCAACGTCGAGTTCTACGCCGGTGTGGTCATGGAGCTGTGTGGACTGCCGCGTTCCCTGTTCACGCCGACGTTCGCCGCCAGCCGAGTCGTCGGGTGGTGCGCGCACATCCTCGAGCAAGCCGCCGACACCGGGATCATCCGCCCGAGCGCTCGCTACGTCGGCCCGGATGCTCCCGAGCCGGTTCCCACTGGCTGATCGCGGGCGTCCACGGCGGGCTCAGCGAAGCGCGAGCTCGAGTTCGTAGCGCTCGTGGACGGCGGGGTCGAAACAGACGAAGCGCACCGAGTGCACGCCGCAGATCGTCGCGCGCACGGTCTCGACCGCGATCCGCGTGGCCTCCGGGACGGGATAGCCGTAGGCGCCGGTGCTGATCGCGGGGAACGCCACGGAATCGGCGCCGATCTCGTCGGCGACCTCGAGCGATCTCCGGTAGCAGTTCTGCAGGAGGCGCGCCTCGCCCGAATGCCCACCCTGCCAGATCGGTCCGACGGTGTGGATCACGTACCGAGCCGGGAGGTCGAAGCCTCCGGTGGCCTTGGCGTCGCCGAAGGCGCAGCCGCCGAGTTCACGACAGGCGTCGAGCAACCCGGGGCCCGCGGCCCGATGGATGGCGCCGTCCACGCCGCCCCCGCCGAGCAGCGAGGGGTTGGCGGCGTTGACCACGGCATGGACGTGCTCGGTGGTGATATCGCCCAAAACGACCTCGAGCTGGGGTCCCACGAGACGCAGCGTAGGTTCCCGGATCGAGGCGCTGCAGGGCCCCATCGCCCGCACGCCGGGCTGGGCCCTCGCCCCCGCAGTCGCCCCTGCAGCGGCCGACGCGAAGAAGAAACCCCTTGCGCTCGGGTCCACAACCGAGCATAGTAACACCACTGTAATTCCAGAGGCGTCATTTCCCGGCGTCCGCCGCGTTTGCTTGGCAAGGGAGCACGCAGATGCCCGAACCCGTGACCATCAGCCCGATCATCTCCAGCCCGATCACCTCCAGCCCGATCACCTCGAGCCTGGCCGCCCTCGTGGCGACGCAGCGCTTCGTCGGAACCGGCGAGCGCCGCTGGCAGGAGGAGGCCAACTGCCTGGGGGTCGATCCCGACCTCTTCTTCCCCGAGCGGGGGGCGTCCACCCGCGAGGCCAAGGCGGTGTGCCGGAGCTGCGAGGTACGGATGGATTGCCTCGAGTACGCCCTCGCCCACGGCGAGAAGTTCGGCATCTGGGGTGGGTTGTCCGAGCGGGAGCGTCGTCGGGTGCGTCGTCAGCGGGCGCTCGAGCGCCGTACCGCGATGGGCGCCTGACGAGGTTCAGCGCCTGAGATCGACCTGGGCTTCGATCGTCAGGTCGGGTCCGATCCCGGACCAGGCGAGGAACTCAGCGTCGCAACGCGCGAGTTCCGCCGCCGGCACCAGGCCGACGATCTCGACCCGCGCGACGTCGTTCCCCGCGGCTCGCGCCCGGTCGCGGACTGACTCACACGCGTGCTGGAGACCCTCGCGCTCGAGCGCGGTGAGGTTCATCGACACCTGGGACCGCCCGCTCGAGTCGAGGCGGAGGCCGAGCGCCCGGACTCCCGGGAGCCCGCCGTCGCGTTCGCGTACCTCGCGCGCCAGCCGGCGCGCGAGGTCCAGGTCATCGCGCGCGAGCTCGCAGTTCACCGCGACGAGTGGGGCGCGCGCGCCGACCGCGACCGCGCCCAGCCTCGTGTGTGGTGCGGAAGGACCACAGTCGGGAGCGCGCGCGTGACGAACGCGTCGCGTCGGGTGTCCGGGAGCGACCGACCGTCAGGGTCGGCGCCGTCATAGAGGAACGCGGGAACCGACAGTTCGGACGCGATCCACGCCGCAAAGGCCCGCGCCGCGTCGACCAGCGCGCTGCGGGATCGCCGTGGAGCGCGACGAAGGGCACGACGTCGAGCGCGCCGAAGCGCGGGTGGACGCCCTCGTGCACGCGCAGGTCGACCCGCTCGTCGACGGCGCGTGCGAGGTCCCGAACCGCACCCGCGACGACGTCCGGTTCGTCGCCGGCGAGGGTGAACACCGAACGGTGGTGGTCGGCATCGACGTGGCAGTCGAGCAGTGCGGTCCCACAGGCGTGGACGAGCGCCCCGAGGACGGCGGCGTCGCGTCCTTCGGAGACGTTGGGCACGCACTCCAGCATCGGTTCAGGGTAAGGGCTCGCGGGTCGACCGTCCCGGTAGAGTGCCGCCGGTGCGGATCGGACTGGCGCTCCCGCAATACGACTACTCGGTGGTCGGTGAGTCGCCGCTGCGTTGGGAAACCATCGTCGAGTTCGCGGTCGTCGCCGAGCGCGCGGGATTCGACTCGCTGTGGTTGTCGGACCACCTGTTTCTCGATGTCGAGAAGTACGGCGGTCCCGCCGACCGCCGTCGGGTGTTCGATCCGATCGTCACCCTCGCCGCACTCGCGGCGGTCGTGACGCGCGTCCGCCTCGGCACGCTCGTCCTCTGCGAGGCACTGCGACCCGCATCGGTGCTCGCCAAGGCGCTGGCAACCCTCGATCGGATCTGCGGCGGTCGCCTCGACGTCGGGATCGGCGCCGGTTGGTACGAACCCGAGTACCAGGCCATCGGGATGGCCATGCCGGGTCCGGCGGAGCGCCTGGCGCGGCTCGCCGAGGCGGTGGAGGTGTTGCGGGGACTGCTGGGTGGGGGACCGTTCACCTTCGACGGTCGGTATCACCGCGCGTTCGACGCGCGGAACGAACCCGCCGCGCTGCAGCGCCCGACCCCGCCGATCATCGTGGGCGGGAAGGGTGATCGCCTGCTCGGGTTGGTGGCAGCGCACGCCGACGGCTGGAACACCTGCTGGACCTGGACTCCCGGGGCATACCGGGAACGGGTCGACGTGTTGGCGCGCGCCTGCGACGCCCGACAGCGCGATCCGGCGACGGTGACCCGGTCACTCGGCCTCTACACGCTGTGCGGCGAAGACGAACGGGACCTCGAACGGCGCTTCGAGCGACTCCGCGCCTCCACGCCCCCCGGTGTGCTCGACGCGATGACCCTGGCCGAATGGCGCACGGGCCGCCTCGTCGGGACCGTCGAGCAGATCCGTGAGCAGGTCTCGGCGTGGGACGATCTCGGCGTGGAGACGTTGATCGCGGGCGTTGGCGCGGTGCCGTTCGCCGTCACCACCACCGACGACGTCGAGATGGTGGCCGAAGCGGTCAGGGGGTAGCAGTGGCCGCCGGTGGCAGTACCCTGGAGCGATCCCCTCGAAAGGGCGAACTCCATGAACCTCGGCGCACCCGAGCTCATCATCATCCTCGCCGTCGTACTCCTGCTCTTCGGCAGCACCCGGCTCCCCAAGCTCGCCAAGTCCCTCGGGCAGGCCAGCAAGGAGTTCAAGAAGGGCGTCGAGGGCGAGCCCGAGGACGGCGCCGACTCCAAGAGCGCCTGAGCCGCGAGGGGCCCGGCCCGACGCCGGGAACCAGCCCACCCCCTTCCGTCGTTCTTGTCGATGGCTGACGGCGTCCCCACGTGGGAAGAGGTCGCGCGCGAGCACGGGCGCTTCCTCTACAACGTGGCCTACCGCTTGGCCGGCAACGACGACGACGCACAGGATCTGGTCCAGGAAGCGCTGCTTCGGGTCCGCAAGGGACTCGAGCGTTACGAACCCGGATCGCTGGAAGGCTGGTTGGCGCGGATCGTGACGAACGTGTTCCTCGACGAGGTACGGCGCCGCAAGCGTCGACCCACCGACTCCCTCCCTGACGATCCGGGCCGGGTGTTGCCCCCGGCGCCGGCCGCCGATCAGGTCCCCACCGGCTTGTCCGACGAGGTCCAGCGTGCGCTCGGAGGGCTCCCCGACGACTTCCGGGTCCCCGTGGTTCTCTGTGACGTGAGCGATCTCTCCTACGAGCAGATCGCCGCGAGCACGGGGGTACCGATCGGCACCGTGCGCTCGCGCATCCATCGTGGGCGGCGCATGCTGCGCGCCGCCCTCATCGCCGACGGGGTGACCGGGCCATGAGCACGCCGCCGGAGTTCGAGCTGGTACCCGAGATGCTGTCGGCGTACCTGGACGACGAGCTGACCGCGACCGAGCGCGCTGCGGTCGAGGCCCGCCTGGGGGCATCGTCCGAGTGGCGCGCGGAGCTGGAAGACGTCCGCGCGGCCCGAGCCGCGGTGCGGAACCTTCCCCTTCGTGAGGCGCCGCCGGGGTTCTGGGATGCGGTGCGCACCCACGTCGAGGCCAACACCGACGACGATGCGGCGCCGCTCGCGCCCGTCGTACCGCTCGCCGAGCGCCGGTCGGTTCGCCGCGTCGCCTGGTTGGCCGTCGCAGCCGCGGCAGTCGCCGGCCTGGTGGTGGCAGTGATCGCGGTTCCCCAGCGCTCGGAGGTGACCCCCAACGTGACCGCCGTGGTCGCGCAGCACGGCGCTCAAGGTTCCGACACGGGTGATCCCATCAGCATGCTGGCGCCGGTCGGCCCGTTGGCGGGGTTCCGGCATTGATCATGAATCGTCGGGCCGGGAACGTGGTCGGCGGTCGCGCTGGCGTCGATCGCACTCGTCCTGCCGCTGGGCGCGTGGGGCGTGGCATCGGGTGAGAGCGCCGACGCCCAGCGCGCTGCACGCCTGGTGACGCGCACGCAGCACGCAGCGTCGAACTACGACTTCACGGGCACCGCGACCGTCACCTGGCAGACGGGGGACGGCACGCGCCACGACCGGGTTCAGGTGCACGACACCAGTGGATCGGTCGAGATCAGGTCCCGCGACGGCGTGGTCATCGATGACGGTCGCCACACCTATGTCCGCGACCGACGAGGCACCCCCGCCTGGACGGGCATGTTCGTCGAGCCGATCGCCAACGACCCACCCCCACCGGGCAGTCACTGGGCCCTCAGCACCAAGGCGGGGCCGACGGTCGCCGGACGTCCGACCACCGCGGTGCTCGCAACCCGTCCCGACGGGACGCCGGCCCTCCGCCTCTCCGTCGACGACGAGACCGGCCTGCTCCTCGGGCGGGCGGTGCTGGGTCGGAAGGGGGAGGTGGAGCGATCGGTGGCGTTCGACACCATCGAGATCGGGCCCACCGGCGCAGTCGATGCGCCACGCCACGTCGACACCGAGCAGGCGCAGCCGCTGCGCTCGGTGCCGAGCGGCTATCGGGCACCCGCTTCGCTCGCCGGCTTCGACCTCGTCACCCGTTCGCGCCATCCCGACGGCGTCCTGCTCTTCTACAGCGACGGCATCTTCTCGGCGTCGGTGTTCGAGCAACCGGGCGAGCTGAACTGGAGCGCGCTGCCGGCCGGCGGCACCACCCGTGACCTTGCCGGCACGCGCGCCCGGGCGTATCGCGACCCGAGTGGCAACGTCCTCGTGTGGGAGCGCGACGGCCTGGTGTACACCTGCGTCTCGGACGCGCCGACCGACGTGTTCACCAACGTGGTCGACGGGATCGCCGGTGCGGGGCCGAGCACGCCGGAGTCCATCGTGGACTACGTGCTCGGTCCCTTCGGTTGGAGCTGACCGACGGTCCCGGAGCGGCAGGGACTAGCGGACGTTGACGGTGACCGGGGTCTCGAGCCGACGTCGACGGAGGATCCGGCGACGTTCACGCTCGGACGCACCACCCCACACCCCGTGATCGATGCGGTACGTGAGGGCGTACTCGAGGCACTCGGGTTGCACCGAGCACTGCGCGCAGATGCGCCGCGCCTTGTCGACGCCGACGCCGTCGGAGGGGAAGAACTCCCCCGGAGCAAGCGCTCGGCAGCGAGCCTGGAGCATCCACTCTTGTTCGCTGTGATCGGGGGGAGTGTTCAGGTCGTCCATGTGAACCCCAGTGCTTCGGCGGAGAGTCGAATGGAGAGGCGGTCGTCCTGTTCAACGGTCCGGACCGGGGTCCGGTTCCCGTAGCCTGACAGAGATCGTAGGCCGCGTCCCGTCAGGTCCTGGAAACACTCGCAGCGGATCGCAACCCGCCCCCAACCCGCCGGAGGAATCCGTGCCTGAAGGTTTTCAGCCTGAAGGTTTTCACGACGAACATCCGGGGGACTCCCCCTGGGGCGTCCCGGAACCGGCCCCGGCACCTTCGGTCCCGGTGTTTCCCGGTCCTGTCGAAGGGTCGGATGACGTCACCGCTGACGTGCCGACGGTGGCGACACCGCCGCCTCCCCGACCGGAGCTCTCGGCGACGGCCGAGAGCGTTCCGAGCCCGCCGCCGGTCGAGCCTCGTCCGAGCCCGCGACGCGACGTCCGGCACCTGCTGATGGCCGGGATCGCCGGCGGCGTGGTGGGCGCGATGGTCGCCGCCGGCGTCACCCTCGCGCTCGACGACCGAGACTCGTCGTCGTCGACCGCGCCCTCCGCCGCCGCGGTCGTCGTCCGCCCCTCCGACCGCATCGCCCGCAATGGTGACATCGCCGCGATCTTGAAGTCCGCCGTGCCCGCGGTCGTCGCCATCGTCGACGACGGCGGCCCGAACTCGGGCGGTGCCGCGGGTACCGGGTTCGTCATCGCGGCCGACGGCGTGATCGTGACCAACAACCACGTCGTCGAAGGTGCGCACAAGATCCAGGCGGTGTTCTCCGACGGGACCACGCGCGACGCGTCCGTGCTCGGGCACAACGTGTCCAGTGATCTCGCGGTCGTACAGGTCGACGCCACCGGTCTCGCGACGATCGAGCTCGGTGACTCGGAGCAGGTCCAGGTGGGCGACGATGTCGTCGCCATCGGCAACGCGCTCGCGCTCCAGGGTGGCTTGTCGGTCACCCGCGGCATCATCTCCGGCCTCCACCGCGAAGTGGGGACCAACTCCGGCGGTGCACTCGAGGATGTCATCCAGACCGACGCGGCCATCAACCCCGGGAACTCCGGTGGTCCGCTGGTCGACGCCCAGGGTCGCGTCATCGGCATCAACACCGCCATCGCCGATCCCGGGAGCGCGCAGAACGTGGGCTTCGCCATCCCGATCTCGAACGCCAAGGCCATCATCGACCAGCTCCGCCACGGGAAGCAGCCCGCCTACCTCGGGGTCAGCACGCTCGACGTCGACCAGGCGAAGGCCGACGGCCACGACGTGTCGGTGGACGCGGGTGCCTACATCCAGGCGGTGACGGGTACGCCGGCGGCGAAGGCCGGGATGCGGGAGGGTGACGTCGTCATCGAGGTCGACGGCAAGGCCGTGACCAGCGGCGCCGCGCTCGGGGGTGTGATTCGCCAGTACAAGCCCGGCGACGAGGTCGACATCACGGTCAATCGGGCCGGCACCACTGTGACGTTGCACGCGACCTTGGGTGAGGCGCCCACTTCCTGAGCCGACAAGGGCAAGGGCTACGCTGACCCGCATGTCCATGGAGTCCGAAGAGCTGGAGCAGGTCCCGCCCCAAGGGCACGTGAAGGTCGTCTACCTCGGCCCGGTCGCGCCCCATTGGGAGGTCCACGGCGTCTTCGGCGACGGTCGCATGATCGACGAGTTCCGCCAGCGCGCGGTCGCGCGGCTGCAGTTGCTCCCGCCCCACGACCCGCAGTTCCGCCGGAACCGGGAGCGGGTGGCTCGCGATGCCGAACGCGAGCACCTCATCCTCGAGTGGGACCTCGGCTACGACGAAGCCTGATCGTCGCCCTCCGGCGTCGGGTGCTCGCCCGTGACCATGAAGCCCACGCGCTCGGCGATGGTCACTGCGTGGTCGGCGATCCGCTCGTAGTGCCGGCCGACCAGGGCCATCTGTACGGCAAGCAGCACCGCGCCCTCGTCGCTGCCGTCGCCCGCGAGGATGTGACGGAAGAGGCTCTTGGTCAGTTCGTCCATCGCGTCGTCCATGTCAGCCAGCGCGGCGGCCCAGTGCGGATCGGCATCGGCGAACGCGTCGATCGCGACGCGGGTCTGGTTGCTCGCCTGCGAACCCATACGGGCGAGGATCCCTCGCAGCTTCGGGTCGAGCTGGTGCGGATACAACCGCCGGGTGGTCTTGGCCACGTTGACCATGAGGTCGGCGCTGCGTTCGAGCTCGTGGGCGACGCGCATCACCGTCACCAGAAACCGCAGATCGGTGGCGAGCGGCTGCTGACGGGCCAGCAGGAGGAAGGTGCGGTCCTCGATGGTGTGGGTGAGCTCGTCGATCACGTCGTCGGCTTCGATGACGCGCTCCGCCGCGTTGAGATCACCGTCGAGGAGGGCCTGGGTCCCACCGGCAACGGCTTCGGTGGTGAGCGCGGCGAGCCGGATGACGTCCACGCGCAGCTCGTCGAGATCCTCGTGGAATGACTTGCGCGCCCCTTCGGTCGGCGCACTCTCGGGGAGTGGGGTGGTCGTCACGACGCCTCCGGGTACTCAGCGGTGAACAGCAATTGCACGAACGACGGTGATTCTTGCCGCGTGACGGGTCGGACTGGTCGGTTCCACCCTAGGACGCGGGCAGTCTTCACTCCTCGTTTACCTGCGCGCCACGATCGGGCAACGGGCCCGAAACGGGTCGCCCGTAAGTTGTCGACAACCGAGAACGGCCCGAGGACCCCCCTCTGACGGCAGTTCCGGGATCTGGCTCTTGTCGGTTGGGAGTGCGTAGCCGGGAAGAGCTCGAACGGAGAGTGCGGGGCCGGGTACCCCCCCGTCCCGGCCCCACGCTCTCCGGCAGGTCATCAGCGCATCCGTCGGCGCCGGGTGCGCTCGCCGGTGACGACGAAGTGCACCTGCTCGGCGATGGTCACCGCGTGGTCCCCGATGCGTTCGTAGTGACGGGCCACCAACGCGGGCTGCACCGCGGCGTTGAGTTCCCCATCGGTGGCGAGGACGTGGCGAAAGAGGCTCTTCTCGAGTTCGTCGATCGTCTCGTCCATGTCGGACAAGGCCGCCGCCCACGACGGATCGCGGTCGGCAAAGGCATTGATGGCGACCCGCAGCTGGACGGCAGCCTGGCGACCCAGCCGGTCCACCAGGTGGCGGGCGGTCGGATGCAACGCCCGGGGGTACAGCCGCCAGGTGGTCCTGGCCACGTTGACCATCAGGTCCGCGCTGCGCTCGAGCTCGTGGGCCACGCGCATCGCCACCCCGACGAAGCGGAGATCGGGCGCGGAGATGCCGGGCAGCCCGAAGATCCGCAGGCACTCGTCTTCGATGGCGTGCCGCAGCGCGTCGACCGCGTCGTCGTCGGCGACGACCCGATCGGCCTCGTCGAGATCGCCTTCGAGCAGGGCCTGGGTTCCGGCGGCGACCGCGTCGGTGGTGAGTGACGCCAGGCGCACCACGTCGATGCGGACGTCGTCGACGCGGTCACGCACGCGGGCATCGGACGAGATCAGTTGTTGCGAGACCACGCCGTGATCATGGGGTCGTTCCTGACGATCGCGAGCGCAGCCCGCCGACTGTTTGCCTGCTGTTCACCTCCGCGCCATGACGCGGCCACGGCGCGGTTACGCCGTCTCCTTACGATCCGCGGCGACGACATTCACCGTTCCAGGAGGGAACATCCAGATGCAACGCTCGCTCGTTCGTCGCTGGGGCCTCGTGCTCGCAGCGCTGGCGCTCCCGGTCTTGCTGGTCGGCACCGCCGCATCAGCCGCGCCGAAGACCAACAAGCTCGCTTCGGCGACACTCAACGGCGACGGCTCGACCTTCCAACTCGGCTTCAACCAGGTCGTGATCGGTTCGTTCAAGCCGGTCCAGAAGGCGGTGACGATCAACTACCAGGGCAACGGCTCCGGCACCGGTCGCACCGACTTCGTGAACGGTGTGGTCGATTTCGCCGGGACCGACGCGCCCTACAAGGCCACCGACCCGCAGCCGCCGAAGACCTTCCTCTACTTCCCGACGGTGGTCGCGCCGATCACGGTCTCGTACAACGTGTCGGGCGTCTCGAAGCTGAAGCTCTCGGCCGACACCATCGCCAAGATCTTCCAGGGTCAGGTCACGACCTGGAACGACGCCGCGATCAAGACCGACAACCCGACGGCCAAGCTGCCCAGCACGAAGATCACCGTCGTGCACCGCAGTGACAGCTCCGGAACCACCGCCAACTTCACGAGCTTCCTCAACAAGGCGGCGGTCGGCACCTGGACCCTCGGCAGCGGCTCGACCGTGAGCTGGCCGAGCGGCACGCAGGGCGCGACCGGGAACTCGGGCGTCGCCAAGCTGGTCAAGGACACCGACGGTGCGGTCGGTTACGTCGACTTCTCCGACGCCAACGCCAGCGGCCTGACGTTCGCGGCGGTCAAGAACGCCAGCGGCAAGTTCATCACGCCGAACCTGGTGTCAGCTGCGGCTGCCGCGTCAGGGTGCGACCGTCAATCCGGACCTCACCTACGACCCGATCAACGCGACCGGTCCGGCCGCGTACCCGATCACGTCGCCGACGTGGATCCTCGTGTACCAGGACCAGACCGACGCCGCCAAGGGGGCCGCGATCGTGGCGTTCCTGAACTACATCTACAAGCAGGGCCAGGCCCTGGCGAGCTCGGTGGACTATGCGCCACTGCCGAAGGCGCTCCTGAACAAGGCCCGGACGCAGGTTCGCAGCATCACGGTCCCGACCTCGTGATGTCGGGCGGGATGTGCACGGGACGGGAACCCCCCACCTGTCCCGTGCCCCCGCCCGTAGCTCCCCATCTCGCGTAGATTTCGGATCTTCCCGATGGCCGTGACCGCCCCACCCCGAGAGAACGAGAACCCGTCCGCTCCCCGCGGCCTCGGGTCGGGTCGACCGCCCGCCCGGTGTCTTCGCCGACCGGTTGTTCCGGTGGTTGGCACTGCTGAGCGGGTTGCTCGTGCTCGCCATCCTGGCGCTGATCGCGTACACCACCACGAAGAACGCGTGGCCCTGGTTCAAGGCCGAGGGTCTCGGCATCTTCGCGGACAACTGGGATCCGTCGAAGGGTCAGTACGGCGCCGGCGCGATGATCTACGGCACGTTCCTCGTGGGCGTCATCGCGTTGATCATCGCAGTACCGATCAGCGTCGGGATCGCGTTGTTCGTCACCGAGATCGCTCCGCGCCGTCTGCGCAAGCCGATCATCTACTCCGTCGACCTGCTCGCGGCGATCCCGTCGGTCGTCTACGGCCTGTGGGCGCTCGCGGTGCTGACCCAGCCGCTGGCCGACATCTACGACAGCGTCTCGTCGGCGACGTCGGGGATCCCGCTCATCGGAGATCTCACCGCCGAGCCGAGCCCCACCGGCCTCAGCTACATGACTGCGGGCATCATCGTCGCCATCATGATCGTCCCGATCATCACGTCGATCACGCGTGAGGTCTTCGCCACCACGCCGCAACCGCTGAAGGAAGCCGCGTACGGGGTGGGCGCGACCCGCTGGGAGATGATCCGTGGGTCGGTGTTCCCCCACAGCCGCGGCGGGCTGGTGTCGGCGGTGATGATCGGCCTCGGCCGCGCCATCGGGGAGACGATCGCGGTGGCGCTGCTCATCGGAAGCTCGCAGCACATCAGCGCCCACATCTTCGGTCCGGGTGACTCCCTGGCCAGCATCATCGCCAACCAGTTCGGCGAGGCGACCGGTGAGCAACGAGCCGCGCTGATCGGGATGGGCGTCGTGCTGTTCGTGTTGACCATCGGCGTGGGCATCCTCGCCCGCGGGTCGTCGCGCGCTACGACCGGAAGTCGGGAGCAACCGCGTGAGTGTGGTCGCCACTCCGGCCCCGGAGTCTTCGCACCTCACGCCTCGTCCGCGTTCGCGCGCCCGCCGCGTCAAGAGCGCGGTTGCCGCCGGAGTGATCTCCCTCACGTTCCTCCTCGCGATGGTGCCGCTCGTGTTCCTCGTGATCTACGTGATCCAGCGCGGCTCGAACGCCATCAGCTCGTCGTTCCTCACCGATGACCTCCCCTTCGTCGATCGGTTGCCCGGCGGAGGGATGAATCCGGCCATCGTGGGGACGCTGTTGATCACCGGCGCGGCTGCGCTCATGGCGATCCCGCTCGGCATCCTCGGTGGGATCTACCTCAACGAGTACGGCGCCAAGAACCCGCTCGCCCGCCTGATCCGGTTCCTCGCCGAGGTGATGACCGGCGTCCCGTCGATCGTCATGGGCCTCTTCATCTACACGCTGGTGGTCTTGAACACCAAGGAGCGGACCGGCTTCGCCGGCGCGCTGGCCCTCGCCTGCCTGATGCTCCCGATCATCATCCGCACGACCGATCAGATGCTCTCGCTGGTTCCTCGCGAGCTCCGCGAAGGGAGCTACGCGCTCGGGAGCCGCCGGGCCCGCACGATCCGCACCGTGGTCCTGCCCAACGCCGCGGCCGGGATCGTGAGCGGTGCGCTGCTGGCCGTTGCCCGCGCCGCCGGCGAGACCGCGCCGCTGCTGTTCACGATCGGTATCGTCCGCGAGACCAACTCCAGCCTGTTCCACGGCCAGAACACCGCGCTGCCGCTCCAGATCTTCGCCAACGCCACCTCACCCTTCACCCCCGCGCAGGATCGCGCCTGGGGCGCCGCACTCACCCTGATCGTCATCGTGTTCGTGTTCACCATCCTCGCCCGGTTGGTGACCGCGTTCTTCTCCCGCCGGCAGACGGCATGACCCCCGAGGACGGATCCGTGCCCACGCTCGTGGAACCCACCGCTAACGTCGTCGACGTGACGACCGACGTCGACGCCCCGCACCACCGGAGTCGACGTTCCCGACACGCCGGCGCCACCGGAGGAGCCCGAGGAGCGAGCAGCGAGCTCGTCTTCGAGCTGCGCGACCTCGAGGTGCAAGTACAGCGGACACACCGCCGTGCGCGAGGTCGACCTCGACATCGCGGCCAACGAGATCACCGCGTTCATCGGTCCGTCGGGGTGCGGCAAGACCACCGTGCTGCGGTGCCTCAACCGCATGCACGATCTGCACCCCCGGCGCGCAGGTGCTCGGGCAGCGTCACGTACCACGGCGAGAACCTCTACGGTGCGAAGGTCGACGCCGCCGAGGTGCGTCGGCGCATCGGCATGGTGTTCCAGAAGCCGAATCCGTTCCCGAAGACCATCTTCGACAACGTCGCGTACGGACCCAAGCTCAACGGTCGGAAGCGGTCGGAGATGCCCGACATCGTCGAGCACGCGCTCACCCGCGCCGCGTTGTGGGACGAAGTGAAGGACAAGCTCAAGCACAGCGGGCTGTCGCTCTCGGGTGGTCAGCAACAGCGGCTGTGCATCGCGCGCGCGCTCGCGGTCGAGCCCGACGTGATCCTCATGGACGAGCCGTGCTCCGCGCTCGACCCGATCGCGACCGCGCGGATCGAAGACCTCATGGCCGAGCTCAAGACCGAGTTCACCATCGTGATCGTGACCCACAACATGCAGCAAGCGGCACGAGTGTCCGATCGCACCGCGTTCTTCACCGCCGAGGTCGACGACGCAGGGCAAGCGCGTCGGTCGTCTGGTGGAGTTCGACGTCACCGAGAAGATGTTCACCGCGCCGACGGACGCTCGCACCGAGGGCTACATCACCGGGCGGTTCGGTTGAGCACATGAGCCCGCAGCGACGCGAGCAATCGACGCGCGGCGTTGGAACAGGCGTTGGCCGAGGCGTCGGTCGAGACGGACACCGTGGTCGAACAGCGCGACCGGCTGCTCGCCGGTGCTCGACGAGCTGCGTGACGGCGTCCTCGTGCTCGACGCCGACGGTGTCGAAGTGTTCCGCAACCCCGCGGCGGAGCGCTACCGCGAGGCGCGCCACTCCGACGCGGTGGTCGGCGGGCGCGCTCGACGCGCTCGTGTCGCGTGCGCTCAACGGCGAGCGGTGCGAGCGCGAGTTGCAGCTCTTCGGGCCACCGCGCGCGGTCGTCCACCTCTCCGCGGTCCCGATCGGGCTTTCCGATCGAGCGACTCGGGGTGGCCGCGTTCGTCGCCGACGTGTCCGAGGTCCACCGGATCGAGAGCGTGCGGCGTGACTTCGTCGCCAACGTGAGTCACGAGCTGAAGACACCGATCGGCGCGCTGGAGGTGCTCGCCGAGACGCTCGTCGCCGAGAACGATCCCGCGGTCACCCGACCGCTCGCCGACCGGATCGTGCAAGGAAGCGGAGCGGCTCGCCCGTATCGTCGACGATCTGCTCGACCTCAGCCTCATCGAGACGCAGGAAGCACCGCGCCGCACGCCGGTCCCGCTGGAGGTGCTCGTCGACGACTCGGTCGACCAGCTTGCGCCCGGCCGCGGCCGCGGCCGGGATCAACCTGCGGTGCCCTCCCGGAGTCGACCGGCGCGCTGGTCGTGTGCGATCGCCGCCAGGTGGTGAGCGCGATCGCCAACCTGCATCGACAACGCGGTGAAGTACTCCGAGCCCGGCGAGCGCGGTCACCGTGAGCACCGCGCTCGATCGACGACACCGTCGAGGTGTCACGGTCGCGCGACGCCGGGATCGGGATCCCGGGGCGTGACCTCGAGCGGATCTTCGAACGTTTCTACCGGGTCGACCAGGCCCGCAGCCGCGCCACCGGCGGGACCGGACTCGGGCTGGCGATCGTGCGCCACGTCGCGCGCGCCCACGGCGGCGAGGTCACGGTCGAGTCGATCGAGGGCCAGGGCTCGACGTTCCGCTTCGTCCTTCCGCTCGAACCGGCGACTGCCGCGGTGCCGTCCGAGACACAGGAGATCGCCTGATGGCCGATGCACCGCTGATCCTCGTCGTCGACGACGAGCAGTCGTACCGCGACGCGCTGCGCGTCGCGCTCGAACGCGAAGGGCTTCCGGGTCGAGGTCGCCGCCGACGGTGCCGAGGCGATCGCAGCGGTTCGACGCGGTGCGGCCGGCGCTCGTGCTGCTCGACGTGATGCTCCCGCGGATCTCGGGGATCGACGTGTGTCGCGAGCTCCGGATCGCGCTCGCAGGTCCCGATCATCATGGTCACGGCACGCAACGCGGAGATCGACGCGGTCGTCGGGCTCGAGGTCGGCGCCGACGACTACGTGACCAAGCCCTTCCGCCTGCGCGAACTGGTCGGCGCGAGTGCGGGCCTCGCTGCGGCGAGGGCGCGGCGACGACGACCGGGGTCGCGCAAGCCGGGCGAGGTGCTCGAGATCGGCGACGTGCGGCTCGACGCGGCGCGCCACGAGGTCGCGGTGCGCGGTGAACGGGTCGCGCTCGCCGCTGAAGGAGTTCGAGCTGCTCGAGTTGTTGCTCGCGAACGCCGGACGCGTGCTGACCCGCGACGTGCTCATCGACCGCGTGTGGGGTCCGAACTACTACGGCGACACCAAGACGCTCGACGTCCACGTGAAGCGGCTGCGGGCCAAGGTCGAAGCCGATCCCGGCAACCCGGCGCGCATCGTCACCGTCCGCGGCGTCGGCTACCGCTACGAGAAGGTCTGAGTCGAGCAGGTTTGAGTCACGCGACGCCGAGGCTCAGCAACAATTCTCGTACCCGCTCGCGGATCTCGTCGCGGATCGGTCGCACCGCCTCGACGCCCATGCCCGGCGGGATCGTCGAGCACCCAGTCCTCGTAGCGCTTCCCGGGGAAGAACGGGCACGCGTCGCCGCACCCCATCGTGACGACGACGTCGGCCGCCTGGACGATCTCGTCGGTCCACGGCTTCGGGAACTCGGCGCTGATGTCGATGCCGACCTCGGCCATCGCCGCGATTGCGGCGGGGTTGACCTCGTTCCCGGGTTCCGATCCACCGGACCACGCCACTGCTCGCTCGCCGGCGAGGTGGTTGAACCACCCGAGCGCCATCTGCGACCGACCCGCGTTGTGCACGCAGAGGAACAGCACGGTCGGGAGACCGTCGTCCGCCTGGCCCTCCACGCGCGCGAGTGCGTGCAGTCGCTGACGCGCGAAGCGTTCCGCCATGATCGGGAGGAAGTTCGTCGCGGTCGCTCGGCTCGCGAACTGGTCGTAGCTCGAGGTCGAGAAAGCGCTCGATGGTCTCCGGCCCGAACACGCCGTCGAACTGCTCCGCGAGTCGCGCGGCCGCGGACTTCAACGCGAGTTGCTGGTCGATGGTGAGGATGTCGTCGGTCATGGTGCCTCCGGAGATTCGTGAGGTACGACAAGATCGGTGGCGGGGATGTCGGGAAACAGGAACAGGCCGAGCGCGACTGCGAGCGAGCGCGCCGAGCACCTGCATCACGATGAACATCGGGACGCTGCTCGGAGCGATGCCGGCGAACGTGTTGCTGAGCATGCGCCCGATGGTGACCGCGGGGTTGGCGAAGCTCGTCGACGACGTGAACCAGTAGGCGGCGGCGATGTAGCCGCCGACCGCGAACGCGGCGACCGAAGCGCGTCCGGCGCGCACGACGCCGAGGATGACGAGCAGCAGCCCGAACGCGGCGACCACCTCACCGAGCCACAGCCCACTCGACGAGCGGGTGTGGTGGAGATGGTCACGGCCGGAAGGTCGAACATGAGGTTGGCGACCATCGCGCCGATGCACGCGCCGACGATCTGGACGACGACGTAGACGCCGGCGTCGCGCGTGGAAGTGCCGCCGAGGATGCGGTCGGCCATGGTGACCACCGGGTTGAAGTGCGCGCCCGACACCGGGCCGAGCGCGAGGATCAGCGCGACGAGTCCGGCACCGGTCGCGATCGAGTTCTCGAGCAGCTGGAGCCCGACGTCGTGCGGTGAAAGTCGCTGCGCGGCAGATCCCCGAGCCGACGACGATGGCGACGAGCAGCGCGGTGCCGACACCTTCCGCCGTCGCCCGGCGGGCGAGTTCGCGTTCCAACGTCGGATCAGCAGCAGCGGGCGGCCGACTCCGGCGCCGCCGCACAACACGTCGGGTCAGCCCCGGGCGCGACGGTGCGCAGCTCGCCCGGTTCCATCTCGACGTCGGCGAGCACGGTGTAGATCTCCCACGGCTCGCGGTCGGGACCGTCGACCCACACCTTGTCCTGCACCGCGTAGCAGCACGCGACCTCGTCCTCGGTTGCGGTCGCAAGGCCCTGCTCGCCAGGCGCGCCTGGGCGGCGCTCACGTCGTCGGTCGTCTCGACCTCGACGCCGAGATGGTTCAGCGATCCCGGATCACCGTGACCCTCGATGAGCACGAGCTTGAGCGGCGGCTCGGCGATGGCGAAGTTGGCGTAGCCCGGGCGGAGCTTGGTCGGTTCGGTGGCGAACAGCTTGGAGTAGAAGTCGACCGCGTCGTCGAGGTTCGAGACGTTCAGGGCGAGTTGCACTCGGCTCATGGCCGGCTCCGATCTCGGCAGGTCTGATACATTCAGTGATGTCGATGTATCGATGATGGCAGATCAATCGAAGGTTGTCAATATGACACGGACGTGCTGCCCGTCGGCTCCTGGCCGGAACCTCTGGCCGAGAGCCGCGGCCGAAGACCTCGCGCTGGTGTTCGCGGCGCATGGCCGACCCGGTGCGGTTGCGGCTGCTCAGCCTGGTGGCCGAGGCCGGCGAGATCTGCTCGTGCAACCTGCTCGAGCCGCTCGGCAAGGCGCAACCGACCATCTCGCACCACACCAAGGTGCTCGCGGAGGCGGGGCTCATCAGCGGCGAGAAGCGCGGCCGTTGGGTCTGGTGGCGGATCGTGCCCGAACGCCTCGATGCCGTCCGCGACTCGCTGGCGCCGAGGGTGATCAGCTGACCTTGGCGAGTGCGGTCTCGTACTCGGCCTTGGCCCGGGGCGTGCCGAGGTCGGGCGAGGCGAACGTCGAACTGATGACGCCGTCCTTGTCGAGCACGAACGTCGCGCGGTTCGCGCAGCCCAGCGCCTCGTTGAACACGCCGTACTCCTGGGCGACCGCGCCGTGGGGCCAGAAGTCGCTGAGGACGGGAAAGGTGAACCCCTGTTCCTCGGCCCAGATGCGCTGCGAGTGGCGGGAGTCGCATGAGACCGCGAGTACCTGTGCGCCCCGTCGTTCGAACGCCGACGGGTCGTCGCGGATCTCGCACAGCTCGCCTTGGCACGTGCCGGTGAACGTGAACGGGTAGAAGACGATCACGACGGGCTTGCCGCGCAGTCCCGACAGCGTGACCTCGTTGCCGTCCTGGTCCTTGAGGGTGAAATCGGGCGCGAGATCGCCGACTGCCGGCATGGGGAAGCTCCTCGTTCGGGGCTTGAGAGCGTACCGGTTGCCCCTATTCGGCGGGAAGGCGAGCGTCCAGCGCTTCGTCGATGTGCGCGTGGAGCCGAGGGATGTCGGAGACCAGCTTCGCGAAGTCAGCGCCGAACATCGCGAAGAGGACGGTCGGTTCGCTCGCGGTCACGGTCGCGGTTCGGCGTCGGGTCCGGAAGATCGTCGCCTCGCCGAAGAAGTCGCCGGGGCCGAAGACCGCGAGGGTTTCGCCACCGCGGGTCACGATCGCAGCACCGCTCTCGATGACGAAGAAGAAGTAACCCGCGCCACCTTCCGAACTCAGGTGCTCGCCGCTGTGCGCATCGCGCTCCTCCAATTTGCCCGCGATCGCGGCCCGTTCATCGTCGGTGAGATCAGAGAAGAGCGGAATCTTCGCCAGGCGATCGACGTCGACGGACATGAGCTGCGCCACCTCGTGGAACGGGGTCGAGACAGGCGGATGTTACGACCGTGGGCCAGCCCGCGGTCGCTCGTTCACCTGAACTTCACCCGGCCCGTCACTCGTTGTTCAACTTCTGGCCATCGTCGCCGCCGCGCGGTTGCACTTCGGCTGAACGGCGTGTCGTCGCTCAGCGCAGGGTGTCGCGCAACGCCTCGGCGGCGCCGGTCGCCGACCCGCGCACGATGCTCATCAACGGTGTGACCGACACGTAACCGTCGGCGATGATCGCGACGTCCGTTCCCGGCGCGGGATCGGCTCGGCCCTTGATCTCCAGCTTGAGGTCGCCCGACGACACGTCCGCCGATGCGACCCACACTTCACCCGCGGGTGCGAGTTCCGCCTCGCGCACTCCGCGCAGCTCGTCGAGCGGGCGGTTCGGCACGTTGATGTTCAGGACGCGGGGTTCGCCGTCGGGCTTGGCTGCCCATTCGACCGCGCCCGCGGCGACCGTGGCTGCGGTCTCCCAGTGATAGTCGCGCGACTCGCTCCACTCCATCGACACCGCAATCCCGGGAATGCCGTAGCCCGCGCCGGTGAGGGTGGCACCGACCGTCCCCGAGTGCAGCACGAGGTGTCCGGTGTTGGCGCCGGGGTTGATCCCGGACGCGATGAGGTCGGGAAGATCGCCGAACGCGCCGAGGCAGGCGGCGAAGACCGCCGTAGCAGGGGGTGCATCGATGGCGTGCACCAAGAGGTCCGGAAGCTCGTCCCATGTCTGTCGGATCACCGGAGGTGGACCGCTGCCGTAGAGACGCCCGATCGATGCGCCCGAGCCGCTGCGATCGTCGGTGGGTGCGACAACGAGCACGTCGTGTCCGTCGGCGACGAGCGCGGCAGCCAGCGCGTGGATGCCGGGTGAGTCGACGCCGTCGTCGTTCGTCACGAGAATCCTCATGGAACCCACGGTAGCGGCGCCTACTCGTGCACCGTTCGTCCGGACGACGACGGAGCGGTGAACGGGGGGTGAAGCTTCAGTGTGTCGTCGGGGGCGGAAGGTAGCGTGCGCCCGTCACGGCACCGTCGTCGATGTCGAGGACCCAGATCGAGCCCTTCTCCATCCGGTGATCGCGCAGTTTCACGCCATGACGCGCGAAGTGATCGAGCAGGTCGCGCATCACGTCCCCGTGGGTACACAGGACGGAATCCTGATCGAACAGCTTCTCGACCAACCGCAGCGCTTGGGAGAGTCGAGCACCTTCCGCGATCGCGTCGGAGGTCTCGACCGAGACACCCACCGTGCTCGACAGCGGATCGACCGTCTGGAGACAACGCACGAACGGACTGGTGACGATGCGGTCGATGGGGTGATCGCCCAGGGTCGCCGCGATGCCCTTGGCCTGGGTCTGGCCGACCTTCGACAACGGACGGAGTGCGTCGTCCTTCTTCCACCGCTGGCGCGAGCCGGCGCGGGCGTGGCGGACGAGGTAGATGCTCACGGCTCTGAAATCCGCTGCAGCAGTTTGCGATCGTGCGGGTACGACAGGAGCTGCGCGGCTTCGGCCCGAGTGCACCACTGCACCGAATCGACCTCGTCGTTCGGCGTGAAGCCGCCGTTCGCATCGAGAGGAGGCTGCATCATCCAATACCGCACGATCTTCGAGCGTCCCTTCGAGTCGCGATAGCGAGTCTCGCCCGCTTCGTCACCGAGGAGACAGCGTAGGCCGGTTTCCTCCTCGACCTCACGCAGCGCGGTTTCTTCGTCGCGCTCGCCGCGGTCGGCTTTTCCTTTGGGCAGGCTCCAGTCGTCGTACCGGGGTCGGTGGACGAGCAGGATCTGCCAGCTCCCGTCGGAGGCGTGTCGGTGCACGATGCCGCCGGCGGCTCGGATCGTGGGCGGAGCGCTCACATCCAGTGGCGCAAGCCACTTCGACGCGCCGCGACCCACGCGTCGGGCCACGCGGCGCGGGATTCCCGTGCCGCGACGTCTTCGAGGGCCGCCAGCTCGCCGGCAACGAACGCCCGCTCGACACTGCCGCCACCGTCCGTGGCGTGGGCCCGAAGCCACTGGCCCGCGACCACGGCGTCCTGGTGCTCACCGAGCACTTCTTGGACCCCTTCGACGCCCTCGGCGAATCGCTTGGCGGCCTTTCCGACCGCAGGCGCCACCGCCTCGGCCGCGTAGCGACATCGCTTGGCCCGGATGCGCACGGCGTGCAGGGCTTCGTCGGCGGGATCGTCGCCGAGCCCTTCGACGGCGGCCCGGAGCTTGCGCCAGGGCGCGCGCACCAGACCTCCGAGCTCGACGTCGAGCGCGGAGGCGTCGTCCGACGGGGGAACGTGTCGGGCCGCGGCGACCAGGCGGTCGAGCAACGCGTGGTAACGGTCCGATCGCATCGCGGTGAGCAGTTCGTCACGCGCCCGGCTGCGGTGATCGCGCAAACCTTCCAGCAGGTGCTTGCCGGCGTCCAGCTCCGTGGGGGGCAGCGTCTGGAGGCGCCCTTCGAGGCGGTCGAGGAGGACGTCGGTGTCGCGCACGGCCCCGAGGAGGGCGCCCAACCACTGCAGTTCGGCGCGCAGGGACGCATCCCACTCGGGATCGACCACGGATCCGAACGTCCGCAGATCTGACCGCAGCCGGCGGGTGGCGACGCGCGCCTGGTGGACACCCTCGGGATCGGTGCCGATGCGGACGGCGGGGTCGTGTGCGATGAGCCGCGCGGTGGAGGTGGCGATCGCGGCGCGCAACACGTCGAGCGGTGTCGAAGCGAAGTCGAGAGGGTCCGGCGGTGCGAGATCGGGCGGATCCAGCGCGCGGGGCCGAGCGCGCGCACGATCTTCGGGATCTGTTCGGGCTCGCCGGCACCGGCAGCGCGAAGCTGCTCGGCGACGGCGCTGATCAACGCGGGCTCGGCCCGGTCGGTGAACTCGACCTCGAGCTCGCGAAAGCGAGCCGCGAGCCGCGCGCCGTACAGCACCGAGACCTCGTCGTCGACCAACTCGGCGAGTTGCGCGCCGCCGCCATCACGCATCACCACGCGGTGGCGAACGGTGTTGAGCCGAGCCGCCAACGCCAGCGGCTCGCGGCGGATCAGCGCGTGCACCATGTCGATCGCGGCCTCGGGGGGATCGCCCGGTTCCCCGCCGAGATGCAGCTCCGAGCGGACGAGCATGAGGTCGGAGGAGATCTTGTGCTTGACCGTCCACCCTTCATCGTTTCGGTAGCGGAGGCTCGCGCCGGAACGGGCCAGGCGCAGGTCGGCGGTGTCGAAGTACGCGGCCTGGAGACGCAACGTCTCTGCCGGCTCGATGGTGATGTCGGCACCGACGACCTGGAGATCGGGCATAGTGAACGACGGCCCCGGTGTGAACTTCAGCTCGCGTTCCTGCACCGGTGCCGTGGTCTTCGACATCGCGTCGGCGTCAGGACACGTGGGCCCGCGTGATCGCGAGCTCCTGCAGGGCCCGGTGCGTGCAGAGGCCCGCGACCGTCGCGATCTTGTGCCACGTGCCGTCGGCGGTGAGCTCCCAGGCGAGGGTGTCGTCGGCGAGGTCGAGTTCGAGCATCTCGGCCAGCCGCGCCCGCAGGCGCGGGTCGGTCACCGGGACGAGCGCCTCGACCCGGTGGTCGAGGTTGCGCGGCATCAGGTCGGCCGACCCGATCAGGTATTCGGCCGTCTCGGGATCCGCCCCGAAGCGGTACACGCGGGAATGCTCGAGGAACCGACCGAGGATGGAGCGCACGCGGATGTTCTCGGAGAGGCCGGCCACCTGGGGGCGAAGACAGCAGATGCCACGGACGACGAGATCGATACGGGTACCCCGCTGCGACGCGTCGTAGAGCGTGTCGATCAGCGCGGCGTCGACCAGGCTGTTCATCTTGAGCGTGATGTGCCCGTCGGCGCCGAGTTTCGCCTGTTCCTCGACGCGATCGGCCAACGCCCGCCGGAGGTGCGACGGGGCGACGAGCAGCTTCCGGTACGTGCCTTGATGGCTGTAGCCGGTGAGGTGGTTGAAGAGGTCGGTGAGATCGGCACCGAGATCAGGGTCGGCCGACAACAGGCCCGAGGTCTTCGTAGAGATGCGCGGTCTTGGGGTTGTAGTTGCCGGTACCGACATGGCAGTAGCGGCGGATGCCGTCGGACTCCTGGCGCACGACGAGCAACACCTTGGCGTGCGTCTTCAGCCCGACCAGGCCGTAGACGACGTGGACGCCGGCCTCTTCGAGGACGCGGGCACGTGCGATGTTGGCCTGCTCGTCGAACCGGGCCTTGAGCTCGACGAGCGCGACGACCTGCTTGCCCTGCTCGGCTGCCTTCACGAGCGAGCCGACGAGCGCGCTCTCGGCACCCGCGGTGCGGTAGATGGTCTGCTTGATCGCGAGGACGTGCGGATCGCCGGCGGCCTGTTCGACGAACTGCTCGACCGACGTAGCGAACGAGTCGTACGGGTGGTGGACGAGGATGTCGGTGGTCTTCAACAACCGGAAGAAGTCGGGCGCGGGGTCGGTGCCTTGCAGCGCGACCTGGGTTTGGGGGACCCACGCCTCGTCCATGAGCTCGGGACGGTCGAGCCCGCACAGGGACCACAGGCCGCCGAGATCGAGCGGGCCGTCGATCACGTTGACGTCGGCATCGGCGAGCTCGAGCTCGCGGCACAGCAGCTCGAGGACCTCGTTGGTCATCTTGGTGTCGACTTCGAGGCGGACGACCCGCCCGAATTTGCTGCGTCGACGGAGCACCGACTCGATCGCTTCGAGGAGATCCTCGGCTTCGTCTTCGAGCTCGAAGTCGGCGTCGCGGGTCACTCGGAACGGGTGGTGGGCGAGCACCTCCATGCCGGGAAAGAGTGCGCCGAGCTTGGCCGCGATGACCTGCTCGAGGAGCACGAAGCGTTCGCCGTCGGGGAGCGCCACGAAGCGGGGCAGCAGCGGCGGAACCTTCACGCGAGCGAACCGCTCGTCGCCGCTCGACGGGTCACGCACGGTCACGGCCAGGTTGAGGGACAGGTTCGAGATGTAGGGGAACGGATGCGCGGGGTCGACGGCCAACGGCGTCAGCACCGGGAAGATCAGCTCGGCGAAGAGCTCTTCGAGGTGGGCGCGGTCGTCGTCGGAGAGCTCGTCCCAGTTGGCGAATCGGATCCCGGCGTCCTCGAGCGCGGGGGTGACCTCGTTGGCGAACACCGCCGCAGCACGCGCCACGAGGCCTTCGACCCGGGTGCGGATGGCGCGGAGCTGGTCGACGAGATCCAGACCGTCGGGCGTGGTCGTGCGGAGTCCGGCGGCGAGCTGCTCCATCAGCCCCGAGACCCGCACTTCGAAGAACTCGTCGAGGTTCTGGCTGAAGATGGCGAGGAACTTCGCCCGTTCGAGCAGCGGGAGGTCGGCGTCTTCCGCGAGCGCGAGCACCCGGGCGTTGAAATCCAGCCACGACAGCTCGCGGTTGAGGAAGCGTTCCGCCGGGTCCGAGAGCGGGGGACCGGCATGTTTCGGCTGACGGTTCGGCTTCCCGGCCCCGTCGGCGCCGGCATCGAGTGCGACATCCAGCCCGGCCACCGGCCAATCCTACTCCTCCGATCCGGGCCGCGAACTGGGCCGAAGGTCACCAGAGCGAGGGCTAACGTCCAGGAGGGAAATGAGCACCGATCCCCGCTTCGCCGAGCCCACGCCGTTCGCCCGCCTCGTGTACGCCCAGGCCGTGAGCGTCTGCGGCGACGCGTGCCTCACGGTGTCATTGGCCGGTTCGCTCTTCTTCCAGAGCCCGACGAGCGCCGCCCGCGGCAAGGTCCTCCTCTATCTCCTCATCACGATGGCGCCGTTCGCGATCGTGGCGCCGATCCTGGGCCCTGCGCTCGACCGCACCAAGGGTGGCCGCCGCCTCCTCATGATCGTCTCCGCGGGTGGTCGTGCCCTGCTGTGTCTCGGGATGGCGATGTACATCACCAAGCCGGCGCCGGAAGGTCTGCTGGTCTATCCGCTCGCGTTCGCCGTGCTCGTGCTGGCCAAGGGAGCACAGATCGCAAAGAGCGCGCTCGTGCCCACGCTCGTCAAGGACGACGCCGAACTGGTCAATGCCAACTCACGCCTCGCGCTCGTGAGCGTCATCGCGGCCGCGGTGGGAGGTCTCCCGGCGGCCGCGGTGTACCACCTGTTCGGCGCGGACTGGTCGTTGCGGCTCGGCGCGGTCGTCTTCGCGATCGCCGCCGTCCTGGCGTTGCAGATCCCGAAAGTGCGCCTCAGCACGCCGGCCGACGCGCGCCAGGAGAAGCTCGAACGGCTCGAGATGCACACTCCGAGCATCCTGCTCGGAGGGAGCGCGATGGCAGTGCTTCGCGCGGTGCATCGGATTCCTCGTGTTCTTCACCGCCTTCTCCCTGAAGAACGACATCCTCGCGCTCGTTCTTCGTCGGTGCCGCGAGCATCCTCGGCAACTTCATCGGCGTCGTGCTCGCACCGGTCTTGCGGCGTTCCGCACGCGAGGAGGTGATGCTCGCGTCAGCGCTGGTCGTACCCGCGACCTTCGCCCTGCTCGGCGCGTTCGTCGCCGGTGCCGCCGGCTTCGTCATGGCCGCATTCACCCTCGCCCTGGGCGCGGGGGCCGGACGTCTCGGCTTCGACAGCCTGCTCCAGCGCGACGGTCCCGATGCGGCGCGTGGCCGAGCGTTCGCCAAGTTCGAGACCCGTTTCCAACTGGTGTGGGTGATCGGCGGGATCATCGCCATCATCCCGTTCGCCAAGCAGATGGGTCTCTTCCTGCTCGCGGTGACGCTCGGCTTCGCCGCGGTGTCATACGTCGCCGCGTTGCGTGCCGCGCGTGGGCGGGTCATGCGTTCGAAGTTGCTGCCTGAGGCCGTCGACCGCACGATCTCGCGGTCGCGCGATCAGGCCGTCGATCGCGTCCGGCGTCGGTTCCGCAAGCCGGCGCGCTCACGCCACGAGACCCCACCCACCGAGCGCTGAACGGCTACTGACCCCACCCGGTCGTTGCGCCCTGCACCATCCCGAACGGCCCGACCGGCCACCGGAAGCAGTCGACCATCAACATGTCGATCTGCTCGCGCGTGGCGATGCCCTCTTCGAGGCAGCGGTTCGCCTCCTGGATCATCGCCATGTAGACGCGGTTGGCGACGAAGCCCCATGCGCCGCTCGGCGCATCGGTGATCACGACCGGGTTCTTCCCGCACGCGGTCGCGGTGTCGACGACCATCTGCACCGCGGCGTCGCTGGTCAGGGACGTCCGGACGATCTCGGCCAGGCGCATCACCGCGGGAGGCGACGCCCAGTGCCACCCGATCACCAGCTCAGGGCGCTTCGTGACTGCGGCGATCTGTGCGATCGGGAACCCCGAGGTGTTCGACGCCAACACCGTGCCGGGCGGCGCGGCGGCGTCGAGTTCGCGGAACACCTGTTGCTTGAGTTCCAGCTTCTCCGGGACTGCCTCGATCACCAGATCGACGACGGCCGCTTCGTCGAATGACGTCGTGAACGACAACCGCGCCCGCGCCGCGTCGGCGGCGTCGCGGGTGAGCTTCCCACGCTCGATCCCGCGCTCGAAGCCGTACCGACCGGTCGTGACGTGCTCGAGGCCGCGCTCGAGCGCGCTCGCGTCGATGTCGTAACAGACCGTCTCGAACCCCGCGGTCGCGGTCACCTGTGCGATCCCCGCGCCCATGACCCCCGCACCCAACACGCCGACTTTCAATGCTCTGCTCCCACTCCGCTCCCACTCCACTCGGCTCCGCCTCCGCTCCGCTCCGTTCGCGACGCGAGCTGTCGGTGCGGGTGGACGGTCGATCCGTTCAGTCTGGGCCGGGCAGGTCGATGCGGGCCAGCCAGAGCCCGGGGGCGTCGAGCTCGTTCGGCGTGGGCAGCATGGTTTCTCGCTCCCAGAGCCGGTTCAATCCGTCGATGCCGGCGCGCTCGACGACTCCGTCGATGAACGCCTGCCCGCGCTCGTAATGGGTGCGCTCGAGTTTGAGACCGAGCAGCGTCTCGATGAACCGTTCGGCTTCGCCGCGCTCGACCCGGTGGCGCTGCATGGCCTCGTGGATCTGGTCGAAGGTGGGGATGAGCCGCTGGCCGACCCGGGCGAGCACGAGGTCGGCGTATCCCTCGATCACCGACGTGAGTCGCTGCAGCGCTTCTCGCGGGCGCGACCTGCTGGGGCGACTGCATGGCACCCAGGACGCGCTCCGGGTTCTCGGTCATCCGTTGCATCGCCTCGGGATCCTCGGGGTCGATCACGCCGAACTCGGCTTCGAACGCCGACGGATCGACCTCGTAGCTCGACACGTAGTCGACCGCGAGTTGCACGAGGCGCCCGCGTACCCACGGCACCGATCGCGTCGCCGCGTGCACGGCTTCGTGGAGCGCGACGTAGAAGCGGAGGTCGTCGCGTGGAAGTGACCATTCGGTTTCGAACCTGTCGATGTTCGACACCACGAAGCAGAGGCTCGGCGCGTCACCACCAGTGGCGCGGTGATCGGGCGCCGGACCGGTCGGGAGCGGCAGGTCGTAGCGACCGAGAGCGTGCTGCGCCAGGTACCCGATCATCGAGCCCGCCTGCACGCCGAGCAACGCGGGCGCCAGCAGGCCGAGCATGTTCCCGATGCCGCCCAGACCCGCCATCGCCGCGAACGGCGTGCCTGCCATCTCCTCCGGGGTGGGTTCGTCGGCGTCGGCTTCCTCGCCCGCGCGCCGCATCGTCTCTCCCAAGTTGGTCGCCAACGCTTCGAGCACCGGGCGCAGCGCGACCAGGTGCATGTCGACCCAGCCTTTGGGCCCGACGGTCGTCAGCGTGGTCGCGAACGTCGCCGCGAGCCCGGTCTCGCCGACGACGAGCGTCTGCGCGGCATGTGCGAGTTCCTCGAACTGTTCGCGGTCGCGTGCGGTCACCGTCGGTTCGGATGCGCCTTCGAGCGCGACCCATTCGGCGGTTTGGCGGGCGATCTCCCAGTTGACCGGGCCATCGGACTGCAGCAACCGCATGACCTGCCCGAGGTCGATCTGCGAGAGGTCGATCTTCGAGAGGTCGAACTCGCCACCTCCAGGTCCCCCACCGAACAGGAAGGCCGGTACGCCCGGTATGGGCGAGTCGGGAGGACCGGAGGGGAAGGGATCTTCTGGTCCCTCGGGGTCTCCAGGTTGAGACGGATCGCTCACGCGGTCAGTGTATGGGGGTGCATTCCGTCGCGGTCACCGGCGCATCCGGTCTCGTGGGTCACCATCTCCTCCCGGTGCTCGCCGCGCATCCCGATGTCGAGCGTGTGCTCGGACTCGACGTGCGCGAACCGGAACGACGTCCGCGGAACATCGAGTTCGCGCGCGCGTCGACATCGCCGGCACCGAGTTGAAGCCGCTGTTGGACGGCATCGACGTCGTCGTGCACCTCGCCGGCGTCGTCGACCCGGTGCCTGACGTCAGCCTGATGGCTCGAGTCAACGTCGAGGGAACCCGTCGTGTGCTCGACGCGGCGGCCTCCGTCGGTGTGCGGCGCATCGTGCGGATCTCGAGCGCCACGGTCTACGGCGCGTGGCCCAACAACCCGGTACCCCTCACCGAGACGGCTGCGCTCCGGCCCAATCCGCACTTCTCGCCGGCCGTGCAGGGCGCCGAGGTCGAGCGGCTCCTCGCCGAGTGGCGGGGCGAGCATCCCGAGGTGACGGTCACCACCCTCCGCTCCGCGCCGGTCGTCGGGCCCGGCGCCGAGCGACTCCCGGCCCGCATCCTCCTCGGGCGCCCACCGCTCCGCGTCCGGGGCGCCTCGTTGCCGGTGCAGGTGGTGCACGTCGACGATCTCGCCGCCGCGCTGGCGCTGGTGGCGACCCGAGACCTGCCTGGCGTCTACAACGTGGCGGCTGACGGCTGGATCGACGCCGACGAGCTCCGCGAGCTCATTCCGGGATCCCGGGTACCGGCGCTCCCGGCGGAGGCGATGGAGCGCATGTTGGCGCGCACGTGGGAGCTCGGGCTCGGCGACATCCCGCCGGGTGTCGTGCCCTACCTCACCGACCCGTGGGTGATCGCCAACGACAAGCTGAAGGCCGAGGGCTGGACCCCCGTGCACTCCAACGCCGACGCGATCCTCGAGGCGGTCGCGTCGTTGCCACCGCGCGACCGCGCGCCGGCCGCCGCCGCCGGTGCCGGCGCGGCTTTGGTCGCGATCGGCGCAGTGGTCGTCGTCGTTCGTCGCCGGAAGCGCGACGTCGTCGCGTTCATGATCGAGAACGAGTGGTGGGTGTCCGAATACGGGGACCCGTGCCGGGAGTGCGGGTTCGTCTGGACCGACGCGCCCGAAGTCGTGATCGCGGACGTCGAACGTCTGCCGGACCAGTTCGACGCGCTGCTCGCGGGGCGCACGGGAGACGAGAGAGATCCCGATCGTGCCTGGTCGGTCAAGTCCTACCTGTTCCACGTGGCCGACAACCTGCGAATCTTCGCCGAGCGCATCGAAGGCGTGGCGGCGGGCGCGTCACCGACCCTCGTGGCCTACGACCAGGACGAGTTGGCGGCCGCGCGGCACTACGAGGACATGTCGCTGCAGTCGGCGCTGTGGTCCGTGCGGTCGGCGACGTCCGAATGGGCGGCGGCCGCCCGGCGAGCGCTCGCAGGTTCGCTCGTGTTCCTCCACGCCGAACGCGGAACGCTCACCGCGGCGGAGATCACGCGTGGACCCGCGCACGACGCGGTGCACCACGGTTGGGACGTCGAGCGGACGCTCGAGCAGATCAACGACGCAGCGCGGCTGACGAACCGCTCGAGTTCCTCTTCACTGTTGTAGTAGTGCACCGACGCACGCGCGACCGCGTCGAGCCCGTGGGCTTCGAAGTCGTAGCGGGCGAAGTCGATGGTTGACACCGAGATGTTGATTCCTTCCTCGCGGAGGCGCGCCGCGAGCGCGTACGGATCGACACCGTCGATGGTGAACGTGACGATCCCGCACCGATCGCGTCCGAGGTCGTGCAGACTGAGGCCCGGGAGCGCGGCGAGCTGCTCGCGGAGTGACGCGGCCAGCGTGGTGACCCGCTGCGCGATTGCGTCGATCCCCACCGACCGCGCGTAGTCCACTGCGGCGCCGAGGCCGAGCCGGTTGGCGACGCTGTGTTCCCAGCTCTCGAACCGGCGCGCGTCGTCGCGGATCACGATCCGGTCGCCACTGAGCCATTGCGCGGCATGCACGTCGAGGAACGGAGGCTCGAGGTCGAGCAACCGGGATCGGCGCACGTAGAGAAAGCCGGTTCCGCGCGGGCGCTCGGAGGTACTTGCGGCCGGTGGCGGAGAGGAAGTCGCAGCCGAGCGCGTCGACGTCGACGGGGAGCTGTCCGACCGCCTGGCAGGCGTCGAGCAGATAGGGGACCCCGGCCTCGCGGGCGACGGTGCCGACGGCCGCGGCGGGGTTCACCAGGCCACCCTGCGTCGGGATCCACGAGATGGCCAGCAGCCGGACCCGATCGTCGAGCATGCCGCGCAGGGCTTCGACCGAGAGCTGCCCGGTCTCGTCGTCCGGGATCACCTCGACGCTCGTGCCGGTGCGCGCCGCGACCTGGAGGAACCCGATCACGTTGCTGGCGTACTCGCTGCGCGACGTGAGGATGCGATCGCCGGGCACGAACGACGCGGCCAGCGCGTAGAACGCCATGTCCCAGGCACGCGTTGCGTTCTCGACCAGCGCGAGCTCGTCGGTCCGGGCGCCGATCAGCGCCGCAATCGACGCGTACACCGCCGCCGACCGTTCCGCCGCGAGGTCCGCGGCCGCGTATCCACCGACACGCGCTTCGAGCTCGAGGTGCTCGATGACGGTGTCGACCACGACGCGTGGTGGGAGCGCCGCCCCAGCATTGTTGAGGTGCACCACGTCGCGACAGCCGGGCGTCTCGGCCCGGATGCGCTCGACGTCGATCAACGACCCTCGATCAGGATGCCGGCGTGAGATGCGCGGCGCGCCAGTCGTCCCAGTCGTCGGTGTAGTAGCGCACTCGCGTCTTCTTGTATTCCTTGATCGACCACAGCAACGCGTATTCGTCGACACCGGTCTCGGAGTGGATGGCCGCGATGGTCGCTTCGCAGTCCTTGGCGTTCTTCCCGTGCACCATCGTGAAGATCGAGTACGGCCAGTCGTCGTACGTCGGGCGTCGGTAGCAGTGGCTGACCAGTGCGAACCCGGCCATCTGCGGACCGATCTCGTCGAGCGCGGCTTCGGGCACCGCCCACACGCCCATCGCGTTGGCCTTGAACCCGGCGGAGCGGTGGTTCATCACCGCGGCGAAGCGCCGCATGAGCTTGCGATCCTTGAACGAGCGCAGCAGATCGAGCACCGTCGCTTCGTCGCAACCGATCAGCGCGCCGTACGCCGCAAACGGTCGTTCGACCAGCGGCAGGTCTTCCTGCACCACCCGGATGGCCGCGATCTCGAGGTCGGACAGCTCGGGCGCGTCCATGTGTTCGTGCCGCTCGGGCTTCTCGTGCTCGAGCACCTCGGCCTTGGCGTCGGCTGCAGTGTTGCCGGTCATGTCGAGCTTGACGCCGATCTTGTACAGCTTCAGCGTGGGGAGCTTGCGGGTGACGATCGCGCCCGACTCCCGGTGGAGGACGTCGATGTGATCTTCCAGCGACTCACCGGGCGGGACCGCGATCGTGTACCAGAGGTTGTACGCGTGGTTGCGCTTGTAGTTGTGGCTGACGCCGGGATGGGCGCTGACGACCGCGGCGGCGGCGTCGACCCGGTCGGGATCGATCTGGGCCGCGACCAGGGCTGAGCCGTAGCCGAGGGCCCGCGTGTCGAAGATCGCCGAGAGCTGGCGGAGCACACCGAGCTCCTTCACGCGGGCGACGCGTTGCCGCACCGCCTCTTCCGTGAGGCCGAGGCGCTCGCCGAGCACCGCGAACGGGCGGGGGTCGAGCGGGAAGTCCCACTGGACCGCATTGAGCAACTCCCGGTCGAGGGCTTCGAGCTGGTCGTCGCTCGCGGTGGTGGTCATGACCTCATGGTCGCGCGGAATGGCCGCGAGCGAGCAATTCGCCGAGTTGCCGCCGGGCTCACCCCATGCCCGGCCACGCGGCAAGGATCGTGGGGTTGCCCGCGCCGAGGGTGACCGTCGTGTCCTTGATGTGGCCGTCGCGCAGATACTGGATCTCGAGGCGATCCTGGGTTCGAAGGCTCCGGGTCGCGGCGATGAGATCGGATCGGCTCGCCACCGCTTCCCCGCCGGCCTTCACGACGATGTCGTTGGCGCGGAGGCCGGCCTTCTCGGCCGGACTGTCGGGAACGACGAGAGCGATCTGCGCTCCGCCGTCGCCTCGGTCCGCGTCCTCCGTGGCGCACAGCACCCCCATCCATCCGTGACTGACCTTGCCGCTGCCGTCGAACTGGTCTTCGACGTCGCGGATCGTCGACGCCGGGATCGCGAGCGCAGTGGGACTCGCGCCGTCCGGTGTGGCCGCGACCGCATACGTGAGGATGCCGACGACCGTCCCGTTCTGATCGACGAGCGCGCCGCCGGCCATGTCTGGAGCCGCGGTGATCCCCGTCTCGACCAGACCGGCCACGTCGACCCCGGTGCCCGTGGCGGTCATGATGTTGCGGTCCGAGACGATGTTGATCCCCAGCCGGTACCGGCTCACGTGGATCCGGGACACCGCCACCACCGTCTGACCCACCTGGAGCGGGTTCGCCGAGCCGATCGGGGCCAACGCGAGGTCGTCGCCACCGCTGACGTCGAGCAGCGCAAGGTCGGTCTGCGCGTCGACGCCGATGATCTTCGCGGTCAAGGTCGCGCCGGTCGGGGTCACGACGTCGACCTTGGTCGCGTCGGTGAGGAGGTGAGCAGCGGTCATCACGCGATCGGATTGCAGCACCACACCCGAACCGACCGGCTTCGGTGACTCCCCACCGGCGCGAACGGTGACCACGCTCGGCGCGACGACGGCTCCCACCCGCTTGGCCACCGTGTAGTCGATGACGTCGTTGGGGCTGCTGACGACGGGCGGGGGTATCGGCGAGCGATTGCGGCCTCCGAGGGCGCCGAACGCGACGAGCACGAGGACGGTGGCGATGATCGCGGCGACGGCGGAGCCGACGCCGATGGCCCACTCGCGTGGCCGTGCTTCGTGGGGGGGCAATTCGGGCGAAGCGACGAACGAACTGAGTTCGGAGGGATGGACCCACGGTCGATCGAGGGGATCGGGGCGAGGGCCGCTCGGGGCGTCGTCGGGCTCGGGCGCGCCGTCACCTCCGGACTCCTCAGGGGACATGGCGCGGAGTGTACCGAGGCCTCCTGGCCCTTCCTCGTCGCCCTCGGCGCGCTGGAGGGTGGGGTCGCAGGGCGCTGGCGACCCCCTCTTCACTACGATGGCGTCGTGCAACCACCCGCCACCGCCGACTGGATCGCGGTCAGCGAGGACCCGCTGCCAGTCGACGTGGCCACGTCCTGGGCGACGACCTCGGGCAGCGGCGCCGTCGTGGTGTTCCTCGGCGTCGTGCGCGACAACTCTGACGGACGCGACGGCGTGCGCGCCTTGACCTACGAGGCGTACGAGGAAGCAGCCGCCGCCAAGCTCGCGGCGGTGGCCGCGGCCGCTCGCACGCGGTGGCCGGTCGTGGACCGGGTCGCGCTGCTCCACCGGATCGGGGACCTCGAGCTCTCGGAGACGTCGGTCGCGGTGGTCGTGTCGTCGCCGCATCGGCCCGAGGCGTTCGAGGCAGCACGGTTCTGTATCGACACCCTCAAGGAGACGGTCCCGATCTGGAAACGCGAGCACTGGGAGGGCGGCGCCGACTGGGCCACCCGTTCGCACCCTGTCCGCACGGTCGAGGCCCAGGCCGTCACGGTCGAGTAGGAGCCTCCCCTGTCCCGCGACCTCGCGATCGACCTCGGTACCGCGAACACCCTGGTGTACGCGCGCGGTCAGGGGATCATCCTGAACGAGCCGACCGTCATCGCCATGAACACGCGCACCCACGAGGTCCTGGCCCTGGGTCACGACGCGTGGCAGATGATCGGTCGTACCCCGGGGTACATCGTGGCCGTGCGACCGCTGCGCGGCGGTGCCATCACCGACTTCGAAATCACCCAACGGCTCATCCGCATGCTGTTCCAGCGGGCGGGGATCTCACGCCTGCAGCGCGCCCGGGTTCTCATCTGCGTGCCCTCGGCCATCACCCACGTCGAGCAGCGGGCGGTGCTCGAAGCGGCGCGCCGGGCCGGTGCCGCGCAGACCTTTCTCATCGAGCAGCCCATGGCCGCGGCGATCGGCGCCTCGCTCCCCATCCACGAGCCGCTCGGCAACATGGTCGTCGACATCGGCGGTGGTACCAGCGAGGTGGCGGTCATCTCGCTCGGCGGCGTCGTGGCGTTGGAGGCGGTACGGGTCGGGTCCTTCGACATCGACGCCGCCATCCAGGGCTACGTGCGGCGCGAGTACGGCCTCGCGATCGGCGAGCGAACCGCGGAAGAGGTCAAGCTCGCCATTGGATCGGTATTCGCGACCGACGACGAGTACAAGGCCGAGGTCCGGGGTCGGGATCTCATGAGCGGCATGCCCAAGACGGTGGTCCTCACCCCCGAAGAGATCCGCGAGGCGATCGACGAGCCGATCCAGGCGATCCTCGGCGCGGTGAAGTCTGCGCTCTCACAGACGCCGCCGGAGCTCTCGCAGGACCTCCTCGCCGAGGGCATCCACCTCGTCGGTGGTGGCGCGATGTTGCGCGGGTTCAACTTGCGCATCGAGAAGGAGACGGCCGTGCACGCGCAACTCGTCGACCTCCCCCTCGAGACCGTCGTGCTCGGTGCGGGTCGGTGCCTCGAGTCGTTCGATCGGCTCAAGGACATGTTCATGTAGTGGGAGACGCGGCGGAGCACCGGGCGGTGGCCGACTCCTCATCGGAGTGGTGGCGGCCGACGCGTACGTTGACGACCTGGCTGTCGTGGCTCCTGGGCGTGGTGGCCGCCGGCCAGTTCGCGCTGGTCTTCCTCGACTCGGCGACGCCCTACGTACGATTTCACGCCGCCATCGACGCGCTCTTCGACGAGCGCAACGAGCAGGCCCGCACGTTGTTCTCGCATGCGTACGACGGCACCGATCGCGGTTGGGTCCAGGTGGTCGGCTACGTGTCGGCGGCGGCGTCGGTCCTGCTCATCGTGTGGACCTGGCGCAGCGCCCACAATCCGCGTGCGCTCGGCCGAATCGGCACGCGACTTGCACCGGTGTGGGCGATCATCGGTTGGCTGATCCCGCTGGCTGCGTTCGTGCTCCCGTATCTCGTGATCTCGGACCTGTGGCGCAGCTCGGATCCCGACGCCGAGCGCGGCGATGCCTGGCGGCGACTCGGCGGTTCCCCGCTCGTGCTCACCTGGTGGTTGGTACGCGTCGCCGGTTCGGTGGCCGGGTTCGGTGCGATGGGTCTGGCGGTCAGCGGCACCTGGGTCACGTCACCCACCGACACCGTGCTCGCGGCCGGCCACGCGCTGAGCGCGGCCGGATCCGTGCTCGCGATCGTCGTCGTGCGGCGCATCACCGACCGGCAGGAGGCACAGCAGGCGGCGGATCCGGCGCCGACGTCGCGACCCCAGCCGCGTCAGCACCTCGTGCCGGCGACCGGCGACGGCCCCGGCTGGTACGCGGACCCCGGTCGTCGGTTCGATCATCGGTACTGGGACGGCACCGCGTGGACGGAACACGTGAGCAGCGCCGGAGAGCCGTCGATCGCACCGGTCACGCCGCCGGACTGGTACCCGGACCCCACCGGGCGCTTCCACTGGCGCTACTGGACGGGCCACGAATGGACCGAGCACGTGAGCCGCGACCAGGAACTCTTCCTCGATCCCCTGCCCGACGGGTAACGACGCCACGAATCAGTCGAACGCCGCTCACTCGAATGCAGCTCAGTCGAATGCGTGCCGGGGGAGCGTCAAGGGCAGGTCGAGCGAGTTCAGCAGCCCGGGGGGGCGGCGACGACGTACGGCACTGCGTTGACCACGCGCATGGCGGTCACCACCATGGCGCCCGCAGTCGATGCCGACGGATCGCCGATGGTCATGTTGCACGTCGATGTCGGGATCGCCGTCGATCACGATGTGATACGTGCCGTCCCGATCGCCGATCGGCCATTCGGGCGCGAGATCGGCGGCCATGCGGTTGACGTGCTCGATGACGATCGCTTCCTGCCCCCGTTGATCACGCGATGGTCTGTGTCCGCAGCGCGCCGCACGTGCCGGCCTCGATGGTGCCGCACGCGACCTCGAGAGTCCGGTCGGTCACTACGCGGTCGAAGACCTCGCGGATCTCGTCGAGCTCGACGCCGAGGCCGTCCGCCACCAACTGGATCGGCGGACCCCACGCGCTCGGTCTCCGCGCCGGGCAGCGCGAGCATCGGCTCGTACTCGAGCGGTCGGCCGAAGCCCATGACGTCGAGCATCATGAACGTGACCGGATACTTGTCGTACAGGAACAGCTCCGAGGCGCGGATCGACGTGATGGTGTTCGACTGCGTTGCGAGCACCAGCGGGAGCTGATCGGCCGCGAATCCGGGCTCGATGCCGGACGCGTAGAGCGACACGCCGCCCTGCTCGGCAGCTTCGGCGAGTTGGTCGCTCCATCCGGAGTCGAACGCCGGTGGGTACACGAGCGACGGCGAGGTGACCGTCACGACGTTGACGCCGGCGTCGAGGAAGCGCACGTAGTCAGGAACCGCGGCCGGCGTCCTGTTCGGGCCCGCTCGCGGCGTACACGACGCAGTCCGGGGCGAGCGCGAGCAGCGCGTCGAAGTCGTCGGTGGTCGCGAGGCCGATCGCTTCCGTGCCCGCGAGCACGCCTGCGTCCTGTCCCACCTTCTCGGGGGTGTGCACCCAGACGCCGACCAACTCGAAGTCCGGTCGACGCCGGATGGCGCGGATGGCGATCGTGCCGATCCATCCGGTCGACCAGACGACGACAGCGGGTGGGTGATCCGGACATGGGTGGCCTCCAACGGCGAGTGGCGTGCGACGGGCGCCGGCGGGACGCGACGAGCGGGATCGGGACCGTACCGGAACGTCAGCTGCTGCGCAGGTCCTCGGCCGCCTGGCGCACCTGCCGGTCGCGGTCTTCGACCGCGGTGTCGAGCGCGGCTTCGACCTCGGGACCGTCGAACGGTGCCAACGCAAGGACCAGCGCGACGGCGGACCGCGGGTTTGTCCGAGCACGGCGCGCAGGATCGCGGGGAGGCCGGCCGGATCACCGAGCGCACCGAGCGCGGCCACGGCCGCTTCGCGTGCCAGCACGTCACGGTGGTGCGTGGCGGTGGCCGCGGCCACGTCGACCGCGCCGTGGGCCACCGCGACGTCACCGGACTCGCCGATGGCCCATGCGGTGGCTTCGACGACGGTGACGTCGACGTCGCCGAGCAGCGTGAGCAGCGGAGCGATGATCGTCGGATCCGAGAGGTCGGGCGTGAGCTCGGCCGCGCGCCGCCGTACTGCGGGCGCGGGATCGACGAGCGCCACCGTCCACGCACCGCGTGCTTCGCCGGCGACGGCCCGGACGAGCGCGGCGAGCGCGGCCGTCCGGACGCGGGGATCGGGGTCGTCGACGGCCGCCCGTTCCAGACGGTCCCGGTCGGCGACGGTCACGTTCCCCCGGTGCCCGAGGGCGGCGAGCTCGGCCGCACGCGCGACCGGGCCCGCGTCGGTCATGGGAGTCGACCGTTGATCGCGATCACGAGACCCGCGAACACGGTGGCCAGCACCGCGGCGACGAGGAACCCCGTGAACCCCACGAGGAACAACATCCGGACGAAGGCCAGACCGCGGCGCGCCGCCACGCGCCGCGTGGCGTCGAGGGCCGCGTGCCGAAGGGGACGGGTGGCGTGGCAGGCTGATGGGTGGGTGTACCCGTCAAGCGTTCGGCTCCTGCATTCGAGAGGACTGTTCGGTCAGGGCTGGTGCGACCAAAATATCCGCCCCGGACCGGAGTTCCATGACCGAGCAGTACCCGGGGCCGCTCCCGCCGCCCCCCGGCGAACCGCCGAAACCGACAACCGGGCGCCGCCACACCGTCCTGGCGGTCGTGCTGTCGGCCTTCGGGGTGTTGCTGGTGATCGTCATCGTGGCCGGGTTCCTGATCCACCTGCCGTACGTCATCATCTCTCCCGGCTCGGCGACGCCGCTCGATTCGTCCGTCGTGCAGATCGAGGGTGCGACGACGTACCCGCACGGCGGCAACGTGTTGTTCCTCACCGTGCGGGTCTCGACCCAGGATCCCAACGTGTGGCGGTTGGTGACATCGTGGCTCGATCCTGATCGCGACGTCGAGAAGCGCAGCACGGTCGTCGGTTGTCTCAGCGATGACGAGAACCGTGCGTTCAACACCGAGTTGATGGATCAATCGCAGAACGACGCCAAATACGTCGCGCTCACGCACCTCGGCTACGAGGTGCCCGCCGATCCGGTGCAGGTCCGCGTCATCGAGGTGTGTCGCGATGCGCCCGCGGCACGGCGCGCTCGAAACCGGTGATCGCGTGCTCGCAGTCGACGGCCACGATGTCACCGGGGTCAGCGAGGTCGGTCCCCTCGTGCAAGCCCATCGTCCGGGCGACCGCGTGTCGATCACGTACGAACGTGGCGGTACGACCCGCACCGCCACGGTGGTGAGCGGCAAGGCGTCACCCGATCGCCGTACCTGCGTCTCGGCGCACGGATCGACGTCGGGGATCACGTGCCTCGGGATCACCTCGCAGCAGTTCACGACCTACCAGTTCCCGATCAACGTCACGATCAACACGCAACTGGTCGGCGGGCCGTCGGCGGGCCTCGCGTTCACCCTCGCGATCATCGACGACCTGACACCGGGCAACCTGACCGGCGGCAAGCGGGTGGCGGTCACCGGGACCATCAGCGCCGACGGCTCGGTTGGCGAGGTCGGTGGGGTCGAACAGAAGGCGATCACCGCCCGCACGAACGGCGTCGAGTTGATGATCGTTCCGAAGGGTGAAGTGAAGGATGCACGCCGCGGTGCGGGCAAGGTGCGCGTCGTGGGGGTCAGCACGATCGACGAGGCGTTGGCCGCGTTGCACCAGGCGGGCGGAGCGTCAGTGCCGCCACCGTCGACGACCGCGGCGCGATCATGAGGGCATGACTGACAGCTCGGAGTCCATGTTCGCCCCGCGTGGCCCGCGCACCACGCCCGAAGCCATCGCCGAGCGCTCGTTCAGCGAGGTCAAGCGGGGCTACGCCGAAGCCGAGGTGCGTGCGTACCTCCGGATGGTCTCGAGCGACTTCGCGGCCGCTGCCTCGCGTGAACACGAGTTGGCCGCACGCGTGCAGGAGCTCGAGGAGCAATTGCGCAAGCCGGCGCTCCTGCCCTCAGACCAAGATCTCATCGCGGCGCTCGGCGAAGAGACCGCTCGGGTGCTCGGCCAGGCCCGGGAGTCGGCGTTGGAGTTGCGCGGCAAGGCCGAGGAGCACGCTCGGCGCGTGGTGCGGGAGGCGCAGGAGACCGCGCGTGAATTGCGTACGACGACCCAACAGGCGGTGGAAGCGAAGACGCGCGAGGCCGAAGACGCAGCTCGCAACCGCGCCAAGGAGATCGTCGGCGAGGCCCGCAGTCTCCGCGAACGTGTGCTCGCCGATCTCAACGAGCGGCGCGAGGAGTTGGAGCGTCAGATCGCCGACCTGCGCGCCGGTCGGGGCAAGTTGGTGGAAACCTACGAGCTCGTCGAACGGGCACTCACGCACGCGACGCGCATCATCGCCGACGAGCCGTCGACTCCGCCGGACATCCCCTCGGTCGACGTCCCTGCGCCCGAGGATGCCGCGCCGGAACCACTGGAACCCCCCGAGTCGTCGGCGCCGGAGTCGTCGGCGCCGGAGTCGTTCGCGCCGGAGTCGTTCGCGCCGGAGTCCGGCGCCCGCGGTCACGGCCGCACCGGAACCCCCGCTCCTCGTGACCGCGCCGCCGCGCCCGCGCCGCGACACCGTCCGCCGACGAAGCTCCCACGACCGGCGAGACGGCTCCCGACGTCCACGCGTTGTTCGAGAAGCTCCGCTCGGCGAACGACGACGAGCCCCCAGCCCCAACCGAACCGGAGCCGGTCGACGACGTCGCGGAGGCCCCGCGACGGACCCCGCGACCGCATCGGACGGACCGGACGAGTCCGCGACGTCGGCGCGCGATGCGTCGCTGGCCCAGACGACCGGCGACCTGGTGCGGCGGGGAAAGCGCGCGTTGCAGGACGAACAGAACGACATCCTCGACGGTCTGCGCCGCCAGCGGGGGAAGATCGACACCGCCAAGGTGCTGCCGTCGCTCGAAGATCAGCTCGCGCGATGGGCCCACGTCCTGCAGCCGGCGGTCGACACCGCGTACGCCGAAGGCGCGGAGTCCGCGGGCGGCGTCGTCGGTGCTGCTCCCCGGGCGTTGCTCAGCGAGTTGACCACCACCGCGGTCGTACCCCTGCGCGAACGGCTCGCCGGATCGCTCGAATCGATCGACGCCGCCACCCCGGCCGACACCGAGATCGTGATCGCCCAGAGCCTCGGTGCGCGCTACCGCGAATGGCGGGGTGAGCAGCTCGAAGCCGCGCTCGGAGACGCGTTGGCGGTGGCGTACTCCCGGGGGGTCTTCGACGCCGCGCCGGACGGCGTGCGCCTCCGCTGGGTCCCCGCGATGGTCGGGAAGTGTCCGGACTGCGACGACAACGCACTCGAACCCACGGTGAAGGGCGGCAACTTCCCGACCGGGCAGCCCCACCCTCCCGCGCACCCGGGCTGCCGATGCCTCCTGGTGGTCGACGCCGACCAATAGCCCTCGTCTGCCCGCGCGTACCGGTCACCGTCGCTCCCTCTAGGCTGCGGCCCGATGCGCGTCCCCACGCTCGAACCACGACGCCGATTCCGCCTGCGCGGCTGGATCATTGGTGCGGTCGTCGTGTTGGTCGTGCTGCTCTTCAGCCTGCGCGGACTCGCCGGCTTCTACACGGACTATCTCTGGTTCGACTCGCTCGGGCAGGGGAGTACCTGGAGCAGCCTGCTCGCGGCCCGGGTCGCCGCCCGTGCTGGTGTTCACGGTCGTCTTCTTCGTGATCATGTTCCTGAACCTGATGATCGCCGACCGTTTGGCGCCCAAGTACCGGTCGATGGGTCCGGAAGACGAGTTGATCGCGCGCTACCAGCAGGTCGCGGGCCCGTACACCATGCGCATCCGCATCGGCGTTTCACTGTTCTTCGCGCTGATCGCCGGAATCGGCGTGTCCGCGCAGTGGAAGCAGTGGGTGCTCTTCACCCACTACCAGAGTTTCCACAAGGTCGATCCCCAGTTCCACAAAGACATCGGCTTCTACGTCTTCCAGCTGCCGTTCCTCAAGTTCATCGCGGAGTGGCTGTTCGCCGGGCTGGTGATCGTGCTCATCGTCACCGCGGTCGAGCACTACCTCAACGGCGGGATCCGGTTCCAGAGCCCGTTCCAGCGGGTGACCCCACAGGTCAAGGCGCACCTCTCCGTCATCCTCGCGGTCATGGCGCTGGTGAAGACCGCGCAGTACTACCTCGGTCGTTTCGAACTCAACTTCTCGACCCGTGGAGTCGTCGAGGGCGCGAGCTACACCGACGTCAAGGCGCAACTTCCCGCGCTCAACCTCTTGATCTTCATCTCCATCGGCGCCGCTGGTCTCTTTCTCTGGAACATCCGTCGCCGCGGATGGGTGCTGCCGATCATCGCCGTCGGGTTGTGGGCGTTCGTGTCATTGGTGATCGGGACGATCTACCCGGCCGCGGTCCAGCAGTTCAAGGTCGGCCCGAACGAGTACCAGACCGAATCGAAGTACATCGATCGCAACATCCGCGCGACGCGTGATTCCTTCGGACTCGATCAGGTGCAGCCGACACAGTTCGACTTCACGTCGCTCAAGACCGGCCTCTCGCCGACGGACGCCCAGACCCTCGTCGACAGCAACAGCGGCACCATCAACAATGCCCGGCTGTGGGATCCGAACGTGATCCGTGACACCTACTCGACCTTGCAGAACCTGCAGACCTACTACCAGATCGGTGATGTCGACGTCGATCGTTATCTCATCGACGGCCAGACCCGCCAGGTCCTCATTGCCGCGCGTGGATTGAACAGCGCGGATCTCCCGAGCCAGTCCTTCGTGAACCGCCACATCGTGTACACGCACGGGTACGGCGCGGTCGCATCACCGAGCAACCAGGCGGACCCCGACGGCAATCCGTCGTTCTATCTGCGTGACGTGCCGGTCAAGGAGAACGGGATCAAGATGGACTCGGGTCCTCCGTCGCAGATCTACTTCGCCGAGAATCTCAGCAGCTACGTCCTCACCGGCGCCAAGCAATCCGAGTTCAACTATCAACGCGAAGGTGCGACGGACAAGTTCACGCGGTATCAGGGCAAGGACGGCGTGAAGCTCTCCAACATCGTGCGCCGCGCCGCATTCGCGCTCCGGTTCGGAAGTCTCGACCCGTTGATCTCGGGACAGATCAGTTCGAACACCAAGTTGCTCATGGAACGCGACATCCGCGCCCGTGTGACGAAACTGGCGCCGTTCCTGCAGTTCGATGCCGACCCGTACCCCGTGGTGCTCGGCGACAGGACCGTCTGGATCATGGACGGGTACACGACCACGGACCAGTACCCGTACGGCCAATCGTTGAGCGGAGAAGGTTCGCTTTCCGGGCCGTTCAACTACGTCCGCAACTCGGTGAAGGTCACCGTCGACGCCTACCAGGGCACGGTGACGTTCTACGTGTTCGACAAGAAGGACCCGATCATCAAGGCCTACGAGGAGGCCTTCCCCGATCTCTTCACCGACGGATCGCAGATGCCCCCGGAGATTCGCGCCCACCTGCGGTACCCGGAGGATCTCTTCAAGTCGCAGTCGGCCATGTTCGGCCGCTACCACGTGACGGAGCCCAAGCGCTTCTACGACGGCAGTTCGAAGTGGCTGGTCTCGCCGGACCCGGGCTCGGGCCGCGTGTCGGGTGACTTCGTCGCCCAGGTCGCGGCGGCGGCGGGTGGCGGATCCGCGTCGAGCAACCAGCCGCAGGCGGCCACCTCCACCGGCGCCCGCATCGATCCGTACTACCTCAACATCCGACTCCCGGGAGAGAAGGACGAGCACTTCATCGTGATCGTGCCGTTCGTGCCCGTGTCGTCGGGGAACAGTCAGACGCGGCTGGTGTCATTCCTGACCGTGGACTCCGATCCCGGCCAGTACGGCAAGATGCAGTCGTTCACCATGCCGCAGGGTCAAACCGTGTTCGGGCCGGTACAGGTGAACAACGCGATCATCCGCACCCCGGCGATCTCGACCGCGATCACGCTGCTGAACCAGCAGGGCTCGCAGATCATCCAGGGCAGCATGCAGTTGATCCCGGTGGGGAACTCGATCCTCTACGTGCGACCGTTCTACGCGCAGGGTCGGGGCGAAGGGAGCTATCCGCAGTTCCAGTTCGTCGTCGTCTACACCCAGGACTACGGCGCGTTCTGCGGGCCGACCGTCCAGGACGACCTCGACCAGATGCTCGGGAAGACGAGCACGGTGACGACCTGCAGCGTGTCGGCCGGGGCAGCCTCGGGCGGTACCGGCTCGGGCTCGGGAACCACGACGACGACAACGACACCGAAGACCACCCCGGGGACCACCGCAACCACCGCCGCGCCGGCGACCACGACGATCCCACCCGCGAGCGGGAGCGCGCAGGACCTCCTCAACCAGGCCGCGGCCGATCTCGACAACGCGCAGAAGGCCCTCGAAGCCGGCAACCTCGGTGAGTACCAGCGACTGGTCAACGACGCCCGTACGAAGGTGAAGCAGGCCCAACAGAAATCGGCAGGCGGGTAGCCGCTGCGTTCACCTGCACCGGGTTGGAGATCGCCCGGGGGATTGTTACTATGGGCGTAGTGGAAATCCTCTCGTGCCCTTGTTGGGAGCCGTAGATGGCCGTTTCCGGGATCGATCTCGGCAAGTACAAGCTCGGCTGGTCCGACAGCACCGACGACTACGTCTACGCGCCCCAGAAGGGCCTGAACGAGGCGGTCGTCCGTGACATCTCGGGCCAGAAGGACGAGCCGGAGTGGATGACGAAGTTCCGGCTCAACGCGCTGAAGCGCTTCGAGAAGAAGCCCATGCTCGAGTGGTTCGCCACGAACATGCCCGACATCGACTTCAACGACATCTACTACTACCTCAAGCCCACCGAGGGTGAGGTCTCCGAGTGGGACATGCTCCCCGAGAGCATGCAGAAGACCTACGAGAAGCTCGGGATCCCCGAGGCGGAGCGCAAGTACCTCGCCGGGGTCACGGCGCAGTTCGAATGCCTGCGCGGATCGACGCAGGTGTGGACAACGGAAGGCATGCGCTCGATCAAGGAGTTGCTCCCCGGCGACGAAGTCTTCTCGCTCGACGAGGAAACGCGCGCCATCGGTCGAGCTCCTGTCGCCCGTTCGGTGTGTTCGGGCGAGAAAGAAGTCTTCGAGATCCGCGGCGTGGCGAGTGATCGGCGTGTCAGCGAACCATCCCTTCTTGGTGCTGCGCGATCAGCGGACGCCAGGGCGTCAGGTCGCTCGCGACCACGCGAGCTGGGTACCGGTCGAAGCGCTCGAAGTGGGCGACCTCGTGGGGATCGCCACTGATGTCCCGGACTACGGCGCGTCCTGGGTGCTGATGGCTCCCGACGAGCGCGCCGCCTCCGACGCTCTGCCGCTCCGAACGTCAGACGATCTCATGTGGTGGCTCGGGGTCTTCCTCGGCGAGGGATCCCTCGAGCACGGCGAGCGTCACGCGGTCGTGGAGATTGCGGTCGACCACACCGACGTCGAGCTCACCGACGAAATCGTCCGAGTGACGAGTGACCTCTTCGGCGTCGACCTCGTACTCTCGGCCGACCGTACGCACCTGCGTGGCCATGGCACCGCCGCGCTCGCCGAGTTCATCGAGCTCAACGGGTTCGGGAGCACCGCGCACGCGAAGCGCATCCCCGACTGGGTCTTCGGCCTGCCGCGCTCGCAGCGACTTTCGCTCGTCGCCGGCTACGTCGACGCCGACGGCGAGGTCGGCGAGACCGCGGCGAACCATGACGCCTCGATCACCGATGCCAACGAGGCATTGCTGGCGGACGTGAAGGATCTCCTCGTGCTCTGCGGGATCACGTCCGGCTCGGTCGACCGGTTCGACCGCCTCGCGTGCCGCTCCCCACGGCCCGCCGAGCGGCTGAACGCTGGTCAGCGTGTGCAGACGAACCCGTCGGCGGAGGACACGACGTTCCGGTCACACACGAGTGACTCGCTCGGCTTCGTCCGAGTCGAGTCGATCGAATCCGTGGGGGTGGAGTCGGTCTACGACATCGAGGTCCAGGGCCACCACAACTTCGTGGCCGAGGGCTTCGTGGTGCACAACTCCGAGGTCGTGTACCACAAGAACCGGGAAGACCTGGAGAGCTCGTGGGATCCTGTTCACCAGTATGGACGTCGCGCTGCGCGAGTACCCCGAGCTCGTCCAGAAGTACTTCGGCACGGTGATCCCGCCCGGTGACAACAAGTTCGCCGCGCTCAACTCGGCGGTGTGGTCGGGGGGTTCGTTCATCTACGTGCCGCCCGACACGCATGTCGAGATGCCGCTGCAGGCCTACTTCCGCATCAACGCGGAGAACGCCGGCCAGTTCGAGCGCACGCTGATCATCGCCGACGAGGGTTCGTCGGTGCACTACGTCGAGGGTTGCTCGGCGCCGGTGTACTCCACCGACTCCCTGCACTCTGCGGTGGTCGAGCTGATCGCCAAGCCCGGCGCGCGGATCCGGTACACGACGATCCAGAACTGGTCACCCAACGTCTACAACCTCGTCACCAAGCGGGCGCGGGCCGAGACCGAGGCGACCGTCGAGTGGATCGACGGCAACCTCGGGTCGAAGCTCACCATGAAGTACCCCGCCGTGGTCATGACCGGGCCCAAGGCGCACGGCGAGGTGCTGTCGGTCGCGTACGCAGGTGCCGGTCAGCACCAGGACGCCGGCGCCAAGATGACCCACGCCGCCCCGGAGACGACCTCGATCATCGACTCCAAGTCGATCTCGAAGGACGGCGGTCGCACCACCTACCGCGGCCTGGTCAAGGTCGAGGAGGGCGCCCACAACGTCAAGAGCCATGTGCGGTGCGACGCGCTGATCCTCGACGACGACAGCCGCTCCGACACCTACCCCTACATGGAGATCGACGAGAAGGACGCCCGCATCGGGCACGAAGCCACCGTCTCCAAGGTGGGCGACGACCAGCTCTTCTACCTGATGAGCCGGGGTCTCACCGAGCAGCAGGCGACCGCGATGATCGTCAACGGCTTCATCGAGCCGATCACCAAGACGCTGCCCATGGAGTATGCGGTCGAGCTGTCCCGCCTCATCGAGCTGAACATGGAAGGCAGCGTCGGGTAGCACCGCACTGCCGATGACGATGCTCGAACACTTCTCTCCCGAAGCTGCGCGCGGACTCCCCGGACCCGACTGGCTCGTCGACCGTCGCGTCGCCGCCGTGGAACGGCTCGCCGACGTCGAGTGGCCGACCGCGGCCGAGGAGATCTGGCGCTACAGCCGGATCGCTCGAGCTCGACCTCTCGCGCTTCCGGCCCGTCCCTGCCGACCAGATGGGCGAACCGGGCGACGAGCCTGCGCCAGGGGGTGGCCCGGTCGCGGCCGAAGCCGGCGAGCGTTCCGGTCTCGTCGTCGTGCGCAACGGTCGGGTCGTGCACCACGCGCTCGACGCCGCGCTCGAGGCGCAGGGCGTGCGGGTCTGCGGTCTCGCCACCTGCGAACGCGAGGAGGTCGCGTCGTCGCTCGGCGCGTGCTCCGACGCGTCACCCGACGCGTTCACCGTGCTGCACGACGCGTTCCTGGCCGGTGGAGCGTTCGTGAAGGTGCCCCGCGGGGTCGTCGTCGACCAGCCCATCGTGATCCTGCACTGGTCAGAAGGCGACGGCCTCGCCAGCTTCCCGCACACGCTGGTCGTCGCCGACGAGGGCGCCGAGGTCACCGTGTTCGATCGCTACGGCTCGACCGACACCGGGAGCGGCACGACCGGTCACCTCGTCGACGCGGTCGTGGAGCTCATCGTCGGTGACAACGCCCACGTGCGGTACCTCTCGGTGCAGGAGCACGGTGCCACGCACCTGGCAGATTGCGCTGCAGCGCGCGCACCTCGGTCGGGACGCCTCGTTGAAGTCGTCGGTGGTCGCGCTCGGCGGTGCCTACGCGCGGCTGCGCAGCGAGTCGCTGCCTCGTCGGGCCAGGGCGCCGAGTCCGATCTGACCGCGGTCTACTTCGGCGACGGCTCGCAGATGCTCGACTTCCGCACGCTGCAGGATCACGACGCGCCCAACACCCGCAGCGATCTCCTGTTCAAGGGCGCGGTGGAGGACACCGCGCAGTCGGTGTACTCGGGGCTCATCCGCATCCGCAAGCACGCGCAGAAGTCGAACGCGTTCCAGACCAACCGCAACCTCGTGCTCACCGAGGGCGCCGAAGCGAAGTCGGTCCCCAACCTCGAGATCGAGGCCGACGACGTCAAGTGCTCGCACGCCAGCACCGTCGGCCCGGTCGACGAGGACCAGCTCTACTACCTCGCCACCCGCGGCGTCCCGCCCGAGGAAGCCGAGCGTCTCATCGTGCTCGGGTTCTTCGACGACGTGTTCGACCGCCTGCCGGTCCCGTCGCTGGTCGCGCCGCTCGCGTCGCAGCGTCGTCGAGAAGATCGAGCACCGCGATCCGATCGCGCGAGCCCATGTCTGACACGCGCGTGTGCTCGGTCGGCGACGTCGAAGTCGGGCACCGCGGCGCGCTTCGACGTCGACGGTCACCGGCTGTGCGTCGTGCAACATCGCCGACACGTTCTACGTGATCGGCGACGAGTGCTCGCACGCCGACTACTCGCTGACCGAAGGCGAGGTGTGGGAGGACGAGCGTGAGATCGAGTGCCCCAAGCACGGGTCGACGTTCTCGCTCGTCACCGGCGAACCGCAGACCCTGCCCGCGACGCGCCCGGTGCCCGTCTACACCGTCCGCGTCGACGGTGACGACGTGATCGTGAGCACGCCATGAGCGTGCTGAAGATCGCCGACCTGCACGCGACGGTCGCCGGACAGGAGATCCTGCGCGGGGTCGACCTCGAGGTGCGCTCGGGTGAGGTGCACGCGTTGATGGGACCCAACGGCTCCGGCAAGTCGACGCTCTCGCACGTGCTCATGGGCCGCGACGACTACACCGTCACCGTCGGCTCGGTCACCATCGACGGGGAGGAGCTGCTCGGACTGCCCAACCCACGAGCGGGCCGCGCTCGGCGTGTTCCTCGCACTGCAGTACCCGGTGGAGCTGCCCGGGGTGCGACTCGGCGACTTCCTCGACGCAGCGTTCCGCGGTCAAGGTCGGGTTGCGGACGATCTGCCGGCGCGAGTCGCCGTCGAAGCGTCTCGACTCGGCGTCGCGCAGCAGTTCCTCGACCGCGGACTCAACGTCGAGTTCTCGGGGGGCGAGCAGAAGCGGCTGGAGACGCTGCAGCTCGCGGTGCTGCAGCCGAAGTTCGCGGTCCTCGACGAGATCGACAGCGGCCTCGACGTCGACGCGCTGCGCGACGTCGCTCGTCGCGTCGAGGCCATGACCAACGACGACGACCTCGGTGTGCTCGCCGATCACCCACTACGCGCGCCTGCTCGACGAGCTGCGCCCCGATCGTGGTGCACGTGCTCATGGGCGGGCGGGTGGTGGCCAGCGGTGGTCCGGAGCTGGCCCAGAAGCTCGAGGAGACCGGCTACGAGGGGCTCGCGGCCGAGCTCGGCGTCGAGGATGTCGATCCCGCCCCAGCCGCGCCCGACCCCTTCGCCGACCCCGCGGGGTTCTGATCGATCAGGTGATGACGACGGGGGTGCCGAGCGGGAGCCCGGCCAGCTTCAGGATCACGTCGTTGTTCACCCGCACGCATCCGTGCGACACGCTCTGCCCGATGGTGCTCGGGTCGTTGGTGCCGTGGATCGCGATCTGGCCGTCGCCACCGGCGAACTCGCTCAGCGTGTTGCTGTGCCCGGACAGACCGATCGCGAACACGCCGTAGGCGGAACCGGGATCGCGTCGACCAGGTCGAGCGGATCGGTGAAGTAGAAGGTGCCGGTCGGTGTCGGGTTCTCGTCGGTGCCGATCGCCGCCGGTCGCCTCGAGCTCGACCGACGCCGTTGTGCAGGAGCGTGAGCTTGTAGCTCGGCGAGGTTGACACTTGATCTGGTACTCGAGCGGCTGCGAGACCGACGACGTCGGAGGACTTGATCCAGCCGGTCGCGTCGTTCGGACGGGTCGGGAGGTAGACGTGCAGCCAGTCCTGGTACTGGTCGAACGCGAGGAAGCTGCGCGGCGAACGTGTACTCGGTCTTCGCGGCCAGCGTGGCGACCGGCGTCGGCGGCGGCGTCCGGCGTCGCGTACACCGGGATGTCGCCGCCCTTGGTGGTCGCGGCGCGATCGGCGTCGGCTGAGATCGCGTCGAGAGGCCGGCGCCGGCTGCGAGCGTCGGGAGCGGCGGTGCGTCGCTGGTGCGTCGCCACGGCCTCGGCTCGAGTCGTCGCCCGCGTGGCGAAGAAGACGCCGCCGGCCGCGACGACGAGCAGGACGACGACCGCGACGATCGCGATACGGCGCGACGGTGCGCGGCGCCTGCGCAGCGTCGGTCCGGCCCGAGTTCTGGGGTGGGATCCGTCATGCGGACTCGAGCCTACCGGCGCGCCGGTCGGGTCTACCCGGCGGGGGTGGCCGCCGGCTCGTCGAGCAGTTGCTCGAGCGACTCGACCTCGAGCAGGAGCAGGCGGAGGTCGAGGAGCACGTCGACGACCTCTGCACTGGCGACGAGATCACGGCCCCGGAAACGCTCGAGCGCCTCGTCGACCACCTGGGTGAGCTCTTGCTGGTTCATTGGCACGACCTCCGTGGTCAACAACCTATCGGCTCCGGGTTTCGTTCCTGGATCACCTTTGTTTCCTGACGGTTGCCATGTGCGTGGTTCGGTGCCGGAGTGCGACCGGATTGCACCACTTGCATCCCTCGCTACCCGTTACGCGCTCTCGGTCGTGACCTCGTCGAGGCCCTGCTGCAGCGTGTTCCACGCCAGCGTGGCGCACTTGATGCGCACGGGGAACTTCACGACACCCTGCAGCGCCTCGAGGTCGCCGAGGCGGACGCCCTCGAGCTCGGCGCGCAGGTCTTCGCCGTCGTCTTCGCCTTCGAGCTTCGACTCGTGGATCGACATCAGCGCCTTGAACGCGCGGATGAGCGTGCGCGCCTCGTCGACCGACTTTCCCTTGACCGCGGCCGACATCATCGAGGTCGACGCCTGGCTGATCGAGCAACCCTGCCCGGCGATCTTCAGGTCGGTGACCGTGTCGCCGTCGACGTCGAGGTAGAGCACGACCTCGTCGCCGCACAGCGGGTTGAACCCCTCCGCCTTGTGCGCGGGCGGCACCGGCAGCTCGCCGCGGTTGCGCGGCGCGCGGTAGTGGTCGAGGATGATCTCGCGGTAGAGGTCTTCGAGGCCGGGCATCGACGTGCTCCTTGAAGCTAGAAAGCGAAGAACTGCTCGGCGCGGGCGAGCGCGTCGATGAGGGCGTCGGCGTCGGCTTCGTCGTTGTAAACGTAGAACGACGCCCGGGTCGTGGCGGGGACTCCGAGCACGCGCATGAGCGGCTTGGCGCAGTGGTGGCCGGCGCGCACGCACACGGCCTCTTCGTCGACGACCTGCGAGATGTCGTGGGCGTGGATGCCGTCGAAGAGGAACGAGATCGCGCCACCACGGACGCTGGTGTCGCGCGGTCCGTAGATCGTGAGGTTCGTCACCGAAGCGCTGGTCGAGCGCGCGCGAGCGTGTAGCCGGTGAGGCGCCTGCTCGTGGGCCCGGATCGCGTCCATGCCGAGACCGCGTCGACGTAGTCGACCGCGGCGCCGAAGCCGACCGCCTCGGCGATGGGTGGTGTGCCCGCCTCGAACTTCCACGGCACCTCGTTGGGGGTGAACCCGTCGACGGTCACCTGGGTGATCATCTCGCCGCCGCCCATGAACGGCGGCATCGCCTCGAGCAGCTCGGCGCGGGCCCAGAGGGCGCCGATGCCGGTCGGGCCGCACATCTTGTGGGCGGAGAACGCCGACGAAGTCGGCGTCCCACGCCTGGACGTCGACCGGCAGGTGCGGGCACGGCCTGGCACGCGTCGACCAGCACGTGGGCGCCGGCCGCATGGGCGGCGTCGGCGAGCGGGCGGACGTCGTTGATGGTGCCGAGCACGTTCGACATCGCGGTGAACGCGAGGAGCTTGGCGCCGTCGAGCAGCTGCGTCGAGGTCGCCGAGGTCGAGCCGGTAGTCGCGGGTGAGGGGGATCCAGCGGAGCTCGACGCCGCGCTCGGCGGCGAGGATCTGCCACGGCACGACGTTGGCGTGGTGCTCCATGTGGGTCAGCACGATGGGGTCGCCCTCGCGCAGGTTGGCCCGGGCCCACGAGTACGCGACCAGGTTGATGGCCTCGGTCGCGTTGCGGACGTAGACGATCTCGTGGGCGTGCGCCGGCGTTGACGAAGCGCGCCGACCTTCGCGCGGGCGGCTTCGAACGCGGCGGTCGCTTCCTCGGCGATCGTGTAGACGCCGCGGTGCACGTTGGCGTTGTACTCGCGGTAGTAGCGGTCCATCGCGTCGAGGACCGCGAGCGGCTTCTGCGACGTGGCCGCGGAATCGAGGTAGACGAGGCGCTTGCCGTGCACCTGGCGCTTGAGGATCGGGAAGTCGGCCTTGATCCGCGCGACATCGAGCGCGGTCATGCGGGCCGCGACCTCGTCCTTGAAGGAGTCGAAGCCGCTCGACTCGATGCGCTGGGCGAGCTCGGGCCCGCCGGTGGCGACGATCCGACCGTCGAGCAGCACGTGCACGACGTCGGGCGCGAGGTGGTCGAGGATGCGCTGGTAGTGCGTGATGAGGAGGATGCCGAGCTCCGGGCGGGCCGACCGGACCTCGGCGATGCCGTCGGCGACGGTGCGCAGCGCGTCGATGTCGAGGCCGCTGTCGGTCTCGTCGAGCACCGCGAAATCGGGCTCCATCATCGCCATCTGGAGGATCTCGTTGCGCTTCTTCTCGCCGCCGGAGAAGCCCTCGTTGAGGTAGCGCTCCTGGAAGCGGTCGTCCATGCCGAGGCGCTTCGTCCACTCCATGAGCGGCGAGGCGCACCTCGAGCACGGAGAGGTCGGGGATGCCCTTGCGGACGGCCAGGGCCTGGCGCAGGAAGTTGAGCACGCTGACGCCCGGGATCTCCTCGGGGTGCTGGAATCCGAGGAAGATGCCCCGGGCGGCCGCGCTCGTCGGTGGGGAGCTGGGTGACGTCCTCGCCCCGGAACCGGATGGTGCCGGCGGTGACCTCGTAGGCGGGGTTGGCCAGCAGCGTGTTGGCGAGGGTCGACTTGCCCGACCCGTTGGGGCCCATCAGCGCGTGGACCTCGCCCTCGGCCACGGCGAGGGTGACGCCCCGGAGGATCTCGGAGCCGTCGACGGTGACGTGGAGGTTGTCGATCTCGAGCAGCGGCACGCCGGCCATTCCTTGATCCTATGGGCCCTCCGATTCTATTAGCACTACCGCCGTAGTGGAAATCCTCGGGTCGACGTGTCAAGCTGGGGCATGACCCCCGAGGACCGTCTCCGGGCGCTCGGGCTCGAGCTTCCGGCACCCCCGCCCGCCCTCGCCGACTACGAGCTCGCGGTCCGAACCGGCAACCTGCTCTTCCTCGCCGGCCACGCGCCGCTTCGCGACGGCGAGTTCGCCTACGTCGGGAAGGTGGGTCGGGAGCTCTCGCTCGAGGAGGGCCGGGAGGCCGCCCGACTCACGGCGCTGAACATGGTCGCGACGCTCGCGGCGACCCTCGGTGCGCTCGACCGGGTGACGCGGGTCGTGAAGCTCCTCGGGATGGTCAACGCAACGGAGGACTTCACCCGCCTCCCTGAGGTCATCGACGGTGCGTCGTCGGTGTTCGTCGACCTGTGGGGTGACGCGGGGCGGCACGCGCGATCGGCGGTCGGCATGCAGCAGCTGCACTACGGGATGGCGATCGAGATCGAGGGGATCTTCGAGATCTCCTAGCGGCGCGCGACCTCGGCGAAGATCCGCTCGTAGCCGGACACCATCGACTCGGCGCTGAAGTGCGTCCTCGACCCGTTCGCGGCACGCGACCGGGGAGCAGTTGCCGACGCTCGCCACCGCGTCGACGAGATCGTCGACACCGTCGCGCAGGTAGCCGGTGACGCCGTTCTCGACCAGTTCCACCGCCGCGCCCGCCGGGCACGCAACCACCGGTGTGCCACACGCCATCGCCTCGGCCATCACCAGCCCGAACGGCTCGGGCCACTGGATCGGGAACACCATCGCGCGCGCCGCGCGAGGAGATCGACCTTCTGCCGGTGGCTGATCGCTTCGTAGACCTCGACCTCGTCGTTGAGCAGGGGCGCGACGATTTCGTCCCAGTAGGTGCGCTCGAACGGCTCGTTCTTCTTGACCACCATCGCCAGCGGAAGACCGGCGCGGCGCGCCACCTCGATGGCGATGGTCGGTCCCTTGTCGGGGTTCGCGCGCCCGATGTAGACGAGGAAGTCGTCCTTCTCGCGCGCGGAACGAGGTAGTCGTCGAGCTCGATGCCGTTGTGAACGACGCCCGGCGTACGTCACGTCGGGATTGTCGGCGCGCTGCGCCTCGCTGATCGCGACCAGGTGCACGTGGTCGTGCGACCAGTCCGTAGTACCGACGGCGTGACGGCTCGGTCCACGGACCGTGCAGCGTGTGCACGACCGGTGGGTTGCCGCGGCGGAGTGCGCCCATCGCGGGACCCGACGATGCCGCTGTGGTCGTGCACGATGTCGAACTCGTCGACCGATCGCGAGGTACGAGGCGACCGCGTGGTACGCGTCGAACCAGAGATTGCCGAGCAACGCCGGGTCGGGTGGGTCGACGAGCGGCGAGACGAGCTTCGCCTTGGTCTGCGAGCCGCCGCTGGCGAAGAGGGTGACGTCGTGACCGCGGTCGGCGAATCCGTCGGCGAGCAGCGCGACGACCAACTCGATGCCGCCGTATCCAGTGGGCGGCACGGCGAACCAGGGCGGCGCGATCTCGGCGATCTTCATCGCGGTCGAGCATACGAGGGAGCCGACCCGAGAACCCGCGCGGTAGCGTGCTTCGTTCATGTCGCAGCCGTGGACGATGACGGCGAGCGCGTCGCTCCAGCAGCGATGGCGGCGCCATCACGCTGGTCGAAGGACCCGGCGTTCTCGATCTCCCTGCCGTTCGGGCGACATGCTGCCAGGTCTTCCGCACGGCCTGTTCTTCCGCGACACGCGGTTCCTCTCCGAGTTGCGGCTTCGGATCAACGGGCAGTGGCCGGAGCCGCTGGCGGCGACCACGATCGATCCGTTCAGCGCCGCGTTCGTCCTGCGTGACCAGCCTCGTGTCGGTCTCGCCGATTCCGCGCTCATGGTGTTCCGCACCCGGTACGTGGGCCGCGGGATGCGCGAAGACATCACCGTGCGCAACTTCGGGCTCGAGCCCGCGTTCTGCTCGCTCGAGTTCTCGGTCGCCGCCGACTTCGCCGACCTGTTCGAGGTCAAGGAGGGCCGGGTCGAGAAGGTCGGCGATCTCACCGTCCACGTCGGCGAGCGCCGACTCACGTGGACGTACCGCCGCGGGCATTTCTCGCGCGGCGTGCACCTCGACTTCTCCGAGCCGCCGAAGCTCTCGCAAACGCACGCGATGTACGAGGTGATCGTGCCCGCGGGTGGCGAGTGGTCGATGTGCCTGCAACTCACGCCGGTGGTCGACGACGAGGAGGTCACGCCGCGCTACCTGTGCGGTCGACCCGTCGAGCGATCCACGCCTGTCGCGCGGCTCGAAGCCTGGCGTCGCAACCTCCCGGAGATCGAGACCGATCACGACGCGTTCACCGCGCTGCTCGACCGTTCGACCGAGGATCTCGCGGCGCTGCGCCTCTTCGACCCCGAGTTCCCCGACCGCACCGTGGTCGCGGCCGGCGCGCCCTGGTTCATGACCTTGTTCGGACGCGACAGCCTGCTCACGTCGTGGATGTCGATGATGGTCGACTCCGACCTCGCGCTCGGCACGCTGCAGACGCTGGCGCGCTACCAGGGCACCGAGGTGAACTCCGCTCACCGAGGAGGAACCGGGTCGGATCCTGCACGAGATGCGCTTCGGCGAGTCGGCCGAGCTGTCGCTCGGCGGCGGGCGCATCTACTACGGCAGCGTCGACGCCACGCCGCTGTTCGTGATGCTCCTCGGTGAGCTGCAGCGGTGGGGCAACCGTCCGGACGAGGTCGACGCGCTGCTGCCGGCGGCCGATCGCGCACTCGCCTGGATCGACGACTTCGGCGACCGCGACGGCGACGGCTACGTCGAGTACCTCCGCACCAACGACCGTGGGCTCGAGAACCAGGGCTGGAAGGACTCCCACGACTCGACCCGCTTCGCCGACGGCCGGCTGGCCGAACCGCCGGTCGCGCTCTGCGAGGTGCAGGGCTACGTGTACGCGGCGTTGATCGCGCGCTCGCACTTCGCCACCGAAGCGGGCGACGAGGCGTACGCGGTACGCCTTCGGTCGCGCGCCGCCGACCTGAAGGAGCGATTCAACCGCGACTTCTGGTTGGAGGATCGCGGCTGGTTGGCGATGGGGCTCGACCGCGAAAAGCGGCCGCTCGACGCGCTGACGTCGAACATGGGTCACTGCCTCTGGACCGGGATCCTCGACGAGGACAAGGCCGCGATCGTCGGCGCAGCACCTCGTGTCGGACGACGCGATGTTCTCCGGGCTGGGGCATCCGCACGTTGGCGACGTCGATGACCGGCTTCAACCCGATCAGCTACCACAACGGCAGCGTGTGGCCCCACGACAACGCCATCTGCGCGGCCGGCCTGATGCGCTACGGACTGGTCGAGGAGGCGCACCGGGTCATGGAGGGCATCGTGCACGCGGCGGGCTTCTTCGGGAACCGCCTGCCCGAACTGTTCGCCGGTCTTCCGCGCGAGCAGTTCTCGTTCCCGGTGAGCTACCCGACGTCGTGCTCGCCGCAGGCGTGGGCCGCGGCGACTCCGTCTGTTGTTCCTCCGGTCGATGCTCCGGTTCGATCCTGACGTCCGGAACGCGCAGGTGCACCTCGCGCCTGCGCTCCCGGAGTGGATCGACACGCTGACGCTGCGACGCGTGCCCCTCATGGGGGGCCACCTGTCGATCGAGGTCGACGGCGACCACTGCAACGTGCTCGAGCTGCCCGACGGACTGTCGGTCGTTCCCGAGCCGCGCCGTCCGACCGTCTAGTCAATCCGCGAGATCGCGGGCGCTGACGAACCTGGTCGGCGTGAGACGCACCAACAGCTCTCCAGGCACGCCGTTGCGTTCACCGTACTCCTCGGCCCGATCGGCGCCCATGTAGCGCGCGCCGATGCGCGCGGCCCACGCCCGCACCGCGCCGCGATCCTCGGAGATCGTCACCGGGCCTTCGACCATGACGAACGAGAACGGTGGCCGGTCGTCGTCGACGGTCATCGCCGCCCACGCCGTCCGTCGCAGCGTGCGCCCCTTCACCGTCTCGGCGCCGGTGGTGAACACGATGGCGCCGTCGTCGTCGACGAGATACCAGACCGGGGCGACGTGCGGGCGACCGTCCCTCCGAACCGTGCCGAGGACGCCAGGACGGGCGGGTTCGCCGGCGAGGAACTCGAGCGCTTCGGCGTCGGTCATGGGTCGGTACGGCATCGGAGGCTCGGTTCGGTCGTCGGTCGTGGTTCAGCGGCGGGCGAACGAGAGCGACAGCGCGAAATCGCCGGCCGGGTCGGTCCACCACTCGGCCAGTTCGAGGCCTGCGGCCGCCAGCTCCCGCTCGACCCCGGATCGACGGAACTTGGCGCTGATCTCGGTGCGCACTTCTTCGCCGTCAGCGAAGCGCACGGAGAGGTCGAGGTCCCGAATCTCGACGATCTGCGGACCCTCCGCGCGCAGTCGCATCTCGATCCATTCCGCGTCGTGCGTCGTATCGGGCCACGTGCGCGAACGCGTCGGGATCGAAGTTCGCTGCGAGCTCTCGGTTGAGCACCCGAAGCACGTTGCGGTTGAACTCGGCGGTGACGCCGGCCGCGTCGTCGTACGCGGCGAGGAGCCGCGGCACGTCCTTCACCAGGTCGGTGCCGAGGAGGAGCGCGTCCCCCGGCGCCAGGCCGGCACTGAGGTCGGCGAGGAATCGCGCGCGTGGCCCGGTGCCAGGTTCCCGATCGTGCTCCCGAGGAACGCGACCACGCGCGTCCCGCCCCCGGGCAGGTCGCCGAGATGATGCTCGAAGTCGCCGACGACCGCGTGGACGTGGACGCCGTCGTACTCGCCCGCCACCGCGCTGGCGGCGTCCCGGAGTGTCTGCTCGCTCACGTCGAAGGGCACGAAGCGGTCGAGCGTGCCGGCGTCGCGGAAGCGCGTCGAGCAGGATGCGGGTCTTCTCCGAAGTGCCCGAACCGAGTTCGACGAGCGGTGTCGGCCTTGGTGAGCTCGGTGATCTCGTGCGCGTGCTCGAGGAGGATGCTTCGTTCGGTGCGGGTGGGGTAGTACTCGGGGAGTCGGGTGATCTCGTCGAACAGCTCGCTGCCGCGGTCGTCGTAGAACCACTTCGGTGGGAGTGTCTTGGGTGTGCTCCCGAGCCCGGCGCGCACGTCGGCTTCGAGCGCGCGCGCCATCGAGTCCGGTTCGAGGTGGACGTCGATGCGTGACTCCGCGGTCATGGCGTTCCTTTCACAGGGAGGCGACCGACGGTGACGTCCGGCGCCCGTGACGACGACGAGTGATTCGTCGGGCAGCTCACGCCAGGCCGGCTGATCGTCGAGCGGCTCGGACGACAGCGGCCGCTCACCGAGGATGAACAACGAATTGCCGTACCGCGTGCCGTACACATGCCGCCCGTCGGTCAGCAACAGGTTGAGGCGCCCGGTGGTGAGCGACAGGACGTCGTGGACGACCGCGGGCCAGTGCCGCGACGGGTTCGGCACCGGCGTCGAGTGCCTGGAGGACCAGCGCGAACAGCACCTCGGTGTCGGCGTCGCCGACGATCGCCTCGAGTCGGTCCGAACTGCACGCGGGCACGGAGTTCGTCCCCGACGCCGTCAGGGAAGCCGTGCACGATCCCGTTGAGCGAAAACGCCCACCGTCCCGACACGAAGGGCGCGTTCCCGGTGTCGACGAGCGTCGCACCGGGCGACGCGAGGCGGGCCGCGGCGACGAACGCGCCGCTGGTGATGGTCACGGCGCGGACCGCGAATTCGGTGTCGTCCCAGATCGGGGTCACCGTCGCGGTACCACTCGGGCGTGTCGCTCGCCGGTGCGGTACCACGCCACGCCCCAGCCGTCGGGGTTGGTCGTGCCCGACGTCTGGAGTCGCGGGTGTTCCGCCTGGCGCGCGAGCGAGTGCGGCGCGTCGAACAACGGGACGCTGAGAGCGCGCGGGCATCGCCCACGTACGCGAGGTGGCGGCACATCAGCGGCCTCACGCGTCGCGGACGCAGCGAAAGCCCGCGAAGATCTGTCGGCGGATCGGGTAGTCCCAATTGCGGAACGTGGTGCGCACCGCGCTCGGATGGGTCGCCCACGAACCGCCGCGCAACACCTTGTACTCGGGCCCGAAGAACACCTCCGAGTACTCGGGATACGGAAACGGCTCGGAACCCGGGATACGGGAGGAAATCGGACGCGGTCCACTCCCACACGTCGCCGAGCATGCCGTAGACGCCGAAGTCGCTCGACGTTGCCGCCTCGGGATCCGACCGGCGACGGCGCCGAACCGACGCGGTGCCCTCGCGCCAGAGGTTGGCGTCGGCGCGACGACGATCCGAGCGCGGCGTACTCCCACTCGGCTTCGGTGGGAGGCGCGCGCCCGACCAGCGCGCGTACGCGTCGGCCTCGTACCAGCACACGTGCTGGACCGGCTCGTCCCGCGGCACGATCTCGATCGCGACCGAACCGCCGGCGCGTCCAGGTGTCGTCGTCGGTTCGAGCTCCAGAACTCCGGTGCCGACGAGCTCGCGCTTCGATCCGCCATTGCCATCCGGCGTCGGTCCAGTGGGTCGGTTCGTCGTACCCGCCGCTCGCCGACGAACTCGAGGTAGGCCGCCGTTGGTGACGGGGAACGTGTCGATGCGGAATGGGCCCAGACGTCACGTCGTGGGCCGGTCGCTCGTTGTCGTACGCCCACGGTGTGGTGTCGGTCCCCATCGTGAACGTGCCGCCGGGAACAGCGACGTCGTCGCCGACGTTCGAGCCGGTCGTCGCCGACCGTTGCTCGCAATCGTGTCGCCCGTCGGCGTCGGGATGCGCGAAGCCGTCCATGAGCTGGATGGTCGCGAGCAGGGTCTCGTCGTGCTGATGCTCGTGTTGCGCAACCATCCCGTAGACGAAGCCATCGGCGAGCAGGGGGTCGCCTGGGTCGAGCTCGGTGCGATCGAGCACGTCGAGCGCGCGCGTGCGGATGTCGGCGTCGAACTTCCGCGCGCCGGCCGGATCGAGGATCGGCAACGAGGGTCGGTCGCGGCGCGGAGTGCTTGAACGCGTCGTAGACGTCGTCGTGCAGTTCGGCGGTCGGCGGCGCGCCGGTGAGCTCGCGCACGAGCCACAGCTCCTCGAAGTGCCCGATGTGCGCCAGATCCCAGCACAGCGGCGACATCAGCTCGGACACCTGGACGCGTTGTTCGGCGTCGGGAATTGGCGCGAGCACACCGAGCGTGCGGCGGCGGGCCTCTTCGAGCGAGGCGACGATTTCGGTCTTCGAAACCACGTTCAGACGCGGGCGGCCCGGAGTTGTGACCACTCGTCGAGCTGGTCGTCGGCCGGGCACCGACGACGAGCGACGTAGCGATCGAGGTACTCGCGGGTCGCCGCGAGCGTCGGCGTCGTCAGCGCCCAGTCGCGGGCGACGCTTCGATCGCGGCATCGAAGCAGGCGGTCGCCGCGGCGCCGAGACCACGATCGCCGAGGGCGTCGCGTGAGGCGGTTCGCCAACGGTCGTGCACCGGCTTGGTGATCTCGTCGCGCCCGGGATGCCGCGATGGGGTCGTCGAGCAGCGCACTGGTGACCGCGACTGCGACCGGCCACCATTCTTCGGGAAGGGCGTCGATCATCCGCAGTTCGAGCCAGCCGCGTGGACGTACCGGCGGGAACAACGTCGTGAGGTGGTAGGCCACGTCGTCGATCGTCGGCCAGCCGAGCGGGTGACCATCGGACGATCCATTCCTCGAGTGTCATCAGCTCGTGTTGCGCAACGCTGTCTGCGTCGTCGATCTGGATCATCATGATCGGCGCGTCGAGGACGTAGCGCGTCCACGCGGCGCGTGCCGGGTTCGGCCGGTACCGCGTGCCGGACTCGTCCGCGTGGGGTCGATCGCCGCCCAGACTGCGCCGCGGGTCGAATGGAATCCGGTCGGTGCCCCGGATGTGTCGAACGGTGAGTTCGCGAACGACGCGATCAACACGGGGCCGAGGTCGTGCGCGAGCTGCCAACGCGCTTCGATGTCCGTCGGCCGCGCCGAGGTCGAGGTTGACCTGGATGGCCGCGGTGTTTCGCATCATGGTGCGACCCGCGGGCCAGCGGGCGTCGAAGTACTCCTCCATGGCTCGGTACCGCGGGGCGTCGAGCACACGCGGAATCTCTCCCCGCGTGTCGATCCCGGCACCGAGGAGATCGATCCCGCGCGGTCGAGTGCGCGGTGGACGACCGCGGTGTCGGCGCGCATCCCCTGACACGCGCCCGCGAGGTCGTGGCCGGCGGGGCCGCTCAACTCGAGCTGGCCGCCGGGCTCGAACGTGATCCGGCTCTGTCCGGGCAGGACGGGCGGGAGCAACGTCGCCAGTGATTCGGGAGGGATCGGGGCGCTTCCGTCGCGCCCGCGGACGATCCACTCCAGCTCGATGCCGACCCGCCCCTCGGCTCCATCCCCGTCCGGCGGACGGAAGACCTGATCGTCGACGTACCGCCGGACGTCGTCGACGGAGATGCTGGGGGTCGGGGCGGGCATGACTACCGGTGCCCGAAGCGGGCGGCGACCCAGTTGAGGTTGCGGACCGGTGCTGACCAGAGGTACCAGGAGTTCATGGGTGCTCCTCGGGGAAGGGCGGGTGCTCGTACCGCAGGGACGTGCGTTGCGGTATTGGTCTCGGCTCCACGCGGATCGTTGCACGACATTCGGAGGTACGAGGCTGCCCGGATGGGGGATTCCCCAAAACCCTACCCTGCACCGGATGGAGCTCGGTTTCGAGACGATCGGGAACGCCACCCTCGTCGTCCACGACGGTGTGCCCGTCCTGGCCACCGATCCCTGGGTGCGCGGATCGGCCTATTTCGGAAGTTGGGGTCTCTCGCACGTGATCCCGCCGGCGCAGGAGGCGGCCATCCTCGCGGCCGAAGCGGTCTGGTTCTCCCACGGCCATCCCGACCATCTGAATCCGGCGTCGCTGCTGCTGTTCCGTGACACCCGGATCCTGCTCCCCGACCACGTCGGGGGCCGCATTGCCTCGGACCTCGCGCGCGACGGATATCGCGTCGAGGTGTTGCCCGACCGCCAATGGGTGCGGATCTCCGATCGTGTACGGGTGTTGTGCATCGCCGACTCCGGCAGGACGCGGATCCTGCTCGTCGATCTCGGCGGGCGACTGGTCGTGAACCTCAACGACGCACAGGACCGCGGGTGGGGTTCGCTGGTGAAACGGGTGATCCGGGCGTTCCCGTCGTCCTTCCTGCTCCGTCTCACGGGGTACGGCGACGCCGACATGATCAACTTCGTCGATGAGGACGGCAGGCGCGTACCGAGCCTGGCGCAGCTCCGTCGCGAGCAGGGGTTCGAGGTCGGCGCCGACGCCGCGCGCATGACCGAGACGTTCGGTGCCGATCATTTCGTCCCCTTCAGCTCCTTTCACCGGTACCAGCGCAGCGACAGCATCTGGGCGAACGCATGGACGACACCGCTCGAGGAGTACGGCCGCGGGTTCCGTTCCCGTTCGGTCGACCTGTTGCCGGCGTTCGTCCGGTACGACTGTCGGACCGACCTCTGGGAGGGGATCGATCCGGTGGCGGTGACCGACGTCGAATTCGCGCCCGGCGAGTTCGGGGACGACTGGTCGACGCCACTCGATCGTGACGACATCGCCGCGCTCACCCGGTACTTCGCGCCGATCGAGCGATTGGGTCGCACGCTCGATCGGGTCATCTTCCGGGTCGGTGACCGGGAGCACGCGATCGACTTCGGGGGTCGGCGCACGGGGCGCGCGATCACCTTCGCCGTGCCCCGCACGTCGTTGATGCGCGCGGTCGAATGGGAGATCTTCGACGATCTCCTGATCGGGAACTTCATGCAGACGACCCTGCACGGTCCCTGGCCCAGTTCGGGGTTGTACCCCGGCTTCACCCCCTGGGTGACGAAGTACGCCGACAACGGGCGGGCCCGCACCCCCGAGGAATTGCGAACGTACTTCGCCGAGTACCGGCGCCGACTCGGCGTGACGACGTGGTTGCGCGGGGCGGTCGAGCAACGCGCCAAGGACGGCGTGCGCGCTCGGTTGTCGGCAGAGTCACCGGTCTACGAGATGGCCAAGCGCACGTACCGTCGCGTCAAGCGCGTCGGTTAGCAGCAACCGCGCGGAACACCTCGTCGAATCGCGGAGGCGGAAGTTGGAAGCCGGGGAGCCGCGCGCGTCGATGTTCGGCTGACGTCGCGTCAGGGAGCAGGTCGAGGAGCGCGTCGGCCAGTGCACCGACGTCGCCGACGGCGACGAGGCGAGCGGCGCCCGGCGTGGCCCGCGACACGATCTCGGGGGCACCACCATGGTCGGTCGCGACGACCGGCGTGCCACTCGCCAGTGCTTCGACCAGCACGAGACCGTACGACTCGGGCTCGACGGACGGGAACACGAGCGCGTCCAGGTCGGCCATCACATCGGGGATGTCGTCGCGCGCGTCGAGGAGCTGCGCGCCTGCGGTGCGATCGAGCCGCCGCCGGAGCGCGGCCGCGGCGTCGGCCTGGCCGAGGACGGACCCGCCGACGACGACGAGATCCGCGTCGGCACGTGCGGCTCGAATCTGTGCGAACGCATCGAGCAACGTGTCCAAGCCCTTCAACGGGTCGAGCCGGGCCACCGCGCCGATGAGCGGAACGTCGTCGGGGATCCCGATCTGCGCTCGGAATCGACCGGCGTGCGCGGGCGAGAACGATCCCGGCTCGAGGTATTCGTCGAGCACGATCACGTTCGCCGGATCGAGTTGCGCGGCGACCGCAAAGGACACCGCGATGACCCGCGCCGCGAAGTGGCGACAGAGAAAGCGCTCCGCTCGCAACGCCGCGCTCGACTGCACGACGATCTCACGAGCGTGCACGATGTGGGGGCGCCGCACCAGCCGGGCGACCGCCCATCCGTACCAGGTGTGCAGCGAGTTGGAGTGGATGACGTCGACGTCGAGGCGGCGTGCCAACCGAGTGAGGCGGGCGACTGACACCGGCCAGCTCGCGACGTACCCGGCCCAGTCGCGACCACCGTGGCTGGTGGAGATGCGGCGCATCGGGATCTCGTGGAGGGTGGCGCCCGCGGCCGCGAACTGCGGTGCCAAGGGGGACGGCCCGGGGACGGCGATGTGGAAGTCGAAGTCGTTGCGTGGGAGGCTCCGCACGAGTCGGAGCAGTGCCTGGTCCGACCCACCGCGCTCGGCGACCGGCTGCACGGAGAGGATCCTGATGGTGCGGGTTGCCGTCAACGTCGAACAGTTGCTCCACGAGGCGCCGGGTGGCATCGGTCGCTACACGGCGGAATTGGTCAGGCTACTCCCGGCCCACGGTGTCGCCGTGACCGCGTTCACCGCCCGTCACCCACGCGTTGACGTCGAACGGGCGCTCGGCGCGCACGACCTGTCCGGGCTCGACCCGGTCATCCTGCCGCTGCCCGCGGCTGCGCTCTACGACGCCTGGCACGTCCTCGGCGCGGCAGGACCAGTCCGCCGGCTCGCGCCGATCGATCTGGTGCACGCGCCGTCACCCGCGGTGCCACCGACGGGGAAGGTGCCCCTCGTCGTCACCGTGCACGACGCCGCGCCCATGGTGATGCCAGAGGCGTTCACTCGTCGCGGGGTGAGGTTCCATCGACAGGGGTTCGCGGCTGCCGCGAAGCGGGCGCGTCTGGTCATCGCCGTCTCGGAGTTCAGCGCGAACGAGATCGCCACCCACACCCCGATCTCGCGCGATCGGATCCGGGTCGTGCACAACGGGGTGGACCGGGCGCGAGCGACGCCGGCGCAGATCGACACCGCCCGGCGGGCGTACAACCTCGGGAGTCGGCCGTACGTGTTCTGGGCAGGCACGTTCCAACCGAGAAAGAACGTGCGAGTGCTGCTGAACGCGTTCGCCCGCGTCTCGGTGACGCGGTCCCGCATCGTCTCGTGCTCGCCGGCCCGCCAGGGTGGAAGCCCGACGACGAAGACGGTGAGGTTGCCCGAGTCCTCGGGGACCGCGTGCGACTGCTCGGACCGGTCGATCGTGAACAGTTGTTCCCGCTCTTCGCCGGCGCCGATCTGTTCGCGTTCCCGAGTCGCCACGAGGGTTTCGGCATCCCCGTGCTCGAGGCGATGGCGCAGGAGACGGCGGTGGTGTGCGGCGACATCCCGGCGCTCCGCGAGGTGGCCGGTGACGCGGCCCGGTTCGTGGCGCCCGACGACGTCGCCGGTTGGGTCGACGCGTTCCGCGATCTGCTCACCGACGACGCGGCGCGTGCCGCGCTCGTCGGGGCCGCGGCAACACGCGCGTCGGTGGCTACTCGTGGGACCGCTGTGTCGCGGCCACGGTGTCGGTGTACGCGGAGGCGCTCAGCGGGTGAGGACGTCGACGCCGGTCTCGGTCACGAGCACGGTGTGCTCGAACTTGCGCGGTGCGCGAGCCATCGGACGTGGCCGCAGTCCATCCGTCGGCCCAGATCACGGGTTGGACGCTGCCCATCGTGATCATCGGCTCGATGGTGAAGGTCATGCCCGGCTCGAGGATCGTGTTGGCGGCGCGCTCGTAGTAGTGGGGGATCTGCGGGGGACCGTGGAACACCTCCCCGATTCCGTGTCCCACGAAGGCGCGCACCACGAAGAACCCCTCGGCCTGCGCGTGGGTTTCGATGGCGCGGCCGAGCTCGGACACGGGGGCCCCGGGCCGCACCGCTTCGATGGCAAGATCGAGGCACTCCTTGGTGACTCGCACCAAGCGTTTCGATTCGCGATCGACGTGACCGACGCAGAACGTTGCGTTCGTGTCGCCATGCACGCCATCGAGATAGATGGTGATGTCGAGGTTCACGATGTCGCCGTCGGCCAACGCGCGGTCGTCGGGGATGCCGTGGCAGATGACCTCGTTGACCGACGTGCACACTGACTTGGGAAATCCTCGGTAGCGCAGGGGGCTGGGGTAGACACCGCGTGTCACGTGTGCTTGGTGCGCGACGCGATCGAGTTCGTCGGTGGTCACGCCGACGGCGACCGCGGCGCCGGCCTCCTCGAGCACGTCACCGCGATGCGCCCTGCCACCCGCATCCGCTCGATGACGTCCGCTGACTTCACCATCGATTCGGTGCCGCGCACGGGCGTGCCGGTGGCCACGTAGTCGGGACGCACGATTTCGGCGGGCACCGCCCGCTCCGGTCCGACGGTGCCGGGCTGCAACAGGGTCGTCTTGTGACAGCGCTTGTACTTCTTGCCGCTCCCACACCAACAGTCGTCGTTCGCCCGCAACATCATCGAGCTCACCGACCGCGGTCGACCCACTCCTGCAGATGGGGTCTCTCGGTGCCGATGGTGGTGTCGAGCCCATGACCGGGCAGGACGAGGAGGTCAGGCGCCAGGGTGAACAGGCGTCGATCGATGGACTCGATGATCTGCTCGAAGTCGCCCCCCGGGAGCGAGGTGTTCCCGGCTCCACCGGGAAAGAGGGTGTCGCCGCTGAACAGGATCGGGTGACCTTCGAGGAGGAACGAAGTGGAGCCCGGGGTGTGGCCGGGGTTGTGGATCGTTCGCAGGCGGAGGTCGCCGAGCTCGATGACGTCGTCGTCAGGGAGCACGAAGTCGTAGGCGGGGAGCATCGACGCGTGCGTCCGGCGCGATCCCGATGTCGATCCCCGCGTTGCGCATCGCCTCGACCGCCTGGATGTGATCCCAGTGCCCGTGGGTGGTGAGCACCCGACGTACGCCGGTGGCCTTGCTGACCTGCAGCAGGAGTTCGTGCTCGTTGGCCGCGTCGATGATGACGGCTTCGCCCGTGCCCTTGCACCGCACGACGAACACATTGTTCTCGACCGGTCCGACGATCAGCTTCTCGATGCGGACCGTCGGTGTCTCGTAGTGGGCAGGACGCGGCATGCAACCAGGCTATCCGGCACGCCCCCTGGCCTGGCCGGGCGCGGTCGTCGTCCGGTAGCGTTCGCGGCACTCAGACCGAGTGCGCCGACACCACCGGGGGCCCGACCGTGAACTTCGCCTTCTCCGACGAGCAGGAGCAGCTGCGCGACGCCGTCCGACGTTTCCTCGAGACGAAGTCGCCGTCGACGGAGGTCCGTCGGCTGATGGAGACCACGGACGGCTACGACCCTGCGGTCTGGAGCCAGATGGCGAACGAGCTCGGCCTCCAGAGCCTGCACATTCCCGAGGAGCACGGCGGCCAGGGATTCACGTTCGTGGAGCTCGGCATCGTGCTCGAGGAGATGGGTCGAGTACTGCTCTGTGCCCCGTACTTCTCCACGGTCGTGCTCGCGGCCGACGCGATCATGAACGCGGGGACGTCCGAGCAGCAGGGGAAACTGCTGCCCGGTATCGCGTCGGGTGAGACCATCGCCGCGCTCGCGTTCACTGAGCCCAATGGCAAGTGGGACGCGTCGGGGATCGAGATGGTCGCCAGCGGTTCGGGCGACAGCTACACGCTCGACGGCACCAAGATGTTCGTCATCGACGGTCACACCGCCAACCTCATCGTCGTCGCGGCGCGCCTCGCCGGCACGAGCGGGGAAGATGGCATCTCGCTGTTCACCGTCGATGCGGACGCCAGCGGTCTGACCCGCACCCCGCTCGCCACCATGGACCAGACTCGCAAGCAGGCCAAGCTCGAGTTTTCCGGTGTTGCGGCCACACCGCTCGGCGCGCCCGGCTCGGCGTGGCCCGCGCTCTCCAAGACGCTGGACCAGGCTGCGGTTGCATCGGCGAACGAGATGGTCGGCGGCGCACAGAAGGTGCTCGACATGTCGGTCGAGTACGCCAAGGTGCGGGTGCAGTTCGGTCGTCCGATCGGTTCGTTCCAGGCGATCAAGCACAAGTCCGCGGACATGCTCCTCGAGGTCGAGTCGGGCAAGTCGGCCGCCTACTACGCGGCGTGGGCAGCCGCGGAAGACAACGACGAGCTCCCGGTTGCCGCCAGCCTGGCCAAGGCGTACTGCTCCGACGCGTACTTCCACGCCGCGGCCGAGAACATCCAGATCCACGGTGGTATCGGCTTCACGTGGGAGCACGATGCCCATCTCTACTTCAAGCGCGCGAAGAGCAGCGAGATCCTGTTCGGCGACACGACGTACCACCGCGAGTTGCTCGCGCAACGCATCGGGATCTAGCCGTAGCTCGTCCCGCCTCCCTGGTCGCCGCGTCCTCCGCCTAACTTCGGGTCCGTGGAGGTCGTCGTCGGATTTCTGGTCGTCGGAATGGTGATCGCGATCGCGGCGTTCTTGGTGACGCGGGAAGCGACCCGTATCGCTCGGCGCCCGCCACCGGCGTTGTACCACCTCGACGACGCACTCCAGTGGGTGGTCGAACACGTGCCCGACGACATCGCGGCCACGCTCACGCCGGACGACGTGCGGCGGATCCTCGAGTTCCAGGTCGAGTTCTTCAAGCGCAAGGGCGTGTCGTCGAACGGGTCGACCGCGTACCCGCCGGGCACCGTAGTGATCGGCGGTTCGGAAACGGTCGACTACATCCTCGAACGCTGTGCGGCCACCGGCGAGGCGTACCTCCCCGAACAGGTCTACGGCGTGATCGAAACCCAGCTCAGCTACCTCCGCGCCATCGGTGCGGTCGGGCCTCCCGCGACCAGCGACCCCGATCCGGGGAAGAATTTCCCCCGCAGTGACCCCTTCGCGTGGTACAAGTTTCGGTACCAGAGAAAGGAGGTGGTCCACACGATGCATGATCAACCCGGGACCCTGGAGGTGCGCGGCCGCTGAGGCAGCCACGTCAACCAAGGAGGACTGCCTGGCGGAATCCAACCGCCGCGCCGCCACCACGACGGGCAGGAAGTGGTCCCGCCTGCAAAATCCGTCCGGTGGTTCTTTCCAGCAATGTTCTGACGCAATCTGAACGGAGGGCGCTTCGGCGCCCTCCGTTCGCGCCGTTCGCGCCGTTCGCGCGTAGTGTCGTCTTCGATGAGTCGGCCGACGCGTTTCGAAGAGTTCCGTTACCTCGGTGACAAGCGACGTCAGGTGGTCTACGACCTCGACACCGACGACGCGGCCGCGGCCGAACTGATCGCCGAGCTCCTCGCATCGCAACAATTCGCCGCGTTCTCGCCCGACACGTTGGCGGAGGCGAGGAACCGGGGCTACCGGCCGCACGCGTCGGCTCGGTCCACCGACCCCGAGTGAGCTCAGACTTCGGTCAGGCTCGGCAGCGCTTCGACTGAGCCCTTCAGTCGCGCTTCGAACGCGACGTCGGAGAGTGCAGGCTCGCTCGGGAGCGACGATGGATCGGCGACCACGCCGTCGAGCTCGACCCACGACGTGCACCCGCCGTACGCGTCGGTCCAGGGAATCGTGAGCGGCTCGAGCAGCCGGTGGACTCGCAGGGCGAGGACCCACAGTGGATCGCGTCGCTTCCATCCGAGTCGGGACTCGGCGTATGCCGACGTCCAGATGAGCTTGGATTCGATCGCGGCCAACTCGTCGGGCTCGGAGATGGTGGCGGCGCGTACGACGTCGGCCCAGCCCTCGATCGTGACCGGTTCACCGACCGGCGCGGCGTGCGCCAGGTCGATCCAGTGCCGGTAGGGCTCCTTGAGCAGTTCGGCCTTCTGGTGTTCGGCGGTGGGGTAGAGCCAGAGGCGCGTCGACTGCAGCGAGAAATGCCGACCGTCTTCGCGAATGCCGCCCTTGCGCACGTCGAGGATCTGCTCGCCCTCGAGCAGCGCGTGCACGATGACGGCCCATTCCTTGAACGCCCAATTCTTCGGGGACGAATTCCTCGGGGTTCGGTCCATGTGTCCACAATAGGTGGGCCATGGACGAGACCATCCTGTCGGGTGCATTGCGATTGTCGGCCCACGTGGCCCGACCGACCACGCCGGGACCCGGCTTCGGCCTGGTGCTGTGCCACGGGCTGCCCAACCCACCTCGTGGTGCCGCCACCGTCGGCACGACGTATCCCGATCTCGCCGACCGCATCGCCGCCGAAGCGGGCTGGGTCGTGCTGACGTTCAATTTTCGCGGGACCGGCACGTCCGACGGTGACTTCTCGGCGCAAGGTTGGCTCGACGATCTCCGCAGCGCGGTGCGTACGCTCGCCGCGCGCGACGACGTGCGCGGCGTGTGGATCGCCGGCTTCGGCCACGGTGGCACCTTCGCACTGTGTGAAGCGGTCGACGACGAACTCGTCAGAGGGGTCGCCACGATCGCCGCGCCGAGCACACTGCGCGACTGGGCGCAGGATCCCGGTCGTCTCCTCGTGCACGCGGCGCTCGATGGGGATGATCCGCACCGCGGGCTTCCCGACCGACGCGACGGGCTGGGTACGCGACATCGGTCGGATCGACGCCGTCGCGGCCGCGGCGCGCTTCGGGGGTCGCCCGCTGCTGGTGCTGCACGGCGTCGACGACGCCGAAGTACCCGTCGACGACGCCCGCGCGCTCGTCGATGCCGGCAGGCCGGGCTCCGAGCTGCGCCTGGTGCACGGTGCTGGTCACCGTTTGCGACACGACCCGCGAGCCATCGCCACTCTGCTCGGTTGGCTGGCCCGGCAAGTGCCCGAGGGCGCCGACGTCGACCGCTGAGTCGGACACTTCAGGCGCGCCGCGCCTCCTCGAGCACCGCGTTGAGCGTGTCGGCGAGGCTGTACTCGGGCTGCCACCCGGTGGCGGCGACGAGTTTTCCCGGGTCGCCGATCAGCACGGGTACGTCGACCGAACGGGCGAGCTCGGGCGACGCGACGATCCGCAGACGGCGGGTCGAATGGGCGAGCAGCTCGGCGGCGAGATCACCGATGCGCACCCCCCGACCCGAGCACACGTTGTACGCCTCGCCGGGCTCGCCGTCGACCGCGAGGAGTGCGTAGGCGCGTACGACGTCGCGCACATCGCTGAAGTCGCGGACCGGTTCGACGTTGCCGAGCGTGATCTCGTCGGTGCCGTCGCGTTCCGCCGCGACGATGCGAGCGGCCACTCCCGGCACGAGGAAGCTGGCCGATTGGCCCGGTCCGGTGTGGTTGAACGCGCGCGACGCACACGGCGGGCAGGCCGTGATCGCGAAACGCAGCGAAGGCGAGGGCCTCGGCTGCGGCCTTGCTCTCGCCGTACGGCGTCAGTGGCCGGAAGGGTGTCGTCTCGCGAAGAGGAAGATCGCGAGGTTCGACCGCGCCGTATTGTTCGGCGCTCCCCACGATGAGTACCCGGCCGACCCGAAACTCGCTGCAGGCATCGAGCACGTGGCGCGTGCCGTCGACGTTCACCCGGAAGAGCAGGTCTCGGTCGCTCCACGACTGTCCGACGTGGCTGCGCGCCGCGAGGTGGTAGACGACATCGGGTGACGCGTCGGTGATCGCGCGCGTCACCGCGTGCGTGTCGGTGATGTCGACCGGCCTGGGGCCGACGCGATCGACGGTCACGACGTCGACGCCCATCGTTTCGAGGTGCGCGGTCAGGTGACGAGCGACGAAGCCGGCCCCACCGGTCACGAGCGCTCTCATCGCGGTGACGACGCCCGCTAGATCTCGAGCGGTTCGTGCTCGATGGCCTCGACGAGGAGGCTCAAGCTCTCGGGTGTCGCCGAACGGAGGCGGGTCAGCAGGAAGATCCCCATCATCAACGCTGCGGCCAGGCATCCGGCCAGGTAGCCGAGCTCGGCTCGCAGGAAGAGGTCGTGGCTCCCGAAGCTCATGACCGTGATGACAGAGCACCAGGCCGACGGTCCAGGCGATCAGCGCGCGACCGTGGCCGAGCAGCGCGATGAGGGCCTGGGCGAGCGTGAGGGCGAGGATGAACGCGGCGCTGCCGACGAACAGCAAGGTGAGGTCCTGGTTGCTGAGGTTGAACTTGTCGCCGAAGAGGATCTGGCCGACGATGGGCCCGATGGTGGCACCGGCGACGATCCCGAGGACACCGACGCCGACGACGATCATCACCAATTTCTTGAGTCCCGAGCGGAAGTCGTCGTACTTGCCCGCGCCCGAGAGCGCGGCGAGCTTCGGCAGCAGCGCAGCCTGGATGGCTTGGAACAGCAGGATCGGGATGCGGGCAATGAAGAATCCGACGATGAAGTCGGCGGCTTCCTTGCGCTCGTGTTTGCCCTGCGCGAGCACGATCACCCCGAGGGCGGCGGCATAGCTCAGCGTCTGCGCGGCGAGCGAGCCGAGAAACAACAGCGTGAGGTTGGTCGAGAGCTCGGACCACTCGGCGTCGGGTCCGGGCGCGAGCAGTCCGTGCTGACCCCGAACCGCGACCAGGCTGGCGAGGAGCGGCGGGATCGCCAACGCGAGCCCGTACCAGAGGAGGTTGTCGATCCCCGCGGCGTAGACGACGATCACGGGAAGGATGCGGAACACGCCTTCCGCGCCGAGGATCATGCCGTACGGCCCGAATCGCCCGTTCCCGGAGAGGGTGCCGCGGGTGATGTGTTGGACGGCGTAGGTACCGAGCGCGATGACGAAGCAGACGAGGAGGACCTCCTGCCCGTGGAACAAGCGGTCGGTGAAACCGAACGCGACCGCGCCGATGACCGACAGGACCATCAGTGACCCGGCAAGGACCGCCCCGGCTCGCGCGGCCTTCTTGACGACGGGCCCACCGCCGAGGGAGCGGGAGCGACGATCGGCGACCGCGCGTCCGACCTCCTGCTCGAGTGGGAGGAAGAAGCCGGGCGCGACCACGAAGACGAGAATCCAGAGGCCGTTCAGGGCCGCGTACTCGGACTTGCTGAGACCCTTGAACGCGAGGATCTGGAAGCCGTACGCGGTGATCCCGGAGATCAGGAGGCCGAGGCCGACGGCATAGGTGCCCTCGGGGACGGGCAGCTTGCGAGCAGCTTCGATGAGGCGTTGTGCGCGCTGCGACATGCTCGTCTCGGGGATTGTGCTCGAGCGGGAGGGCTGAGGGACCCGCTGCGAGAGGGCCAGGGTGCGGCGGGCGGCCGGCGAATCAGCATATCGGTGGCACCCCAGGCGACCGGGTACCCGGATCGTCGCCGACCGGCGCGAGGATGCGAGGATGGAAGGATGAGCACCCGGGCGCTGTTGATCCTGGCGGCGATCACCGGGGTGGCGATCCTCGCCGCGGGCGCGGTGCAGATCCTCCTCGCTCGCTGACCGCAACCGTGATGAGCGTCAAGGTGGGCATCATGGGGGCCGACCTACTCCGGGGGCCGGAATCAACGACTCTGGGTGCCGGCCTGAAAGAATGACAGGGTTCGATCGTGACAACTGGCCGGTGCCGTGGTGCGCCGGGTCGGGGAGGTGGCCGTCCTGGCCGAGCAATTCGACATCGTGGTTCTCGGCGGCGGGCCGGCCGGCTACGCGACCGCGCTCTATGGAGCCGCGGCGGGGCTGAACGTCGCTCTCGTCGAGGAAGAACGGGTCGGGGGCACCTGCCTGCACCGCGGGTGCATCCCGGCCAAGGAGCTCCTCCAGACCGCCGAAGTGTTGCGCGCCATCGAGCACGCGCCCGACTTCGGCATCGACGCGGGGGTACCCACCCTCGATCTTGCGCGCTCGCAAGCGCGCAAGCAGGAAGTCGTCGACCGTCTGACCAAGGGTCTCGAGTCGTTGCTGAAGGGTCGACACGTCACCGTGTTCAACGCTCGGGGTGAGGTTGTCGACGCCGCCGGGCATCTCGTCCGCCTCCCGGACGGAACGGAGGTGCAGGGCGCCAATCTCGTGGTGGCGACCGGGTCGTACCCGCGCTCACTGCCTGGCCTCGACTTCGACGGAACGCGCGTGCTCTCCTCCGATCACGTGCTCGAGCTCACCGAGCTCCCGCCGCGGGTCGTCATCATCGGGGGCGGCGTCATCGGCGTCGAGTTCGCTTCGATGCTCGTCGACATGGGGAGCAACGTCACCGTGTTGGAGGCGTTGCCGCGAATCCTTGCGCCCACCGACGTCGACGCGGGAACGGTCGTGGCGCGTAGCTTCAAGAAGCGGGGCGTCAACGTGCAGACCTCTGCACGGGTGACCGGCATCGAGGGTTCGCGCGAACTGACCGTCACGTGGGAGACCGAAGCCGGTGAACAGTCGGTCGTGGTCGACAAGATCATCGTGAGCGTGGGCCGCGCGCCGCGCAGCGGCGGATTCGGGCTCGAAGCATCGAGCGTCGAGGTCGACGACCGTGGGTTCATCGTCGTCGACGAGCAGCTCCGGACCAACGTTCCCGGCGTGTTCGCGGCCGGCGACGTCGTCGACACACCGCAGCTCGCCCACGTGGGGTTCGCGGAGGCGATCGTCATCGTGAAGACGATCCTCGACGAGCCGGTCACGCCCGTCGACTACGCGAAGATCGCGTGGGTCGTCTACTCGCAACCTGAGGTCGCGTGGTGCGGGCTCACCGAGGAAGAGGCGCGGGACCAAGGGCACGAGGTCACGGTCACGACCCGCCGGTTCGCGAGCTACGCCCGGGCCATGATCCTGGGCGAAGCCGAAGGGCTGGTGAAGCTGGTCGCCGACGCCGACGGGGTGTTGCTCGGGGTGCATCTCGCGGGACCGTGGGCGACCGAGCTGCTGGGCGAGGGCTACCTCAGTGTGAACTGGGAGGCGAATGCCGCGGACATCGCCGCGCTGATCCATCCCCACCCGACACTGAGCGAGGCGTTCGGCGACGCGGCACTGGCGATCACCGGCCGCCCACTCCATTGATGTTCGTGCATTCATGATCCTGACCGGTCCGGACCCGAGGAGTACCCAGTGGACGTGACGATGCCCCAGCTCGGGGAGACGGTCACGGAAGGCACCATCACGCGCTGGCTCAAGCAGGTGGGTGAGCACGTCGACGCCGACGAACCGTTGTTCGAGGTCTCCACGGACAAGGTCGACTCGGAGGTGCCCGCGCCCGTTGCCGGTGTGGTCACGGAGATCCTGGTGACCGAGGGCGAGACCGTGGAGGTCGGGACCCGCCTCGCGGTGGTGGGTGACGCGCCGAGCGCGCCACCGGTCGCGCCTCCCGCGCCCGCCGCCCGGTCGTCGCCCCGCCGGTTTCGTCGCCCCGGTCGTCGCCGCGCCGGAGCCGAGTGCACCGGAGCCGATTGCACCGGAGCCGACCGTGCCCGCGCCCGCCGCACCGGTGGTGTTCGCTCCGCCTCCGGTTCCGACGACCATCTCGCAACCGGCGTCGGACACGGTCGAGGTGGACACGCCGCTCACGTCGCCCATCGTCAGACGACTGGTGGCCGAACGTGGGCTCGACGCCAGCGCGATCGAAGGCAGCGGTCCCGGTGGGCGCATCGCGCGGAAGGACGTCCTCGACGCTGCCGCGCGTACCCCCAGGACCGCGGTGCCGACCGCCCCGGCACCCGTCCCGGAACCCGTCGCGGAACCCGTCGCGGAACCCGTCGCGGAACCCGAGCCTGCGGTGGTGTTCGCGCCGACCCCGCCCCCGCCCACGCCCGAGCCGGTCGTAGCAACCGAGCCCGAACCTCGAGCCGCGCCCGCACTGGTTGGGGCGGTCGTGCCGGCCGCGCGCGACGAGATCATCCCGTTCGACAACATCCGGCGGCGCACCGCGGAGCACATGGTCCGGTCGAAGGCGACGAGTGCGCACGTCGCCACCTCGATCGAGGTCGACTACGAGCGGGTCGAGCGCGTGCGTTCGGCACGGCAGGGTCAGTGGAAGGCGACGGAGGGGTTCACGCTCACCTACCTGCCCTTCGTGGCGCGCGCGCTCTGCGACACCCTGCGGGAGTTCCCGCGGGTCAACGCAAGCATCGGCGACGACGCGCTCGTCGTCCACCACGACGTCAACCTCTCGATTGCCGTCGACCTCGACTTCAACGGGCTGGTCGCGCCCGTGATCCGCGATGCCGACGGCAAGCGCCTGCGTTCGATCGCGCACGAGGTGCACGATCTCGCCGCGCGTGCCCGCAGCAAGCAGTTGGTCCCGGACGATGTCCTGGGCGGCACCTTCACGATCACCAACCCGGGTCCGTTCGGAACCTACGCGACCATGGCGATCATCAACCAACCGCAAGTGGCGATCCTGTCGACCGACGGAATCAAGAAGCGGCCAGTCGTCGTGACCGGGCCGGACGGCGACGACACCATCGCCATCCATCACACCGGCTTGCTGGTGCTCACGTGGGACCACCGAGCGTTCGACGGTGCGTACGCGGCCGCGTTCCTCCGGGCGATGCGGACGATGCTCGAGCAGCACAACTGGGAAGACGAGCTCGACTGATGCTCCGGACGCGCTGGCTCGGTCGGGTTCCTTTCGGGGAAGCCGACCAGCTCCAGCGTGCGCTGCACGATCGCGCCGTCGACGACTACCTGCTGCTCCTCGAACACCCGCACGTCTACACCCTCGGTACGACTGCAGATCCGGCGCACGTGCTGGTGGCACCGGTCGTGGTCGGCGCCGATCTGGTGACGGCCGATCGGGGCGGGGATGTGACCTACCACGGCCCGGGCCAGCTCGTCGGGTATCCGATCGTCACGCTCCCCGAGTGGCGCGACGGTCAGCGTGACGTCGTTGCCTACGTGCGGAGGCTCGAGGACACCTTGATCTCGGTGCTCGCGGCGTTCGGCATCCTGGCGCACCGCGAGCCGCGCTTCACCGGCGTCTGGGTCGGCGACGAGAAGATCGCCGCGATCGGGGTGAAGGTGGCGCGGGGACGAACCCGGCACGGATTCGCGCTCAACGTCGATCCCGAGCTCACGATGTTCGACCACATCGTTCCGTGCGGGATCCGCGACCGCGGCGTGACGTCAATGGCCGAGCAGCTCGGGACCGCGCCCGACATGCGGGCGGTCGTCGATGCCGTCGTCGAGGAATTCGCAACGCACTTCGGCGTCGCGAGTGACGAGGTCGAGCGGCAAGACGTCGTGTGGCGCGAACACGTGAGCGACCTGAGCGCGTTCACGCGTGCCGCGATCGCCGGCGACTCCCCAGTTCGCCTCCTCGGCCGGTTGGCCGAAGCCGGTGTCCACCCGTCGGTCGACCCGCCCGGTGCGCGCCGGCCGGAATGGATGCGCGTGCGCGCCGATCTCGGCTCCAACTTCCGCGAGACCAAGCGCCTCGTGCAGCAACTCGACCTCCACACGGTGTGCGAAGAAGCGGGGTGCCCGAACATCTACGAATGCTGGGCGGACCACACGGCGACGTTCATGATCCTGGGCGACCGGTGCACGCGGGCGTGCGGGTTCTGTCTGGTCGACACGCGCAAACCGATGCCGCTCGATCCGGACGAGCCGCGCCGGGTCGCCGACGCGATCGCCGCGCTCGAACTCGAACATGCAGTGATCACCAGCGTGGCCCGAGACGACGTCGCCGACGGTGGCGCGGAGGGTTTCGCGTCGACGATCCGTGCGATACGCGCGAGAACGCCCGCGACCCGCGTGGAGGTGCTGATCCCCGACTGCAAGGGTGATCCCGACGCGCTCGACGTCATCTTCGCGGCGCGCCCGACGTCTTGAACCACAACCTCGAGACGGTCGCGCGTCTCCATCGTGCCGCGCGCCCGTCGGCTGCGTACTTCCGTTCCCTCGCCCTCCTCGCCCGCGCCAAGGATGCGGGGCTGCTGACCAAGTCGGGCATCATCCTGGGCATGGGGGAAACCACCGAGGAGGTGCTCGGCGCGGTCGCCGACCTGCGGAACGTCGGGGTCGACGTCCTGACCCTCGGGCAGTACCTCCGGCCGTCGGCTCACCACCTCCCCGTGGTCCGATGGTGGACCCCGGAGGAATTCGCCGCGGTCGGTGCCTACGCCGAGGGGATCGGTTTCGGCCACGTGGAGTCCGGGCCGCTCGTCCGGTCGAGCTACCACGCCAAGCGGGCCCAGCCCGCCCCGGTCGGGGTGTGAGGTGTCGGTGTACGGGATCCGCCTGGAGCGGGCGCGCACGCGGCATGCGAGAGCTCGGCCTCGACGCGCTGCTGCTGTCGACGGGAGCTGACCTCCCGTACCTCACGGGGTACGAGGCCATGCCGCTGGAGCGGCTCACGATGCTCGTGGTCCCGGTCGACGCCGACGCGGTTCTGGTCGTGCCGCGACTCGAGGCGCCCCGCGTCGTCGTGCAGCCCGACGCGTTCACCATCCGGTCGTGGGACGAGACCGACGATCCCGTGAGGATCGTCGCCCGTCTGGTCGGGCGGGCGACCAGCATCGCCGTCGGCGACCACACCTGGGCCCGCTTCGTGCTCGACCTGCAGGACGCACTCCCGACCGCCGCATTCCGGCGCGGCATCCTCGTGACCGGCCCATTGCGGGTCGTGAAGGACCCGGCCGAAGTCGACGCGCTCCGTGCCGCGGCGAGCGTGGTTGACGACGTCGCCGCGGCCATGCGCGAGCGCCCATTTGCCGGGCGGACCGAACTCGACGTCCACCGCGAGCTGGTGGAACGCATGCTCGAGGGGGGACACGAGCGCGCGAACTTTGCCATCGTCGCCACGGGACCGAACGCCGCGAGCCCCCATCATGACCCGACGAACCGGGTCATCGTGCCCGGCGACACGGTGCTGTGCGACTTCGGCGGCACGATGCACGGATACTGCTCCGACATCACGCGCATGTTCAGCGTCGGCCCACCCGCGCCTGACGTGGTCGACGCATACGCGGTGCTCGTCGCCGCGCAGGAAGCGGGTGTGCAGGCCGCGACCGTCGGCACCTCGTGCGCCGAGGTCGATGCCGCGGCGCGGCAGGTGATCGTCGACGCCGGCTACGGCGACTATTTCGTGCACCGGACCGGCCACGGGATCGGTACCGAAGCTCACGAGGATCCGTACGTTGTGGCGGGCAACGACACGCCGCTCGTGGCGGGTCACGCGTTCAGTGTCGAGCCCGGTATCTATCTGCCCGGACGTTTCGGCCTCCGGCTCGAGGACATCGTGGTCGCCACGGACGCGGGCCCGGAGCGGCTGAACCACGCGCCACGTGATCTCGCGACCGTGCAGTAGCGGTGCAGCTCGATCTGGCGACACTGCTCGCGCAATGGGCGACCGGCGGGTTGTTCTTCTGCTGGGTGACCACCCGGCGCCGTGAGGTCGGGATCGGCTACGGGTGGCTGCTTCGCATTTCGTTCGGTGTCATGGCGGTCCTGTCGGTGGTGTCGGGTGCGGGCGACGCCGGCACCGGTGCGGCGATCCGAAACATCGGGACCGGATTGATGGCGCTGGCCGCGGCCGTCGCGCTCCTCTTCTCGTACGTTCGGCGCGCCGCCGGCGTACGCGGTCAGCGTGAGCTGCAGGCGGCACGCACGCAACGCGTGGCGACCATGACCGGCATCGATGCCGGTGCCACCGACGGTGTCGACTCGGACATGAAGGAGTTCGATCCGCGTCTGGATCTGGTCGGCCCGCTGTTCGGGGTGATCGCGTTGTTCGGCGCGGCGTCGTTCGTGGGCGGCGACTACGCATTGAGTCTGGTGCGGCTCCAGGTCGGGGCGTTCTTCCTCGGTGCAGTGTCGGACGCCATGCTCCTCGGCCATTGGTATCTCGTGCAGCCTGGCCTCGGCCGCGAGCCCATCCGGGAATTGGTGAAATGGGTGGCCGGGCTGTGGCCGTTCGAGGTGGTCGTCTACCTCATCCCCATCGGGATGGTGTCGGTGCTGTCGGGATCGGTCGACGACGGGTACAGCGGGCTCATGGGTTGGATGTGGGTCGTCGCTTCTCTCACCACGATCGGCCTGGTGATCGCCACGTGGTACGCGTTGAAGGAACGGTCGTATTCCGCGGTGATGGCCGCGACCGGCCTGCTCTACCTCGCCATCCTCACCGGGTTCGGCATGGATCTCCTGCCGCGCGCGCTGCTCGGCTGACGCATCAGGTCGTGGTGGCAACGCGTCGGTAGAGGTCGACGAACCCGTCGATCGCAGTGGACCACGGGAACGCCTGCGCCCGCACACGTCCACGCGTGACGAGGTCCTGGCGGAGCACGTCGTCGGTGAGCAATCGCCCGATGGCCTCCGCGAGCGCGTCGTCGTCGGCCGGCGGCACGAAGTACGCGGCGTCGCCGATGACCTCGGGCAACGAGCCGGCGGTCGTCGTGACCACCGGGACACCCGCAGCCATCGCTTCGAACGGTGGGTGTCCGAATCCTTCGTACAGCGAGGGGTACGCGAGCACCGACGCGCCGGCGAGGAGATCGGCATGTTGGCGATCCGACACGTATCCGAGGCGTCGGATGCGGGACGCGAACGTCGACGCCGCCACGGCCGCGTCGACGGCGTCGGTTCCCCAACCGTTCGCGCCGGCGATGACGAGGCGCACGTCGGAGTCTTCGGCGGCCACGCGGTCGAAGGCGCGTACGAGACCGGGCAGGTTCTTGCGCGGTTCGATGGTGCCGATGGCGAGCACGTAGCGATCGCCACCGGCGAGAACGTGGCCGGACGTGGCGTTGCCGTCGGCCGCGTGCGTTGCGATACCGGAGTAGACCCGCGCCACCCGCTCCGCGGGCAGGTCGAAGAAGTCCCGGATCTCGCCCGCCACGACATCGCTCCCGGTGTGGACGATCGCACCGCGTGCGATGGCGCGGCGCAGCAGAGGGATGAGCTGTTGCGCCTCGGGGCGGCACAACTCCGGTGAATGGACGAACGCGAGGTCGTGGACCGACACGATCACCGGCACCCGGGCCGGAGGCGCGATGAAGTTCGGCGAGTGGATGACGTCGACCGGCCCGGTCCAGTGCTCGATCGTGGGCCACGCGACGCGCGCCCACAGCGGATGGACGACGCGCGCGGGCATCCATGACGTCGCGGGCCGGATGCCGACGGGCAGTACCCGGGCAAGGTCGCGCCGGCCGGTGCGCGTGATCGCGTAGCCCGTGACCTCGACGTCGTCGCGGGGCGCGAGCCCTTCGAGAAGTCGCGCGGTGACGTGTCCGATACCCGTGCGCTCACCGATCAGCGGGTTGGCGTCGACGCCGACGCGGAGACGATGGTGCGACGCCACGGCGAGCGATCCTAGGGGGGTGACGGCTCTTTCCCGGAGGGTGTCGCATGGTACCGTCGTGCGGCAGGACCCCTCCTATGACCTCCACGACTGCCGAACGTCCCACCCGAGTGAGTACCGCCCGAGTCGGGCTGTGGGAACGGGTGGTAGCGATCTGGCGGTACCGGGAGCTCTTGGTGTTGTTGACCCGCACCGAGCTCAAGGTGAAGTACAAGAACAGCGCGCTCGGGTTCGTGTGGTCGATGTTGAACCCGGCGTTGTACCTCGTGGTGTTCTACGTCGTGTTCCAGCTCATTCTCGGGAGCGGGATCCCGAACTTTCCCATCTACCTCCTGTCGGGGCTGCTGGTCTGGAACCTGTTCTCGACCGCGCTGGCCGCCTCCACGAGCTCGGTGGTCGCCAACTCTGGCCTGGTGCGCAAGGTTGCGTTCCCACGCGAGATCCTGCCGCTCGCGTCGGTGGGTGCGGCATTGCTGCATTTCTTCCTTCAGGGGATCGTCCTCCTGCTGGCCTTGGTGATCTTCCAGTACGACGTCGCGTTCTCGTACCTCCCGTTGCTGCCGGTCGCGCTGTTCGCGCTGCTGCTGTTCGCCGCCGCCACCGGAGTGTTCCTCGCCGCGTGCAACGTGCGGCTCCGCGACACCGCGCACTTCGTGGAGCTCGCGCTCCTCGCGTGGTTCTGGATCACCCCGATCGTGTACCCGTACGGCACGGTGAGCGCCAAGCTCGGATCGCAGTCCTGGCTCTACCTGTTGAACCCGGTCGCAGATGTCGTGCTCACGTTCCAACGCGCCATCTACGCGCAGGTCGCGCCGATGAGTACCGCGGCCGGTGCGACGACCCGGATCCACATCCTCCCGATCGGGAGGGACCAGTGGTGGTACCTCTGGCATCTCGGCATCGTCATCGTCGTGTCGAGCGCACTGTTCCTCCTCGCGTTGTCGTACTTCGGCCGGAGCGAAGGCGACTTCGCCGAGGAGCTCTGAGCCATGCCCTCCGCGGTCAGCGTCCGCGGTGTGTCGAAGCGCTTCAAGCTCGGTCACGAGCGGTACCCGTCGCTCAAGGAACGGGTGATCCATTTCGGGAGCACACCCAGCGACGACTTCTGGGCGCTGGCCGAGGAGGGACTCGACCTCGAGGTGCCCGAGGGCACCACGATGGGACTCCTCGGGCACAACGGCTCCGGCAAGTCGACGCTGCTGAAGTGCATCGCCGGCATCCTCGCCCGACGCAGGGCGAGATCGCGACCCACGGTCGGGTCGCCGCGTTGCTCGAGCTCGGCGCCGGATTCCAGCCCGAGCTCACCGGCCGCGAGAACGTCTTCCTGAACGGATCGATCCTGGGCATGTCGCGCACGCGATCTCGCTCGTCGGTTCGACGACATCGTGGCCTTCGCCGAGCTCGAACAGTTCATCGACACGCAGGTGCGCTTCTACTCGTCCGGGCATGTACGTCCGTCTCGGCTTCGCCATCGCGGTCAACGTCGAACCCGACATCCTTCTCGTCGACGAGGTGCTGGCCGTCGGCGACGAAGCCTTCCAGCGGAAGTGCCTCGACCGGGTCGGTGCAGTTCCAACGAGACGGGCGCACCATCGTGGTGGTGTCGCACGCGCCCGACCTCGTCCGGCGGATCTGCCAAGCGGCCGCGGTCCTCGATCACGGGCACCTGGTGGCATCCGGCGACCCGCAGGAGGCCGTCCAGGTCTTCCGGGAGCATCTGCGCATCACGCCACCCCGCGCTCGTGTGGGCGAGGCGCCGCCCGTCGACGATCGGGTCCGCGTCACTGAGGTCGAGTTCCGCCATCCGGGGCAACCGACGCGCACGCACCTCGAGCCGGGCGAACCGCTGGAGATCCGGGCGCACTTCGAAGTCGACGCCCCCGTCGATGATCCGGTGTTCACCATCATGATCTACGACTCCGACGGCAAGCTCCTCCACGGGTCGAGCACTGCGTCGGAGTCCACACCAACGGGCCGACTCGACGGTCCGGGGGAAATCGTCTTCGCGTTCGAACAGATCCCCCTGCTCGACGGCGAGTACGCCGTCACGCTGTGTGTCACGTCGAACGACGGCGCGTACATCTACGACTGGCACGAACAGCGCTACCGCTTCCAGGTGAGAGACCCGAAGCGGGCGTTCGGCTCGGTCGAGTTTCCGGTGCACATCTCGGTCGACCAGCGATCGGCGCCGCGCCCGGCTTCCCGGTGATGCCCCGTACTCCTCGCGTGCGTGTCGTGGTACTGAACTACGACGGCGGCGACATGACCTTGCGGTGCCTCGAAGCGTTGCACCACGTCGACTGGCCGGAGGACGCGCTCGACATCCTCCTCGTCGACAACGCGTCGATCGACGGCATCGCACCCCGTGTCCGCCGCGAGATGCCCTGGGTGGACGTGGTCGAGCACACCCACAACGCCGGGTTTGCCGGTGGCTGCAACCTCGGGCTCCAAGATCTCAGCGGGGTCGACTACGTGGCCTTGCTCAACAACGACACGGTGCCGGACAGGAACTGGTTGCGCCCCCTCGTCGACACCCTCGAGGCGGACGAGCAGCTCGGCGCCGCCAATTCGAAGATCGTGTTCGCCCCCGCGTTCGTGACCCTCACCCTCGAGGCGCCGACGTCGCGGCCTCCGGGCGACGGGCGCGAGCTCGGCGTGAAGGTCACGGGGCTCGCGGTCGACGGGAGTGAGGTCTGGGACCACGCCCAGTTCGCCGACGGTTGTCATTCGGACCAGACGAGGGGTTCCGGTATCGATCAGCTCTGCTGGACCGGAGCGCGGGCTGAGATCCGGGTGCCGGTCGAATCGGGAGCCGCGCTCCCGACCGCGATCGAGGTCGAGCTGTCGGCCGAACGGGCGAAGTCGGTGCGGCTCTGGGCGGGCGGTGACCCGGTCGACGTGACGGTGACCGATGTGCCTGCGTGGCACTCGGCCGCAATCGGGCGGTCAGAAGTACGACGTGATCAACAACGTCGGCTCTCGCCTCGTCTTGGGCGGCTACGGCGGCGATCGCGGATTCCTCGAGCCGGACCGGGGCCAGTACGCGCAGCCCGAAGACGTGTTTGCGTGGTGCGGCGGAGCAGTGTTGCTGTCCGTGCGTTACCTCCGCGACGTCGGCATCTTCGACGATCGGTACTTCATGTACTACGAGGACACCGATCTGTCGTGGCGCGGTCGGTTGGCCGGATGGCGTTACCGCTACGTGCCGGAATCGGTCGTCCGGCACGTGCACGCCGCGAGCAGCAGAGAGGGATCGCCCTTGTTCATGCACTTCGTCGAGCGGAACCGGTTCCTCACCCTGGCTCGGAATGCACCCTGGTCGATGTTCGCCGGTGCTTCGTACGAGTATCTCCGGGACACTGCCGTGATCTTCGACCGCGATGTCGCGCGCCGCTTGGTGCACCGGGCCCGTCCGTCGCCCGATCTGGCCGTCCGGCGGCTGCCGCGCCTACGCCGCGTTCCTCAAGCTGCTCCCGGGAACGCTCCTCGCCCGTCGGCGCCAACACGCGTCGACCGCGCGCGCGAGGAGATCGTCGAGCGCTGGGGAGTCGCGCGTTGAGAGCGGCCGTGTACAACGCGCATTGGACGACGCTGGGTGGGGGTGAACAACTCGCCGGGGGCATGGCCGCGGCGCTGGGCCGCGCCCACGACGTCGAGCTCCTCGTGAGTCACCCCTTTGATGCCATCGTGACCTCGGAGCGGCTCGGTTTCGACCTGACCGGGTTCCCGCAGGTCCAGATCGCGCACGGAACCAGGGCGTTCCTCGAAGCGAGCGAGCGCTACGACGTGCTCGCGAACACCTCGTTCGGATGCACGTTCCCGAGTCGGGCCGCCAGGAGCATCTACTACGTGCATTTCCCGATGCCCAACCTGCTCGTCTCGCCTGGCGCGGTGAACCGGTGGCGGACCACGAGCATCGAGCCGCTCTCGTCGTGGATCGAGCGTGAGCACGGCTTCTGGCTGCGCGAGTTCTCCGGCTGTGGCAGCTGGACGCGCGGAGACGCCAGGATCGACCTGCAGGTTCCGCGCGGAATGGAGTTGCCGTTCCGGTTGACGCTTTCGACGCGGGGGTGGCCGCACGGCCGGGCGCCACGGGTTCGCGTCGCGCTCGACGACGACGTGCTCTTCGACGGTGTGGTGCCCCGCGGCAAGCGGATCCCGGTTCGCACGACGATCCATGGTCGAGGCACCGAGAATCCGATCCCCGTCACCATCGTCTCGGACACGTTTGTCCCCCGCCTCGAGCTGGGCGTCGACGACGACCGTGAGCTCGGAGTCGTCGTGTCCCACGTCTACCTCGGTCGCCGGCTCCCGAGCGCCCGCCCCCGCGATCTGGCGCTTCTCGCGTCGGTTCCCCACGGTGCGTTCGTTCGTGACTTTCTCGACTCGTACCAGGCGGTGGTGGCGAATTCGGCGTACACGGCCCGCTGGGTCGACGAGCTGTGGAATCGCACCGCGAGCGTGGTTCCGCCACCGGTTCGCCTTCGTCGACCCGGTGCGAAGCAACCGATCATTCTCGCCGTCGGTCGGTTCTTCCCCAACGTCTCCGGGCACTCGAAGAAGCAGCTCGAGTTGGTCGAAGCGTTTCGGACTGCGTGCGCGAGCGGTCTCCGAGGTTGGGAACTCCATCTCGCCGGTGGTTGCAGCGACCATGAACGCGGGTACGTCGAGATGGTCCGCCGTGCCGCGGTGGGGCTCCCGGTGCGCTTCCACGTGAATGCCCGCGGTGAAGATCTCGACGAGTTGTTCGCCGCGGCATCACTGTTCTGGCACGGAGCGGGCCTCGGCGAGGATCTCGATCGGAAGCCCGATCGTTTCGAACATTTCGGTATCAGCGTGGTCGAAGCGATGTCGGCGGGTGCAGTTCCTCTCGTCTACGTCCACGGTGGGCCGGCCGCGATCGTCGGCGACGACGAGAGTGGCATTCGCTACACGACGACCGACGACCTCGCCGCCCGGACGCTGGCGCTGGTGCGCGACCCGCGCGAGATCGAACGCCTCGCGACCGCGGCGGCGCGGCGGGCCGAGATGTTCACCTTCGACCACTTCGCCGACCACGTCGAGGAGTTGGTGGCGGGCATCGAGCCGCGGCCGCACTCGCCCTCCGGGGCTCATCCGTGATCAGAGCCAGACCGCGCTACCCGATCCGGGTCGACGCCGGCGTGGTCGATCGGGGTGTCGTTCGCCTTGGGACGATCGCGCCGATCCACTGTCCGGTGTGCGGGAAGCTCTCGGCGGCCACCGGTTTTTCCGACAACTTGAGGGAGACCGGCCGGTGCCGGCGATGTGGGAGCACGAATCGAAACCGCCAACTCGCGTTCGTCGCCGTCCAGGCCGCGCGTGAACACTCCGGGCGAGCGGTCACCAGCTTCGCCGACCTGCGCTCACTCCCGAACTTCGTCGTCTACAACACCGAAGCCCAGGGCGCGTTGCACGATCAGCTGCATGACATGTCGGGATACCTCTGCAGCGAGTATCTCGGGCCTGATCACGAGGCGGGAGAAGTCGTCGGCGACACCGTGCACCAGGACCTGACCGCACTCTCGTTCGAGGATGCGTCGATCGATCTCGTGTTGTCGTCCGACGTGCTCGAGCACGTCCCCGATCCGTACCGGGCCCATCGGGAGGTCCACCGCGTGCTGCGGCCGGGCGGCCACCACGTGTTCACCGTTCCGTTCCACCTCCGCGAACACACCCATCTCGACGAGGTGCGCGCACGGCTGGATGCCAACGGCGAGCCCGAGTTCCTCGCCGAAGCGATCTACCACGCCGATCCCGTCCGTCCCGAGGGTGTCCTCGTGTTCACCATCTTCGGGCTCGAGATGCTCGTACGGTTGGCGGAACTGGGCTTCTTCACGCAGATGTACACGTTGTGGAACCCCTGGCACGGGATCGTGGGCGCGAACGCGCTCGTGTTCGACGCGGTGAAGCAGCCGTGAGCGACGACGATCAGCCCGAAGGCCTCGTCGATCGTGCCCGCTCACTCGTCCGCGGCACGCCGTTCGAGGCGCCTGCACGTGGCGCGGCCCGGGCGGCGCGCCGGATGCTGCACGGGACGAGCCCGGTCCCGACTCCGCAGGCGCCGAGTGCGCCGATGTTCGCGCCGCCCGGACACTTCTATTCGCCGATCCCCTCGTTCGCGGACATCGAGTCGTACCGCGAGCGTTTCGAGGCCGGCCCGCCCGCGACGCTCGGAGCCATCGATCTGCGCCTCGACGCGCAGTCGGCGCTGCTCGAGGACTTCAAGCCGTTCTACGACGAGCAGCCGTTTCCCGACCAGCGCATTCCCACTCGTCGGTACTGGTTCGACAACGGCAGCTTCGGGTCGGGTGACGCGCTCGCGCTGTACTGCATGCTCCGGAGGCTCCAGCCCCGGCGGGTGATCGAGGTCGGATCCGGCTGGTCGTCGTGCGCGCTCCTCGACACCTGCGAGCATTTCCTCGACCGGGATCCGGAGCTGACGATGATCGAGCCGTACCCGGCCCAGCTGTGCGAGCTGATCCGCCCGGACGACCGTGAGCGCTTCCGCCTGATCGAGGATGCGGTGCAGCGGGTCCCGCTCGCGGAATTCGCCGAGCTCGAGGCGGACGACATCCTGTTCATCGACTCGACCCACGTCTCGCGGGTGGGGAGCGATGTCAACTACGAGATCTTCGAGGTGCTGCCGTCGTTGCAGGCCGGGGTCTACGTCCACGTCCACGACGTCTTCTACCCGTTCGAGTATCCGATCGGTTGGGTCGAGGAGGGGCGAGGCTGGAACGAGGCCTACGTGCTCCGCGCGTTCCTCGAGTACAACGACGCGTTCGAGATCGTGTTGTTCAATGATCTCGTCCACCAGCGCTTCTTCGACCGCCTCACCCGGGAGTTCCCCCTCTGGATGCGGAATCCGGGTGGGAGTCTGTGGCTGCGGAAGGTTCGCTGATCCGTCGTCGTCGGTCGACCAGCAACACGACGACGAGCACCAACGCCAGCCCCGACACCACGAGGCCCGTGTGCAGACCGGGGGCGGTGTACCGGAAGCTGATGGTGTGACGACCCGGTGGCAGCCGAACCCCCAGCATGAACCCGTCGACGGTGACCAGATCGGCGGAATGGCCGTCGACGTCGACCCGCCAACCGTCATCGGCCTGTTCGGTGAGCGCGAGAAGGCTCGGCGACTTGGCGCGGGCGCGCACCACGATGTGCTCCGGCGTCACGCGATCGACCGAGGCCGTCTCCCGGTCACACGATGTCGAACAACGCAGCCGTGGACCGTCGGGGCCGACGAGGGCGACGCGCCGAAGGTCCGAACGATCCATGCGGCGCAGCGCCTTGCCGGGCGCCCGCGCAACGCGCCGCGTGGCGTGGTAGACGAACGCGTCGCCGTCGTAGCTCGGGTTCTCGAACAGTTGGACCGAGCCCGAGGTCGTGACCGGCCCCCTCCAACCGGGGACGAAACCCGATGCCGGGACGACGCTGGTGTCGACGAGCGCCGAACGCACGCCGAACCACGCGTAGAGATCGGGGTCGAGCGGGATCTCGGCCTGGGACCGGAGCGTCAGCTCGATGTTGACCTTCCCCTTGGTCAGTGCATTCGCGACCTGGATCCAGGTCTTGCGGACCTGCGGACCTCCGTCGTAGCCGTCGATCGATCGGATGTCGAAGAACGAGTTCGTGTTCGGCCGTAGCCCACCGATCATGTACGACGCATCGTCGAATCGCTCCTGGGTCATCGAGATCGTCCGTCCGGGGTGTCGCTGCAGGTACCGCACCGCCTCGCTCGAGATGCTGGTCGTCGACGCCGGCGCGGCGGCCATGCGGAGCGGCCCGTGTCGTGCCATCAGCCCGAGTTCGACGCTGACGCTGGCCACGAGGATGCCCACGCCCACCAGCGCCCAGGGACGCGGTGCGCGGCCGATGAGCACGATACCGACGACGACGATGGCCGCGGTGGCGATCCACGTCCGCGACCGTCTTCCCTGCGGGCAGGTCGAAGCCGCCGATCGCCACCAACACGGCGATGAGGAGCGCCGCCGCGCCGGCCACGGTCAGGACCCGGCGATCGATACGTCGGTTGACGATCGCATCGGTACCTTGCGCTGCGAGTATCGAACCGATGATCGTCACCACGATGATCCACCGGGCCGGGACGCGCGCCTCTTTGAACAGGGGCACGACATCGCGCGCCAGGCGGTAGAGCGGTGAGTACCCGCCCTGTGAGAGCCAAGTTGCGACGGCACCGGTGAAGAGCAGCATGACGGTCGCGGCGCGTTCGCGCCGTCGGCGACACGTGTCGATGACGCCGAACAGCGCGAGCACCGCGGCGGCGACACCGATGTACGCCATCGACTCGAACGAACCGGAGATCACGTCGACCCGTGGCGCCCAGATGTCACCCAGCAGGATCACGGGGAGGAGACTGCGGTGCATCACGTACGCGGGATCGGTGATCGACGAGTTGACCCGCGCCACGGCACCCGAGAGCAGCGCCAGGCTCGGCAGCAGCTGGACCGCGGCCAGCGCGGCGCCGAGCCCGAACCCGGCCGCGACCCGCCACAATTCGCGCCAGGCTCCGTGGCGCAGCGTCCGGCTGATCGTCCAGCCGACGCCCAGCGCAATGGCGAGGTACGTCATCTGCGGATGCCCCGACACGAAGATGAACGCGGTGGCGAGCGCCAGCCACCCCATCGCCCGCCCGGGACGCGCGGGGCGGTCGAGCACGAGGTCGAGCGCGACGAGGAGCCAGGGGATCCCGGCCACCACCGTGATCTGTGGGTACTGCAGAGCCTTCCCCGCGACCATGCCCGAGCCGATGAGCGCGACGGCGCCGATGAACCCGGCCGGCGGTCGCAGGCGCAGCCGGTGCGCGAGCACGACCATCCCGACGGTGAGCACGAAGAGATGGAGTGCAGTGATCAAGACCACGGCACGCCACGGATCGAACCCCACGAACGGCAGCTTGAGCGGATTGAACAGCCCGACCTGGGGATTCGCCAGGTGGGGCACCCCGCCGAAGATGGTGGGGTTCCACTGGGGCAGCTGTCCGGCGAGCAGGGCGCGGAACGACACCGCCTCGTTGGGCGCCGAATACGCATACGTGTCGAAACCCTGGACGACGCGGCTCGGGCGCAGGAGTGGCCACGCCACGAAGGCGAGAAACAGCGTCGAACCGAGCAGCTCGAACCGACGTGTCCGCCAGAAGTCACGCACGGGATGAGGCACGATCACGCGATGGTGAAGCTACTCATGCTCGCGCCCGGAGTTTCGCTTCAGCGGTTCCCACCACCAGCGGTTGTCGCGGTACCAGGCGACGGTCGCGTCGAGCGCCTCGTCGAGCGTGCGCTGCCTTGCGCCAGCCGAGCGCGGTCACCTTGGTGATGTCGACGGAGTACCGGCGGTCGTGGCCGAGACGGTCGGTCGACGTACTCCACCGACTCCTCGCCGTGACCGAAGCGCACGAGCAGCTTGTCGACGAGCACGCGGTTCGGGGTCTCGTTGCCGGCGCCGATGTTGTAGATCTCGCCCGGTCGCCGGTGTCGAGCACGAGCTGCACGCCCGCGCAGTGGTCGTCGACGTAGATCCAGTCGCGCTCGTTGAGGCCGTCGCCGTAGAGCGGGATCGTGCCGCCGTCGAGCAGGTTGGTGGTGAAGAGCGGGATCGCCTTCTCCGGGAACTGGTAGGGCCCGAAGTTGTTGGTGCAGCGCGTGACCAGTACCGGCAGCCCGTAGGTGTGGTGGTACGAGAGCGCGATGAGGTCGGAGCCCGCCTTCGACGCCGAGTACGGCGATCGCGGTTCGAGCGGATCGGTCTCCTTCGACGAGCCGATCTCGACCGAGCCGTACACCTCGTCGGTGCCGATGTGCACGACGCGGCCGATCTCGAGGCGCCGGGCGGTGTCCATCACCACGTTGGTGCCGAAGCAGTTCGTGTGGATGAAGTCGTCGGGCCCGACGATCGACCGGTCGACGTGGCTCTCGGCGGCGAAGTGCACGACGGCGTCGTGTCCGCGCATCGCGTCCTCGAGCGTCTCGGGATCGCAGATGTTGCCCTTCACGAAGCGGTAGCGCGGGTCGTCGTCGACGTCGCGCAGCGTCGAGAGGTTGCCGGCGTAGGTGAGCGCGTCGTAGACGGTCACCGAGTCGTCGGTCGTGCGCGAGCACGTGGCGCACGTAGTTCGACCCGATGAACCCGGCGCCGCCGGTGACGAGGATCTTGCGGCTCACGTGCGCAGTCCGCAGCGGGGGCGGAGCGCGTGTCGGGAGGTCGGCGCGACCGGGTTCGCCTGGTCGCGCGCCGACAGCGTCGGCTCGGTCACGCCCCAGTCGGCCGCGATCGCGGGATCGTCCCACGCCACGCCGAGCTCGTCGTTCGGGTTGTAGTAGCCGTCGACCAGGTAGGTGATGACCATGTCGCTGAGCGCGGCGAAGCCGTGGGCGACGCCGGGCGGGATGAACACGCCGCGGTGGTCGAAGGTGCCGTCGGCGTCGCTCGCCGAGATCGATGGTGAGCGTCGCGCCGTCGGTGGGCGAGCCCTCGCGGAGGTCGTGGAGCACGACCCGGGCGCGCGCCCATCGGCACGTACCAGTAGTCGGCCTGGTGGAGGTGGTAGTGCAGGCCGACGACCGCGCCGGCCTGGCGGTTGCCGCGGTTGCCCTGGATCATCTCGCGGCCCTGGGGGAACCACTCGCGCCGGTAGGTCTCGATGAAGATGCCGCGCTCGTCGCCGTGGATCGTCGGCTCCACGACGTACACGCCGGCGATGACGTCGGACTGCGATGACGTCGGCCATCAGGCATCCTCAGGCGAGCTCGACCCGGGAGTGGTCGCCGACGCAGGAGGCGGGTGGCCGCGGGCGTCTCGCCCGAGCGGAGCGACCTCGACGTCGCGGCCGATGAGCGAGTCGGTGAGGCGCGGCACGCCGACACGACCCGGCTGTCGCTCGAGCAGCACCGAGTGCTCGACCTCCGAGTCGATGATCTCGCAGTCGGCGGCCACCGAGGTGAACGGGCCGATGTAGCTGTTGACGACGCGGGTGCGCGCGCCGATGATCGCCGGGCCGCGGACCGTCGAGTTGCACGATCTCGGCGCCGGCCTCGATGACGACGCGACCCTCGATCGCGCGACGTCGTCGTCGACGGTGCCGTCGCAGCGCGGGGTCGAGCGTCTCGAGCACGAGCCGGTTGCTCTCGAGCAGCGGGTCCTTCTTGCCGGTGTCGATCCACCAGCCCTGCAGGATCTCGTGGCGCACCCGGTGGCCGTGGTCGATGAGCCACTGGATGGCGTCGGTGATCTCGAGCTCGCCGCGCGCCGACGGTTCGATCGCGCGCACCGCGTCGTGGATCTGCGGGTCGAAGAGGTACACGCCGACGACCGCGAGGTCGGACGGCGGGTCCTGCGGCTTCTCGATGAGCTGCACGACCTCGCCGTCGGCGCCGAGCACCGCGACGCCCGACTGGCGGGGGTCGTCGACGTGCGCGAGCAGGATCTGCGACGAGAGCACGCGGCCGTCGGCGTCGGGCGCCGCGCGCGTTCGGCCTCGAACGCGTCGACGAACTCCTTGAGGCCCTGCTGCAGCATGTTGTCGCCGAGGTACATCACGAAGTCGTCGTCGCCGAGGAAGTCGCGGGCGATGAGCACGCAGTGGGCGAGGCCGAGCGGCGCGTCCTGGCGGATGTAGGTGACCTCGGCGCCCCAGCGGGAGCCGTCGCCGACCGCGGCCATGATCTCGTCGGCGGTGTCGCCGACGATGATGCCGATCTCCTTGATGCCCGGCCTCGACCATGTCCTCGATGCCGTAGAAGAGGATCGGCTTGTTGGCGACCGGCACGAGCTGCTTGGCGCTCGTGTGGGTGATCGGCCGCAGGCGGGTGCCGGCGCCGCCGGAGAGGATCAGACCCTTCATCGACGGAGCATCGTAGGCGGCACCGTCCTCAGGCTGCCTGACGTGCCGTCGTGACCACGCCGCGCGATCGGTGCACCGCTACCGTCGGCGCCTCGATGTTCCACGCACCCGGCGCGACGTCGCTCTCTGTCGCCGACCGCGTCGTCGGCGCCGTGCGGTCGTGGTCGATCGGTCGCTGGCGGCTCGCAGTGCGGCGAGCGCGACCGCCACGGCCAGGTCGCCGGCGACGCCACGCGTCGGCGAAGCCGCCGACGGCAGTGGGACCCGCGGCATCGCAGCCCATCGCCGACGAGGTCGCCGAAGCTGCGCAAGCTCGACTTCGAGCACCCGGTCGCCGGTCGAGTTCCTCGACGACGCCGCGTTCGAGAAGAAGGTCGCGGTCGACAGGGGCAAGCTCAGCGAGCAGGACAAGGCGGACATCGCGCGGTCGCAGAGCCAGCTCCGCGCGGTCGGGCTCATCGGCGCCGACGTCGACATCGTCGACGCCACGAGCGCGCTTGCAGACCTCGGGCGTGCTCGCGTACTACGAGCCCGAAGACGAAGAAGATCACGGTGAAGGGCACGAACCTCGACGACGTCGGCGACGCGGGTCACCGTCGCGCACGAGCTCACGCACGCGCTGCAGGACCAGCACTTCGACCTCCAGAAGCTCGAGCAGGCGGCCGCGAAGGCGCACGCGTCGACGCCGTGCTGCACACGCTCGTCGAGGGCGACGCGGTGCGCATCCAGGACGACGTACGCGAAGACGCTGTCGCACGCCGACCAGGCAGGCGTACGACGCAGGAACGGCGACAGACAGGCGCGGCAGGCGCAGCAGCCGAGATCGACGCCAAGGGCGTGCCCGAATCGCTGTCGGTGCTGTTCGAGGCCCCGTACGACCTCGGTCCGTCGATGCTCGACGCGGTGATCGCCAAGCGACAGGACGCGGGCGTCGACGCGCTGTTCCGAGCACCCGCCGACCGCGACGCCGCCTTCCTCACGCCGTCGACCCTGGTCGACCACCGCACGTTCCACGACGGTCGCCCCGCCGAAGCTGCCGCGGGCGAGAAGCGCGGTCGGGCAAGCCCGACGTGTTCGGCGCGTTCGCGCTCTACCAGGTGCTCGCGTCGCGCCTCGATCCCGCGGCCGCGCTCGACCGCGGCCGACGCCTGGGGCGGCGACGCGATGGTCACGTTCACGCGCGCGGGCACGACGTGCCTGCGGAGCGCCGTTCGTCGGGCGGACGACCGGCGAGGCACGCACGACGATCGGCGACGCGCTCGCGCAGTGGGCCGCGGCCATGCCGGCGGGCGCCGCGGCGGTCGACGCGGGGGCGCGATCGGGTCGACGCTCACCGCCTGCGACCCTGGCGCCGACCGCGACCGAGGCACCGAATGCGCGCGTCGACCGCGCTCGTGTTCGCCGCCAGTCGCGACGAGTCTGTTCGCTCGAGGTCCTGCAAGCAGGACCTACTCGGTCCCGGTCGCGGTGCGTGCGCCGCCGACACGCGCTCGTCCGGGATCCCGTGTTCCAGCCCGTGCTCGACAGCGCCACCAATCGATCCGAGCGTCACGTCCGACGACGCGGCCTCGCTCGATGCGGTGCGCACGCGGGTTCCGGAGATCGTGCGGGGCGTGCCTGGCGTCGGCGACTGCCGTGAGCGCACCGGCCCGACTCAGACGACGAAGTACTTGGCCTCGGGGTGGGGGACGATGATCGCCGAGGTGCTCTGCTCGGGCTCGAGCTGGAACTCCTCGGTGAGCTTCACGCCGATGCGGTGCAGCTCGAGCAGGTCGTCGAGCTTGGCCTGGTCGTCGAGGTCGGGACACGCCGGGTAGCCCCACGAGTAGCGCGAGCCGCGGTACTGCTGGCGGAACAGCCCGGCGAGCGTCGGGCCGTCCTCGTTGGCGAAGCCCCACTCCTCGCGGATGCGGCGGTGCCAGAGCTCGGCGAGCGCCTCGGTCATCTCCACCGAGAGCCCGTGGGTGAGCAGGTACTCCTGGTACTTGTCGGCGGCGAACAGCTCGCGCTCGCGCTCGGATGGCGCGCTCGCCGACGGTCACCACGTGGAACGCGGCGTAGTCGGCGTCGCCGCTGTCGACCGAGCGGAAGAAGTCGGTGATGCAGAGGTGACGGTCGCGTGCGCTGGCGCGGGAACGTGAAGCGCAGCCGCTCGTTGCGACGGTCGTCGTCGGTCCACACGATGAGGTCGTTGCCGTCGGCGTTCACCGGGAAGTAGCCCCAGACCACCGCGGGCACGAGCCAGCCCTCGGCCTTCGCCTCGTCGAGCTGCGCCCGCAGGATCGGGCGGATGCGCTCCTTGAAGTCGGCGTCGTTCTCGCCGAGCGACTTGTCGGGCCGGAACTGCCACTGGTTGCGGAACAGCGCGGTCTCGTTGATGTACGCGGCGATGTCGTCGAGCGCGGTGCCCTTGGCCACGCGTGACCCGAGGAACGGCGGCGTGAAGATCTCGACGTCGGCGGCGACGTCGGAGCGCACCGCGGCGGCGGTGACCGCGCGCTCGGCCTCCATCTCCGACCGGCGGGGCGGCAGGATCGCGCCCGCCGAGCGCGCGCCCGAAGTCGGGATCGAGCACGCCCGTCTTCTTGCCCTCCATGAGCTGGTCCATCGTGTGGAGGCCCTCGAAGGCGTCCTTGCCGTAGAAGAGGCGACCGTCGTAGACCTCGCGCAGGTCGCGCTCCACGTAGGTGCGCGTGAGCGCGGCGCCGCCGAGCAGCACCGGGATCTCGGCCAGGCCCTGCGTGTTCAGCTCCTGCGAGGTTCTCGCGCATGATGAGCGTGCTCTTCACGAGCAGGCCGCTCATGCCGATGGCGTCGGCGTCGACCTCGTTGGCCTTCTCGACGAACGCCGACAGCGGCGCCTTGATCCCGATGTTGTGGACCTCGTAGCCGTTGTTGGTGAGGATGATGTCGACGAGGTTCTTGCCGATGTCGTGGACGTCGCCCTTCACGGTGCCGAGCACGACGCGGCCCTTGCCGCCGGCGTCGGCCTTCTCCATGTGCGGCTCGAGGTAGGCGACCGCCGCCTTCATCGTCTCCGCGCTCTGCAGCACGAACGGGAGCTGCATCTCGCCCCGGCCGAAGAGGTCGCCGACGACCTTCATGCCCTCGAGCAGCACGTCGTTCACGATCGAGAGCGCGGGGCGTGACGCGAGCTGCTCCTCGAGGTCGGTCTCGAGGCCGTCGCGGTTGCCGTCGATGATGCGGTGCTCGAGCCGCTGCTCGACGGGCCAGTCCGGAGCGGTCCTCCTGCTCGACCGCGGTGGCGTCGACGCCCTCGAACAGCGCCATGAGCTCGGTGAGCGGGTCGTAGCCGTCGCGGCGACGGTCGTAGACGAGGTCGAGCGTGACCTCGCGCGCGTGGTCGTCGATCTTGTGCATCGGCATGATGCGCGCCGCGTGCACGATGGCGGCGTCGAGCCCGGCCTCGCGGCACTCGTGCAGGAACACGCTGTTGAGCACGTGGCGGATCGCGGGCTTGAGTCCGAAGCTGATGTTCGAGAGGCCGAGCACGGTCGACGAGCCCGGGCAGCTCGGTCTTCGGCGCGGCGGATGGCCTCGATGGTCTCGATGCCGTCGCGGCGGAGGTCTTCGGCGCCCGAGCCGAGCGGGAACGTGAGCATGTCGAAGATCAGGTCGGTCGGGCTCGATGCCGTAGCGCTCGATCGCGAGGTCGTAGATGCGCTGGCAGACCTGCAGCTTCCAGTCGGCGGTGCGGGCCTGGCCCTCTTCGTCGATGGCGAGGCAGATCACCGCGGCGCCGTACTCGCGCGCCAGCGACATCACCCGGTCGAAGCGCTTGCCGGCGTCCTCGCCCTCTTCGAGGTTGGCCGAGTTGAGGATGGCCTTGCCGCCGGAGTGCTGGAGCCCGGCTTCGAGCACCTGCGGGCTCGGTGGAGTCGAACACGAGGGGGAGCGCGGCCTGGGTGGCGAAGCGGCTGGCGATCTCGTGCATGTCGGCGGCGCCGTCGCGGCCGACGTAGTCGACGCACACGTCGAGCACGTGCGCGCCTTCCTTCACCTGGTCGCGCGCCATCTGCACGCACGTGTCCCAGTCGGCCTCGAGCATCGCGTCGCGGAACTTCCTCGAGCCGTTGGCGTTGGTGCGCTCGCCGACCGCGAGGTAGGCGAGCTCCTGGTGGAACGTGACCGGGCTGTAGATCGACGAGCAGCTCGGCTCGTGCTCGGGGGTGCGCGCCACGGGTGCGCGCGTGCCGAGGCGATCGACGACCGCGCGCAGGTGCGCGGGCGTGGTGCCGCAGCAGCCGCCGACGATGTTGAGCCCGAACTCGTCGACGAAGCGCTCGTGCGCGTCGGCGAGCGCGTCGGGAGTGAGGTCGTAGTGCGTGTGGCCGTCGACGATCGACGGCAGGCCCGCGTTGGGGAGGCACGACAGGAACGTGCGCGAGTGCTGCGCGAGGTAGCGCAGGTGCTCGGTCATCTCGGTCGGTCCGGTCGCGCAGTTGAGACCGATCACGTCGGGGCGCAGCGCTTCGAGCGCGGTGAGCGCGGCGCCGATCTCCGAGCCGACGAGCAGGCGTCCGGTGGTCTCGACCGTGACCTGCACCATGATCGGCACCTCGACGCCGGCGGTGGCCATCGCCCGGCGGGCGCCGATGATCGCGGCCTTGCACTGGAGGAGGTCCTGCACCGTCTCGATCAGCAGGACGTCGATGCCGCCGGCGAGCAGCCCGGCGACCATCGCCTCGTAGTCGTCGCGGAGCTCGGCGAACGCGATCTGGCCGAGCGACGGGAGGCGGGTGCCGGGCCCGATCGACCCGATCACGAAGCGCGGGCGGTCGGGGGTGGAGAAGTCGGCGGCCACCTCCTTGGCCAGTCGGGCCGCCTGCTCGTTGATGGCGAAGGTCTCGTCGGCGATGCCGTACTCGTTGAGCACGAGGGCGAACGCGCCGAACGTGGCGGTCTCGACCGCGTCGACGCCGGCCTCGAAGTACTCGGCGTGCATCTGCTGGATGAGCTCGGGCCGGGTGAGCACGAGGCGCTCGTTGCAGCCCTCGAGCGCGGGGCCGCCGAAGTCGTCGGGTCCGAGGTCCTGGTCCTGCACCCAGGTGCCGAACGCGCCGTCGAACACGAGCACGCGCTCGGGGAGCGTGGCGAGGAACTCGGACATTCGTGCCAGGGTACCGGAGCGCGTTCAGGAACCTCGCAGCTATACCGCGCCGCGCTCGCGCGCTACTGCGTGCCGCGGTGGGCTCGGCGGCCGAGGCGGACCGCGCGGTCGGCGCGTGCCCAGAGCTCGCGATCGCCCGAGCTGTCGCCGTACGCCCACACGAACGCGGTTCTCCCGTCCAACGTCTCGCCGAGCCACTCGTCGAGTCGGCGCGACCTTCTCCGGACCGCGCACGTTGGCGCCGTCGAGCCGACCGGTGAGTCGATCGTCGTCGCCGCGTTCGAGCTCGGTGGCGAGCACCGCGTCGAAGCCGAGCTGCTCGGCGACGGGGCGCAGGTACGTCGCGAACGAAGCGGACACGATCACCAGCCGGTGGCCCTGGGTGCGGTGCCAGTCGGCGCGTTCGACGGCCTCGGCGCGGAGATGGTGGTCGACGACATCGTCGGCGAACCTGCGCGGCGAGGGCGTCCACCGCCGCAATCTCGCGTCCCGCGAACACCCGGCTGACGAGCTCCGACTTCACCTGGTTGCGCGTCCACTGCGATCGACCTCGGCCGCGCCAGTCGCGTGGTCGGCGCCGGCGAAGGCTTCGCGGTCGCAGCCGTCCCCGCGACGTGGCGCAGGAAGGGCACGACGTTGTCGCGCGATGAGAGCGTGCCGTCGAAGTCGAAGGCCGCGACGACGCATCGTGCTCCATCATCGCCATGGCTAGCACACCGCCCGCGGGCGGTTCGTGCCTCACGCAGCTGGTGACGTGCGCACGGACTCCCGGATCGCCCGGCTCAAGACCGTCTCAGGCGTGTCGTCGATGCCGCCCTGCCCGATCCCGAGACGGCAGACGATGCCGGCACCCGAGATGAGACGGCGCGCCACCAGCGCGGCGTCGTCGTCGATGCGGATTTCGTTGCACACCGCGACGAGGCGTTGGTCACCGATACGCGCCAACGTGTCGTCGGGCCGGAGCTTCGACTGCAGCAACCGCGCGACCGCGTTGATGTCGCGGGTGCGGCGCCCGATGCGTGGTTCCTCGATCACGAAGACCGCCATGACGCTCCCCGTACGACGGGCACGCGCGAGCGCGACGGTCATGCGATCGATGAGGAGTGCCCACGTCGGCAGGCCCGTTTCCTGGTCGAGCAGCGTCTCGTAGTCGATCTTCTGGGATTCGACCAGGGCTGAATACATGGATGTCATGCGACTTCCTTTGGCACGATCGACGAATTGTCGACCGGCACGCCCCTCCCCTTGAGCCCGATCCCGCCGAGCCCGATCCCGCCGAGCCCGATCAATCAGATGGGGAGCTTGCGGAAGATCGGGCGGGGGACGTGGCGCAGCCCCGACATCACGTAGCGCAGGGTCGACGGCACCCAGACCGTCTCCTGCCCCCGTGCGAGCCCGCGCACGATCGCGGCGGCGACTGCTTCGGGAGTGGTCGACAGCGGGGCGGCGTCCATGCCTTCGGTCATCTTCGTGTGCACGAACCCTGGCCGCACGATCATCACCTTCACGCCGGTGCCGACGAGGCTGTCGCCGAGCCCCTGGAAGAACGCGTCCAGGCCCGCCTTCGACGAGCCGTAGACGAAGTTCGAGCGCCGGGCGCGCTCGCCGGCGACCGACGACAGCGCCACGATCGTGCCGTGACCCTGGGTGCGCATCCGCTGGGCGATCGGCACCGTCACCGACACCGCACCGACGTAGTTCACCTCGGCGATGTCGACGGCAGCGCGGCCGTCGTGCTCAGCGTCCTCCTGGTCGCCGAGCACGCCGAACGCGAGCAGCGCGAGGTCGATGTCGCCGAAGCGTTCGAACACGTCGTCGACGAACGCCTCGTGCGTCGCGGTGTCGCGCGCGTCGAAAGCGACCGTCTCGACCGTCGTCGCGCCCGCGGCGCGCAGTTCGTCGGCGATGGTCGGCTGAGCGCGCCGGGGTCACGCGCCGCGAGCACGATCGTCCGGGCGCGGCGTTGCACCAGCTCGCGGAGCGTCGCCTGCGCGATGTCGGAACCACCTCCGAGCACCAGCACCGACTGCACCGAGCCGAGCGCGTCCTTCATGCGATTGTGCCTTTCGATGCGGTTCGACGTTTTGGCGTCAGTGTCACGTGCACGGGCGCGTCGAGTTGACGCCGAACTGGATCATGGGAGGGCGAGGCGGCGCTGGAGGTCGGACTGGAGGACGCCGGCGGGGTCGACGCGGGCGCGCAGCTCGGCGAAGCGGTCGAGCTCCGGGTACATGACCGGGAGCAGCTCCGGGCGCAGCCGGGAGTCCTTGGCCAGGTAGATGCGTCCGCCGACGTCGGCGACCAGTTCGTCGAGTGCGTCGAGGAGTTCGGCGAGACCGGGGACGGTGGCCGGGATGTCGAGCGCGAGCGTCCAGCCGGGCGCGGGGAACGAGAGCGGTCCGGGGTTGCCGGCGCCGAAGCGCTTCAGCACCGCGAGGAACGACGGCGGCGCGGGCTTCGCTGAGCATCTCGATCGACGTGCGCACCGCGTCGTGCGCGGCATCGGGCACGACGTACTGGTACTGGAGGAAGCCGCAGCTGCCGTAGAGGCGGTTCCAGCCCCGCACGCCGTCGAGCGGATGGAAGAACGACGAGATCGCTCTCGACCTCGCCGTGCAACGACGGCGTGACCCGGTACCAGAACTCGTTGAACGCGGCGATGCTGACCCGGTTGAGCAGCCCGTTCGGCGCCCACGGTGGCGCAGTCAGCATCGCCCCGGGATCGAAGCGCAGAGGTCGGGCGCGGCGCTTCTTCGGGAGGTCGTCGACGGTCGCGTGGTCGCCGCGCGAAAGGACCGAGCGCCCGAGCGACGGGGCCGGTCGCCAGGCAGTCGATCCAGGCCGCGGAGTAGCGGAACTGCGTCGTCGCCCTCGACCATGAGCGCCATGACCGAGTCGAGATCGGGACACCGGACGTTCTCGGCGCGGATCATCGACGTCGTCGACCGGCAGGAGCCGGATCGTCGCCTCGCCGATCACGCCGGTGAGGCCCATACCGCCGGCGGTACCCCAGAACAACTCCGGATCGGACGTCGGGTGTGACCGTCGCAGTGCCCTTCGGCGTGTGAAGCGGTGAACGACTCGACGTGGTTGGCGAAGCTGCCGTCGAAGTGGTGGCTCTTCCCGTGCACGTCGGCGGCGATCGCGCCGCCGACGGTGACCAGACGCGTGCCCGGGGTGACGTGGACGAAGTAGCCGAACGGCAACATCGTGCGCATGATCGTGTCGAGACTCACGCCGGCGTCGACCCGGATGACGCCTCGCTCGAGGTCGATGTCGTGGATACCGGTCAACGTGGTGACATCGAGCACGGTGCCGCCGGCGTTCTGTGCCGCGTCGCCGTAGCTGCGACCGAGCCCGCGCGCGATCACCCCGCGTCGCCCGGCGCTCGTGACGACGGCGTCGATCTCGGGTTCGTCGTGCACCGCGACGACCGTCGCCGCGCTCGGAGCGGTACGGCTCCAGCCGGTGAGAAGCTCCACGCGCGCTTCCGACGACTCAGCCACGGACGCCGAGCGCGAAGGTCAACATCCAGATCAGGCCGACGATCTGAAGTACCCGGTCGGAGAGGACGACTTCCTCGGGCGCGCCGCCCCCGCCCTGGTCGATGACGAGCGCGTACCGCAGCACCGCGATCACGAACGGCACGATCGAGAGGCGGAACCACGTCTCGTCGCCGGTCGAGGCTGCGTTCTCGAACGCCCAGAGGCAGTAGGCCGTGATCATGACGCCCGACGCCACCGCGCGCACGTAGCCGAGGAACGCGGTCGAGTACTCACCCAGGGTGCGTCGGTGCTCGAGCGAATCGGAGCCGAGCTCCACCTGTTCGGCGTGGCGCTTGCCGGTGACGATGAACAGCGAACCTGCGCCGGCGACGATGAGGAACCAGTCCGAGAGCGGGACGCCGGTGGCAACACCGCCCGCGATCGCGCGGAGCACGAAGCCGGCGGCGACGGCCGCGAGGTCGATGACCGGCTCGTACTTCAACCACATCGTGTACGAGAGCGTGACGACGACGTACCCGGCCACGACGCCCATCAGCTTGAAGTCGTTGACGGGCGCGGTCACCGCCGAGCGCGAGCACGATGAGCACGACGGCGATGATCCGCGCCGTGTGGACGTCGAGGTCACCGGCCGCGATCGGTCGCAGTCGCTTCGTCGGGTGCAGCCGATCGGCCGCCGCGTCGTTGGCGTCGTTGAGGAAGTAGGTGCCGCTGGCCGCCAGGCAGAACCCGACGAACGCGACCAGGGTCTGGAGCAGGGCGTCGCGCTGGTCGAGCACACCCGCGGCCGCGGGCGCTGCGAACACCAGGACGTTCTTGGTCCACTGCTTCGGGCGGGCGGTGCGCACCGCGGCCTTGATCACGCCCATCGTGGACGTACCCGGCGGGGTCGTCTCCGAACCCGGGTCCGAAGACGCGCGGGAAGGATCAGGGACCGCAGACATCGACTCAGGCTACCGAACCCCTCCCGCCGCTCCGGGCCGGCGGCCGTAGACTCCGGGCCCGATGGCTCCGAAGATCTACACGCGCAAGGGCGACGACGGCACGACGGGGCTGCTCTTCGGAGGCAGAGTGGGGAAGGACTCCTCGGGTCCCGACGCGTACGGCGCGGTCGACGAAGCGGTGTCGATGCTCGGACTCGCCCGCGCCGAGGTCGAGCGGGGTTCCGAGCTCGACGAACTGCTCATCCGCATCCAGCGGGAGCTGTTCGTGGTCGGAGCCGAGCTCGCCACCGAGCCGGCGAACCGGACCAAGCTCGAGGCGGGCGTTTCACGGACGACGAGCGCCATGGTCGCGGCGCTCGAACCGATCATCGACGACGTCACCGCACGCTACGAGGCTCCGACCGAGTTCGTGCTCCCCGGGGAGAACCGCGTCGCGGCCGCGCTCGACGTCGCCCGCGCGGTGGTGCGGCGTGCCGAACGTCAGTCCGTCGCCGCCGCGCGAGCGGGTGGCTCGACGACAGCCACGTCGTCCCCTACCTCAACCGTCTCGCCGATCTCGTCTACACCCTCGCCCGCTGGCAGGAAGGCCACTTCCGCCCGGTGCGCACCTGACCGTCCGCCTGCATCCGACTGGAGCGTCACCGTGTCTCTCTCGTTCACCGTCATCACCACGCCGGCCGACCGGGCGGCGGTGGAACTCCTCGCGGTTCCCATCGCCAAGGGCGGAGGGTTCGGTCCCGGCGCCGACGTGGTCGACGCTGCGCTCGGTGGCGGCCTCGCCGCGTTCATCGCCGAGGTCGGGTTCGACGGCGCCCTCGGTGAGACGCTCGCGGTACCGACGGCCGGCAAGCTGCGGGCCAAGGCCGCGATCCTGGTCGGCATCGGCGAAGCCGACGCACTCACGCTCGACGGTGTGCGTCGCGCCGCGGCGGCGATCGCGCGGCGAGCGAGCAAGGCCGCGTCCGTGGGGACGACCCTGGTCGCGGCGGCGAACGAGCTCGAACCGGCCGACGCAGCACAGGCGCTGGCCGAAGGGTTCGTGCTGGGTGACTACCAGTACCTCGACTACAAGGGCGATGCGTCACCCAGCAAGCTGAAGAAGGTCGCGGTCATCGGAGCGGGCGGTGCCGAGGTGCGTCACGCGGTGGCCCGCGGCGCCGCGATCGCCGACGCGGTCGCCTGGGCGCGCGACATGGTGAACACTCCCTCCAAGGAGAAGTCACCGGCGGAGATGGTGGTGGCCGCGCGCCGACTGCTCCGGGGGCGGGGGATCTCCGTGCAGGTGTTCGAGGGCGCGAGGCTCGAGGCCGAACGCTTCGGCGGTGTGCTCGGCGTCGGCCAGGGTTCGGAGCAGACGCCGCGCTTCCTGAAGATGACCTACGCGCCCCGGGGCGCGCGTGGCAAGGCGCTCGCGCTCGTCGGCAAGGGAGTGGTCTTCGACTCCGGCGGTCTGTCGCTGAAGACGGCCGGGGGCATGGAGACCATGAAGACCGACATGTCTGGTGGCGCCGCGGTCATCGCCGCGATGTCGACGCTGCAGGATCTCGGGGTGAAGACGCGGGTCACCGGGTACGTCCCGTTGGTCGAGAACATGCCGAGCGGCACCGCGATCCGTCCCGGCGACGTGTTGAAGATCCGCAACGGCAAGACGGTCGAAGTGCTCAACACCGACGCCGAGGGCCGCCTGATCCTCGCCGACGCGCTCTCGCTGGCGTCCGACGAGAAGCCCGCCGCAGTGATCGACCTCGCCACCCTCACCGGTGCGTGCATGGTCGCGCTGGGCGACAAGATCGCCGGGCTGATGGGCAATGACGACGCGTGGGTCGACCAGGTGCGGGGCGCCGCCGACCGCGCCGGTGAGCCCGTGTGGCACCTCCCGCTGCCGCCGGAGTACCGCAAGCAGCTGGAGTCGGAGGTCGCCGACATGAAGAACATCGGCGGCAGCTACGGAGGCGCGCTCACCGCGGGCCTGTTCCTGCAGGAGTTCGTCGACGGCGCGCCGTGGGTGCACCTCGACATCGCGGGCCCGGCTCGTGCCAACGCCGACGACGGATACCTCACCAAGGGCGGCACCGGCTTCGGCGTGCGCACGCTGATCGAGCTGGCCCGCAATTTCGAGGCCCCGACCGACGGGAAGAAGAACGGCGCGGCCAAGCCGTGAGTGCGGTACGACGCGCAGTCGTACCCGTCTGGTGTGTCGTGCTCCTGCTCGGTGCGTCGGAGGCCGCGCTCGCGCCGAAGCCCGCGACGGCCGCGCACCCCGGCCGTGTACCACGTCGTGACCGTGCACATCCGCGACAACGTGTTCTGCGCCGGTGGACCTGAACGTCGCGCCCGGCACGACGGTGCGGTGGATCAACGACGGGCGCAACACGCACAACGTCACGCCGTCGACGGGGAAGGGTACGGCGAGCGGCAACCTGAAGCCCGGCAAGTCGTACGTGCGCACGTTCGCGGACGCGGGCACGTTCGCGTACTACTGCACGCTGCACGGCACGCCCGACGAGCGGCCAGCACGCCGAGATCGCGGTCGGCGACGCCGCCGCGACGACGCCGGTCACGCCGGTGGGCGGTGGGCGACGAACCGGCGCCGACGTTCCGGGCGTCGGGGCGCACGATCCGGGTCCCGGACGACGCCAAGACGATCCAGGCGCGGTGCGACCGGGCGAATCAGGGCGACCTCGTGCTCGTGTCGCCGGGCGTGTACCGGGAGAGCGTGACGGTCGCGACCGACGGCATCGTGATCCGCGGCGTCGATCGCAACACCACGATCCTCGACGGGCAGTTCAAGCGGGAGAACGGTGTGTTCGTCGTCGGCGCCGATGGCGTCGCAGTCGAGAACCTCACCGCGCGCAACTTCACCGAGAACGGGTTCTTCTGGAACGGCGTGCTCGGCTACCGCGGCTCGTACCTCACCTGCGTACCGCAACGGTGACTACGGCATCTACGCCTACGACTCGCAGTACGGACAGTTCGACCATTCCTACGCGTCGGGCAGCCCCGATTCCGGCTTCTACATCGGTCAGTGCAACCCGTGTCACGCGGTGATCACCGACGTCGTGTCCGAGTACAACCAGCTCGGCTACTCGGGGACCAACTCGAGCGGTGACCTGTTCATCGTGAACTCGGTGTGGTCACACAACCGCACCGGCATCGTGCCGAACAGCCTCGACAGCGAGGAGCTCCCGCCGCAGGGGATGGCGACGATCGCCGGCAACGTCGTCGAGCGACAACGGCGACTCCCGACGCGGCGCGATCTGGACGACCCGAGTTCGACGCCGTGTTCGGCGGCGGCATCGTGCATCGTCGGCGAGCGTCGGCGACGTCATCACCAAGAACCGCGTCGTCGGACAACGCGAAGATCGGCATCGCGCTCGCGCCGAATCCCGGGCTCCAGAAGAGCACGTGTACCCGTCGACCGACAACTCAGGTCACCGACAACGTGGTCGCACGACTCGGGCCTGGTCGATCTCGCGGTGGTGCTCCCGACACCCGACGACGGCAACTGCTTCTCCGGCAACACGTTCACGACGTCGGCGCCCGCGAACATCGAGCAGGTGAAGCCGTGCGGTGGCGCGTCGGCACCGGTGATCTCTGCGACCGGCGCGCTCGACATCGGGCAGTTCCTCGACACCTCGACAGAACCCGCCGGGTCGTGCCCTACCAGGCAGACGCCGGTGCCGCGGAAGCAGCGCAACCTGGCGCGGGCGACGCGGCGCGCGGGCGCGGCCTGCGGGCGCGCCGGTCGCCGGTCGATCTCGTCGGCGATCCAGGTGCCGTCGGGAGCTCGACGGTCAGGCGCTGACCGGCGCCGAAGAGGTCGGCCGGGCAGCGTGATGCCGGCGTCCTGCAGCCGCTCGGTGAGCTTCGGGCGCACGCCGGTCGGCCGCAGACGGCCGGTGACGCATCGCCGCCGGTACCGTCGTGGCCGGGTCTCGACCTCGAACACGAAGACGTCGGACAGCGTGATCATGTCGCCTTCCATCCCGTCGACGGCGGCGACACGCGTGACACTCGGCGCACGCCGTCGCGCCCGCGGTTGATGTGCACGAGGAGGTCGATCGCCGACGCCGCCTGCTCGCGGATGGCGCGCACCGGCAGGTCGAACCCGGCCATGAGCACCATCGTCTCGACCCGGGCGAGCGCGTCGCGCGGCGAGTTGGCGTGCAGCGTCGACAGCGAGCCGTCGTGGCCGGTGTTCATCGCCTGGAGCATGTCGAGCGCCTCGGCGCCGCGGACCTCGCCGACGACGATGCGGTCGGGCCGCATGCGCAGCGCGTTGCGCACCAGCTCGCGGGTGCGGACCTCGCCCTTGCCCTCGATGTTCGACGGTCGGCTCTCGAGCCGGATGACGTGACGCTGCTGGAGCCGCAGCTCGGCGGCGTCCTCGATGGTCACGATGCGCTCGTCGTCCGGGATCATCGACGACAGCACGTTGAGCAGCGTGGTCTTGCCGCTGCCGGTGCCGCCGCTGATGAGGATGTTCATGCGCCCTTGGACGCACGCGGCGAGGAACTCGCCGACCTCGGGCGTCGAGGGTGCCGAGGTCGCACGAGGTCGTCGAGCGTGAACAGCCGCGTCGGTGAACTTGCGGATGGTGAGCTGCGGGCCGTCGATCGCGAGCGGCGGGATGATCGCGTTCACGCGCGAGCCGTCGGGCAGCCGGGCGTCGACCATCGGTGACGACTCGTCGATGCGACGGCCGAGCGGCGCCGACGATGCGGTCGATCACGCGGAGCACGTGCTGCTCGGAGAAGAACTGCGCGTCGGTGAGCTCGAGCCGGCCGTCGCGCTCGATGTAGATCGCCGTCGAGCCCGTTGACCATGACCTCGCTGACCGTCGGGTCGTCGAGGAAGCGCTCGATCGGTCCGTAGCCGAGGGCCTGGTCGATGATCTCGCCGACGCCAGCTGGTCGCGCTCGGCGTCGTTGAGCGGGATCTTCTCTTCCTTCAGCACCGCGTTCAGCTCGCTCGACCACGAGACGGTCGAGTTGCGGTGCCGGCATCGACGGCTGTCGAACAGCGCGGGACCCATGCGCTCGATCAGCGCCTCCTGGGCGCGTCGCTTGAGGCGGGTGACCGGGTCGTCGGCGACGGGCACGCTTGGCTTCGGCCGCCTCGGCGTTCGCCCGCGTGGTGACCGTGCCGAACGAGCGTCTCGGGATCGGCGGCCTCGCTCTGGCTCTGCTTCATGCGCTCGCTGAGCTTCATCGTCGCTCACCGCCGCCGGAAGATGCCCGACGGCCTGCGTGTCGGCGGCGCCGCTGCGGCGCCACCCGGCTGGACGAGCTGCAACATCGCCAGCGAGACCGGCGACCGGGGGTCGGCGGCGATGACCGGCTCTCCCTGGTTCAGCGACACGCGGCACCGACGCGCGAGCTCGGGATGGCGACGTCGACGTTGATGCCGACGGTCCGCTCGATGGCGGGGATGGTCAGGCCGGTCCGGGCGTCGGCCCGGTTCAGCACGAAGTGCCAGCTCTGCTGGGGCTTGCCGATTACGCGCAGCGCCTCGATCTCCTTGACCGTCGCCCGGATGCTGGGGACGTCGGTGGCCGAGATCAGCACGAGGTCGGTGGCGTACTCGAGTGCGGCGAGCGTGTTCTCGTCGAGGCCCGACGCGGTGTCGATCACGACGTACTTGAACGACTGCGATCAGCAGCTCGAGCACGCGCTCGACCTGCTCGATCGTGATGTCGTCGGCCTCGGTCGGCGTCGCCGGCGCGCACAGCACGAACAGGTCTCTGCGGGATGCACGGTCAGGTGAGCCTTCAGCGTGGTCGCGTCGAGCGTGTCGAGCGAGCGGACCGCGTCGGCGAAGCGTGAGCTCGGGCCGGAGACCGAGCGCGCTGGCGACGTCGCCGAACTGCAGGTCGAGGTCGAGGATCACGACTTCACCCGGCGCGACCTGCGCGAGCGCGAGCGCGAGGTTGGTCGAGACCGTCGTCTTGCCCGGCGCCGCCCTTCGGGCACAGCGCCATGATCGACCCGGCTGCGTCGTCGCCGTCGTCGGCGCCGTCGTCCGTCGCTGTCGAACACGCGGCGGCGGTGGGTCGCGGTGTCGAACGCCCGCTCGATCGCGGCGCGCAGGTCGGCCGGGGCCATGTCGGGCGCGATCACGTCGCGCGCACCGGCGCGCAGCGCCGATTGCAGGAGCTCGGTCGACGGCTGGGCGACGATCAGGACGCTGATGTCGGGTCGGTCGTGGTCGAACGCGCGTGGCCAGCTCGAGCGACGTCGTCGTTCGGCATGTCGGGGCCGAGCGCGACCACCTCGACGTCGCGCGTCGGCGAGCTCGACGCACGGTCGTGCTTGGGGTCGGCGAGCATGTCGTCGCGCCAGTAGCGCAGCGGTCCGTCGAGCTCGCCGTCGAACGCGTCGCGGACGCGTCGCTCGAAGTCGACGTCGGCGGTCGCGAGCACCAGCCTGCTCATGTCTTCCCGCTCTCGGCGCTCATGGGTGATCCCTCCGGGGTGCGGAACGCGCCGGTACCGCGCGATCTACTCGCGCAAGGATCGGCCCCCGAAGCGCTGGCCTTGAGAGAAAGTGCCCGGGCTCAGTGGGTCGCGGCGAGCGTGCTGCCGTCGGCCAGCACGGCGTGCGGCAGGCAGTGCTCGTCGTACTCGGCGATCACGATCGGCGCCGCGTCGGGCCCGCAGGCCGGACACTGCGGGTCGCGCCGGACCTTGAACGCCCGGAACGACTGTTCGAGGGCGTCGTACGCGAGGAGGCGCCCGACGAGCGGATCGCCGAGGTCGAGCAGCAGCTTGATCGCTTCGAGCGCCTGAATCGATCCCACGATGCCCGGCAGGACGCCGAGCACGCCGGCCTCGGCACAACTCGGGGCAAGTTCCGGCGGCGGCGGCTCGGGGAGCAGGCAGCGGTAGCAGGGGCCGACGTAGGGCTGGAACACCGAGACCTGGCCCTCGAACCGGAAGATCGACCCGTGCACCACGGGGATGCGCTTCAGCAGCGCCGCGTCGTTCAGCAGGTACCGGGTCGGGAAGTTGTCGGTGCCGTCGACGATGACGTCGTAGCCGTCGATGATGTCGAGCACGTTGTCGGCGCCGAGGCGGACGTCGTACGTGACGACGTCGACGTCTGGGTTGAGCTCGGTGAGCGTCTTCTTCGCCGAGTCGACCTTGCGCTCGCCGATGCGGTCCATGTTGTGGAGGATCTGGCGCTGCAGGTTCGACGCGTCGACGACGTCCATGTCGACGATGCCGAGCGTGCCCACGCCGGCGGCTGCGAGGTAGAGCGCGGCGGGCGAACCGAGCCCACCGGCGCCGAGCAGCAGGACCCGGCTCTCGAGGAGCTTCTGTTGGCCGGCCTCGCCCACCTCCGGGAGGAGCAGGTGGCGGCCGTAGCGGTCGCGCTGCTCCGGGGTGAGGGCCTGGGGCGTGATCCACGGACGCCCCTCGTTCTTCCATCGGCCGAAGCCCCCGGCCAAGGACACGACGTCGGTGAACCCCAACTGGTGCAGGGTCTCGGCGGCGAACGCCGACCGGTTGCCGGCCGCGCAGTAGACGACCAGGGGCTGGGCGCGGTCCACGAGCTTGGTCTCGGCCTGGCTCTCGAGGTGGCCCCGGGGGATGAACACCGAGCCCGGGATCGTGCCCTGATCGTGCTCGTCCTGTTCCCGGACGTCGATGAACGTCGCCTCGCCGAGGCGCGCTTCAGCGGCGTCCGGCTGGATCTCGGTGATGCGCGCCTTGGCGTCGCGGAGCAGGTCGCGGTAACTCGCCATCTCGGTCTCTCCTCGTCGAACGTTGAAATGCTACCGCAATGGTCGGGTATTCCCAATCACACGCGGTCCACGAGGGCCGGGAGCACTTCGCCGAGTCGATCCCGGAACACGAATTCGGCCAGGCCGTCGAACGGCGTCTCGTCGGCGTTGAGCACGGCCAGGGTCGCCCCGGCCCGCAGCGCGATTTCCGGAAGCGCGGCGGCCGGATACACGCCGAGCGACGTCCCGATCGCGAGGAAGACATCGGAATCAGCGGCCGCGGCCTGGGCGCGCTCGAGGTCGGCCGGCACCAGGTTCTCCCCGAAGGAGATGGTCGCGGACTTCAGCATCCCTCCGCACTGCAGGCACGCGGGGTCTGCCTCTCCGGCGCGGACGCGGTCGAGGGTCTCGGCCATCGGTCCGTGCCAACTGCACGACAGGCACTTGGCTTCGTGGATGTTGCCGTGGATCTCGATGATGATGCCGGAGGACGAACCCGCGGCCTGGTGCAGGCCGTCGACGTTCTGGGTCACGAGCGTGTGCAGGGCTGCTCGCCGTTCGAGTTCGGCGAGCGCGCGGTGCCCGGAGTTGGGAACTCCTCCGAACACCTCTCCCTGCGCACGGTTGCTCCAAACCTGACGGCGGTGTTCCGCATCGGCGACGTAGTGCTGGATCGTTGCTCTGCGTTCCGCCGACGGATCCTTGGTCCAGAGGCCTTGCGGGCCGCGAAAGTCGGGGATTCCCGATTCAGTCGAGATGCCGGCGCCGGTGAGGACCACGATCTGTCGCGCCTCGCGGAGTTGCGTCGCGAGTTGCTCGAGCGAGTCGGGCATACGCCGGAGGCTAGACGCGGCGATGGTGATCCAACTCCCGGGTGCACTGCGAACAGACACCGTTCACATCGCTCGCGAGGGGACCGTCGGATGCGAAAGATCGCCGCAGTGCTCGCCATCGTCATGGGGATCGGCCTGGTCGGGTTCACGTTTGCCGAACACGTCTTCAGCCGGTCGAAGGACGCGCAGACGATCGCCGACCACTACCGGCCCTTGATGTCGGCAAGCGGTCTGCACGACCTGACGAGCGGCTTTGAGGCCGTGCAGGCCGCGGGCGGCGAGTTGGGCACGAAGGCGCTCCCCCGACTGCAACAGTCGTTGCGGATGGACGACACCGAGTTCGCCGCTTACGTGGCGCGCGAGCTGCCGAACGTCGCGGCATTCAACGAACAGGCACCGGGCATCGTCAAGCTGGTCGGTCCCGTCATCGCGAAGATGAACGCCGAACGCGCGGACTATGCGCGTGCCGATCAGATCCCGACCGGATTCCTGTCTCTTTCGACGGCGCCGTGGTTGTTCGTGGGGATCGGCGGGTTGCTCATCGCGGTCGGCATGTTCGCGCTCGTGCGGCCCGGCAGGGTGGCGAGCATGGCGCTGACCGCGGTCGGTCTCGGGGTCTTCCTCGCACCGCTCGTGATCGGTATCCCGGGCAAGGTCGACGCGGCGGTCCGGGTGACCGAGGTCGGGCGCATCGGGCTCGCGCCCGCGACTGCGCAGAAGGCGGTGGCCGCGACCAACCTGTTCGACGGCATGGTCGACGACGTCCGGACCAAGCTCGAGCCCGCGCTGGGCGATCACGAACAGTTCGTCGCCGCGTTCCCGACGCTGGCGACGTTCGCCGACACGTGGGTCCGCACCACCTCGGCGAAGTCGCACGCGCTGAGCGACAGCCAAGTCTCGCTCGGGTCGACGTTCGCCAACGCGGACCGCATTCCGCTCGAGCCCATCCCGTGGATGTTCATCATCCCGGGCTTCGTGATTGCCGCGCTCGCCGGCGCCACCCTGCTGCCGACGCGTCGGAGGGCCTCCGTTCCTTCCCCCGTTCCGACACCGGAGGCGGTCGCGGTCTGACGCGACAGTTCGAAGTTCGAGTGGCGCGTCCCGGGGATGAAGGACGCGCCACTCGTGAGCGGTTACGGATGCGGGGACGAACCCGTAACCGCGGCTTGGGGTCAGCGGTCGGTCACGAGGCCAGACCGTTGACGTGCTCGAGCGCTTCGCAGTGGCGTTGGTAGGCCCACTGCGCGCTCTCGCGGCACAAGGCGGGGTGGAATCCGATTGCGTGCAACGCGCGTTCGACGTGATCAGGATCGTCGCCCTGCTCGAGCAAGGTGAACGCCACCCGGCGGGAACGCCGACGCGCGGCCGCGAGCGGTGGCTCCGCGAGCTGGCCTTCGGCCCATTCGGCGTGCGCGGCCTGCAACTCGATCGGGAGCCGCCGCAGGTGTCGGGTGTTCACCGGTGGCACGTTCCGTCGTACCGCCACCGTGTCGGACAACGGATCCTCGCACGCAAGGTCGAACTGCGTCAGCCGAGTGAGCGTGCGCAGGAGGGGCGAGCTCGTGCCGTCGCGCTGACCGAGTCCGAGGGCGTGCGACGTCTCGCTGACCGTGAGCTCGACGCCTTCCGGGGTTCGGTCGAAGCGGTCGGCCAGGTGGCGGAGCAGCAGGAGGGCGGTGGGACCGAGGGTCGGGAGCCAGAACGTCTCGACGTAGCGCGACCGGGGATCGTGGCCGAGCGTGTCGATGATCGGGTCAGCCCAGGGCTTGATCAGCAGCGTTGCGGGCATGGCACTTCCTCCGCGAGCGAGCCGGCTGAGCCGGAGTGAGCGGGGAAGCGAAAGCGGATGATCCCGTCAGATCATCACGAATTGTGACAGAAAGTACACAAGCCGCACACACTTGTCAAGGCAGGCGGGGTGCTCTCCCCCGCAGGGGAGAGCACCACCCGCCCGACGCGGTGGTCCGTCGCCCCCACGAGGACGCACCGCCGCGAAGACCCGGGTGAGGCCCAACCCCCGCGGGGTATCGGTTGGTTGGGACTCAGCCGGATCGCAACAGAAGAGCGCTGCGCGTGCCGTATCCGTTACACGTCGTCAGGTGCGGGCGCGACGCGTCTCGCGCGCTCGGCTCGCGGGCGCGAACACGCGGCGGGGATCGGGGCCGAAGACCCCAGCCGGCTTGGCGGCTCCGAAGAGGTACCCCTGCCCGACCTCACAGCCCATCCCCCGGAGCCGTTGGAGTTGGTCGGGGGTCTCGATCCCTTCGGCAACGGTCGTCAGGTGCAAGGCGCGCGCGAGGCTCACGATGGCGTCGACGATGGCGGTGCTGTCCTTCCGCACGCCGACCCCTTCGGTGAACGACCGGTCGACCTTCAGTGCCTCCACCGGCAGCCGCTCCAGGTAGGCGAGGGACGAGTAGCCGGAGCCGAAGTCGTCGACCGCGAGATGGAGCCCGAGCGCACGCAGTGCACCGAGTGCGCTCACGGCCGATTCGGCGTCACGCATGAGGGTGCTCTCGGTGATCTCGAGCCACAGGGCCGACGGCTGGATGCCGGTGTCGTGCAGCACGCGGGCCACTTCGTTCGGCAGCGCGGGTTCGGCCAACTGGCGGGGTGAGAGGTTGACGCTCATCGAGAGGTGCGGCTCGTCCGGTGCCGCGTCGTGCCAGTGCACCGCTTGCCGGCACGCTTCCTCCAGCGCCCACGCACCGAGTGGGACGATGAGTCCGGTTTCCTCCGCGATCGGCACGAACTCCATCGGTGGGATGAGCCCGCGCTCGGGGTGCTCCCACCGGATGAGGGCCTCGAACCCGAACAGTGTCCCCGTGTCGAGACTGATCATCGGTTGGTAGTAGACGCGCATCTCGCCGCGTTCGATTGCGCGATGCAGCTCGTTCCCGGTGCGCAAGTCGTCGACCGCGCGGTGGTGGGTTCTGGCGTCGAACAACTCGGCGCGGTCGCGCCCGTTGTCCTTGGCGCGATACATCGCGGCGTCGGCATTGCGTAGGAGCGTTTCCGTCGTGTCTCCTGCCGCTCCCGAGAGTGCGATACCGATGCTGGCGGTCACGAACACTTCGCCTTCCATGAGCGCAACCGGTCGGGCGATGGCCTGGGCGATCCGTTCGGCAACCAGTTCCGCGGTCTCTTCGCTCGTGATGTTGTGGCACAAGACGGTGAATTCGTCTCCGCCGAAGCGCGCCACGATGTCGTTCGGTTCCATGGTGGCGCTGAGCCGGTCGGCGACGGCGATGAGCAGACGATCACCAGCCGAATGGCCGAGGCTGTCGTTGACGACCTTGAACCGATCGAGGTCGAGGAAGAGCACCGCGATGCGTTCGCGACGGTCTTCGGCTCGGGTGAGTTCGCGGCTGAGGCGTTCGACGAACTGCAACCGGTTGGGGAGTCCGGTGAGGGGATCGTGGACGGCTTGGTGCGCGAGCGCCTCGCCACTGGCGCGCCGCTCGGCGATGTCTTCGATCTGGGTCACCAGGTACAGGGGTTGGTCGTTGACGTCGCGCACGACCGACGCACTGACCGACACCCACACCGGATGGCCGTCGTGGTGGAGGTACCGCTGCTCGAGCTGGCAGCTCGCGGTCATGCCCGTGAGGAGGCGGGTGATGGAGTCCCGGCAGAGCTCACGGTCCTCGGGGTGGCTGAGGTCGAGGATGGTCGCGGTCAACAGTTCGGACTCGCCGCGTCCGAGGATCTGGACCAGGGCTCGGTTGACGCGGAAGAGGCGACCGTCGAGCGTCGTGAGCGCCATGCCGATGGGCGCGTGTTCGAACGCACTACGAAACCGTTCCTGAGCTTCGCGCAGTTCGGCTTCGGCGCGTCGGCGATCGGTGAGGTCGCGCGCGCTGATGACGATGCCTTCGACTGCGGGATCGTCGAGCAGGTTGGTGGCGACCGCCTCCATGACGCGCCACGTGCCGTCGGCGTGACGCAGTCGCACCTCGACCCGGTCCGCTTCCTTCTTGACCCGCGTGAGATCGAACCCCGCCATCGCGATCTGGCGGTCGTCCGGATGGATCAGTTCGAACACGCTGGTACCGAGCAGCGGATCGATCGGGAGCCCGAGGATGCGTTCGGTCACCGGGCTCGCGTAGACCAGTCTTCCCCGCGGATCGACGATGGCCATGATGTCGTTGGAGTCGCGAACCATCGCCCGGAAACGCGCTTCGTTGCGTTCCAGCAACTCGGTCACCTGGTCGACGGTGCGTGCCGCACGACGGCCGACGACGCGCGATGGAGACGAACGCCAGCACCACGATCGCGGTCAGGAGGAGGATCGCCAGGATCCCTTCGGCGCTCACGACCTCTATGTCGGTATTTCTCTCCCCCGACCTTGAGCCGGGGAGGGGCGTTCCGGTTCAGGGCCGGCGGGTGGCGAGGAACGCCTGGACGATGGTCCGCGCCGCCTTCGTGGGTGTCAACCTCCCCGCGGCGACGTCGACTTCGAGCTGTCGGGCCAGGACCGCGGTTTCACCGTCGGCGGCCAGCGCGTCGAGCAGCGAGTCGGTGACCTCTGACCACATCCAGTCCCGGTTCTGGCTGGCCCGCACGTCGGCCAACGTGGTGGCCACGGCGGCACGGAACTCCTCGACCGCACCCCAGACCTCGGGAATGCCCGCGCCGATCAACGCCGAGCACGTGAGGACGCTCGGCGTCCATGCCGTGCTCCGGGGGCGTACGAGGTGGAGCGCGGCGGCGTAGTCCGCCGCGGTGTGGGCGGCGGCGGCCGGCGAGGTCGCCGTCGGCCTTGTTCACGACGACGAGGTCGGCGAGCTCCATGATCCCGCGCTTGAGCCCCTGGAGCTCGTCGCCGCCACCGGGTGCGACGAGCACGAGGAACAGGTCGACCATCGCCGCGACCCTGACCTCGGACTGCCCGACGCCGACCGTCTCGACCAGCACGACGTCGAAGCCAGCTGCCTCGCACAACAGCATGGCCTCGCGGGTGCGCCGGGCGACGCCGCCGAGGGTTCCGCCGGTCGGAGAGGGTCGTACGAACGCGCGTGGGGATCGATTGAGCTGTTCCATGCGGGTCTTGTCGCCGAGGATCGATCCACCGCTGCGGGTGCTCGACGGGTCGACGGCCAACACCGCGACGCGATGCTCCTGCGCGACCAGGAAGCCGCCGAGTGCCTCGATGAAGGTGGACTTGCCCGCCCCCGGGGCGCCGGAGATGCCGACTCGGATGGACTTCCCCGCGTGCGGGAGCACCTCGTCGAGCAGTGCCTCGGCATCAGCGCGGTGATCGACCCGCGTCGACTCGACCAGCGTGATCGCGCGCGCAGCGCGCGTCGGTCGCCCTCCATCACCGAGCTCGCAAGTTCACTCATGCTCGCCGCGAGTGTGTCAGGCGCGACGCAGAAGACCGATGATCTCGGTTGCCGCTTTCGGGATGTTGGTCCCGGGGCCGAAGATGGCTGCGACTCCCGCTTCGCGGAGCTCGTCGTAGTCCTGCGCCGGGATCACGCCGCCCGCGACCACGAGGATGTCGTCGCCCCCCTGCTTGCGCAGCTGGGCGATGAGCTCGGGAACGAGGGTCTTGTGCCCCGCGGCCTGGCTCGACACGCCGACGAGGTGGACGTCGTTTTCGATCGCGTCGCGCGCGGCCTCTTCGGGCGTCTGGAACAGGGGGCCGATGTCGACATCGAACCCGAGGTCGGCGAACGTGGTGGCGATCACCTTGGCGCCACGGTCGTGGCCGTCCTGACCGAGCTTGGCCACCAACAGACGCGGGCGTCGGCCTTCGGCGGCCGCGAACGCCTCGATCGCGGCGCGTACCTCCTCGAGGCCGTGGTCGCCCTCGTACGCCGCGCCGTACACCCCGGCAATGCTACGGATCGTGGCCCGGTAGCGCGAGAAGATCTCCTCGAGCGTGTCGGAGATCTCGCCGACGGTCGCCCTCGCTCTCGTGGCCTCGATCGAAAGCTCGAGCAGGTTGCCGGTGCCGGCTGCGCCCTCACGGAGTCTCTCCAGTGCCTCCTGGCAGCGCGCTTCGTCCCGCGATGCGCGCACGTGCGCGAGGCGCGCCAGTTGCTGCTCACGCACACTCGCATCGTCGACGTCGCGGGCGTCGACGTGGCCTTCCTCGACGAGGCGGTACTTGTTGACGCCGACGATCACCTCGTCGCCCCGGTCGATGGCAGCCTGACGCCGCGCCGCCGCCTCTTCGATGCGCAGCTTCGGCATGCCGGACTCGACGGCCTTGGTCATGCCGCCGAGCGACTCCACCTCTTCGATGAGCTTCCACGCCTCGGCGGCCAGGCTCGCGGTGAGCGCCTCGACGTAGTAGCTGCCGCCGAGCGGATCGACGACCTTGGTGACGCCGGTCTCCTCGGCCAGGATCAGCTGGGTGTTGCGAGCGATGCGCGCCGCGAACTCGCTCGGCAACGCGATCGCTTCGTCGAACGAGTTCGTGTGCAGACTCTGCGTCCCGCCGAGCACGGCGGCGAGGGCCTCGACGGTGGTGCGCACGATGTTGTTGTACGGGTCCTGCTCAGTGAGCGACACACCTGACGTCTGGCAGTGCGTACGCAGCATCGACGAGCCGGGCTTCTGCGGGTCGAACTGGCCGATCACGCGTGCCCACAGGAGGCGTGCCGCGCGCAACTTCGCGACCTCCATGAAGAAGTTCATGCCGATGGCGAAGAAGAACGAGAGCCGCCCGGCGAACTCGTCGATGGTCAGCCCGCGCGCCAGTGCCGCACGCACGTACTCCAGGCCGTCGGCGATGGTGAACGCGAGCTCCTGCACTGCGGTCGCCCCGGCCTCCTGCATGTGGTACCCGGAGATCGAGATCGAGTTGAACTTCGGCATGCGTCGGGCCGTGTACTCGATGATGTCGGCCACGATCCGCATGCTTGGCTCAGGCGGATAGATGTATGTGTTGCGGACCATGAACTCTTTGAGGATGTCGTTCTGGATGGTCCCGGCGAGCAGCGACTCGTCGACGCCCTGTTCTTCGGCCGCGACGACGTAGCCGGCAAGGATCGGTAGCACTGCGCCGTTCATCGTCATCGAGACGGTCATCTGGTCGAGAGGGATGCCGTCGAACAGGATCTTCATGTCCTCGACCGAGTCGATCGCCACACCAGCCTTCCCGACATCGCCGACGACGCGGGGGTGGTCGCTGTCGTACCCCCGGTGGGTTGCCAGGTCGAACGCGACGGACAGTCCCATCTGCCCGGCGGCGAGGTTGGCCCGGTAGAACTCGTTCGACTCCTCGGCGGTCGAGAAGCCGGCGTACTGGCGGATGGTCCACGGACGGTTCGTGTACATCGTCGCCCGGACGCCGCGGACGAACGGATCGATCCCCGGCAGCGTGCCGATCGCCTCGAGGCCCTCGAGATCCTCGGCGGTGTAGAGGGGCTGCACCGGTATCCCCTCAGGCGTGATCCACGTCAGTCGATCGAGGTCGCCCTTGACCTCTTTCGCCGCGAGCTCTTCCCAGTCGGATCGCGTCGGACGTTCGGTGTCACCCATGCCGGAAAGGGTAGGACTCCCTCTCGATGGGGGTGAAGCTGGGGACCCGTGAGTTCGCGCCGGTCGTCAGCTGGCCTCGGACAGCTGCTCGCAGGCCGCGGCCTCTTCCAGGGCGCGGCGGGCGGCGGCGATGCCGGCCCGACCCACCGAACGGGTGCGGGCGTCCAGGCGCCATTCTCCCCAGTTCGCAGCCCGGCGGGACGGCGCGTCGCGGCGAACCCGGCCGCGCGCGGCCGGGCGCGAGAGGACCGGGGTGTCGACGAGGCGCAGCTGCGTGCTCATACAGGGAGTATCGCCGGGGGGTGTGACAGTTATTCCGTCACGTCGCGGTCAGTGACCGAATCTTCCCCGGGCGGGGTCCGGAACCGGTCCTCGTAGACTGGGAGGGGTGAACAGGGTCGACGCCTACCTCGACTACGCCGCGACCACGCCGATGCGGCCCGAAGCCGTGGCTGCCATGGAGCCGTTCCTCAGCGGCCGGTTCGGCAACCCGAGCGGCGGCCACGCGGTGGCGCGGGCGGCGAAGACGGCACTCGAGGAAGCCCGTGAAGAGATCGCCGAGCTGCTGGGCGCCGGTCCGAACGAGGTGGTCTTCACCGCGGGGGGCACGGAATCCGACAACCTGGCGATCAAGGGCGCGGCGCGGGCTGCACGCGACTCCGGGGTGGGCGACGCCGTGGTGACGGCGGCGTTCGAGCACAAAGGGGTGCTGGCGGCCGCGGATCGACTCGTTCGGGAAGGCTTCCGGATCCGTCGTGTCGACGCCACGTCCCGGGGGATCGTCGACGTCGACGCGCTGATCGCCGCAATCGACCCGGGCACGGCGGTCGTGTCGGTGATGCTCGTGAACAACGAAGTCGGCACGATCCAACCGCTCGACGTCATCACGCGCGCGGTGCGCGAGCGTGCCCCGGGCGCGGTGGTGCACACCGACGCGGTCCAGGCAGTTCCGTGGGTCGATGTTGCGCGCGCCACGTCCGAAGTCGACCTCGTCGCGATCTCGGCGCACAAGTTCGGAGGTCCGAAGGGCACGGGCGCGTTGGTCGTGCGCGGCGCGACAAGTCTCCAGCCGCTGATCGAAGGAGGGGGTCAGGAGCGCGGGTTGCGGTCAGGAACGTCGAACGTCGCCGGTGCAGTGGCGATGGCCGCCGCGTTGCGCATCACCTGCGCGACCCGTGACGCCGAGGTCACCCGGGTCTCGCGACTCCGCGACCGACTGGCCGACTCGCTGATCGGGGTCATCCCGGGGACGTTCGAGAACGGCGACCGCACCGCCAAGGTGGCCGGCAATGCGCACCTCGGGTTCCCCGGTGTCGAGGCCGAGGCACTGCTCGTTGCGCTCGATGGTGCGGGGGTCTACGCCGCCGCGGGATCGTCGTGTTCGTCCGGCGCAACCGAGCCGTCGCATGTCCTGGCGTCGATGGGCGTCGCCCGCGCCGACGCGCTGGCGTCGATTCGACTCAGCCTGGGGTTCGCGTCCGTCGACGCCGACGTCGACGCCGCGCTCGCGGTCATTCCCGACGCCGTGGCGCGCCTGCGCCGCGCCGGGGTAGCGGCGTGAGCGTGAGCGAGCCGGGTATCCCGGCGAGTAGCGAGCGCCCAATGGAGTCGGCGTGAGCGTGAGCGAGCCGGGTATCCCGGCGAGTAGCGAGCGCCCAATGGAGTCGGCGTGAGCGTGAGCGAGCCGGGTATCCCGGCGAGTAGCGAGCGCCCAATGGAGTCGGCGTGAGCGGCGCGCGCGTCCTCGTCGCGATGAGCGGCGGGGTTGATTCTTCGGTCGCCGCGGCTCTCCTGCGCGACGAGGGGCACGACGTCACGGGGGTCACGCTCAAGCTCTGGGGAGGTGCGTCGGACTCGGGGTGCTGCAGCGTCACTGACGTCGAGGACGCGCGACGCGTCGCCGCGCAACTCGGGATCCCGCACTATGTCTTCAACTTCACCGATGAGTTCGACGCCAAGGTCGTCGGTCCCTACGTCGACGGATATGCCTCCGGGTCGACGCCGAACCCGTGCGTCGAATGCAACCGATCGATCAAGTTCGGTCGCCTGCTCGATCGTGCCCTCACGCTGGGTTACGACTTTCTCGCGACGGGACACCACGCGCGTGGTAGTGCTCGACCCGCACGGCGATTGTCAACTGGTCCGTGGCGTCGACGCCGCGAAGGACCAGTCCTACGTCCTCTACATGCTCGGCCAGCAGGAGCTCCAGCGCTTGCGGTTCCCAATCGGCGAACTGACCAAGGTTGAAGTCCGCGGTCACGCATCGCGACTGGGATTGCGAACCGCCGACAAGGCCGAGAGCATGGATGTGTGCTTCATCACTCGGGGCGGTCGAGCATCGTTTCTTGCTGAGCGCGTCCCCGCGCGAGCGGGCGCGATCGTCGATGCTTCGGGTGCTGTGCTCGGTGAGCATCGCGGCGTCGCCGCGTTCACGATCGGGCAACGACGCGGTCTCGGTGTCGCGACCGGCGAACGCCGATACGTGGTCGACGTCGATGCCCACCACGCAACGGTCACGATCGGCGCCCGCACGGACTTGTTGCGCAGCTCGGTCGAGTTGCGAGATCTGAGGTTCGTGCGCGCTGCCCCCGGAGGAGAACCTCTCCTTGCGCAGGTTCGCGCGCACGCCGAGCCGGTGGCGGCCATGCTCGACCGCACCACCGTGCACTTCGCCCGCTCGCAGCTTCGGGTGGCCCCGGGGCAGGTTGTCGCCCTCTACGAGGGGCCCGTGCTGGTGGGGGGCGGGATCGCTACCTGACCGCTGCGAGCACGGGTAACCGGTGCCCGGCGGCGAGCGCGAGCATCTCGTCGCGCCGCGCCACGGCGACTCGGATCTCGGCGGTCGAGACCGTCGTGCCTCCGTGCCGCCCCCGCGCCGCCCGTACGAGGTCGATCTCGTCGTCGAAGCGGACCGACACCGAGCCGGCTCCGGCACCGAGCCGGAGGTCGAGCACCCCGGGGGGAGCCGCGGCCGCAGGTTCCGGTGCCAGATGCCGGACGTGTTCACGGAGGAACAACACCGGATCGGCCAGGGTCAGCGGGTCCACGACGACGAAGCCGGCCGGAACGAGAACGGCCCACCGGCGCGACAACGAAGCCAACGACCGGCTGAGCAGGTAGACCACCGCGCCCCCGATCACGAGCGTCGTCACCCCGAGAACGACGTCGCCGTCGGCGAGGAGCAGGACCGGCGCGACGATCCCGGCAACCACGAGTGCGCGCGCGATGGGCAACGGACCGAGGAACAGCGCGGGCGGTACGCGGAGCGGAAACCGTTGCTCGTCGCCGTACGCTCCCGCGTTTGCGGCCGCCGAAGCGATGTCATGGCCTGACGTGAGCACTGCGCAGATCAGGGTGGCGACCAGCGCACCGATGATCGCGGCGCGGGATCCCGCGCCGTCGACGGCGGCGTAGACCGCGGCGACGAAGAACGCGGGTGCGACGACGCGGAGAGCGGTGAGGGTCTGCGGTCGGGGTGCGAGGGTCGCGAGGAGCCCCGCGGACCACGCCAGCCACAGCAACGTCGCCGCGGCAACGCGCGGCGTGCTGGCCCACGAGTCGATCGCCGCCGATGCGGCCGGGCCGGCCGTCAACGGCAACGTCACCCACGCGACGCGCAACAACCAGAGGATGGGGGGACGGGCCAGGACTCCTCCGTTCGCAGCGTCGTTCGCGATGCGCATGCACCCGCTTGGAGCACGCGTCCGCGCCGTCCGTATAGTACGAGCCCATGACGCCGACTCTCCGAGCGCCCGTGCTCGTCCCCGGCGTCGCGACGGGCATCGGGAGCCTGCCGCACGATGATCCGGTCGCGGCGGCGGAGTTGGTGCTTCGTTGCCTGCCTGACCTCCCCGCGGCCCCGCAACTCCCCGCGCGTGATCCGCGCGAAGGAATGATCGCGCAGTGGCTGGGTGCGTTGCCTGAGGTCACGGTCGATGCTGACGGTACGGTCGTTCTCGCGGGCGACTCCGATGCCGCGCCGGAATGTGAGTTCGACGGCGGTGCGCACGCGGGACTGCTCGCGTTCCTCGATGTCGCGTCGGCTCGCGAGAAGCGGCCGGTGCGGGTGAAGGTGCAGCTGACCGGCCCCCTGACCCTGGGCGTCGCACTCGAAGCCGTCGGCATGCCGACGAAGCGTGCGTTCCGGCGCGCGGCAGAAGCCACCCGGGCATGGTCGGTGGCGATCGAGCACCTGGTGGCGGAGCGGCTCCCCGACGTCGGACTGGTGCTCTTCTTCGACGAGCCCGCCCTGGTGTCCTGGCGCCGGGGCGACGGACCCCTCGACCGTGAGTCCGCGATCGACGTGCTTTCGGGCGCGCTGGCCGCGGTCGACTGCGTCACCGGCGTCCACGTGTGTGGAGACGGCGATGTCGCCCTCGCACTCGAAGCCGGCCCTCAGGTGCTCGGCGTCGAGGTGGGCGACGAATTGGTGCGTGACACCGTTGCCCTGGCGCGCTTCCTCGACGGCGACGGCTGGATCGCGTGGGGCGCGGTGCCGACCGATCGCCCCGTCGGCGAATCGGCGGATCCACACTGGCGGACACTCGCCCGGGTCTGGTGCGATCTCACGCGGCGCGGATGCGACCCGGTGCCGCTGCGCACGCGTGGGTTGATCACCCCGGCGTGCGGCCTCGCGGGCTACGGTGCCTCCCAGGCCGAGAGGGTGCTCGGCATCGCGCGCGAGTTGGCGTTCCGGGTGCATGACCAGGCCGTCGCCGCGCGACTGACACTGGGAGCCTGACGTGGAGACCACCTCGTACCAGTACTGCGGGGTCTGTGGCCAGCCGCTCGAACCGGGCGCGACCGTCTGTGGCAACTGTGGTGCAGCGGTCGAAGCGACCGGGCCGGTCGCCACCGGCACTGCCGTTGGCGCCGCTGCGGGTGATGCTGACGCCGCCGCCGCCGCGGACGAATCGACGACGGCGATGCCGGCTGCGGCCGCAGCCGCGGGGGCGCGGCAGGCGCGGGCGCCGCGGGAGGAGGCGGCGACGGTGAACCGCCACCCGGCGATGGCGCCGACGAGGGGATGCCCGCCGGTCAACGCTGGTTGATCGCGGCGCTGGTCATCCTCGCGGTCGTCCTCATCGGCGTGATCGTGGCGCTCGTGGTCTCGAACAACGACGACGAGAAGCCGGCCCCGACCACCACCTCGTCGTCGACCACCACCACGAGTTCCACGACGACGTCGACCACGAAGCCGGAGCCGCCGACGACGACACCGCCGACGACGACACCGCCGACGACGCCGCCGCCGCCGCCCACGACGGCACCACCCACGACGGCACCACCGACGACGGCGCCGCCCACCACGGCACCACCGACCACGATCGTGCCGCCGCCGTCGTCGACGTAGCGGTCACACCGCCTCGGTAGATTGCGGGTGATGGCCCGCCCGACCGGAGCAGTTCCACCAGACGTCGCCGCACGGGCGACTGACCTCGCGGCGCAGATCCGGTTCCACCGTGATCGGTACTACCGCGATGACGAGCCCGAGGTCTCGGATGCCGAGTTCGACGAGCTCGTGCGTGAGCTCACGGTTCTTGCCGCGGCACATCCCGAGCTCGACACCGCCGATTCGCCGTTGGCCGAGGTCGGCGCTCCACCGTCGGCGACGTTTGCCCCAGTGCAGCACGTCGTCCCGATGCTGTCGCTCGACAACACGTTCGACCGCGATGAACTGGTCGCCTGGTACGCGCGCATCGAACGGGTGATCACCGACCCGGTCGCGTTCGTCGGCGAACCCAAGCTCGACGGTCTCGCCATCTCGCTGCTCTACGAAGACGGCGCGCTCGTGCGCGGGGCCACGCGCGGTGACGGTGAGACCGGCGAGGACGTCACCGCCAACGTGGCGACGATCGCCGCCATCCCTGAGCATCTGCGCGGCGCCGAGATCCCACGCCGCCTCGAAGTCCGCGGTGAGATCTTCATGCCCCTCACGTCGTTCGAAGAGCTCAATCGTCGCCAGGGCGAGGCGGGTGACCGCCTGTTCGCCAACCCCCGCAATGCCGCCGCCGGGAGCCTCCGTCAGAAGGATCCACGCGTCACCGCGTCCCGCGATCTTGCGTTCGACGCGTACCAACTCGGCGTGCAGGACGGCGGGCCGGTGCTCCGGTCGCATCACCAGACCCTCGACTGGCTCCGCGACCTCGGGCTGCCGGTCAACGAGCACATCGAGCCACTGGCGGCTCTCGACGACGTCTACCGGTTCTGCGAGCAGGTCGAGGTCAACCGACATTCGTTCGGGTACGAGATCGACGGCGCGGTCATCAAGGTCGACGATCTCGCCCAGCGGGCCGAACTGGGGTTCACGAGTCGTGCCCCGCGGTGGGCGATCGCCTACAAGTTCCCCCCCGAAGAGAAGACCACGGTGCTGCGCAACATCATGGTCAGCATCGGCCGCACCGGACGCGCGACTCCGTTCGCGCAACTCGAGCCGGTGTTCGTCGGCGGCTCGACCGTCGGCCTGGCGACCCTGCACAACCAAGACGAGGTCGCGCGGAAGGATGTGCGTGTCGGCGACACCGTCATCGTGCGGAAGGCCGGCGACGTCATCCCGGAGGTGGTCGGTCCGGTGCTCGCCAAGCGCAAGCGGGGCGCACGCAAGTGGAAGTTCCCGAGCGAGTGCCCGGTGTGCTCGCAGCCGTTGGTCCGCCTCGTTGGCGAGGCCGATCATCGCTGCGTCAACGTCGACTGTCCGGCCCAGCGTGTGCAACGCATCGTGTTCTTTGCCGGTCGATCAGCGATGGACATCGAAGGTCTCGGCGAGGAACGGGTCACGCAGTTCGTGAACGCCGGGCTGCTCAGCGACGCCGCCGACGTGTACACGCTCACGGTGGACGCGCTGGTTCCGTTGGAACGCATCGGCGAGCGTTCGGCGCAATTGTTGGTCGCGGCGGTCGACGCGGTCGCGATCGCGACCGCTCGCAAAGTTGCTCGTCGGTCTCGGGATCCGCCACGTCGGGCCGAGCGCGGCGATCGCACTCGCCCGAGAGCTCGGCGACCTCGACGCGATCGCTGCCGCGTCGGTCGAGGTCCTCGCGGTGGTGCCTGGTGTCGGGGGCGTGATCGCAGAGAGTGTCAGGACGTTCTTCGCCAACGAGCGCAATCGTGCGCTGGTCGAGAAGCTGCGAGCCGCGGGAGTGAACTTCACCGGGCCCGAACGAGTGGCGGCACCGGTCGACGGCCCGTCGCTGGTCGGGATGACGTTCGTGCTCACCGGGACCCTGCCGGCGATGACCCGCGAGGAAGCCCAGGCCGAGTTCGGAGGCGCGCGGGGGCAAGGTGACGAGCAGCGTCTCGAAGAAGACGAGCTACGTCGTCGTCGGCGACAGTCCGGGATCGAAGTTCGCCAAGGCCGAGCAACTCGGTGTCACCATCATCGGTGAGCCCGAGCTCCGCGATCTGCTCGAACGCGGCGTCATCTCCTAGATTCCGGACGGCGGAACGGAATCGACCCGTCGAGGGGAGAAAGTTGCAATGGCTGACGACTCGGTGATCGGGAAGCACTATCCCGGTTACGAATTCCAGATCGAGCGTGGCAAGGTACGCGAGTTCGCGCGCGCCACGATGTCGCGTAACCCGGACTACCTCGACGACCCGGCAGCAGTGATCCCACCGACGTGGTTGATCGCGTCGGGCTTCTGGGCGCCCGACGATCTCGAGAATCCGGTGGCGTCGCTCAACATCAGCTTGGCCCGCCTGCTGCACGGAGGCCAGGAGTTCACGTTCTTCGGCCCCCCGCCACGCGCGGGAGCGAAGCTGACGACGGAGTCGTGGATCGACAGCGTGTACGAGAAGGAAGGCGAACGCGGCGGCTCGATGCGCTTCGCGGAGATGGTCACCGAATACCGCGACGAGAGCGGCGCGGTCGTCGCCGAATCGCGCACCACGATGATCGAGACGGGCAAGGCGCCCACGGAGGGGTCGTGATGGTGGGCTGGGACCAACTCCACGAGGGCAGCGCGCCCGAGGCGCGCGAGTACGGGCCGATCACCCGGACCGACATGGTGCGGTACCAGGGAGCCTCCGGCGATTTCAACCCCATCCACCACGACGAGGAGTTCGCCAAGTCGGCCGGGTATCCGATCGGTGTTCTCGGTGGGCATGCTGCAGGCGGGGATCCTCGCTTCGTTCGCCACCGACTGGCTGGGCGCCGCCAACGTGCGCCGGTATTCGGTCCAGTTCCGCGAGCAGGTGTGGCCGGGCGATCACCTGGTCTGCTCGGGCAAGGTCACGCGTCGTTACGAAGATGCCGGGGAGCGCAAGGTGGACGTCGACCTCCTGTGCACACGGGTCGAGTCGGGCGGCGCCGCGATCAAGGGCGAGGCAACCTTCGTCGTGTCGTGAGCGTGAGCGAGGCGGGTATCCCGCCGAGTGCGAACGACCAATGGAGCAGGCATGAGCCGGGCGCAGCAATTGTCGACGCGGCGCCGATTGCGTCGCGACCGCTCGCGTCCGTGACGCGCGGTCCCCGAACCGGCGCCCGGCGAAGTCAGACTGCATGTGTCCGCGTGTGGGTGTTGCCGCACCGACCTCCACGTCGTCGAGGGCGATCTCGCGCTGCCGAGACTGCCCGATCATCCCGGGCCACCAGGTCGTGGGCGTCGTGGACGCACTCGGTGACGGGTGCGTGAGGCGCGCGGTCGGCGATCGCGTGGGCGTCGCGTGGCTGCACTCGACGTGCGGGCGCTGCGAGTTCTGCGTCCGGGCGAGGAGAACCTGTGCGTCGCGGCCGAGTTCACCGGGTGGACGGTCGACGGCGGCTACGCCGAAGCGGTGACCGTCCCCGAGGCGGTATGCAGTGCTGCTCCCCGACGGATCTCGGAGACCTCGAGGCCGCGCCGCTCCTGTGCGCGGGGGTCATCGGATACCGGGCGCTCCGTCGGGCCGAGGTCGCGCCCGGAGATCGAGTCGCACTGCTGGGCTTCGGCGCGTCGGCGCACCTCGCCTTGCAGGTCTTGCAGCACTGGGGTTGCGACGTCGTGGTGATGACACGAGGCGAGCGCCATCGTGCGCTGGCGCGCGATCTCGGCGCCGTGTGGGTCGGTGCAGCCGCCGACCCACCGCCGGAGATGGTGTGACCGCGCCGTCGTGTTCGCGCCGGCGGGCGAGCTGGTCCCGGTCGCACTCGCGGCGGTGCGGGCGGGCGGGACGGTGAGCCTCGCGGGGATCCACATGACCGAAGTCCCAGCCATGCCCTACGACTGCTCTGGCACGAGCGGACGTTGCGATCAGTTGCCAACATGACGCGGGCCGACGCACAGGAGTTCATGGATCTCGCCGCGGTCGCCGGGATCCGCAGCGAGATCGAGACCTTCCGGTTGGAGGAGGCCAACGATGCCCTCGCCGCGATCAAGGCGGATGCCGTCCGCGGCGCAGCAGTCCTCGACATCGGTTGAACGGCTCAAGCCTTGACCTGGAAGCTCCAGGCGTAGCTTGCGGGGTGGTCCGGCCGTCCGCCGATCCGGGTCTTCGACCAGTAGAGGACGACCACATCGTTCTCGCCTGCGGTGAACTTGGTGATTTCCTTCCCGGGGCCGGGGCGGAAGCTGATCTCGCCCAGCTCGCGCACGCGCTCGAGTTGATCCTCGGGGATCTCGACATACACCCCGGCGCGCTTCACCAGGAGTACCCCGGTGAGACGATCGTCGAGGTCGACGGTGATCGTGTCGATCGGGCCGGCGATGGAGCCGGGCTCCGGCTGCACGGACTGGACGGTGCTCGGGAGCGGATTGCGGCCTCCGGGGCTCGTGTCCGAGTTGTTCAGGAGCACGATCCCGAGGTTCAGCACCGCGATGATCCCCACCGCAACGATCGCGACTCGACCCGGGTGTTGGAAGAGCTTGCGCCGCGGAGCGATCGCGCCCGGAGTGTTCGCCATCGTTCACGAGGCTAACGGCGGCACCGCGCCGTTCGACCATCGCGCGACGTCCAGGGTGCGCGTGCCGCGAAATCGCGAACCCGGGCCGGTACCGTGAGCTGATGGCGATCAGTGGCGTCGCCGATCTCACCGGCCGTGTTCTCGCCGGCCGGTATCGATTGCTCGCACCCATCGGCGCGGGCGCGAGCGGTCGCGTCTACGTCGCCGACGACGTCCGCCTGAAGCGCCGCGTGGGGGTGAAGGTTCTCCACCTCGCACTCGCGGAGGACGCCGGCTTCCTGCGCCGGTTCCGAGCCGAGGCCCAGGTTGCCGCGTCGTTGAACCATCCGAACGTGATGGCGGTCTACGACTGGGGCGAGGATGACGTCCCGTTCATGGTGCTGGAGCTGCTGACCGGCGGGAGTCTCCGCGGCCTCCTCGATGCCGGTGCCCGGCTCAGCCCTTCGCAGGCGACGCACGTCGGGCGGCAGGTCAGCAGCGCGTTGGAGTACGCGCACGCGCGTGGGGTCGTGCACCGCGACATCAAGCCGGCCAACCTGCTCTTCGACGAACACGGGATCGTTCGCGTCGCCGACTTCGGTCTCGCCCGCGCGCTCGCAGAGGCGAGCTGGACCGAACCGGCGGGCGCGGTGGTCGGCACTGCGCGCTACGCGGCGCCCGAGCAGGCGACCGGCGCCCCGCTCGACGGCCGCGCCGACCTCTACTCGCTCGCGGTGGTGCTCGTCGAAGCGGTGACCGGCACCGTGCCCGCGATCGCCGACACCGCCATCGGTACGCTCGCGGCGCGCACGCACACGCCGTTGGTCGCGCCACTCGAACTCGGTCGGCTCGGGCCGGTCGTCGAGCGGGCCGGCCGTCCCGATCCGGGGGAGCGGTATCCCGATGCCGCCACGATGCGCGCAGCGTTGGCGGACGCGGCGCGCGTGCTCCCGCCACCGCAACCGTTGCCCCTCGCCGGGTTGGGCGGCGAGCTCGACGGTGGCGACCCCACGCAGATCGGTCGGTCGTCGCCACTGTTCGACCAGGATGCGCCTGCTCGGGCGCCCGAGCTGGGGGTTGCCCCGAAGCGTGCGTCCCGCACCCGCACCCCGGGGAGCTACCGCTGGGTGCCGGTCGTGGTCCTGGCCGCGGTGCTGCTCGCCTCGTGGGTGGCGGCGTCGCGCTCGCAGCCGGCAACGGCGGGGCCACCGTCGCGGTGCCGTCGTTGGTGGGGCTCACCACCAAGAAGGCGACCGACCGGGTGACCCAGCTGGGGCTCAGCTTGAAGATCAACCAGCATTCGGCCGACGACCCGAAGGACATCGTCATCGGTCAGCACCCCGCCCCGGGTTCGTTCGCCGACGAAGAGGGCGCGGTCGAGATCGTCGTGTCGCGTGGTCCGCCACCGGTCGCGGTGCCTCCGGTCACCGGGCAAGCACCCGCCGACGCGCAAGCCACGCTCGAGCGGGCAGGCTTCGCCGTGGTCGTGAAGCGCCAGTACGACGAGAACGTCCCGGTGGACGGGGTGATCGGTACGGATCCGGCAGGGGCGGCCCGAGCACCACGTGACTCGACGGTGCAGTTGTTGGTGAGCGATGGTCCCGCGCCGGTCACGGTCCCAGATCAGACCGGGAAGTCGTTCGACGACGCGTCGCAGGCGCTGGGCGCGCTGGGGTTCGCGGTCGTACGCGCCGACGACTTCAACGCAACGGTCGCATCGGGCAAGGTCATCGCCACCGATCCTGGCGCCGGCCAGGCCGCGCCGCGGGGTGCGCAGGTGACGATCCACGTGAGCAAGGGCCCGGAGCTGGTGAAGATCCCGAGCCTCGTCGGCCAGAGCCTCGACGCGGCCACCCAGACCTTGCAGTCGCAGGGCTTCGTGGTCGACACCCAGAGCTACCTGCCCGGACGCGTGGTCCGGGCCGAGGACCCCGCGGCCGGGACGTCGGTCAACAAGGGAACGAAGGTCACGCTCTTCTTCTAGGGCTTCCGGTTCAAGTGGTCGGTCCACGCTCGTAGCGGTTCGGTCGCCTGACTCTTTGGACGAGCTCGCGGGTGCTATACCGTGGCCTTTGTTCGCGGGGCGAGTGGCGATGGGCGGGCGGTGGTACTCACGTGTGGTTGGTGAGCGTTCGGGACCTGCAGTTTCGGGCGCGCCGGTTCGTGATCGCGGTGGTCGTGACGTCGTTGGTGTTCGGCATCGCGCTCGCGATCGACGGAATGCGGCGCTCGGTGCAGGCGGAGACGCCAGCGATCGTCGCGCTGTTCGGCGCTGACCAGTGGATCGTCGCCAAGGGCGCCCTCGGCCCGTTCACCACGACCCACGTGCTCAGCGCCGCCACCGGGGACGCCCTCCACGGGAAGCCCGGGGTCAAGCGGGCGGACGCGGTGGTGCTCAGCAGAACGGTGATCGCAATCCATCCCGCGAAGGACGCCAACCTCGTGGGGCACGTGCTGGGTGGGTTGGGGAGCCCCCCGGTCAGCGAAGGTCGATCCGCGCAGAAGGCGGGTGAGGCGGTCGTCAGCTCCGGTGTCTCGATCAACGTCGGTGACCGGGTCTTGGTGGGCGGCAAGGAGTTCCGGGTGGTCGGCAAGACCGCCAACGGCCGCTACTACTTTGGCGTCCCGACGGTGTTCGTCTCGCTGCATGACGCGCAGGACATCGTGTTCAAGGGTCAGCCGCTTGCAATGGGGGTCGCGGTCAAGGGCACGACGCGCCCGCCGGCGGGAACGACGGCGGTGACGAACTCGCAGGTGATCAGCGACCTCAATCGGCCGCTCGCCGGAGGGGTGCAGTCGATTGTGGTGATGGCGGTGCTCATGTGGCTGATTGCGGCGGGGATCATCGGTTTGATCGTGTACTTGTCGGCGATCGAGCGGATGCGCGACTTCGCCGTCTTCAAGGCCACCGGCGCCCCGACGCGTGTCATCGTGGGCGGACTCATGCTCCAGGCCGTGATCGTCTCGCTGGTCGCGGCGGTGGTCGGGATCGCGGTGTCGAAGCTGGTCGGGCTCGGTTTGCCGTTCCCGTCGGAGCTCGGCGCGGCCGGGATCCTGCAGCTGGTGGCGATCAGCCTCGTGGTCGGGGTGCTCGCGAGCCTCGCCGGGGTGCGGCGTGCGCTCACGACCGATCCCGCAGTGGCGTTCGGGGGGCACTGATGCCCGAGATCCGGGTGCGGGACCTGACGATGGAGTACTCGAGTGGCGGGTACGCGGTTCGGCCCTTCGACCACTTCGACCTCGACCTCGCGACCGGCAACCTCGCGTCGTTGCTCGGTGCGAGCGGATGCGGCAAGACGACGCTGTTGTCGATGCTGGCGTCGATCCTCACGCCCACCTCGGGATCGATCCACGTCGGCGACATCGAGGTGACCGCGCTCGAAGGGGGCCGATCTCTCTGCCTACCGGCGCCAAACGGTGGGGGTGGTGTTTCAGGCGTTCAACCTCATCCCGAGCCTCACCGCGGAGGAGAACATCTACATGTCGTTGCGCTACGCGGGGGTTGGGCGCACGGCAGCCAAGTCACGGTCCGAGGAACTCTTGACGATGGTGGGGCTCGAGGATCGGATGCACCATCGGCCCGGCAAGCTCTCGGGGGGCCAGCAGCAGCGCGTCGCGATCGCGCGCGCGCTGGCGCTCGATCCGCCGCTCATCGTGGCCGACGAGCCCACCGCATCGCTCGACTACGTACAGGTCGACGGCGTGATCCGTCTGCTGCGCGAGCTCGCGGCGCCGGGGCGTGTCGTCGTGATCGCGACCCACGACGAACGGTTGTTGCCGTTGGCCGATCGGGTGGTCGAGCTCACCCCGCGCCCGTCGAGCGAGTCGCGTCCGCCCGACCGGGTGGAACTCGCGGCGGGGGAGGTGCTGTTCCGCCAGGGCGCGACCGGCGACCTGGTGTACGAAGTGGACGCGGGCCGGATTGACATCGTCCAGGAGCAGTCCGACGGTGGCGAGAACCTCCTGGCGGTGGTGGAGACCGGGAACTACTTCGGCGAGTTGGCCCCGATGTTCGGGCTGCGGCGCGCCGGCAACCGCACGCGCCAGCGGGACGGGCCGGCCGTCGTGACCGGCTACACCCTGCGCGACTTCCGCGCCCGCCGCGGCGAGATCACCCCCACCGCCGTGCTCGACGGCGCCGCCGACAGCGAAATCACATCCTGACCAATTTGTGATTCGATCACGGCGAAGCGTGTGAATTGCGCGTACTCGGTGTCAGTGCCACGGGGCTGATTCGCGGTTTTGAAGCCGAGAGATCTTGCGTCCGCACGTCGGGCGACGGGGTGAACTCCTCAGCCTGTGCTGAGCTCCGGGGAGGGAGTCGATCACTTGCTTCGTAGTTCGGTCAAGGAGCGCATGGTGCGCGTGAGTCTGGCACCGCGAACAGATCAGAGATCTGGCGCGAGTACCCGCACACCTAGGTAGTCTCCCGCCGTTCGCGACGAGGGGGAGACGACCGATGGGTGCACTGGACGGCCGGGTGGCGATCATCACCGGAGCGGGGCGTGGCCTCGGCCGGGAACATGCGCTGCTGTTCGCACACGAAGGAGCCAGGGTCGTGGTCAACGACCTCGGTGGTGATCAACAGGGGGGAGGCTCCGACCTGACTCCCGCGGAGCAGACCGTGGAAGACATCAAGGCGGCGGGGGGCGACGCGGTTGTCAACGGCGACAACGTGGCCGACTGGGAAGGCGCCAAGCGACTCGTCGATCAGGCCGTCGAGACGTTCGGCGATCTCCACGTCCTGGTGAACAATGCCGGCATCTTGCGCGACCGCGTCGTCGTCAACATGACCGAAGCCGAATGGGACGTCGTCATCAACGTCCACCTCAAGGGTCATTTCGCACCGGCGCACCACGCGGCTGCGTACTGGCGCGAGCAGACAAAGGCGGGGAAGGACGTCAACGCGTCGATCATCAACACGACCTCGACCTCGGGTCTGTTCTCCAACCCGGGTCAGGCGAACTACAACTCCGCCAAGTCCGGCATCGCCACGCTGTCGCAGGTGATGGCCAAGGAGCTGGTGCGCTACGGCGTACGGTCGAACGCCATTGCGCCGGCCGCGTGGACGCGTGCCTCACCCTCTCGACGCCGGGTGTGGGCGAAGCGATGGCGGCACCCGCAGACCCGGACACGTTCGACTCGTTCGACCCTGCCAATGTCTCACCCATGGTGGCGTACCTCGCGACGGCCGACTGCCCATTCACGGGCGAGACCTTCGTGGTGTTCGGCGGCATGGTCCAGCGGGTCCAGACCTGGCTGCTCGCGGAGACCATCGAGCGCGATGACCGCTGGACGATCGAGGCCCTGGCGGCGCGAGCCGGTGAACTCGCGTCGACGCTTCCGATCGAGCCGGGCTTCATGGGGTTCCCGCAGTTCCAGACGGGCGCGTGACGCGCGGGCGCCGCCGACGTCTACTCCCTGGGCGGAGGCGTACAGCCTCCTGGGATCATGGGAGGGTCCGATGCGGCGACCCGCGCACGGCGCGACTTCGAGACCGGGGCCGGCGGGTCCGGCGAGTGGCTACGGCCGCGAGGTCGGGCGACCCGGTCCGCACCTGAGCGGTCCGCCCGTGACCGTCACCGCGTCACCGGAGATCGATCCGGCCCGGTTCCTGGGAGCCGCGCCCGGCGCCGACGCGCCGGCCCCCGTCACTCCGTGATCGCTGACAGTGCGTCCGCGAGCCCCGGAGCCCCGGGCCCCACGCCCGCCGCCTGGGCCGCCATCAACTTGGTGAGGTCACCCTGGACCTTGACCTTGCCTTCCATGAACGCCTGCATCCCCGCTTGCGGGTTCCCGCTCATGAAGATGTCCTTGGCCGTCGCGTAGTCGGTCGTGAGGGTGAGGTCGGCGTCGTCGCGGTGACCCGCTCCCCAGTCGGCGTGCCCGTCCGCGCGCACCGATGTGCAGGCGCCGATCGTCGTCGAACGGAGTGTCGGTCACGATCAGGTTCATGAGGAGCGCGGCGTCTGACGGCATCTCGACGCCGTGCGAGTCGACGATCGCGCGCACGGCCGTGAGCCACTCGTCGGAAAGGAAGGGGTAGGTCGGCACGCGGGCATCGTAGCGAAGTCGTTGTGACTCCTAGACTCGACCCCATGTCCCGACTGACGCGCGCCGATGTCGAACACGTCGCGCAGCTTGCCCGGCTTGCGCTCACCGACGACGAGATCGAGCACTTCACCGAGCAGCTCGGCGTGATCCTCGACCATGCCGCGCAGGTGGCGGCGCTCGACACGCGCGACGTGCCACCCACGGCGCACCCGTTGCCCCTGGTGAATGTGCTGCGCGCCGATGTCGTGCGTCCGAGCCTTCCCCGGGACGAAGTGTTGGCGATGGCTCCGGCCACCGAAGACGGCCGATTCCGCGTGCCGCGGATCCTCGACGCGCCGTGAGTGCACTGGAGCTCGCCGCCGCGATTCGGGCGGGAGTGCGAAGCGCTCGTGAGGTGGTCGACGAGCATCTGGCGGTCATCGCCGCTCGCGACGATGAGTTGAACGCGTGCAACCTCGTCACCGACGACGCCGCGCGTGCCGCGGCCGACGCGGTCGACGCGGCGGTGGCGCGGGGTGAGGACCCGGGCCCGCTCGCCGGGGTTCCGATCGTGCTCAAGGACAACCTGTGCACGCGCGGCGTGCCCACGACCTGCTCCTCGAAGATCCTCGAAGGCTGGTGCCCTCCGTACACCGCGACGGTCGTCGAGCGTGTGGTGGCGGCGGGCGCGGTGCCGGTGGCCAAGACCAATCTGGACGAGTTCGCCATGGGTTCGTCGACGGAGAACTCGGCGTTCGGTCCCACGCGGAACCCGCGCGATCCGACGCGAGTCCCCGGGGGGTCGAGTGGCGGATCCGCGGCGGCGGTTGCCGCGGGCTACGCGCCGCTCGGTCTCGGGTCCGACACCGGCGGGTCGATCCGGCAGCCGGCTGCGCTGTGCGGTGTCGTCGGAGTGAAGCCCACGTACGGCCTGGTCTCGCGCTACGGGTTGATCGCGTTCGCCAGCTCGCTCGATCAGGTCGGCCCGTTCGCGACGACGGTGAGTGATGCCGCGCTGCTGCTCGACACCATCGCCGGTCACGATCGGCTCGATTCCACGTCGATGCAGACCCCGTACCAACCGGTACTGCCGGTCGTCGACCACGGCGTCGACGGCCTGCGCATCGCCATCGTCGACGAACTCGTCGACGGGGACGGCTTCCAGCCCGAGGTGCTCGCCGCGGTCGACGACGCGGCGCGAGCGCTCGAGAAGGCCGGCGCGACCGTCGATCGCGTGAGTGTTCCCAGCGCGCGTCTACGGATTGTCGGCGTATTACGTGATCGCGCCGGCCGAGGCGTCGTCGAACCTGGCCCGTTACGACGGTGTTCGCTACGGGCTGCGGGTCGACGGCGACGACGTCGCGGCGATGAACGCCCGCACCCGCGACGCCGGATTCGGGCCCGAGGTCAAGCGCCGGATCATGCTCGGCACGTACGCCCTGTCGGCGGGCTACTACGACGCGTTCTACGGGCAGGCGCAGCGCGTGCGAACACTGATCATCCGGGACTTCGCCCGTGCCTACGAGCGTTACGACGCGCTGCTGTCGCCGACGTCGCCGACCGTGGCGTTCGAGCTCGGTGCCAAGTCCGCGGATCCGCTCGCCATGTACCTCTCTGACGTCTGCACCATTCCGACCAACCTGGCCGGCCACGCGGCACTGAGCGTGCCGTACGGCACCGGAGAGGATGGCTTGCCGATCGGGGTGCAGGTGCTCGCCCCCGCACTGGGCGAGCCCGTGATGTTCCGGGTCGCGCGCGTGCTCTGGAGGAGGCCACGCGATGACCACGACGGACGCGACGACGTACGAAGCGGTGATGGGACTCGAGGTTCATTGTGAGCTCGCCACCGCGACCAAGCTGTTCTGCGGGTGCGCCAACGAGTTCGGGGCCGAGCCGAACACCCACACCTGTCCGGTCTGCCTGGGTCTTCCCGGCTCGCTCCCGGTGCTGAACGAGCGCACCGTCGAATTCGCGCTGCGCTTCGCCGAAGCGGTGCATCTCCACGTCCCGGAGCAGTCGACCTTTTCGCGCAAGAACTACTTCTATCCCGACATGCCGAAGGACTACCAGGTGTCGCAGTACGACGAACCGATCACCGTCGACGGTTGGATCGAGATCGACGGTGACCGCATCGGCATCGAGCGGGCTCATCTGGAAGAGGACACCGGCAAGACGATGCACGTCGGTGGTGGCGGTCGTATCCACGAAGCCGATCACTCGCTGGTCGACTACAACCGCGCCGGCGTCCCGCTGATGGAGATCGTGAGTCGTCCTGACCTCCGAAGTGCTGAGCAGGCGCGCGCGTACGTGTCCGAGTTGCGGTCGGTGTTGCAGGCGATCGGCGTGTCCGACGTGAAGATGGAAGAGGGCTCGATGCGCGTCGACGCCAACGTATCGGTCCGCCCCGTCGGCACGACCGAGCTCGGCGTCAAGGTCGAGGTCAAGAACATGAACTCGCTGCGCTCGCTCGGTCGGGCCATCGAGTACGAGATCGAACGCCAGATCGGTGCGATCGAGGCCGGCGAGCGGCTCGTGCAGGAAACGCGGCATTGGGACGAAGCCGACGGCAGAACGCACTCGATGCGCAGCAAGGAGGGCTCGTCCGACTACCGCTACTTCCCCGAGCCGGATCTCGTACCGGTCGCGCCCACCGACGAGATGCGGGCGCACGTGAAGGCAACGATGCCCGAACTCCCGGCGGCACGCCGGACGCGCCTCCAGGAGGAGTGGGGGATCGGAGAGTCCGAGGCTCGCGTGCTCGTCTCCACGCCGGGGCTCGCCGACTACGCCGAAGCAGCGGTGGTCGCCCTCGACCGTGGAACACCGAAAGACATCGTCAACTGGACGAACGGCGAGGTGCTCGGGCACCTCAACGAGTCCGGGTTGTCGCCGGTGGTGCTGCCGCTGTCCCCCGATGGCCTCGCGGAGTTGGTCGGCATGGTCGACGCGGGGTTGATCTCGCGCGGTCAGGCGAAGGACGTGCTCGGTGAGTGCCTCGCCACACCCAAGCGACCGAAGCAGGTCGTCGAGGAGCGCGGGCTGGCCCAGGTGAGTGACACCAGTGAACTCGGCGCCGTCGTCGACGCGGTCTTCGCCGCCAACGCCGACGCCGTCGCGGAGTGGCGCGCCGGCGACGACAAGGTCCGCAAGAAGAAGCGCGGCTTCCTCATGGGGGAAGCGATGAAGGCCCTCGAGGGACAGGGCAACCCTCAGGTGATCAACCAGATTCTCGACGAGAAGCTCGCCGGCTCGTAGCCGTCGCACGCCGGCGACCTCGTGCGCCGTGAACTAGTCCATCGGCACCTTGCGGACGATGCGGCCGTCGATGCGGTCGAAGATCTCGTCGAGACTGGGGCCGGTGATGGTCAGCCCGTGGTTGCGTTGTCCGACGACTGCGCGTGCAGGGTCGGGGGCGCGGCGCACGAGCTCGGCCACCGACTCGGCCAACTCGACCGTGCCACACGGGTAGTTGATCTCGGTGGCGACGGTGCCCTCGATCCACGCGTGGACGTGGAGAATCGCGCCGACGGCTGGATGCTCGCGGTAGATCATCCAGTGCTCGATCGCATCGACGGAGACCCGCCGCGGGTCGACTCCGCTCGGCACGCTGAGCAGCATGACGTCGCGATCTTCGTCGTACCCGTTGACGAGCAGGATGTCTCGCCCGATCTCGTGCAGCGCCGACTTGTCGACGCCACTCGCGCTCATCCAGTACTGCGGCTCGGCCTCGCCGGCGGGCACATCCCGACGCGCGCTCACGTTGCCGTAGCTGAGCCCGCCGATGCCGTAGAGCAGCTTCACGTGCCGGAGGTCGCGATCGGAGAGGATCTCCTCGATGGGGAACGCCGCCGGGAGGAGGTCGAGTGCGGCGAGTCGTTCACCAGCCGCGTGATCTGTCGAGTCACGTCGTCACCGTCGCAGAGTGCCTCGGGCAGGTCGTAGGTGAACTCGTTGCCGATGACCAGGCGCGACGACGCGAGCGGCTCGACGCGCGCGAAGACGCGGTCGAAGAACTCGCGGTCGGCGTCGAGCCCCGTCCCGGTCTCGATGGCGTAGGTGCCCTGCTCCAACGTGACGAACTGGGCGATCGACCCGGTGGCGGTCGGACTGACCATCACGGTGAGGTTCGCGAGACCGCGGACCAGCAGGGGATAACCCGCCCGCAACGTGTCAACCGGTGGCTGGTCGAACTCGGCGAGTGCGACCACGAAGGTCGGCGCATTCTTGCGGCGATAAGGCTTCGCCGCGGCCGGGTCGACGAAGTGGAGCACGACGGCGACGTCAGGCCCGGGCTCGTCGACCTCGGTGTAACCCAGTTCGAGCATCACCGTCCGCAACCCGTCGGCGAGCCACCGCAGTCGCTCTCCCGTGGCTTCACCGCTCCACGCGAACGTGCGGGGCACGACGCCACCGCGGTCGGCGATGCCGATCCCGGCGGTCTGGCTCATCCGGTCCCCCACGCAATCGCCGACTCGAAGGTGCTCAGCGTAGGTCACCGCCGGTCACGCGACGGCGACCGCCGTCACACCTCGGAGTCCGGACAGCGATCCGGACCCATCCGGTCAGACCTTCGGTCGACGACCATGCGTCGCCGCTGCCGTCGACGAGCGCGACGCGCGTGCCGTCGCTCGCGATGCAGCAGGTGTCGATGTTGCCGTTGAGGAACTCGGGCAGTCCGTCCCGAACCTGCTGGGCGCCACCCCGATCGACGTCGGCTCGATAGACCGCCGACTGTTCCGCCGCGGGGGCCGTCCGACACGGTGACGAGGACCTCGTCGCCGATGATCGCGACGCCCCGCGCGTACGAATCGTGCATGCCTGTGGTCGTGCTCGTCCACGATCCACCGCCGTCGCCACTGCGACACAGGCCGGTCGACGCCGCAGCCACGACGATCTCCGGTCGCGATGGGTGCGCGAGCACCTGATGGACGTCGTCGTCGACGTCGATCGTCGGTTGCCACGTGTTCCCGCCGTCGGTCGACCGTGGTATCCCGCCAACGTGCACGTTCACGAGGAGCGCGCTCGCATCGCACGTCGCGGTCATCGACCGAACCTGCAAGGGGATGCCCACCGCGTGCCAGGAGTCACGCCCCGCGACGTCGTCGAATGCGGCCACCGGCTCCATCGCTCCGGATTCGACGTGTCGCAGCACACGCGCGGCTGACGTCCCCGCGAACACCGTCGTCCCCGTGGTCACGAGCGCGGTCAGTTCGACGTCGGTCTTGGCGAAGGGGGACCACTGCCCGTCGGCTCCGTGCTGCCAGATCGCCTGTCGATCGACGACGGCGAGCCACGTGCCGTCAGGGCCGGGTGCGAGCGCTTCGACGCGGTGTCCCGGGAGCGAGGTGAAGTGGTCGCCCTTCGACGTGAAGACGTGGTAGCCGTCGATCGTCGCTACGAGCACACTCATCGACGTGGTCCTTTCCGGGAGAGCGCGGTGACCCCCGAGAGTACGCTGCACGACATGTCGGACCAGATGAAACCGCACAGCTACGAGGTCACGGACGGCATGGAGCGTGCGCCGGCGCGGGCCATGCTGCGTGCGGTGGGGATGACCGACGACGACTGGGACAAGGCGCAGGTCGGCGTGGCCTCGAGTTGGAACGAGGTGACGCCCTGCAACCTGCCGCTCGACCGTCTCGCCAAGCGCTCGAAGGACGGCGTTCGCGCCGCCGGCGGGTTCCCGATGGAGTTCGTCACCATCGCGGTGAGCGACGGCATCTCGATGGGTCACGAGGGCATGCGCGGCTCGCTGGTGAGTCGCGAGATCATCGCCGACTCCGTCGAGTGCATGGTGCATTCGGAGCGGCTCGACGCACTGGTGACGCTGGCCGGCTGCGACAAGAGCCTGCCCGGCATGCTGATGGCGGCCGCGCGTACCAACGTCCCGTCGGTGTTCCTCTACGGCGGATCGATCCTGCCCGGTCACTACAAGGACGAGGCGCTCGACGTGGTCAGCGTGTTCGAGGCCGTCGGCGCGTGCGCCGCGGGCACGCTGTCGGTGAGCGAACTGGGGGAGATCGAGAAGCGGGCGTGCCCGACCGAAGGTTCGTGTGCAGGGATGTTCACGGCCAACACGATGGCGTCGATCGCCGAGGCGATCGGCATGTCGTTGCCGGGTTCCTCGACCGCGCCCGCAGTCGACCGCCGGCGCGACGACGCGGCGTACGAATCTGGTCGAGCGGTCATGGACCTGATCAAGGCCGGCATCCGACCCCGCCAGATCATGACCAAGGAAGCGTTCGAGAATGCCATCGCGGTCACGATGGCAGTCGGTGGCTCCACCAACGCGGTGCTGCACCTCCTCGCCATCGCCAACGAAGCGGGGGTGGAGCTCGAGCTCGATGACTTCAACCGCGTGGGCGCCCAGCGTCCCGCACATCGCCGACATGAAGCCGCACGGCAAGTACCACATGACCGACCTCGACCGCGTCGGCGGCGTGCAGGTCGTCATGCAGGAACTGCTCGACGCGGGGTTGCTCCACGGCGACTGCATCACGGTCACGGGCAAGACGATCGCCGAGAACCTCGAGGCACTCGCCGCGCCCAAGCCCGATGGCGACGTCGTGCACCCTCTGACCGCGCCCATTCACGAGCAGGGCGGTATCGCGGTACTGCGCGGTTCCATGGCCCCGAACGGCGCGGTGGTGAAGGTTGCCGGGATCGACGACCTGCTGTTCGACGGCGTCGCGCGTGTGTTCGACGGCGAGGAGTTCGCGATGGAGGCGATCCTCGCGGGCAAGATCAACGCCGGCGACATCGTCGTGATCCGGTACGAGGGTCCGAAGGGCGGGCCGGGGATGCGTGAGATGCTCGCCGTCACCGGTGCGATGAAGGGTGCAGGGCGCGGTGCCGACGCCGCGCTCATCACCGACGGGCGGTTCTCCGGCGGCACGCACGGGTACTGCGTCGGGCACGTGGCGCCCGAAGCCGTCGACGGTGGACCGATCGCGCTGGTGCACGAAGGCGATCGCATCGTGATCGACGCCCAGGCCCACACCATCGACCTCATGGTCGACGACGTCGAACTCGAACGGCGACGGGCCGACTGGAAGCCGATGGCACCGCGGTACACGAGTGGATTTCTCGCCAAGTACGCGCGGCTCGCGCAGGGCGCCGAGCGCGGCGCGATCACCAACCTCATCGACTGACGCGCCTTGCCCGAAATCCTCGAGGTCGAGACGGCGCGCGCGCTCATCGACGCGCGCGGTCTCCATCGTGAGATCGCCGTCGTGCACGCCCCGGACGCGTGGTTCCTCAAACGGGGTCTCACGCCTCTCGGCGTGCGCGCAGGGCTGCGCGGGCACGCATTCGTCGCTGCACGCCGGCGCGGCAAGCTCATCCTCGTCGACATCTCGACTGGTGCCGTGCTCGGGCTGCACCTCGGGATGAGTGGCCGGGTGCTGATCGACGGCGAAGCCGCGGGGGATCCACTGCTCTACGCCAGCAACAAAGCCGACCCCGCATGGCACCGCTTCGGGGTGACCTTCGCCGACGGTGGGTCCATGTACCTGCGGGACCCGCGTCGCCTCGGTGCGGTCGAACTCGATCCGGACGAAGACCGTCTCGGCCCCGACGCGTTCGAGCTCACGCTGCGCGCAACTCCGCGCCATCGTGGCCAAGAGCCGCGCGCCGGTGAAGGCCGTCATCATGGACCAGTCGCGCATCGCCGGCCTCGGCAACCTGTTGTGCGACGAGGCGCTGTGGCGAGCAGGGATCGACCCTGCCCGCCCGGCCGAGGCTCTCGGCGACGACGAGGTGCGACGACTGCACCGCGCCATCCGCGACACGCTGCGGATTCTCGGTCGGCGCGGCGGTTCGCACACCGGTGACCTCACGTCGGCACGGGGCCCCGGCCTGCCCTGCCCGAAGGACGGAGCCCCGCTGTCGCGACGAACCGTCGGGGGCCGCACCACCTACTCCTGTCCGGTCCACCAGGTCTGAGTGGCACTCTCATCCGGCCCTCATCGGGGGTGTGATCAGGTGCGGCGTGACGTCGGAACCGGTCATCGTCTCGTACGATGCTGCGGTGCGCGTGCTCGTCGTGGAAGACGAGGTCAAGATGGCCGCGCTGGTGAAGCGGGCGCTCGAGCGTGAGGGGTACGCGGTCGACGTCGCTGGCACCGGCACCGACGGCCTGTGGTTGGCGTCCGAGAACGACTATGACGCCGTCGTTCTCGATGTCATGATCCCACCCCCGAACGGGTTCGAGGTCTGTCGCGAGCTGCGCGCCCGGGGCCGGTGGGCACCGGTGCTCCTGCTCACTGCGCGCGATGGAGTCGACGACCGCGTCACCGGCCTCGACGCGGGCGCGGACGACTACCTCGCCAAACCGTTCTCGTTCGCGGAGCTGGCGGCCCGCCTCCGGGCGCTGACGCGGCGGGGCGCGGTACCGCGGCCGTCGGTGTTGTGCGCCGGTGATCTCGAACTCGACCCGGCGACGCACCGGGTGACCCGCGCCGGCACCGACATCGATCTCAGTCCCAAGGAGTTCGCGTTGCTCGAGCTCTTCCTGCGCCATCCCGACGAGGTGTTGACTCGTACCGCGATCCTCGAGCACGCCTGGGACTTCGCCTATGACGGGACATCCAACGTCGTCGACGTGTACGTGCGTTACCTCCGCGAGAAGATCGACCGACCCTATGGACGCCAGACGATCGAGACGGTGCGCGGCGTCGGGTACCGGTTGCGCAGCGCCGCGTGAAGCAGTGATCGATCGGTGAGACTCCGACCACGCACGCTGCGGGGTCGCCTCACGCTGATCTTCGCTCTCGTGACGCTCGCGCTTTCCGCGTTGGTCGGTGTCCTCGTCGACGTGCAGTACCGCTCGGCGTTGAACTCGGCGCTGGACGAGGCGCTCCAAACTCGCTTCTTCGCTGCCGCGCAGCAACTCTCGAGTGCGTCCGGCGATTCGAAGGTGAAACCGGCGATCCCCGACGCCGAGTCCTTTGCTCAGGTGATCGACGCCGACGGCCACGTCGTCGCCGCGTCGCCCGCGCTCTGCAGCACCACGCGGTCATCAAGGGCGCGGACTTGGCACGCGCCCGGCAGCATCAGGTCACCCTCGTGCGTGACGGCGGCCCGCGCGGCGAACGGGCGAGGCTTCGCGCGGGGCCAGTGGGTACACAGGGTCAGGTGATCGTGGTGGGCACCACCCTCGAAGAGACGACGCGCGCGCAGCACCGGCTCGAGCTCGCGCTCGCGATCGGGCTCCCGCTCCTCGCCGGCCTGGTCACTCTCGCGGGATGGTTCCTCGCGGGTGCCGCGTTGTCGCCGGTGCAGGAGATGATCGAAGATGCCGACGTCATCTCGGCGCGATCGGCCCGGCAACTGAGCCGGCGCCTCGCCGTCCCGGAGAACGCCGGAGAAGAGCTCGCGGAGTTGGCGCGCCGGCTGAATCACCTCCTCGAGCGGATCGAAGACGCGCTCGAACACGAGCGAATGTTCCTCGACGATGCCAGCCACGAACTTCGCACGCCGATCTCCATCGCGCGGCGAACTGGAACTGGCGCGCCTGCAGACCGATACCGCTGCTGACCCGGAGACCGCGGCGGCACTCGATTCTGCATTGGAGGAGATCGATCGTCTCGATCACCTTGCGGTGAGTCTCCTCGTGTTGGCGCGCACGCGTTCGGCCGGCCCGCCGCCACAGACTCCGTTCGCGGTGTCTGACGTCGCCCGGCGCGCAGTGAGCACGGCCCAAGCGGTTGCCGACGCCCGAGATCCGACACGACCCGCAGTCGAGGTCACCGGCGACGCGGTGATCGAGGGTGACGCCGAAAGCATCGAACGCGCCATTCGCAACCTGGTGGAGAACGCGCTTCGGTACGCGCGGCATCGCGTGGACGTGACGATCTCGAACGAGGACGATGTCACCATCGTCGAGGTCGCGGACGACGGGCCGGGGTTCCCGCCCGCGTGGCTGGAGCACGGGGTCGGCCGGTTCGCGACGGGTGACAGCCCCCAGGCCCACGGTGGCGCCGGCCTCGGACTGGCCATCGTGGACGCCATCGTCGGTACCCACGGTGGCGCGGTGGAGATCGGCGACCAGCCCGGCGGTCACGGGGCGCGGGTTCGACTCCGACTCCCCCGCCCGGACGCGGTCGGGTCCGTCGTGAGGTGACGGCCGGTACCGAGCGGCATCTCATGTTCCTCTCACCTCGGGTCGGTGATCCTGGGCGAGGCGGGACGGTCCGATGGCGGCCGTCGCCTGATGGTGGTGCCGAGTCGATGCCCTCCCATGCAAACGGCGTTGCCGGAAGCGCGCATTCGACCGTCCCGGTCGTCCCGCCAAATGACTTGCGTTCGTCGGCCGTTTCGGTCACACTGGTAGGCCGATGAACTCTCGCCCCACCCTCCTCGTAATCACCTGACGCACGGCGCTCCCGCGCCCGTGCGTTCTCACCCCTCGCCCCGGCGGGGGGTTTTTTCTGCCCACTTTCCCGTGACCCGCCCCTGACAGGAAGTACCACCATGCAGCTCACCGGAGCCCAGGCCCTCATCAAGAGCCTCGAGATGGAGCACACGGAGGTCATGTTCGGCCTCCCCGGCGGTGCGATCCTCCCGGTCTACGACCCGCTCATCGACTCGTCGATCCGCCACATCCTGGTGCGGCACGAGCAGGGCGCGGGCCACATGGCCGAGGGGTACGCGCACGCCACCGGACGCCCCGGGGTGGCCATGGTGACCAGCGGTCCGGCCGCGACCAACATCGTCACGCCCCTGTGCGACGCCTACATGGACAGCATCCCGTTGGTGGTCGTGACCGGTCAGGTGCCCTACGCCGTGATCGGCACGGACGCGTTTCAGGAGGCCGACACGGTCGGCATCACCATGCCCGTCACCAAGCACAACTGGCTCATCACCGACGCGTCCGAGATCCCACGCGTGGTCCGCGAGGCGTTCCACGTGGCGACGACCGGGCGTCCGGGTCCGGTGCTCGTCGACCTGCCGAAGGACGTCGCCAACCAGTCGATGAACTGGTACTGGCCCGACTCGGTGGACCTGCCCGGCTACAAGCCGAACACCAAGGGCCACGCCAAGCAGATCAAGGACGCGGCGCGCCTCATGGGCGACGCCGAACGTCCGGTGATCTACGCCGGGGGTGGCATCCTGAAGGCGCGCGCCGCCGAGACGCTCCGCGAGCTGGTGGAGCTCACGGGCTTCCCGGTGGTGACGACCCTGATGGCACGGGGCGCGTTCCCCGACGACCACGACCTGTGTCTCGGCATGCCCGGGATGCACGGCAACTACACCGCGATCACCGCCATGCAGCAGTCCGACCTGCTGATCGCGTTGGGTTCGCGTTTCGACGACCGCGTCACCGGGAAGGTCGACGCGTTCGCCCCGGGTGCGAAGATCATCCACGTCGACATCGACCCGGCCGAGCTGGGCAAGGTGCGTCGGCCCGACGTGCCGATCGTCGGCGACTGCCGCCTCGTGATCGAGGAGATGGTGAAGGCGGTGCGCGCCGAGAAGAACAAGCGGGACTTCCCGTCGCTCGACGGCTGGCACATCCAATTGCGCCAGTGGCAGGAGCAGTTCCCGCTGCACTACGAACAGCTCGAGGACGGCCCCCTCAAGCCGCAGTACGTGATCGACCAGCTGCGTGACAACACTCCCGACGACACGATCGTCGCGTCGGGCGTGGGCCAGCACCAGATGTGGACGAGCCAGCGCTGGAAGTTCAACCATCCCTACACGTGGGTGAACTCTGGTGGGCTCGGCACCATGGGCTTCGCGGTGCCGGCGGCGATCGGGGCCAAGGTGGGCAAGCCCGAGCGCATGGTCTGGGCCGTCGATGGTGACGGCTGTTTCCAGATGACCGCGCAGGAGTTGGTCACCGCGAGCGTGGAGCGCATCCCGGTCAAGATCGCGATCCTCAACAACGCGTACCTGGGCATGGTCCGCCAGTGGCAGGAACTGTTCTACGAGGAGCGCTACAGCGAGGTGTACCTCTCGCCGGATCTCCCCGACTACGTCAAGTGGGCCGAAGCGATGGGATGCGTCGCGTTCCGTGTCGACACGCCGGAAGACGTCGAGCCGACGATCCAGAAGGCGAACGAGGTCGACGATCGTCCAGTGGTCATCGACTTCCGCACCGACTACCGGGAGAAGGTGTACCCCATGGTCGCGGCGGGCACGTCGAACGACGACGTCATTCTCGATCCCGCGCACGACCGCCCGGGTGGAAGGGACTGAGCATCATGTCAGCACAACATCACATCCTGAGTGTCCTCGTGGAGAACAAGTTCGGGGTGCTGTCGCGTGTCGCCGGGCTGTTCGCGCGGCGCGGGTTCAACATCGTGTCACTCGCGGTCAGCCCGACGGAAGACGAACGCTTCAGCCGGATGACCATCGTCGTCGATGCCGAGTCCTCACCGCTGGAGCAGATCACCAAGCAACTGAACAAGCTGATCCCGGTGCTCAAGATCGCCGAGCTGCACCCGGACGAAGCCGTCGAGCGCGAGCTCATGCTGGTGACCGTGAAGGCGACGCCCGAGCTGCGCTCGCAGATCACCGAACTGGCTTCCATCTTCCAGGCCCGCATCGATGACGTCGGCCACGACGCACTCACCATCCAGGTCGCGGGCGCTCCGGAGAAGCTCGACGCGATGACCGACCTGTTGCAGCCGTTCGGCATCCTGGAACTCCAACGCACGGGTCGGATCGCCCTCCCCAAGCTCGCCCGCCGTCCGGCCAAGCTCCGTGCGGTGAAGAACCGCGTGGTCTGAAGAACGACCTGCCAGATGATGTGGCTCCCGAAGGGAGCTCGCCAGGGAGTGCGCGCCGGCGCGGAGGTAGCCTCCACCGCAGCGCACGACCGTGAGAACAGGAGCGAATGAACATGCCCGCGACGATCTATTACGACGACGATGCCGATCTCGCCCTGCTCGGCGACCGCAAGGTCGCGGTGCTCGGGTACGGCTCGCAGGGCCACGCCCACGCTCTGAACATGCTCGAGTCCGGGGTCGACGTCCGCGTCGGCTTGCGCGAGGGCTCGTCGTCGTGGGCGAAGGCGCAAGAAGCGGGGCTTCGGGTCATGACCACGTCCGAGGCGTGCAAGGAAGCCGACGTGATCATGGTGTTGCTCCCCGACACGGAGCAGGCTCGCGTCTACCGGGAAGACATCGAGCCCAACCTCGACGAGCGCGACTCGCTCGCCTTCGCGCACGGGTTCAACATCCATTTTGGCCAGATCACGCCGCCGAAGGGCGTCGACGTCTGGATGATCGCGCCCAAGGGTCCCGGCCACCTGGTGCGCCGCACGTTCGAAGAGGGCGGCGGCGTTCCCGCGCTGGTCGCAGTGTCGGCCGACGAGACGGGAAAGGCGAAGCAGACCGCGCTCGTGTACGCGCGCGTGCAATCGGGGCGACGCGCGCGGGCGTGCTGGACACCACCTTCGAAGAGGAAACCGAGACGGACCTCTTCGGCGAGCAGGTCGTGTTGTGCGGTGGACTCGTCGAGCTGATCAAGGCAAGTTACGAGACGCTCGTGAACGCGGGCTACCAGCCCGAATCGGCGTACTTCGAGACCCTGCACGAGGTGAAGCTCATTGTCGACCTCATCTACGAGGGCGGCATTGCCAACATGCGGTACTCGATCTCCGACACTGCGGAGTACGGCGACATGACCCGTGGCCCGCGCATCGTCACCGATGACACGCGCGCGGAGATGAAACAGATCCTCGACGAGATCCAGACCGGCAAGTTCGCGCAGGAGTGGATCCTCGAGAACCAGGCGGGCCGCCCGGTGTTCAACGCACTGCGCAAGAAGTCGGCTGAGCACCCCATCGAAGAGGTGGGTGACCGGCTCCGCTCGATGATGCCGTGGATCGGGCAGGGCAAGGCCAGGCCTCGGGACGTCTCGGGCGGTTAGCAACGAAGCGGAGTCGACTCAGGTCGACGCTCGGCTGAGGCGCGCTGCCACCGCGGCGACGCGGGTGCGGAGTTCGGCCGGTTCGATGTCGGTCAGCTCGAACTCGGTGGCCGCGATGGCCAGGACGATGATCAACCGTTCCTGATTGTCGGATCCGACCCGCACGCGGCTCCGCCCCTCGCTCGCCGCCTCGACCTCCACCCCCGTGCGCCGCAGCGCGTGGGTGACGACTTCAGGTGCCGCGTCGACCTCGAAGGACGCCGACAACGATGACGGAATCGCCCGGATCGACCGCGCGACGAACGCGGCCGCGTCGTCACCAGGGAGGGCTCGGGCGTCGAAGCGCACCCCCCCGAGGCGTGGCGTCTCGAGTCGGTCGAGGCGGAACGTGCGCCAATCGGCGCGGCGGACGTCCCACGCGACGAGATACCAGCGTCGTCCGGAGGAGACCAGCTGGTGCGGCTCGACCAACCGATCCGTCTGCATTCCCGCGCGGCTGCGGTAGGCGAAGAACACCTGCTCGCGGTCGCGGCACGCGAGCGCGAGTACCGCGAGCGCCTCGGCGTCGACGGTCGGACCATCGTCGCCCCAGCGCAGTGACGTCACATTGGAGTGCACGGCATTGACGCGGCGCCGCAAGCGGTCGGGGAGCACCTGTTCGAGCTTGGCCAGGGCCCGAACCGACGTGTCTTCGATCCCCTCGACCGACGCGCCGGCGGCGGCGCGCAGCCCCACCGCGATGGCGACCGCCTCGTCGTCGTCCAGGAGCAGCGGCGGGAGGTGCGCGCCCGTCGCGAGGCGGTAGCCACCCGACGGTCCGGACGTGGCATCGACCGGGTAGCCGAGCTCCCGCAGCCGGTCGACGTCGCGGCGCAGCGTGCGGGCACTGGTCTCGAGCCGTTCGGCGAGCTCGGCGCCGGACCAGAACTTGTGGGTCTGCAGCAGCGAGAGCAGGAGCAGGGTCCGAGCGGTCGGGTCGGGCACCGGTCCATCTTGCCCGATATTGCGGTCGGGATCTGGCCGCAATACTCCCTAGGGTGACCCCATGAACCAGACCACCGCACCTCGACCAGCTCCCGCCGCCGCGAACCCCGACCGGCTGGGACCCGCGATCTCTGTCCGGGGACTCACCCGCACGTTCGGCGACGTTCGGGCCGTCGACGGCCTCGACCTCACCGTCGAGCGGGGTGAGATCTACGGCCTCCTCGGACCCAACGGCGCCGGCAAGTCGACCACGGTGAAGATGCTCTGCACCCTGCTCGCGCCCAGCGGGGGCACTGCGACGGTCGCCGGGTTCGACGTCGTCGAACGGCCCACGCAGGTTCGGCTGCGCATCGGCGTCGCACTCCAAGACGTCGCCCTCGACCCCAAGCAGACCGGTCGGGAGCTCCTGCGGTTGCAGGGTCGCCTGTACGGGCTCTCCCGCCCCGAGATCGACGACCGGCTGGTGGACCTCGCCGCGCTCGTCGACCTGGCCGACGCGCTCGACCGGCGTATCGGTACGTACTCGGGAGGCATGCGTCGGCGGCTCGACCTCGCCGCCGCACTGGTCCACAACCCAGAGGTGCTCTTCCTCGACGAGCCGACCACCGGCCTCGACCCGACGAGCCGGCTGCGGGTGTGGGACGAAGTGCGTCGCTTGAACGCGGAGCTCGGCATGACCATTCTGCTGACGACCCAGTACCTCGAAGAGGCCGACGAGCTTGCCGATCGCGTGGGCATCGTCGACGCGGGCGTGCTCGTGGCCGAGGGGACGCCCGACGAGCTCAAGCGCAGCGTCGGCCGCGACGTCATCGTCGCCCGCATCGACGGCGATGCGGCAACCGCCCGCGCTGCGCTCCTCGCCGTCACCGGGGTCGAAGCGGTCGAAGCCCACGGCGACGAGCTGACCATCAGCGCGGCCGACGGGCCATCGACCGTCGGTCCCGTGGCCATCGCGCTGCACGATGCGTCGGTGCGGGTCCGCGACCTGACGCTGCGCACGACGACACTCGACGACGTCTACCTCGAACTGACCGGTGCGCGCTTCGACCCCGAGGCCGACGACCAGCACGACACGGAGGAACCGCGATGACCACGACCGAAGTCACCCTGCCCCTCCAGCACACCTCACCGCCCGATGTCGCGAGGGCGCGACCTGCCGGGTTCGTCCATGACGTCGTCGCGATCGCAGGACGGGCGCTGCGAGCGGTGCCTCGTGACCTGGAGGCGATCCTCCCACCGGTGTTCATCGCCTTCTTCTTCTTCATCGTCAACATCGGGACGCTGCAGGACCTCACCCAGGCGAACATCCCCGGCTTCGACTACAAGGCGTTCGAGATGGCGACGGCGATCCTCCTGGGCGTGACCGGCGTGTCGCGCGCGCAGGCCCTCGTCGTCGACGTGCAGGACGGCTACTTCGACCGGCTCCTCCTGACGCCGGTGCGGAGGAGCGCCATCCTCGTCGGACACATGCTCGCCGACATCGCGGTCTCGGCCTGCCTCTGCGTACCGATCCTCGGGCTCGCATTCGCACTGGGCATCGACTTCCGCACCGGAGTGCTCGGGGTGGTGGTGTTCATCGCCATCGCGTCGTTGTGGAGCCTTTCGTTTGCCGGGTTCGGCTACGCGATCGCGCTGAAGACCGGCAACCCCGCGGCAGTGAACTCGAGTTTCCTGCTGTTCTTCCCGTTCCTCTTCCTCACGTCGTCGTACGTGCCGCGTGATCAGCTCAGCGGGTGGCTGGACACGGTCGCAGGGTGGAATCCCGTGACCTACCTGCTCGAGGGAATGCGATCCCTTGCGCTGAGCGGGTGGCACTGGGACGACCTCGCCAAGACCACGTTGGCGCTCGCGGCCGTGTTCCTGCTCAGCTTCTCACTCTGCTTCGCGGCCTTGCGGTCTCGCGTCAACCAACGGTGACATCGGGACGGAGCGATCGCGGCGGAATCGACCAGTCGAAGTAGTCTCCCGCCGTGTCCGACGGTGCGCAGCTCATCCTCGGAATCTTGATCGGCTACTGCATCGGTACGTTCCCGTCGGCAGACCTGGTGACACGGATCGCGACGCGCGGGCAGCTCGACATCCGCGAGAGCGGGAGTGGGAACCCCGGCGGGCTGAACGCCGCGCGCGTGCTCGGCAAGAAGTGGGGGCTGCTCGTGATCGTGCTCGACGCATCGAAAGGCGCGCTCGCCGGCGTCGCCGGTCTGGCGCTCGGCGATGCCGCGGCGTACGCCGCGGGTACCGGTGTGGTCGCCGGTCACTGCTGGCCGGTGTGGACCGGCTTCCGCGGGGGTAAGGGCGTGGCTTCGGGTGGCGGGTCCTTCATCTCCGTCTTCCCGCCGCTGGTCCCCCTCGATGGTGCGATCGCGCTCGGCACCGCCGCGCTGACCCGGCGCTCCGACCTCACCGTCCGGGTGGCCTGCCTGGTGTGGGTCGCGGCCGCCGCGCTGTGGTGGGCGGCCGACCTCCCGAACTGGTGGGGTCCCGAGCCGGGCCCGCTCCTCCTCCTCTACGCCGTGCTCGGTGCTGGGATGATCCTCGTGCGGTTCCGGATGACCGCCCGGGCGGGTGGCGCTTCGCTGTAAGGTTCGCCGGCTCCGAACACCGGTCAGGGAGTGATCCGCGCGGCGGTTGGTGGCGAATGGTTCTTCGATGGGACACACGATGACGGCCCGCGCCGACCGGAAGACGGCGGATCGCGACGTTCCGCCGAGCGGATGGGAGACCGCGGTCCGCGACCGGATCCTCGCCGGTGACGACACCACGCTCCGCGAGGTGTACGACCAGTTCGCCTCGTTCGTCTACGGGCTCGCACTGCGGGTCATCGGTGACGCGCGGGCCGCCGAAGACGTGAGCCAAGACGTCTTCGTCGCGTTCTGGGAGCGCCCGGGATCCTTCGATCCCGACCGGGGGAGCCTCCGGACCTGGTTGGGCACGCTCACCCACCGGCGGGCGGTCGACCACGTTCGCCGCGAGGAGGCTCGCCGACGGCGCGCCGAGCGGGAGGCCAGCCGGGCCGTTGCTGCGCCCGACGTCGAGGAGATGGCGACCGCGCTGCTCACGGCCGAGCGGGTGCGGGCGGCGCTCGACCTGCTTCCCGTCGACCAACGGCGAGCCATCCAGCTCGCGTACTTCGGGGGGAAGACGTACCGCCAGGTCGCGGAGGTCCTCGGGATCCCCGAGGGCACTGCGAAGTCCCGACTCCGCCTCGGCCTGCGTCGCATCGCCGAAGCACTCGAAGCAGAAGGAGGTGAGTGGTGACCCCCCACGCTCACCTCACCGACACGCAGGTCGAAGAGCTTCTCGGCGCGTACGCACTCGACGCGTGCGACCCCGACGAAGTTGCAGCCGTCGAAGCCGTGCTCGCTCGGCGTCCTGATCTCGCCCGTCAGGCCGACGACCTTTCCAACGCGGCTGCGTGGATCGGTGCCACCGAAGCCTTGGAGCCACCCACCGGGATGCGCGCCCGTGTGCTCGACGCGGCCACGGCTCGGCGGGTCGGACCGGCAGATCCGGTCGTCGACCTCTACGTCACTCTGTCCGATCGTCTCGGTCGCGCCATCGACGAACTCCCGGATACCGCGCTCGACGTGATCACCCCCAACGGGCTCAGCGCACACGATCTCGTCGTGCACATGGCCGCTCAGGAGAGCCTGCTCGCACAGAACCTCGGCGTACCCACGGTTGCCGACCTCGACGACGACGAGATCGTGTCCCGCACCCACGCGCTCCTCCCGCGCTTCTCCGGCCGCGAGCTCGACGATGCCGTCGAGCTCTGGCAGGCGTCGGTCGAGGCGAATCGCATCTGGGCCGTCGCCAACCCGGACCGCACCGCGATCTGGCGTGGCCTCGGGCTCACCCGCGATGACACCCTGCTCGTGCGCTCGTTCGAGGCGTGGATCCACTGCGACGACCTCCGCCGCGCCGCGGGATTCGCGGCACCGCCGCCCGAAGCCCGGCACCTGTCCTTGATGTCCGACCTCGCGGGGCGCATCCTGCCGCTCGCGCTGGCGGTCGCCGGACGCACCCACGACGGCAAGACCGCGAGGCTCGTGCTCACCGGCGACGGCGGCGGTGACTGGCTGGTCGCCATGGGCGAGGGCGAACCGGGCGTGACCCCCGACGTCACGGTCACCGCGGACGTCGTCGACTGGTGTCTGCTCGTGGGCGACCGGATGACGCCGGACGAATTGCTCTACGAGAGCGACGGAGATCAGGCGCTGGCGGAGGACCTGGTGGCGTCGGTGCCCGCGCTGGCCACCCTCTGAGCCGGATCGCTCAGTCGGCGGCCGCGGCGGGCTCGGTGCCGCCGTCCGCGGCGGTGTCGCTGTCCGCGTCGGCCGCGAGTTCGGTTTCGGCCGCCGAGATCTCTCCGACGATGCGAGCGATCTCAGCATCAGCGTTCTCGGGCGGACTGCCCGCCTTCTGCCGCGTAGACGATCCCGCCGAGCTCTTCCTTCAGTTCGCCGATCTTCTTCTTGAGCTTCTGTTCGTCGAGCTTGTCCTGGCCGGCCTTCACGCCGTCCTTGGCGAAGTCGGCGCCCTTCTGGGCAGTTTCCTTGACCTTGTCGAGCAGACCCATGGGTGGCTCCTTCGCGGGGTGGAGACGTTGCCGATCAGCAGCGGGGACACATGCTCACGCGGGTTGCTGCTCGACGAGCACGAGATGTCGCGCGGAAATCTCCTCGGGCGGCGCGAGGTGGTAGCCCTGGGCGCGGTCGCAGCCGAGCTCGCCGGAGCCGAATGCGCTGCTGCTCGGTCTCGACCCCTTCGGCGGCGACGACCATGCCGAGCGCATGTGCCATGTCGATGGTCGCGGCGACGATCGCGTCGTCGGCCGAACTCTGCCCGAGGCCCGCGATGAACATCGGATCGATCTTCAGTTCGTCGAACGGGAACTGCCGCAGGTAGGTGAGTGACGAGCCGCCGGTCCCGAAGTCGTCGATGGCCAGCTGTACGCCGAGGTCCTTCAGCGCCCGGAGCGCGTCGCTGGTCGCGTCGAGATCGTCGAGCAACGAGCTCTCCGCGATCTCGAGGCAGAGGGTGGTCGGGTCGATCGCGAAGTCGCGTACAACGCGTGCCGACGAGCGCCGGGAAGTCGGCGCGTTGCAGCTGGCGGTACGACACGTTGGTCGAAATCGAGAGGGGGACACCTCTCGGGCCCGTCGTCCGCGAGGCGCGCGACAACTCGCAGGCACGTTGCAGCACCCACTCGCCGATGGGAACGATGATGCCGGTCTCCTCCGCGACCTTGATGAAGTCGCCCGGTGTCGACGAGGCCGCGGACCGGGTGCTGCCAACGCAACAGCGCTTCGACGCGCGACGCGTGCACCGGTGGTGAGGTCGAACTGGGGTTGGAACAGCACGCGCGAGCTCGTCCTGCTCGAGGGCACGCCGCAGCGACCGTTCGGTCAAGCAATCGCGAGACGGCCTGCGTGTGCATCGCCTCGTCGAAGATTTCGTGACGAGCACCGCCACGTCGCTTCGCCCGGTACATGGCGGCGTCGGCGTCGTGCAGCAGGCTCGTGGCGCGGTCCGACGCCCGGCTCGTCACGGCGATGCCGATGCTGGCCGACACCGTCACCTCGGCGTGCGCGAGCGCGAACGGCTCCGCGAACGCCTCGGCTGCCCGTTCGGCGAGCTCCTCGCGCATGGCGTTCGTCGGCCAGGTCCTCGCACAGCACCACGAACTCGTCGCCGCCGAAGCGGGCAATCGTGTCCTGCGCACGCACGGTTGCGCAGCAGGCGACGGCTCACCGCGACGAGCAGCTCGTCGCCGGTCTCGTGGCCGAGTCCGTCGTTGACGAGCTTGAAGCGGTCGAGGTCGATGAACAGCACGGCGACCATCGAGCCACCGTCGTCGGAGAGGCGGCGCCAGCGCGTGGTCCAGGCGGTCCTGGGCCAGGGCGCGGTTGGGCAACCCGGTCAGCGTGTCGTGCAGCGCGAGGTGACCGAGCTCCGGGTGCGCTCGCGTCTCGGTCGATGGCCACCGAGATCAGGTCGCGGGCGCGTTCCATGGCCGCGAGCTCGTCGGGTGCCGGATCGCGCACCGTTCGGAGAAAGAAGCCGAGCAGACCGAGGAACTCGGTGTCGTCGGGGGTGCGGATCGGCATGGACCAGAGCCCGACCAGACCGTGGGAAAGGCAGATCTCCGTCACGCCGGGGATGGTGCCCTCGGCCGCGATGTCGCGGATCACATGGAGCTCGGTCGCACTGAGCGACCGGTTGATCTCGTCGACCGTCGTGAGCGTCTCGGCCACGCGCACGTAGTCGGGCGGCAGGCTCGGTGCGGCGATGCACTTCAGGATTCCGCTGTCCGGATGGAGGAGCCGGACACTCCCGGCGCCGTCGGGGACGTACTGCTCCAGCGCTTCGAGGAGCGCGGTCACGGTCTCGGGTACCGGGGCACCCGAGAGGATGAGCTCGAGCACCTGGGTCTCGGCTTCCGCGAACGCGTTCGGCGCGCTTGCGATCGGTGATCTCGCGGAGATTGCCGACGATGCCACGCACCGCGGGTTCGCCGAGCTGGTTGGTCCACGTGGCCTCGATCCAACGCCACGCGGTGCCGTCGGTCACGTGGAACTCGCATCGTGACCGGGCGCTCCGGATGGGCGACCAGCTCGACTGATAGAGCTCCGGGCTCTGCTGCGATGCCGCCGGTGTCGAGATACTCGATGAAGCTGCTCGCCACGAGGTCGTCGGCCGAGCTGGCCGAAGATCGTCGCCGACGGCGGGGCTCACGTACTGCACCCGACCGTCGCGGTCATCACGATGATGATGTCGGCCGCGTGCTGCACCAGCGCTCGGAACCGAGCCTCACTCTCGCCGATGACGACCCGGGCGTGGTTCGAGTCTTCGACGAGGCGGGTCACCCGCCACACGACCGCGGCGGCGGCGACGAGCGTGACAGCCGCGAGCAGGAATGTCGAGCTGCCGCCGGAGTCGTCGAGCAGCACGATCGCAGGCGCGGCGAAGAGTGCCGCCCCGAGCACCACCATGCGGGCGCGTCCATGGCGAACGATCCCGGCGTCGCCGCCTTCCCACAGCGGGCGCATCGACGGGTGGAGCACCGCCGCCGCGAGCAGGAAGTAGGCGATCGGCCAGAGCGCGTCGATCGGACCGCCATCGCTGTACGTGCCGTCCGCCACGAGGCGGGCGTAGAGCGCGTCGGCGACGAGCATCACGCGCCAGACCGGCGAAGAGGAACCAGGCCGCGGGTGTCCATCGGGGCAACGTGAACACCGCGTGGACGATCACGACGACGAGCAGGATGTCCATGAGCGGATACGCGACGGTGACGAGGCGCTCCATCGTCGACCCACTCGCCGACTCGAGCACCGGGGTGATGACCCACTGCCACAGCACCGCGGACAGCGCGACCGCGACGATCGCGCTGTCGATCGCGCTCTCCCGCTCGAATCTCGCCCGAGCGAGCTGGATCAGCGCGATCGCCAGGATCGGATATGCCGGCAGGTACACGAAGTCGGAGAACGGGTAGCCGTCGTGGCCGAACCCGCGTTGGGCGACGTCGTACACGACATCGCCGGCCACGAAGAGGAGCAGACGCGAGGGCGAAGAGTTGCCACACGCCGCGGCGCCCTGGCTGGTTCCGCACGATGCCGTAGACCGCGGCGCCGGCGGCGATCAACCCGAGGGCGTCGAAGATGAAGGATCGGGCGTTGTCGGTCGGCACCACGACCGCGAGCATGGAGAGGCCGATTCCGGCCGCGACGAAGCACCAGATTCCTCGGTCCGTCGAACCGTGGTCCCGGGTTCCGTCGGCTGCCACGGGTCCCGCCTTCACCGTGCTGGTCATGAGCCGACGAGGGTAATCTCATACGCTCCGTGAATCAAGTACCACGCAGGGTGAGATTTCCCGGCCTTCTGGTCTGTGGAACACTGCGGCGGGCCGGCGCGGCCGGCGGGTGAGGAGCGCGCAGTGCGGGAATTCCGGGATCGGGTGGCGGTGGTGACCGGCGGGGCGAGCGGGATCGGTCGGGCGATGGCGACCCGCTTCGCCGCCGAGGGCATGCGTCTCGTGCTGGCCGATGTCGAGGAGACCGTCCTCGCCGCCACGGTGCAGGAGTTCCGGGAGGCGGGGGCGGACGCGGTGGGGATCCACACGGACGTCGCGATCGCGGCTGACGTCGAGGCGCTGCGCGACCAGGCGCTCGACACCTACGGGGCGGTCCACGTGGTCTGCAACAACGCCGGTGTCGGTGGTGCGGGGATCGTCGGAGCACCACTCGAGATGTGGGAGTGGGTCGTGGGGGTCAACCTCTGGGGGGTCATCCATGGTGTCCACGCGTTCCTCCCGCTGCTCCTCGAGCAGAACGAGGGTCACATCGTGAACACCGCATCACTCGCCGGGCTGGGTGGGGTTCCCGGGCTCGGGGTCTACTGCACCACCAAGTTCGCCGTTGTCGGGCTGAGCGAATCGCTGTACTACGACCTCGAAGGCCTGGGATCGGAGGTCGGGGTCTCCGTGTTGTGCCCAGGGTTCGTGCAGACGCGGATCGGTGAGTCCGCGCGCAACGCGCCTGCGTCCCTCGGGCAATGGACCGAGAGCGAGGGCGCACAGGCGACCCGTGAGATGGCCAACGCGCTCAGCGCCGCCGGCATCCCCGCCGCACAGGTGGCCGACGCGGTGTTCGCCGCGATCGGCGCGGGTGAGTTCTTCGTGCTGCCCCACGCCCACGCAGCGCACGCGACGACCACGCGGTCGCCTCGAATGGATGCAGGGAGGCGATGCGCCGCGGCTCGATCCGACGCGCGCGTTGCAGCCGTAGCGAGGCTCGTGGTCAGGCGAAGACGGATGGCCGTCGATCGGCCCAGGGGCGTGCCGTCTCGAGCTGCGCGGCCACGCTGATCAGCAGGTCTTCGCGACCGCTGGCGGCGACGAGTTGCACGCCGACGGGGAGGCCGTCGGCCCAATGGAGTGGCACGGAAGCCGCGGGCTGGCCGGTCACGTTGAAGGGCACCGTGAACGCCGCGTACGGGATCGCCGCGATCACCGCGCCGTCGGCATCGTCGCCCCGGATCGTGCCGAGCGGCGCCGGTGGCGCGGCGACGGTGGGCGTGAGGAGCAGATCGAACCCGTCGCCTTCGGGCGCCGGTTGCCACCACCGCGCCATCCGACGCGTCCACGCCGAGAGCGACTCGATCGCCGCCACGTAGTCGGCCGCGATGACGGTGCGGCCGAGCTCGGCCTGCGCCCAGGTGTACGGCTCGACATCACCTGGCTCGATCGCGCGCCCGGCGATTGCCGCGAGGCGGTCGACGTCGCGCGCGACCGAAGCCGCGAGCACGGTCAGAAAATTGGTGACGAGCTCGATGTCGTCGATCGGCGGAGGTGCGCTCTCCTCGACGCGGTGGCCGAGCGATTCCAGCAGCGTGGCGGCCTCGGTGGCGGCCGCCACGCACGCCGGGTCGACTTCGCAGAGGCCACCGGGCGCAGTGGTTGCGCGCACCCCGATCCGCAGTCGACCCGGATCGGAACCTACCGCGGCGAGGAACGGTTCTGTCGGTTCTGCGGCGGCGTAGGGATCGCCGGGCATCGGGCCGGCGATCACGTCGAGGACGGCAGCGCTGTCGCGCACGCTGCGGGTTACGGCGTGGCGGACCACCATCCCGGCCCACGCCTCACCTTCGAGCGGGCCGAGGGAGACCCGGCCCCTCGTGGGTTTCAGGCCGAACAGTCCGCACGCACTTGCGGGAATGCGGATCGAGCCCCCGCCGTCGCCCGCGTGGGCGATCGGCACCATCCCTGCCGCGACCGCCGCACCGCTCCCGCCGCTCGATCCCCCGGGGGAGCGATCGAGATCCCAGGGGTTGTGTGCAGGTCCGTACGCGTGCGATTCGGTCGTGGGGAGGAGACCGAACTCGGGCGTGTTGGTCTTGCCGATGATGACGAACCCCGCCGCTCGAAGTTTGGTGAAGAGGAAGGAGTCGACGTCGCCCCGATGGTCGAGGTCGCGGAGCAGACGGTTGCCGAGGTGGAGCGGTTCACCAGCGAGAGAGCCGTCCAGATCCTTGACCATGACGGGAACGCCGCGGAACGGGCCGTCGGGTGCGGTGTCGGCCTCGGTACGCGCGCGTTCGAAGCGCGGGTGGATCACCGCGTTGAGATCGGGATTGACGCGCTCGACGCGCGCGATCGCGGCGTCGATCAACTCGCGTGGCGAGGCGTCGCCGGTGCGGACGAGCTCGGCCGATGCCGTCGCGTCGAGGGTGGCGAGATCGTCAGCCATGCGGGGGACGGTATCGGGAATCAGGGAAGTTCGCGGACGACCTCGGTCGCGGGTTTGTCGTCGCGCAGACCCTTGAACCGCGGTGCCCGTAACACTCCGGCGCTCGTCCATTGGTGGAACGCGACCTCGACGACGAGTTCCGGTTCGACCCATTGGGGGTCCGACAGGCGTGGCGTGGTCACGAACGGTGACGACGTTCGGCGACGGGGGGCAAGGGCCGTCGTGAGGACGGCGCGCGCGGTTGCGTCGATGCCCGAACCGACACGACCCGCGAAGTGCAGGGGCCCGCCGGCGGGCGCGTGGTACCCGACGAGCAGCGACCCGAGCTGGCCGGCGAGGCGACCGGCGCCGTACAGCCAGCCTCCGACCACGAGTTCCTGACCGAGGGCCGGCTTCACCTTGCGCCAGGCATCGGCGCGACGCCCGGGGAGGTAGAGGCTGTCGAGCCGCTTGGCCACGACGCCTTCGAGTCCGAGACGTTCGGCGGTCGCGAGCACCTCGGGCCCGTCGCCGACGGTCGTGGGTGGCGTCTGCCAGAACGGGCCCGCGAGCTCGAGGCGCTCGAGCAGGGTCCGTCGTTCCGTGTAGGGAAGCTCGCACGTGGAGTGACCGGCCAGCCAGAGGACGTCGAAGACCATGTAGACGACCGGTTGCTCGGGCGCGAGCCGTCGAACGGCACTGCTGCTGCCTGCCTGCATGCGGGGTTGGAGGCGCTCGAAGCTCGGGATCCCGGTGTCGTCGAGGGCGACGATCTCACCGTCGAGCACGACGTCGATGCCCGGCAGCGCCTCACTGATCCCGGCCAGTTCCGGAAACCGACCGGTGGCATCGTTGCCGGCGCGCGAGCGCAGCGAGACTGCGCCATCCTCGACGGTCAGGAGCGCGCGCATTCCGTCCCACTTCATCTCGAACGCCCACTGCCCGTCGTCATGCGGCACCGACTCGGCCGGGACCGCGAGCATGGGACTGAGATCTCGGGGTGCGGGGGTCGGGGGGAGCGAGGAGATCCGCCGAGGGTACCGACCGGTGCCGATCGCGCTACCGTACGACGTTTGTAGGAGTGATCGCTCCAAGAGTGGAGACACCCATGAATGACGCCCGCCAGATCCGCCGCGGCGCCGACTGGCAACTCGTCGACGCCGGGTACGGCGACGTCCGCTACGAGACCTCCGACGGCATCGCCAAGATCACCATCTGCCGGCCCGAGGTACGCAATGCCTTCCGGCCGCAGACCCTGTTCGAGCTGCAGGACGGCTTCGAGCGGGCGCGCAACGATCGTGACATCGGTGTGATCGTCCTGACCGGCGAGGGACCCGATGCGTTCTGCTCCGGAGGGGACCAGCGCATCCGTGGCGACGACGGTTACGTCGGCGACGACGGCATCGGTCGACTCAACGTGCTCGACCTGCAGGTCCTCATCCGTCGCGTCCCCAAGCCGGTCGTCGCAATGGTCGCCGGGTACGCGATTGGCGGCGGTCACGTTCTCCACGTGGTGTGCGATCTCACGATCGCGGCCGACAACGCTCGCTTCGGCCAGACCGGCCCCCGCGTCGGTTCGTTCGACGGTGGATACGGTTCCGGGCTGCTCGCTCGGTCGGTCGGACAGAAGAAGGCACGCGAGATCTGGTTCCTGTGTCGTCAATACGACGCGCACGAGGCGTTCGACATGGGACTCGTCAACACGGTCGTGCCGCTCGAAGCGCTCGAAGAGGAGACGGTGGCGTGGTGTCGCCAGATGTTGGAGCACAGCCCGCTCGCGCTGCGCATGATCAAGGCGTCGTGCAACGCAGCCGACGACGGACTCGCCGGTATCCAGCAACTCGCGGGTGACGCCACGCTCCTCTACTACATGGGTGAAGAGGCCCAGGAAGGCAAGCGTGCCTACCTCGAGAAGCGCAAGCCCGACTTCGACCAGTTCCCCAAGCGACCGTAACGCCTTGCGCCGCTCCCACTGCGCCCCGGCTCCGGCTCGGCTCCGTTCGCCTCGCGGTGCGCGGTGACGTCGGCGTCGTTGTGGGTGCAGGGCGCGAGGCCACGGACGTTGGGCGCGGCCGTGGCACCGGTGCTCGTCGGCACCGCGGCCGCAGTCGCCGATGCCGACGGCGTGATCTGGTGGCGTGCACTGTCCGCGATGGTCGTCGCGCTCGCGCTACAGATCGGCGTCAACTTCGCCAACGACTATTCCGATGGCGTACGCGGCACTGACAAGGAGCGCAAAGGACCGGTGCGATTGACTGCGACCGGGCTCGCGTCGCCGGGTGCAGTGAAGCGCGCCGCGCTGCTCGCGTTCGGCGTCGCCGGGCTTGCTGGCTTCGTGCTCTCGGTGGTCGTGAACCCCTGGTTACTGCTCGTGGGCGCAGCGGCGATCGCCGCCGCGTGGTTGTACACCGGCGGACCGAAGCCGTACGGCTATCTCGGGCTGGGCGAGGTCATGGTGCTCGTGTTCTTCGGGTTCGTCGCGACCGTCGGATCGGCATACGTGCAGGTCGAGTACGTCCCCGGCGCGGCGTGGTGGGGATCGCTCGTCGTCGGCCTCCTCGCATGCGCCATCCTGGTCGCCAACAACGTGCGCGACATCCCGACCGACGCGGTCACCGGGAAGCGCACGTTGGCGGTGCGCGTCGGCGCGACATCGGCGCGGCGCGCGTTCGTGGGGTGTTACGTCGGCTCGTTCGCCGCGATCGTCGCCATCGGGATCACGCAACCGTGGGCACTGCTCGGCCTCCTCGCGGTGCCACTCGCGATTGCGCCCGTCCGCACGATCCTCACCCGTGATGACCCGCCCGCGTTGATTTCGGTGCTGGTCGCCACCTCGAAGCTCGAGGTGATCGTGGCGCTGTTGGTGAGCGTGGGCCTGTGCCTGTCCTGACCGAGCACCGCCTCCGCGTGGGCGATCGGGCCGTCACGCTGCTGGAGGGCCCGGCCGGGTGGGGTGAATGTTCGCCGCTGGCGGACTATCCGAGTGATCCTGCGATGTGCCGACGGGCGGCCGAGGAAGCGGCCCGGGTCGGGTTCCCTCCGTCGGTGCGCACGCAGATCCCGGTGAACGCGCTCGTCGACGGGCCCTTCGCCGTCGCCGAGGTGCGGAAGTTCCCGGCGGTGAAGGTGAAGGTGCGCGACGCGTCGGGCATCAGCCTCGTCGCTGCAGTACGCGACGCGGTCGGAACCCGCACCGCGGTACGGGTCGACGCGAACGGTGCATGGGACGTCGAGACCGCGGTGACGATGATCGGCCGTCTCGCCCGCTACGACCTCGAGTACGTCGAGCAGCCGGTGGCCCGTCTCGACGACCTGGCGCGGGTGCGTCGCCGGGTTGCGGTACCGGTGGCGGCGGACGAGTGCATCCGTTCGGTCGAGGACGCGAGGCGGCTGCGCCAGCTCGACGCGGCCGACGTGATCGTTCTCAAGCAGCAGCCGCTCGGCGGTGTCCGCGCCGCGCTCGAGGTCGCCGAGGCGGCCGGCGCAGCCGCGGTCGTGAGCTCGATGATGGAGACGTCGGTTGGGATCGCGGCCGGTCTCGCGCTCGCTGTCCGCGCTTCCCGAGTTGCCGTACGCCTGCGGGCTGGCCACGGTGTCCGCGCTGATCGGGGACGTCACCCGGGAGCCGCTGGTTCCGGTTGACGGCGTGATGCAGCTGCGCGTCGTGACCCCGACCCCCGAGCTGTTGGCGCGCTACGAGGAGATGGAGCGGAACCGTGCCCGGAGGGCGGGACGGTGAAGCGGTATCGACCAGGGAGAGGAGGAGATGGAGCGGAACCGTGCCCGGAGGGCGGGACGGTGAAGCGGTATCGACCAGGGAGAGGAGGAGATGGAGCGGAACCGTGCCCGGAGGGCGGGACGGTGAAGCGGTATCGACCAGGGAGAGGAGGAGATGGAGCGGAACCGTGCCCGGAGGGCGGGACGGTGAAGCGGTATCGACCAGGGATACGAGGAGATGGAGCGGAACCGTGCCCGGAGGGCGGGACGGTGAAGCGGTATCGACCAGTGCTACCAGGAGGTGAGGAGGTGAGCGACCGCATCGGGCTGTTCGAGGTGACACGCGTGTCCCGCGCCCGCGATCACCTCGACGCGCGCGTCGTCGACCGCAGCGGCAACGCGGTGCGCGATCGCGACGTACTTGGCGTCGAGCTCGCCCACGATCAGCAGCGTCGGCATCGACAATTCTCTGAGCCGTTCCCAGTTGGACGGCTGTACGCCCTGTCCGAGCATTCGCAGCTGCGCGGTGAGGGTGCCGACGGTGTTGGTGGCGCGGCGATCGTCGAGTCCCGCCGCGTTCGGCGGGGAGGGTGGCGAACAGCGGTTGCGCCAACCAGCGCAGGAGGAACGCGTCGACGCCATCGCGTTCGATGTCTCCCGCGAGTCGTTCGTCGGCAGCGACCCGAGCGCTGCGCTCGTCGGGGTCCGCGATCCCCGGCGAGGCGCTCACCAGCACCAATCGTTCCACCACGTCTGGCCGGTCGAGCGCCAGCTGCAGGCAGAGCCGCCCTCCCATCGAGTACCCGATGTACTCGGCGCCCGCCGCGATCGAGCGCGGCCGCCGTCGTCACGAAGTCCGATCCGATCGTCACCGAGGCGAGTTCCGGGGTTCCCGGCACTTGGCGCGCAACGGGTTCCCACGACGCCGCGGACTGAGTGAATCCAGGTACGAACACGCGCTCCACGGAGGCATCCTTCCATGACCCGCGACGCCACGACCGCGTTCGCCCAGACGTTGGTCGACGAGTGGGTGAGGCACGGCATCACCGACGCGTGTCTCGCTCCGGGCTCACGATCGGCGCCGCTCGCACTGGCGTTGGCCGGCGACCATCGCATTCGCCTTCATGTGCACCTCGACGAGCGTTCCGCCGCCTTCTTCGCGCTCGGTCTCGGTCGTGCGTCCGGACGTCCGGCACCGCTGCTCTGCACGTCAGGAACCGCCGCCGCAAACGTCCATCCTGCGGTGTTGGAAGCGCATCACGGGCGGGTGCCGATGATCGTGTGCACCGCCGATCGTCCACCGGAGTTGCGTGACACCGGCGCCGGGCAGACGGTCGACCAGGTCAAGCTCTTCGGTGGCGCCGTTCGCTGGTTCCACGAGGCAAACGTCCCCGACGACCGACCGGGTGTGGGTGCTGAGTGGCGTGCCCTGGCGTCTCGATCGGTTGCCGCGGCCATCGGACCGCCACCCGGCCCGGTCCACTGCAACCTGCCGTTCCGAGACCCCCTGGTCCCGACCGGAGACCCCCTGGTCGAAGCTCCCGGCCGGTCCGATGATCGGCCGTGGACCGCGCACGTGCCCGGGGTGCGGGCCCCCTCGGTGGAGATGCTCGACGCGCTCGCGCACCTCGTCGCTGACCGTCCACGCGGCTTGGTCGTCGCGGGATGGGGCGCCGGTGTGCGGCCGAGCACGGTGATGCGGTTTGCCGAGGTCGCGGGATGGCCGGTACTCGCCGATCCGCTGTCGAACCTGCGGGTACCAGACACCATCTCGACCTACGACTCCTTGCTTCGAGCCCGGGGATTTGCTGCCGCGCACCGGCCCGACGTCGTGTTGCGCGTCGGCGGCCCGTTGTCGAACAAGGTCACGATGCAGTGGCTCGACGCCGATGTCGATCAGGTGCTGATCGACGCCGACGACGCCTGGCCTGATCCGCATCATGCCGTGAGCGGGCGCATGGTCGCCGATCCTGAACTGCTCCTCGGTGCGCTGGCCGACGCCATCGACGTGATGGTCGACGACGACTGGGTGTCGCGCTGGCGTGACGTTGACGCAACCGCGCGCGCCGTCATCGATGAACTCGTCGACGCGTCCTCCGAACCGTTCGAGGGACGGATCGCGCGCGACGTCGTCGCGGCCGCGCCCTCCGGTACCGCGTTGGTGATCGCGTCGAGCATGCCGGTGCGCGACGTCGAGAGTTTTGCGGCAGGTCGCGACGGTCTCACGTTCCACGCGAACCGTGGCGTCAACGGCATCGACGGATTTGTCTCGACCGCGCTGGGCGTCGCCGCTGCCGGAGAGTCCGAAGCGTCGACGGTCGCGCTCCTCGGTGACCTCTGTTTCCTGCACGACAGCAACGGTCTCCTCGGTGCAGCTGATCGCGGCGTCGACGCGACGTTCGTCGTCGTCGACAACGCAGGGGGTGGCATCTTCTCGTTCCTGCCCCAGGCTGAGTTTCCTGATCATTTCGAGACGGTGTTCGGTACACCGCAGACGGTCGACCTCGGTGCGCTCGCGGCCGTGCACGGACTCCCGGTGACCGAGGTCGACGACGCGGCGGGCGTCGCGCCGGCGGTGCGGTCCGCGGTCGACACCGGCGGCGTGCAACTCGTCCGCGTCCGCACTGACCGTGCGGCGAACGTCGCGCGGCACCGCGAAGTCTGGGCCACGGTCGCGGCGGCGATCTAGGGACGGACGAGGGCCCGCAGCATCGGCTCGAGCTTGGCCTGGGTCTCCGCCCACTCGGCGTCCGGATCCGAACCGGCGACGATGCCCGCTCCGGCCACGAGGCGTGCACGCGTGCCGTCGAGTTCTGCACCCCGCAGCACGATCGCCCATTCACCGTCACCCCGCGCGTCGACCCACCCGACCGGCCCGGCGTAGCGGCCGCGGTCGAAGCCCTCGAGTGCACGGATGGCGTTGAGCGCCGCGACCCGCGGCGTGCCACCGACCGCCGGTGTCGGGTGGAGCAACCGGGCGAGGTCCAGAGCGCTCGGCCCCGGCTGGCGGAGCTGACCGCAGATGGGTGTGGCGAGGTGGGCGACGGGGCCGAAGACTGCGACCTCGGGGATGGACTCGACCGACAGGTCGCTGCACAGGTCGCCGAGCGCGTCCACGATGCCGTCGACGACGTAGCGGTGCTCGCGGGTGTCCTTGACCGAGGCCGCGAGTGCGAGCAGGGCTTCGTCGCTGTCGGCGACGGTTGTCCCGGCCACTGGTCGCGACTCCACGACCGCACCCGCACGTCGCACGAGAAGTTCGGGACTCGCGCCCACGAAGCCGTCACTCGCGTACACGAACGACCCAGGTTGGTGCGCGACGAGTCCCCGCAGGATGTCGCGAGTGTCGAACGGGGTGTCGGCCTCGATCAGAACCTCGCGGGCCAATACGACCTTCTCGAGGTCGCCCCGTGCGATTGCAGCCAGGGCCTGTTCGACCGCCACCCGCCACTGGTCGCGTGACCGGGTCGCGACGACCGCGAAACGAGTCGGTACCCCGGGGGCGGGGTCAGGATTCGGGGGCGCGGGTCCGATCTCGGTGATCCAGGCGCGGCCGTCGAGTTCGCCGATGATGCGCGCCGGTATCACGAGTTCGCCTCGCGCGTCCGGGTCGAATGGGAGCGCACCGACCGCGACTGCGCCGGTGCCGGGGAGTTCGAGCGGATCGACTGCCGCGACGGTCGCCAGCGTGGCGTCGATGTCGTCGGCGTCGACGCGGGCGGCCACACCCGAGGTGATGAGTCGCGTCTGGTGGTGGAGCCATGCGAAACCGGTGGGATCGAACTCGTGCAGCAGGTCGCGGCCGGGTTCGATCTCGCGGGTGACCGCGTGCAGCCGGGTGGGCGCCGGGGTCGTCGTCATGTGCGGGTCCCCGTGAGGAGGACGACCGAACCCCCGGTGAGGGACAGGTGCGAGACGTCGGAGAACCCTGCCGCGCGAGAGACGCTCGGCCAGCACCGGTGCCGGGGGCAGATACGCCGTGCTCTTCGGGAGGTACCGGTACGCCTCAGCGTCGTGCGTAAGCGCTCGGCCCAACAGAGGGACCGCGCCCCGGAACCACACCGCGTTCCCGGCGCGCATCACCGGATTGGTCGGCCTGGTTGCGTCGAGCGCGGCAAACCGCCCACCGGTCCGTAGGACGCGTGCACACTCGCCGAACACGGTGTCGAGATCGACGAAGTTCCTGAGGGCAAATCCGCAGGTGATCCCGTCGACGGCGGCATTGCCGACCGGGAGGCACGCACCGTCCGCTCGCACGAGCGGCGCGTCGGTACGAGCGACGGACAGCATCCCCGCGGAGAAGTCCACTCCGATCGGCTCGCAGCCGGCGGCGGCGAGGTCTCGGCACAGATCGCCGGTGCCACACGCGAGGTCGACGACACGCGAGCCGGCGGGCAGCGCGAGTGCCGCAACCGTGCGTTTGCGCCAGCGGCGATCGAGGCCCAGAGAGATGATGCGGTTCATGCGGTCGTAGCGCGGTGCCAAACGGTCGAACATTCCTTCGACTGCGGCGCGCTTGGTCTCACCCTGCGGCAAGGAGCCGTCGTGACCGAGCACCGGCGTGCTCATGCGTCGATGCCTTCCCATCCGGGCTCGCCGCGTGCGGCCGCGAGTTCACTCGGATCGCCCACGGCCTCGAGGTGTTCTTGCGCGACCTCGAGCAGCACGCTGCGGAAATGGTTGGCGACCAACGTGGTCGCCGTGGGCAACAGGGTCCGAAAGGCGGCGACGAGACGTTCGGCCTTCTCGTCGTCGGTGAGCTCACTCTGTTGGATCGGCTTGCGCACGTGTTCGTCGAACATCTCGACCGCATCGGCGGCGATCGCGCGCGTTGCGTCGTGATGGCGGCGCGAGCGCGAGCAACTCGGGCAGTGGGAATCCCGCTTCAAGGAGTCGAAGGCCGGCGCGTAGGACGTCGGCGTCGGCCGCGGTGTAGCCCGGTTCGCCACCGCGTCGTTGCGCGACGATCAGACCCTCGCGCGCGACAGCGTCGAGCAGTGGGGCGGGAACCCCGACCCGGCTGGCGAGGTCTTCGAGCGTGAGCAGCTCGGCGTCGCCCGCCTGCGCGCCGGCGACCGCCGCCGCGAGTGGCGCGTCGGCGGCGTCGAGCTCGCCATCGACCAACCGGCGGATGACCGCCAACGAGAAGCCTTGGCGTTGGAGCTCCTTGATCCGGCGGAGGCGGTCGACGTGGTCGCTGCCGTACCACGCGATGCGTCCGGCGCGGCGGGGCGCCGGGAGCAGCTGGCGCTTCTGGTAGAAGCGGATCGTGTCGACCGACAGGTCGGCGCGCCGGGCGAGCTCCTCGACCCGGATCTCCTCGATCGGCGCGGCCGCCACGGTTCCCATGAGCGACCATTCTAGGAGCAGTTGCTCCCGAGGTCACGCCGGGTCCGGGCTCGGGGCTTCGGCGTCTCGCAGCGAGGCCCGGGCCTTCTCCGCGTGGTACGCCACGAGCACCATGAACAGGACCGCGACCATGAGGGCCAACTCGGTGCTCGCCTTCTGCGAGACGTGATTCGCCGACCACGACGCGAACACGTAGAAGAGGAACGCGAACAGGAGGTTGTGGACCATCTTCCCGAGGAACAGCGGCACCGCGAGGCGCCGCATCCCGTAGTGCACCACCGCGAGCGGGACGACGACCGCGCCGTCGGGCACCGGCGACACCCCGACCAGGAAGATGCCGAAGGCAGTCACGCGCGGGCGGTCGTCGACATTGCGGGCGATCCACCGGAACAGCCGGCCGTCGGGCGAGCGCGGACTCTTCGCCACCAGTGCGTCGGCGACCTTGTACGACGCCACCGCACCGATTCCCGCGCCGAGGCCAGACGCGAAGCCGAGGGTCATGACGCTCTCGAGGCTGGCACCGCCCAGCGCGGCCGAGAGCAACGGGAGCGTGTACGGGATCTGGACGAGGATGGACAGGTTGGCGATGAGCGCGATCAAGAAGATGCCGATGCTGCCGAAGCCGGCGAGGCGGTCGACGCCGTCGGTCACGGTGTCGTTGACACCGGAGAACGCACCCATCACGTGAAGCAACACGAAGAGGGCGACGATCGTCACCGCGATGGCGGCGTACTTCAGCTCCACCGTGAGTCGGCGCGAACGCCGCGTCGACTGATCAGACACGTCGAGAGTTTCGCACGCCGGGGATCACATCGCGCTCTGACGCCGTCGCAGCCCCGAAGTCGACATCGTCGAGTGGTGCGGTGTCCGTCATCACGGTGTCGGTGAGCGCGTCTGCCGCGCCCGGGCGCACGAGGCGCCACACCAGCAGCGACGTCCCGAGCAGGATCGCGGCGCCGGCCGTCGTGGCCCGCAAGCCGATTTCGTCGGCGATCGCACCTTGGATGACGCTGCCGATCGGGTACAGCGCGCCGATCAGCATCATCAGGACGCTGACGACACGGCCGCGGAGCGCCGCGGGGGCACGCAGCTGGGCGATGGTGGTGAAACTCGACAGGGTCCCGAGGTAGAGGAAGCCGACGACGAAGATCGCGACCACCGCGAGTGGGAGCACAGGCGCGAGCGCGTAGGCGACCAACGCGACGGGGAGCGCGGCGAGGACCGTCAACATCACTCGCCGGGCGCCAAACCGAGCGAACAGTGCGGCCAGGCTCAACCCCATGCAGACCGCGCCCACGCCTTGTGCAGTCACCAACACCGCAGTCCCGAAATCTTCGTTGTCGAACACCTTGAGCGCGACCGCGGGAATGAGTGCGATGAACGGTGCCGCCAGCAACGAATTGAGCGCCATGCACCCGACCACGAAGCGCAACGCGGGATCACCGCGCACAAATCGCGCACCCTCGCGGATCGAATGCAAAATCGACACTCCGACGGTCGCGGTCGGGCGCGGCAACCGGAACGAGGCGATCACCGCGAGCACGGCGAAGAAACTGAGCGTGTTGATCAGGAAGGCGAGCTCGTATCCGCCGAGACCGATCACCAGGCCTGCCAACGCCGGGCCGATCACCCGTCCGAGGTTCCATTGCGCCGATGAGAGGGCCACCGCTCCCGGGACGTCGACGCGTGGCACCAGGTCCGGCAGCATCGCCTGGTAGGCGGGGAAGCCGATGGCGTTGGCGGAGCCGGCACCCAGGACGAGCAAGGTGACCAGGCCCGGGCTCGGATTCCCGAGACTGGCGAAGAACGTGAGCAGGCCGGCGAAGAGGATCTGGAACGACGTCGTGGTCAGGAGCAGCGTGCGGCGGGGCAGGCGGTCGGCGAGCGCACCCCCGAGCGGCGCCAGCAACGCGGTGGGCACGAATCCGGCGGCGGCGACGAGGCCGGCCCAGCTCGCCTGCCCAGTCGACGTGGTGACCAGGATGCCGACACCGACCGCTTCCATCCAGGTGCCGATGTTCGAGACGAACGCACCGCCCCAGAGGAGCGCGAACCGACGGTGTCGAAACGGCGCGAACGATTGTGAGAGATCCACCGTCGCCGACGGTACCCGTCTACTCCACGAGCGCGGCCGGTCGGGCCACGAAGACGCCGAGCACGAGGCGATCGGGTGGCATGTCGCCATCCCAGTCGTAGGCCGCGATCTGTTCGAGACTGCGACGACCGGTGAGCGCGCGGAGAAATTCGAAGCGTGTCGTGTGGAGCGTCGCCATCGGATCGCCGGCACCGAAAGTTCGACGTGCCCGCCTCCTGGTGTACGCGGAACCCGCCCATGCCCGCGGCGTCGAGTTCGCGGCCGAGGGTCGTACCGACGTAGTCGAAGCTCACCACGACTGCGTCCGATTCACGCGCGCCCGGAAGATCGAGCGCGCCGCGGATGTCGTGCTCGTGCGCAGTCGCGTCCGCGACGAGACGACCGGCGGCTCGCCCGAAGCTGTCCGCCATCTCCTCGATCCCAGGGCCGAGCTCGTTCCACTCCGCCAGCAGCTCCTCCACGCTGCGATCGCGGCGTGCCTCGACGTGCTGAGCGGTCCACGGGTCTGTCCCGACCCCGTCGAGGTTGCCGCCCATGATGTCAGCGGTGACACCGGCGAGGTGGGCCAGGATGTCGCGCACCGTCCATTCGGGCGTGGCCGGCGCGAGCGTGCCCATGGCATCGTCGCCCGCCGTACTCACGAGATCGTTCACCCGCAGCCGCACGCCGCGGTACGCGTCACCGATCTCGTTCATCCGTCCCGAGGCTACCGGGATGGATCGGCGGTAGCGTGGGCCCGCGATCGACACCGGCGAGCACGGGATGGAGCAACGATGGAGATGCGGAGCGTTGGCAGCCTCGAAGTGTCGGTGGCGGGCCTGGGGTGCAACAACTTCGGGATGCGGATCGATGCATCCGCGGCTCAGGCCGTCGTCGACGCCGCGCTCGACGTCGGGATCAACCACTTCGACACCGCTGACATCTACGGCAAAGGCCAGTCGGAGGAATTCCTCGGTCACACGCTCGGCAGCCGAAGGGGCGACGCCGTGATCACCACCAAGGTCGGGATGGGAGTGCCCGAGGGCGAGGCGGCAGCAAGTGAAGCGCGCGTCAGCCGCGTCTGCGACGAGAGCCTTGCCCGGCTCGGCACTGACTACATCGACCTCTACGTCCTGCACCAACCTGATCCCATCACGCCGATCGCCGAGACGCTGTCCGCGTTCGCCAAACTGATCGCGGCGGGCAAGGTGCGCGAGATCGGGTGCTCGAACTTCACGGGCGCCCTGCTCGAGGAGGCGGAGGCGGTCGCCAAGGACCTGGGGGTCCCGCGATTCGTCAACGCGCAGAACGACTACAGCCTGCTGAACCGCGCGGTCGAGGCCGACGTGATCCCCGCGTGCGAGAAGCTCGACGTCGTGCTCATGCCGTACTTTCCGCTGGCGAGCGGCGTGCTCACGGGCAAGTACGCGAAGGGTCAGCCGCATCCCGAGGGCAGCCGGCTCGCGGCGTGGGGCCCGATGGCCGAGACGTTCGCGTCGGACGAGAAGTTCGACATCGTGGAGCGTTTGACCGAGTACGCGGTAGCGCACGGGCACACGCTCCCCGAGCTCGCGCTTTCATGGTTGGCGGGCGCGCCGACGGTCGGCAGCGTCATCGCCGGGGCCACCACCGCTGAGCAGGTGCGCGCCAATGCGGCGGCGACCTCGGCGTGGATCCTCACCGCCGATGAGCGGGCCGAGGTCGACGCGCTGGCGCGCGTCGGCGGCTGACTGGAGTCTCGCCATTCCCCGGGTCGCGACGCTCGCGTTGGCACCCGGTCCGCTGGCCGATCTCGGTGGCGCACCGTGTGGTCGCCTGTTGGCTGAGCTCGACGATCTCGCGGCTGAGGCACCACGCGCACTCCTTGTCGATGCCTCCGCCGGTGTCGGGACCGTCGAACCGCGCGTCCCGACCCCGACCGGGCTGAGCGATCCCGCGGCGCTGCTCGCCGCGTTCCCGGCGCCGACGGTCGCGGTGTGGGACGGCCCCGCGGTCGGCGCGGGTGCCGAACTGCTCCTGGCCGCGGACGTGCGGATCGTCGGTGGGCGCGCGTCGATGGCCTTTCCCGAGGTCGGCGCCGGAGAGCTTCCGTGCTGGGGGGGTACACAGCGGTTGACCCGGGTGGGCGGTGTGGCGCTCGCGCTCCGCATGCTCGTCGTCGGGGACACAGTCGGAGCAGAGGAGCTCGCCGCGCGTGGAGTAGCGCTCCTGGTCGACGACCCGCGTGCGCACGCGGTGGAGTTGGCGACCCGACTGGCCGCTGGCGCGCCGCGCGCACAAGCCGCAGCTCGGGATGCCGTACAACGCGGCCGTGACCTCACCCTTGCTGACGCACTACGCCTCGAATCGGATCTCAACCTCCTCATCTCGACCACCGACGATCGCGCCGAGGGCATCGCTGCGTTCTTCGAGAAGCGATCGCCTCGCTTCACGGGCGAATGAGCTTCGCGGTGTCGGATCGCGTCGGTGTGGCGACCGCGCGTGCCGAGCTCGAAGCGCTCGCGGCTGGGTTGGGCGTCGCGCTCCCACCTGAGGCCCGACCGGGAGCGGATCTCTGGGCGCGAGCGGTCGATCGGCTGCCGTGGCCGGCTTCGGCGGCACGGCTCCCGACCGCCGACGGTTGGGTTCACCCGGGGCCGCCGACCGCATGGTCCGCGTTCTGCGACATGGTGATCGCGCTCGGTGCCCCGCCCGCACCTCCGGGCGTCGCATTCCCGGATCTCCACGCGCTCACGAACGACATGATCGACGCGGAAGCGGGCGCGTGGATGTTGCCGGCGGTCGCCGTGCGTACCATCCCGGCGCGCCCGGCCGCGGTGGCCACGGTCGCGGACGCCAACATTGAAGGCGCAACGGCCGTCGTGCTCGGGACCGCGTGGGCGACCCCGCTCGTCGGCCTCCTCCTTGCGGAACTCGGCGCGCACGTCGTGCGAGTGGAGCATCCGGGGCGTCCCGACCCATTTCCACTGCATCATCGACTGGCGCGCGACCAGGAGCGCGTCGCGCTCGACCTCGACGACGCAGCCGACCGTGATCGTTTCGCGGCGCTGCTCGAACGCGCGGAGCTCCTCGTCAACGGTCACACCCCCCGTGTCCTCGGCAACGCCGGTCTCGGTGACGCCGTGCTCGCGACCTCCATGACCCGGCTCTCCGTCCTGCAGATCGCCGCGTTCACCGACGACGACCGACCCGGCTACGGGCCCGCGGCCGAGGCGCGTGGCGGGTGGGCGGCGCGCCACGACCCGCCGTGGTTCGGACGTTCTTCGCTCGCCGATCCGGTCGCCGGGCTCATCGGCGCGCTCACCGCGGTCAACCTGCTGGTGGCGCAGCCACCGGGCTCCCGAGCGCGGGTCTCGCTGGAGGGTGCGGTCGGTCGTCTCCTCGCGGCGGAGGTGAGCAGTGACTGACGGGATCAACGACCGGTTGCGGGTGGAACACCGTGGCTCGATCGTTCGCGTCGTGTTCGACCACCCGCCGATCAACATCTACGACGTCGCGACGCGCGACGCGTTGTGTGAGGTGCTCAGCGCGATCTTGGCGGACACCGATGTTCGCGTCGTCGTGTTCAGCGCCGACGGCGATCACTTCTCCGCGGGAGCCGATCTTCGGGAGTTCGGAACCGCACCGTCGTTGTTCGCGATGCGTGACGCGCGCTGGGGGCGCGACGTCTGGGGCCTGCTGCGTGCCGTCTCCGTGCCGATGATCGCGTCGATGCACGGGAATGCGGTCGGGTTCGGGTTCGAGCTTGCGTTGCAGTGTGACATCAGGATCGTGGCCGACGACTGCGTCGTGGCGCTTCCGGAAGCGCGGGTGGGCATGCTGCCGGCAGGAGGTGCCAGCCAGACCCTTCCCCGCGTGGTCGGGACGGGCGCGGCACTCGTGGTCGTGCTGACGGGTGAGAGGATGCCGGCGCAGGTTGCCCGCGGCGCGGCTTGGTGGACGTCGTGGTGCCACGGGCTGAGTTGGGCATCCGCACGGATGCGCTGGCGACCGCGCTGGCCTCCCGCCCGACCGCAGCCGTGCGCGCGGCCAAGGCCGCGGTGTGGGCCGCGCTCGACCTTCCGCTTCCCCTCGGTCTGGCCCGCGAGGCAGACCTGGCGGGCAACCTGCGCGCGTAGCCTTCGCGGATGCCTACGCAGCAGGGAATCGTCGGCCCCGTTCCGCCCGGTCAGAACGCAGAGGAGTACGACAAGCTCCGTCGCCGCATTCTCTGGAAGATGCCCAGCGGGCTGTACGTTCTCGGCTCCCGTGCCGGTGAACGTCGCAACGGGATGACCATCAACTGGGTGACCCAGATGTCGTTCGATCCGAAGCTGGTGGGCGTCGCCATCGAACACGAGGCCTTCACGCACGAACTCGTCACCGACGGTGGTGTGTTCAGTGTCAACCTGGTCGCGCTCGAGGATCGCGCGATCGTGCGCAAGTTCACCAAGCCCGTCGACGTCGATCTCACCGCGTCCACCCTCAACGAGTTCCCGTTCCACGACGGGGTCACCGGCGCGCCGATCCTCGATCAGGCGGTGGCCTACCTCGATTGCGAGGTGCGCCAGAGCGTGGAACTCGGCGGTCACACGCTGTTCCTCGGCGAGATCGTCGACTGCGCCTTCCAACGCGACGAGGACACACAGGTCCTGTCGATGCACGACACCCGCATGAACTACGGGGGCTGACAGCAGGCCGTCACTCGGCCTGGAAACGTACGGGTGCGAGTACGATCCGGCGGTCACGTCGCGCGCCCGGGGAGAACGGCACGATGATGCAGTCGACCATGCAGGACTTTCCGCTGACCGTCGGCATGATCTTTCGCCACGGCCGCACGGTCCACCGCGAGAGCGAGGTGGTCACCTTCGAGGGTGAGACGAGCCGTCACACCTCCTTCGCCGATGTCGCAGCCCGAGCCGACCGGCTCGCGGTCGTCCTCCAGGGCCTCGGCATCGAGGCGGGGGACCGGGTCGGCACGTTCATGTGGAACACCCAGGAGCACATGGAGGCGTACTTCGCCATCCCCGGGATCGGCGCGGTCCTGCACACGCTCAATCTCCGGCTGTTCCCCGAGCAGCTCGCGTACATCGTGAACCACGCCGCTGACCGGATCGTGATCGTCGACGACAATCTCATCCCCCTGCTGGTGCGGGTCGCCGCCGAGCTCGCGACGGTCGAGCACTACCTCGTGGTGGGCGACGGCGACATGTCGGCGTTGGTCGTGGCTGCGCCCGGAGCGAAGGTGCTCCGGTACGAGGAGGTGCTCGCCGCGAGCGATCCGACCGGCTTCGAGTACCCCGAGGTCGACGAGCGCGCTGCCGCGGCGATGTGTTACACGAGCGGGACGACCGGCCACCCCAAGGGTGTTGTCTACTCACACCGCTCCACGTTCTTGCACTCGATGGCGTCGGGTACCGGTGGTGTCGTCGCGTACAACTGCAACGACCGCATCCTGCCGATCGTGCCGATGTTCCACGCCAACGCGTGGGGCACGCCGTACGCGGGCTGGATGGCCGGTGCCGACCTCCTGATGCCCGGTCGCTTCCTGCAGCCGGAGCCGCTGGCCAAATTTCTGGCGCAGGAGCCGGTGACGTGCGCGTGCGCGGTACCGACCATCTGGGCCGATCTTCTCCGATACTCCGACGGCCACGAGATCGACCTTTCCCACCTGCGGCACGTCACGTGCGGAGGGGCGGCCGTCCCGCGCGCGTTGATGGAGAAGTTCCAAGAGCGCTTCGGAGTCCGGATCCTGCAGGGGTGGGGGATGACCGAGACCAGTCCGCTCTGCGCCGTCGGGCACCCGCCGCGTGGGGTCGAGCCCGGAACGCCGGAGGAGATGGACTGGCGCGCGCTCACCGGGCGTGTGATCCCGGGTGTCGAGCTTCGCATCGTCGACGACGGTGGCACCGTGCTCCCGTGGGACGGCGAGTCCGTCGGCGAGATCCAGGTGCGTGGTCCGTGGGTCACCGCGTCGTACTACGGCGATCCCGCGCCGGAGAAGTTCGACGACGGGTGGCTGCGCACTGGCGACATCGCCAGCGTCACGTCGAACGGGTTCATCAAGATCACGGACCGATCGAAGGATGTCATCAAGTCGGGCGGTGAATGGATCTCGTCGGTCGAGCTCGAAGGTGACCTGATGGCCCACCCCGACGTGGTCGAGGCCGCCGTGATCGCGGTGCCCGACCCGCGGTGGGACGAACGGCCGTTGGCGTGCGTGGTGCTCGAGGAAGGGTCGAAGACCACCGCGACGGAGCTGCGCGACTTCCTGGGCACCTCCGTCGCCAAGTGGCAGCTCCCGGAACGCTGGGCGTTCATCGCCGAGGTGCCGAAGACGAGCGTCGGGAAGTTCGACAAGAAGGTGCTGCGCGCGCAGTACGCCGACGGCGGGCTCCTGGTGGAGGAGCTGCGCTAGTCCCGATGATCGACCTGCCCGGATGACCACGACCCTCGCGACCTCCGTCTTCGAGCGACTTGGCGACGAACTCTGGCTGCTGGTGCCGGCGTTCTTCTTCGCGCTGCTCGCGAGCGCACTCATCGGACGGGTGCTCGGCGTCCGTCGGTCGGTCGCGGCGACGGTCGTGTCCGGCACCGCCGGTTGGATCATCGGCGTGGTCGTCGCCCTCTGGATCGCCGACGGTGCCCACCCCGCGTCCGACGGCTTCTCCCGCAATCTCTTCCTGTTCTCGCTGCTCGGTTCGATGGCGGCCAGTGTGTGGCTCGAGTTCCTCGCCCGACCAGGGATCATGGTCCGGGCTCAGACCGGTCTGCAGACGGTCCCGCACCCAGTGCGGTCGTTACGTCGCCGCGGCCGGCGCGTGCGGCGGTACGCCGAGATCACCCGGATCGCCATGCGCAACGGGCTGGGTCCGTCACTCGGGCTCGGCCGCAAGGACGATCCGGAAGCACGCAGCTCGCGTCCCCCGGTACGGCGGTTGCGGCTCGCACTCGAGGAGTGCGGTGGGATGTTCGTGAAGCTGGGCCAGGTGATCTCGACCCGCACCGACCTCATCTCCCCGCAGGCGGCGGCTGAACTGGGCATGCTCCAGGACCACGTGCGCCCCGCGCCACGGGCAGGGATCGCCGAGCTCCTCGAGGAGGAGCTGTCGATGCCGCTTCCGGACGTGTTCCCCGGGTTCGACTGGCAGCCGGTCGCCGCCGCCTCGATCGGCCAGGTGTACCGCGCGCAGCTCCCCGACGGTTCACCGGTCGTCGTGAAGGTGCAACGACCCGGCATCGAGGAATCGGTCCGGGTCGACCTCTCGGTGCTGGAGGAACTCGGTCACGTGGTCGAGTCCCGCACGACATGGGGCCACGAGTACCGGGTCGGCGATCTCGTTGGTGAGTTCTCGGCTCGGTTGCGCGAAGAGCTCGACTACCGAATCGAAGCCCGCAATGCGCATGCGATCGCATCGACGATGCCGACGGACGCGCGGATCCGGGTGCCGTACGTCTACGAGGAGCTGAGCACATCGCGCGTATTGGTCATGGAGTGGCTCGACGGCCAGAGCGTGCGCGAGGTGCAGTGGGGGGAGACCCGCATCGGCGATCGGGTCAAGCTCGCCGATTCGCTGCTGCGCGCGTTTCTCGAGCAGATGCTGCAGGAAGGGGTGTTTCACGCCGACCCGCATCCCGGCAACGTGATGTTGCTGTCGGACGGCCATCTCGCGCTCATCGACTTCGGTGCGGTCGGTCGACTCGATCCCGTGCAGCAGGCAGCCTTGCGTGACCTGATGGCCGGCGTCAGCCGCCGCGACGCCGACACCGTCGTGCAGGCGGTGTTGCAGGTCGCGAGCCTCAGGCGGGGCGTCGACGTCAACGACTTCGAGCGCGCGTTGGCACGGTTCATGGTCCAGCACCTTGCGCCCGGCTCCAAACCTGACGCCGCGATGTTCAACGCCATGCTGCGGCTCATGTTCGAATATGGGATCACGATGCCCGCGGAATGGAGCACCTTCTTCCGCGCCCTCATCGTGTTGGAAGGCACGCTCACCGCGATCGCTCCGGGGTACTCCGTCATCGATGCGGCCGAGAGCATCGCCGCGCAGTGGGTGCGTAGCCTCATCAACCCGAGCTCGGTGCAACAGGCGGTGCGCGACGAACTCCTGCGAACCGTTCCGATGTTGCGGCGCCTGCCCCGACACGTCGACCGGGCCTTCAGCAGCCTCGAGCGTGACGGGTTACGGGTCCGGGTCACCCACTTCTCCGACGAGAACGACGAGCGCGTCGTCTCGCGTCTGGTGAACCGGTTCGTGCTCGCGTTCCTCGCGGGCGCGATCGGCATCGTGTCGGTGGGCCTCATCGCCATCGACGGCGGTCCGGCATTTTCCGACCAGACGTCGCTGTTCCGCGTCTTCGGCTACTTCGGCCTGTTCTGCGCGACCGTCCTGGCCATGCGCGTCATCGTTGCAGTCTTGCGTGACGGCTTGAACTAGTGCCGCGTCATGCGGCGTTCGCCTCATGCGGGTCGTTCCGCGCCAAAGATGAACCATGGTCACGCTGGTTTCTCGAGGTCGTAGATGGTGAACATCGGTACCCGGCACATGTCTCGATTCTCGGGGAATCGGGAGATCTGCTCATCGGTCGGCACCGGCTCGTGAAGCCGGCGCAGCACGAAGCCTGCGTCCAAGAAGTCGGTGACGGTCGTGCTGAGCATCCGGTGGAAGTTCGTGATCTCGTGCCCCGAACGCCAAACGACGCGTCGTGGGCCTTCGTTCGTGTAGTCATCGAGCACGAAGTGGACGTTCACTCCTCGCTCGTCGACGTGCCATGGACCATGATCGGACCACGCTGACGCCATCGGCGACACGTTGCAGACGACGAATCGACCGGCGGGTCGCAACACTCGGAACGCCTCGGCGATCGAAGCGCGCTGATCGGGAACATCCACCAACGTGATGTAGGAGACGGCCAGGTCGAAGCTCTCACTCGCGACACCGTCGAGCTTCTGCATGTCGCCGACCTCGTAGCGCTCGCGCGGTCCCTTCCTCGCGTCGGCGTACGTAATGAACATCGCTTGCAGGTCGACGCCGAGGGTCTCGGCGCCTCGGTCGGCGAGCATCCTGGAGAACCGCCCCTCCCCGCAGCCGAGGTCGATCACCTGGAGGTCGGCGACGTCGCCAACGGTCCGAAGCATCCAGTCGTCGAGCAGACCCTCACGAGCATTGTCGCGGTGCTGCTCGGAACGTTTGATCCACTCCGAAGCGAAACCGGCCCACTCCTCGTTCAGATCGGCGGCCTCAGTCATGCGCTGAACGGTACGCGCAGGCGAGTGACCATTGGTCGAGATCCTTGCTCATCCCGACATGAGCACGGTCATCGCGAACACCACTGACGTGGCGATGATCGCGATCAGGAATCGCCGCCGGCGGTACTGCAGATCGCGCACGCCGACGAGCCACACAGGGCGAATGTCCAGCGCATTCTCGGTGCGCTTCTCAACTCCGAACGCCGCGGGTCAGGACGTCGCCGAGTTCGTGTTCGTGGATGGCGTCGTGGCGGGCCGCCGAACGCGACAACACGATGGTGGCCGTCACCATCGCGATGACGGAGAGCACGACCGCGATCCACTCGGCGATCCCGGTCGTCGGCACGGTCTCGTGCAACATCGTCACGCCGATGATCGCGGCGACGACCGGTTCGACGACGGTCAGGGTCGGGAGGGACGCCGTGAGCGACCCGGCCTGGAACGCCCGCTGGCTCATCACGAATCCGAGCCCGCCGAGGATCGCCAACGCATACGGCTCCCAGTACGCGAGGGCGCCGACGCCGTGCTCCTTCAGGAGCACCACGCTCGACTTCGTGAGTGCCGCGGTGATGCCGAAGATCACACCCGTCGCGAACGCGAACAAGACCGCGCGTCGCGTCCCGATCGAGCGGACGGCGACCGCGACGCACGCGACGAGCACCGGTACCGCGATGGCCGCGCACACCAGCCACGCCGCGGTCGAACCCCGATCGTCCCCGCCGTCGGTGCCTGCGAGGAGGAGGAATGCGGTGAGCCCGATGGCGAGCGCGCACGCCCACCCGAAGTCGGCCCGACCGAGGCTGCGCCCCGACCACCACGCACTGGCGGGAAGCGCGAAGAGGATCCCGCTGGTCAAGACGGGCTGGACCACCAGGAGTTCGCCCACCCCCAGCGCGGCGGCCTGGAGGCCATAGCCCACGGCATCGGCACCCAATCCGGCCAACCACACCGGTTTCCGGGCCAGACGCACGACCAGGCCGATCCCACCCGCGCCGCGCGAGCCGTCGTCAGCCTGGGCCTCCCGCTGCTGCAGCACCGAGGCCGCCGCGTACGCGAGGGCCGCTCCCAGTGCCAACAACACGGCCAACATCCGTTGGGGACGGTAGTCTCTGCCTTCGTGCGCCGGAGCATCCTCATCGTCTCCGCGTCCATGGGCGCGGGCCATGACGGCGCGGCCAAGGAACTCCGTCGCCGGCTCGAGGCGGCGGGGCACCGGGTCGAAGTCGTCGACTTCCTCGACGCGGTCGCATTCCACATCGGACCGTTGCTGCGGTGGTTCTACCAGGTGCAATTGCGCATGGCGCCGTGGAGCTACGAGCTGAGCTACAAGATGGCGCCGTTGCTACGGGCGCCGGCGGTGATGGTCGACACCTGGCTCACACGGCGCAAGCTCAGGCGGGTGATCAAGGACTTCCGGCCCGACGCCGTGGTCTCGGTGTACCCGCTCGCATCACTCGTCTTGGGTCGGATGCGCCGCAAGAAGCAACTGCGCGTCCCGGTGGTCACCTATCTCACCGACTTCGCCGTCCACTCCCTCTGGGTGCACCGCGGCGTCGACCGCCACCTCGCAGTCAGCGAGATCTCCGCGGCCGCGGCCACGTCTCGCGGCGGGAAGGACGCCCGCGCCCGTGGGCCGCTCGTGAGCGAGCGGTTCCGGGAGGCCGAGTACGACCGCGACGCGGTGCGCAGCAATCTCGGCCTCGCCCCCGAAGACCGAGCCGTCCTCGTCGTCGCCGGCTCCTGGGGCGTCGGGGACGTCGTCGCCACCGTGGAGGCCATCGGACGCACCGGGGAATTCCACCCGATCACCGTGTGCGGCCGCGACGACAACCTTCGTGCGGAGCTCGAGACCCGCGGCTTCGGCACGGTCATCGGGTGGACGGACCAGATGCCGGCGCTGATGTCGGCCGCGGATGCCCTGGTCGAGAACGCGGGTGGGCTGACGTGCATGGAGGCGTTCGCCGTCGGGCTTCCAGTCATCACCTACAAGCCGATCGCGGGTCACGGCAAGGACAACGCCGAGATGATGGCGCGGGCCGGAGTCAACTGCTACGCGCGCGACGAGGACGAGCTCCACACCATCCTGCGCGACGTCACCCGGCCTGGGCCCGAGCGTGACGCGCTGGTCGAGACGGCTCGTCTGCTGTTCGTCGCCGATCCTGCTGACGACGTCGAGGAACTGGCCCAGACCGATCACCTCGTCGACCGGAAGGGTCGGGTGGTCGCGCTCCGGGCGCCCCGGGGTCGACGGACGGCGATGATCGCGGCGATGAGCGTGCTCGTCCTCTACGCCGGGCTGACCCTGGGCGCACAGGCGGTGTCGGCGATCGGTGTCGGCGTGGCCAAGCCACCGAAGGGAGTGACCCACACCGCCTACGTCGGGGTCCGGCTCGACCACGCGCAGCTCACCGACACGGCGCTGCTCGATCAGATCCGGGGCCTCGGCGTCTCGGTCGTGGTCGACGCGCGGGCGGCGGCGCATCGTTCGGTCGAGCTCGAGCACCTCGCGCACCAGGGCGTCGACATCGCCAACGGTGGCTGGGGCAAGGGTTCCTTCCTCCGCTGGAACCGCGCTCGCAACGACGTCGCCAAGGCCGGGAAGCTCATCGCCCAGGAAGCCGGGCGACCGGCCAAGGAGTTCTGTCCCGGCCGTCGACTCGATGCGTTCGACCAGTACTACTCGCACCGCCAGAAGCAGAGACTGGTCCTCGCCAACCACACCATCCGGCCCGAGAACCTGCCCGACACGATCGAATCCGGGAAGGTCTACGTGCTCGACGGGCGCGATCGTGACGCGACGGCGATGGAAGTCGCGGTGACCGACCTGCAGGCGCGATTCGCGGCGTGACGACGTGCGGGCCGCGCCGCTCGGGGAGCTTCGCTGAGCCCGTCGCGCTCGGTCAAGCTCGCGGGAGCAGTCGGTCTCGTCGGGGCCGCGACCGTCGCCGTGATCCACGCCGGTCCCGCGCTCGGCGGTGTCTCACCGATCGGTGTGCGCTTCACGCCCGGGTTGGTCGGGGTCGGACGACGGGGGCACGTCGCGCTCACGTTCGACGACGGACCCGATCCGGTGTCAACGCCGCGGTTTCTCGACGTGCTCGAATCCCTCGACTGGCGGGCGACGTTCTTCATGTTGGGCGAGATGACCCGAAGGGATCCCGGAGTGGCGCGCGCCGTCGCCGACGCCGGTCACGAGATCGGCGTGCACGGTGACGTCCACGGCAACATGTTGCGGCGCACACCGAAGCGAGCGGCTGACGACATCGCCCGCGCGTTCGACACGGTGGCCGGAGCGACCGGTACCGAACCGCGGTGGTTCCGCCCGCCGTTCGGCATCTCGTCCTACGCGTCGCTGCGGAAGTCGCGGGAACTCGGCATGACCACCGTGTTGTGGACGACGTGGGGACGCGACTGGCGCCGGGAAGCCACGCCGGCGACCGTCGTCGCCGACGTGCTCCGTCGCTACGTCGACGGCGGTACCGTGCTGCTCCACGACTCGGACTGCACGTCGTATCCGGGGTCATGGCGCTCGAGCCTCGGTGCGCTTCCGCGGTTGGCCGACGAGTTCACCGCCCGCGGACTCGAGGTCGGTACGGTCGGCGCCCACCGCATCACGCCGTGACCTTCATCGTTGCCGCGCCGGTCGGTCATCGCGCCGGAAAGACAGGTTCCGGTCAGAGAGCTGTCACTGATCCGCGACGTGGCGCACACACCGATGAGACCACCCTCCGCCAGGCTGTGCAGGAATGATGGAGGTCCGGGCGGGCAGGGCCCCGGGCCGAGATCGCGCCATGGTCTCCCGGCAACGGCGCCGGGAGAACGGCGCGTCTCGTCACGACGTGCGGTGACTGAACGCGCGCGTGCCCTGGAGGTCGAGGAGTGAGGTCGCCAGTTCCTCGACCTCGGCGTGCCACGACTGCGCTTCCTGCACCGGCACCAGCACGAGTTTCGAGAAGCCGACCGCGAGGAACGCCTCGAGGCGGTCGCGGAGCGCGGGGATCCCCACCACGATGACCTCGGCCGGATCGAAACCGAGGCGGGTCCCCACCATGCTCGCGTAGGGCTCGGGGACCTCCGTGCGCGCGTAGAACACCATCGCGCCGTAGTGCTCGTCGTCGATCGTCCGTCCGACGGCGTCGGCCGCGGTCTCGACCATGATTCGCCCGTCGGCGACCTGCTGTGGCGTGCAGAAGCTGGGCAGCCAGCCATCGGCCAGCTCACCCACCCGTCGAAGTTCGCGCGGTGCGCGACCACCGAGCCAGACGTCGGGTGGCTGCTGCACCGGGCGGGTTCCGATCGAGACGCCTTCGTAGTGGAAGCGCGGGCCGTCGTGGTCAACGGTGTCCTCGGACCAGAGACGACGCATCAGCGGCAGCGCTTCGTCGAACCACGGCGCGCGCTCCTCACGCGTGACCCCGAACGCCTGTTGTTCGTGGGGCTCGACGACACCGAGCCCGAAGGCGGGGAGCGCACGTCCGCCCGAGAGCACGTCGAGGCTGGCCCATTGCTTGGCGAGCAAGATGGGATTGCGTCCCGGGAGCACCTGCACACTGGTACCCAGCTTCAGCTTCTTCGTTCGCCCAGCCGCGAAGGCGAGCGACACCATCGGCTCGGGGATCGGTCCGGTCGCGCGTTCGGAGCACCAGATCGAATCGAACCCCAGCGCTTCGAGCGCGTCGATCAGTTCTGCGAACCGCGCGCCGCCGTCGGCCAGACCTTGCGTGCCGATCCCGTAGCCGATCCGAACCTTCATTCGGACACGGTCCGGAACGACTCGTACCCGCGCAGTTCGCGTCGGGCGATCTGCTGGAGATGCACTTCGTCGGGACCGTCGACCAGATGCAACGTGCGCGCGTGCGGGTACATGTCCGCGAGCGGCCAGTCGTCGGTGACTCCCGCGGCGCCGAAGGTCTGGATGGCGCGGTCGATGACGGTCGTGGCGAGACGCGCCGCGATCACCTTGATCGCACCGATCTCGAAGCGAGCGCCCTTGGCGCCGACCGTGTCCATGAGCCACGCCGCCTTCATGGTGAGCAGACGGGCTTGTTCGATCTCGATGCGCGATTCGGCGATCTGGGCCTGGATCGTTCCCTGATCGGCGAGGGGCTTCCCGAACGCCACTCGCTGCTGAGTGCGCTCACACATGAGGCGCAACGCCTTCTCGGCCATGCCGATGGCACGCATGCAGTGATGGATCCGCCCCGGCCCGAGACGCGCCTGCGCCACCGCGAACCCGCCACCTTCCTCGCCGAGCAGGTAGTCCGTGGGGACGCGGACGTTCTCGAACAGCGTTTCGCAGTGGCCCCCGCCGGCATCGTGCCCGAACACCGGCAGGCTGCGCACCACCGACACCCCTGGTGTCTCGAACGGCACGAGCACCATGCTGTGACGGCGGTGGCGGTCGGCGTCGGGATCGGAAACGCCCATGAGGATGGCGAACGTGCACCGGGGCGACGCGGCGCCGCTCGTGAACCACTTGTGGGCGTTGACGACGTAGTGATCACCGTCGCGCGTGATGCGCCCCTGGATGTTGGTGGCGTCGGAACTCGCAACCCAGGGTTCGGTCATGGCGAAGCACGAACGCGTCTCGCCGGTCGAGCAGGGGTTGCAGGAACTGCTCGTTCTGCAGCGGCGTCGCGAACTTGACCAGCACCTCCATGTTGCCGGTGTCGGGCGGCATGCAGTTGGTGGCCTCCGGCGAGAGCGCGCGACTGTCCCATCAGCTCGCAGAGTGGCGCGTACTCGAGGTTGCTGAGCCCGGCGCCGTACTCGCTCCCGGGGAGGAACAGGTTCCAGAGCCCGCGGGCCCGCGCCTCCGCCTTGAGGTCCTCCATCACCGGCGGATGGAAGTGTGAGTCACCCGAGGCGGCCACCTGCTCGCGCGTAGACCGTCTCGGCCGGATCGACGCGCTCGGCGACGAAGTCTGCGAGTCGATCTCGGAGTTCCTCGGTGCGAGCGGTGAGGGCGAAGTCCATGATCGGGACCCTACCCCCGTCGCCCCGAACCGCCGCGTGGTGCTCGTGAACCGTCGCCCGGGGGCTCGCTACGTGGGGCTCGCCTCGAAGATCTCGAACGGCGGCGGGTCGCCGAGCGGCGGTTGCCGCGGCGGCGAGCAGTCGCTCGGCCTCGTCGACGTCGGCCTCGGTGAACGCCGGGTCGTGCAGCAGAACTCGACCAGCGTGCCGTTGGGGTCGTTGGCGTAGATCGACGTGCACCAGCCGTGGTCGATCTCGATGACGTCGTGGCCGTGCTCGAGCAGCCGCTCGCCGCCGCGCCGCGAGGTCGTCGAGCGTCGACGCCGCGAACGCGATGTGGTTCACCCACGTGGGCAGTCCGAGCCCGCGGCTGATGCGCGGGATCGAAGTCGGGGATCGTGTCGTCGTGGAGATCCCACACCGCGAACAGCTGGCCGTCGCCGGTGTCGAAGAACACGTGGCGCGCCCAGCCGGTCTGCTCGAGCGTCGGCGCGGCCTCGACCTTCACGAGCGGGAAGCCCATCGCCTCGGTGTAGAAGGCGCGGGTCGCGTCGAGGTCGCTGGTGGCGACCGCAACGTGGTGGAACGGCATCGCGCGCACCTTACCGGGAGCCCGTAGCCTCGGTTCTCGTGCCGATCCCCGCGCGTCCGCTCCACGAATCCGACCTCGATGCCGACCCGTTCGTGCAGTTCCCGCGCTGGTACGACGACGCCGACGCGAGCACGGTCAGCTGCAGCCCGACGCGATGGTCGTCGCCACCAGCACGCCCGACGGTCGCCCGTCGGCGCGGATGGTGCTGCTGCGCGGCGTCGACGCACGCGGCTTCTGCTTCTTCACCAACTTCGACAGCCGCAAGGGCGAGCGAGCTCGCCGCCAACCCGCACGCGGCGATCGTGTTGCACTGGCCCGAGGTCCTGCGCCAGGTGCGCGCCACCGGGCCCGGTCGAGCGCGTCGACCGACGCCGAGTCCGACGCCTACTGGTACGCACGTCCGCGTGCGAGCCGGGTGAGCGCGTGGGCGTCGGCACAGAGCGAGCCGGTCGCCGACCGTGACGGAGCTCGAGGCCGCGCGTGGCGCGACGTCGAGGCGCGCTTCGCCGACGTGCGAGGTGCCGCGCCCGCCGGGTGGGGCGGCTTCCGCGTGGTGCCCGACGAGATCGAGTTCTGGCAGCACCGCGACGACCGGCTGCACGACCGGCTCCGGTACTACGTCGCGCCGGCGGCGACGGTTGGCGGTCGACGCCTGCAGCCCGTCGTCCGTGCTCAACCCGTGACCCGGTCGAGCGTCTCGACGATCGGTCACGAGCACGACGAGGCGACCGAGCACCCACAGCCAGGCGATGAGCGCGAACACCACGCCGATCGTCCCGTAGAGCGCCGACGACTTCGCCACCAGCAGCGGCACGACGTAGGCGCCGGCGATCTTCAGCGCCTCGAGCCCGATCGCGCCGACGATCGACGCCGGGCAGGAGGCTCCGCCACGGCGGCGCCGGCCGGTTGGGCAGGATCCACGACGTCCAGAGCCACAGCACCGTGTTCACGCAAGAGCTCAGCGCGAGGACCGAGCGGCGCGACCAGGACGCGGGAGCGCGGCGAACCCGGCGGTGACGAAGGCTCCCGAGCGCGAGGAGCACGCCGCTCCCCGCGAGCCAGCCGAGACCGACGAGTCGCGCTCGCGTGACACGCGCGACGGCACGCCCCACGCGACGTCGTACGCGCTGGCGACCGACACCGCGAAGCTGCTGCCCACCCAGACCAGACCGACGATGCCGACGACGCTCGCGACCTTGGCGCTGTGCTGCGCGGTGTTCGACCGCGTCGATCACGGTCTTGGCCGCGTCGCCGTGCAGACCGAGCCAGCTGACGATGTCCTCGGCGACGTGGTCGTTGCCGGTCGCGAGGATGCCGACGATGCGCGACCGCGAGCACGCACAAGTGCGAACAGCGCGAAGAATCCGTAGAGCGTGATCGCGGCCGCGGTGGCGCGACCGTTGACCTCGTTGTAGCGCTCGTAGATCGCGCGCAGTCGCTTCACCCGGCGGCGATTGTTTCGATCCCGTACTGGGTGAAGACGGGATCGGCGGTGATCAGCGGCACCCGCTCGATCTCGGACTGCGCGACGAGCAGGCGGTCGAACGGATCGCGGTGATGATGTTCGAGTGCACTCACCCGCAGTGCGTGGTTGTGGTTGACGGGGAGGGGATCGACCCCGGTGAGCCTCATCCGTTCCGGCACGTACTGTTCGGGAGCGACGGGGAGCGGAAGTCGCCCGAGCGAGTACTTGATCGCGATCTCCCAGGAGCTTGCGGCCGAGAGCAATGCGCAGCGTGCCCGCGTCCTCGAGGAGTTCGCGGGCACGACTCGCGAGCCGATCCGGCGCGACGAGCATCCAGAGCCAGACGTGCGTGTCGAGGAGAACCGTCACCGTTCGAAATCGTCGAGCACGTCGGCGGGCAGTGGGGCGTCGAAGTCGTCGGGGACGTCATAGAGGCCTTGATCCGCGCCGAGTTGTCGGGCGCGGCGCGCGTGGACGGGAACCAGGCGGGCAATCGGTGCGCCGCCGCGAGTGATGATCACCTCGTCACCCGCCATGACCTGGCGTAACAGGCGAGAGAGGTGCGTCTTGGCTTCGTGGACTCCGACTTCGGACACGGAGGAAGACTGACTTAGCCAACGACTTAGTCAACTACCGGAAGGTGTGCGAATGCGACGCTCGATCGACGACGCCACCGACGACCATCCCGCCGACGACGACGAACGGCCACCGGTGTCGTGGGCGGTCGCGCTCAGCGACGACTGCGACGCGTGCGGGATGGGTGAGCCGCGGGTCGTCCTCACCATGGAGGAGGTCGGCCGGGCCGGGCCTGGGCCTGGTGGCGCACCTGGCCCCGGCGACCGCCCGGCGGCTGCGGGTGGCGATCGCCGCGGCGCTGCAAGGAGATCGGCGAGGACCCCGGTCCCTAAGGTGGGGCCGTGGCCACGAACCTGCGAGCGGCGACCGGCCCGCCGACTCCAACCCGGTCAGGCGGCGGCGATCTGGGGCGTGGTCGCGGCGGCGTGGGCGGTGTTCCTCGCTCCCGCTGTTCTTCGGCGCGGTGGGGCTCGCGCTCGGTGGCTACGCCTGGTGGCGGGGTGAGCGACGCGGTCGGTGGATCATGGTCGCCGCGGTCGTCGCGACGCTCGTCGGTCTCGGCATCGGCCTGCTCCCCGACTGGTTCGTCTCGAACTGAGCGGCCGCTCGCCGGACGTCAGCGGATCGCGCCGAGGTGCACGACGTACCACTGGCCGCGCCACGAGATCAGCGACGTCACCGGGAACGAGCCGGTCTGCCCGTCGACCGGGTACTGCATCGTGGTGCCGTAGACCCGCCAGTACGACAGCTTGTTCGACTCCTCGCCCGGTTGCACGAGCACGGCCTGGTCGTCGGGCACGTCGATGCCCGACGAACTGCGCGTTCGCGGCGTCGGCGCCGAGCTGCGCGTGCAGCGTGTGGATGTCCTGCTCGTAGTTGGCGATCAGGCGGTTCTGGTAGTCGGCGGCGGGATCGCTCGATCGCCTTCACCTGGAGGTACGCGCTCTTCGGGAAGAAGAACGGCATCGCCGAGCTCGGGCCGGTCCTGCGCGATCGCCTCCCACAGACCCGTGCACGCCGGCGGTGAAGGTCGCGCCGGTCGCGGTCGGGTGCTCGTCGGTCTGGGGGAGCGCGCCGGGATCGCGTCGGTCGCGGTGGTCGTGCGGCGCGGTCGTGGTGGTGGTCGTGACCGTCGGCGGCGCCGGCCGCGGTGGTGGCCGGTGCGTGGCGCGGGTGGTGGTCGGCGCACGGCCGTCGCCGATCGGTGACGCTGCCACCGCCGGCGCCGGATCGCGGTCGGGGCCCGAGGCGTCACGAACACGAGTGCCGACGAGCGCGGCGACGACCATGACGCCGAGCGTCGTCCCCGGCCCGTCACCCGCGGCGTCCGCCACCGGGGCGAAGCTACTGCGCCGGGCGGTCCTAACGTGGAGCGCGTGGACGACGACGCCGAGCCGGCGGCCCGACGAGCACGACCCGGCCGACGAGCCCGAGGTCCGGAGGCCGCGGAGGGCACCGACGGACCGAGCCGACCGAGCCGTGGGAGCGGCCGATCGACAAGTTCCGGCGCGGCGGCGCGGGCTCGGTGATCGCGGCGGGCCTGCTCGGCGTGCGCGACGCGCTCGAGGGTCGGCCGGAGCGGGAGGAGCCGGCGATCGTGAGCCGAGGCGCCCGAGCCCAAGCTCGACCACATCGACATCGTGCTCGACCCCGACCATCCCGAGCGGTCGCGCGCCGTGGTCTACCTGCCGCCACCGCGACGACGACGGGGCTGAGCTCCCGACGCCGACGCGGTCATGATCGTCGCGAGGGCGGCGAGGTCGGCATGCTGTGCCAGGCGACCGCGAAGAGTCTCCTGGGGATGTGGCCGGTTACATCGACCGGTCGAGGAACCGATGCGTCACGCGGGTCCGGGCGACGAGGTCGCGGGTCGCCGGGTCCATGACGGGCGCGCGTGCGACGGCGTTCCACGAGGCGCCGACGCCTTCGGCTGCTGCGAGCACGCGTGCGGTCCCAGCGATGGCTCGCCGTAGGGGTTGTACTCGTCCTGGTCGCTGAGCACGTGCAGGATCGGCCGACCGTTCGGCTGGTACCGGCCGTAGTACCGCAGGTCGGCGGCGTAGGCGACGACCGCGCGCCGGCGGTCGAGGCCCGTACGGCTTGAACGCGTACGTGCCGATGTCATCGACGATCGACCGCGCCGTCGGAGTGGCCGGCGACCGCGATGCGGTTGGGGTCGATCACCACCGTGCCGCCCAGGGTACGGAGTCGCCCGACGCGGAGCCGCGAGCACTTGCGATCGGTGACGAACCAGGTGTCGGCGGAGGTCGATCCCAGCTCCGACGGTGTCGGTCGCCTGCGGGCTGCCCGCTGAGCAGCGGTGTGGTGGGCGCGACCGCGTACCCGGACGCCGCGATCCGGGGTTCGATGCCACGCGCCGTCGATCGACGTGGCCCGTGACGCGCGCCGAAGCCGGGGGCGAACACGACGAGCGGGTACGGGCCGCCGCCGTCGGACGGGGACCACGACCGTCGTCGGCAGTCGACGCCACGGCGACCCGGGGTACGCGCCGAACGCGCGGTCGGCGCGAGATCTGGTCGACGACGGGACGGTGCTGCGTGCGTCGACCCGATGGGTCACGCCGACGGGCAGCGGCGACACGCGGTCGCGGAGGCGGTGGCGGCGGCGGCTGCACGCGCGCGCGGCCAGCGCCACCACCGAACGCGGTGCGCGAGCAGTGGCGCCCGGGCCTCGGGCGCGCAGGCCGAGCGTGAGCCGAGCGCGGTGCGTCAGGCGTCACCGAAGCGGGCGGACTCGCAGTTCCGGCGCGTGGACCGAGGACGCCGATGAGCTCCACTGCGAGGCGCCGGGCGCTAGAGGAGCAGCGGCGCGACGAGGCCGTGCGACGACGGTGTCGTCGTGGGCGAGGCGGTGCTCCACCACCTGGTCGACCGCGACCATCGCGATGCGGTGATCCGCCGCGAACGCTCGAGGTACGGGAAGCGGGCGGGGGAGCCGTCCTCGCAGAGCACCTCGCAGATCATCGGCGACCGGCGGGAGCCCGGCGAGGCGGGCGAGGTCGACCGCGGCCTCGGTGTGGCCGCGGCGTTCGAGCACGCCGCCGGCGCGGGCCCGCAGCGGGAACACGTGGCCGGGGCGCTGGAAGTCGGACGGGCGGGCGTCGGGTCGAGGATGCGGCGGATGGTGGTGGCGCGGTCGGCGGCGCCGATGCCGCTGCCCGCGGTGACGTGGTCGATCGACACCGTGAACGGCGTGTCGTTGCCGGCGCGGTCGGACGGCACCATCGGCCAGAAGTCGAGCTCGTCGAGGCGGCCCGCGTCGCACGGCATGCACACCAGCCCGCGGGCCCAGCGCAGCATGAAGTTGACCGCCTCGGGCGTGACCCAGCACGCGGCCATGGTGAGGTCGCCCTCGTTCTCGCGGTCCTCGTCGTCGACGACGAGGACCATCTCGCCGCGGCGGATGCGCTTCAGGGCTTCGTCGATGGTGGCGAGCGACATCGGTGTCTCCTCGAGGTTCGGTCGGTGGCGGGGTCAGTGGTGCGGACAGGGTGACGACCATGCGGCAGCCGTGCGGCTCGCGACGTTCGGGATGGATGTCGCCGCCGTGGAGGTCGACGATCCACTGCGCGATGGCGAGGCCGAGGCCGGCGCCGCCGTCGCGTGGACGCGCGCGCGGAGTCGGCGCGGTAGAAGCGCTCGAAGATGCGCGCCTCGTCGGCCTCGGCGATGCCGGGGCCTTCGTCGAGCACCTCGATGGTGACGCCGGCGGCGTGGCGGCGGGCGCGCACCTCGACCGATGCCGCCGCGTGGGCGTGTGGCGCACCGCGTTCTCGAGCAGGTTGGCGACGACCTGGTGCACGCGCTCGGGATCGCCGTCGGCGGTGAGGTCGGGGGAGTCGACCGACACCGACACCGCGATCTCCGGCGCGTGCAGCTGCTGCTCGCGCACCGCGTGCTCGAGCAGCGGCTCCACCCGGAACTCGGTGCGCTCGAGCGGCACCACGCCCGACTCGAGGCGGGAGAGGTCGAGGAGCTGCTTGACCAGGCGGCCGAGCCGCTCGACCTGGGCGAGCATCGTGCGGAACGTCTCGGGGTCGGGCTCGGTGACGCCGTCGACCAGGTTCTCGAGCACCGCCTGCAGCGCGGTGATCGGCGTGCGCAGCTCGTGCGACACGTTGGCGACGAGGTCGCGCCGCACGCGGTCGGTCTCGGCCAGCTCGGCCGCCATCTGGTTGAACGCCCGGGCGAGCTCGCCGACCTCGTCGCGCGACGACGTCGAGACCCGGCGGCTGTAGTTGCCCTTGGCCATCTCCGACGCGGCCGCGGCCATCTCGCGCAGCGGCGACGTCATGCCGCGCGAGCAGGAACCACACCATGCGCCATCGCGATCGCGGCGGCGATGATGCCGCTCACCGACGGCCACACGCCGATCTTGATGAGCACCCAGAACACGAACACGGTGACCGCGACCGCGGCGGCGATGACGAAGCCGAGCTTGAGCTTGATCGAGGGGACGTCGTCGAGCGGGTGCGCGAGCCGTTCGCGCGGTCACGTCGTCGACGCGACGTCCTCGTCGAGTCGGCTCGCCCGCGGCGTACCCGACGCCGTGCACGGTGCGCACGACGTCGTTGCCGAGCTTGCGGCGCAGCGCGCGCACGTGCGAGTCGACGGTGCGCGCGCCCGGCGCCGTCGTGGTAGCCCCACACCTCGCCGAGCAGCTGCTCGCGGGTGAAGACGCGCTGCGGCCGCTGCGCGAGGTGCGCGAGCAGGTCGAACTCGGTGGGCGTGAGGTGCACGATGTCGTCCGCCGAGCTGCACGCGGCGCGCCTCGAGGTCGATGGTGACCGAGCCGAGGCGCGCCGATCCCGCGTGGCGGCGCGCCGGGCGGCGCTCGACCCGCCGGAGCAGCGCGTGCACCCGGGCGACCAGCTCGCGGCGAGCTGAACGGCTTGGTGAGGTAGTCGTCGGCGCCGACGGCGAGGCCGACGACGAGGTCGGTCTCGGAGTCGCGGGCGGTCAGCATCAGCACCGGGACCGGGCGGTCGCGCTGGATCTCCCGGCACACGTCGAGGCCGTCGAGGCCGGGGAGCATCAGGTCGAGCACGACGAGGTCGGGCTGGAGGTCCCGGCAGCGCTCGACCCCGGACGGGCCGTCGGCGGCGATGGTCACCGCGAAGCCCTCGCTCCGGAGTCGGGTGGCCACCGCCTCGGCGATCGACGCCTCGTCCTCGACCACCAGGATGGTCTGCGGGGCAGCGACGCGTGCAGGCGATGGGCGGGCGCCGGTGCGGACATGCGGTTCACCAGCGTAAGGAGCCCGTCTGTGCGTGTCGTGCCGGAGCTGTGGAGATTCGGTGCAGATCGGCCGACAGCTTTCTGTCAGCCTGTCCGTGACAGGAACGCTACGGGCGGGAAACGGCCCGTGCGGGCGCAGCCGGTCAGATACACCCATGACACGCCTCGACGGCGGGTTCGATCGCGCCCTCGACGACCTCGACCTCCGCACCGTGACCCGATCCCCGGTCCTCGACTACCTCCATCGCCTCCTCGACGAGTACCGGGAGCTCGACGAGGGCGAGGTGGCCACCTACATCCCCGAGCTCGGGCCGGGCCGACCCGAACTGGTTCGGCATCTGCGTGGTCACCGCCGACGGCCACGTGTACGAGGTGGGCGACACCGATCTCGACTTCACCATCCAGTCGATCTCGAAGCCGTTCGTGTTCGGCATGGCGCTCGAGGACCAGGGTCGCGACGCGGTGCTCGCAGCGGGTCGGCGTGGAGCCGTCGGGCAACCCGTTCAACTCCATCGTGGTCGACGACCGCAACCGACCGTTCAACCCGATGGTGAACGCGGGCGCGATCGTCGCCACCGGGCTCATCGACGCGCGAGCGACGACGAGCGGATGGACGCGCATCGTCGACGCGTTCTCGCACTACGCGGGCCGGCGGCTGCAGCTCGACGAGACCGTGTACCAGTCCGAGAGCGCCACCGGCGACCGCAACCGCGCCATCGCGCACCTCATGCGGAGCTTCGGCATCCTCGACGGCGACGTCGACGCGATCATCGACGCCTACTTCCGGCAGTGCTCGCTGCTCGTCACGTGTCGTGACCTGGCGACGATGGCGGCGACGCTCGCCAACCGCGGCGTCAACCCGATCACCGGCGAACGCGCGCTCGACGCCGCGCTACGTCGAGAACGTGCTCAGCGTGATGAGCACGTGCGGCATGTACGACTACGCGGGCGAGTGGGTGTACACCGTCGGCCTCCCGGCGAAGAGCGGCGTCTCCGGCGGCGTGGTCGCGGTGCTGCCGGGTCAGCTCGGCATCGGCGTGTTCTCGCCGCGCCTCGACGCGCGGGGCAACAGCGCGCGTGGCATCAAGGTGTGCCAGCGCATGGCGCTCGACTTCGACCTGCACCCGCTGCGCTTCCAGCCCGAGGTCCGCAGCGGTCGTGCGCCGCTGCTACCACTGCGGCCAGACCCGCTCGAACCGCGTGCGCACGCCCGAGGAGTACGAGCTGCTCGCGCAGCACGCCGACTCGGTGGCGGTGTTCGAGCTGCAGGGCGATCTCTTCTTCGGGTCGACCGAGCGCCTGTTCCGCACCGTGGTCGACGACATCGCCGGCGTCGACGCGGTCATCCTCGACTGCAAGCGCGATCGGCAACCTCGACGGTGCCGCGATCTCGATGCTGTCGAGCCTGCGGGCCGCGCTCGACGACGTCGGCTGCGTGCTGGTGATGGCCGACGCACCGGTCGGCGTGCTCGAGGACATCGCGTCGCACTCGTTCCCCGACGTCGACGCCGCGCTCGAGTGGTGCGAGAACCGCATCCTCGACCGAGTTCGGCGACGCCCGCGGAGTCGCTTCCCGAGGATCTCGCGATCCAGGAGCTCCTCGGCGGGCTCACCGCCGAGGAGCTCGCGCTGGTGGAGGACGCGGTCGAGCTGGTGCAGCAGGTGCGCCGAGGGCGACGTCGTGTTCCGCGAGGGTGACCACGCCGACGCCATCTTCTTCGTGCTGTCGGGGCTCGTGAGCGTGCGCCTGCCCCTCGGCGGCGAGGGTCGTGACCGGCGTCTGGCGACGCTGGGGCCGGGTGTCGCGGTCGGGGAGATGGCGTTCCTCGACGAGGGCGAGCGCTCCGCCGACGTGGTCGCCGAGCGCGACTCGTTGCTGGCGCGCCTCTCGATCGGCGATCTCCACGAGATCGGTCGGGTCGCGCCGCGGGTGACGGCGACGTTCTCGGCCAACCTCGCCCGCAACCTGTCGGGTCGTCTGCGACGGGCCAACGAACAGGTGCGGATGCTGGCCCACTGAGGCGCGGTCGCGCGCGCGGTCAGCTCGAGCGGCACGCAGGTCGTCGCCGGTACGACGGGCCGAGCGCCACGACGGTCGCCGACGTCGGGGATCCGCGTCGGCGTCGAGCGGCACCTCCACCTGCAGCGGCTCGGCGTCGTCGAGCAGTCGTCGACGTCGACCGCGAGCAGGAAGTGGTCGCGGCGGAAGGTGCGCGCGGTCACGACGTCGCCGCGTGTCGCCGGCCGTCGACGACGTCGACCACTCGCACCGCGTCGGGCGCACCGCGACGGCGCGCTCGGCGAACGCGCGGGTGACGTTCCACCCGAGGAAGCGGGCGACGAACGCGTTCGCCGGTCGCTGCCACACGTCGGCCGGGCTGCCGACCTGCTCGATCCGGCCCGCGTGCATGACGACGAGGCGGTCGGCGAGCGCGAACGCCTCGTCGTGGTCGTGGGTCACGAACAAGCGTGGTCAGGTCGAGGCGCACGAAGAGCGCGCGCAGCTCGGCGACGAGTCGCTCGCGCAGCGCGCGGTCGAGCGCACCGAGCGGCTCGTCGAGCATGAGCAGCCGCGGTTCGGCGGCGAGCGCGCGGGCGAGCGCGACCCGCTGCTGCTCGCCGCCGGAGAGCTCGGGGATCCGACGGTGCTCGAAGCCGGTCGAGGCCGACGAGCGCGAGCGCGTCGCGTGTGCGGGCGTCGATCTCGGCGCGCGGGAGCCGCTGCATGCGCAGCCCGAACGCGACGTTGCCCTGCACGTCGCGGTGCGGGAACAGCGCGTGGTCCTGGAACATGAGTCCGAAGCCGCGCCGGTGCGGAGGGACGCGCGACGAGGTCGTCGCCGTCCCACGAGACGCGGCCCGTGGCGTCGGGCTCGAGGCCCGCGACCGCGCGGAGGAGCGAGCTCTTGCCGCTCCCGCTCGGTCCGAGGATGCACACGATCTCGCCGTCGGCGACCTCGAGGTCGACGGGTGCACCGCGGTGAAGCTCGTCGTAGGTCACGGCGAGCTGCTCGAGCCGCAACATCAGAAGGTGCCGACCGTGCCGACGCGGAAGCGCTCGATGCCGAGGATGGCGAGCGCGGTCAGCGCCATGAGGATCACGCTGGCGGCCATCGCGCCGCCGAAGTTCAGCGGTCCCGGTTGGCCGAGCAGCCGGTACACGAGCACCGGGAGCGTCGGCGCGTCGGGGCGCACGATGAACACGGTGGCGCCGAACTCGCCGAGCGAGATCGCGAACGCGAACCCGGCGGCGACGAGCAGCGGCGCGCGCGACGATCGGCAGGTCGACCTCGCGCCACACGCGCGATCGGGGACGCGCCGAGGGTCGCGGCCGCCTCGCGCAGGCGCGGGTCGATGGCGCGCAGCACCGGCGTCATGACGCGCACGACGAACGGCACCGCCACGAGCGCCTGCGCGATCGGGATCAGCCACGACGAGCCCGCGGAAGTCGAAGGGCGCGTGGTCGAGCGCGATGAGGAAGCCGAAGCCGACGGTGACCGCCGAGACGCCGAGCGGGAGCGAGACCAGCGTGTCGAGGCCGCGCCGGCGCGACGACGCCGAGCGCGAACGCCGCGCAGCCGCCGACGACGCACCGCGATCACGGTGGCCACCGCCGCGAACCGGAGCGAGTTGGCGATCGCGTCGATCGGCGGCACGAACAGCGTGCTGCCGGCGTGCACCTCGCCGAGGGCGCGGTAGAAGTCGAGGCCGTAACCCGCCCGGCGGGTGGAACGACCGTTCGACGAGCACCAGCGAGCGGCACGCCGAGCAGCAGGAACATCAGGGCGAGGTTGGCCGCCGAGGAACGCGCGCGCCCGACGCGTGCGTGGTCGGTCGGGCCGTCTCGCGCGCGGCGCGGAGCCGGAGCGCGACCCCGCGGCGACCTTCGATCCAGCCGGTCGCGACGAGCAGCAGCACGATGGCGACCAGCTGCACGACGGTGAGCGCCGCGGCGAGCGGCAGGTTCAGCAGCTCCGCGGTCTGGCGGTAGATCTCGGTCTCGAGCGTCGCGTACCGTGGGCCGCCGAGGATCAGGATCACGCCGAACGACGTGAACGTGAACAGGAACACGACCGCGGCGGCGGCGGCGATCGCCGGCCGCAGTGCCGGCAGCGTGACCTCGCGGAACGCGCGCCACCGGCCGGCGCCGAGCATCCGCGCCGCCTCCTCCGGACGCGGATCGAGGTGCGACCAGAGCCCGCCGACGGTGCGCACCACGACCGCGTAGTTGAAGAACACGTGCGCGATCAGGATCGCCCACACCGTCTGGTCGAGTCCGAGGCCCGCCAGCGGACCCCCGGGGCCGAGCAGGCTCACGAACGCCGAGCCGACGACGACGGTCGGCAGCACGAACGGCACGGTCACGAGCGCGCGCACGACGCGTCCGCCCGGGAACTCGTAGCGGGCGAGCACGTAGGCGCCGGGAAGCGCGACCAGCAGCGTGAGCACGGTCGACACCGTGGCCTGCCACACCGTGAACCACGCGATGTGCCGCAGCGACGCGTCGGTGACGACCTTGCCGAGCGGATCGAGATCGACCTGCCAGTCGGGCGCGAGCCCGCGCCCGACGATGGACAGCACCGGATAGGCGAAGAAGACCGCGAGGAAGACGAGCGGCACGAGCGCGAGCACCACCCGCGCGAGGCGCGAGCGGGATCACCGCAGCACGGTGTCGGTCCACTGCTGCGATCCAGGCGTCACGGTGTGCGCCGATCGTCGGCGGCTGGAAGCGTCAGCGGCTTCGGTGCAACCTCGGCGAACTTGGTGAACACCGCGGGAAGCTTGGTGTCCTCGCGTACCGGGAAGACGAACATCTGGAGCGGGATGTCTGCCTGGAACCTGGTCGAGAGCATGAAGTCGACGAGCTTGCGTGCCGCGGCCGCGTGCTCGGTGCCCTTGAGCACGCCGGCGAACTCCACCTGGCGGAAGCACGAGTCGAGCATGGTGCCGATCGGTGACGTCTTCGGTTGCGGCTTCGAGTAGTAGACGGCCGCGGGCGGGCTCGACGCGTACGAGACGACGAGCGGGTACGTGCCGTGGTTCGCGCCCTGGCGTGAAGTCGCCGTCGTACGCGCTCTCCCAGCCGTCGTCGACCTTCACGTCGTTGGCGCGCAGCTTCGACCAGTAGTCGCGCCAGCCGTTGTTGCCGTACTTCGCGATGGTCGCGAGCTGGAACGCGAGACCCGGGCGACGACGTCGCCGGGTTCTCGACGACGAGCCGGCCCTTGTACGCGGGCTTGGTCAGGTCGTCGAGCGTCTTCGGTACCGCGAGCTTCTGCTTCGCGAACCACTGCTTGTCGTAGTTGATGCACACGTCGCCGTGGTCGATCGGGCGTGAGGCGGTGGCTCGGGTCGAGCTGGTACTGCGGCGGGCACGGTCGAGAGCGCGGCGGGCGCGTACTTCGCGAACACGCTCGGCGTCGAGCGCGCGGCGTCAGGAACGTGTTGTCGACCCCGAAGAACACGTCGCCGATCGGATTCGACTTGGTGAGGATCACCTGGTTGAGCGCGGCGCCCGCGTCGCCGGCCTGCAGGACCTTCACGGTGATGCCGGTCTGCTTCTTGAACGCCGCGCAGCACCGACTTCGAGACCGCGAACGAGTCGTGGGTGACCAGCGTGATCGTGGTCGGTGCGGGTGCCGCGGCGGCTGGCCGACGTACTGCGGTGGACGTGCCGCGACGGCGCACGCGTGACGGACGAGCGAGAGCGAGGACGCTCGACGCGACGCATCAGGAGTCCTTTCGGGAGTGCGGGCACGACGGCGAGGAGCACGCCGCGCTCGAGCGAGACGAACGCGGTGGTGCGAGGAACTCGTTGCTGACGCCGCGGGTCGAACCGGGGAGGAGCGTCTCGCCGGTCGAGCGGGAACCGGAGCCCTTCGGTGCGGACGCCGATCGGCCGGACCGCCGACGGGAAGGAGTGAGCAGAGCGCGCCGGGGCGTCCGGCGAGCTCGGCACCGGTCGCGGACGACGGTGACCTCGGCGTCGCCGACGCGGGCTCGGACGTGCACGGCGGCGAGATCGGGCGTGGCCGAGGAGCAGCACGTTGGCGAGGAAGTGGTCGAGGCGTCCGCCGTGACCGCCGACCACCAGACGATCTCGCTGGCGCCCCGGTCGCGCGCGGCGAGTGAGCGCGAGCTCGAGGTCGGTGGCGTCCTTGGCGGTGGGGTGTCGCTCGACGATCGCGCCGGCGGCGATCGGCGGTGTCGAGCGGACCGCGGATCGACCGAGTCGAGGTCGCCGACCACGAGGTCGACCCGGTACGCCGAGCGCGTGCGCGTGCTCGAGGCCGGAGTCGGCCGCGATCACGAGGTCGGGCCGCTGGGCAGGTCGCGCGACGCACGCGTCTCGTCGGTGCGTTCGCCGCCCGCGAACACGAGTGCGGTGAGCGCACGCGCTGACGGTGGCGCCTGGTCCCATGGTTCCCTCCGCCGGCATTACCCGGTTCAGGTTCGAGGGGTCGGCGACGCATGACGGTCGCCCTCTCAGCCCGGCTGTCCCGAGCTCCCCGGGGATGTCGTTCTCAGCTCGAGAGGCTACCCGCGATAGAAAGTGCCGGACATGGTCATGGCAGCCGACGTCACCGTGGTCTTGATCCGCCACGGGGAGACCGAGTGGAGCGCCTCGGGTCGACACACCTCGTTCACCGACGTGCCGCTCACCGAGCAGGGACGGGAAGAGGCGCGACCGCTCGCCAACCGACTGGCGAACGTCGACTTCGCGCTGGTGTTGACCAGCCCGCGTGCGCGCGCACGCGAGACATGCGCGTTGGCGGGCCTTGCCGCGCGTGCCCAGGTCACCGACGATCTTGCCGAGTGGGACTACGGGGAGTACGAGGGTCGCACGACCGCGGAGATTCGGCGCGGTGCACCGGAATGGACGATCTTCTCCGGTGGCGCACCCGGTGGCGAAACCGCCGAGCAGGTGGCGGCACGCGCGGACCGGGTCATCGACCGAGCGGCAGCAGCCGGTGGCGTGGTCGCGCTTCTCTCGCACGGCCATTTTCTGCGGGTGCTCGGTGCACGCTGGGTGGGTCTACCGGCTGCGGCCGGCGCGATCCTCGGCCTCGACACCGCCACGCTCAGCTTCCTCGGACACGAGCGCGAGCAACGGGTGCTCCGAGTCTGGAACTCATGACGTCGACAGTCCGAGGTCGGGCAGTCACAGACCTGATGGCGCGCCACGGTCACGAACAGGTGGTCTTCGTCGCCGACGCCAACGCCGGGCTTCGAGCGATCATTGCCATCCACTCGACCGCGCTCGGACCGTCCCTCGGAGGCGTGCGGTTCCGCAACTACGAAACCGATGTCGACGCGCTCGAGGACGTGTTGCAGTTGTCGGAGGCGATGACGCTGAAGGCGGCACTGGCAGGTCTTCACCAGGGTGGAGGCAAGGTCGTCGTCCGCTGGGACGATCCCGACCGGGCCCGACCGCAGCCGCTCCTCGACGCGCTCGGGCGCGCGATCGACGACTTGGGCGGTCGGTATCTCGCTGCGGAGGACGTGGGCGCGACGACGGCGGACATGAACGGATTGGCCCGGGTCACGCCGTGGGTGACCGGCGTCGACGAGTCGCGGGGCGGTTCCGGTGATCCGTCACCGGTGACCGCGTTCGGGGTGTTGCACGCGATGCGCGCGACGATGACGGAGCTCGATGGCGAACCGCGCCTGCGCGACCGCCATGTCGTCGTGCAGGGCGCCGGTCATGTCGGGGCGCATCTGGCCCGGATGTTGGTTGACGAGGGCGCGCGCGTCACCGTGTCGGATGTCTTCGCTGCGCGCGCGGACGCATTGGTGCGCGACCTCGGCGTCCACGCGGTCGCGCCCGACGCCGTGTTCACGACGCCGTGCGACATCCTTTCGCCGTGCGCGTTGGGCGGAGTGCTCGACGACTCGACCATCCCGAACCTGGTGTGCCGTGCGATCGTCGGAGCGGCAAACAATCAGCTCGGCATGCTCGCAGCCGACGCTCGGCTCGCCGAGCGCGGCATCCTGTACGTACCCGACTTCATGGTGAACGCCGGCGGGATCATCAACATCGCCGAGGAGTTCGTCGGGTACGACCGTGCCCGCGCGCTCGAGCATGCTGCCGCCATCGGTGCGACGACGTCCGCCGTGTTCCGTGCCGCACGCGAGCAGCGAGTCGCACCGGCCCGCGCCGCCGAGATGCTGGCTCGCCGGCGCGTCGAGGTCGAAGGCGCCGGCCGCCGCTGGCAGCCCGGCGACCCCGCGGCATGGACGGGTGGACAGCCTCTGCGCTGGCTTCGGCCGCCCGAGGACATGGTCGAAGGAGGCGTCGCCGAGCCGGGTGGCGACGTTCCGAGTCCTGAGGCCCGGGCGACGCGGCGTCGGCCGACTAGTTAGCGCATGTTGCCGGTGTGGCCCAAGGAGTAGCGGCCCGGCTGAGGCCACACGGTGAGACCGTGGGGTTCGGTGCCGACCGGAATCTTGGTGACGTTGCCGGACGTGGTGTCGATCGCGTACACGACGTCGTCGTAGCGGCCGCTCAACCAGAGCGTCTTGCCGTCGGCACTGACGTTTCCCATGTCGGGACTGCCGCCACCGGGGATGGGCCACGTCACGGTGACCTTCCGCGTGGCGAAATCGATCACCGAGACGCTGCCGGGGCCTCCGGGCGGACCGCCGACGTGATCGCTCCCCCGGTTGGCGACGTACAGCTTCGTGCCGTCCCGGCTCGGGTACAAGCCGTGCGTGCCGATGCCCGTCGGGATGAAGCCCGTCTCGGTGAACGTGTTCGGGTCGATGGTGTAGACGCCGCCTCGCATCATTTCCGCCACGAAGAACGTGTTCCCGTCGGGCGACGAGCGGATGTCCTGTGGCATGCCGCCCTGGCTCAGCGTGAGGTAGCCCACCACCGACCGGTTGACCACGTCGACCTTCACCAGGCTGCCCTGGAACTCGCAGGTGAAGATCACGTACCGGCCGTCGATGGTGAAGTCCGCGTGGTTCACGCCTCCGCACTGGGGCACGTCGAGCGAGCTCTCCAACTTCATCGTGTGAGGGTCGAGGAAGTCGAGCCGCTTGCGGGCCTCGGCCACGTTGATGGCGTACTTCCCGTCGGGCGTGAAGTACATGTTGTAGGGGTCATCGACGTTGACCGACTGACCCGGCTTGCCCGTGGTCGGATCGATCGGGGTGAGGGTGCCGTCCGACGTGCCTTCGGCGTTGTTCGTGACCCAGAGCGTCTTGAGGTCCCACGACGGGACGACGTGTTGCGGATTCAGTCCGACGTTGAAGGTGTCGACGACCTTCATGGTCGAAGGGTCGATCACCGAGACCGTGTTGGACGCCCGGTTGGGGACGTAGACGCGGGTGAGCGCATCCTTGACCGCGGGGCTCATCTTGCCGGTTGCCGTCTCGCTGTAGAGGTTGGAGGGGTCGACCACCGGGGGCATCCCGGGAATCGTGTCGATCTTCTTCGGCGGCGCCGTGGTCGGCTGCGTGGTCGCGCCGGTCACCGGCGGCGACGACGCCGAGGTGGTGGTCTGCGCCTGGTCCGACCCCCCACCACTGCTGCACGCCACTGCGAGCAGGCCCACTGCCGTGACCGCCACGACCAGGCGTCGGGCCCACGAGAGGTCGGGCCCGTCGAGCCAGTGGGGGAGGTGGGAACGACGTGGGGACAAGGCTGTGACACTACGCGGGAGACCCGTGGGAAACCGGGCACCAGCGAGCTACGAGATCTCGACCCGCCAGCCGTCCTCGAGCATCAGGAGGCGATTGCGCGGCCCGGGCTTGCGGGCGTCGCCGTCGTCGTAGGCGGCGTCGCCCTCCCAGATCGACGCGATACCGCCGTCGACACGAGCGATGTGCGTGACGTAGATGCGCGGGTCGTGACCGCGTGCCGTCTCCATCGCGGTGTCGACCGACGGCTCGTCGGCGAGCATGTGCAGCGTCATCCACGTCGGGGGGATGAGTTCGATCTCTCCGGCGTCCCGCCGGCTCATGGCCTCGGCCGGTCGGATCCAGAGATGCTCGTGGATCTCACCGTCATCGACGACCACGACGCCCTCGGGGGCGCGCGCCATGAAGAACCAGGTTGCAAAGCGCCGGGCCGCGAGCGGGCCTGGTGTCCAGTGTGCGAACCACACCAGACTCTCGGGATCGACCTCCAGGCCGGCTTCCTCTTTCGCTTCGCGCACGGCCGCGGTGCGGGCGGCCACGGCCGGTTGGCCGTCGTGGGGATAGTCCTCGGGATCGATTCGACCGCCCGGAAAGACCCAGGCGCCACCGGCGAACGCAAGTTTGGAATTTCGTCGCAACATGAGTGTCTCGACGCCACTCGGGGCATCCCGGAGGAGCACGACGGTCGCCGCGGGAATCGCCGGGGGCAGCTCCTCGTCGGTCATGGCGTCGACCCTATCGGCGGATCGGCGAGCGTGCGTTCGCCCCGGACGCTGAGCTAGGTTCACGCCGCCTGTCCACGCCGGGAGTTGCCGATGAAGCCCGCACCGTTCGAGTACCACGCGCCCGAGTCACTTGCCGACGTCACCGCGCTGCTCGCCGAACACGGTGACGACGCCAAGGTGCTCGCCGGTGGTCAGAGCCTCGTGCCCATGCTGGCGCTCCGGCTCACGCGGTTCGACCACATCATCGACCTCAACCGCGTCAGCGAGTTGCAGGGAGTCGAGCGTTCGAACGGAACGCTCACGGTCAAGTCGATGACCCGTCAGTCGGTGGTGGAACACGACGCAGCCGCCGGTGCCGCAGTGCCGTTGCTCGCGGAAGCCATCCCGTTGATCGGCCACTTCCAGATCCGCAACCGGGGCACCGTCGGTGGTTCGATTGCCCACGCCGATCCCGCGTCGGAGCTTCCCGCGGTGGCGCTGGCCCTCGACGCCGAGCTCGAAGTTGCCGGCGCGAGCGGAACCCGTCGGGTCCCCGCCGCCGATTTCTTTCTCGGTACCTGGACGACCGCGGTTGAAGCCGATGAGATCCTCACTGCCGTCCACTTTCCGGTGTGGCAGGGCAACGCCGGGTTTGCGGTCGAAGAGATCGCGCGTCGGAGTGGTGATTTCGCGCTCGCGGGTGTGGTTGCGGCGGTCGAGCTCGACGACGCCGGCGCGGTCAGCCGCTCGGCGATCGCGTTCCTCGGCATGGCACCCACGCCGGTGCGAGCCGGCGCGGCCGAAGCGGCCCTCAACGGTTCGTCGCCGACTGCGCCCGAGCTCGCCGAGATCGGGCGCCTCGCGGTCGGCGACACCGAACCCACCGCCGACGTTCATGCGTCGGCCGAGTATCGCCAGCACGTCGGCGCGCACCTCGTGGAGCGAGCCGTCGACCGAGCCCTGGGAGCAGCACGTCGTGGCTGATCACGCCATCAACTTCACCGTCAACGGTCAGACCCACAGCGGTCACGTCGAAGCGCGCAAGACGCTGGCCGACTACCTGCGGGAGGACTGTGGACTCACGGGTACTCACCTCGGGTGTGAGCACGGCGTGTGCGGTGCGTGCACGATCCTCGTCGATGGCGCCGCGGTCCGTTCTTGTCTGATGTTCGCGGTGCAGGCCGACGGTGCCGACCTCACGACCATCGAAGGGATCGGCCCGTCCGACGGCACGCTCGGCCCGGTGCAGGAGGCGTTCCGCCAGGCTCACGGACTCCAGTGCGGTTTCTGCACACCTGGCTTCGTCGTCAGCGTGCATGCGTTCCTCCAAGAGAACCCGAACCCTTCCCTTGATGAGATCCGTGAAGGGCTCTCCGGGAACCTCTGCCGGTGCACGGGCTACCAGGGGATCATCAAGGCGGTGCAGATCGCCGCAGAGACGATGAGCGCCCAACCGTCGTGAGCGCGGCAACGGTCGAGCTCACGACGCCCGACGGCCCGATGGCTGTCTACGAGGCCATTCCGGACCTCCCGGCACGCGGTGCGGTCATCGTGATCCAGGAAGCGTTCGGTGTGAACGACCACATCGAGGACGTCACGCGCCGGGTCGCGTCCGCGGGCTACCACGCGGCGGCGCCGGCCTTGTTCCACCGTGCTGGTGGTGGGAGCGCGGGCTACGACGACTTCGCCAAGGTGATGCCGCTCTTCGAAGGAGTGAGCGATGACGGCATCCTCTCTGACGTCGACGTGACGATCGCGCATCTCGAAAGCGCCGGATTCGAGCGGTCGAAGATCGGGATCGTCGGATTCTGTTTCGGCGGCCGAGTCACGTTTCTCGTCGCCGCTCGCCGTGCGCTCGGCGCTGCCGTCGGCTTCTACGGCGGTGGGATCGCGGCGGCGGGGGGACTGCCGTTCCCGCCCCTCATCGACGAGTCCTCGTCGTTGCAGACGCCGTGGCTCGGTCTTTTCGGCGATCAGGACAAGGGCATCTCGATCGAGAGTGTCGAAGCGCTCCGCACCGCGCTCCAGGGCGCGCCGGTCGACGCGCAGATCGTGCGCTACCCCGACGCCGATCACGGGTTTCACTGCGACGCACGCGCGAGCTACCACGCGGAGTCAGCGGCCGACGGCTGGCGCCGCGCGCTCGAGTGGTTCGCCGAGCACCTCGGGTAAACCTTTACCGAGTCTTGGCCCGGTCTGAGTCGCATCTGCCGCTCGCGTCCGCGAGACTCGGTGAAGGGCGCGAGGTTGAGGAGGGGCAGGATGCGGACCGACCCGATGCGGACTGGCGAGGACGCCAGAGCAACCGGCTGGGCCTGGCGCTGGGTCGGCTGGGCGTCGTGGCCGATTTCGACTGCAGTCCTGTGGGTCTGCGCCGTCGCCGTCGTCGTCGATGTCGGCACCTCGTGGTGGGGTCAGCCCGAGTGGTATCTCGGGCGCATCTCGATGTCGCCGGCGCTGCCCCTGGGCGCGTTGTTGATCGCGTTGATCGGGCCTCGCAACCTCGGCTTCTCCGGCCGGAGTCTCCGAGCGTGGCGCGAGTTCCTGCTGCTCGGTGGCCCCATCGTGCTCGTCTGGTGCATCTCCTACCCGCAGTCCGTGGCCGCGTGGCGTGATGTCGAAGGCATCGTGGTCGCGGTCGCGGGAGAAGAGCTCGTGTATCGCCTCGCGGCCGTCGTGCTGATCGGGGCGCTCTGCGCGCGCGTTGCGCAGGGCGGAACTGGCGGGACACTGCTGAGTGGGGCACCGGGCCCGCGGTCGGCGGGCTCGTGGGTGCCGGTCTCGTCTTCAGCTCACTGCCCGGGCACGTCGAACAGATGACCGGTGCGGCCAATGTCCTGCCCTTCCTGAGCCTGGCGGTGTTGCTCGGTTACGTCGCGCTGCGTTCGGGTTCGTTGCTGCCGGGCTTCCTGGTGCACCTCACGATCGATCTTGCCGCGCTCGCGTTCTTCGCCGGCGAGCTGTCGAGCCTGATGCGCGTGATGATCGACCTCGGGGCCCTGGTTGGCGTGGTGCTCGGGCTGATGCTCGCCGGCCGTCGACTCGATCTGCGTCGTCGTGTCCCGCCGCGTCATCGACCTTCGCGCTCGCGACCGGGCCGTGGCGCCCTCGCCGGGCTAGCACCGATCCTCGTGCATCACCGCGTCCTCGTCGTCACGCCGTCGGGGTCCGACGAGCACGAGACGGGTCGACACCCGGAGCACTCGGCACGGTTGGTTGCCGCGCGAGCGGGGATCCTCGATGCCCAACTCGGCGACGCGGTCGCGTGGTCGTCGGGACGGGACGCGACTCTCGCCGAGCTGGAGCTCGTCCACGATGCCAGGTACATCCACACGCTCGAGGAGTTTGCCGACGCGGGCGGTGGCCATCTCGATCCGGACACGGTGGTTGCGCCGGGCTCGTACCGCGCCGCCGTCCGTGCAGTTGGCTGCGGCCTCGACGCGGTGGAGGCGTTGGTGCGAGGTGACGCCGACGCGGCGTTCGTGCTGGTTCGCCCGCCGGGGCATCACGCCGTCGCGCAGCGTGGGCAGGGCTTTTGTCTGTTCAACAACGTCGCCGTCGCGGCCGCCGTGCTCACCACGCGTGGTGAGCGAGTCCTCATCGTCGACTGGGACGTCCACCACGGCAACGGCACGCAAGCGATCTTCTGGGATGACCCCTCGGTGCTCTACGTGTCGACGCATCAGTTCCCGGCCTATCCGGGCACCGGCGACGCCGACGAGACGGGTGGTGGAGCGGCAGCCGGACTGACGATCAACTTCCCCTTGCCGCCACGGGCGACCGGTGACGCGGCGATGGTCGCGCTCGACGACGTGGTCGCACCGGCCGTCGAGCGCTTCGCTCCCACATGGGTGCTGGTGTCGGCCGGATTTGACGCGCACCGTGCCGATCCCCTCGCCGATCTGGCGTGGAGCGCCGGTGACTACCGCGACCTGGCCACGCGAGTCGCGGCGTTCGCTCCCGCAGCCGGCCGAGTGGTCGCCTTCCTCGAAGGTGGCTACGACCTCGATGCGTTGCGCTCGTCGACCGCCGCGACGGTGGCTGCCCTCGCAGGAATGGTGACGACGAGCGAGCCGCCGACGAGTGGAGGTCCGGGTCGCGACGTCGCGCTCCGGACGCAACGTGCACTCGAGCGAGCCAACTGATCCGATCCAGTCATCGGTGAGTCAGTCGTCGGAACGGACGCCCCGCAGGCCGAACCACGCGAGCTCGGCGATCCAGTCGGCGAGCTTGTCGGGATCGTGCGGCCCGTCCGGATCGGTGAGCGCGTGGCGGCTGATGCCCTCGGCCATGCCGACGACCGCGTGGGCGAGGACAACACGGTGCTCGGGCGAGCTGTGGATCTCGATGAGCGTGCTCACCGCGGCGGCGGTGTCGGTCAACACCCGGTCGACCACGTCCGCGAACTCGGGGTCGTTGCGTGCTGACGCCCCGAACAGCAAGCGGAACGCCGCGCGATCGTTGGCGACGAAATGGAAGTACGCGGAGAATCCCTCTTCGACGCGGGCGCGGCCGGTCTCGACGCTTGCGGTCGCTTCGGTGAGGACTTCGAGCAGGCGTCCCCCGACGTCCTCGAGCACCGCGACGAACAGCGCGCGCTTCGACGGAAAGTGTTGGTAGAAGACGGGCTTCGTGACTCCCGCGGCAAGCGCCAGATCGTCCATCGCGGTGGCGTGGAATCCGCGTTCGGCGAATTCGACACACGCGACGTCGAGCAGCTGCCGCCGCCGCTCGTCGGGCGCGAGGCGCGGTGCCGACGGTCGGCGAGGTGCGGTCACCCTCCGGTGCTCGACTTCAACGGCATTTCGTAGCGGTTGGTGACACCGAAGTTGTCGCACCACAGTTCGTCGAGGTGCGCCTTTTCGTCGTCGGTGAGCGGAAGGTCGGAGGCGGCGGCGTACTCGCGCACGTCCTCGACGTCGACGCACGTCGGGAGCACCGTCGTGAACGACGGGTCAGCCAGGATCCCGGCGATCGCGGCTTGTCCGACGGTGCGGCCGGTTCCCTCCCAGAGGAAGTCGAGCGTCTCGGCCTTGTCGAAGTTGTCGAGCATGTTGTCGCGATTCCGATGTGAACGGTGATCACTCGGAGGGAACTCGGTGTCGCGCGTGATCCGTCCCGACAGGGTGTCGGAGGCATGCGGAACCCGTGAGATCAGACCGACGCGACCATCCGCGACCGCGGGCTCCGACGCGAACGTGCGTCCGGGTTCCTGTTCCAGGACATTGAACACCGTCTGCAATGACACGATGTCTCGATTCCGCAGCGCCTCGAGACCCTCGTCGACCCAGCCGATCGCCGGACCGAGTGCGACACCGAGCTCGACGATCTTTCCCTCGCTGCGGAACTTCTCGAGTTCCTCCCAGAGCTCATCGCTGCGGATGGGCTCGATGCGGGTGTTGTGGAGCTGGTAGAGGTCGATGTGATCCGTGCCCAATCGGCGCAGCGACGCTTCGAGCTGTTCGCGCACCGACGCCGGTTCCCAGTCGTGTGGTCGTTCGGACTGTCCGGGATACTTCCGTGCCGCGTCGATGTCGTAGCCGCATTTCGTCGTGAGCACGATGTCGTCACGTTGGGCTTTCAACACGTCGGCGAGCAGCTCCTCTCCGAAGCCGCCCTCGCCGTACACCGGCGCCGTGTCGATGAAGTTGATGCCGGCATCGAGCGCCGCGTGCAACAGGCCCTGCTTGTCCTCGACCACTCCCCACCAGTCACTGGCGAGGGTCCAGACACCGAACCCGACCTCTGAGACCTCGAGGTCGCTTCGACCAAAGCGGCGGTATCGCACAGCGACTCCTTTTGCCTCGCGGCGTTCGCGACCGATTGACCTCGGATGCCGAATCTACTGCCGTGCGCTCGGTGGCTCCCCACCGGCACGGCGGGCGCGTGCGTCACGGTCCTCGCGTTCGGCGGCCCGAACGCCGTACCCCATCACGATGGGCACGGGCAGCACGACGCAGGCGGCGATGAGCGCCACGACCGTCAGCGTCACCAGGCCGCTCGGAAAGCCCGCGATCGCTGCGACAGTGAACGCGACGACCGCGAGCAGCAGGAGCCCGTACCCCACACGCTTGGCGAGACCGACCCACCGGGCGATCTGGGCGCGGCGGACGGCAACGGGATCGATCGCTTCGGGGTCGGAACCGGCGGTCACCATCGGTCCCATCCTCTCGCGCCGAACACGCGATCGATCCGTTGGGGCAGATCGGCCAACGAGCAGTGGGGTCTGACCAGCACGACGTTCTGCTCGAGGATCGCCGGATCGGGCTCGCGGAGCCACCCTTGCACCGACGACGGGTCGTCGATCGAGAGCAAGTGCACGCCGAAGGCCCGCAGCTCGTCGAGGACGGGATAGCTGCCCACGACGATCGGTCGTCGGTGCGCGATCGACTCGATGACGGGGTTGCCGAAGCCTTCCCACGTCGACGGGAACAGGATGATGTCGGCCGCCGCATAGGCGTCGGGCGCCGACGCGGCGCGGCCGATCGTCACGGGGACGGCTGAGTCCGCGACCAGGCGCGCGAACACGTCGTCGTAGCCGTCCTCCGCCGGACCGGTGATCCAGAGTCGCCAACGACGGCGGGGCTCACGTCGCGCAAGCTCGGCTGCGAATTCAATGGCCGCGGGAATGTTCTTGCGGGGAATCGCGCGTGTCGGTTGCAGGAGGACGACATCCTCAGCATCAAAGCCGAAGGCTTCGCGCGTGGCTGCACGGTCACCGCGGAGCGGATCGAGATCGAACGCGTTGCGCAACGTGACGGCCGAGAAGCCGCGATTTTCGAGCTGGACGCGTGAGTGGTCGTTGATCGTCACGTGCAGCGAGTCCGGTCGGCGCGACGGGATGCCCGCTGGAGTTGACAGCCCGGCGCGTTGCCAGGGGAGATCATGGTGATGAAACAGGACCCGACCGCGGTGCTCGGCCAGTACCGAGGCGGTCAGGCTCGCAGCGTCCGGGTTGATCGGCAGGGAGCACAGGTTTTCGACGATGACGAGTTCTGCGCCCGCCACTGCGGCCGCGAGGGCATCGGGATCTGGCGTGCTGCCGTCGGCCGGATCGATGGCGATGAACGACAACCAGATGTCGTCCGGCCGCAGTCCGTCGTCCAGCTCGCCCGCGACCCGGCGTACGCCGAACCCGAGCTCGCGGAGTGCCCACTCCCACTTGCGGGCCTCCACCGCCACGCCGTCGGCTCCGCCGAGCCGATATGACAACTGAATGGCTGTGGGGGGCACGGACCGAGACTCGCGCGGATCAGCGTGCCAGGGCGGATCAGCCGAGCGCGTGTCCTCGTTCAGCGCGGGTGAGGCGACGGTTCGTCGCGTCGAGCAGCGCGCGAGCTACCGCGTCGTCGCGGTCCCGCCGCACGACCGCCGATCCGGAGACGACGAGCTCGCTCGGGGGATCGACATAGACCACGGTCACGACAGCAACCCGATTGCTCCCGATCCGACTGATCTCGGCGCCGGCGATGTGGACCGCCTCGGCGGCCGGCTCCGTCTGGCGGATGGCATCGAGCGCCGCGGCTGCGACGAGTTGCGGGCGAGCGACGCTTGCCACCGAGCCCTCGGCGAACCCGGTGTGTTCACGATCACCATCGACCAGCGTGACGCGAACGTGTGCCCGGAGCCCGACGGCTTCGACGTTGATGCTCGCCACTCGTGAGCGCACGTCGGCGCGTGGGAGCTCAATGCCAACCGGCGCGTTCTGCTCGTTGGTGTTGAGCTGCGCGACCGAGACGATGCGATGGTCCAGTTCCAGACCGAACATGGTCTGGGCGACCGCCCGGACGTCGCGCACGGTCTGCTTCGCTGGTTTCGTCTGGTCTGACAAGACGTGGACCTCGACGGGGCGTCCGGATCGGTCTCCGACGATGCGCACCGCGAGGATGCCGGCGAGCCGGCACAACTCGTCCTCGAGCTCGCGAAGCTCGGCTGGCGAATCAGGGCTGTCCCCGGACGACAACTCGTCGTTCGACCACTCACTCGGCATGGCCAACCCCGTCGCTCCCGAGGGCGCTGCAGCCCCCGCCCGAGCACAGCATACGTCCAGCCGACCACCCAGCGTGGGGAGCCAAAATTCCACGTGACAAGCCACCGCCGCGAGCGTCTACTCGGAGGCAGGCATCCGAAAATTGGGAGGGATGATGAAGCGCAGATTCCAGAGATTCGCCGGTTTCGCGGCGGCTGTGGCTTCCTTGGCGGTGGTTGCGATGGCGAGTCGTTGGAAGTGAATCGCGCCAATCCCCAGTAGGCAATGTTGAGCGTTCGCGCGTCTGGCGAGGCTGGTGTTTCTAGTGGGGCTTGCGTTGTTGGCCAATTCGCGTGAGACTGGTGGTCCGCCCGACTGGTGGGAGCACTAGTCGCGAGGGGAGGTGACTCGGCGGTCTTGGGCGGAGACGGCAGGGCCTCGGCCCGTACTAGCACGACGAATACCTGAAGCGAAGCGATTTGTCCGTAGGGCGACAGCGAAGCCCTCGCGGGAGACCGAAGTTTCAGGGGGTTCTCGTGAAGAAGACTATGTACCGCGCTGCGGCCGCTGCGTCCGGATTGGTCGCACTGCTGCTTGCAGGTGGCGCTGCAATAAGTGGCGCTAGGAATCAGTACGGTTCCGGGGCCCTGCCTTCTCCGCCTACGACAAGATCGTCAATGCGACGATGCATCTCTCATGCAGTCGCAACCAGATTCGCGCCGCCGTGTTTGCCCTCTGCGCGGTTGCTGTCGCGCTCTTTGCGAGCATCGCCGTCATAACCCCGGCGCCGCGATCACGGGAACGTATGGCTCGCTGTGCTTGTGCTCGGCGTCTGCCGCGATCGTGGCAACGAACCTTGAGGTTACGACACGAGAAGCGTCCGTCGTAAGCGGCGCGGCGATGGTCTTGGTCGCGTCCGTCGTGGTATTTCGGAGCTACGACTTCCTGCTTGGTCCAATGATCGTCGGTGCTATGCGGTGGGCTCACGTTCGCGCAGGTGCGAGCGAGGGAGTGGCAAAAGCTCGGCTTCAATCTGGCGTCCCAGAGTGTCTCGCTCTTTGTCGGAGCATGCATCTACTGGCGGATGACGTCGGCTGGACAACCAACCGAACCCGGGGCTCTTGCTCATCGCCATTTCGCGTAGCGCGCTCGCATTCCTGCTGGTCGATTCGGCGCTTGTTGGTATTCCGGTCTCGCTGAGCTGTGGCGAGCCGTACCGCAAGGTCGTCCTCGAGCTTGTGGCCGTCGACGCGTCGGGGTCTTCCTCTCGCCATCCTCGGGCTCGGTCTCGGATGGGTGTACCTGGAACAAGGGCCAGCCATCGTTCTGCTTGTTCGTCGTTCCGATCCTCATCGCACGGCGCACGTTCGCCAGCTATCTGGAGCTGAAGGCGGGCCAGGAGCAGACGATCGAGACGCTGATCCTGGCGCTCGAAGCGAAGGACCCCTACACCGCCGGGCATGCCCAACGCGTTGCCATCTTCTCCGAATACGTGGGGGCTGAGTTTGCCTTCGGGCAACGGCGCATGGAACGTCTGCGGTACGCCGCGTTGATGCACGACATCGGCAAGCTCATCGTGCCCAACCAACTTCTCAACAAGCCCGGTCGGCTCACCGAATCGGAGTTCGAGCGGGTGCGTCGTCACGAGTCGGTGTCCGTGGAGCTCCTGCAACGCATCGATTTCCTCGCTCCGGTCGCGGGCGACACGACCACCGAGGCGGCGACCGCGGCTGTCGACGGGAACGGCCTCATCGAGCCTGCGATCATTCATGTCGCCGATGCGTTCGACGCGATGACGTCGACCCGTTCCTATCGCCGGGCGCTCAGTCAGGACACCGCGTTCGCCGAACTCCGCGCCGGTTCGGGTACGCAGTTCAACGGCGCGTGCGTCGATGCGCTGATCAGTGCCATCGAACGGCGCGGTGTGCAGTACGGCGCCGGCCATGAGGTCGACGAGCACGACTGGGCGGTCGCGCCGCCCGTGGCCGGCACCGGCTCGGCCGGACTTGGCCACTTGATCCCCGAGGAGCAGGCGGCGGGGTCGTGAGACGCTGGGTCAGGTTGCTCGTACTGCTCGCCGGAGGTGCGACGGTCGCGATCGGGATCCAGATCGCGAAGCCCGGAAGCCAGTGGTCTTCCCTCGCGATGATCGGTGGTGCCATCGCGGCGGGTGAGCTCATCGAACTCCGACCCCCACTTCGTGCCGCGCTCCCGATCTCGTTCGCGTTCATGGTGGTCCTTGCTCGCTTGGCCACCGTGGAGGAAGCGGCGCTCGTGCTCGTGGTCGCCGAGTTGGCCACGTTCCTGGTGCGTTCCGAGCCGACATCGGTCGAAGGTCGCTTGGCCCTCTTCGCCGAGCGTCTGCTCGAAGGGATGTCCGCGGCGGTCGTGTATCACGGAACGACGGACAGCGTCGGGGCGCCCGCGACCCGAACCAAGGTCCTCGTGGCGCTCGGCCTCGCCGCGCTCGCTCCGATCGCCGTGGCCGAGGTGGCGCGGATGGTTCGCGACCGACACATCGGCATGTCGGCCCGCGGCCGGATGGCCGACGTCGCGCTCATGACCAGCGCAACCCTGATGGCTGTCAGCGCCATGGGGGTCGACGGGTACGGGGGCATGGGCCTGTGGGGTCCCGTGGTGTTCACGATCCCGCTGCTCGCGGCGTGGTATTCGTACGAACACCTCGAGCTGATCCGGCGGACGTACGACCAGACCATCCGCGCGCTCGGTGCCGCGCCCGAGCTCGGTGGCATGGTTCGCACCGGTCACGCGGAACGAGTGGCTGACGTCGCCGTCGCCCTCGGCGCGACGCTCGGATTTTCACGCCACGAGCTTGGTCAACTCGAGACGGCGGCGCTGCTCCACCATCTCGGACAGGTCTGCCTCGACGAACCATCGGACGGTCGTCCCCCGGAGCCGGTCGCGGTCGCGCAAGCTGGCGCGACCATTCTGCGCGGTACGCAGTTGCTCGCGCCGGCGGGCGACATCATCGCCGCTGAATGGATGCCCTTCCGCGAGCACGTCAGTTCTCGCCCCTCGGTGATGTCCGGGCAGATCCTCAAGGTCGCGAGCGCGTTCGACGAGCTGTCAGACGGTCATCCTGAACGCGCCGGGCTCGCGCTCGAGGCGCTCTGCTCGGCACCGGAGTACCTGTACGACACGAAGGTGCTGTCGGCCCTCGAGGTCGTACTCGACCGGCGCGGGCTCCTCGACGATCAGCTCTGCTGAGCCGCGGCGGCAGCGCGCCGCCGCGTCGGCGCGGGCGGCGGCTGCCCTCGAAGCAGAGGTCGATGATCCCGAGGCCGATCACCACGTCACCGATCGAGAACTGCTGATTCGGAAATCGGGGAAGGGTGATCATGTCACCCAGGAATTGGAGGGTGTCGTCGTCGGATGCGGGTCGGTGCTTCGCCGTCTGCTCGATGGGCACGTGCACCTCGTGCCCGTCGCGCGAGCGCACGTCGTCCTTCGTCGGCATCCCCTGGTTGAGGACGATGACGAGCACGTTGAGCGCGATGCCGACGGTGATGATCGTCATGCCCTTCACCGACCGGTTCCCGAAGCAGAACACGAAGATCAGCGCGTACGAAATGAGGAGGAGCGCCAGGCCGAGGTCGCCGATTCGATCCTTGGGAAAGTCGACGTACTCCAGTCCGATCTGGATGACGAGCGCGGCGAACAGCGCCCACAACAGCCTGAATTGCATGGAGCTGAGGCGAGAGAAACTGCCTTTGGTCGCGACGACGACGATGACGGCCACGGCCACCGTCAGCGCGAACGAAATCACGCGCACCACCGTAGTGACGTCGGCGCGCACGCCGCAGGTATCCTCCGCCGCATGTATGAGCTGCGCTCGTCGTCCGAGGGAACGGTTCTGCGCGTCGACGTCGACGAGGGTCAGATGGTCGCGGAGGAAGACGAGATCGCTCTGCTCGACACAGAGTCGGGGCGCGTCGCGGTCTTGACCGACGTCCCCGGCGTGGTGCGGGAGCTCTACGTCGAGGCTGGCCATTCGGTCACGCCGGGCGCGCTCATCGCGCTGATCGACGAGGCATGACCGAGGACAGCGCCGCGGAAGGGTCGTCAGTAGTTCGAGGGCAGCAGGCGTTCGACGTACGTGTAACACACGAACAGCACGACGAAGAACGGCACCGCGCCGATCAACCACGTGGTCCAGCGCGGGTGGCGATGGAACAGCAGCCACCACAGCAACCCGATGAGTGCCACGATCGAGCCCCACACGATCGCGGGAGTGCGTGAAGAGGCGTCACCGGACAGACCATTGATGCTGCCGACTGCACCGCCTTTTGGGATTGCCGCGGGGGGAGTGCGCGGGTCTGACCATGACCGAGGACGAGCCGCGCCTTGACGATCAGCCGTTCGGCGGCCGAGTACTTCGGATTGCACGTGGTCAGCGTGAGCGTCGCGAGATGTTGTCCGAAACGGGTGGGGTCGAGGGTGGAGTCGAGCACGCTGACCTCACTGGGGTCGACCACGCGCTGCTCGGTCACGGTGTACTTGAACTTTCCCTGCACGGTCGCGATGTCGATTTCGTCCCCGGGCGCGAGCTGGTCGAGGTCGCCGAACGGCGCGCCGTAGGTCGTGCGGTGCCCCGCGATGGCGCTGTTTCCCTCGTGACCGGGGAGTTGGGTGGCCGGATAGTGGCCGGGACCCTTGCGGAGGTCGTCGACGTCGACCCCTTCGACGATGACCTGGTTCACGCCGATCTTGGGGATCGCGATGAGCCCGACCGCGTCACCCGCCGGCGGTGCGGCCAAGGGAGCGAGCGTCGTCGTGGTGCCCACGCGGGTCGTGGTCGTCGGGGAGCCCGGGGTGGTGGTGGTCGGGCCGGCCTGGTGGAGTGTCCGTTCGAACTGGTTCCGGAGGTCGTCCTGGGCCCGGGCCTGGTAGATGCCGGTGCCCCAGAGTTGGTACGCGACGAACAGCAGCAACAGGATTCCGGCGGTCACCAGCACGCGACCGACCGCTCCGAGCACCCTGCGCATGGCGGCTGAGGCTAACGCTCCGCTTCTGGCCGGCAGCCTCGCCGGTTCGACCGTCCCGGCCCGGCCTCCGTACAATCACGCCATCGATCGCCCGGAGGCGAGTGTGCCTGTCGTCGTCCGTCTCCGCTCCGCAGTTTGCCTTCTGGGGCGCTTCCCGGCGCTGGCCGGCGTTGATCTCGACGCCACCAGCGGTGAGATCGTGCTGCTGTCGGGCGCGAACGGGGCCGGGAAGACCACGTTGCTGCGGCTGCTGGCCGGGCTCGTTCCGCTGTACTCCGGGGAGGCCACGGTCCTCGGCCACGATCTGGCCCAGGACCGGCGCAGCGCACGACGGGATCTCGCCCTCGTGGGTCACGAGACCTTCTGTTACGACGACCTGACCGTGCGCGAGAACCTGCGCTTCGCCGCGGGCGCGGCTGGCCGCGATCTGTCCGAGGCCGACGCCGCGCTCGAGCGGATGGGTCTCTCGCCCGTGCACGACGTCGAACACCGTCGGCTCTCGGCGGGCCAGCGCCGTCGCCTGTCGTTGGCCGTCGCGCTGGCTCGCGATCCACGGCTCCTGCTCCTCGACGAGCCGCACGCCGGCCTCGATGCCGAGGGCCGCGCCGTCCTCGATGCGGTGGTCGCGGCGGCGCCGGGCGAGCACCGCACGGTGCTTCTCGCCTCCCACGAACTCGACCATGCCCGCGATCTTGCGGACCGTGAGGTCGTCCTCACCGCCGGACAAGCCGATCTCACCGCGGAGAGCGGGCACGCATGACGCTCTGGCGCGAGGTGCGGTTGGTCGCGGGCAAGGACTTGCGGATCGAGGCCCGGTCGCGGGTGACCCTGCAACAGGTGATCCCGTTCGGGCTCATCGTGCTCCTGCTGTTCGCCTTCGCCCTCGATCCCGATCGCGGGATCCTCAAGCGGGTTGCTCCGGGGCTGTTCTGGGTGACCGTCCTGCTCGCCGCGCTCCTCGCGGTGTCACGATCGTTCAGCATCGAGGCCGACAACGGGGCCCGCGACGGCCTTCGCCTCTCGGGGCTCGACGGGCCCGCGCTCTTCCTCGGCAAGGCCGCGGCGGTGGCCGTCCAGCTCTTGGCCCTCGAGGTCGTACTGGCCCTCACCGTCGTCGTGGTCTACGGCATCGAACTCAACACCCTCGTGCCACTCGTGCTGGCGACGTTGGCCGCGACCGTCGGGGTGGCGGCCACCGGTACCCTCTACGGCGTGCTCGCAGCTGGCCTCCGGGTGCGCGAGACGTTGGTGCCGGTCTTGCTCCTCCCCGTGGTGGCGCCGGTGCTCCTCGGAGCCACCCGAGCCTGGGAAGCGGCGATCGACGGCATACCGTCGGACGCATGGCCGTGGGTCGCGCTGCTCGCAGTGTTCGCGTTGTTGTTCACCGCGATCGGGATGCTCGCCTTCGGGCCGCTCCTGGAGGAAGCATGAGACTGTTGAAGCCGCAGGTGAGCAAGGCGCTCGGGTGGCTGGCGTTGGCGTCCATGATCGTGCTCGCGCTGTTCGGACTGTGGGGCGCGCCGCCGGACGCAGTGCAGGGCGATGCACAACGCCTCATGTATCTGCATGTGCCGGCGGCGTGGATCGCCTACCTCGCGTTCGGCGTCACCGCGCTCGGTTCGGCGTTGTGGCTGTGGCCACGCACCCGAGCGACGGTGTGGGATCGCATGGCGGGCGCGTCGGCCGAGATCGGTGTGATCTTCACCGCGCTCACGCTTGTGCTCGGCTCACTGTGGGGTCGTCCGGTGTGGGGCGTCTGGTGGGCGTGGGACGCGCGTCTCGTCACGACGGCCGTGCTCTTCTTCCTGTACCTCGGGTATCTCGCGCTGCGGCGCATCCCGGCATCGCCCGACGCGCGCGCCAAGCGGTGCGCGATCGCCGCGCTCATCGCATTCGTCGACGTCCCGATCGTCCACTTTTCCGTCAATTGGTGGCGCACGTTGCACCAACAGGGCACGGTGTTCAACGAGCGCCTCGACGCCAAGATCCACGGGGTGATGGCGTTCACCCTCTGGTTCGGAGTGCTCGCGTTCACGATCGTCTACTTCTATCTCCTCGACCGTCGGTATCGACTGCTCGCGCTCGACGAAGACCGCGAGGACCGCGAGGTGCAGCAGGCGATTGCCGAGCGCGTCGGCGCGGTGACGTCGTGAACTTCGCCGAGTACGTCATCACCGGTTGGGTGCTCACGGGTGTGGTGCTCGGTTCCTACTGGCTCTGGATCGTCCAACGCACGAAACGGGCCGAGCAGTCACGAGGACCCGAGTGACGACGGTCGAGTCTCCGCCGGCCCCACCGCCGGAGCCGAAGCCCCGGCCTCGACGGAAGGGTCGCTACATCGTTGCCGTGGGCGGTTGTGTGGTCGCCGTCGTCGCGATCATCGTGCTCGCGGTCGTCTTGTCGGAGAACGTCGTGTACTTCCGCACCGTGTCGGAAGCAGTGCATGACCGCGAGTCTCAAGGCACATCACGGTTCCGGCTGGCGGGCGGCGTGGTGCACCATTCGATCCACGACACCCGAAACGGGGTGACGTTCCTCGTCACCGACGGAAAGAACACCGTCACCGTCCATCATGACGGTGACACGCCGGCGCTGTTCAAGGACGGTGCGCCCGTTGTCGTCGAGGGTCATTGGGCGTCGAAGGCGAAGAACGCGCCGTTCGACTCGGATCGCATCTTGATCAAACACGGTGCCGACTACACGCCGCCGAAGGTGGACACAAGGAAGGCTGCGACTTCGTGAAGGCCGCGCTCGGGTACGCGGCCGTCGCGATCGGGGCCGGCGCCTCGGTGGTCGGGATCACCGCACTGCTCGCCGGACTCCAGATGCGCGACAAGTTCCTGCTGCGCTTCGGACGCCGCTGCGTGTTCGCGGTCCTCGCCGCCGCGCTCGCCGCCGCCGGCGTCATGGAGTGGGCGCTCCTGAGCCATGACTTCTCGATCCGGTACGTCGCGGAGAACAACGCGCTCGGCACGCCGCTGCTCTACACGATCACTGGATTGTGGGCAGCCCTCGAAGGATCGATCCTCCTCTGGGCCGTGATCCTCGGCGGATACCTCACGTTCGTCGCGTGGAAATTCCGCGCCCGGGTCGAAGATCCCCTCGTCGCGATCGCCACCATCACCGGACTGGCCGTGTCGCTGTTCTTCTTCGCGCTGATGCTCGGGCCGGCGAACCCGTTCGTCACCCTCTCGCCGGTGCCGTTCGACGGTCGAGGTCCGAACCCTCTGTTGCAGAACCACATCCTGATGGCCTTCCACCCGCCGATCCTCTACATGGGTTACGTCGGGTTCACGGTCCCGTTCATGTTCGGGATCGCCGCATTGGTCACCGGGCGTTTCGGCGAAGGCTGGTTGACCGACACGCGTCGCGCGACGCTCGTCGCCTGGGGTTTCCTCACCGTCGGCATCATCCTCGGCGCGTGGTGGAGCTACGAAGTGCTCGGGTGGGGAGGCTTCTGGGCCTGGGACCCGGTGGAGAACGCGTCCCTCCTGCCGTGGCTCACGGGAACCGCCTTCATCCACTCGGTGATCGTGCAGGAGCGTCGCGGCATGCTCCGGGTGTGGAACCTGTCGCTCGTGATCGCGACGTTCTGCCTCACCATCCTCGGGACCTTCCTCACCCGTTCCGGCGTGATCGACTCCGTGCACGCATTCACGCAATCAGACATCGGCCCGTGGTTGCTCGCGTTCCTCGGCGTGATCGCCGCGACGGGGATTGGGCTGGTCGCGTGGCGCGGCGATCAGTTACGTGCGCCGGGTCGGATCGACTCGGCGGTCTCGCGCGAGTCCGCATTTCTCGCCAACAACCTGCTGTTCGCCGCGCTCGCGTTCGTCGTGCTGCTCGGCACCGTCTTCCCGCTCGTCGCAGAGGCGCTGCGTGGATCTCGCCTGTCGGTGGGCGAGCCGTACTTCGACCGGATGGCCACGCCGATCGGGTTGGCGTTGCTGTTCCTGATGGCGGCTGCGCCGGCGTTGCCGTGGCGCGCCACGAGCGGTGAGGTGGTGCGCAACCGGCTCATCGTGCCCGCGTGGATCGGCGGGTTGACGATGCTCGCGGCCGTTGTTCTCGGCGCACGCGGCCTCGCCGAGGTCCTCGCCTACGGCCTTGGCGCGTTCGCGACCGCGGGCATCGTGCGCCAATTCGTGCTCGGCATCCGCGGTCGCCGCCGCGCGCTCGGCGAATCGCGCACGGTCGCGCTCGGGCGCGCCACCCGTTCCAATCCGCGCCTCTACGGCGGCCTCGTCGTGCATTTCGGCGTGGTCCTCATCGCGGTCGTGTTGGCTGCGTCGTCGGCGTACGGCGCCAACCGCGACGTCAAGTTGCGACGCGGCCAGTCGGCGACGGTGTCGGGTTACACGCTGACGTATCTCGGGTCGCACACGGCGACGTCCGACCAGAAGACCACGGTGTCGGCGAACGTTCGCGTCACCAAGGGTGGTCGCACGATTGGCACGTACGCGCCGGCAATTTCCACCTATCCGAACAGCACCGAGGGCATCGGCACACCTTCGGTGCACACCGGAATCGCCGAAGACGTGTACCTCACGCTCGTGTCGGCCCGCGACAGCCAGAACCGAATCACGCTCGGCGTTCGTGTCAATCCGATGATCGTCTGGCTGTGGATCGGTGGCGGGTTCATGGCGTTGGGCACGATCCTCGCGCTCGCGCCGCGCCTCCGGCGGAAGCCCCGGGCCGCGGCGGCGGAAGACCGGTCGCCCGAACCCGAACCGGAACCGGAACCGGAGCCGGTGCCCGTATGAAGCATCCCGCACGCTGGGTTGCGTTCGCAGTCGCGTTGATCGTGGTGATCTTCGGCGTCGTCCTCGCGGTGAATGTCGGCAACGATCCGCAGGCCGACGCGCAGCAGAGCCCGTTCCTCGGGAAGGCCGCCCCGAGCTTCGATCTCCCGATGCTCGCCGGCGGTCGGGTGTCGAACGCGTCGACCGCGGGCAAGTCGGTCATCATCAACTTCTGGAACACATGGTGTACCCCGTGCCGCCAGGAACTCCCCCAGTTGAAGAAGTTCTACGCCGCGCATGCGGGCGACACCGATTTCGTCATGGTCGGGATCGTGCGCGATCCGCAGAACAGCACCAAGACCATCCGGGCGTACGTCGACGACAACGGGATGAAGTGGACGGTCGCGCTCGATCCCGGTGACCAGGCCGCGCTCGCCTTCGCGACGCGCGGGCAACCAGAGACGCTCGCGGTGTCGCCCAAAGGAGTTGTGGCCGCGTCGAAGTACGGGCCCATGAGTGCCGACGAGCTGGAGCAGTTCCTCGCCGCGGCGCGGGCGTACGGCTGATGCGGCGGTGGGGGCCCTGGATCGGTCTCGCGGTCGTCGTCGTCGTGGCGTTGGCCGTGGTGGTGTGGCCGACGCGGTGACCGGTCGCCGGCGGCTCGAGCCCACGAGCTCGCGACCGAGCTGAAGTGTCCCGAGTGCCAGGGCCTGTCCGTCGCCGACAGCCAGGCGCCGACGTCCCGTGCGATCCGCGCTGACATCACAGCGACGCATCGCGCACGGCCAGAGCGACGCCGAGATCCGTCAGGCCTACGTCGACGACTACGGCGAATCGATCCTCCTCTCACCTCAGAGTTCGGGTATCAGCCTGATCGTGTGGGTGTTGCCGGTCGTCGTCCTCGCGTTGGGCGCCACCGGGATCGTGTTCGCGCTGCGGCGCAACCGTGGTGAACCGCATCTCCACGCGACCGCAGCCGATGCCCGTCTCGTGGAACGAGCCCGTGACGATGAGTGACGCGCTCGACCGCGACTCGCGCCGCCGCCTCGAGGAAGAGCGCGACTTCCTCTTGCAGTCTCTCGATGATCTCGAGCTCGAGCACGAGAGCGGCGGTATCGATGACGACTCCTACGCCGAACTCCACGACGACTACACCGCTCGCGCGGCGGCGGTCATCCGAACCTTGCGCGACGGAGTGGATGCGCGGCCGGAGGCGCCTCACTCCGTAAGGCGGTCGCGGACGCGCGTCGCGCTCGTCGCCGGGATCGTCGTGTTCGCGATCCTCGCGGGCGTGTCGCTGGCATACGCACTGGGTGCCCGATTGCCGGGTCAGACCGCGTCCGGCAACTCGCAGGCCGATTCCGAGACTGCGGCGTCGAAGCGGATCGCGGCCGAGATCACCCGCTTGCAGAAGGCCGTCAGCGCCAAACCTGATGACTACGACCTGCGTCTGCAGCTCGCCACCGCGTACGCAAACAACAACGACTTGCCGACCGCGCTCAAGCAGTGGGACGCCGCCATCACCATCGATCCCAACCGTCCCGAGGCGCAGGCCAGTCTCGGGCGCGCGCTCTACCTGGTTTCAGAGCAGATTCCCGACAAGACCGCGCAGCAGCAGGCGATCGCCGAAGCCGTTGCCGCGTTCGACACCGCGATCAAGAACGCTCCCGAGTATTCCGACAGCTACTTCTTCCGCGCGGTGGTACGCGCCGCGCTGCTGCAGTATTCGGGTTCGCAGACCGACCTCCAGACCTACCTGCTGAAGACGCCGAACGGTCAGTGGGCGACACAAGCCCGGCAACTGCTCGCGCAGGTCACGACGGCGCTCGAATCGCCTTCGACTACCGTGCCTCCGACCACGACCCGACCCAGGAAGAAGTAGCAGCCATGGCGCAGCCCCCCGCGTACGACATCGACGACTCCAAGATCTACCGCGCGACGATCACCACGAACCGCGGCACGATCGTGGCCGACCTGCACCCGAAGCTCGCGCCGAACACCGTCAACCACTTCGTGGCCCTCTCCCGTCAGGGGTTCTACGACGGCTTGACGTTCCACCGGGTCGTTCCGGACTTCGTGATCCAGGGTGGCGATCCCGAAGGCAGTGGCCGCGGTGGTCCGGGGTATCGCTGGGACGATGAACCTGTGCAGGGCGAGTACACGCTCGGCGCGCTGGCCATGGCCAACGCCGGACCCAACACCAACGGCTCGCAGTTCTTCGTGTGCATCGACGACTGCACCCGCAAACTCACGAAGGACTACAACCTGTTCGGCTACGTCGTCGACGGCATCGACATCGCCGTCGGTACGCAGGTCGGCGACGTCATGCACACCGTCGTGATCGAGGAGCGCGAGGCATAGCCTCCGTTCGATGACGACCGACGCCGGGATCTTCGGGCCCGACAGCGTCGCGTGGCGGCTCCACGCCGATCCGGTCATGCTCGTCGGCGGCTTGCGCGCCTTGCTCGTGCAGGCGCTCGAGCCACGGGCGATGGCGGCCGTCGATCAGCACAGCACATTCCGTGAGGACCCGTGGGGTCGACTCGAGCGCACGACCAGCTTCGTGCTGGCGACCACCTACGGCGACACCGCGACCGCCGAAGCGGCGGCGGCCCGCGTGCGCAAGGTGCACGAACGGATCCACGGCACCGATCCCGTCACCGGCGAGCTCTATGCAGGCAGTGACCCGGATCTGTTGTTGTGGATCCACGCCGTCGAAGTGGAATCGTTCCTCCTGGCGTATCGCACGTACGCGGGTCGCATCTCTCGAGCCGACGCCGACCGGTACGTCGCCGAGATGGCACGCGTCGCCGAGATGGTCGAGCTGCCCGCGGGTCGCGCGCCGCAGTCGGAGGCGGAACTCCGTGACTACCTGGCGTCCGTGACCGGTCTGCGGGTCACGCGGCCCGCGATCGACGGCCTGCGCGTCGTGATGTTCCCGCCGATGAGCCTCAAGTACCGGCCGCTCTGGGCGATCCCGACCACCGCGGCGATCGCGATCCTGCCTGCGTACGCGCGTCGGATGTATCGAATCCCCTGGTTTCCGCCCGCGGCACTGCCCGTGCGCACCGCCGTCTTCGCGCTCAGCCGGGTGTTGAATGTGGCGACCCCGACGCCACCGGCGCTCCGGGACGCACGCCGGCGAGTGCTCGGGCTCGCCGCTGCTTGACGAACCACGTGGCGAGTCCGGTGACGATCGCGCCGACGAGGATCGCACCGAGCACCTCGTTGGGGACGTCGAGCAGCTTGAGCCCGGACAGGGCGAGGACCAGGACGAGGATGGGTCGGATGATGGCGTCGGGGGCCCGCGACGATACGTGCGAGCCGATGATCACTCCGGGGATCGCGCCGATCAACAGCGAGCTCGTGATCCCGAGCTCGAACTCGCCCCAGATCAGGTGGCCGATCGCCGCCGCCACCACGAGTGGCACCGCCTGGACGAGGTCGGTGCCGACCAGCTCCTTCGACGACAGCGTCGGGTAGAGCAACATGAGTGCGACGATCATGAGCGAACCCGAGCCCACAGAAGTCATGCCGACGATGACGCCACCGCACACTCCGATGATGAGCGTGAGAACCTTCCGCACCGGGACCTGCTGCGCAGCTTCGCCTTCGACCCCGGGCGCGCGGTTGCGGCTGAGGTACATGCGCACGACCATGGCGGCGGCGGCGATGAGGAGCACGACACCCAACACGACCTTGATCGTGTCGCTGACGTCACCGCCGAGATGCGAGACCACGTACGAGCCGAGCAACGCGCCGGGTACTGATCCGAGTGCGAGCCAACGCACCAGCCCGGTGTGCACGGTCCCGCGACGGAAGTGGATGCCTCCGCCGATCGGCTTCATCACGACCGCGGCGACGAGGTCGCTCGAGACCGCGGCGAGGGGCTCGATGCCGAAACCGATCACCAGGATCGGCGTCATCAGCGCCCCACCCCCCATGCCGGTGAGGCCGACGACGATGCCGACGATGAGGCCGGCGAGCGCCAGACCGAAATCGATGTGCACGGGCACGACCCAACAAAGACAACTGAACCGGTTGACATTGTAGAGTTTGGGACGGAAGTCGGTCAATTGCTGGAGGCGCGGTGAAGGTCACGGCGAAGGCCGACTACGCGGTGCGCGCGGTCCTCGAATTGGCGACCGCGGACGGCGACCTCGTGAAGGCCGACCGGATCGCCGAGGCGCAGGCGATCCCCCGCCACTTCCTCGACAACATCCTCACCGACTTGCGCCGGGCCGGGATCGTCGCCACGCAACGCGGCGCGGAGGGTGGGTCGCGGCTTGCGCGCCCGGCGCGGGACATCGCGCTCGCCGACATCATGCGGGCCATCGAAGGGCCGCTGGCCGCTGTGCGCGACGTGCGCCCGGAGTTGTTGGAGTACGAGGGCCCGGCCGAGCGTCTCCCCGAAGTGTGGATCGCGGTGCGAGCCGCGCTGCGGGGCGTGCTCGAGAAGGTCACCGTGGCCGACGTCGCGTCCGGCCGTCTCCCCCGTTTCGTCGAGCGTGCAGTCGACGACCCCGACGCGTGGCAGCCTCATTGACGCGTGCGACGTCGCTCACGAAGTGAGTGTGGCGCAACGACGCAGGTAGCCTGCGAGGTATGGCAACGACGGTCGAGCCCACCACGCCCCTCGAGTTGGTCGAGACCGCGTACGCGCGGTTTCCGCGGGCGCTGGCTGATGGACGACGACGACTCGGTCGTCCGCTGACGTTCGCGGAGAAGATCCTCTTCGCGCACGCCGACGATCCCGCCACCGTCGGCATCGACCGCGGTGTGGACTACGCCGACTATCGCCCCGACCGGGTCGCGATGCAGGACGCCACCGCGCAGATGGCGCTCCTCCAGTTCATGACTGCCGGCCTCCCGACCGTGCAGGTCCCGAGCACCGTGCACTGCGACCACCTCATCCAGGCGCGCGTCGGTGCCGACTCCGATCTGAAGAACGCGCTGGACGTGAACTCCGAGGTCTACGAGTTCCTGCGCACGGTGTCGGCGAAGTACGGCATCGGCTTCTGGAAGCCGGGCTCCGGGATCATCCACCAGGTCGTGCTCGAGCAGTACGCGTTCCCGGGCGGAATGATGATCGGCACCGACAGTCACACTCCCAATGCGGGCGGCCTCGGCATGGTGGCCATCGGGGTCGGTGGCGCCGACGCCGTCGACGTGATGGCGGGGTGGCCGTTCAACACACGGGTCCCGAAGGTGATCGGCGTGCACCTCCGGGGCGAGCTCTCGGGGTGGGCCGCGGCGAAGGACGTGATTCTCAAGGTGGCCGGCATCCTCACGGTCAAGGGGGGTACCGGCGCCATCGTCGAGTACTTCGGCCCCGGAGCGGAGTCGATCTCGGCGACCGGCAAGGCCACGATCTGCAACATGGGCGCCGAGATCGGTGCCACGTGTTCGCTGTTCCCGTACGACGCGCGATCGGCGGCCTACCTGAAGTCCACCGCACGCGCCGCACTTGCCGACCTCGCCGATGCGCACGCCGAGCACCTGCGCATCGATCCGGAGGTCGCTCGATGATCCCGAGCGCTACTTCGACCGCGTCATCGACATCGATCTCGACGAGCTCGAACCGCACCTGGTCGGACCACACACTCCCGACCTCGACCGACCCATCTCCGAGGTCGGTCGCGCGGCGCGGGAAGAGGACTACCCCGTCGACATCAAGTACGCGCTCGTCGGTTCGTGCACCAACTCGTCGTACGAGGACATCGGTCGTGCCGCGCACGTCGCGCGGCAAGCCAACGCCGCGGGCCTGAAGGTCAAGACGCCCCTTCTGATCACGCCGGGATCCGAGCAGGTGCGCGCCACGATCGCGCGTGACGGTCTCCTTGCCGACCTCGAAGCCATCGGCGCCACGGTGCTCGCCAACGCGTGCGGTCCGTGCATCGGGCAGTGGCAGCGCGACGACATCCAGAAGGGTGAGCGCAACACCATCGTCTCGTCGTTCAACCGCAACTTCCCGGCCCGCAACGACGGGAACGCCGCGACGCTGTCGTTCATCGGTTCGCCCGAGACCGTCACCGCGATGGCGCTGACCGGTCGTCTCGACGTCGACTTCGTCCGCGAGCCCGTCGTCGCGCCGGACGGCACGAAGGTGCAACTGACGGCGCCGTCGGCGGACGAGCTGCCGGCGAAAGGTTTCGATCCCGGGGAGTCTGGGTTCCAGGCGCCCGCCGCCGACCCGTCCTCGGTCGAAGTGGTGGTGAAGCCGGGATCCGAGCGCCTGGAGTTGCTCCAACCGTTTGCGCCGTGGGACGGCAACGACTTCCTCGGCATGCAGGTGCTGATGAAGGCAGTCGGCAAGTGCACCACCGACCACATCTCACCGGCCGGTCCGTGGCTTCGGTATCGAGGTCACCTCACCAACATCTCCGGCAACCTCTTCATCGGGGTCAACAATGCGTTTGCCCTCGACCCGCCGGGTTCGGGTCTCGACGTGCGCGACCGATCGATCAAGCCGCTCCCTGAGTTGGCCAAGTCCTACAAGGATGCCGGGATCTGGTGGGTGGCCGTCGGCGACGAGAACTACGGCGAGGGTTCGTCGCGTGAGCACGCGGCGATGGAGCCGCGCTACATGAACGGCCGGGCGGTGATCGTCCGTTCGTTCGCCCGCATCCACGAGGCGAACCTCAAGAAGCAGGGCGTGCTCGCGTTGACCTTCGCCAACCCCGACGACTACGAGCGGCTGCACGCCGACGACACGGTCGACATCATCGGGATCGCCGATCTGGCTCCCGGCAACCCCGTGACCGTGCTCGTGCATCACGCCGACGGGTCGACTGACGCCATCACCACCACGCACACGATGTCCGACGAGCACATCGCGTGGTTCCGCGCCGGTTCCGCGCTCAATGTGCTCCGCGGGGGCTGATGCCGATTCGCGTCAGGAGATGGCGCGGAGTTGGAGCTCAGTTGGTTCGGCGCAACAGAACCAGCTCTCGGTGAGGCGGGGCCGACCAGTCGTGACCCCCGACAGATCAACCGGCCTCGCTCCCACCGCCTCGCGGATCGTCGCGTAGACCGACACCGGATCGTCGTCGGTGTCGACGAGGGCGGCGATGCGCAGTTGGAGCTCGTCGATCGAGGGATCGGGGTGCACCCACGTGAAGGTCGACCGTTCCTCGTCCCACGGGCCGAGGAACGGTGCGAGGTCGGGATGCGCGAGGAGGAGTGAGCCGCGCGGGAGGAGGAGCCGCACGCTGTACTGCACGGGGTCCACGCTGCCGACGAGGTCATGGCGGTGCACGAAGTCGAGGATGTCGGCGACGTCGGCGGCGCGGGTCCACGGTGTGAACGGCATCCACGACGGCCGGACGTCGATGCCAGCGTCGCGCAAGATCTCGACCGCACGAGTCGCATCGGGAGTGGTGTGACCCTTGTCGAGTCGCGCCAGGACATCGTTGTTCACCGACTCGAACGCGGAGACGACGAACACACATCCGGCCGCGGCGAACTCGGGCCACAGGTCGGCGTGGCGGAGGACGTGCTCGACCTTCACCGTGCAGTCGAACGTGAGCTCCGGGAAGCCGTCGTGCATCGCGCGCACGATCCGACGGGAGTGCGGCGGCGCATTGAGGAAGTCGGGATCGCCGAACGTGATGTGTCGCGCGCCCGCGCCGACCAGCTGCTCGATGTCGGCGAGGACCGCCCGCTCGTCCAAGCGTTGGACCCGTCCGTCGTACACCACCGGGACGGGACAGTGTCGGCACCGGTGGGCGCACCCGTGCGACGCGAGCACTGATCCGACGAGCCGTTCCTCGTCACCGATGGTGAGGCGGGCGTAGCGGTCGAGGGGCGGGAGCACGTCGCGTGCCGGAAGCGCGGCATCCCACTCGACGGGGTCCGCGAAGTCGGTGCACTGCGCGGCGTAGAGCCCGAAGCACCGCACCGGCCGGTCGATGCCGCGCGCGAGGTCGCGCGCGAGCCGGGTCGCGGTGTGCATCGGCACCGAGAACGCGACCTCGTCGGCCCAGTCGACGAGCCCCGGGTCCCACGGGTCGACGGAGACGTCGATGGCCCGCACGTCGTGCCCCTGCTCGCGCAGATGCGCGGCGGCGGTCCCCAGGCTGGTCGGCTGCTGGCCGAGCTCGTACGTCGCCACGAGGAGGATGTGCACGGCTGCAGGCTACGGGCTGATGTCGACGTCGAGCGCGGCGTGCGCCGCCCGCAGCGACGCTTCGACCTCAGCCGGTTCGTCTCCGCGCGCGAAGACGAACCCGAGGTACCGGTCGCCCTCGGGGAGGGGCTGGACCCGACGGCCGCGGGGAATCGTGATCTCCAGCCCGGTCACACCGGGCACGGCGCGCGCGGCATCCTGCCCGCGGACGTCGCGCAACTCGCCCGCACGCGGGATCGGGAGCATCATGACTCCGGATGCGGATCGCTCGCGCGTCAGACCGTCGAGCGGCATCCGGAGCGCGTGGCGCAGGATCAGTTCTTCGAGCGCGATGCCCGCACCGAAGCGAAGCGCTCGGGCGCACAGGCCACCGATCGAGCGCGCCGCCACCTCGATCACCCAGACGCGGTCCCCGTCGACTCGCACCTCGGCGTGCACGGGACCCTCGATCAGCCCCAGTGCCGCGCACGCGCGTTCGGTCACGTCGTCGATGCGCGCGAGGGTGGCCGCGGGGAGTCGCGACGGTGTCACGTAGATCGTCTCTTCGAAGTACGGACCGGTCAGGGGATCGGGCTTGTCGAACACCGCGAGGACCTCGAGCACGCCGGTTTGCACAATGCCTTCGACCGCGACCTCGACCCCGGGGACGTACTGCTCCACGAGCAACGGACCCCCGGTGATGGCCCGCACGCGCGCCGCCGCGGCGAGGGCCGCGTCGGGATCGTCGGCTCGGATCACACCTTGACTGGCGGAGCGGCCGACCGGTTTCAGCACGCACGGGAACCCGACGTCCGGGAGTGCTTTGCCGTCCATGACGGCGAAGTCGGGTTGCGGCACCTCGGCCGCGCGCAGCGCGGCCCGCATGGCTGCCTTGTCACGCGTCGCCGCCACCGCGACAGGAGGGTTGTGGGGAAACCCGAGGCGCTCTCCGGCAGTGGCGGCGACGAGCACGCCCTGGTCGTCCACGGCGACGACGGCGTCGATCGGGGTGCGGGCGTCGAGGGCGACGATCACGGCCGCGGCGGCTTCCGGATCGGAGAGTGGGACGACGACCGCCCGGTCGCCCATGTCGGCGGCCAACGCCTGCTCTTCTTCCGATCCGACCACGACGTCCACCCCCAGATGGGCGGCGGCCCTCACGAAATCAGGTGCCCGGTACGTCGACGTGGGGAGCAGGAGGAGGATGCGGGCCACGGACGTATCATGGAGGATATGAGTGAGTTGCTGGCGATCACCGAGGAAGCCCGAGCCAAGGTCCTGGAGGTGCGCGACGCCGAGACCGACGCCGCCGGCCTCGCGCTCTGGGTCGAGGTCAACGGCGAGCAGGCCGGCGCGTACACCTACCTCATGGAGTTCCGCCCCCTCACGGAGCTCGACGCTGACGTCGTCGTCCAGCACCACGACGACCTTCCCGTCGCGATTCCCCCAGCGAGCGCGGAGTTGCTCCGCGGCGCCACGCTCGAGTTCAGCGGCGGCATGGTGATGCAGAACCCGAACCGCCCGGTGCCGGCGTCACCCGCCATGGTCGACCGTCCACCCGCCGACCTCTCGGGTGACACTCCGCAGCGGGTGATCCAGGTGCTCGAGGAGCAGATCAACCCGGCCATCGCGTCACACGGCGGTCACGCCGAGCTGGTGGCCGTGGAGGACTCGATCGCGTACCTGCGGCTCTCGGGAGGGTGTCAGGGCTGTGGCATGGCCGCGGTCACCCTGAGCCAGGGGATCGAGGTCGCGATCCTCGACATGGTCCCCGAGATCACCGAAGTGATCGACGTCACCGACCACGCCACCGGTTCGAATCCGTACTACGAGGCGGCCAAGAAGTAGTTACCCGTTGAACCGCTTGGCGTCGTCCGCCGCGTAGTGGGCGACGGCGTTGTCGGCGCCCGCGTGCTGTTGGATCGAGGCGAGGATCTCCGGGAGCTTCGCCGCGGGCATCGCGCACGTCATCTCGGTCGGCGGCATCCCCGTGCGCACGCGGCTGAGCGCGCAACCGACGCTGGCCGCGGGCACGCCCTCCTCCTTGGCGACCGCGACGATGTGGCACTGGGGCTTGCCCTCGATCCGGAGCCCGGGGATCGCGTCGGACAGCACCATCAGTTGGCGGCCGGTGAGGCGCACGAAGACGACATCGGGGTCGACGGGAGTCTCGGCGAGGGGCCCGTACGTGACTGCGCCCGGCTTCGTTCGCACCACCGGGATCTGAGGGACCACGTCCATGGTGACCCATCCCGAGTCGAGCAGCGCGGCGACGTCGGAGTTGCCCGCGACCTCCTCCATGGTCTTGAAGCCGTGCGTCATGCTGCCGACGCTGCAGTTGCCGTGATCCTCGGCGACCGTGCCGAACGTGCGATCGGCCGCCTTCATCCAGAACACGCATCCGGCAGGGACCCGGCCCGTGCGGCCGTCGGGAAGCGGTTCGGGCATCGGGTCGTCGAACGCAGCGACGCCGGGCAGCGGCGCGTCCGAGAACGTGATCGCCAACGGAGCGGCGGTGAGGTGGAGGGCGGAGGTGAGTTCCGCCGCGAGTGAGGGCCAGTCGTTGGTGGTCATGGCCGGGAGCTTACCGACGCAGGCCGCGCAGCATTTCGACGACGACGGGGAACGCGTCGACGAACGCGTCGACGTCCGCGTCGCTCGACGACCATCCGACGCTGACGCGCAACGATCGATCGGCGTCGACGCCCATGGCCGCCAGCACGGGCGACGGTTCGAGCGTTTCGCTCGAGCACGACGACCCGGAGTGCACCGCCACGCCTCGTTGGTCGAGCCCGAGCAGGATCGGCTCGGCCTCGACCCCGTCGATGCCGAGGCACACCAGGTTCGGCAGCGCGTGCTCGGGGTCCCCCAACCGCTCGATGCCCTCGACCCGGTGCAAGGTTTCGCGGGCGAGGCGCGTCGTGAGCGCGCGCTCGAGCGTGGCGTCGCTGCCGGCCGCGAGCGCGGCCGCCCCGAACCCGACGATCGCCGGGACGTTCTCGATCCCGCCCCGTCGCGCCCGTTCCTGCGCGCCCCCGACGACGAAGGGTGGAAAACGCAGGCCGCGCCGTACGAGGAGCGCGCTCGCACCCTTCGGCCCGCCGAACTTGTGGCCGGTGATCGAGCAGAGGTCGGCGCCGAGGGATGCGAAGTCCACGTCGACGTGTCCCGCCGCGGCGCACGCGTCGACGTGCACGACGACACCACGTTCCCGCGCGGCCTCGGCGACGGCGGCTGCCGGCTGCAGCGTCCCCACCTCGTGGTTGGCGAGCTGCACCGAGACGAGCGCGGTGTCGGGACGGATCTGCGCAGCGACCTCCTCGGCGTCGAACCGACCGAGACGGTCGACACCGACGATCGTCACTTCCTCCGCGCCCCTGTGCACTGCCTCCGACACCGCCGAATGCTCGACCGCGGTGGTCACGACGTGTCGGACACCGCTGTCCGTCGCGCGCCAGCGCACCCCACACCGCGGTGTTGATCGCCTCCGTGCCGCTCGCCGTGAACACGACCTCGCGGGGTCGGGCGCCGAACCGCGCGGCGACCAGCTCGCGCGCGTCCTCGATCGCGACACGCGTGACCCGTCCCTCGGCGTGGAGGCGGCCGGGGTCGCCGTGGTGGTCGCGTAAGAACGGGAGCATCGCGTCGTGCGCGCCCGGCCGTAACGGCGACGACGACGCGTGGTCGAGGTACGCGCGCGCCACGCGACCGTGCTCAGTGTCAGACGCGGGCGACGCAGTGGTCGCCGCCGTCGGGGCGACTGGTCTCGAACTGCGGCGATGTCTCACCGTAGAGACCGGCGAGCATGCCGCGGATCATCCCGCGGTCGAGCGCGCACACGACGTGCGGGTACTTCTGCGCCGTCTCTCCGAAGGGGCAACATTCGGAGACGATGGCGAGCCCACCGTCGCGCGCTTCCGTGTGCGCGGCGAAGCCGTGCGCGGTCAGCGCGTCGGCGACCGCGGTCAGCGCGGCGCGAACGGTTCGGTGCCCCTCGGTGGGATCCATGCGCGCCGCCAACGTGGCGCCGTACTCGAACCCGACCTCGTCGGCGAGGACCTCGGCCTGCGCAGGACCGAGCGTGTCGAGGGCGCGGGCCAACAGGCCGCCGAGGAGGTCGTCGTGCTTGAGGGGGAGCGCGAGGGTCGCGTCGAGCGGACCCGCGAGGTAGCGCTTCGAGGGTCGACCGGCCGCGCGCGGAGGCCCATCGACCGGCGCTTTGGCGATCTCGACGTCGAGGTAGCCGCCACTGGTGAGCTTCTCGAGGTGGTGGCGGGCGACGTTGGAATGCAGTTCGAAATGATCGGCGACCGCGCCGGCCGTGACGCCGGCGGGTCCCGCGTCCCGCGCGAAGAGGTAGATCTCGCGCCGAGTCGGATCACCGAACGCGTTCGTGACCGCGCTCACCACCGAGTTGAACTCGTCGGCGGTGAGGGCGTCGGGTTCCATCCGACATATTCTACCTACGCCGGTAGTGGAAATCCGCGGGGGAGCGTGCATGCCCGAATCGCTCGACGTCCAGGCCGCGTTGGCGGCGGTCGAGGAGCCGGAATTGCGGCGCTCGATCGTCGAGCTCGGCCTGCTGCAAGGGGTCGCGGTCGACGGCACGACCGCGGTCATTGCGCTGGCGGTGCCGCTGCCCGGCGACGAGTCCCGGGCCGAGCTGACCCGCCGGGTGATCGAGTCGGTCGGTCAGGTTCCCGGGATCGAGCGGGTCGACGTCGACATCCGGGACATGCACGACGACGAGATCCTGGCCCTCGCCGCACTGCTCAAGGGCGTGGCGCCGCCGAATCCGCTGCAGGTGGTCGACGCGTCGCAGGCCGGTCAGCAGGCCGCCGCGCCCAAGGTCAATCCGTTCACCGACGCCGCGCACCCGGGTGCTCGCCATCTCGTCGGGCAAGGGAGGCGTCGGCAAGTCGTCGGTGACCACCAACCTCTCGGTGGCCCTCGCCGACCGCGGGCTCCGGGTCGCGGCGGTCGACGCCGATGTGTGGGGCTTCTCGATGCCCCGGATGCTCGGCATCAGTGCGCCGCCAGGGCTCATCGACGACGTCATCATCCCGCCCGAGTCCTACGGCGTCCGCCTGATCTCGATGGGCTTCTTCGCCCGCGAGGACCAGGCCGTCATCTGGCGGGGGCCCATGCTGCACAAGGCACTGGAACAGTTCCTCACCGACGTGTACTGGGGAGAGCTCGATTACCTCGTCGTGGACATGCCCCCCGGGACCGGTGACATCTCGCTCTCGATCGCCCAGTTCCTGCCCCGGGCCGAGGTGCTGGTGGTCACCACGCCGCAACCGGCGGCGCAGCGCGTGGCCCAACGAGCGGCGGCGATGGCCGCCAAGGTCGACCTCGAGGTCATCGGGGTCATCGAGAACATGTCGTGGTTCACCGGTGACGACGCCAAACGCTACGAGCTGTTCGGGGCGGGGGGCGGCGAGGAGCTCGCCGGTGAGCTCGGGGTCCCGCTCCTGGCGCAGATCCCGCTCGTCGAAGCGCTCCGGGAGGGCGGCGATTTCGGCCGTCCCATCGTCGCGGCCGACCCCGAGGGAGAAATTGCCAAGATTTTCCGTTCGCTCGCGGCCCAAATTGACACCGAGTTGGCGCCCGAAACGCATCTACCACCCGGGTTTGAAGCTGAATTAAGCGGTGTTTGCCCGGTTTGCCAGAATATTTTGCCACTGAATACTGGACGAGGGCATGCCGTATCCATATGATCGCCGAGATCGTGATCGAGCGGGGCTTAGTCCGCGGGGCGGTCGCGTCAATCACATACTCAATGGAGGGGAAACCGTGAGAAAAACAGCCCTGGGGGCAACGCTGGCACTGGTGCTGGCAATGGCCCCACTTGCCCTGTTCGCAACGTCGGCTGTTGCCGCTGTTGGTTCAGCGACCGTGCGCGTCATGAACGTCACGTATACGAACGTTCCCACCATCGACGTCTACATCGACGGTATCCAGTCCGTGAACGACCTGGCCATCGGGAATGGCGTCGACATCCAGGTCGCTGACGGCACGCACACACTGAACGTGTGCTCCGCCAACTCCACCCACGTGGACGGTGCCGGGAACTGTCTGAACGCCTCAGACAACAACGTCACCAAGCCGCCTGCGGCGACGAACGTCGGCACGCCGAACCAGCAGATCAGCGTGGCTGGAGGGGCGAACTACTCGCTCGCGATCTCCGGTGACGGGATCCTCTTCCCGGCGAACGACCAGAGCATCACCGGTCTCGGTGAGTTCCGCTACACGGTCCACAACGCCGTCCCAAGCTTCCTTCGGACCGGGTCCTTCGACGTCTGCATCGGCGGCACGAAGGTCGTCCACGACCTCGGCTCGGGTGAGACGCAGGTGGTCAGCGTGACTGCGCAGCAGGACGCCGGCTACGCCGTCTTCCACCCGTCCACGAGCGACAACGACTGTGCCAGCCCGAACGCCAACGTGAGCTTTGCGGCCGGGACGAACTTCGTCCAGACCATCGCTCCGCGACGTCGATCCCGACGTGTGGCGCAGGCTGCACCCAGGTGCTCCTGGTCGGCGAGGACACTGTCCCGAACAACCCCGACACGGTGGCGTTCTGCGCCAGCATCCTCGGGCTCGCGGGTGTCCAGCCGGCGCTGAAGGCGCTGATTGGCGACGTCGACCCGACGACCAAGGACACCATCAAGAACACGCAGCCCAGCTACGGTGACCAGAAGGCATTCGTGGACAACACTCAGGCAGCCCTCGACGCCGGTGACGCCACCGTCCCGTCGGCGATCTCGGATGCCTGGGACACCTCGACTGCCGGTCTGCGCAAGCTGCTTGCGACCTTCAAGTTGGCGAACTACGACCTCTCCACCCTGCCGCCGGCAGCGGTGAAGGACCTCGTGCTCGGTGCCAACGGCATCAAGCTCCCCGGTGTTCCGCCGGACGAGGACGTTGCGTCAGCAACTGAAGCCCTGACCACCTTCTACACCAGCATCTGTGCGGCAGCTCCTGGGCCTCCCGGCCCCGGCCCGGCTCCGGCCCCGACACCGGTTCCCGTCGGTCCGAAGTTCACCGGCTAGCCGTAACGACAACGAGGAACGGCCCCCGCCTTCGGGCGGGGGCCGTTTCGCGTTCAGGACCGGGGCGGGTTGTTCACGACGCGTCGAGCAGCTCCGCGAGCAGTTCGTGGCGCACCGACGGGTCGGCCCGGTACGGCATGTAGAACGACAGCCGGGTCGCCGCATCCCAGCGCTCACGGAGCTCGCGGGCCACGGTCGTCACGTCGCCGACGGCCGCGAAGGCGCGGACGACGTCGTCGTCGATCACCGTGCCCATCTCTTTCCACTTGCCTTCCTTCGACATGCGGGTGAGCTCAGGCTGCAGGTCACCCCAACCGTGATGTTCGAGCACGCCGCGGTACGCGGGGGTCGACGCGTAGAACGCGATCTGTTCCTTGGTGCCCTGCATGGCCAGGTCGAGTTCCTCGTCGGTGCGTCCGACGCACGTGAATGCGGGCCCGGCGATGGCAAAGCCGTCCATGGACGCCTGCCCACCCGTGGCGCGACCGCGCGCCAGCGCGGGGAGCGTGACCTCACGGAGATACGCGGGCGTGGTGAACGCATGGAAGAAGAAGCCGTCGCAGACCTCGCCGGCGACCTCGGTCATGAGCTTGCCGACACCGGCGAGGTAGACCGGTGGCGCGCCCCACTCGTGGGCGGGCGGCGAGAAGAACGGCGTCATCAGGGTGTGGGTGTAGAACTCACCCCGGAAGTCCAGCTTCTCGCCGTCCTGCCAGGTGGCCCAGATGGCCCGTAACGCCAAGACGTATTCGCGCATCCGGGCGGCCGGATGGGACCACGGCATCGAGAAGCGGCGCTCGATGTGCGGCTTCACCTGCGAACCGAGGCCGAGGACGAAGCGTCCCTGCGAGTACCGGGCGAGGTCGAAGCCCGTGTTCGCCAGCGTCATCGGCGTGCGGCTGAAGGCGATGGCGATGGACGTGCCGAGGGTGATCCGTTCGGTGGCCTCCGCCGCCTGGAGCACCTGGAGGAAGGGGTCGTGCTGCGTCTCACCGGTCCACAGGCCGGCGTAGCCGGCCGCCTCGTTGGTGCGGGCAGTGGCCCGGGTGTCGTCGAACCCACCCAGGTTGGCGTCGATCAGCATCTCAACCCCTCTCGATGAGTGACACCCGGAGCAGATCCAGCTCGCCGGACGCCAGACCGTGGTCGAGCATGTAGCCGTCGAACCCGCCGTGCTCGGCGTGGAGCCACGCGAGCACCTCGCGCATGGTCTCGGCCTCCGCGGTCATGAACCGATCGGCCGGCGGCCGGCCGGTGTCCTTCGCCCGTTCGTGGGCCCGGGCGCGCAGGGCGTCGAGCGCGGCCGCGGTCTGCGCGTAGTCGGCGATGATCTCCTCGTCGCTGACCTGCAGCAGGCCGAGCACGGTCGCCGCGATCAGTCCGGCGCGGTCCTTGCCCGCCGCGCAATGGAACACGAGCGGATGGTTCGCCGGCTCCGAGATGATCTGGAGCACCTCGACGAACTGCGGCCCTGCACTCCCGAGGATGAAGCGGTAGAGGTCGACCAGCGTCATCGTCTCCCATTCGAACCCGGACTGCTCGCGCTTGGCCGGGTCGATGAGGGGGATGTGGTGGATGGTCGCACCGGCGTCACGCATCGGGTGGTTCGGGTAGGCGTCGACCTCGGTCGCGCCCCGCAGGTCGACCACGGTGCGAACGCCCCGCTCCTCGACCAGATGTTCGACGTCGGCGGGATTCACGTGCGCGAGCGAGTCGCTGCGGTACACGCGGCCGTGACGGACGTGCCCGTCCGGGGTCGCGTGACCCCCGAGATCGCGGAAGTTGACGTAGCCGGTCAGGTCGGTGGGCCAGGTGTCAGACATCGCGGGAGAATACGCCCGGTAACCTCCGCCGTGAGCGGAGTGGCCGCGAGCCGGGTGTCCCGGCTCGCCGGAAGCGGGGCCCCGAGCGGCCCGGCGCGAGCCGAGAGCGGGAACGTGTGGACGTACTGGTGATCGGCGGTACCGGTCCCACGGGGATCCCGCTCGTCCGGGGGCTCGTCGACCGCGGGCACCGGGTCACCATCCTCCACCGCGGCACCCACGAGCGCGAGGAGACCCCGACCGCGGTCGAGCACCTCCACGCCGACCCCTACGACGAAGCGTCACTCCGCGACGCGCTCGGCGCGGCGACCTACGACGTCACCTACGCGATGTACGGGCGACTCCGGATGATCGCCGGCCTCCTGCGCGGACGCACCGGCCGGGTGATCTCGGTGGGTGGGGTCCCGGCGTACCGCGGGTGGATGAACGTGTGGCTGTACGAGCCGCCCGGCCTACCCGTCCCCGTCGGTGAGACTGCGCCGACCGTGGACGCCCCTGAAGACGACGAGAAGGGGTACCGCATCGTCCGCACCGAGCAGGCCGTCTTCGACACCCATCCCGACGCCACCCACTTCCGGTACCCGTACGTCTACGGGCCCTACCAGTTGACGCCCCGGGAGTGGATCGTCGTCCGCCGGGTCCTCGACCGTCGCGACCGCATCGTCGTCGCCGACGAGGGGCTCACGCTCCACCATCACGGCTACACCGAGAACATCGCCCACGCGCTGTTGCTGGCGCTCGACCATCCCGACGCCGCCGCGGGCAAGATCTTCAACATCGCCGACGAGGAGGTGCTGTCGGTGCGCCAGGTCGTGGAGATCATCGCCGCCGCGCTGGATCACACCTTCGAGATCGTGTCGATGCCCTACGACCTCGCGGTGCCCGCGTGCCCGCTGCTGGCGCAACCGCTGCCCACCCACCGAGTGCTCGACCTCGCTCGGGTGCGCACCGAGCTGGGCTACCGGGACCTCGTGCCCGCCCGGGAGGCGTTGGCGCGCACCGCCCGGTGGCTGGCCGAGCACCCCATCCCGGGCTCGACCGAGGAGATGACGCTCACCGATCCGTTCGACTATGCGGCCGAGGATCGACTGATCGACGCGTGGAGCGCCGCCCGCGCCACCATGGCCGGGGTCGAGTTCGACCCCGAACCCCGCTACGGCCTCGCGTACAGCGGCCCCGGCGGCCGGCCCCGGTCGCGGCCCGCGTTCGAGGCCTGAACCACGCGGACCGGCCACTAGATTCGGCGCATGGAACTTCGCATCGGTGTCGTGCACACGCCCAAGGAGCTCACGGTCGAGCTCGAAGGAACCGCGGACGAGATCGTCGCCACGGTCGAGAACGCGATGAAGGACGCCGCCGCCATGGTCTGGGTGACCGACGTCAAGGGCCGTCGCCTCGGGGTCCCTGCGAGCAAGATCGCCTACGTCGAGGTCGACGAAGACGGAGGAAACAAGCGCGTCGGCTTCGGTCGGTAGCGTTGCTCGATCGTCGACTGCTCTTCTTCACCGGGAAGGGCGGTGTCGGCAAGAGCACGATCACTGCCGCGACGGCGTTGCTGGCCGCCGAACAGGGGAAGCGGGTCCTCCTGGTCGAAGTCGACGCCAAGAACAACCTGACCGCGCTGTTCGAACACGCGCCCGTCGGATTCGAGCCCCGTCAGGTCCATCCGGGTATCTACGCGATGCAGATGGACACCGAAGCGTCGCTGCGCGAGTACCTGAAGGTGCAGGCGCGCGTCCCGGTCTTCGGCCGCATCGGTCCGCTGGCGCGGGCGTTCGATTTCGTGGCGACCGTGGCGCCAGGGGTGAAGGAGATCCTCACCGTCGGCAAGGTGTGCTGGGAGCTCCGCGAATCGCTCATGGGTCGCGCCGACTGGGATCTCATCGTCGTCGACGCCGCTGCGACCGGGCACGTGATCAGCCAGCTCGACGCGCCGGGCGCGATCCAGGAGTTGGTACACGTGGGTCCGGTGCGCAACCAGACCGACTGGATGGTGGAGCTGCTCTCCGATCCGAAGCTCACCGCGCTCAACGTCGTGACCACGGCCGAGGAGATGCCGGTGAACGAGACCATCGAGTTGGTCACGCGCGCCCGTCAGGAGCTCGACGTGCCGCTCGGCGTCGTCATCGTGAACCGTGTCCTTCCCGAGTTGTTCACCCACGCCGACGAAGAGGTGTTCGACGCGCTGCGCGACGAGGTGGCGGGCGCGGTGCTGCGCCGGCAGGCCGGTGATGGTGCCACCGCGGTGCTCGACGCGGCACGCCTCGCGGTGTCGATGCGGCGCAGCCGCTCCGTGCACCTGGCGCATCTGCGCGAACAGGTCGACCTCCCACTCCTGCTGATCCCGTATCTCTTCGTGCGCGATCACGGCCTGCGGGTCACCCGCATGGTGGCCGAGGCACTCGCCCAGGAGCTGGCATGAGCGTGAGCGAGCCGGGTATCCCGGCGAGTAGCGAATGCCCAATGGAGCTGGCATGAGCGTGAGCGAGCCGGGTATCCCGGCGAGTAGCGAATGCCCAATGGAGCTGGCGTGAGCGAGCCGGGTGCACCGTCGCTGGCGGCGCTGCTCGCGGCCCGCGAGGTCGTGGTGTTCTGTGGCTCCGGCGGCGTGGGCAAGACGTCGGTGGCCGCGGCGTCGGCGCTGACCGCGGCGGCGCGCCTCGGGGGCAAGGTCCTCGTGCTCACCATCGACCCCGCCCGCCGGCTCGCGGACGCGCTCGGGCTCGAGGAGTTCGGCAACGTCGCCAAGCGAGTGCCGCTCGATGCCTACACCGAGCTCGGGGTGGAACCGCGCGGTGAACTCTGGGCCGCCATGCTCGACACGAAGCGGTCGTGGGACGAACTCGTCCTGCGTCACGCGCCGGACGAAGCGACTGCGTACCGCATCCTCGACAACCGGATGTACCACAACGTCACCAGTCGCTTCGTGCAGAGCCACGACTACATCGCCATGGAACGCCTCTATGACGTCCACGCCAGCGGCGACTACGACCTCATCGTGATCGACACGCCTCCCACCCGGAACGCGATCGACTTCCTCGAGGCGCCCGCCCGGATGGCGGAGTTCTTCGGCGGACGGCTCCTGCGGTGGCTGACCATGCCGTACCGGCTCGGCGGAGGCCGGGGTGGTCGCATGATCAACGTCGCCAGCCGACCCTTCTACCAGATGGCCGATCGCATCCTCGGCAGCCAGTTCCTCCAGGACATCGCCGAGTTCTTCCTCAACTTCCAGTCGATGTACGGAGGGTTCGTCGAGCGCGCGCATTCGGTCGAGCAGCTGCTCCACGATCGTCGGACGACCTTCGCGGTCGTGACCACGCTCGAGGGCGCGCCGCTGCGCGAAGCCGAGACGTTCTGCCAGGAGCTCACCAAACGGGACTTCCACCTGGGCGCGCTGGTGCTCAACAAGACGCTGCCCGACTACCTGCTCTCGATCGACGGCGAGCACGCGGCGGAGATGATGGCGCGCGACGGAGACGCGATGGCGCGCGAGCTCGCCGCCCTCGCCGCTGATCCCACGCTCGACGACTCGGCGGCCACCGCGCGAGTGCTTCGCACGCTGGCCGATTCGTTTCGCAACTACGGGGTGGTCGCGCGGCGCGAAGCGGAGCTGCGGATCGAGCTCGGACGCCTCGCGCCTCCGGGGCCCGAGGTCGTGGTGAGCGTCCCGAGCTTCGACGCCGACATCGCTGACGTCCGCGGACTCGCGCGCATCGGCGAGGTCCTGTTCGCCCAAAGTGCTGGCGCGCAGGACGGTACGATCGCGCCGTGACCACGTTCTTCGAGCAGGCGCGCACGAAGACCGCTCTCTGGGGCGAGTCCCTGCGTCACGTGCAGCGACTGGCGGCGTCGTGGCAGGCGTTGTCCGATCTCTGCTTCTCCGACCTCCTGCTCCTCGCGCCCGTCGTCGGGGAAGACGGCAGTCGTTCCGTCGTGCTCGCGCAGGTCCGCCCGACCACCGGTCAGACCGTGTACCCGATGGATCTCGTCGGTACGGTGGTCGACGAGGTTGCGCGGCCGCTCGTGTCCCGCGCGTTCCGCACCGGCGAGGTGGTGGAGGGCGACTCGCGGCTGCTCGGCTCCGCGGAGCGCGCGCACGTGCAGTGCATCCCGGTTCGTCACGGCGGTGCCGTGGTCGCGGTCGTCACGCGCGATATCCGGCCCACGCTCGGTCGTCAGCTCGGTGAGCTGGAGCAGTTCTACCTCTCGACGTTCGATCGCTTCGCGGACATGATCGCCGAGGGCAGTTTCCCCTTCCGTCAGGACGACGACGAGTTCGAGGACGCTCCGCGCGTCGGCGACGGCGTCGTCCTCCTCGATCCCGATCTCCGGGTGCGCTTCGCCAGCCCGAACGCGGTCAGCTCGATGCACCGGCTCGGCATCCATTCGTACACGTCAGGTCTCCATCTCTCGGAGATGGGCTTCGACCAGGACGCGGTCGACGTCGCCATTCGGGCGCGGCTCCCCGTCACCGAGGAGATCGAGCGGGGCGAGACGTCGCTGCTGCTCCAGGCGATCCCGCAGCTCGAGCAGGATCGAGTGGTGGGCGTGCTCTTACTGCTACGCGACGTCACGGACCTGCGCCGCCGCGACCGCTTGCTCCTCTCCAAGGACGCCACCATCCGCGAGATCCACCATCGGGTGAAGAACAACCTCCAGACCATCGCGGCGCTCCTGCGCCTGCAGGGTCGCCGGCTGCAGTCGCCCGAGGCCCAAGCCGCGATCGAGGAGTCGGAACGCCGGATCCGGTCGATCGCGATCGTCCACGAGACGTTGTCGCGCGACGCCGGCGACGTCGTCCGCTTCGACGACATCGTGCAACCTCTGGTGCGCGTCGTGGCCGAGACCGTGACCGGGCCCGACCGTGACCTGCGGCTCGCGGTGGAGGGCGACGCCGGGCTGCTCCCGGGCGATCTGGCGACACCGTTGGCGGTCGTGCTCAACGAACTCATGCAGAACGCAGTCGATCACGCGTTCACTGGTGTCGACGGGCGCACCACGGGCAACATCTGCGTACAGCTCGCACGCGAGGACGGTCAGCTTCTGGTCGACGTCGTCGATGACGGCGTCGGGCTCCCGCCCGGATTCACGGTGGAGCAGTCCGGCGGCCTGGGGCTCTCCATCGTCCAGGCGCTGGTGACCAGCGAGTTGGGCGGCACCATCGAACTCCGGAGCGATGACGGGACGCGCGTGCACCTCACCGTGCCGTTGCGCAAGATGGGAACCGCGACCCTGTAGCGGGCCTTCAGCCGACCATTCGCTGCTTGGCCAACCAGGCCTTGCGCAGCTTGCGGCGCTCTTCTTCGGTGCTGCCGCCCCAGATCCCCGCCTCCTGGTTGGTGGCGAGCGCGAACTCGAGACACTCGTCGTTCACCGCACAGGCAGTGCAGATGCGGCGGGCGGTCTCGATCTGCTCGAGGGCGGGGCCGCTGCTGCCGATGGGGAAGAAGACGTCAGGATCGGAATCACGGCACGCCGAACGCGTACGCCACACGCTGACATCCCAGTCGTGGGTGCGTACCCAGGTCAGTGCCACACGTTCCTCCGGTCGAAAAGGCTCCGGTCGATCATTTCTGGAGCGTCCCCGGGCGGAACCTCGAGGCGCTGCGGAAATGAGACTATTGACGCTGAGGGGTCGGCGCAAGGGGCTGACCAGGAATTTCTCGCGATCCACCCCGACTTCTCGCTGCCGTGGCATCGTGACGCGGATGCTCGTTCTCGCCCACCGGGGTGCCAACCGCCTCGCTGCGGAGAACACCGTCGCCGCGATGGCCATGGCCGTCGAGCTCGGGGCCGACGGGGTGGAGCTCGACGTCCACCGCAGCGCCGACGGCGAGCTGGTCGTGCGCCACGACGCCGACACCCCCGCCGGCGTCCTCAGTGACCTGACCTGGGCCGAGATCCACGTGGCCCTCCCCGAGGTCCCGACCCTGACCGAGGTGCTCGACGTCTGCCGGGGTCGCCTCGTCAACGTCGAGGTCAAGAACCTGCCCGGGGACCCGGACTGGGATCCCTCGGAACGAGCCGTCGAGTTGCTGGTGGGGCTCCTGCACGCCCGTGAGGGTCTCGACGACGTCATCGTCTCCTCGTTCCACCTGCCCACTGTCGACCGGATGCGTGCCCTCGCCCCCGGGGTGGCCACCGCACTGCTGACGTTCGGCGTGGACCCCCTGGAAGCGTTGGTGACGGCCGAGACGCACGGGCATGGCGCCCTGCACCCCGATGTCTGGTCCCTCGGTGGCACGGTCCTCGGTGCGGTGGTCCAGCGGGCTCACGAGCGGGGTCTCCGGGTGAACGTGTGGACGGTCAACGACCGGGACGAACTCGGGCGCCTCGAGGCGGCCGGGATCGACGCGGTCATCACCGACGACGCCGGCCTCTACGCGGGGAGATGAGGACGCCGGGGGATGAGGACGTCGGGGGATGAGGACGTCAGGCGCGGGGAGTGACGAGGGTCAGGGCGTCGGGCTCGTAGACGACCTCGAGCCGCTCGACCTCGCCGAGGTAGTCGCCATCGACCTGCCAGGGGAACGGGCCGTCGGCGGTCACCAGGACCCGGATCACGTCGGCGAGCTGCACGATCTCGGGTGATGTGGCGACGAACGTGGCGCGGCCCACGCCCGAGCTCGCCGCCCGCACCACGAGCGGGGCCCGGAGGTTCCCGAGCACCGTGACCGCCAGGGGCCGGGAAAGCGAGGCGGCCGGGGCGATGGTCATACGTCGGCGGCCGACGTAGGTGTAGGGATTCGAGTTCGAGATCACGCCGTACGGCCCGGTCGCCACCACGTCGGCGCCGGTTGCGGTCGCCGCGGTGAGGCGGATCTTCAGGTCACGGTCGTAGTGGCGGAGCCAGGTGGCGACGGCCGCCACCGTGAACGCCGGATGGGCGAAGTGGCGTTTGAGGTACGCCCGCGCCTCCATTTGGCGGATGACCGCAGCGTCGAAGCCCACCCCGAGGTGGAACAGGAACCGGCGGGGAGCGTGGTCCGGTCGGGTCGCGGCGCCGAGGCCGATCCGCCGGGTCGACTGGTGACGAAGGGAGTCGACCAGCCCGTCGGCCGCCGCCGCCGGGTCGTACGCGATGCCGAGGGTCCGGGCGAACACGTTGGTCGAGCCGCCCGGGAGCGGAGCCAGCGCGGTCGTGGGCACGACCCCCGGTTGGGCGGACCCGGCCAGGCCGTCCGCCGCCTCGTTGAGGGTCCCGTCGCCCGCGAGCACCGCGACGACGTCGTACCCGTCGACCATCGCGCTGCGGGCCAACTCGGTGGCGTGCCCCCGTCGGGTGGTCTCCACCACGTCGGTCGGGAACCCCGCCCTCAGGATGCGTTCGACCGCAGCCCGGGCGCGCGTGGTCACCGAGGACGCGGCCGGATTCACCACGAGGAGCACCCGCACGGCGGCGAACCCTACCCGTAGCATCGGCCGATGCCCCGGGTCGACGTCGCCGCGCTGCGTTCGCTGCGGACCGAGATCGTCGAGTGTCGGGCGTGTCCGCGGCTGGTCGAGTGGCGCGAGCAGGTGGCGCGGGAGAAGCGGGCGTCGTTCCGCACCGAGACGTACTGGGGCCGGCCGGTCCCCGGCTTCGGCGATGCCGGGGCCCGGATCCTCGTCGCCGGGTTGGCGCCCGCGGCCCACGGCGCCAACCGCACCGGTCGGGTGTTCACCGGCGACCGGTCGGGCGACTGGCTGTTCGCGGCCATGTTCCGTGCCGGCCTGGCGAACCAACCGACGTCGACCGCGTCCGACGACGGTCTCGAGCTCCACGACGCGTACGTGGCCGCCGCGGTCCGCTGTGCGCCTCCGGCAAACCAGCCCACGACCGACGAGCGTGACCGCTGCCTGCCGTACCTCGTACGGGAGCTGGACGCCCTGGCGGCGGTGCGGGTCGTCGTCGTGCTCGGCGGCTTCGCCTACCAGGCGCTGGCTCGGGTGCTGGCGGCGACGGGCTCGCCGCTTCCGACGCCGCGACCCCGGTTCGGCCACGGCGTCGAGGTGATGACGGACCGCGCCGTCGTGCTCGGGTGCTATCACCCCAGCCAGCAGAACACGTTCACGGGCCGGCTCACGGAGTCCATGCTCGACGACGTCTTTCTCCGGGCCCGGGCGCTTGCCGGCGCGGTACCCTCGCGTCCGTGACTCCCTCGCCCCAGAAGGGAAGCCGTCTGCTCGAGGGCGTCTACGTCCCCCTCATCACCCCGTTCGCGTCCGATGGTTCGGTCGCGCTCGACACGGTCGAGCAGCTCTGCCGCGAATACCTCGCCGACGGGTGCGCGGGCATCGTCGCGCTCGGGACGACCGGGGAGTCGACCGCGCTCGATCCCGCCGAGCAGCGCGCGGTCATCGACGTGTGCGCGCGGGTCTGTGACGAACACTCGGCACAGCTCATCGTGGGGGCCGGGAGCAACAGCACCGCCAAGACGATCGCGGCGGTGGAGGCGCTGGCCGGCACCCCCGCGCTCGCGGCGACGCTGATCGTGGTGCCGTATTACGTGCGGCCGTCGGAAGCCGGGATCGTCGCCCACTTCGAGGCGGTCGCGGCCGCCAGTCCGGTCCCCGTCGTCGTCTACAACATCCCGGTGCGCACGGGGCGCAACCTCGGCCCCGCGGGGATGCTCGCGCTCGCCCGACACCCCAATGTCGCCGGGGTGAAGCAGGCCGTCGGCGCCGTCGACACCGACACGCTCGAGATCCTGGCCGGCGCGCCCCCCGAGTTCTCCGTGCTCGGTGGCGACGACGCCTTCCTCCTGCCCACCATGTTCATGGGCGGTGCCGGGACGATCTCCGCCGCCGCGCACCTCTGCACCGACCGCTTCGTGGCCATGATCGAGTGCGGGCTCGCGGGCAAGGTCGACGACGGCCGCGCCCACGCCGAGGCGCTGCTCCCCATGATCCAGGCCTGCTTCGCGGAGCCGAACCCGGCGGTCTTCAAGGGCGTGCTCCATGCGCACGGCCGGATCCCGACGCCGGACGTCCGCCTGCCGCTGGTGGGCGCATCGGACTCGTCGGTGCAGACGGCCCTCGCCGCGGTCGCGGCCGCTCGATAAGATCCGGCACCGTCCCGTTTCGTTACTCGCCCCACTCGCCCCCGCGGAGCCGCGATGACCAGCACGCTCAGCGTGCGCGCGCAGGAGCGCGCCTACGAACGCCGGTGGTGGATCCTCGTGGTCCTCTGCTTCAGCCTGCTCGTGATCGTGCTCGACAACACGATCCTCAACGTCGCGATCCCGACGATCGTGCGAGACCTCGACGCGACGAACAGCCAACTCCAGTGGATGGTCGACGCGTACACGCTGGTGTTCGCGGGCCTCCTGCTGACCGCCGGGAGCCTCGGCGATCGTTTCGGGCGCCGCCGCGCGCTGCAACTCGGACTGGTGCTGTTCGGCCTGGGCTCGCTCGCGTCCGCGTTCGCGTCGACGTCGGATCAGCTGATCGCGACCCGGGCGTTCATGGGGATCGGCGGCGCGTTCATCATGCCGGCGACGCTCTCGATCATCACCAACGTCTTCCCCGTGCAGGAACGCGGAAAGGCGATCGGGGTGTGGGCCGCGACCGCCGGTCTGGCCGGCGTCCTGGGTCCGCTCACCGGCGGCTTCCTGCTCGAGCATTTCTACTGGGGTTCGATCTTCCTCGTGAACATCCCGATCGTCGTGATCGGGATCCTCGCCGGCGTGTTCCTCATCCCGGACTCGAAGGATCCCGCGGCGCCGCGACTCGACCCGGTGGGCGCGGTGCTCTCCATCATCGGGTTGTCGTCGATCCTCTACGGGATCATCGAGGCACCGCAGGAGGGCTGGGGGAGCAGCACCACGTGGGCGACGTTCGCAGCCGGCGCGGTCGTCATGGGCGCGTTCTTCGCGTGGGAGGCGCACATCGACCATCCGATGCTCGACGTGCGTTTCTTCAAGAACCCGCGGTTCACCGCCGCCAGCATGGGCATCATGATGGTGTTCTTCGCGATGTTCGGCTCGACGTTCCTGCTCACCCAGTACTTCCAGTTCGTGCTCGGGTACACACCGTTCGAGACCGGGATCCGCTTCCTGCCCATCGCCGCGAGCATGATGATCCTGGCCCCGTTGAGCGCCAAGTTCGTCGACAAGATCGGGACCAAGCTCGTGGTCGGCACCGGTCTGCTCATGGTGACGGCCGGACTGATCTCCTGGGCGTCCCTCGACGCGTCGAGCGCCTACTGGCCCGACATCGTGTGGCGCCAGGCGCTCATGGCGAGCGGCATGGCGCTCACCATGGCGCCCGCGACCGAGTCGATCATGGGTTCGCTCCCGCTCGGGAAGGCGGGCGTCGGCTCCGCGGTCAACGACACGACCCGGCAAGTCGGTGGCGCGCTCGGCGTCGCGGTCATCGGCAGCGTCCTGGCCTCGATCTACGGCTCCCAGGTCGGCGACTTCCTCCAGGGCAAGCCGGTGCCGAGCGGGGCGAGCGAAACCCTGCAGCAGTCCCTCGGGATCGCGCTGACCGCGGGGAAGCGCATCCCCGGGCTCGCCGACGCGGCGACCAACGCGTTCATCGACGGCATGCACGCCGGAGTCCTCGTCGCCGCCGGCGTCGCGTTCGTCGGGGCGGTCATCGCGTTGATCTGGCTGCCCGCGCGGGCGAGTTACGACGCGCTCGAGCTCGAACCGGACCGGGAGCCGATCGAGATCGAAGCGACGACGGTGGCCGGCTGATGACCGGCACGGCCGCGGCGACACGGCGGCCCGGCCGCCCGCGCAGCACCGCCGCCGACGACGCGATCCTGGAAGCCGCCATGGATCTCTTCGCCGAAGTCGGGCTGGAACGCCTCACCGTCGAGGGGGTCGCCGCCCGCGCCGGGGTCGGCAAGACCACCATCTACCGCCGGTACCCCGGCAAGGTCGACCTCGTCGTCGCCGCCGTCCGATGCTTCACCGAGCCGCGTGAAGGGCCGCCCGACACCGGCACGACGCGCGGCGATCTCGTCGCGCTGGTCGACGGTCTCGTCACCACGCTCACGACCACACCGCTCGGTCGGGCGCTCCCGATCCTGGTCGCGGCGCGCGCACGCGCACCGTGGAACTCGATTTCGCGTATTCCGAGATCGTCGCCGAGAAGCGTGCGCGCAGCGCCGTCGTGATCAAGCGCGCGATCGAACGTGGAGATCTCCGCGCCGACGTGGATCCCGAGATCGTCGTCGACTGTTACGTGAGCCCGATCTTCTACCGCTTCCTCATCACCGACGCCCCGCTCGACGCCGCGTTCAGGGACGCGATCGTCGATGCGACCCTCCGCGCCTTCGGTTAGCCGAGTTTGGCGGTTAGTCGAGTTTGGCGAAGGCGGCGGCGAGCAGGCGCTGCTGCTCGGCGTCGTGCACCTTGGAGCTGCCGCTCGCCGGGCTTGCGCTCGGTGCTCGGGTCACGTGCTTGAGTTTGGCCCGGTCGCGGAGCACTCGGTGTAGCCGGAGGTGGATGTAGTTCCACGCGCCCATGTTCGCCGGCTCCTCCTGCACCCACCACACCTGGTTCGCGTCGGGATACTGGTCGAGGATCGCGAACAGGTCACCTTCGGGCCACGGATAGAGCTGCTCGATGCGGACGATGGCGGCCGGCGCGCCGCGCGCGTCGCGTTCGTCCATCAGCTCGTGGGCGATCTTGCCCGTACAGAGAATGACGCGGTTGACGGTGTCCGGCGCGGCGCGGTCGTCGAGCACGAACTCGAACCGGCCGTCGGTGAGGGCCGCCAGCGTTGAGCGCGACTGCGGCATGCGCAGGTAGCGCTTCGGCGTGAAGCACACGAGCGGCACGCGCCGGGCCGCGACGGCCTGCCTCCTGAGTGCGTGGAAGTACTGCGCGGCGGTCGTCGGGTAGACCACGCGCATGTTGCCTTCCGCGGACAGGGTGAGGTAGCGCTCGATCCGTGCGCTCGAGTGCTCGGGACCCTGCCCTTCGAGCCCGTGCGGGAGGAGCAGGGTGAGGCTGCTCTGCTGGCCCCACTTGTCGGCGGCCGCCACCACGAACTGGTCGATCACGACCTGGGCGGCGTTGGCGAAGTCGCCGAACTGCGCCTCCCAGCAGACCATGGCGTCGGAGTTGATCGAGTAGCCGTACTCGAAGCCGAGCGCGGCGTACTCGGACAGCACGGTGTCGTAGAGCATGAACGGAGCCTGGTCGTCGGCCAGGTGGGCGAGCTGTACGTACTCCTGCTCGGTGCGCTGGTCGACGAGCACGCCGTGCCGCTGGCTGAAGGTGCCGCGGCGCGTGTCCTGACCCGCGAGGCGCACCGGTGTGCCCTCGAGCACCAGCGAGCCGAAGGCCAACGCTTCGGCCAATGCCCAGTCGATGTCGTCCTGCTCGAACATCGTGCGGCGCGCCAGCAGTTGCCGTTCCAGCTTCGGGTTCACCTCGAAGCCCTCAGGCCACCGCGTGAGGCCGTCCAACACGCGGTGCAGGGTCGCGGCTGCGACCGCGGTGGTCGCGCGGTCGTCGACGCGCGGGATCTCGGCGCCGGTGATCGAGAGCCCGGCGTCGTCGGCTTCCTCGGTGGGATCCACGCCACGGTCGGTGTGGGTTTCTTCGAACGCACGGTCGAGGCGGGACTTGAAGTCGTACTCGACCGCCTGCTCGTCGTCGGCGGTGATGTCGCCGCGCTGCACGAGCTGCTGCGTGTAGAGGGCGCGCACCGAGACGTGCGAGTCGATGAGCTGGTACATCCGAGGCTGCGTGAACGCCGGCTCGTCGGCCTCGTTGTGCCCGTAGCGGCGGTAGCAGACGAGGTCGACGACGACGTCCTTCTGGAACCGGTTGCGGAACTCGAACGCGAGCCGCATCACGCGCACCGCGGCTTCGGGGTCGTCGCCGTTCACGTGGAAGATCGGCGCCTGGACCATCTTGGCCACGTCCGTCGGGTAGACGCTCGAACGCCCGAGGTCAGGCGCGGTGGTGAAACCGAGCTGGTTGTTCACCACGACGTGTACGGTCCCGCCGACCTCGTACCCGGGGACCTCCGACAGGTTGAAGGTCTCCGCCACGACGCCCTGACCTGCGAACGCGGCGTCGCCGTGGAGCAGCACGGGCAGTACGGCTCGTCGTTCGCCGTCGGCGGCGGCGTCGCCGATCGCCGCGCGCCATGCCCTCGACCACCGGACCCACCGTCTCGAGGTGGCTCGGGTTGGCTGCGAGGGTCAGGGCAACGTGGTTGCCGCTCGGCGCGTCGTGCTTGCCGACCGCGCCGAGGTGGTACTTCACGTCGCCCGAGCCCTGGGTGCTGGCGGGGTCGAGCTCACCCTCGAACTCGCGGAAGATCTCCGCGTACGACTTCCCGATCACGTTGGCCAGCACGTTGAGCCGGCCGCGGTGGGCCATACCGAGGACCACGTCCGTCATCCCTGCATCGGCCGCGCTGGTGCACAACGCGTCGAGCATCGGCACGAGCGTCTCGGCTCCCTCGAGACTGAAGCGCTTCTGTCCCAGGTACTTGGTGTGCAAGAAGCGCTCGAACGCCTCGGCCGAGTTCAACCGTTCGAGGATGCGGTGCTTCTCCTCCGAGGTGACCGGCTCGTGGGGACCCTCGACGCGCTCCTGGATCCATTCCTTCTGGTCGGGCTCCTGAATGTGCATGTACTCGACGCCGACCGTGCGCGCGTACGCGTCGCGCAACACCCCGAGAATGTCGCGCAACGGCATGACCTTCCGCGGGAGATGACCGACCCCGAGGTTGCCGATCGGGAAGTCGCGATCGAGATCCCAGATGGAGAGGTCGTGGTGCGCGATGTCGAGTTCGGGATGGGTGCTCGGCTCACGCCGACCCAAGGGGTCGAGGTTGGCGATGAGGTGACCGCGCACCCGGTACAAGTTCACGAGCGTGTGCACCTGCACGACCTTCTCGTTCTGCGTGACCGGGTCCGCGAACGCACTGCGGTCGGGGTTCCAGCGCGCCGGTTCGTAGGGCACCGCCAAGCTGGCGAACACTGCGTCGTAGAAGTCGTCCTGGCCGAGCAACAACTCGTGGATGCGGCGCAGGAACTCGCCACTCTCCGCGCCGGTGATGATGCGGTGGTCGTAGGTGTTGGTGAGCGTCGTGACCTTGCTCACCGCGAGCTGCGCCAGTGCTGCGGGATCGGCCCCCTCGAACTCGGCGGGATACCCGATGCTGCCGACGCCGACGATGAATCCCTGACCCGGCATCAACCGGGGCACGGAGTGCACCGTCCCGATCATCCCGGGATTGGTGATCGTGCACGTGGTTCCGGTGAAGTCGTCCGGTGAGATCTTCCCGCTGCGGACCTTCGCGATCAGGTCCTCGTACGCGCGCCAGAACTCGGCGAAGTCGAGCGCGTCGGCACCCTTGACGCAGGGGACGAGGAGTGAATGCGAGCCATCGCGTCGTTGGACATCGACCGCGAGGCCGAGGTTCACCTGCTGGTGACGGACGACGACGGGCTTGGCGTCTTCCTGCGCGTAGGCCGAGTTGAGCCCGGGGAAGTCGTCGAGTGCGCGCAGGACCGCGTAGGCGATGAGGTGGGTGAAGCTGACCTTGCCGGCGCCGGTGCGGGCCAGTTGATTGTTGAGGATCTGCCGGTTGACCTCGAGCAGTTTGGCGGGGACGGCGCGCACCGAGGTCGCGGTCGGAACGCCGAGGCTGGCTTCCATGTTCTCGACGGTGCGGGCGGCGGCTCCGCGCAGCGGTTCGGGTTCGTCCCCCTCGAGCAGCATCGGGCCTGGGCGCGGCGACGGCGACGGCGATGGCGGCGCGGGAGCCGCGGCCGGCGCGGGAGCCGGCGCCGGCCCGGGGGTCTGAGGCACTGCGGATCCCCCGTTGACCGGTGCGGCCTGGCCGGAGAAATAGGCCCGCCAGTGGTCGTCGACCGAGGCGGGATTCTGCAGGTAGCGCTGGTAGAGGTCCTCCACCAGACCGGAATTCGGACCGAGGTCCTCGAAGCGCGTCACCGGTCCTCCTCCTCGGGTCGACTCCGTTGCGCCGTCCCGCCCGCCGGGCACGGCTCCACTTCGTCTCATGCTCGCGCGTCGGAGCGCGTCGGCGTTCAGCGACGCAGCAACTCGGCGACCTGGAAGGCGAGATCGAGCGACTGACGGGCATTCAGACGAGGATCACAACTCGTCTCGTAACGCTGCTCGAGGTGATCTCCGAGCACCTGGTGGCTCCCGCCGAGGCACTCGGTGACGTTCTCGCCGGTCAACTCGATGTGCACTCCCCCCGGCCACACGCCCGCGCCGTCACACGCGGCGAAGAAGCCGTGGAGCTCACGCATCACATCGTCGAAGTCGCGGGTCTTGTAGCCGCTCGCGTGCTGGTAGGTGTTCCCGTGCATCGGATCGCACATCCACACGACGGGATGTCCGGTGAGGTTGACCGCGCGCAGCAGCGGCGGCAGTGCGTCGACGATCGCGTCGGCCCCCATGCGACTCACCAGCACCAGTCTCCCGGCGCGGCGCGACGGGTTGAGCCGGTCACAGAGCGCGACGACCTCTTCGGGTGAGGCGGTGGGTCCGAGCTTCACCCCGACCGGGTTCTCGATGCCGCTCAGGAATTCGATGTGGGCACCGCCGAGTTGACGGGTGCGCTCACCGACCCACAGCAGGTGGGCCGAGCAGTCGTACCACTCGTCGGTGAGGCTGTCGCGCCGCGTGAGTGCTTCCTCGTAGCCGAGGAGCAGTGCCTCGTGCGAGGTGTAGAAGTCGACCTGGTGGAGCTGGTGCTCGGCGTCGAGGTCGATCCCGCAAGCGGCCATGAAGCGCAGCGCGCGATCGATCTCGCCCGCGAGCACGTCGTATCGCCGCCCTTCCGGGCTGGCGTCGACGTATTCGAGGTTCCACACGTGCACCCGGGAGAGATCGGCGAAACCGCCTTTGGCAAACGCCCGCAGGAGGTTGAGCGTCGACGCCGCCTGGTGGTACGCGCGCACGAGACGATCGGGATCTGGGCGCCGCGCCTCGGCTTCGAACGCGAAGTCGTTGACCATGTCGCCGCGGAACGACGGCAGCTCGAGTCCGCCGCGCGTCTCGGTCGGCGCCGATCGTGGCTTGGCGAACTGTCCGGCGATGCGCCCGATCTTGACGGTGGGGACGCCGCTCCCGTAGGTGAGGACGACGGCCATTTGCAAGATGACCTTCAACTTGTCGCGGATCGCGTTGGCCGAGAACGCGTCGAACGATTCGGCGCAGTCGCCGGCCTGGAGCACGAACCCGCGCTGCTCGGTGACCGCGGCGAGTGCGTCGGTGAGGCTTCGGGCCTCACCGGCGAACACGAGTGGTGGGACCTCGCGCAACGTGCCGAGCGCGGCGTCGAGCGCGACGGGGTCGGGCCAGTCGGGCTGTTGTTCGGCGGGGAGCGCGTGCCAGCTGTCAGGTGTCCACTGCTGCAAGTGGAACAACTCCCCGCTGGTGTCGGTGGCGCTCACAGGTACCCGCTCGGCCCGGACGCCGCACCCGGGTCGATGGCACGTCGACGCATCTGGTCGAGCTGGCCCTGCGTGGTCGCCTGTTGGGTGAACAACGTGGCCTGGATGCCGTGGAACAGGCCCTCGAGCCAACCGACGAGCTGCGCTTCCGCGAGGCGGAGCTCGGATTCTGATGGCGTGTCGCTGGTGAACGGCAGGACGACCTCGGAGAGCTCCTGGTGCAGGTCGGGTGACAGGACGCTCTCCAACTCGTCGAGCGACTTCTCGTGGATCTCGCGCAGCCGCCGCCGGCCGGCGTCGTCGAGCGGTGCGCGCCGGACCTCGTCGAGCATGGTGCGGACCATCGACGCGATACGGATGAGCTTGGTGGGACTCGAGATCTGCTCGCCGGCGTCGTCGGGCGCGACGTCTCCCGCATCCGCCCGGCCCGCGCCGTTCCCGACCAGCTCGGGGCGCACGTGCTCGCGTTCGGGAGGAGTCGAATTGCCGTCCTGCATGGGTTCGAGGATAGGGGGTGTCACCCTCCCGTCGCGTACCGGATTCGCCGACGGGCCCGCAGCTCCGAGGTCGCGACCGACGCCAGCGTCGCCAACGCAACCGCTTCCGCGACCATGGCGATCACGGCCTCGGTCGTGGTGGCGGTCTCTTTGAACCCCAGGAGACCTCGGGTCCGGGACAGGAAGTACGCGATGAGCGTGGCCACCGCGAATCCCGCGCCGACCGCGGCCGCCGGCAGCAGCAGCGCCCGGTAGCGGAGACCGAGGACGAGCGCCTCCGCGATCACGACCGCGGCGACGGCGTTGAGCACGAAGGATCGGCTGATGGTGAGGCCGAGCACCGAATCGGGCGCAATGCCGCGGTATCCGCCACGAAAGTAGAGATAGAAGTGCACCCAGCCGCTGACGAGGAGCGCCAACGCTCCGGCGATGACCGCAGCGACGCTGGCCGTCGACAATTCCGAATCGTTCATTTCGCCTCGATCGTGCCGGTCATGTAGTTGTGGATGCTGCAGTGGTACGTGTACTTCCCCGGCGAATCGATCGTGATCGTCGCCTCCGCGCCACCGTCGAGATCGCCGGTGTCGAACTTCTTGTCGTCGGCGGTGACGGTGTGCTTCGGTGTTGTCGTCGTTGGTGACGGTGAGCGTCGCGCCCACCTTGACCTCGATCGGGTTGGGTGAGAACTCGAAGTTCTTGATCGAGATCGCGGTGCCGGGGTGACCCGTGCTCCCCGTTGCACTGCTCGTACCGTCAGACGTCGCGGTGAGGGTGATCACGACGGCGACGACCACGATCACCGGCACCACGAGCGCCAGGACGATCGTCGGGATGCGCCGGATCGCGCCCATCAGCGAGAGGGTTGGTCCTCGGTGGCGGGCTCGTCGCGGAGCCCACGCTCGAACTCACCCTTCGCGGCACCGAGCGACCGGGCGAGGTGGGGGAGCCGGCTGCCTCCGAAGAGGAGGGCGACGACCGCGAGCACGACGAGGAGTTCAGGTCCGATGATGTTGGCGAGCACGGGCACAGGGCACTCCTCGGGGTCGGTGACGGGTACGCCGGGAGTTCGCCACGCACACCGTCCTGGATGGTGCTGGACAAATTTTGCCCGGCTTCCATCCGGGCGCAGCTCGGCGACGAACATGAGGTATGGCGGTCGAGTCTCCCTACGCGACGCACCGACGACGTCGGTCTGGTGATCGCGATCGCCCGCTACAACGCCGACGCCTTTGCCGAAGGCGTATCGCCGGCACGCAGGCGCGGTCTTCGCGCTCGCCCACCGGATGCTGTGGGAACGTTCGAGCGCTGAAGAGACTCGTGCAGGAGATCTTCCTTCGGCTCTGGGAGCATCCCGACCGATTCGATCCGACCCGAGGCTCACTGCGTTCGTTCATGTTGATGGACGCGCACGCTCGTTGCGTCGATCGCATCCGCTCCGACTCGCGCCGTCGTGAGCGTGAGGAACGTACTGCACGTGCCGAGATGGTCGCCGACTACGACCTCGACCTCGAGGCGTACGACCTCGATGTCGCGGAACAGGTCCGTGACGCCATGGCGACGCTCTCCGAGGCCGAACGCCGCGCCATCGAACTCGCGTATTTCGGCGGACACACCTACCGCGAGGTCGCACGCATCCTCGATCAGCCCGAGGGCACGATCAAGAGCCGCATACGTACTGGACTGACGCGACTGCGGGCGCAGTTGCTCGAGCGGGGAATCGACGGGTCATGGATCGTGAACTGACTCCCGAGGAGATCGTCGAGCTGTTGCCGGCGTACGCGCTCGACGCGGTCGACGACGACGAGCGCGCCGAGATCGATGCGTACCTCACGGGGCATCCCGACGCGCGCGACGACGTCGCCGAGTTCCAGGTCGCGGCGTCGTTGCTGGCGCACGCGGGTGGGCCGCCGCCCGAAGGCGTCTGGGAGCGGCTCGAGTCGATCATCACCGATTCACCCACCTCCGCTCCGGGTCGTGCGCGCCGCCGAGCGTCGTCGCTCGACCGCAGTCCCGCTGCCGGTCCGGCGCCCGGACCGACGGTGGCGGTGGCTGGCGGCCGCCGCGGCGGTCGTCGGCGCTGGCGTTCGGCGGTCTCTGGCTCGCCGACGCGGCGGCGACGGCGGCGGCACGACCGACGACCGCCGCGCTGGCGCGCACCGCGGCCACGGCACCGGGTGCGCGTCACGTCGACGCTCACCGACGCCGACGGCACGACGCTCGCCACCGCAGTGGTGACGCCCGACGGCACCGGGTACCTCACGTCGAGCTCCCGCCGGCTGCGCCGCGGTCACACCTACCAGCTCTGGGGCATCACCACGACCGGCACCGATCTCGCTGGGCGTGCTCGGTCGCGAACCCGCAGCACGGTCGCGTTCAAGGCCGCGGTGCCGACGCAGAGTCTCGCGATCACGACCGAGGTCGCGGGCGGCGTCCCGGTGAGCCACAACGCGCCCGACGCGGTCGGCGACATCGTCGACCACCTGACGTACGCAGGTCGACGTTTCCTCGCGTTCTCCATCCGGGTCGCGCGTCGCGCCGAACACCTCGCGAGTTCCCCCCAACTTCGAGGAGAGAGCGCATGGCAATCGACGACACGAGGTTGCGCGACTTGCTCGAGCAGTCGCAAGACCTGCACTCCGACGCGATGACGACGACGCGCGTCGCCCTCGACGAGTTCGTCGAGCTGCGCGCACGAGGATCCGTGACCGAGGTCGACGACACGACCCGGCGTCGCGCCCTGCTCGGCGGACTCCCGAAGTCGGGCGTGCTCGCGGCCGCCGGTCTCGGCACCGCGATGGCGGCGCTGATCGCATCGCCCGCGTTCGCCGACAAGACGATGGACGTGCAGATGCTGCAGACGGCCGCGTCGATCGAGAACCTCGCCGTCGCGACCTACGACACCGCGCTCACGCTCGACTTCATCGGTGGCGCCAGCGCGAACCCGGTGGTCAAGGCGTTCGTGCAGAAGACCAAGGAGCAGCACCAGCAGCACGCGCGAGGCGTTCAACGCCGCCGTGACCCGGCTCGGCGGCAAGTCGCAGGACCAGCCCGACCCGGTGCTGCTCGGCGTCGTGAACAACGCCAAGCCGGCGCTCACCGGGCCGGCCGAGGTCGTCGACCTCGCCATCGAGCTCGAAGACGGCGCGGCGCAGACGTACGTGGCGAACACCGGGACGTACTCGAACAAGAACGCCCGCATCGGTGGCCGCCAGCATCATGGGCGTCGAGGCGCAGCACGTCGCGATCCTCAACGCGGTGAAGGCGCTGCTCGCCGGCGGTGCGGCCGACCTGATCGCGCTGCCGCCCGACGCCGCGCAAGTTGCCGGCCGCGGCCGGGAGCGTCGGCTTCCCGAACGCGTTCTACCCGACGACCGATGCCCGTCCCGCGAACGAAGGAGCAGTGCAGTGAGGCGCCGCAACCGCAAGCAGCAGATCGCGATCAGCGAGGCCGAGCTCGTCGCGCATGACGAACGACCTCGAGGACGCGCACCACGAGTCGCTGCCGTCGATGCGCGACAGCCTCGGCGAGTGGAGCGAGTCGAACGACGACATCCGCGAGGGCATCACCCACCTCGTGTCGACGCCGTCGAGTCGTCGGGCGTTCCTGCTCGGTGGCGGTGCGGTGCTCGGTGGCGTCGCGCTCGTCGGGCAGCGGCGTCGGCAGCGGTCTCGCCGCGGCCGCGACCGGAGCGGCGCCTCGGGCGGTGCCCGTCGGCCGAGCTCGGCGCAGAAGCTGAGCGGTGACCTCGCGGTCGTGGCGCTCGCCGCCTCGCTCGAGAACCTCGCGGTCGGCACGTACCAGGCCGCCATCGACGCGGTGACGCAGGGCAAGCTCGACCGGCGTGCCGCCGGCGGTGGTGACCTTCGCGAGACGGCACAGAGCCAGCACAAGGACCACGCCGCGGCGTGGAACGGCGTGCTGACCGGCGCGGGCAAGAAGGCGGTCACCGGTGTCGACCTCACGGTGAAGAAGTCGGTCGACAAGGCGTTCGCCCAGGTGAAGGACGTGCCCGGGCTGGCCAAGCTCGCGCTCGACCTCGAGAACGTCGCCGCGGCCACCTACATCGCCGCGATCGGCGTGGTGAAGAGCCCGGCCGGCATCAAGACGGCGGCCACCATCCAGCCGGTCGAGATGCAGCACGCGGCGATCCTGAACTTCCTGCTCGGGCGAGTACCCGGTGCCCGACGCGTTCGCGAAGAGCACGGGCGCCCGCACCGACGACCGACAAGATCGGCTGATCCGCTCCGTCCGAAGCGCCCCGTCCACCCGGTCCTGTGCGTTCTGTAACGTCGGACGCACAGGACCGGGTGTGCACGACGAGGAGGCGGCGATGAGGTACCGGGCGTTCGGTCGGACGGGCGTGCAGGTCAGCCCCCTGTGTCTCGGGGCGATGATGTTCGGTGCAGTGGGGCAACCCCGACCACGACGAGTCGATCGCGGTGATCCACGCCGCCCTCGACGCCGGCATCAACTTCATCGACACCGCCGACGTGTACTCGGCCGGCGAGTCGGAGGAGATCGTCGCCAAGGCGATCGCCGGGTCGGCGCGACGACATCGTGCTCGCCACCAAGTTCTTCGCGCCGATGGGTGCCGACCGCAACATGATCGGGTGGCTCGCGCCGCTGGATCATCCGCGAGTGCGAGAACAGCCTCCGCCGCCTGAAGACCGACCACATCGACCTCTACCAGGTGCACCGGCCCGATCCGAACGTCGACATCGACGAGACGCTCGGCGCGCTGACCGACCTCGTGCACCAGGGCAAGGTGCGCTACCTCGGGCAGCTCGACGTGGCCGGCGTCGGCGATCGTCGAGGCGCAGTGGGTCGCGGAGCGGCGCCACCGCGAGCGGTTCGTGTGCGAGCAGCCGCCGTACTCGATCCTCGTCCGCGGCATCGAGGCCGACGTGCTGCCGACCTGCGAGCGCCACGACATGGCCGTGATCCCCTGGAGCCCGCTCGCCGGCGGGTGGCTGTCGGGCAAGTGGCGCAAGGGGCGACGACCGTCACCAGCCACCGGGCCAACCGCATCCCGGCGCGCTACGACCTCGACGAGCCCGGCAACCAGCAGAAGCTCGACGCGGCCGACGCGCTCGGGCAGCTCGCCGACGACGCCGGGCTCCCGCTCGTGCACCTGGCGGTGGCGTGGGTGCTGCGCAACCCCGCGGTCACGTCGGCGATCATCGGTCCGCGCACGATGGAGCAGCTCACGACGCAGCTCGGTGCCGCCGACGTCGACCTCGACGACGACGTGCTCGACCGCATCGACGAGATCGTGCCGCCGGGCACCAACTTCACCTGGGCCGACGCCGGCTACTCGCCGCCGATGATCGCCGACCCGCGGACGCCGTCGCCGCTCGCGGTGAACGCCGCGCGAGGCGACCGCGCTCGTCGAGGAGCTCGCGGCGCGCGGGCACGTCGATCGGTGACGGTCACAGCACGCGGTGGCGTCGGGTGGCGTCTACGCGCACCACAACCCGGCGACCGGTGTGCTGCAGGCCGAGGTGCCGCTCGGTGGCGCGGCGGAGGTCGACGCCGCGGTCGCCGCGGCGCGTGACGCGCGTGCACGCGTGGCGCGCGATGCCGATGCCCGAGCGCATGGCGATCCTGTACCGCCTCGCCGACCTGCTCGACGCGCACGACGACGAAGCGTGCGCGATCAACGCGCTCGACAACGGCACGCCGGTGAGCGCGATGCGCTCGGGCGCGTACACCGCGGCGTGGACGCGCTACTACGCGGGCTGGATCGACAAGCTCGACGGCGAGGTCGTGCCGGTCGCGGGCGACGCGCTCGACGTCGTGCTGCCCGAGCCGTACGGCGTGATCGGCGCGATCGTGCCGTGGAACGGCCCGATGATGGGCATGGGCCAGAAGGCGGTGCCCGCGCTGGCGGCCGGCAACACCGTGGTGGTGAAGCCGCCGGAGCTCGCGCCGTTCGGTGCGCTGCGCTTCGCCGAGCTCGCGCTCGAGGCCGGGCTTGCCGCCGGGCGTGCTCAACGTCGTGGTCGGCGGCGCGGTCGGCGGGCGACGCGCTGGTGCGTCATCCCGGCGTCGACAAGGTCTCGTTCACCGGTGGCGTGCGCGACGGCGCGGCTGGTGATGGCGGCGGCGGCCGAGACGCTCACGCCGCTCACGTTCGAGCTCGGCGGCAAGTGCGCCAACATCGTGTTCCCCGACGCCGACCTCGACGTCGCCACGTCGATGGCGGCGATGCTCGGCGCGGTGCTGCTGAGCGGCCAGGGCTGCGCGCTCCCGACCCGCCTCTACGTGCACGACGACGTGTACGACGAGGTCGTCGGCGCGCGTCGTCGCGCAGATCGAGTCGGTGCGCGGTCGGCGATCCGTTCGATCCGTCGGTGCTCATGGGTCCGGTCGTGAGCGCGGCCGCGTGCGAGCGCATCCTCGGCGTGATCGAGCGCGCGGTCGACGAGGGCGCGGGCACGCTGCTCACCGGCGGTCGTCGCCTCGACGGCGACGCTCGCCGACGGCTACTTCGTCGCGCCGACGGTGTTCGGTGACGTCGACCACGACAGCTCGCTCGCGCGCGAGGAGATCTTCGGTCCGGTGCTCTCGGTGCTGCGCTTCCACGACGAGGACGAGGTCGTGGCCAAGGCCAACGACAGCGACTTCGGGCTGTCGGCCTACGTGCACACGCGTGACGCGTCGCGCGCGCAGCGGGTCGCCCGTCAGCTCGAGGTCGGCACCGTCATCGTCAACGGCTTCCCCGGCATGTCGCCGGGCGCGCCGTTCGGCGGCGAGAAGCAGAGCGGCTTCGGTCGCGAGGGCGGTCGCGCCGGCATCGAGGAGTTCGTCCGCCGCAAGAACGTCGTCTTCGGCTACCCCCAGCTTCGGCGCACCGTGCGTAGTCCATGCGCGCCGGTCGAGGGAGTCAGGCGGCGGCCGGGGAGCGCGCCGGTCGCTTCGTCGTCGCGGATGGTGATCTCGCCGGCGACGACGTCGCGACGTAGCCCGTCGCCCGCTGCATGAGCCGGCGACCGCCGGCGGGGAGGTCGAACACCATCTCGGGCTGCCCGACCTCGCAGGCGCTCGTGGTCGATCACGTTGAGGTCGGCGCGGTACCCGGGCGCGATCCGACCGCGGTCGCGCGAGCCCGTAGAGGTCGGCGGTGTCGGACGTCATCCAGCGCACCGCGGTGGCGAGGTCGATGCGCGGGCCGCGGGTGCGGTCGCGCACCCAGTGCGTGAGCATGAGCGTCGGGCCGCTGGCGTCGACCGCGGCGCCGCAGTGCGCGCCGCCGTCACCGAGGCCCCACACCGACGCGGGGTGTTCGAGCATGTCGTGCACGTCGTCGAGGCTGAAGTTGAAGTAGTTGGTGAACGGGAACGACACGAGGTTGCGACCGTCGCCCTCGGTGAGGAAGTCGTAGACGACCTCCTGCGCCGGACGTCCTTCGCGCTCGGCGATGGCGGCCATGGTGTCGTCGGGCGTCGGTTCCCAGTCGAGCGGTTGACGCACCGGGAGCATGTTGGAGAACGTCTCGTACACGAACGACGCCAGCGGGTGGTCCCACTCGCCGTTCGGCTCGGCGAGGATGCGGGCGCGCACCTCGGGGTCGCGCATGCGCGCGAGCCGCTCGGCGAGCGGGAGCGGCGCCAGCTCGCGGTAGCTCGGGCGGGTGGCAGAACACGTTGTTCCTGCTCTGGAGCCCGAACAGGATGCCCGGTGGCGCGGTTCGCGACCTGCGGGTAGATCGGCACGCCCTCGTCGCGCAGCTCGGCGGACCGGTCGAGGATCAGGCGCCAGCGGTCGAGCTCGGTGTGGGTCTGCACCACCGAGAACGTGAGGCGGGTACCGGCGTGCGCGGCCAGCCGGCCGAGCAGCTCGAGCTCGGCGTGCGCGGCCTCGCTCACCTCGCCGTCCATGCCGCGCGGGACGACCTCGAACACGCCGGTGCCGAGCTCGCGCAACACGCCCGCCAGCGCGGTGAGCTCGGCTTCGTCGGCGAACGTGCCCGGCACCTCGTCGCCCCGGCTCGTGTGGTGGGCGAGGATGCGTGACGTCGACACGCCGAGCGCGCCGGCGTCGGATGCCGGCCCGCGTGATGTCGACCATCGCCGCGATGTCGTCGGGCGTCGCCACGCCGGTTCCGGCGCGCTCGCCCATCACGTAGGCGCGCACCGCGGCGTGCGGCACGTGCGTCCCGACGTCGACCATGCGAGGCCGACGGCGAGAGCGCGTCGAGGTACTCGGGGAAGGACTCCCACTGCCAGTCGATGCCCTCCCACAGCGCGGTGCCGGGGATGTCTTCGACGCCCTCCATGAGCTCGATGAGCTCCTGCTCGCCGCCGGGGTGCACCGGCGCGAACCCGACGCCGCAGTTCCCGACGACCACGGTCGTGACGCCGTGCCAGCACGACGGCCCGAGCTGCGAGTCCCACGTGGCCTGACCGTCGTAGTGCGTGTGCACGTCGACGAAGCCCGGGGTGACGAGCAGACCGTCGGCGTCGATGGTCTCGCGCGCCGGGCCGTCGACCCGACCGATCTCGACGATGCGTCCGTCGGTCGACCGCGACGTCCGCGGTACGGGGTTCGGTGCCGAGGCCGTCGACCACCGTGCCGCCGCGGACTACGAGATCGTGCATGTCACTTCCCTTCGATCACTCGTGGAGATCTGAGTGCGTCGGTGTGATGCGCATGACGACGCGTTGCTCGGCGTCGAGTGTCGCGGTGAGCTCGTCGGTGGTCTGCGGCGGCATGCCGTAGGACTCGAGGATCTTTCCGAACGACTCGGCGCGCTCCGGATCCTGCTCCACCAATCGTCCATCGCCGTACAGGGTGAGGGCTCGGCGGCCGTCCTGCACGACGAACGCGACCCGTGGTTGACGACGGACGTTGTGGTACTTCGCGCTCGAGGCACGGAACGTGGTGACCAGCTCCCGGCCGTCCCACAGGTACCCGATCAGCGACGACTGCGGAGAGCCGTCGCGACGGCCGGTCGAGAGCACCCCGAACTGGTGGCTCCCGAGGAACTCGGCGTGGTCCGGTTCGAGATCCATCACCGCGCACCATAATTCACTTCCCGGTACGCTTCCGGTGCGTGCCGACGCCGACTGATGCCCTGCCGCTCCTGGACCACACGAGCGCAGCGTTCGCGGCCGATCCGCACGGGTCGCTGCGAGCGGTGCGCGAGCAATCGTGGATCGCGCGGACGCCGACCGGCCTGGGCGTGTTGAGCTACGCCGGCTGCAACGCGCTGCTGCTGGATCCGGCGTTCCGGCCTGGAGTGTTCGAGATGATCCGCCGTGCCGCACCCGAGGCGCCGCCGGCTGCGGCCGGTCGCACCCTGCTCGGTTCCGAGGGCCGGGACCATCAGGAACTGCGCCGGGTCGTGATGCCCTGGTTCACACCTCGCCGGATCGAGGCGCTCCGGGAACGGACCACGGTGCTCGTGGAGCAGCTGCTCGACGACGTCGAGACCGCCGGCCGCTGCGAGTTCATGGCCGACGTCGCGACGCGCATCCCGACGACCATCTTCTGCTGGATGGTGGGGTGCGACACCGCGCGTGGACCGAGCTCGCGCACTGGTCGAGCATCGCGCTGCAGGCCTTCTCGGGAGATCCGTCGGTCATGGACGATGTCACCGCTGCGATCCGCCAGCTCCGCACGTTCGCCGACGAGCTGATCGAAGAGAAGGAACGACAGCCAGGAGACGACATCACGAGCTCGCTCCTGTGCTGCGTCGACGACGGCGTGCTGACCCGCCGCGACGTGCGGTCGCTGCTCACCGAGCTCCTGAGCGCGTCGGTCGACAACACGACCCACTCCTTGGGCATCGCCCTGTGGCTGCTCTGCGATCACCCCGACGAGTGGGCCGCGGTCGCGGGCGGTGACGCACCGGTCGACCGAGCGGTCGAGGAGTGCGCGCGCTACGAACCGGCGGTCCGTCTCGGCCAACACTTCGCCGAACACGACGCCGAGCTGCTCGGCGTCCCGGTCCCGGCCGGAACCCTCGTGACGGCATACCTCGCGTCGGCGCACCGGGATCCGGCGGTGTACGACCAGCCCGATCGCTTCGACGTCGGTCGTCGACCCGCGCAACCGCAGTTGCAATTCGGGATCGGGCGGCACTTCTGCGTCGGCGCGGCCCTCGCCCGCATGGAGATCCAGGAAGTGGTGCGGTCGGTCACGACGCGGTGGCGCGGCGCCCGCCTCGCGTCGGGGGTACGAATGAACACGTTGCTCGCCGGCACCGTCGATGCTCTGCCGGTGACGTTCGAGGTCGCGTCAACCAGCTGACCTCTCCATCGCTGCTCAGGGGTCGAGACGCGCGGTGGCGGTGCCGCTGACCACGGTGGTGCCGTCCTGGTTCACCGTCACGATCGACACGTCGGCGTAGGGCACGCCGTCCTCCTCGCGGATGGCGTCGACGGTCGCGGTCGCGGTCAACGAGTCACCGGGCCACACCTGGCGCACGAAGCGAACGCCGTATTTGGTGAGTCGGCCGTCGCCGAACCAGTCGGTGACGATGCGTCCGGTCATGCCCATGCTGAGCATGCCGTGGGCGAAGATGCCGGGATACCCGGCGACCTCGCGCGCGAACTTCTCGTCGCTGTGCAGCGGGTTGTAATCCCCTGACGCGCCCGCGTACATGACGATCTGGGTGCGGGTGAGATCATCGACGAGCTGGAGTTCCTTGGTGTCGCCGACCTTCAGCGACGCGGCGCTGACGCTCATTTCGGTCCCTCGGTGAGCACTGCGACGGTACGCGCGGTGATCACGAGTTCGCCCTGCTGGTCGCGGTATTCACTGATGAGTTCGGTGAACTTCAGCGTTCCTGAGCGGCCTTCTTTGGTCCACTGCTCGCCCGTGCGTCCGGTCGCGTGCAGCACGTCGCCGACGACGAGCGGGCGGTGATACTCGTAGCTCTGCTCCGCGTGCAAGGAGGTGCCACCCCCGCCGGCGCCACCCGACGGCACGGCCGGCGCGGCGCCGGTCGCGTTGCGACCCGAGCCGAACCACGGCTCGCCCGGCTTGGGGCGCAGCGGGTAGTCGGGATCGAACTGCGCGCTCGCGGTCACGAAGGTGGGCGGCGCGGGGATGGCCCCGACCTCGGACGCCGCCGCGTACTCGGCGTCGGCGTACACGGGATTGGGGTCGCCGATGGCGCGGGCGAACATCAGGATGTGGCTCGCCTCCACCGGGAATCGATCGACGGCCATGTTCGTGCTCCTCGGACTCCCGCGGTCGACTGGGAAGGGGAGGATCACGCGCCGCAGGCAGGATTGTCAAAGCGGCGCAGCGCGGCGAGCAGTCGGGAACTACATTCTCAGATCTGCGCTAGGAACGTTCCGCGCGAGGAACCTTTCGGAGGCCCACCGCATGACCCCACCATGACCGACGCCCGCACTGCCGGACCCGACGACGCCTTCTTCTGGGACGGCGCCGCCGACGACCGCCTCCTCATCCAACGGTGTGCCGACTGCGGCACGCTCCGGCACCCGCCCGCGCCGATGTGTGGAACCTGCGGCTCGCTGGCCTGGGACACGCAGGAAGCGTCCGGCCGGGGCCGGGTCTTCTCGTGGATGTTCTCACTCCATCCCAACCGGCCCGACGACGCCGCCCGCATCGTGATCCTCGTCGAGCTCGACGAGGGCGTGCGGATGGTGTCGAACCTCGTCGACCCCCCACACCCCGGGCCGTACGACGACCTCACCGTCGAGGTGGTGTTCCGCGACGACCGCGGGACGCGTACTCCGTTCTTCCGGGCGACATGACCGGCGCCATCGTCGCCGGGATCGGCGCCACGGAGTTCTCCAAGCACTCGGGGCGCAGCACGATGCAACTGGCGGCCGAGGCCGGCCGCGCCGCCATCCTCGACGCCGGGCTCGCGCCCGCCGACATCGACGGCCTGGTCACGTTCACCGTCGACGGCAACGACGAGCTCGAGCTCCTGCGCAACGTCGGGATCGACGAGATCACGTGGTGGTCGCGCACGCCGGGTGGTGGCGTCGGCGCGTGCGCCACCGTGCAGCACGCGGTCGCCGCGGTCACGTCGGGCGCGGCCAACGCGGTGTTGGTGTACCGCGCCTTCAACGAACGTTCGGGCCACCGCTTCGGACAACCGCATCGCGGCCCGATGACGCCGGCGCCGCTCGACTGGTACTTCAACTTCGGGATCGACACCCCGGCCAAGATGTACGCGCTCTGGTTCCGGCGCTACATGCACGCGTACGGCGCCACCAACGAGGATTTCGGTCGCTACACGGTCTCCGCCCGGCGGTACGCGGCGACCAACCCCAAGGCGTGGTTCCACGATCGGCCGATCACCCTCGACGATCACCAGGCGTCACGCTGGATCGTCGAGCCCGTGCTGCGCCTCTACGACTGCTGCCAGGAGAGTGACGGTGGCGTGGCGATCGTCGTCACCCGCGCCGAGCGCGCCGCCGATGTCCCGAAGCCGGTGGCGATCGTCGCGGCCGCCGACGCCCACCAGCGCGGTGCGAGCATCACGCACAACTACTACCACGACGATCTGGCGACGTACCCCGAAGCGGCGGCGTGTGCGCGGCATGCTGTTCGCGCGCGCCGGGCTCGGGCCGTCGGACATCGACGTGGCGCAGATCTACGAGAACTTCAGCCCCCTCGTGTTTCTCGTGCTCGAGGCGTACGGCTTCTGCGGCCCCGGCGAGGCGGTGCCGTTCGTCGCCGACGGCAACCTCGACATCAACGGCGCCTTGCCGACCAACACGCACGGCGGGTTGTTGGGCGAGGCGTACATCCACGGGATCAACAGCATCCAGGAAGGCGTACGTCAGGTACGCGGTGACGCCGCCAACCAGGTGACGACGGTGGACCACGCGCTCGTGAGCTCACTCAACAGCGCACTCATTCTCGGGAAGGGCACACCATGATCGATGCGTTGGACGACCTCGTCCGGTTGAGCGAGCCCGAGTTCTTCATGGGCTACCCGTTCGACGTGTTCGCCCGCATGCGGGCGGAGGCGCCCGTCTTCTGGTCCGAGCGCGACCAGATGTGGGCGCTCACGAAGTACGACGACGTACGCCTCGTCTCGAAGAGCCCGGAACGGTTCGGCAACCGGTTCGGCCTGAGCGCGGGGCAGTCGCGCATCGAGGGCGATGGCGCGCCGCCGGCGCCCGATCCGGTCGACGGGTGCCCGATGCCGCGACGGGCGGCGCTCCGTTACGAGCAGACCATGTCGCTCGGCGGCGAGCAGCTCGTGGGTTCGGATCCACCGCGGCACACCTTCTTGCGCAAGATCGCCAGCTACGCGTTCACACCGAGGGCGGTGTCGACCGTCGAACAGGATGTCGCCCGCATGGCCATCGAGCTCATCGACCGCATCGAGCCCGGTGTGGAATACGACTTCATCGACGCAGTGGCGGCGCCGGTGCCGATGATGGTGATCGCGCAACTGCTCGGCGTGTCGACCGATGACCTCGACGAATTCCGCAAGTGGTCGGACGCGTTCATCGAGCTGAACGAGGAGAACCGGTCGCGCGACGAGGCGATGATCACCGAGTACATCGAAGACGTCATGGCCTTCCGCGAATACTTCACCGCCGAGCTCGAGGCGCGGAAGCAGCACCCGCACGACGATCTCCTGACCGCACTGGTGCAAGCCGAGGACAACGGCGTGCCGTTGACGTTGAACGCCCAGTTGGCGATGACCAACGTCCTGCTGATCGCGGGCAACGAGACCACCCGCGGGCTCATCGCCAACGCGGGGAAGCTGCTCCACGACCATCCCGACCAGCGCCAACTGCTCGTCGACGACCCGTCACTGCTCCCGAACGCAGTCGAGGAGTTCCTCCGTTACCAGTCGCCGGTGACGCACATGTGCCGTACCGCGCTCGTCGACACCGAGCTCCACGGTCGTGAGATCGCACGCGGCGACTACATGATCATGCTGTACCCGGCCGCGAACCGTGACGAGGACATCTGGGAACACGCCGATCGGCTCGATGTCACCCGCACGCCCGATCCCGGCGCACGTCGCGTTCGGCTTCGCCGAGCACTTCTGCCTCGGCGCGGCATTGGCCCGTCGCGAGATCCGTCTCGTGCTGGGCGAGCTGCTTGCGCCGCTACCCGAACTACGAGCTCACGGGGGGAGAACCGGAGCGTGTCCGTGCCCACATGACGCCGGGCATCAAGACCATGCCCGTCGTCTTCCACCCGTAGTTCAGCCCACCGAGTGCAGGAAGTCCGACAACGATTCCGCGATGTGGCCGACCGCGTCGCTGGTCAACCCGTGGTGAGACGGCAGGGTGAGACCCCGGTCCATGACCCGGTCGGCATTCGGGAGCCCGCTCGCGGGTGACCGATGCGCGATGTCGGCGAAGCCGGGTTGGCGCAGGATGTTGCCGGTCCACACCATGCGTGACGGGATGCCGCGCTCGAGCAGGAACTCCTGCATCGCGGAGCGGTCGATGCCCTCCTGCAGGAGGAACGGGAAGCGCATCCAGGTCGTCTCGACCTCGGGCGTCGTCCGGGCGCGCACGACCTTGTCCTCGTGGAGCGCGAGCACTTCGTCGAGTCGCGCGAAGTTCTGCCGGCGCCGCTCGTTGAACTCGGCCAAGCGGTCGAGCTGCACGTTGCCGTACGCCGCGCCGATCTCCGAGGGTTCGAAGTTGTACCCGGTGTCCTCGAACAGGAACACCATGTCGTAGGGCGTGCCGTCGGCGAGTTGGCCGAAGCGGTCGTCGTCGCCCTGCTTGCTGCCGAAGAGGTAGCGCTCACTGTGCCTGCCCCACCGGCGGCGCACGAGGGTCTGGTCGAACCATTCGAGGTCGTCGACCGCGATCATCCCGCCGTTGCTGGCCGCGGTGATCGAGTGGCCGCGCGCGAAGCTGGTCACCGAGATGTCGGAGCGGGTGCCGGTACGCGTGCCCCGGAGATACGAGTCGAGCACGTCGCAGCTGTCTTCCACGACGAGGAGTCCGTGGGCGTCGGCGATGGCGCGGATGGTGTCCCAGTCGGGACAGTTCCCGACCAGGTTCGGCGTGAGAATGGCCTTGGTGCGCGGCCCGATCATCGCTTCGATCTTGGTCACGTCGATCTGCAGGGTGTCGGGCTCGACGTCGACGAATGCGGGAACGATGCCGTTGCGGACCAGTGGTGCGATGTCGCTCGAGAACGTGAGCGGCGACGTGATCACCTCGTCGCCCGGATCACACCCGAGAAGATCCACCGCCAACCACAGCGCGGACGTGCCGCTGTTCACCATCACCGCGTGTTCTTTGGCGAGGAGCTCGGCGCCGCGTCGTTCGAACTCGGCGACTTCGGGACCGATGGCGAGACGACCCGGGGACCGGAGTACGGCGACGACGGCGTCGATCTCGCGTTGGTCGTGGACGGGTCCGGCTTCGGTGACGGTCGGGTAACGCGCTTCGCTCATGGCACAGGCCTAGTTCGTGATCATGTGATCGAGCAATCCTTCGCTGATGTACTCGGGGTACTCGAAGCGTTCGAGGACCGCCGGCTCCTGGCCTGGATACCCGAGCCCGGCTCGAGCGTCGTCGGCGCGGTAGTACGCGGCAAGGACCGCGAGCGTGAGCGCACGGTGGGCCGCTCCATCGCTCGTGCGGAGGGCTTCGAGGCGCACCGCGGCATCGTCGACGTCGGTCGCGAGCGCGCGGCGAAGATCATCGGCCAGGTCGGGGCGGGCGTCGAGCACGCGGTCGATGAGGTCGTCGGCCACGCCGACCGCGTCGGCGGCCGGCATCCCGTCGCCCGCAGGGATGAGCACCCGCGCCAGCGTGCGGAGTCGCGCGCGTTCCCGTTGATCGAGCCGCACGCGTGCGGCGATGACCAACGGCGTCACGGTGTCGACGGCGGGCGCCGAGAAGCTCCGCCGATGCTCGGGACGGGCGATCGCGCCGACGCGTCTCGACGAGGTGATCCACCGCGCGGAGCGCGAGCGCGGCGATCGTGCTCGTCGGATTCGCCGCCCCCACCGTCACGAAGACGCTGCCGTCGATGACGCCGAGGTTGGGGACGTCGTGGGCCATGCCCCACCGGTCGACCACCGAACTGCTCCGGTCGTCGCCCATGCGCGCGGTCCCCAGCAGGTGGCTGTTGTTCCGCATCGGGATCGCCTCGGTGAAGACGGCACCCGCTTCGGTCAGGGACTCGATCGCCCGTTCGGTGTTCCAGGCCGCTGCTCGATGCGCGTCGTCGCTCAGGTGGTAGACGACGCGTGGGGCGGGGATGCCTGACGGATCCTTCAGGGTCGGCGACAGCTCGATGCGATTGTCAGGATCGGGAAGGTCCTCGCAGAGGATCACCCACCGGGCGCCGCGGCCGAACCGGTCGTGCATGTGCCGGTGGTGCTCGTCTCCGAGCACCGGTTTGCCGCGCGGACCGAACGCCACGCCGAGCGGACCACCCGTTGGCGTCAGGATCCATTTGGCGCCGCCGAGGAACCCCCGTTCCGGGTCGGTGCCGCCGAACTCGAGCGACTGGATCTGCCCGCCGATCTGTCCACGCCAGCTCTCCAGGTCGTCCGCGAAGTATCCGGTGACCAACGCGCCCGGGTGGACCATGAGCCGCCGCCCGACCAGTCCCGAGGAGTTCGCCAGTCCGTCCGGTGCCGCGTTCGTTGCCGAGAGCAGCAAGAGGCGCGCGGTGCCCATCCCGTTCGCCGCGCACAGCACGACATCAGCAGGTTGGTAGTGCTCGGCCCCGGCGGCGTCGATCCATTCGGCGCCGCACGCGCGTCCCCGTGGGTCGACGACGATCCGCCGCACGCGTGCGCTCGTCACCAGTCGCGCCCCGCGGCCACGGCTTGGGGCCAGTGGGTGACATCGGTGGAGCCCTTGGCCCCTTCGTTGCAACCGGTACCGCACGTCCCGCGTTGCACGCAGGCGTGCCGGCCGTCGTGTTCGGCCGACAGGATGGCGTTGTATTCGGGCCACCAGTGCCAACCGAGCCGCGCGTGCGCGCGGGCCGAGCGCGAGGCCGGCGCGCCCGATCGGCAGTGGCGGCAGCGGAGGATCCGCTCCCGGCGGGTACGCGGGATTGCCGCCGAGCCCGGACACGCCGAACTGGCGGTCGGTCTCCTCGTAGTACGGGAGGAGCTCCTCGTACGACAGCGGCCAGTCGTCGGCGATGCCGAGGTCGGACGACGTGCGGAAGTCCGACGGCAGCAACCGCGGCCACACCGCCGCGTAGAGGATGGTGCCGCCGCCGACGCCGTTGAAGTTGCCGAGCACCATCTCGGAGTCGGCGAGGTCGATCGGGTAGTCGGCGGGGAGCCCGCGGAGGTTCGGCGACGACGACCAGTGCTTGCGCGCGACGAGTTCCCAGTCGGGGCTGGTGCCGGGATACGCGTCGCGGTCGGGCCAACCTCCCTGTTCGAGGCACACCACGTGGAGGCCGCGTTCAGCCAACCGTCGGGCGGCGACACCGCCGGACGCACCCGCGCCGATGATCAGGACGTCGGCCGGCTCGATCACTCGCCGGGGTAGCGCTCGGCGATGCGCTCGGCGAGCTCCTGCTTCTTGATCTTGCCCGAGTCCAGGAACGGCAGCTCTGACTTCTCGCACACCCAGATGAACTTGGGCACCTTGTACGCGGAGAGCTCGCCCTTGAGCCGAGCCCGGAGCTCGTCGCCGTCCACGGTCGCGTCGACGCGGGGCACGACCGCAGCCACCACCAGCTGACCGGTGTCGCCGGAGGGGATCCCGGTGACGTAGGCCTCGAGCACGTCGTCGTAGGCAACGAGGAGCGATTCGATCTCGGCCGGAGTGACGTTGGCACCGCCGGGTGTCTTGATCATCTCGCCCAGCCGCCCGGTGAAATAGAAGAACCCGTCGTCGTCGAAGTGTCCGGCGTCGCCGGTGCGGTACCACCCGTCGGGCTCGAACACCTCCTCACGTTCGCGGCGCTGGAGCCCCTGCATGAGCGAGTAGCCGCGGGCCCAGAGCTCGCCGTCTTCGCCCGGCGCCAGCGGCTCGAGCGTCTCCGGATCCACGACCTTGTGCTCGATGCCCTCGAGCGACTTCCCGAAGGTGCCCCGCCGTGACTCGGGCAACGGGTCGTACTGATCCCACAGGGTGTGCGAGCTGCACATCTCGGTCATACCCAGCGAGGTCGAGTTGACCGGTGGTGGACGGCGATCGGGCGGGACCATGTCGGGCATGCTCGTGCGCACCACTGACGACAGGTCGCGCGACGGGAACGACGGATGTTGCGCGATCGTCGTGCCCTGCTGCGGCCATCCCATCGTGATGGTGGCGCGCTCGCTGCTCGATGAGATCGAGCGCGGTGCCGGCGTCGAACGAGCTGAGTGTGACCAGGGTCGCGCCGAGGTGCAGGGTCGCGAGCAGCGTCGTCACCAGGCCACCGATCCAGAAGAACGGCATCGACGAGAACAACACGTCTTCGGGCGTCATCGGATATCCCGACTGCATGTTGCACGAGTGGCGCACGATCGTGCCCTGGGTGTGGATGGCACCCTTCGGTTCGGCGGTGCTGCCCGAGCTGTAGACGATGACCGCCGGATCGGCGGGCACGACGGACCGTTCGACCGCGGCGAGGAACTCGTCGTCGACTCCCGCGCGCGTGCCAGACGCCACGATGGCGGCTTCGTCGCCCCGCGACCACGATCGATCGGACGCACCCCACACGTAGACCGCGCGGCAGGAACGGTGCATCGGGGAGGAACAGCAGGCCGTCCGCAGACTGGCCGACCAGATCAGGGAACGCGGCTTCGAGCCGATCGAGGTAGTCGTTGGTGAGGAACCCCGGATGCATGACGACGTGGGTGAGATCCGCGTGGCGGATCGTCCACGCCAGTTCCTTGGTCTGGTAGAAGGTGTTCAACGGCACGAAGACCGCGCCGATGCGGGTGATCGCGAATGCGGCCACCGCGTACTCGACGCTGTTCGGCATCAGGATCCCGATGCGTGATCCCTTGCCCATGCCCTCCGCGAGCAGGCCCTTCGCCAGCGATGCGGAGCGATCATCCGCCTCGGTGTAGGTCATCCGCTCGCTGTTGGCGACGAGGTAGGTGTGGGAGCCGAACCGCGCGGCCGCGGTGCGGAGCAGCCGGGGCATGGTCGGGGTGAAGTCGGGGAACGGCATCGGTTCAGGCGGGCCGGAACGCCGGGAGGTGGCGGCCGTCGGAGAGCACTTCCCACGTGAGGACGACGTGCATCCCGACCTCGACGTCGGTCGGTGCGCACTCCACCACGTTGCTCATGACGCGGACGCCTTCGGGGAGGTCGACGAGGGCAACCACGTACGGGCCGTCGTCGGCGTCGCGTCCGACGCCGGGCTGCCAGTGGATGGTGGACGCGTACACGGTGCCGTCGCCCGACGCGAGGCGCCATTCGATCGCGTGGCCGAGGCACTGCGGACAGGTGAGCGCGTGGATACCAGATCGCCCGGTTGCAGTCCGCGCACCAGGGAAGCACGAAGCGCCGATCGCGTGTCGCCGCCCAGAACTCGACCGATTCGTCCGACACCGGAGGCTCGACGCGCTTCGTCACGTCGTGGCCTCGGTGCCGAGGACCACGGTCCCCATCGCCGACAGGTAACCACCCGATCCGTGCGCCACCGCGAGCTCGGCGTCGGCGACCTGGCGTTCGCCGCATTCGCCGCGCAGCTGCCGGGTGGCTTCGACGAGGAGGAACATGCCGTACTGGCCCGGATGGGTGTAGGACAGGCCGCCACCGTTCGTGTTCATGGCGAGCGAACCTCCCGGCCCGAGCTTGCCGTCTTCGACGAAGCCGCCGCCTTCACCCTTGGCACAGAACCCGAGGTCTTCGAGGTGGAGCAACGCGGTGATGGTGAACGAGTCGTAGCTCATCAACACGTCGACGTCGCCGGCCGTGATCCCGGCCGCGGCGAACGCGCTCGGTCCCGACATCGCGCCGGGCGTGGTGGTGAGATCGGGCATTTGCGAGATGATCCAGTGGTCGACGCCGGTCGCGGCGCCGAGGACGTACACCGGAGGTCGCGGCAGGTCACGGGCGCGCGCCGCGCTCGTCATGACGTACGCACCCGCACCGTCAGTGACGAGGCAACAGTCGAGCTGATGCAGCGGCGACACCAGGACCGGTGACGCGAGCACGTCGTCGATCGTGATGGGATCGCGGTACCGGGCGCGTGGGTTCATCGCCGCCCAACGACGCGCGTCGACCGCGATCTGCGCCAGTTGCTCGGCGGTCGTGCCGTACTGCGCCATGTGGCGGCTGGCGGAGAGCGCGTACGCCGTCATCGGCATGCGCGGGCCGTACGGGGCCTCCCACTCCGCGCCGGGGTCGGGGCCCATGGGCCCGTACGAGCTTGCGCTGCTTCCGAGGCGACGGTCCTGGCGGGGCGTCGACGCGTACACGCCGACCACCACGTCGCACAGCCCGGCGGCGATGGCGGCGGCCGTGTGCTCGACGTGCACCTCGAAGCTCGAGCCACCGACGAAGGTGCCGTCGACGAACCGCGGGTGGAGGTCGAGGTACTCGGCGATCCCCGTGGCCATCCCCGAGCAGCAGATGCCGTCGACGTCGGCGAGGGTGAGTCCGGCGTCGGCGAGAGCCTCGCGGATCATCGCCGCCTCGAGCACGCGCCCCCGTCGGTCGAGCTCGCCGGTGGGCGACGCGGCATCGGCGACGCCGACGATCGCGGCCGCACCCCGCAGCGAGCGAACACTCATGCCGGTCGGTCCTTCCCCGGGGCAAAAACAGGGTTCTCGTCAGGCGTCGTCGAGAATCGCGGGAACTGTAGTCGCCGTTCTGTTCGCCCTCACGGGCCCCGACCCCGTACGTTGGGCCCGGTGAGCGACGGACGGTTGGCGATCGACGAATCGACCGCGATCGACGAATGCGTCGCCGTCGTGCGGGCGTGGGTCGACGAGCACGTACCCGCCGCGTGGCGCGACGCGGCCGCGCGCGGACCGGCCGCGATCCGGGAGGTACGCGGGCGCGCCGACTACGAGGCCTGGTATCCGGTGTTCGCCCGCGCCGGTCTGGTGATGCCGACGTGGGCACCCGAATACGGCGGACTCGGCGTCACCCCCGAAGCGGCGCGGGCGATGCACGGCGTGCTCGCGCCCTACAACCTCGCGCGCGTTGAACCCGCTCGGGTTGAACAACACCGCGGCGGCGCTGTTCGCCTGCGGGACCGACGCGCAGCGGCGTCGCTTCCTGCCGCCGATCGTGATGAACGAGGAGAAGTGGTGCCAGCTCTTCAGCGAGCCGGGCGCGGGGTCCGACCTCGCCTCCCTCGCCACCCGCGCGGTACGCGACGGCGACGAGTGGATCGTCACCGGCCAGAAGGTGTGGACCACGTGGGCGCAGGACTCCGACTACGCGATCATGCTGGCGCGGACCGATCCGTCGAAGCCGAAGAACAAGGGCATCACGTACTTCCTCGTGCACATGCACCAGCCGGGGGTGCAGATCCGGCCGCTCCGGCACATCAGCGGCGAGATCGAGTTCAACGAGGTGTTCCTCGACGGGCGCGCGTGCCCTGATTTCCAACGCCTCGGGGACGTGAACGACGGATGGCGGGTCGCCGGGGCCACGCTCTCGAGCGAGCGCCAGATGGTGGCCGGCGCGGGTTCGGGCGGCAGCGGTCGAGTCGGCGGCTCCGGCGTCGATCGTCTGATCCGACTCGCCCGCGACCGCGGCCACTGGGACGACGCGCTCGTCCGGCAGCGCCTGGCGGCGTTGTGGAGCGAAGAACGCATCCGGTCGTGGACCAACCAGCGGGTGGCGTCCAACCTGGCGGCGGGCCAGACGCCCGGCCCCGCGGCGTCGATCGGCAAGGTCCACCAGGCCGGGCTCAACCAGAGAGTGCAGGCGGCGGCGGTCGAGCTGCTCGGGCTCGACGCGATGGCGTGGGTCGTCGCGACGGGGAGAGCACCGTGCGACAGCGACGCGTATCACGCAGTCGTTGCCGTTCGAGGTGAGCGGCATGTTGCGCAGCCGCGCCAACACCATCGAGGGCGGCACCACCGAGGTCAACAAGAACATCCTGGGCGAGCGGGTGCTCGGTCTGCCTCGCGAACCTGACGCGTGGCTCGGCGAACCGTGGAGCGACGTCCCGCGCTCATGAGCGCCGCCGGTTGCGCGGCCCGCCACTACTCCGCGGCGACGCGCTTCTTCAAGTCCTGCTTGAGCACCTTGCCGAACGGATTGTGGGGCAACTCGCTCACCAGCTCGAGTTGTTCCGGGCACTTCTGGATCGCGAGTCCGAGCGCCCGACAGTGCGCGGCGATCGTTTCCAGGGTGAGCACCGCGCCGGGGACGGGCACGACGAACGCGCACACGCGCTCGCCGGTGCGGGGATCGGGGGCGGCCACGACGGCGACCTCCACGATCTCGGGATGGCGGAACAGCGCCTCCTCGATCTCGAGCGCGGAGATGTTCTCGGCGTTGCGGATGATGATGTCCTTCAGTCGGCCGGTGACGCTCACGTTGCCGTCGGCGTCGATGACGCCGAGATCGCCGCTGCGGAACCAGCCGTCGACGTCGAACGCGTCGGCGTCGAGGCGCGGCGTCGACGTAGCCGAGAAAGCACTGTGGACCCTTCAGCCGCAGCTCACCCTCCTCGCCGACGGCTCCCTCGCGACCGTCGGCGGTCGACCGTCGCGGACGCGCACTCCCGCAGTCGGCGGACCCGTCGTGTGGTCGAGCACGGGGATCGGTGCGTCGGGTGACGCGAACGTCGCCACGGGGAACTCGGTGAGACCCCACGAGCTGGCGATCCCGTGCACCCCGAGAATCTCGCGGGCGTCACGGTTGATCTCTGCGGGGGTCGACGCGCCGCCACCCATCACCCCGCGCAGCTTGGGGAAGAGGGGCGTGTCGCCGTGGCGGCGTTGGGCGGCGAAGTACGCGAGGAAGAACGGCACCGCGCTCCCGAGCATGGTCGACCCCGTGCGCAGCCATGCGTTCCGGAGTCGTCGCCGGATCGAAGGTGTCGAACAGCACGAGCCGCATGCCGGTCATGAGGCTGGCGGTGAGCATGGTGAGCCCACCGATGTGCGACATCGGTACCGCGAACGGGTTCACGTCGCGGTCGGTCGCATTGACTGCCTGGATCGGTCCGGACGCTCCGTGCATCACCGTTCGGTCGGTGTGCTTGACCGCCTTCGGATCCGCCGTCGTGCCCGACGACGTGTAGAGCCACCGAACGGGGTGCGCGTCGTGCGGCGGCGGTGGGGGCAAGCGTTGCGGGGTCACCGAGCTCGAGCCGCAGCGTGTTCCCGATCGTCGACGGATCGGTGTCGAGGTCGGTGATGAGCACCGTGAAGCCCTGGTCGGCGGCGAGGCTCCGGGCGAGATCACCGTGGGCGAACCCACGCCAGCGCTCCGGGGTGATCACCACCTCGGGTCTGACCTGGCGGGTGATGAAGGTGACCTCCCGCTCGCGCAGGATCGGGATCAGCGGGCTCTGCACCGCGCCGAGCCGGGCCAGGGCGACCATCACCACCACCGTCTCGAGCGTGGTGGGGAGCTGCCAGGAGACCACGGTCCCGCGGCCGATTCCGTGTGGGGTCAGCGCGGCGGCGACGCCGGCGGCGGCGTCGTGGAGTTGGCGAGCAGTGAGCGACCGGCCGTAGTCGTCTTCGAGCACGACGGTGTCGCCGCGCTCACTCGTCGCCCGCTCGACCAGCGCCCAGACGGTCGGCGGGTAATCCGGGATCGGGGTCACGGGGGGCGCTCCGGCCATGGCGGGGTGACCGTAACATGCTTCTCCGCCGGCGGAGCAACGACTCTCGCCGTCGGCCGCGGCGACGACCCGCACGATGAACACGATGACGCGGAGGGAGACGATCTGGTGGCGACGCACGTTGACGTGACCGGTCCCGAGCGCGGCGCGGGCCGCCGATCGGGCCCCGAGATTTCGGGTCGAGGGACACTGGGTGGTCGAGCCCGTCGACCTGGTCGCGGACGCCGCCGCGCGCGACGCCGCGCACGTCGCGCTGGTCGAGCGTGACCGCGCCCTCACCTACGGGGAACTCGACGCCCTCGTGCACGGCGCGGCCGCGGCGCTCCGCGCGCAGGGGGTGGCGCCCGGCGATGGGGTGCTCCTGCTGGTCGGCAACGACATCACGTCGTGCGTGGCGATGCACGCGGCGCTGCGTCTCGGTGCGGTGGCGATGGTCGCACCCACGTCGGCCGGTGCCGCGCAGGTCACCGACATCGTGGCCATGGTGCAGCCGCGTCTCGCGCTCGCACCCGCGTCATGGATCGCCGCGAACCCCGACGTGATCGGTGACCCGCAGATCTGGCGGGGGATCGAGGGCGTCGGCGACGCCCCGCCGCTTCCCGACGCGCCGGAGTCGCGGCGCGATCCCGACGAGCCCGCGATCGTGATCTTCACGTCGGGTACGACGTCGAAGCCGAAGGGCGTCGTGCATTCGTTGAACACCCTGCTGGTCGCGACCCGCAACTACATCGATGCCGCGTTGCTGACCGCCGACGACCGACTCTTCATCATCAGCCCGCTGGCTTCAGTGACCGGGATCTTGCAGGTGATCACCGTCGCGCCGGTGCTCGGCGCGCAGGCCACGATCGAACACCGCTTCGACGACGTCGCGACCTTCGACTTCCTGATGGAGACCGGCGGTACGTTCTTCGGCGGTCCCGACCTCCTGCTCGACCGCGTGCTGAGCGAGGCCGCGGCGCGCGGCATCACTGACGTACCCATCCGCGCCGTCTACCTCGGGGGTTCGATGCTCGACCCCCGCATCCTCGATCGCGCCGAGCTCGAGTACGGCATCGTCGTGCTGCGCGCCTACGGGTCGTCGGAAGCGCCCATCAGCACCGGGAGCGCACGCGGGGAGTCGCAGGCGGTCCGCCTCGCCGACGACGGCCTGCCCCTCGGCGGCGTCGAACTTCGAATCGGGTCCGCCGCCGATCCGGCCGAGTGCTGCATCGGTGGTGCGCACCTCTTCCTCGGGTACACCGATCCCGACGACGACGCCGGTGCGTTCGACGGTGACTGGTTCTGCACGGGTGACCTCGCCGAGCTGCGCGACGGTCGGCTGAAGATCTTCGGACGGATCAAGGACATCGTCATCCGCAACGGCCTGAAGGTCCCGATCAGCGAGATCGACGGCATGGTCGCGGGGCTGCCGGGTGTCGCCCAGTGCGCGGGCTACGGCGTGGCCGACGCCGCCACCGGGGAACGCCTCGCCATCGCCGTACGGCTCGTGCCCGGCGCAACGTTCACGTTCGACGACCTGGTCGATGGTCTGCTCGCAGCCGGCGCCGCGAAATGGAAGATCCCGGAGGAGCTGGTGCTGTGGGACACCGCTTTCCCGGAAACCGCGTCGGGCAAGGTCGTGCGCAACCAGCTCGACGAACAGTCGACCGGGCGCCCGCGCACGATGGCGGCGCGGTTGCGGTGAGCGCTACCAGCGGATCACGAACTCGCCGGTGCTCTCGATCTCCTCGAGCCGTTCCGCGATCATTTCGGCGCTGAGGTCGGGCTCGGTGATCCCGGTGGTCATTCCGAGGAACAACCGCGACACCCGGCCGCCACCCACCGAGTAGGCCTGCCCGGTGATCTCACACGATTCGTGGGTGAGGAAGGCCACGAGTGGTGAGATCAACTCGGGCGCCATCGACTGGTCCATCTGACTCTCGGTCATCCGGGTGTACGCGATCGGCGCGATGGCATTGGCCCGCACATTGTTGCGCGCTCCTTCGATCGAGAGGACACGGGTGAGGCCCATGAGTCCGGCCTTGGCCGCGCCGTAGTTGGACTGACCGAAGTTGCCGAAGAGTCCGGAACCCGAGCTGGTGTTCACGATGCGGCCGTAGTTCTGCTCCCGCATGAGTGGCCACGCGTGGCGCAACACGTTGAACGCGCCCTTGAGGTGCACATCGATCACCGCGTCGAGGGATTCGGGCGTGACGTTCTTGAACGCGGCGTCGCGCAGGATGCCGGCATTGTTCACGACGACGTCGATCCGTCCGAACGCGTCGAGTGCACACTGGACGATCGACGCGCCGCCCTCGGGGTTTGCCACCGAGTCGCCGTTCGCGACCGCCTCACCGCCGCCGGCGACGATCTCGGCAACGACCGATTCGGCGGCGGTGGCCGAACCGCCGCTGCCGTCGACCGCGCCCCCGAGGTCGTTCACCAGCACGAGTGCGCCGCGCCTCGCCAGTTCGAGCGCGTGGCTGCGGCCGAGGCCGCCTCCCGCGCCCGTGATGATCGCGACCCGTCCGTCGAACGTGAGTGGCTGCATGGTCCGGAGATTATGTGCGCGACCAGGATGAACAGCATTTCCGGCTCCCCGGGAGTCCACTCCCCGACATCGCTACAGTTTCGTCCCGAACCGGGAGAACCGCTCGCCCGGCGACGGAGAGGACATCGACTCGTGGCCGAGACCGACGCGGAGACCAACCGGGGCTTGAGCGGCTGGCAGCAGCGCGCGCTCGACCGGTCACTGGTCGAGGCCAAACGTCGGGCGCTCAACAAGAGCAACGGCTTCGTCCAGGCGTCGATCCAGTTGCTCGACGAGACCGGGGGGTTGGACTTCACCGTCCAGGACGTCGTCGACCGGTCGAAGCTCTCGCTGCGCAGCTTCTACCAGACGTTCGCGAGCAAAGACGACCTCATGCTCGCGCTCTTCGAGGAGTACATCGCGACGGCGGCAGCGTGGCAGCGCGACGTGATGGAAAAGCACGATGATCCCATCGAGCAGATCCGGGTGTTCCTGACCAGCCTGTGGTCGGGCAAGCTGAGCCCGGAGGTGACCCGGGCGCTCGCGCTGTTCACCCTCACGTTGTCGACGACCCGGCCGGCCGAGCTCGCGCACGCGCTCGAACCGCAACTCCTGGTGCTGCTCGACGCGGTCGAACGCGGCATCGCCACCGGTCAGGTTCGGAGCGATGTCGGCAGCCGTCGCCTCGCCGAGATCCTGTTGCACACCGGCACCGCCGCGGTGCACACGACCATCTTGCGTACCGGCTCCGAATCGCCCGACGACGTCTGGGCGTTCTGCCTCGGCGGTCTCCGAGCGCAGTAGGCCTCTCGGCGCCAGGGGTAGTGTGCGCTGCGCATGGAGTGGCTGATGTTCGACGCGTCCGATGCCGACGCGACCACGTGACCCCCGTCGCGAGCACCACACTCGGCGACCTGTTTGACGAGATCGCGTCACGCGAACCGGACGCGCTCGCGTACGTCGACGGCGACCAGCGGCTCACGTATGCGCGATGGCTCCAGGGCGCCGACTCCCTGGCCGCCGAACTGCGCGAACGCGGCGTCGTGCCGGGTGACGTCGTCGCGTTCTCGCTCGCGTCGTGCGTCGACTACGCGGTCGCCTACGCCGCGTGCATGCGGCTCGGCGCGGTCGCCACCGGCATCAACACGCGACTGGGTCCGGGCGAGGTGGCGGCGATCCTGCAGCGCTGCGAACCGGTGGCGCTGCTGCACGAAGGTGACTCGTTCGCGGTTCCGGCCGACGCGCCCACGCCTCCGGTCCTGATGTCCCGGGCCGAGGTCGCGACCGCGTGGCAGTCTGCGACACCGTTCCCGAACCGGCCGACCGGCCACGCCGATGATCCGGTCTGCATCGTGTGGACCAGCGGGACCACCGGCCTGCCCAAGGGCGCCTGGTTCGACCACCGCGCGCTGGAGGCATCGGCGCGCCTCAGCGGGATCCTCGAGCGCGCACAACGACGTGCGGTTGATGCCGGTGCCGTTCGCGCACGCCGGGTACATGAACAAGCTGTGGGATCAGGTCGAGTTCGTCATCAACTGTGTGCTGTGTCCGACGCCGTGGACTGCAGAGTCGATGCTCGAGAACATGCTGCGCGAGCACGTCAATGTCGGTTGGGGGGTGCCGACCCAGTGGTCGAAGCTGGTCGACCTGCCGCAGCTGGCCGACGCCGACCTCTCTGCACTGCGCCTCTGCTCGACCGGCTCGGCGCCGGTGACGCCGGACCTGGCGGAGAAGATGCGCACCCGGCTCGGCTGTCCGATCGTCGTCCGCTATGCGTGCACCGAGTCGTCGTCGATCACCGGGACCCGCCCCGACGATCCTCCGGAGGTGTTGCTGCACACCGTGGGGCGTCCGCAGGAGGGGGTCGAGCTGCGACTGCTCGGTGCCGACGGCGAAGAGGTGCCCCAGGGTGAGATCGGCGTCGTCACGCTGCGGTCACCGTGCAGCATGCGCGGCTACTGGAACGATCCCGAGAAGACGGCGGAGACGCTGTCGGCCGACGGTTGGATCACCACCAGCGATCTCGGGTTGCTCGACCCGCAGGGCAATCTCGTGCTGCGCGGTCGGACGAGTGAGATGTACATCCGGGGTGGTTACAACATCCATCCCCTCGAGGTCGAGCGGGTGCTCGCCGACCATCCGTTGGTGGGCCGGGTCGCGATCGTGGGCGTCCCGGCGCCGGTGATCGGTGAGATCGGTGTCGCGTTCGTCGAACCCGCCGATCCCGCGCGACCACCCACGATCGAAGACTTGCGCGCGTTCGCCCGCGAGCGACTCGCCGACTACAAAGCGCCCGACCGTGTGGAGATCGTCGACGAGCTCCCGATGACCTCGATGCTCAAGATCGACAAGCGCGCGTTGGCCGAACTGTCGACGGATCAGGCGGTCTGAGCGGACCTGGGGTGTCGCCGGCCGGCTCCGCTACGTCTCCTGTTGAATGGTCGACTTCGCTCCGCCCGCCCGTGCGGGCCCGGGGTGTCGCCGGCTGGCTCCGCTACGTCTCTCTGAAGTGCGGGATCACCTGCTCGCCGAAGATCCGGATCGTCTCGAGTTGCTGGTCCTGGGTGAGGGTGCCCATCTGGATGAGGCACATCACGTTGTCGACGCCGGCGTCTCGCAGGCGCTTCACGTAGTCGATGGCGGTGTCGGCGTCGCCGAGTGCGTGGTCGGTGTTGTACATGGACGACGCGGCACTGGGCGGGGCGTCGCCGCGCGCGATCGCCGCTTGCGCCAACGCGAAGTGTTCGTGCATGAACGCGGCATTGTCGACGGCGCCGGTGTGGCGCTCGGGCGCCACGCCGTTCGGCGCCGCCCAGTGCGTGATGGCCTCGGCGAAGAAGCGCAGCGCGCGGCAGCCGATGCGGAACGCCTCCTCCCGATCGTCCATGAGGAAGGTCGGGCACAACGCGACGAACTCGTCGTTGATCATCCCTGGAGACACAACCGCCTCCGGGTCGCGCTGGGCGCGTTCCTCGTCGAACATCCGGCGCATCTCCCCGATCACCTCGGGACCGCCGAAGCCGAGCACCATCGGACCGACGCCGTACCGCGCCGCCTTGCGCACCGTGTCCGGATTCGTGCAGGCGAGGAAGAGCGGCGGGTGGGGGAGTTGCACCGGGCGCGGCACCACGGTGTGCGGCGGACGGTTGGGCGGGTGCTGGATGGTGAGGAGGTCGGAGTCCCACTGGATCGTGTCTTCGCGCCAGCAGTGCCCGAGGAATGTGAGCGCTTCCTTCACCTGCGGTTCGGTGTCCTCGGGATCGACGCCGCACAGCGACATCTCCTGCGCGGTCCCGCCACGCGCAGCACCGAGGTTGAGTCGGCCGTCGGAGATGATGTCGAGCATGGCGGCGCGTTCGGCCACCCGGACCGGATGGTTGTAGCCGAAGGGCATGCACACCGCGGCGTGGCCCACCCGGATGCGTGAGGTCTTCGCCGCGACCGCGGTGAGGAAGATCTCCGGCGCGCTCATGTGTGAGTACTCGATCAGCGAGTGGTGCTCGACCGCCCAGATCCCGTCGAAGCCGACCTCCTCGGCGTAGACCGCCTGCTCCACGCAGTTCCGGATCGTCTCCCGCTCGACGTCCGGGGTGCCGTATTCGACCTGGGCTTCGAAGATCATGGAGAATTTCATGACCCGGAACGTATCCCCACCGCCAGGTTGCTGCACGACGAGTCGAAGTGGGATTCTCCGCCCATGAGCAACGCGTGCGACGGCAAGGTCGCGATCGTGACCGGCGCCAGCCGGGGGATCGGGCGGGGAATCGCCCAGCGGCTCGCGGCCGAAGGCGCACGGGTTGCGGTGACCGCGCGCACGCGGCAACCCGGCGATGGGGTCTACGCCGGCTCGCTGCAGGAAACCGTCGACGGCATCGTGGCGGGTGGCGGCACTGCGGTTGCGGTGGTCGCGGACCTCGCCGACGGCGATGCCGATCGCGGCGACATCGTGCGGGCCGCCGAGGAAGCGTTCGGCGCGCCAGTCGACATCCTCGTCAACAACGCTGCTGCGGCGCGTCGATTCGAACTGCGTTTCGAAGGGATGGACGCGGCCGCGTTCCGGGAGCAGGTCGAGGTCAATGTGTGGGCGGCGTGGGATCTCGCACTCCACACGCTCGCCGGGATGCGGGCCCGGGGCGCGGGCTGGATCCTCAACATCTCGTCGCAGGGCGCCGCACCCAAGATCGGGCCGCCGTACCGCGCGAGTCCCATGGTCGGCGCGCAGTGTCTCTACGGCAGCACCAAGGCGATGCTCGACCGGTTGACCACCGGCGCGGCCATGGAGTTGTTCGACGACGGCATCGCGGTGAACACGCTCGCGCCGGAGGGCGCGGTGGCCACCGAGAACGCCAGGACCGTCGCCGGGGTCCGCGACGACTGGTCCGAACCCATGGAGACGATGTGCGAAGCCGCGTTGGCGCTCTGTACCGGCGACCCTCGGGAGCTGACCGGTCGGGTCGCGACCAGCCTCTCGTTCCTGGTCGAGCAGGGTCGACCGGTGTACTCGCTCGACGGTCGGTCGCTCGTGCACGGGTGGCAGCCCGCGGAGATCGATCGTGCGCGCCTGGTGCCGGCGTATCTGAGCGCCTTTGCCGCCGATCGCTGACGCAGGCCACACTCGTGATAGGCCACTTCGAATCTGACGAATACGGAGTTCTCCGAAGCTCATGTCGAGCCATCCGTTCCACGACGTCGCGGTCGTCGGCGTCCACAACACCGAGCAGGCGCGGATCCTCGAGGGTGAGGACTCGATGTCGATCTCGTTCAAGGGCGCGTTCGGTGCCCTGGCCGACGCCGGGCTGACCGTCCGCGACGTCGACGGCGTCGTGGGTCAGTTCGCCAACGACTTCGTGTATCAGGCCCGCCTCGCGCCGGCGTGGGTCTCGTCGTCGTGGCAGGGGATCCCTGCGGTCCTGCACGCCGCCATGGCGATCGCGTCCGGCATGGCGTCGAAGGTCCTGATCATCGGGGGCGCCGCGGGCGTCTACACCGACCGCGCCGCCACCGCGCCCTGGACCCGACCGAGCAGCGAGTTCGTGGCGCCGTTCGGGATGTTCACCGCGGCCGAGTTCGCGCTCATCGCCCGTCGGCACATGCACATGTACGGCACCAAGCCCGACGCGCTGGCAACGGTGGCAGCCACCATCCGCAACCACGGGCACGTGAACCCCGAGGCGATCTACCACGGCCGGGGTCCGTTCACGACCCAGGACATCCTCGACAGCCGGATGGTGGCCGACCCGTTCCACCTGCTCGACTGCGCGACCGCGTCCGAGGGAGGGTGTGGCCTCGTGCTGCACGCGTGCGGACCTCGCCGCCGACGGCCCGCAACGTCCGGTGTACGTGCTGGGCGGCAACAGCGACAGCGGCGGCACCGCGTACAGGAATCCACCGGTCTGGGAGCTCGGGGGCCACCGCCGCGATGACCTCGTGATCGGGACCGTGGGACGCAAGGCGGCCGAAGACTCGTTCCGCGCTGCCGGGCTCACACCGACCGACGTCGACGTCTGCGAGTTCTACGATCCCTTCTCGTTCGAGATCATCCGGCAGTTCGAGGCGTTCGGCTTCTGTGGTCCGGGTGAAGGCGGGGACTTCGTGATGGGTGGGACCATCGAGATCGGCGGCCAGTACCCGATCACCACCGACGGCGGCCTGATGTCCTACAGCCACGCGGGTGCGTCGGCGCAGATGCTCCAGCGGGTGATCCGAAGCGTGGAGCAGCTGCGCGGCACGTGCGCCACCAGCCAGGTCGTCGGCGCGGAGGTGGCGATGTGCTCCAACGGCGGCGCCGGCGCGTTGTTCAACGATGTGATGTTGTTGGGAGTTGATCGACCATGACCGTGCTCGAGCCGCAGTCCGGCGCGATCCCGAAGCCGTACCCCGGTCCGCTCACCCGGCCGTACTGGGACGGCTGCGCGCGCGGCGAGCTGCTCTTCCAGCGTTGCGGTGACTGCGGCCACGCGACGCACACACCTGCGTACCTCTGCTCACACTGCACGTCGCAGAACCTCACGTGGGAGGTGAGCGCAGGCACCGGCGCCATCTACAGCTGGACCACGGTCTGGCGTCCGCAGATCCCCGCGTTCACCGTGCCGTACGCCGCGATCATCGTCGACATGGATGAGGGCTGGCAGGTGCTCTCCAACCTCATCGGTTGTCCCGTCGACGCGGTCGAGATCGGCATGCGGGTCGAAGTCGAGTTCCACGCGATGGAGGGCGGCTTCACGCTGCCGTACTTCCGCCCCTCGCCGACGGTCTGACCTGGTGCAGCACGGTCTCTCGGATCTTCGGGTCGTCGATCTGAGCTTCGGGATCCCCGGCGCGTATTGCAGCCGGCTGCTCGCCGACGCCGGTGCCGACGTGGTGAAGATCGAACCGCCCGACGGTGATCCGTGGCGCGCGTGGTCCTCGGGTGGCGCCGACGTCGCCGTGGAGGAGGGCGGTGCGCTCTTCCAATTCCTGCACCACGGGACGCGGTCGGTGGTGGGACGGCCGGGTGATCCCGAGGTCGAGGCGCTCGTCGCCGGCGCTGACGTCGTGGTCGAGAGCTTCCTGCCGTCGCAGTTCGACGTGCAACCGTGGATCGACGCGCATCCGGGGCTCATCGTGTGTTCGATCACGCCGTACGGTCGGACCGGTCCGTACGCCGAGCGCCCGACCAGCGAGTTCATCGTCCAGGCGGAATCCGGCGGGCTCGTCGGCCGTGGCTCGGTGCGCAGCGTGCCGTTCCAAGCGGGCGGGCGCACCAGCGAGTGGTTGGCGGGCACGTTCTCGGCGATGGCGGTGGCCGCGGCGGCCCGTCGCGCCCGCCGGACCGGGCGGGGAGACCACATCGACTTCTCGATCGCCGAGGTGATGACCATCGCCGCGAGCAGCTACTCGGAGTACGGCCGGGCGTTGCTCGGCAGCCCGCCGGTCGTCGGCGCCCGCCGGACCATCGAGACCCCGTCCGTCGAGCCCACCCTCGACGGGTACGTGGGGTTCTGCACCAACAGCCGGCAGCAGTTCCACAGCTTCCTGCTCCTCATCGAGCGTGCCGACCTCATCGACGGCGACCCGTGGAGCAATCAGATGGACCGGCAGAAAGCGTGGGACGAGTGGAACGAGATCGTCCACGCGTGGACGCCTCAGCACACGACCGCGGACATCGTGCGGATGGCCAGCGAGTTGCGGATCCCGGTGGCGCCCGTCCACAGCGGAGAGAACATCCTCGACTGTGATCACTTCGAGGCGCGCAACGTGTTCGTGGACGACGCGACGAAGTCGTTCAAGATGCCGCGCCGACCGTGGCGCATGGACGACGAAGACCCACCGCCGCCCCGCGCGGCGCCGCGCCTCGGTGAGCACACGGGGATGATCGAGGCGCACGCGCGCGCGGCCGCATCGACGATCGGTCCCGACGAGTTGCCGCTGGCGGGCGTCCGCGTGCTCGACCTCACCGCGTGGTGGGCCGGGCCCATCGCCGCGGGGGCACTTGCCGCGCTCGGCGCCGATGTCATCCACGTCGAGTCGATCAGCCGGATCGACGGCATGCGCGCCACCGGTGCGATCACGGGCATGGAGGGAGCCTGGTGGGAGCGGAGCGCGCACTACCTCTGCTCGAACACCAACAAGCGCGACCTCACCCTCGACCTCGGGACCGACGACGGCCTCGCGCTGCTCCGGAAGCTCATCGCCGAGAGCGACGCCGTGCTCGAGAACTTCTCGCCGCGGCGTGCTCGGGAACTTCGGGCTGGCGTGGGAGACGATCCACGAGCTGAATCCCCGGTGCCTCCTGGTCCGCATGCCCGCGTTCGGGTTGTCGGGTCCGTGGCGCGACAACGTCGGCTTCGCGCAGACCATGGAGCAGGTCACCGGGATGGCGTGGATCACCGGGCACCGCGACGACCAACCGCGCATCCAGCAGGGGCCGAGTGATCCCAACGCGGGCATGCACGCCGCATTCGCCCTCATCGTGGGTCTGGCCGAGCGCGAGGTGACGGGCCGGGGCAGCCTGCTCGAGGTGACCATGGTTGAAGGGCGCGCTGAACGCCGCGTGCGAGCTCGTCCTCGAGAAGACCGCGTACGGCAACCTGCTCGAACGCGACGGCAACCGGAGTCCCAACGTCGCGCCGCAGGGTCTCTACGCCGCGCACGGCGAGGAGCAGTGGTTGGCGATCTCGGTCACGACCGACGACGAATGGCTCGGTCTCGTGGACGCGCTCGGGAGACCCGAGTGGGCCCTCGATCCCGAGCTCGCGTCGTACGCCGGGCGTCGCGCCCGTCACGACGAGCTGGACGAGCATCTCGCCGCGGTGGAGCGCGGCGCACGACGTCGACGAAGCCGCCGAGCTCCTGGTCGCGCACGGGGTCCCTGCCGCCGTCGGTCGTGACCCGCGGCTCATGTACGACCATCCACAGTTGCAGGCCCGCGGGTTCCACGAGGTGATCGACCACCCGGTCGTCGGAAGCATGGCCACACCGACGTGGCCGTTCCGGTTCGCGTCCGTCGACCGCTGGTTGCGGACACCCGCGCCGACGCTGGGACAACACAATCACGAGCTGCTGGTCGACGACCTCGGCATCGACGAAGCGACCTACGCGGCTCTCGAAGCGTCCGAGATCATCGGGCAACGACCGAAAGGCGTCTGACCGGCGCTGATCCCGCCTCCCTACCGAACATCTCGAAGTTCGGCCGCGCATGTGACACCCAACTTCGAGATGTTCGGGGGGTTGGGGGTGGGGGGTGGGGCGGGTTATGCGACGACGCCGCTTGCACCTTGAGATCGAGCACGGTGTCCCAGTCGAGACCGAGCTGCTCGGTGAGGATCTGGTCGCCGTGCTCGTTGAAGTCGGGCGACTTGCCCGGCACCGACGTCTCCTCGTCGAACTGCACCGGCGTCTCCACCAGCTTGTAGGGGTAGCCGTCGCACTCGAGCTGCTGCAGGTAGCCGTTGGCGACGACCTGCGGATCGTCGGCGATCTCGATGGTGTCCTGCACGACGGCCCACTGCCCGCGCATGCCGGTGAGCAGTCTCCTTGATCTCGTGCGAGCGTGTACTTCGCGATCTCGCCCCGCACGATCTCGGCGCCGACCGCGGCGTTCTCCATCAGCTTCTCGTGGGTGTCGAAGCGAGGATCGGTGACGAGCTCGGTCCGGTCGAGTCGCTCGCAGACCTCGGGCCAGTAGTGGAAGCCCTGGAGCATCGAGAACATGATGAACCGCCCGTCGGCGGTGCCGAAGTAGCCGATGAGCGGGTTGAACGGCGCCATGGGCTGGCCGGACGGGCGGTGCCTGCCACGCCATGTCGATGTCCTGCGACGACCGCGATGGTGCCGCCCATCGCCCACATGGCGGCGACAGCAGCGACACGTCGACCACCTTCGCCTCGCCGGTGCGCTCGCGGTGGAGGAGCGCGGCGGAGATGCCGCCGGCGATGGTCATGGCGCCGATCGAGTCGCCGAACGCGGGCCCGGGCTGGTTGAGCGGCTGGGGCAGGTCGGACGGCGTCACCGAGTGGGCGACGCCCGAGCGGGCCCAGAACCCCAACGAGTCGTAGCCGCCGGCGTCGGTGTCGGGCCCGCGGTTGCCGTAGCCCGGTGCCGCGCACGTAGACGATGTTCGGGTTGTGGGCCTTGATGTCGTCGACCTCGATCTGCAGCCGCTCGACGGACACCGGCCATCTTGTTGGTGAGGAAGACGTCGGAGATCGCGGCGAGGCGGTAGAGGATGTCGCGCCCGGCGGCGTCGGTGAGGTCGAGGCCGAGGCTCTTCTTGCCCCGGTTGCGCGTGCTCCATGAGCACCGCGACCTTGCCGCTGAACCCGGCGATGCCGGTCGAGCCCAGCCCGCGTGCGGCGTCGCCCCGGGTGACGTGCTCGATCTTGATCACCTCTGCGCCCCAGTCGGCGAGGATGCCCGACGCTGCGGGCACGAAGGTGTGCTCGGCGACCTCGAGGATGCGGATGCCTTCCATGCTCTCACGTCGTGTTCATCCGGTTCGGGGTCGTGGCCGTCAGCCGCGGCCACGGTGGGGAAGTCCAGCACGACGGGGCACCCCGGTGCCGCATCGTCATCCCGACGTCTCCGTGGGCGACGAGCCGCTCGTGAACTGCGTTCTCGTCGGACGGAACTGATCTTGACACGCGACGAAGGCGCTGCATACATTCCGCTTCCGGCCGACTTCCAGGAGCGTGCGTGCGACTCACAGGCAAGGTGGCGCTGGTGACGGGCGGGACCCGTGGCATCGGGCGCGGCACTGTGGAGATGTGCCCTCCGCTGCACGGTGCTCGCGGCGGTGGGCTTCGACCGCAGATCCTCGGTCCGAGGACGCCGGGTCGTCGACAGGTCGGCGACGGGTCGAGCTGCTCGACGTGGGCGGGCCACGTCGTGCATCAACGCCGACATCGGCTTCGTGGACGTGCTACTGGTCGCCGGCGCGCCATCGCAGTGCGTCAACAGGGCCGCCGTCCTACGGCGGCGTTGACCTCGCTGGTACCAACGGCCTTCACGCAACGACGACGTCGTCTACCGAGCATGGGCGTCGACGGCCATCGTCGAGTACGTGATGGACAACGAGACGTTCGACAGACGTCGTGAAGGTCGCCGGCTCGACGTGCGCGCGTTCTGGGCGTGAGCAAGTACGCCGATTCCGCCACATGCGCCGCGCCGGCAACGGTTCGATCATCAACATCTCGGCCAGCTCGAGCAAGCTCGCGCTACCGGCGCGTCCGGCCTATCAGTCGTCGAAGGGCGCGATCAACGCGCTCACGCGCCAGATCGGCCGTCGACTACGGCAAGGACGAACATCCGCGCCAACGCGATCATCGTCGGTTTCATCGTTCACCGGGAGTCCGCAGATGACGGCGATCCTGGCCGATCCCACGTACCGGGCGCGCGTTCGAGAAGAACGTCCTCACGCCCGCAGTTGGGTCGAGCCCGTCGGACATCGCGGCGGGCGCCACGTACCTGGCGGCGGACGAATCGAAGTACGTGACCGGGACCCAACTCACGATCGACGGTCGCGCGCGATCCTGCCACCAGTCGCCTCGCCGGAGCTCGATCTCGAAGCCCTCGCGGCGACGCGTGATCGCCGACCTCGCGGCGGGTCGCGGGGTCCGCACGGTCATCGACCGCGTAGGCATCGGCACCGTCAGAATCGCACTCTCGAAAGTGGAGAGCAACATGATCAACCCCGACGACCTGATCCTGGTCAGCGTCGACGACCACATCTGCGAGCCGCGCGAGATGTTCGACGCGCACGTGCCCGCCAAGTACCGCGACCAGGCGCCGCGCGTCGTCGAGGAGGACGACGGCGTCGAGCAGTGGTGGTACGGCGACCTCCGCGGCCGGAACATCGGCCTCAACGCGGCCGCCGGCAAGTCGCGCGAGTACTTCAACCTCGACGCGTCGCGCTACGACGAGATGCGTCCCGGGTGCTTCGACGTGCACGAGCGCGTGCGCGACATGAACGCCGGCGGGCAGCTCGCCGGGCTCGAACTTCCCGAACTGGACCGGCTTCGCCGGTCAGGTGCTGAACCAGGGCCCCGACCGCGACGTGAACATGGTGATGATCCAGGCGTACAACGACTGGCACGTCGACGAGTGGTGCGGCGCGTACCCCGACCGGTTCATCCCGTGCGGCATCCTCCCGATGTGGGACGCCGAGCTGGCGGCGGGCGAGATCCACCGCCTCTCCGCCAAGGGCGTGCACGCGGTCACGTTCTCGGAGAACCCCGAGGCGCTGAACATGCCGTCGATCCACACCGACTTCTGGGACCCGGTCTTCACCGCCGCGTGCGACACCGAGACGGTGCTGTGCTCGCCACGTGGGCTCGTCGTCCCGCGGCGCGCAGGTGTCGACCGACGCGCCGCCGAGCGTGACCATGGCGCTCGGCGCGGCCTCGGTGCTCGCCACCTTCGGCGAGCTGATCTGGGCCAACGTTCTGGGAGCGGTTCCCGACGCTGAAGTTCTCGCTCACCGAGGGCGACATCGGCTGGATCCCGTACTTCCTCGCCCGCGTCCGAGCACGTGCAGCGGCGTCACTCGGGCTGGACCCGGCACACGTTCCCCGACGACGGCGGTCCCGCGGACGATCTTCAACGAGCACATGCTCTGCTGCTTCATCAGCGAGGACGTGGGCATCGAGCTGATCGACCGCTTCAACATCGACAACGTGTGCTGGGAGTCCGACTACCCGCACTCCGACACCGACTGGCCGAACGCGCCGGAGGCGGTGGCGCGGGTGATGGCGCCGCTCACCGACGTGCAGGTGGCGAAGATCACGCACGAGAACGCGATGCGTCACTACCACTTCGATCCCGTTCGCGACCCGGCCGAAGGAGCAGTGCACCGTGGCGGCGCTGCGGGCCGAGTCGCCCGACGTCGACACCGTCACCCGGGTCGGACGGCTGGCGACCGAGCGCGACGCCGAGATCTTCAAGTACGCGCTGCGCGGGATCAAGGTCCCGGCGAGCAGCGGGGAGTGACCAATGACCGTGAGCGACCATGACGAGCATGATTGACGGCATGCCCTCGATGCGCGACGCGGATCGACGCCGGCGAGCTCGTGCTGTGCATGGCGCTCGACGCAGGCGCGCACCGCCGACATCCCGATGATCGCGGCGGCGCGCCGGGTTCGACGCGGTGTACGTCGACCTCGAGCACACCGCCACCTCGTTCGAGACCACCGTCGCTGCTCTGCACGGGCGCGATCGGTGCGGGCATCACGCCGCTCGTGCGCGTGCCGTCGCACGACCACCAGTACCTCACCCGCTCGCTCGACGTCGGCGCGATGGGTGTGATCGTCCCGCACGTCGAGACCCGCGCCGAGGCCGAGTCGATCGCCGACGCGTGCCGGTTCCCGCCGCGTGGCCACCGTTCGGTGTCGGGACCGAACCCGGCGAACCGCTACCAGCCGATGCCCCAGCGGGAGCTGCTCGACCCTTCGACGCGCAGACGACCGTGGCGGTGATGCTCGAGACCCCCGACGCGATCGCCGACGCCGACGACATCGCGTCGGTTCCGGGGCGTCGACATGGTGATGGTCGGACCGCACGACCTCACCGCCGAGATGGGGATCCTCGGCGCAGTTCCGCGACGAGGTCGTTCCTCGACGCCGTCCGCACCGTGGCCAAGGCCTGCCGCGACGCACGACACGGTGTTCGGCATCGCCGGCATCCGCGACCTCGAGCTGCTCACCGAGTTCGTCGAGCTCGGTCTGCGCTTCGTCAGCGCCGGCACCGACGTCGGCTTCATGTCCGAAGCGGCGAGCGCGCACGCGGCGCGGCTGCGCACGATTCCGGTGGAGGAGGCGACATGAGCACCGCGATCCCACGGAGCAGATCCACGACCCGATGGCGTGGGTCGGCGCCGACTTCCCCGGTGACGACGACCTCGTCTACCGCCTGCTCGCCCGCGACCGTCGCGCGGGCTCGAGGAGATCGCTCGAGCGGACCCGCGACCTCCCGCGCGACTCGATCACGCGCGAGCACGTCAGCCATCCCGACGTCGACGGTCCGGCGCGCGAGGTCTACGAGGAGCTATCATCCGGGTCGCGGCCTCGTCGTCGTGCGCGGGTCTCCCGGTCGGCGGAGCACACGATCGACGAGAACGAGCGGCTGTTCTGGTGCTGGCTGTCGCACTTCGGCGACCTGCTGTCGAACAACTCGTTCGGGCACCGCATGGTGCGGGTGCAGCAAGAGGTGATGCCAGGGGGTGTGCAACCGGCGCGGGGCACGAAGTCGGCCGCCGAGCTGGCCATGCACAACGACTCCGCCGACCTCTTCTCGCTGCTGTGGATCCACCAGGCCGAGCAGGGCGGGGAGAGCCAGTTCTCGAGCGGCCCCGCCGCACACAACACGATCCTCGCCACGCGGCCCGACATCCTGCCGATCCTCTACCGCGGGTTCCCGCACCACCGTCGCAGCGAGCAGCCCGACGATCAGCCCGACGTCACGCCGTACGACGTGCCGATCTTCTCCGACGTCGACGGTCGCATCTGCATCAACTTCACGTACAGCAGCATCCTTCCCGCGCTGCACGAGCTCGGCCGCGAGCTGACACCCGAGGAGGAGGAGGCGATCGAGATCCTCCGCCATGTGCTCGTGCGCCAGCAGGTCGAGCTGCGCATGCAACCGGGCGACGCGTCGATGGCGAACAACTACGCCATGTGCCACTCGCGCTCCGACTTCGTCGACGGTCCCGACCCCGAGCGCCGGCGCCTGGTGCTGCGGGCGTGGAACGAGGTACCGATCGACGACCGCCGTCTGCCCGTCGGGCGCGAGTTCTTCCACATGGAGAACGAAGGTGGTCACCTCGGCTACGACCTGGTGCCGGGCCGCGAGGGTCGCATCGCGATCAACGACTACAGCAACGTCGACGAGGACCTCGCCAACCTGTTCAAGGCCGCGCAGGTCAAGCCCAAACTCGATTGACCGCTGGCACCGTGCGCCCCCGTCTCGTCTACTTCGACCAGTGGACCGACCCCGTCGCGGGGGAGATCCTGGCTGCGCACGGCGGCGTCGACGTCACCCGCTTGGAGATCACCGGGAGTGTCGAGGCGAACTGGGCCGGGCTCGAACGTGCCCACGGCTACCAGTCGCTGATCCGCACCGAGCTGGCACGGAATCCGGGCGTCGCCGAGCAGTGGATCACCGGACCGCGCACTGCTCGAACGTTGCCCGGACCTGCTCGCGGTCTGTTCCGCCGGCGCGGGGTACGACATCATCGACGTCGACGCGTGCACCGCGGCCGGGGTGATCGTCTGCAACAACTCCGGTCCGGGTCGCGAGGCCGTCGCCGAGCACGCGCTCGGGCTTCATGCTCACCCTGGCGAAGAAGATCGCGCTGGCCGACCGCATGATCCGGCGCGAGGTCGTGCAGGACCGCGCTGCGCTCCGCAGCAGCGAGCTCCTGGGCAAGACGCTCGGCATCGTCGGCGTCGGCCAGATCGGTGGTCGGCTGATCGAGCTGTGCGCGCCGTTCGCGATGGACGGTGCTCGCCTTCGACCCGTACCTGTCGGACGAGCAGGCCGCGGCCCGTGGCGTCGACCCGGGTGGAGCTCGACGAGTTGCTCGAGCGTTCCGACTTCGTGCACCTCAACTGCCCGCTGACCGCCGGAGACCGAAGGGCTCATCGGAGCGCGAGCAGTTCGCGCGGATGAAGCCCACCGCGTTCTTCATCACGACTGCACGCGGTCCCGTGCACGACGAGGATGCCCTGCTCCGACGCGCTGACGACCGGCACGATCGCGGGCGCCGGCATCGACGTGTTCCACGACGAGCCGCCCGATCCGTCGCATCCGCTGCTCTCACTCGACAACGTGGTCGCGAGCCCGCACACCGCGGGGATCACGATCGAGGCGACCCGCGACATCGCGGTCGCCACCGCCGAGCAGTGGCTCACGATCTTCGCGGGCAAGGTCCCGCCCCGGCTGCTGAACCCCGAGGCCTGGCCCGCCTACGCCGACCGTTTCGCCGACCCGCTTCGGGACGCGCCCCGCCGAGGAGCCCGAGCCAGTGACGACGCCACCGACGACGAAGAGCGCGAAGGTGCGCGAGCAGCTCGACCATCCCGGTGATCGACGCCGACGGCCACTGGGTCGAGCTGTTCCCGATCTTCTTCGACTTCATCGCCGAGGTCGGCAGCGCGGCCGACGTCGACAAGTTCCGCACCCGCTACGGCCACCGGTTCCACGGTTGGTACGAGCTGACCGTCGAGGAGCGTCGCCAGCAGCGGCTGCGCCGCCCGTCGTACTGGGGCGTGCCGATCAACGTGCGTGACCGCGCCGCGACCGCGCTCCCGGGCCTCTTCTACGACAGCCTCGACGACTGGGGCATCGACCTGGCGATCGTGTTCCCGAGCGTCGGGCTCACCCTGGGCCGCGACATCGCCGATCCCGAGCTGAGCAACGTCGCGATCCGTGCGTACAACACGATGGTGGCGGAGCTGTTCGCGCCGTACCTCGACCGCATGGTGCCGGTCGGGCGTGCTGAGCCTGGCCGAGCCGACCGAGGCGATCGAGCAGATGGAGCACGCGCACGGTCTCGGGCTCAAGGTGCTCGTCACCGGCGGCACGATCCCGCGCACCGATCGAGGCCGACGCCGAGTGGCAACCGGATCCGGCGAAGCGGCGCGTCTACATCGACGCGCTCGGCGTCGACAGCGCCGTACGACTACGACCCGGTGTGGCAGAAGTTCGTCGACCTCGGCATCCCGGTGACCAGCCACAGCGGCTCGATGGGCTGGCCCGACCGCAGCCTCTCGTCGAACTTCGTGGGCAACCACCTCGGGCACTTCGCGCAGAGCCACCACACGTTCGCCCGGAGCCTGTTCCTCGGCGGCGTCACCGAACGGTTCCCGACGCTCAACTTCGGGTTCCTCGAGGGTGGCGTCGGGTGGGCGTGCAACCTCTACGGCGATCTGTTCGGCCACTGGGAGAAGCGCAACCGGAAGTTCATGGACGAGCACCTGAAGCCGACCAACCTCGACACCGCCGAGTTCCGTCGCCTGTTCGAGCAGTACACCGCGGGCAACCCGCGGTACGCCGGGAAGATCGACGACATCGTCGCCCAGAACCTCGACGCGTTGGAGTCCGACACGTCGCAGGTCGAGCTCACCGACCGCGATCTCGACAGCGACGACTTCGCCCGCGTGCACATCGACGGCCCCGACGACATCCGTCGGCTGTTCACCGAGAACTTCTACTTCGGGTGCGAGGCGGACGATCCGATGACGTCGATCGCGTTCAACGAGAAGATGGGATTGCGGTTGAAGCCGTTGCTCGGTTCCGACATCGCGCACTTCGACGTGATCGACGCCACCGAGGTGCTCGAGGAGGCGTACGAGCTCGTGGAGGACGGTCACATCACCGAGCACGAACTTCCGCGAGTTCACGTTCTCGAACGTGGTGCAGCTCTACCGCGAGCATGAACCCGTCGTTCTTCGCCGGCACCGTCGTCGAGGCGGAATGCCGAAGCCGAGTTCGCGAAGTACGAGGGGGCAGAGTGAGTTACGAGACCATCGCGATCGAGCGGCGCGGGCACACCGCGTGCATCCGGCTCGACCGGCCCGAGGTGCTCAACGCGATCAACGACCAGATGATCGCCGAGATCAACGCCGCGGTCGCGTGAGCTCGAGGCCGACGCCGACGTGTGGACGTTCATCGTCACCGGCACCGGGCGCGCGCTGTGCGCCGGTGCCGACGTCAACAAGGCGGGCGTCGAGGAGCAAGGGCAACTACACGAGCGGCATCGACTCCCAGGGCGACGACCTGCTGAGCTCGATGCGCCAATGGGATGCACCGCAGGAAGCGACGTTCCCGTACCTGGAGATGACCAAACCGATCATCTGCGCGGTGAACGGGATCTGCGCGGGTGCGGGTCTCGATCTGGTCACCACGTCCGACATCGTGATCGCCTCGGACGAATCGACGTTCTTCGACCCGCACGTCAGCATCGGGGTGGTGTCCGGGTCGCGAGGCATTGCGCCTCGCGCGCGTCCTGCCGCTGAACATCACCATGCGCCTCGCGCTGATGGGGAAGCACGAGCGACTGTCGGCGCAACGGGCCTACGACCTCGGGCTCGTCAGCGAGCTGGTGGCTCCCGATGCCCTGATGGATCGGGCGTGGGCCATCGCCGAAGTGGTGAATCAGCAATGCACCGCTCGCGGTACGCGGCACCCGTCTGGCGATCCGGAAGACGCTGTCGCTCCCCACCTACGAAGCCGAACTCCTCGCCGAGAACTACCGGATGAAGGTGGCGATCACCGACGACGCCCAGGAGGGCGCACGTGCCTTCCTCGAGAAGCGCGACCCCGACTGGAAGGTGCGCTGACCCCTCGGTGGTGCCCCGCCGGGCGCGGTGTGTAGCGTCGGCTGTTCGTTCGTCCCGGAGGTGTGGGTGATGGCTGGTCCCGAGTACCGCTTCGTCAACTACGAATCGTTCGACGACGGCACGATCGTCCGGATCAAGCTCGACCGGCCCGAGACCCGGAATGCCCAGCACCGCTCGATGCTCGTCGAGCTCAACGATGCGTTCCTCCGCGCCGAGGCCGACGACACCGTGCGGGTCGTCATCCTCGGTGGCGAGGGCCCGATGTTCTCATCGGGTCACGACACCGGTTCGAAGGAGATGTTCGCCGAACTCATGCCGGGGCCGGATCAGCATCCGACTGCGAAGATCAACGGCGGCACCCGTGAGGGTGCCGAAAAGATCATGTTGCAGGAGTGGCACTACTTCTTCCAGAACACGCTGCGGTGGCGAAACCTGCGCAAGATCACGGTGGCGCAGGTGCACGGCGGCGTGTACGCGGCGGGCCTGATGCTCATGTGGGCGTGTGACCTGATCGTCGCGGCCGAGGACACGATCTTCGCCGACGTGGTCGGTACCCGCCTGGGGATGTGCGGCGTCGAGTACTTCGCGCATCCGTGGGAGTTCGGCGCGCGCAAGACGAAGGAGCTGATGCTGACCGGCGATTCGATCGACGCCGAGGAGGCGTACCGCCTCGGGATGGTGAGCAAGATCTTCCCGGTCGACGAGCTCGGTGACCGCACGCTCGACTTCGCCCGCCGGATCGCGAAGATCCCGACCATGGCCGCGCTCCTGATCAAGGAGTCGGTGAACCAGACCCAGGACAACCAGGGCTTCTACAACTCGCTCAACGCGTGCTTCACGATGCACGAGCTCAACCACGCGCACTGGTCGGTCGTCCACGACGACCGGGTGGCGGTGGCGAAGCTCGGGGAAGACGTCGAGGACTGGCGCGGGACCAAGCTCAAGCCTGCGCAACGCGACCGCGTCGAAGCCGTATGAGCGGACCGAGCGTGCTCGAGCGCGAGCGTCGCGGTGCGGTCGAGGTCCTCACCCTCAACCGGCCCGATCAGCGCAACGCGCTCGAACAAGGAGCTCCTCGACGCGCTCGCCGAGACGTTCGCGGAGCTCGAAACCGACGACGCGGTGAACGCGATCGTGCTGACCGGCGCCGGTGATCGGGCCTTCTGCGCGGGGATGGACCTCAAGGAGTTCGCCGCGGGCGGGGGTGGGGGTGCCCAGATCGCGACCGAGCCCGCCGACGACACCGCGGTGCACCATCAGGTGGTGTCGTGGGAGTACCCGAAGCCGCTCGTCGCCGCGCTCAACGGGGCAGCGGTGGGTGGCGGCTTCGAGATCCTGATGGCCTGTGACCTCGCCGTCGCCGCTGAACACGTGAAGTTCGGGCTGGCCGAGGTGAAGCGTGGGCTCATGCCCGGAGGTGGTGGCACGCTGCTCGCCACGCGGATCCCGCTGACCATCGCGCTCGAGATCACGCTCACCGGCGAGACGTTCGACGCCGCACGCGCGCTCGAGCTCGGGCTCGTCAACCGGGTGGTGCCGGCGGGTTCGGAAGTCGACGAGGCGGTCGCGCTCGCCGAGATGATCGCGGCCAACGGGCCGCTGGCCGTCCGCACGGTGAAGCGACTGGTGCGCCGCGCCACGACCGAGGGTGGCGACGCCGGATGGGCGCGCCCGAGCGAACTCAGTGCGGTGTTCGGGAGCGAGGACGCTCGCGAGGGAGCAATCGCCTTCGCCGAGAAGCGGGCCCCACGGTTCGTGGGCCGATAGTCGAGAAGCTGGTAGTCGACAGCGACAGAGGGGGTCGACGCCATGGCGTGGGATTTCGAGACCGAACCGGAGTTCGAGACCAAGCTGGACTGGATCCGGCAGTTCGTGCGCCGACCAGGTCGAGCCGCTCGACCTGCATCTTTCCGCACCGGTCGTTCCACCCGCTCGACGACGAGACCGGCCCGTTGGTGCGGCCGATGCAGGACGAGGTCCGCGCCGAAGGGCTGTGGGCCGCCCACCTCGGGCCGGAGCTCGGCGGCAAGGGCTTCGGTCAGCTGAAGCTGGCGCTGATCAACGAGATCCTCGGCACCTCGCAGTGGGCGCCGATCGTGTTCGGCACCGCAGCGCCCGACACCGGCAACGCCGAGATCATCGCCCACTACGGCACCGAGGCGCAGAAGGAGCGAGTACCTGCAGCCGCTGCTCGACGGTGAGTGCTTCTCGTGCTACTCGATGACCGAGCCCCACGCCGGCGCCGACCCCAAGATGTTCACCACCCGCGCCGGTCAAGGACGGCGACGAGTGGGTCATCAACGGCTACAAGTTCTTCTCGTCGAACGCCCGCACCGCGCGGTTCATCATCGTGATGGCGGTCACCGACCCCGACGTGAGCGCCTACCAGGGCATGTCGATGTTCCTCGTGCCGAGCGACACCCCCGGTGTCGACGTCGTGCGCCACGTCGGTCTGATGGGCGAGGGCCCGGACGAAGGCATGCACGCGCTCATCCACTACAACGACTGCCGCGTCCCCGCCGACGCGCTGCTCGGTGGCGAGGGCCAGGCGTTCGCGGTGGCGCAGACGCGCCTCGGCGGCGGTCGCGTCCACCACGCGATGCGGACCGTGGGCGTGTGCCAGAAGGCGCTCGACATGATGTGCGAGCGTGCGCTCTCACGCGAGACCCAGGGTTCGATCCTCGCCGACAAGCAGATGGTGCAGTCCGACATCGCCGACGCCTACGCCGAGCTGATCCAGTTCCGGCTGCTGGTCCTGTACACCGCGTGGGAGATCGACCGCTACCACGACTACAAGCGGGTGCGGAAGAACATCGCCACCATCAAGTTCCTCACCCCGAAGGTGCAGGAGAGCGTCGTGTTCAAGGCGATGCACCTGCACGGTGCGCTCGGCGTGTCGAACGAGATGCCGTTCGGCAGCATGTGGTCGGGGATCCCGATCATGGCGTCGGTCGACGGCCCGAGCGAGGTGCACAAGGTCACCGTGGCCAAGGAAGTGCTGAAGGGCTACAAGCCGGTCGACGGGCTCTGGCCGTCGGAATGGCTGCCCGGCCAAGCGCGAAGAGGCGCGCAAGAAGATCGCCAACATGCTCGAGCACAGCATCGGCAACTCCTGACGTCGAGCACACCGGACCGAACACACCGGACCGAACACAATGGTGGGCGCGTTCCAGGACGTGACCGTGGTGGACCTGTCCGTCCACCCGGCGGCCGCCATCGCGGCGATGCACCTGGCCGAGTTCGGCGCCGACGTGGTCCGGGTCGACGACGGGCGGGAACCACCCTTGCCGGGTGACGTACCCCTCTGGGTGTACGCGAATCGCGCCAAGCGCGCGGTTCCCCACGCGTGAAGGCATCGTCCGCGACCTCGTGGCCGACGCCGACGTCGTCGTGGTCGACCTCCCTGCGTCGCGACTCGACGCCGCGGAGCTCTCGTCCGCGCAACTCCGGGCCCACAACGCCGATCTGATCCACGCGTGGATGCCGCCGCACGCGCCCGGGGTGCCACCGCGGACCTTCCGGCGGACGAGCTCCTCCTCTGGGCCTGGACCGGTCTCGCCGACCAGCAGCCGGGTGCGACCAGCGATCATCCCGTGGCGCCGGTGGTCCCGCTGGTCACCTACGAGCACGGTGCCCTGGGCGCGACCGCAATCGGCGCGGCGTTGGTGGAACGGGCCGCGACCGGCGTCGCGAGAGCGCTCACCGTGTCGGGGCTCCACGCGGTCAACGCGATGAACACCTCGATCCGCATCGAGATGCCGGGCATCTTCCGACCCTTCGGCGCGCAGAAGGACGGCACCGGCGTCTCACCCCAGTTCCGCATGTACCGGTGTCGCGACGGCAAATGGATCTTCATCTCGGCCCTCACACCGCCGTTCTTTTTTCGGACGCTCGAAGCGATGGACCTGATGGAACTGATGGTCCTCCCGGAGGTCGACGGCGATTTCTCACGGCTGATTCAGCCCGACGTGCAGCAGACCGTGAACGTGCACCTCGCGGCACGGATGGCCGAGCACGATTCGGACGAGTGGGCGCGCCGGTTCGACGCGGGGCGGGTGCCGTACGCGCCGGTGCAGGCGCGCGAAGTGTGGGCGGCGAGCGAAACGGTGGCCGCCAACCAGTTGTTGCTACGCGCCGCGCACCCCGAGCATGGCGAAATGGTCGTACCTGGTCTCCCCGTCGAGCTGTCGGCGACGCCCGGCGACATCGAGCGCGCCGACGACGCGACGCCGGCACCGGCGACGCGGGCGCGCACCGGACCGTCGATCGGCGTACCGGCCCCGTTGCCCCTCGCCGGCGTCGTCGTCGTCGATGCCACCAAGTTCCTCGCCGGCCCGTTCGGGTGCCTGGTCCTCCAGGATCTCGGAGCGACGGTGATCAAGGTCGATCCTCCCGGGGGCGAGGACTTCCGTGCCATCGCCGGAGCTTCGTACTGCGCACTGAACCGCGACAAGGCCCAGGTGTGTCTCGACCTCGCCGACGCCGGCGATCGCGACGCCTTCGCCGCGCTGGTACAGCAGGCCGACGCGCTCGTGGAGAACATGAGCGACCAGGTGGTCGCGGAGTTGCAGCTCGACGTGCCCGCGATGCGGGCGGCCAATCCCCGGCTCGTGCACTGTCACATCGACGGCTGGGGCGCGGGTCCGCTGCACGGCACCCCGGGCTTCGACCCGTTGCTGCAGTCGCGCGCCGGGCTCATGGTCGCGCAGGGTGGCCTCGACACGCCCGTGATCCAGCCGATGTCGGTGCACGACATCGGTACCGGCACGCTTGCCGCGTTCGGTGTCGTCGCCGCGACCTACGCCCGCTTCCATCTCGGTGCCGGACAGCAGGTCGGCGCGGCGTTGAGCCGCTCGTCGATCGCGTTCCAGGGCGCCGAGTACACGACCTACGCCGGCCGACCCGAGCCGCTCGTCGGTGAGCTCGACTTCGTGGGTGCCACTCCCGACCACCGGATGTACGCCTGCGCCGACGGATGGGTGGCCGTGCGCGCCGACGCCGCGTCCGACCGCGCCGCGTGGGACACGATCCGCGACGAGGACCACCTCGCCGCCACGCCGGTCGCGACGATCGTCGCCGAGTGTCACGAAGCACGCGTCCCCGCGGTGGCGGTGCTGGGCCGGGACGAGGTGTTCACGAGTGCAGCGATGGCGGAGAACGCGTGCTTCATCACCGTCGACGACGAGAACCTCGGCGAGGTCCGGGTCCTCCGCGGCTACTCGGACTGGGACGGCGTCGCGCCGCGCCAACGTGCAACGATGCACGCGGCAGGCCGGGACACGAGCGCGGTGCTCGACCGCATCAGACCGACATTCGGCGAGGGAGTGGGGAACCAGTGATCGACATCGAACGGCTCACGACATGGATGGACGACCAGGGCCTCCCGGGCAAGGGCGAGCCGGTCGAACATCGCTACGTGTCGGGTGGCTCCCAGAACGAGATCTACGAACTGACCCGCCCCGACCTCCACTGCGCCATTCGGATCCCGCCTCCCGGCGCGCCGCCGGACCGCGACCAGGGCATCCTGCGCGAGTGGCGGATCATCGAGGCGCTCGACGGCACCGAGGTGCCCCACACCGAGGCCATCGGGGTGTGCGAGGACTCGTCGGTGCTGGGCCGCACCTTCTACCTGATGGGCTGGGTCGACGGCTGGTCGCCGATGAACACCGACGGCTGGCCGGCGCCGTTCGACACCGACCTCGAGGCCCGCCAGGGTCTGGCGTACCAGCTGGTGGAGGGCATCGCGCTCCTGTCGAAGGTCGACTGGCGGGCGAAGGGGCTCCAGGATCTCGGCCGGCCCGATGGCTTCCACGAACGCCAGGTCGACCGCTGGACCGCGTTCCTCGAGCGGATCAAGGGACGCGACCTCCCCGGCTTCGACGAGGCGTCGGCGTGGTTGCGGGCCCACAAGCCGATCGACTTCATCCCCGGGCTGATGCACGGCGACTACCAGTTCGCCAACGTGATGTTCCGCGACGGCGCGCCCGCGAAGCTGGCCGCCCTCATCGACTGGGAGATGGGGACCGTCGGCGATCCGAAGCTCGACCTCGGCTGGACCGTGCAGGGCTGGCCTGCCGACACGAGCTCGCGCGAGAACACCGGTTCCAGCAGCTACGCCGACATGTACGGCATGCCGTCGCGCGACCAGGTCGTCCAGCACTACGCGGACGTCTCCGGACGCCAGGTCGACGACCTCGACTACTACCTGATCCTGGCGAAGTGGAAGCTCGCGGTCGTGCTCGAGCAGGGCTTCCAGCGTGCGGGTGACGACGAGAAGCTCCTGGCGTTCGGGCCCATCGTGCTCGACCTCATGCAGGGCGCGGCCGATCTCGCCGCGACCACGGACTACGGGAAGTAGCGGTGCGCGCCGCCCGTGTGCTCGAGCACGGTCCGCCGGAGTCGGTCGTGGTGGAGGAGATCGCCGATCCGGTTCCCGGACCCGGTGAAGTCCTCGTCGACATCGCGTACGCGGCGGTCAACTTTCCGGACGTACTCATCGTCGCCAACCAGTACCAGGTCCAGCTCCCCGCCCCGTTCATCCCGGGGAGTGAGTTCTCGGGCGTCGTGGGCGCGGTGGGTGACGGCGTCACCGGAGTCGCGGTCGGCGACCGGGTCTACGGCGCGAGCTTCGTCGGCGCGTACGCGGAGCGGATCGTCGTGGCGGCCGGTTCGGTGACGGTCGTGTCCGACTCCGTCGACCTGCGCGACGCGGCCGCGTTCAGCGTCGCGCACACCACCGCCATGCACTCGCTGCGCACCATCGCCGAGCTGCAACCGGGCGAGACCGTGCTCGTGCTCGGCGCGGCTGGGGGCGTCGGCCTGGCCGGCGTCGAGCTCGCGACCGTCATGGGTGGGCGCGTGATCGCGGCGGCGTCGACCGACGCCAAGCTCGACCTGTGCCGGAAGTACGGCGCGGTCGACGGGATCAACTACACGACGGAAGACCTCGAAGGTGCGCGCCAAGGAGCTCACCGGTGGCGGCGCCGACGTCGTGCTCGACCCGGTCGGCGGCCCGTACGCGGAGCAGGCCCTGCGGGCGACGCGATGGGGGAGCCGGTACGTGGTGCTCGGCTTCGCGTCGGGCGAGATCCCGCGTATCCCGCTCAACTTGGTGCTGCTCAAGGGCGTGATCGTGCGCGGGATGGAGATGCGCAGTATCAGCGAGCACGTTCCCGACCTCGTGGCGCGCGACAACCGGGAGCTGCGCGAGCTCTTCATGGCCGGCAAGCTGCACCCGCACGTGTCCGCGGTCTACCCCCTTGCCGAGACTCCCCAGGCCCTGCAGTCGATGCTCGACCGCACCGCCACCGGCAAGGTGTTGATCGACCCCCACGCCTGAACGGGTTTCAGGACGCGTAGCGCTTCCGGAGCGCGGGTTTCTCGATCTTGCCCATCGCGTTTCGGGGTACTTCGTCGACGATCTCGAGCTGCTCGGGCACCTTCTGCTTTGCGAGGCCCAGCTCGCGGCAGTGATCGGCGAGATCGGCGAGCGACAGCGACGTCACGCCGTCGGCCAGCATCACGACTGCGCACGCGCGCTCGCCGGTGCGGGGGTCAGGGACGCCGATCACGGCCACGTCGGCGACCGCGGGATGCAGCTGGAGGGCGTCCTCGATCTCGCTGGCCGCGATGTTCTCGGCGTTGCGGATGATGATGTCCTTGACTCGACCGGTGATGGTCACGTGACCGGTCACCGCGACCGTCCCGAGGTCGCCGGTGTGGAAGTACCCCTGGTCGTCGAGCGCGTCAGCGTCGAGCGCGGGGTTGGCGTACCCGAGGAACAGCTGCGGGCCGCGCAGCCGCAGCTCACCCTCTTCGCCCGGTGGCTTGTCGAGTCCGTCGAGGCCCACGACGCGGATTTCGACACCGGGACCGGGCCTGCCCTCGGTCGCGGACATCTGCTCGTCGGTGTCATCGAAGGCGCCGCTCGTGGCGATGGGAAACTCGGTGAGGCCCCAACTCCCGATGACGCCGACTCCTCCCAGCTCGCGCTTGATCTCTTCGTGGAGACCGGGAGGCTTCGGCGCGCCGCCGCTCACGCACGCGCGGAGCCGCGGGAACAGCGGCTCGGATCCGTGTGCCGCTTGCGCAGCCTGATACGCCCGGAAGAACGGGAGCGCGCTGCCCAGCATGGTGGCGCCCCGTTCCGCCATGAACAACGGGCTGCGTTGGGCGTCGAACGCCTCGATGAGCACGAGGCGCATCCCGGTGACGAGCGCGACCCCCAGCATGCACACCCCGCCGATGTGGGCGACGGGAAACGCGACCGGGTAGACGTCGTCGACGGTCGGCTTGAGCAGACCGAGCCAGGTGTTCGCGCCGGCCATCACCGACGGATCGGTGTGCCAGGCGCCCTTCGGGTCAGCGGTCGAGCCCGACGTGTAGTACAGCCACCGCGCGATCGGCTCCGGTCCCGGCGGCGGTGGCAAGGTCGCGGGATCACCGGTCGGCAACGTGTCGGTGGCGAGCACGCGGAAGCCGATCTCGTCGGCGATGGACGTCGCGAATGCCTCGTAGTCGAAGGCGCGCCACTGCGGCCGGACGATCAGGAGCTCCGTGCGCGCTTCGCTGGTGATGTAGCGCACCTCACGCTCGCGCAGGATGGGAATGATCGGGCTCTGGACCGCGCCGAGCCGGGCCAACGCGGCGAGGAGCACGAGCGTGTCGATCGCGGTCGGCAGCTGCCAGCTGACGTTCGTGCCCGCGCCGACACCGTGCTCGAGCAGACCGGCGGCGACAGCCGCGGCTTCGTCGCGGTATCCGGCGACGGTGAGCGCGCGCCCGGCTTCGTCCTCGAAGAGCACGCGGTCGGGCGTCGCGGCGGCGTGTTGCTCCACGAGGCCCCAGAACGTCGGCGGATGTTGCGGGATCGATGCCATGGGTCGAGACACTAGTTTTCACGCCCATGACACGCTTGGGGGGAAAGGTCGCGATCATCACCGGGGCGGGCTCCGGATTCGGGCGTGCCACCGCGGTCCGGTTCGCGAGCGAGGGCGCGCGCGTGGTCGTTGCCGATGTCGACGAAGCCGGTGGCGCGGCCACCGTCGAGCTCGCCGCCGCGGCCGGCGGCGACGCCGAGCTGGTCGTCGGCGACATCTCCACCGTGGCCGGAGCCGAACGAGCGGTCGAGCGTTGCCTCGATCGCTTCGGCGAGTTGCACATCCTCGTCAACAACGCAGGGATCTCCCAGACCGACCGGTCGGACTCGTGGAACACGTCCGAGGAAACGTGGGACCGCGTCCTCCAGGTCAACCTCAAGAGCGTCTACGTGTGCAGCAAGGCGGCGATCCCGTCGTTGCTCGCCGCTGGCGGCGGTGCGATCGTGAGTGTGGCGTCGATCGCGGCGTCGGTCACGGTGGGGGGTTCCGCGTACGGCGCGACGAAGGGCGCCATCCTCAGCTACACGCGCCACACCGCGATCGAGCTCGCCGATCGCGGCGTGCGGGTCAACTGCGTGTCGCCCGGGTACATGCGCACTCCGATGTCGACCGGTGAACGACACGGCGCCAGCATCGAGCAGCAGGATGCGCGCATCGCCGCGTTCGGCACCCTGGTGCCGATGCGGCGCGGCGGCACGGTCGACGACATTGCCAACGCCATCCTGTTCCTCGCGAGTGACGAGGCCTCCTACATCACCGGCCAGGAACTCGTGGTGGACGGCGGGTACCTCGTCCGCTGAGGTCGCCGGTCAGACCCGCATGATCCAGCCGCCGTCGACGCTGATGGTCTGACCGTTGATCCAGTCGCCTGCGCTCGACGCGAGCAGCAGGATGGTGCCGACGAGGTCGTCGGGCGGGCCTTCCTTCTTGCCCGGCACTGCGGAGAGGAACGCGGCGCGCATCGGGTCGTCCTTGCCGAGCGACGCGTAGCCCGCTTCGTCCTGCACGAAGCCGGGTGCGATCGCGTTGACGTTGATGCCCCGACCGCCGAGTTCGGCGGCCAACGAGGTCGTCAAGCTCACGAGCGCGAGCTTGCTGATGCTGTACAGGCCGCCGGGGATGAACGCACCCCCGGACACCTGGTTGATGATGCGCCCGCCACCGCGCTCGAGCATCGCAGGCACGACGGCACGCGTGCACACGAGCGCGCCCATCACGTTGACCTTCATCACCCGTTCCCACCAGTCGAGCGGCAGGGTCAGGAGCGATCCCATCGGGATCTCCTTCATCAGCGCAGCGTTGTTGATGAGGATGTCGATGCCACCGAACGCATCGATCGCGGACTGCGCCATCGACGCGGCCGCGTCGGGATCGGTGATGTCGACCCGCACACCGATTGCGTCGCGACCCTGCTCGGTGAGTTCCGCCGCGAGACGCTCGGCCTTGTCGCCGTCGAGGTCGGCGAGCACCACCTTGGCGCCCGCGGCCGTGAGGCCGCGTCCGTATTCCTCACCGCAGCCGCCCGCGCCACCGGTGACGATCGCGACCTTTCCTTCCAAAGAGAACCGGTCGATGCTCATGCGCGGTGCCCCCTGCGTCGCGGAACTGGAACTGACCCGACAATACCCGTAGCTTCGGGCCACGACCGAGGGAGAGAGCGCATGAAGATCGGCGTGATGCTCGCAGGGATCAATCCGAAGTTTTGGACCGTGGGCGCGCAGGCCGCTGACGAAGCTGGATTCGAATCGGTGTGGCTGCCCGAACACCTCGTGTTCCCGATGAAGATCAGTGGCAGCCCGCACACCGGCCACGCCGAACCCCCCGTGCAACCCAGCACGCCCGCGTTCGACGCGCTGCTCTCGCTGGCGGCGATCGCGGCGACGACGAAGCACGTGCGCTTGGGCACGAACGTCTACAACATCGGCCTTCGGCACCCGTTCGTGACCACGCGCGCGATCGCGACGCTCGACATCCTTTCCGCCGGACGGGTCGAATTCGGGATCGGGTCGAGTTGGCTCGAGGAGGAGTGGGATGCCACCGAGCTCGACTTCTCCACCCGTGGTCGGCGCGTCGACGAGACGATCGACATCTGCCGCAAACTCTGGTCCGACGAGGTCATCGAGTTCCACGGTGAGTTCTTCGATTTCGATCCGGTGATGTTCAACCCCAAGCCGATCCAGCAGCCGCAGCCGAGCCTGTTGATCGGTGGTGACGGCGCGGCGGCGAAGCGGCGGGCCGCACTGGTCGGCGACGCGTGGCTCCCGATGAACCACTCCCTCGATCAGCTCCCCGCTGCGCTCCGTGAGATCAATGACGCGCGCGCGGCTGCTGGTCGGGACGGCACCACCACGCTGACGATCGGTGGTGGTGTCGACGGACCGGCAGACATCGACCGCTACGAGCGGATCGGCGTCGACCGCGTGATCGTGCGCCCGTTCACGACGTCGAAGGAAGCGATCGACGGCATCCGTCGCTTCGGTGACGACGTGATCGCCAAGCTCGCCTGAGCTCAGGGGAGGGTGCGGGCCAGCCAGTCGACGTCTTCGAGGCCGCGGAGCACGTCGTTGAGGTGCGTGCACGTGCTGGGGCCGACGAGCTGCGTGCGCACCTCCGGACGGAGACCGAGCACCGGCCATCCGACGAGCCGCCGCTCGCTTCCGATCGCCTCCGGGCACTCGCGCCACGGCAGGACGCGCGGGGTGGCCTCGCAGGCCACGAAGGTCATGGTTGTCGGATCCACCGCGGCCTCGAGGGTGTACTCGTGCACGACCGTCTCTTGGCCGTCCGCACCCATGAGACTGTCGCGGAAGAACACATCGGCGTGGATCAGGTCGTCGCGCCACACGTCGATGCGACGAGCTCGCCGCATCGAGTCGGCGGGCATCGGCTCGGTGTGGTGCCACCCGTCGGGATCATCGTCGCCGCTCACCGAGAGGGCGATCGGGCCGAGCAGGGCCGGCGGTCGATCGTCGACCAGGTTGGCGAGCAGCGTGCCGCCCGCCTGCCAGCCCGCGCACAGATCGGCGACCTGCAGGCGCGGCTGCGAGCTCGTCCGCATCCGGAACCCCTCGAGGTCGACGTCGCCCCGATCGGCGGCGACGGCCAGGGCGAACCCCGAGACGAGCGTCGCCCCGGGCAGGTCGTCGAGCAGCAGGTACTCCAGCGAACCGCGCTCGGCACCGACCGACTGGTCGATCACCTTCCGGAAGCCGCCACCGGCACGCGTGCCGACGAGCGCGTCGAGCCCGCTGACCGGCGGCTCGACCGTCAACGACGTCACGATCGCGCCGTCGGTGTACCGCGTGCGGACGTGCATCTCGGCCTCGGCGACCACGGACATCGTGCCGTTGTCGGCGGTGTACAGGTCACACGCCCGGCCCAGCTGGTGGAGCGGTCGGGTGAGCCCGTCGGGCGCGTCGAGTCGACGGTCGTGGTACGCCGGATCGAGTCCGGCCTGCGGGCCGGCGATCCCGCCGATGGCGCCGCGGTTCCCTGTCGAGGATCGACGGTCATCGAGGACTGGACCGGACGACGGGGCGTCCGCGCAGACTGGCTGCGAGCTTCTGATCCGCGGCGTAACAGCTGGGCGCGAACCTGCTTCCCGCCATACCCGCGGTGTTCGCGATCATGACGTCGGTGACACCGAGCGCGAGGTACGGCTCCAGCTCGCTCGAGCACCTCGTCGGCGTTCCCGAACAAGCTGAACACCTTGGAGCCATCCCGGTGGATCGCCGTGACGTGACGTCGTAGAAGTCTTGCTTCGAGAACCATTCGGGCACGGTGTCGTTCATGTAGTTGTAGTCGGCACCGTCGGGGTGAGCGAAACCGAGCGCGATTCGCGCAGCGGCCCGCGAGCATTGATGAAGCTGTTCCACTTGGCGAGTGGATGGTCGAGCGCCGCTTCGAACAGGTCCGCGTCCTCGGCCATGAAGCAGGACGTGTAGCAGACGATGCGGATCGAGTCGGGTTCGCGTCCGGCCTGCTCGGCGTAGCGGCGTAGCGTCTCGCGACCCGCTCGGCGAACTCCTCGTAGGTACCGCCGGGAATCGCCGCCATCCAACCGTCGGCGTAACGGCCGACGAGCTCGAGGGTCTCGTCCATGCCCCCGGCCACCAGCACGTCCGGGGGCGTGTCGCCGTAGTACGGCGTCGCCAGCGCGCCGCGATCGAACTTCCAGACCCGACCGCGGAACGAGAAGGGCTCGGTTTGGCGGATCAGCTTGCGGACGATCTGTACACCGTCCCAGAGCTTGTCCTTGGTGCCGATGCGGCTGATCCCGGTCTGGCGCATGTGGTCGATCTGACCCTGCGCGAGAACGACCGACATTCGGCCCTGTGTCGCGTGGTCGAGCGTCGAGCACCATCTGCGCGATGTTGATCGGTGCTCGACGGACGACGTCGACCGGGCCCCACATGAATTCGATCGTCGACGTCTCCGCGCCCGCCGCGGCGATGATCGGCTCCGTGGTGAACACCCCGTGCGGGTCCGGCGCGCCCTCGAGGAGATCGGAGAGCTCGCCGTTCCAGACCGAGCTCGGGCAGTACCAGTCGGTGGCATCGGCGAACACGACAACGTCGGCGCCCGACTGCTCGGCCGCAACCGCCGACGCCACGGACGCGCCGAACCGGCCCGCCCGCTCGCCGCCCTCGCCGACGATGAACTGGGTGCCGCCGCCCGAGAGCGCGGGTGCCAGCGGGAAGTGCAGGCCGTACCAGGCCGTACGGAGCGTCTCGGTGTTCGGTGCCATGCCGGCATCACCGTCTCACACCGGCTCGGTTGCCGGCAAAGGGCAACGCCGCCGGACCGGCTCGGGTAGCGTCGCCCGCGTGTTGCAGCTGGGATTCCGCCTCGAGCTCTACCGTTCGGCAGAACTGCGAGTGCCGTTCGACCTGGTGCGCCTCGCCGAAGACCTCGGCTTCCATTCGGTGTGGACCGCGGAGGCCTACGGCAGCGACGCGTTGTCGCCGCTCGCCGCGCTCGCGCCTGCGACCAGCCGGATCAAGCTCGGCACCGCCGTCGTGCAGCTCGCCGGCCGACCGCCCGCAACCCTTGGTATGCAGGCGATGACGATCGACGCGCTCGCGGGAGGCGGTCGGATGATCATCGGCATCGGGGTGTCGGGTCCCCAGATCGTCGAAGGCTGGTACGGCCAACCGTGGGGCAAACCGAACGCGCGCCTGCGCGACTACATCACGATCCTGCGCCAGGTCATCGCACGCGAAGGCCCGGTCACCCACGACGGTCCCGAGATCTCCTTGCCCTACACCGGTCCCGGAGCACTCGGCCAGGGCAAGCCCCTGAAGTCCATCCTGCACTCGCCGTCCGACATCCCGATCTGGCTGGCGTCGGTCGGCCCTCGCAACACCGAGTTGTGCGCCGAGTTGTGCGACGGTTGGTTGCCGATGGGTCTCCCCGCCGGAGGGCACGATCGCGAGTTGCCGACATCCTCGATGCGGGGTTCGCCCGACGAGCGCCTGATCGCCCGGGCGACGAGTTCGAGGTGTTCACCGGACTCACCGTCCACATCACCGACGACGTGCAAGGGCTGGCTCGACAGCATCCGTCCTTACCGCGCCACGTACGTGGGTGGCATGGGGAGCGAGTCGCACAACTACCACGTCGAGTCGATGGCCAAGCGCGGCTTCGCCGACGACGCGGCGCGCATCCAGGAGCTGTTCCTCGCCGGCCGTCGCGAGGAGGCGATCGCGGCGATGCCCGACGAAGCCTGCTGCAGGGCACGCTGGTCGGCTCGCCCGCGGCATCCGCGCAGCAGTGGGAGGCGGGTGGCGTCGTGCCGCCCGGGGTCACCGGCGTGATCGTCGGGGCCGACCGGCCCGACGAGCTCGAGCTCATCGCCGAGCTCACGGGAATCGCGAGATGTCTGACGATTCGATGTCTGACGATTCGATGCCGCGACGACTGGAAGGCGACGCTGGCCGACCTCGAAGAAGCGCCGGGCGGCCGGTCGCGCCGATGGGCGGCCCGAGCGGCTCGCCAAGCACCACGGCCAGGGCAAGCTCGACGCCGCGAACGCGCATCGACGCGCTCCTCGACCCCGGTTCGTTCGTCGAGCTCGGCACGCTCACCGGTGGGACGAAGCACCTGCCGACGCCATCGTGATGGGGACCGGGCAAGCGTCGAGCGGGCGACCGATCGATCGTCGCCGCCGAGGACTTCACCGTGATGGCGGGCACGATCAGCCACACCGCGCAACTCGAAGCGCTACCGCGCCGCGGTGGAGCTCGCGGTCACCGATCGGGTGCCGTTGGTGATGATGCTCGACGGTGCCGGCTTCCGCGCCGACGGCAAGGTCTACGGCCGTACCCCCACCGACCTCGCTCGCGCAGTCGCGGTGCTCGGGTCACGTCCCGGTGATCACCGCGGTGCTCGGCTCGTCGGCCGGGCACGGCGCGCTCGTCGCGCCCATGTCCGACTTCACGGTGATGAGCGCGCACGTGGCGATCTTCACCGCCGGCCCGCCGGTCGTCGCGGAGTCGTTGGGGGAGAAGGTCACCAAGGAGGAGCTCGGCGGTCCCGGCGTCGCCATCCCCAGCGGCCTGATCCACAACGTCGGCGGTCGACGATGAAGCCTCGCTCGACCTCGTGCGTCTCTACTTGAGCTACTTCCCGTCGTCGGCCTGGTCGTATCCGCCCGACTACGTGCACGCGGATGTCGAACCCCGTCTCGTGCCCGAGATCCTCGGCATCGTGCCGCGCGACGGACGCCGGCGTCTACGACGTTCGCGACGTCATCGACGTCGTCTTCGACCAGTCCTCGTGGTTCGAGGTGCAACCCGAGTTCGGGCGCTCGGTGGTGTGCGCGCTCGCCCACCTCGGCGGTCATCCCGTGGCCGTCGTGGCGAACCAGCCACGCGTGACGGCCGGCTCGATCGACGTCGACGGTGCGGACAAGGCCGCGCACTTCATCACCGTCGCCGACTCGTTCCACCTGCCGCTGATCTTCCTCGCCGACAACCCTGGTGTGCTCCCGGGGACCGAGTCCGAGCGGAAGGGGATCCTGCGCAGCGGGGCGCGGATGTTCGCCGCCCAGACGGTGGCCACCACGCCGAAGTTCGAGGTCACGCTGCGCAAGGCGTACGGCTTCGGCTCGATGGTGATGGGCATGATCGGGTTCGACGGGCAGTCGGCCGTGTTCGCCTTCCCGGGCGCGACCATGGGCGCGATGGGTGCGGCGGCGATGAGCCGCGCGCGCGAGTCGGACGTCGACGAGTCGGAGATGCTCCGCACCATGGAGCTCGAAGCGTCGTACCGCTCCGCGGGCGCGCTCGGCTTCGACGAGCTCATCGATCCGCGCGAGATCCGCAACGTGCTGCTGCACTCAGTCGAGCGGGCCCTTCACCGGCGCCAGGCCGCGGCCGAGCCGGTGGCGCGTATCGCGATCACGCCCTGATCGCGCGCGCCGACCTCGGCGAGGAGATCGTCGAGGGCGCGGCAAATCGGGTTGTCGTACCCGAACGGTTCGGGGGAGTAGCCCATCTCGCAGAGCAGCGTGCTGAGCCGGAGCATCACGACGGTGAACCGAAGGCCGGCGAACACGAGGAACCACTGCAGGTCGTCGCCGCGTCGTCCGGTGAGCTGCTCCCAGCGCGCGACGGTCGCGTCGGCGTCCGGGAACCCCGGGAGGCGCGAGCCGCCCGTGCCGGTGGAGAGCACGTCGTCGCAGAACAACCACCAGCCGAGATCGATGCGCGGGTCGCCGAGTGCGACCATTTCCCAGTCGAGCACCGCAACGACGCGACCGTCGAGGAACATCTGATTGCCCAACCGCGCGTCACCCCACACCACCGTGACCGAGTCCTCGGTCATACTCGGCGCATTCGCGCGCAACCATTCGAGTGCCGCCCGCGCCCCGGGATGCGGCGTGTCGCCCTCGGCCCACTCGAGCGACTCCGCGTAGTACTGCACGTGCTGGCCGATTGCGACGTCACCGCGCCGTCGGGGTCGTCGAGGAAGCCGAGCCCGAGCGCCGCGCCAGTCGACGCGGTGCACCGCGGCCATCGCCTCGATGCCGTTCCACCAGACGGCTTGCTGCAGTTCGGGTGACGCGTCGTGGAGCCAGCCGTCGAGCGCGTACGGCGGTGCGTCGGACGGCACCAGCCCGTCGACCCGCTCCATGATCCAGAACGGGCTGCCGAACCACGATGGATCGGCCTCGAACCAGAGCATCCTCGGGATCGGCACGTCGGAGTGCTCGCCGAGGACCTGCATCACCCGGAATTGCGACTCGAAGTTCGACTCCAGGAAGACCGTGTATCGCCTGCGGCGCGATCCGCACGACCAGCCGGTGCGTCGTCGGGCTCGGCGTCGCCCTCGCTCCATGCGGCGTCGAACAGGATGGTCTCGTTCGAGAAGCCGGTGGCGGCGGGGATTTCGAGCGCACCGACGCTCACCCCGGCGAGCCCGGCCACGTCGGTGAGCCAGGTCGCCAGCTGGGCGGCCGTGATTTCCGGGTCCCGGGTGATGGCTCCCACGGCGGCGCACGCTACTGCGGATTTCGCGGCGCCCGAAATTGCGCGGGGCACAAATCCTCGCCAGGATGGCAGTCCCGATCACTCACCGGAACGAGGATTTGCGATGGAGATCGCGCTGACCGACGACCAGGAGTTCTTCCGCGACACGACGCGGAAATTCCTGGGGAGCGAGTGCCCGCTCCCGAAGGTTCGCGAGTTGCGCGCGTCGCCGGACGGGTTCGAGCCCGACTACTGGCGCCAGGGCGCCGAGCTCGGTTGGGTGTCACTCGTCGTGCCGGCGGAGCTCGGTGGTGGGAGCGTGAGCGGCAACGGGATCGCCGACCTGACCCTCGTCGCCGATGCGTTCGGCCGCAACGCCGCGCCCGGTCCCCTGCTCCCGTGCAATGTCGTCGCCCTCGCCCTGTCCCGCTCCGGCAACGACCGTCAACAGTCGCGAAGTGCTGCCCGCCATCGTGAGCGGCGACGTCGTCGCGACCTGGGCGTTCACCGAGACGCCGCCGCACGACGGCCTGGGCGACATCGTCCTCCGGGCCGAGGCGGACGGCGCCGACTTCGTGCTCACCGGCGTGAAGTCGCCGGTGGAAGCCGGCGCCGAAGCCGACCAGCTGCTCGTCACCGCCGACCACCGACGCTGGACCTCCCCAGTTCCTCGTCGACTCCGACACGCCCGGGGCTCACCGTCACACCACTCCGCAGCGTCGACCTCGTCCGGCGCTTCGCCCGCATCGAGTTCGACGGCGTGCGGTCCCCGCCGACGCGGTCGTCGGTGAGGTCGGCAACGCCGCCGATGACGTCGAGACCTCAGCTGCAGGCTGGCCGGCGATCGTGCAGGCGGCGGAGATGGTCGGCGCGGCGCAGATCGTGTTCGACTTCACGCTCGACTGGGTGTTCAGCCGCTACTCGTTCGGTCGTCCGCTCGCCGTCGTACCAGGAGATCAAGCACCGCTTCGCCGACATGAAGATGTGGCTCGAGGCGAGCCACGGCCTCGCCGACCTCGCCGTCCGCGCACGAAGCGGCGGACGACGATGCGCGGCGATGACGATCAGCGCGGCCAAGGCGTACGCCGGCGACTACCTGGCCGAGCTCGTGCAGGACTGCGTGCAGATGCACGGCGGCATCGGCGTCACCTACGAGCACGACATCCACCTGTTCCTGCGCCGCATCACCGTCGACCGGCTCACCTACGGGACCCCCACCGACCACCGGCAGCGGATCGCCGCGCTGCGCGGACACGCCGCCTGACCCGCCGAACCACGAGGCACGGACATGAGCGCTTCCACGATCGAGCGACCGATGCGAGAGCGTCGAAGACTTCCGGCTCCGGGCCCGGACCTGGCTGGCCGAGAACCTCCCGCGCGCCGAGCGCGTCATCAGTTGCTCCGCGCGGCGGCGAGAGCGACGAGGCGGAGCTGGCCGAGATCACCCACGCCCGCGAGCTCCAGCGCATGCTGTTCGACGGCGGGTTCGCCGGCGTGTGCTTCCCGAAGGAGTACGGCGGGCTCGGCCTCACCCCCGAACACCAGACGCGCGCTCAACGAGGAGTGCGCCGGCTACGCGATCCCGTGGATCCTGCAGGTGCCGACCTTCGTGCCGTGCGCCGCCGTGCTGCTCGAGTTCGGCACCGAGGAACAGAAGCAGCGTCACATCCCGGCGATCCTCAAGGGCGACGAGATCTGGATGCAGTTCCTCTCCGAGCCCAGCGGCGGCTCCGACGTCGCCGGCGCGCTCACCACCGCGGTGCGCGACGGCGACGAGTGGGTGGTGAACGGCTCCAAGATCTGGACGACCGGCGCGTGGTTCTCCGACTACGGCCTCTGCCTGTTGCGCACCAACTGGGACGTGCCGAAGCACCGTGGGCCTCAGCGTGTTCATCATCAAGATCCACCAGCCCGGCATCGAGCTGCACCGCATCGAGATGATCAACGGCTCGCGCGAGTTCTGCCAGGAGTTCATCACCGACCTGCGCGTCCCCGACTCCGACCGGGTCGGCGACGTCGACCAGGGCTGGACCGTCGGCACGCGCTGGATGTTCCACGAGAAGAACGCGATGGGCGGCGGCTCGCCGTACGTCACCGGCGTCCATGTACCCGAACCGCGACCCAGCAGCACTCGGCCGATCCGATGGTCGAGCTGGCTCAGGCCACCGGGCGCGGCGACGGATCCGCTCGCGCAGGATCTCGTCGGCGAGTCGTACATGCTCAGAGCCGCGGGCGCGGCGCTGTCCGAGCGCATCACCGCGGGCATGCGAGCGGGTGTGTTCCCCGACAACAGCGCGGCCATCGCCCGGCTCATGAGCGCGGTCGTGCAGCAGCGCAGCGTCACCATCGCGCATGGAGCTGGCCGGCTCGAACGCGGTCGCCACCCTGCCCGACGAGCCGTGGGCGGAGCAGGGATTCAACTTCCTCGAGCGTCAGACGTCGGGCATCGGCGGCGGCACCACCGAGATGGCCCGCAACAACATCAGCGAGCGGGTGCTCGGCATGCCCCGCGAGATCACCCACGACAAGAACATCCCGTTCCGTGACGTGCCGAAGGGGCCGTCCTCGAGCTGAGCTCGCGGAACGACCCCTCCGGTCGTGTCAGAGCGTCGGGTTCAGGACGTCGGTGCGGCGGTCGTGGTGACCGAGGAGAGGTCGCCGGCCGTGTTGGCCGCGAGGGCCTCCTTCGAGCCGACGAGCTTGCCGATGTACGGCTTGCCCTTGTTCATCACGACGAACTTGCCGTTCTTCACCTGCACGTAGTAGAGCAGCCGGTGGTCGGCGCCTTGCCGAGGTCGCGAGGCTGATGTCGACGGGCTGGCAGGCGAGGCCCGCCTCGTCGTAGGTGCCGAGCTTGCGGAGGTCCGTCGATGAAGCCGCCGCGGGTGGGCGTCTTGCCGGCGTTCTGCAGGCCGAGGATGGCCAGGTCGCAGGTGATGTAGCCGGTGTACATGCCGAAGTCGGGCACGCCGGTGTAGCCGGCGTACTTCTTCAGGTCGGCCTGGAACTGCTTGGTGGCCTTGGTCTTGAGCTCGACCGGCTGCGAAACCGTCTGGACCAGCACCGACCTTCGGGCCCGAAGGTCTTGGCGACGGGCTGGTCGAGCAGCTCCTGGCCGTAGCCGGTGGCCAGCACGGTGGCCTTCATCTTCACGCCGTTCTGCGGCGAGGCCCTGCACGACGGCGATGTTGCGTCGCCGCGACCAGCGGCAGGTACACCGCGTCGGCGCCGGAGTTCTTGATGCCGAGCACCAGCGGCCCGACGTCGGTGCGTGCCGAAGTCGACGGTGGTGTTGGTGTAGACGGGCTTCGAGACCGGCCGCGGGCACGGCGTACTTCATGAAGTGTCTTGGCCGAGGCGGTCGACGACGCCGAGATGCCGTACGCCAGCGCGGCGACCTTCGTGGCGCCCGATCTTCTTCATCACCTTCGGCGATGGTCGTCGTAGCGCGACGCCGTTGGACGGCGACGCACGTTCCCGAGCGCCGAGATGATGTCCTCGTTGCCCGGGCTGGCCGTAGTAGGTGCCGTCGAAGCCGCCGTCGACCTCGGGACGCCGGCGTCCTGAGCAGGTAGCGGTACGTCAGGAACGCGAACGAGGAGTTGTTCACCACCGTGAACACGTGCTTGTTCTGGACGAGGTCCTGCGCGGCGGTGAGGTTCGCGCCGCGACGACTGGTCGTCGACGATCTCCACCTTGATCTTGCGGCCGTTCACGCCGCCCTTGGCGTTCTGCGCGTCGATGCGGGCCTGGCAACGCCTTGTCGGCGTTCTTGAAGGTGGAGCCGGCGACGCCGGTCTTCGAGAAGATGTAGCCGATCGTCGACCGCTCTTGGCGGTGACCCCGGCGTCGAGTGCCGGCAGCCGCGGCGCCGGCCCGTGCCGGCGACCGAGGGTCGCCAGACCGACGACCACGGCGGCGAACGACGGACAGCGTCAGCAGACGCGTTCTCAGCGTTGCGCACTTCGAAACCCCCCTATGCGGCCAGAGGCCGTTCTTGCTCCGCGTACAAATCGTCTGGGCGCACCGTACCGCGAACGCTGCCCGAAAGTCGTCGCGGCACGCGTCGCGCGCTCAGCTCATCGCGTCGGCCGATTCTCCGAGGTAGCGGTCGAGCACCTCCTGGCGGGCGTTGTCGGCCGGGCCCGGTCCAGGCCACCGATCCCTGGCGCAGGATCACGCACTCGCTGGCCAGCGCCAGCGCGCGGTGGACGAACTGCTCGATCAGCACGATGGTCACGCCGCGCTTGCTGGCCGCGTTCGATGCTCTCGAAGACGAAGTCGACGACGAGCGGTGCGAGCCCGAGCGACATCTCGTCGGCGATGATCAGCTTCGGCGGTACGGCCAGCGCGCGGGCGAGCGCGAGCATCTGCTGCTCGCCACCGGAGAGCGTGCCGGCGCGTTGGGTGCGTCGATCGGCGAGCACGGGGAACAGCTCGTACGCGTTGCTCGATCGCCGACCGTGCGCTCGTCGGGGCTGCCGACCCGCCGCACCGCCATGCGCAGGTTCTCCTGCACCGTGAGGCCGGGGAAGATCCCGCGACCTTCGGGGATGTGGACGAGACCCGGCCCGGCGGATCTCGTGCGGCTGCCACTTGGTGATGTCGCTGCCCGTCGAAGGTGACGGTGCCGCCGAAGGACGGAACCAGGCCCGAGACCGCGCGCGGCGAACGTGCTCTTGCCCGCGCCGTTCGCGCCGAGCACCGCGACGACCGAGCCCTCGGGCACGTCGATCGACGACGTCGAAGAGCGCCTGGACCGATCCGTACCGGACGTCGAGGCCCTCGACCGACAGAGCGTGTCGCTCACGACGGCGCATCCTGCGCTCGCTCGCTCGGCTGCGCTGCTCGCCGGTCCGCTCGCTCGTCCGCGCGCTTCGGCTCTGCGGTGCTCGGTGCCCTCGACCGCTTCGTCGTCGCCGAGGTACGCGGCGCGCACCGCCGGGTCGTTGCGGATCTCGTCGGGCGTGCCCTGCGCGATGCAGACGCCGAAGTCGAGCACGGTGACCGCGCTCGACAGACCGAGCACCATGGCGACGTCGTGCTCGACGAGCAGCATCGACACCTTCTCCTCCTCGACGACGGTGCGCAGCGCGGCGCCGAGCTGCGACGGTCTCGTGGCGCGTCGAGACCCGACGACGGCTCGTCGAGCAGCACGATCGACGGGCCGGTGGCGAGCGCGCGTGCGACCTCGACCCGGCGCGCGGTGCCGAGCGGGCAGCGACCGCCGCCGGCGTGTCTGGCGACGCTCGTGAGCCCGAGCAGGTCGACGAGGTGGTCGACCCGCTCGCTTCTCGTCGGCCGACTCGCGGTGCAGCGCACCCGCGGTGAACAGGTCGCTCCACAGCCGGTTGCGCTCGTTGCGGACGCGGTACCCGAGCACCACGTGCTCGCGCACGGTGAGGCCCATGAACAGCTCGAGCTGCTGGAAGGTGCGGGCGAGCCCGAGGCGCGCGCGCTTCGACGGGCGACATGCCGGTGACTCGCGGCCGCCGAGGAACACGTCGCCGGCCTGCGGGCGCAGCAGCCCCGAGAGCACGCCGAACAGCGTGGTCTTGCCGGCGCCGTTCGGGCCGACGAGGCCGACGATCGTGCGCGGGCGGCACCGACGATGCTCACGTCGGACTGAGCGCGACGAGCCCGCCGAAGCGCACGGTGACGCCGCGCGCCTCGAGCGCGGAGCCGGCTCGCCGGCTGTCGACCTCGGCTGCGATCAGGTTCATGGTGGCGTCGACCGCGGCTCACGATCGGCGTGACCTCCGCGGTCGTGTCGTCAGGCCGTCGGGCTCGGTGTCCGTCGGGCTGCCAGCCGTGGGTCGTGGCGGCCGGCGAACGCCGGTCGCCGCGGGCACCGCGCGCGCGCCGCCGAGGCTGTCGCAGCCGCTCGCTGGAACTGCATCGCCTGCATGTGCACGGTGCCCTCGGGGTTCTTGGCGAGCACGATCGCACCGAGGCCGAAGAGGAGCACCGGCAGCTGCGCCCACGTGGCGCGATGGAGTAGCTCAGGAGCAGCGCCGGCGTGATCATGAAGACCGATGGCCGGCGAGCAGCGCGGCGATGTTCGAGCGCACGCCGAAGGTGACGAGCACCGCCAGCCAGACGAGACCGAGCAGGGTCGCGTAGTCGAGCGGGATCGCCTGCTTGTGCTGCGATCGCGTAGAGACCGCCGCCGACGCCGGCGACGAACGCGGCGAGACCCGACACCAGCATCTTCATCTGGATCACGCTCAGGCCCATCGTGCGCGACGCGGTCTCGCTCCAGCGCACCGCGTTCGAGCGCGAGGCCGGTGGTCGACCGTCGGAGGTTCACGATGAGGATGGCGAAGACCGCGAAGACCGCCGAGGGTGAGGTAGGTGAACGCGCGTGTCGGTGGCGCGCGAACTCGGGCCGGGCGACCGCGACGCCGGCGCCGAACTGGGAGAAGTCCTTCAGGGTGAACACGAGGCGTTCCATCAGCAGCCCGAAGGTCAGCGTGACCAGCGCGATGTAGAGGTTGCCGAGCCGGATCGTGAGCAGCGCCGATGATGATGCCGATGCGCCGGCGGCGATCACGCCGCCGCCGATCACGCGCGAGGAGCACCGGCCAGCCGTGCTCGGTCGCGAACTGCGCGGTGGCGAGCGCGCCGACGCCGGCGAAGGTGATCTGGCAGAGCCAGAGCATGCCGCCCTCGCCGGTGACGAGCGTGTACGACGAGGAACACGATGGCGAGCGTCGACGCCGGTCGCCGAGCAGGCCGAGCCAGAACGGCTCGAGGATCAAGCGGCAGCACGCAGACGACGGCGAACAGCGATGATCGGGAAGGAGAAGTTGAGCTTCGGGTACGGGTTCGTCGGCGTCGGCCGACGCCGCCAGGCGGCTCCCGCCGTGCGGGCGTGATGGCCCGGTCGAGCGCGCCACCGACGCCTTCCTCCTCGTTGACCCGACCGCGGCGGATGATGTTGACGATGAGCGAGATCACGATGAACACGAACGGGATGCTCGGGATGACCGTTGGCGGTGAACTCGCTGTCGGGCGGCAGGTAGTACTGCACGAGGCTGCCCGGCGATGCCCATGAGCAGCGCGACGATGACCGCGATCGGGCAGGCTGCGCAGCCGGGCCGCGATCACGGCGGCGAACGCGGCCGCGATGAGCAGCGTGAACTTGCCCGGAGTCGAGGCCGATGACCGGCGCGGCGAGGATGCCGACGAGCCCGGCGAGGAACGTCGCGACCATCCACACGCCCGCCGCGATGCGCGACGGGTTGCTGCCCGACAGCGACGTCATCGCCTCGGAGTCGACCATCGCCCGCACGCTGAGCCCGGCTTCGGTGAAGCGCAGGATCAGCGCGCCGAGCACGACGATGGCGAGCACGCACGCGTAGGTGATCACCTGGTCGAGCGTGACCGCGGTGCCGAACACCTGGTACACGTGGACCGGCTGCGGGCGCGAGGCCCGGGGCCTGGAAGATCTCGTCGTTGCCGAAGATGCATGTTGGCGATCGGCGGGGATCGCCACCGACAGACCGATGGTGACGACGACCTTGATGAGCTGCGACGACAGCCGCAGGAAGCGGAAGATCGCCATGTAGAGGAAGAGCCCGAGCAGCGGGCGCGACCACGAACAGGCACAGCGCCGGCCGCGAGGAGGATGCCCCAGCCCTTCTCGACGTGCAGGCAGTAGTAGATGCGGGCGATGAAGAACGCGAGCGAGCCGAACGCGAAGTTCAGGACGCCGGTCGACACGTAGGTGATGACGAGGCCGGACGCGGCGAGGGCGTAGATGCTCCCGAGCACGAGTCCGACGATGACGAACTGCAGCACCGGTGAAACCCCCCTGGTTCCTGCTGGATGCCCGGTCGCCGACACGCCGTCATGACGCTGAGGCTGGCCGTTTTGTTCTCGGTGCGACTCTAGCGAGGTCGCCGGACGGCGCACCCCCGGTGGCGCCGCCGAGTCGCAGTTCAACCCGCGCGAGCGGTGGGCGCACCGCGAACCGGTGCACCGACGGCCCCGACGCCCTCGCTGATCGTGAAGTAGCTCGCGCCGTTCGCGGCGAATCCGACCGCTTCGCCCTGGGGTTCGTCGATCTGCGGTGCGGCACACGGCGGGCCGTCGGAACGCGGCGGCGACCGGTTGCCGTGCCGGGCGGGCGAACGCGAGGACTTGGCCGTAGGTGCGCACGAGGATCGTGCTGCCGTCGGGTGAGATGTCGGCGCCGGTGATGATCGTGCCCGGGAAGCTGCGCGACGCCCGTCGGCGACGGGGGATCGTCGGGCTCGACGGTGAAGGACGCGACCTCGCTGCAGCGTCACGTCGGCACCGTCGACGAGCGACGCGCTTCGGCGCCCGGAACACGCGCCCGACGCCGCTCAGGTACTCCTTGTCGATCACGAAGAGGTCGCCGCTGCGGGGGTCGACGAACATCGACTCGGCGTCGACCGGGTGGTCGGGGATAGCGCAGCGAGACGATCGCCGCGCCCGTGAGCGTGCCCGTGGCGGCGATCGGGCCCGTCGGGTTCGGCGACGCGGTACACGGTGACGTGGTCGCGGACCGCGACGTTCTCCCCGATGTCGCCGATGAAGAGGTAGCTGGTACGCCGCGTTCGGGCCCGGGACCGACGGCGATGTCCTCCCAGTCGGTGTTGGTGGCGCCGTCGATGGTGTACGTGCGCGACCAGTGACCCGTCGGGCCGGATCGCGTAGACCGCGGGCTCGCCGCCCGAGTCGTTGTGCACCCAGAGCAGCGGCGGATGCACCCGGCTGGCGGCAACGCCGGACACCTCGTTGAGGGTCGCGTCGGAGAGCGCCGCGCTCTGGTCGGCCGCAGGAGAGAAGCGGTGACACACCGAGACCGCTGTCACCGCACCGGACGCGACCGGGGCGCGGCGATGCTCGTGATGACCACGACCAGCAGGAGCGTTAGGGTGCAGTGTGCGGCGCGCACCCGGCGCGCGCGGAGGGAGTGGTCGTCACCATGCCCGTCATCGAACCGATCCCGATCGATCAGCTGGCCCCCGAACCTCGTGCCGTCATCGAAGACGGTTGCGCCAGCGGCATGTACGCGACGCCCGTACCGTTGCAGATCTTCGCGTACAACACGCGGCAGCTGCTCGTCACCGACCAGAAGCGCAAGGCGCGCGGCGACGGCTCCTTGATCGGGGGCCGCATCCTCGAGCTGATCCGAATCCGGAGTGCGCAGCTCGGTGAGTGCCAGCCGTGCATGCAGTCGCGCAAGCACGATTCGATCACCGACGAGGACGTCGCCTGCCTCCTCGACGTCGGTGGGAGTGACCTCACCGATCAGGAACGACTGGCGGTCACCTTCATCGATCTGCTCTCGGCGGACCACCACGCGATCGACGCCGACTTCTACCGCGAGCTCGCGGCGGTGTTCACCGCCGCGCAGATCATCGAGCTCGGATTCGCGTGCGCGGAATCGATGGGGCTCCACCGCTTCATCCACACGCTCGAGGTCTTCGGCACCGACGAGCCCGTGATCGCGTTCTCGCCCGACCAGGTCGACACCCGCCACGCGGTGTCCGACCCGGTCGACGCACCGGTCTGACGTGTTGGTCTGACGCGCCATGAGTGACGACGAGGGTGTGCTCGATCCGTGGGTGGCGCAGTGGCTCGAGGAGAACCCGGTCGCATCCTTCGACGACTTCTCGCCGGAGATGCTTGCGCTCGCCCGCGGCCCGGTCGGCGCCCCACCGACCCGTGAGATCGCGAATGTCACCGACGATGTGGTCGACGGGATCCCGGTTCGCATCTACCGGGGCGAGGGGCGACCGAGCGGCCTGATCGTGTACTTCCACGGCGGCGGATTCTGCATCGGCAGCATCGGCCTCATGGACAACGTGGCGCGCGAGCTCGCGCACGCGGCCGACGCCACGGTCGTGTCGGTCGAGTACCGCCTCGCACCCGAGCATCCCTACCCGGCTGGTCTCGACGACTGCGAGCGCGTCACGCGTTGGGCGCTCGAGAATGTCGCGCGCTTCGACGTCTCCCCGGCGCACGTGATCGTGGCGGGCGAGAGCGCGGGCGGGAACCTCGCCGCCGCGGTGGCCCTCCGGTTGCGAGGAACGGTCGACGTTCCCCTCGCCGGGCAGCTCCTGATCTATCCGGTGGTGGACGCCGAGTCGTCCGCGCACCCGTCGCGCTCGGAGTTCGCCGGTGTCGTGGTGAGCCTCGCCTCTCGCGAGTTCTTCTGGCAGTCGTACACGGCCGGGCGAGATCTCGCTCATGACCCGCTCGTCGCGCCACTGCAGGCAGAGAGCTTGGCGGACCTGCCGCCCGCGCTGGTCGTGCTCGGAGGGTGTGACTTCCTGCGCGATGAAGGCCGGCGCTACGCCGCGCGCCTGCGCGACGACGGCGTTCACACCGAAGAGGTCTGCTCTCCGGGCCAGCCGCACGGGTTCATGAACTTCATGTTCCCGGCCGCGGCCGACGCCTTCGAGCGTGCCGGCATCTGGTCACGCGCCCGGTTCGCCGCCGTGAGCTGAGGTGAGGGACGTCATGAGTGAGGTCGCGCCGGTCAAGGTCGGGCTCCTGGCCGACTACGTCGAGGGTGCCGACAAGATCGATCCGGTCGCGATGCGAGCGCTACAGCTCACGTTCGACGAGTGCTACGAGTCGGGCGTGCTCGAGCGTCCGATCGAGATGGTGCTGCGCGCCGTGCAGGGGCTCCCCAACGGCAGCTTCCGAGCAGTTCGCGACGCCTTCTACGAACTCGTCGACGAAGACTGCGTCGTGATCTTCGGTCCGTACGTGTCGGAAAACGGTGCGCCGCTGCGTCGCTACGTCGACGAGTTGGCCGAGGTCGCCGATCATCACGATGGCGGCCACCGAGACCATGTTGGGTGAGTGGGTGTTCGCGCTCAACAACGGATCGATGGAAGAGGAGCCCGTCATCATGGCCGCGGTGGCGAAGCACGACGGTCGCACGAGCGTCGGCATCGCGTACGAACAGTCGCTCATCGGTCAGGAGTACCTCGTGACGTGCCGGCGACGCGTGCGTCGATGCCGGACTGCGCATCACCGGAGAGGTCGCCATCCCGCAGGTGGCCGCGGAGAAACAGTCGGCGATGGAGGAGCTGCGCTCGGGCGCTCCTGACGCGTCGTTCCACGTGGGTTTCGGGCTCGGCCTGCTCGGGATGAACGAGGCGCTCGCCGAGATCGGGTGGGCCCCGCGCGCTACACCACCACCGCGTTCGAGTTCGCGCACGGCAGCGAGATGTGGATGCACCAACTCGCCGGGCTGGATCGGGCTCGATTCCTTCGACGAGCGGAACCACGGTCGGCCAAGCGTTCCTCGATCGCTTCGCCGCGCGCTACGGCGAACGTCCGGAGTACTTCATGCCGGTCTACTGCCACGACATGGCTCGCGTCATCGCGCTCGCCATCGCCGGCGCGAAGCCGCTCACCGGCACCGGCGTCAAGGAGTCACTCGAGCACATCAAGATGGTCCCGGCGGCGTCCGGCGCGCCGGGCACGTACATGCGCTTCGGTCGCTTCATCCGCCAGGGTTGGGTCGGCGCCGAGTATCTCGTGGCCCGCCGGGTCCTGCCCGACGCCAGCCGGACGGTGTTCCACGGGACCATCCACGGCTCGCTCGGACCGGCGGAGCACCTGACGTGACGACCCGGGTCGTCCAGTGGGCGACCGGCGCGGTCGGCGGCGCACAGCTCCAGGAGATCGTCGACGATCCGGAACTGGAGTTGGTCGGTCTGTTCGTCTACAGCCCCGACAAGGTCGGCGTCGACGCGGGCGTGCTCGTCGGTCGTGATCCCGACCGGTGTGCTCGCGACGGACGATCGTGGCGCGATCCTCGCGCTCGACGCCGACGTCGTGCTCCACGCCGCGAGCAAGGGCCACGGAGTCAACACGAACACCGACGACATCGTGGCGTTGCTCGAGTCGGGCAAGGACGTCATCACCACGACCTCGTACAACCACCTGCCGACGTTCGGCGCCGACGTCGAGCAACGGATCGTCGCCGCGTGCGCGACGGCCGGCACGCGCTTCCACGCGGCCGGGGAGCATCCGGGGTTCATGTTCGAGCGGCTGGCGGTCACGATCACCGGGCTCTGTCGAAGACGATCGACTCGATCACGCTGCAGGAGTTCGTCGACTGCTCCGAACGTTCCGACGCCGGAGATGCTGTTCGACCTGATGGGTATGGGCAAGGATTCTGCCGACATCACTCCCGACAACCCGATGTTCCACGCGGTCAGCATCCAGTACGAGCAGTCGATCCACGCGACCGCCGACATCCTCGGCGTCGAGATCGAACGGATCGAAGCCGGCATCGACACCGCCGTCGTCGATCACGACGTCGAACTGCCGATCGGGACGATTCCTGCGGGCAAGGTCGTCGGCCAGATGCTGACCTGGACCGGCTTTCGCGACGGCCGTCCGTTTCTGATCGCGGAGGAGTACTGGGTCGTGACGAACGACATTCCGCACTGGGATCTCTCGATCGAGGACGCTCCGTTCATCCGCGTCATCGTCGAGGGTTTCCCGCGTCTACGGCTCGACCTCGCCGTGGAACACGTCCCCGTGCCGGGGCTCCCGGGCTCGATCGCCGGCCATCTGGTGGTCGGCATGACCGCGCTGCGGGCGCTGCCCTATGTCCGGGAGGCACCACCCGGGGTCGTCACCGCTCCGGTGTTCGGCGCCGCGCGCCGGCCCCGTCGCGCGGGACCGGCGTGATGCTCGTCTAAGTCGCGATGACGGGGAGCCGTTCCCAGCCCCGCACGTTGGGGGTGTGCGCCTGCTTGGCGTTGTCCCAGTCGACGTCCCAGTCGGTCCAGCGCTTGCAGCACCTCGTCGAGGGCGACGCGTCCCTCGAGCCGCGCCAGGGCGGCGCCGAGGCAGAAGTGCAGGCCGTACCCGAAACTCAGGTGGTGGTCGATCGAGCGGTGGATGTCGAAGCGATCGCCGTCGGGGAAGTGGCGGTCGTCGCGGTTTCCGGAGCCGTTGAGGAGCACCATGATGCTGCCGGCGGGGACCGTTTCTCCGTAGTACTCGACGTCGCGGATGACGGTCCGCGCCTGCACCGGTGATGGCGCCTCGTAGCGCAGGATCTCCTCGATCGCCTGCGGTACCAGCGAACGGTCCGCTGCCAGCTCGCGCCGCTGGTCGGGTTGCTCGGACAGGAGCTTGCCGGTCCAGCCGATCAGGCGCGTGGTGGTCTCGTTGCCCGCGCCGGCCAACAGCATGATGTACATCATGGTCTCGTCGCGCGTGAGCGTGCGGGTGACGCCGTGCTCGTCCTCGAACTCGGCCTGGATCAGCTTGGTCATGAGATCGTCGGACGGGTGCTTCGTGCGGTGATCGATGTACTCGCCGAACACGTCGAGGCCCTCGAACGCGATGCCGGCCCCGGGCACGGCGTCCTCGTCGCGATCTTCGTCGATGCGCAGGCTGGCGTCGATGCGGTCGCGGATCGCGACCTGGTCCTCTTCGGGGATCCCGAGCAACATCCCGATCGTGAGCATCGGCATGATCGCACCCAGGTCGGCGATGAAGTCGAAGCGGCCCTCGGCGACGAGCGGGTCGAGGGTGCGGTTGCAGAACTCGCGCACCTTCGGTTCGATGGCGAGCATCGCCTTCGGCGTGAACACCCGCGACATCAGGCTGCGGTGGACGTCGTGCGCCGGCGGGTCCTCCATGAGGATCGAGCCGGGCGGCATCTCGACGCCGGACAGGATCATCTCGAGCGTGGAGCCCTTCCCCGATCGGAAGTTGTCCCAGTCGACCAGCGCCTTCTCGACGTCGTCGTACCGGGTCAGCGCGAAGAAGGTGTACTTCTCGTTGCGGTAGAGCGGTGCCTCGTCGCGCATCCGCTTCCAGATCGGGTGCGGGTCCTTGTCGATCTCGATGTTGAACGGGTCGTAGTAGATGTCGCTCGGGCTGGTCAGCGTCACGGTACGAGGTCCTTCGGGTAGGAGTCGGTGGGGATCGGGGGTTTCAGGAGAGTGAGACCTGCACCACGTCGTCGACGACCTGGGTGCGATAGGTCCGTAGTGTGCCCGACCAGCCGTCGTCGGACGGCAGGACACACTGGCCGGTCGTCACGTCGAACATGGAACCATGTTCGGGACACCGGAGCAGGACGTTCCGGGTCAGCGGGACGCCGCCGAGGGGCGTCGCCTGGTGTGGGCAGGTGCTCTCGAACGCGCACCAGGTGCCGCCGGCGTTCGCGATGGTGACCGGCACACCGTCGACGTCGACGGTGGCGGTCTCGCCCGGCTCGAGGTAGTCGGCCGGGGCGGCGTCGACGAACTGGGTCAAGCGTGGGCTCCGACCTTCATCACCCGTTCGAGCGCGCCACCCATGATCAGGGCCTGCTGCTCGAACGGCAGATCGGCGACGACCGCCGCGTAGGCGAGCGGGTCTCCCATCCCCTCGGGGTGGGGGAAGTCGGAACCGAACATGATGTGATCGACCGGGATGCCGAGGTCGATGAGGCTGCGCGGTTCCGGTTCGTGGAACGCGTGCACCCACACGTTGCGGTTGAACACGTCGACCGGGTTCTCGTCGAACAGCACCGGCGCCTTGTCGTAGGTGCGCTGCAGCTTCTGGTAGAAGGGCCGGATCCACGAGCTGGCGAACTCGACGGGCATGAACTTGAGCGTCGGGAACCGCGTGGCGAGGCCGTGGCCGATGATCGACGCCATCGCGTCGACCAGGTTGTCCTTCTCCGACGACAGCGCGAGGAACGCCGGTGACGACTGGCGGCTCTTCGACTTGGCCGTGATCACCATCTCCTTGTCGCCCAGGCCTTCCCACTCGTTCGTGTAGCGGTTGTAGCCCGCGTCACCCGAGTGCATGCCGACCACGAGGTCGAGCTCCGTCACGCGCTGCCAGAACGGATCGAATTCGGGGAGCGCGAACGACTTGCGCCCTTTCCACGTGGGCACGGGCGCGACCCGGATCAGGAAGATCTTGGCGCCGCGCTCGGCGACGTACTCGAGCTCGGCGATCGCGACGTCGTTCCCGGCGGCGAGGCTCACGATCGGCGTGGAGAAGATCGCGTCGGAGTAGACGTAGCTCCAGTGCTCGTGCATCCACTCGTTGAGCGCGTGGATCACCGCGCACACCGCGTCGGGATCGCTGGCCATGCGCTCCTCGAGCGCGCTCGCCAGCGTCGGCCACAGCAGCGTGCGGTCGATGCCCATCTCCTTCATGAGCTCCAAGCGCGGCTCGGGGTCGAAGAAGGCGTCGAGGCTCGGCATCGCCACCATCTTCCCGAACCCGGCACCGGCGCCCGGACGGTTGAAACCTTCGCCGCCCTGGGTGATGTCCATGCCCGCGCCGCCCGGCACCGCGACGCGGTTGAACGTCGGGTTGGGGATGTAGTCGGAGATGCGGTCCTGGATGGCCAGCTTGGTGCGCCCGTCGATGTCGACGTATCTGATCGCGCCCGCGTATTCGCTGGGGAGGAACTTCGTCGAGCGCGTCGCGGTTCTCGTAGAGGTGATTGTCGGAGTCGAAGGTCGGGTACGGCAGTTCCCGATGAATGATCTGGATGTACTCGCTGTTGACCACGGCAACCCCCTCAGTAGTTATTCCCAGTACAACTTTACGCCTCGCCACGGGAGCACGCCAGACGCGGACTTGTACCCCGACGGTGCAGCAAACCTAGAACTGTTCCAGCCGTGACCGCTGACGACGCAATCACCCGGGAGTGTGGGACATGATCGTCCGCGATCAGGTGCTGGAAACGGCGACGACCTTCAGCGGTCTCGACGACTTCGGCGACGTGCCGTTCCTCGAGCCGCTCGACGTGCTCATCGACTCGTTCACACCTCGATGCGCGGGTCGAGGGTGTGGTGGAGGAGCGCGCGGTCGAGACGCTCACCGGCGTGCTGGTGAAGCGCCTGCGTCTCGTCGACGACCGAAAGCACTTCCCGGAGATCGCCGACGAGGTGATCACCGCACCGATCGTTCATCGTCGGTCAGCCGCGCTCGGGCTCGACCCATCTGCACGCGCTCCTCGCGTGTGTCGAGGGTCTCCGGGCACCGATGTTCTGGGAGATGTCGGCCCCGTCACCGCCGCCCGAGCGCGCAACCTTCGACACCGATCCGCGCATCGCCGAGGTCCAGGCCGAGATCGAGCGCTGCCCGCCGAGATGCTGGTGCGCCACCCGATGTCGGCGACCCGGCCGGAGCAGTGCAACCGGCTGTTCGACTGGACGTTCATCAACCAGGCGTGGATGGCGTCGTTCGACATCCACTCGTACCAGCGACTGGTTCCTCGATGCCGACTACACGTCTGCCTACACGCGCACCTCCACACGCTGCAGCACTTGCAGTGGCACAATCCCGGCCGGTGGGTGCTCAAGTACCCGAAGCACCTGCTCTCCCTCGACGCGTTGCTCGCCCAGTACCCGGACGCGGTGCTGATCTGGACGCATCGCGATCCGGCCGCCGTGCTGCCGTCCGCGGTGAGCCTCACCGGCTTCATGCGCGAGTCCAACACCCCTGACTACGACCCGGTGCGCTTCGCTCGCGAGTGGGTGGTCATCGAGGAACTGGCGTTGCACCGCGGCCTTGCCACGCGCGACCGCGACGACAACGCGGAGCGCCACATCGACGTGCGACTACCGGTCACTGATGGAGGACCCGGTCGGAACCGTCGCCACGCTGTGCAAGGGTCTCGGCGTCGCCTTCGACGATCCGTCGCGCGAGGCCGTGCAACGCTGGATCGACGACCACCCACAGGACGAACACGGCGTGCACCGCTACACGGCCGCCGACTTCGGCCTCGACGAAGACCGCCTCCGCGCCCGCTTCGACTTCTACACGCGACGGTTCCTGTGATCTCCGGCGAACGGATCCTGATCACCGGCGTCACCGGCACGATCGGCACCGCGCTCGCGCTCGATCTCGCGGCCGAGAACGACGTGTGGGGCGTCGCGCGCCTCGCGGGTCCGACCGTCCGTGCCCGGGAGACCTACACCGCGGTCGCGACGCCGTCGCCGACCCGCTCGCTCTCGACCCGCGACGAGCTCGAAGCGGCCGGCGTGACCGTGCGCGCGGTCGATCTCGCCGCCGGAGACCTCGGCGATCTTCCTGACGACTTCACCCTACCTCGTGCACCTCGCCTGGCTGCGTGCCGATCTGACGCACCTCGAGGACGCGTTCCGGGCCAACGTCGAAGGCGCCGGTCTCGTGCTGCAGCACTGTCGCAAGGCCAAGGCGGCGCTGGTCATGTCGGGGATGGGCGATCTATTCCGCCAACGACGATCCGTGGTACGCCTACACCGAGACCGACCCGATCGGCCGCGGCGCCACCGCGTACGCGCCCACGAGCCCGGCGTGCAAGCTCGGCCTGGAGAGCGTCGCGCGCTTCTGCGCGCGCGGCGTTCGACCTTCCCGTCGTCATCACTCGGCTCAACACGCTCACCGGCCTGCCGGGCACGTTCCCGGCGATGCACATCGACGCAGTCATGAACGGCCGGACGATGACCGCGCCGTCGAACCCGACGCCGCACTCGCCGATCCACATCGACGACATGAAGTGGATGCTCGAACCGCTCCTCGACGCGGCAAGCACCACCGCGTGCATCACCAACTGGTGTGGCGACGACGTCACCACCGTGCAGGAGTGGATGCGCGACGCCGCGGCATGGTCTGGTCGCGAGGCGAAACTTGTCATCGATCCTGTGGTCGGCAGCCCCGCCGGGTCGAGCGCAGATCCGACGCGGCGTCGCTCGCTCACCGGGCCGTGCCGCACGACGTTCAGCGAGACGTTCCGCACGCTCTTCCGCGACCTCACCGGCATGGTGCCCGCGCCGCCGGAGGCCGGACCTTGAACACCGTGCCTCATTTCGACAATCGCATCACGCGCTTGCTCGGGGTCGAGATCCCGATCGCCAACTCGCCGATGGGCTTGGTCGCCAGTGCTGACCTGGTCGCCGCGGTGGCGCAGGCAGGAGGAATCGGGCTCGTTCCCGGTTCGGTCGGCATCGACCGCGCGTTGGAGGACATCAAGCGGGTGCGCGACGCGACCGACCGGCCCTTCGGCGTCAACCTCCCGATCGCGTACGTGAAGGACCCGAAGATCGCGGACATGCTCGTGGACGAAGGCATCCCGTTCGTCACCACGTCGGCGGGCTCACCGAACGCGTACACGCCCACCCTCAAGTCGGCGGGCATCAAGGTGCTGCACGTCGTCACGTCACTCGACACCGCGAAGGAGGCGATCGACGCCGGCGTCGACGGTCTCGTCGTCGAGGGCATCGAGGGCGCCGGCCTCAAAGGCAAGTCCGAGGTGGCGACGATGGTGTTGCTGCCCCTCATTGCGCAGAACTTCGACGTGCCCCTCATCACTGCCGGCGGCATTTCCGACGGCACCTCCATGGCCGCGGCGTTCGCGCTCGGCGCCGATGGGGTGCAGATGGGCACCCGAATGCTCACTTCGTTCGAGGCGAGCGTGCACGATGGCTTCAAGCAGGCGGTGCTGCGCGCCAGCGAGGGCGACACCGTGCTCATCAACCGCCACACGGGCCGGCCACTGCGGGTCCTGCGGACCGAGACGACCACCGAGCTCGAGTTCGTGACCGAGGGTGACCCCATGGCCGACCTCCTCCCGAACGTGCTCGGCACCTACCTCGAGGGCATCCTCGAGAACTCGATTCCGTCCGTCGGCCAGGTCGCCGGCCGCATTGACGCACTCCTGCCCGTCGCCGAGATCATCCGCGCCACCGTCGAGGAGTTCGGCGAGGTGCTGGGGAGCCTCGCGACGCGCTACCTCGCGTCGCCCTGACGCGCTGGGGTTCCGCGCCGCCCGCTCAGGCTGCGAACGGCAGCCGCAGGTAGCCGCGCACGGTGCTCGTGTACAGCGGGACGGCGTTGTCCCGATCGACCGTCCATTCGGGCCAGCGCTTGAGCGTCTCCTCCAAGCCGATCCGGCCCTCCATGCGCGCCAACGCCGCGCCGAGGCAGAAGTGGATCCCGTAGCCGAGGGTGACGTGGAGGTCGATCTTGCGGTGGATGTCGAAGACGTCCGGGTTCGGGTACGTGCGCTCGTCGCGACCGGCCGAACCGGTCACGAGCACGACCCTCGACCGTGGAGGGATCGTCACGTCGTGGAACGTGACGTCCCTGGTGACGTAGCGCGCCTGCACCGGCGACGGTGGCTCGTACCGGAGGATCTCTTCGACCGCGTTCGGAACCAGTGCGAAGTCGGCCGCCAGCTCGGCTCGTTGCGCCGGGTGTTGGTCGAGCAGATCGACCGCCCACCCGAGGTGCCGGGCGACCGTCTCGGATCCGGCCGCGAACAACACCGTCACGAACTCGGTGAGCTCCGAGTCGGTGAGCCGACGAGGCGTGCCGTCGTCGTCGACGATCTCGGCGTGCAGGAGATCGGTGAACATGTCGTCGCGCGGGTTTCGCTTGCGGTCCTCGAACTGGTCGGCGAGGTACCGGTTCATGTCGACGAGTGCTTTGGACGACACCTCGTTGACCATGCCGACCGCGCCCTCTTCGATGTGGAAGATGTCGTCGACGACCCCACGCAGGTAGTCGCGGTCCTGCTCGGGCACGCCGAGGAGCAACGAGATCATCGTCGGCGGGAGGATCGCCGAGAAATCCTGCACGTAGTCGAAGCCGGCCTCACCGACGTGCGGATCCAGCAGGTCGGCGCAGACTTCGCGGACGCGCGCTTCCAGGGCCGAGACCCGACGGGCGGTGAACGCCCGCGACACGAGCTTCCGCAGCATCGTGTGCTTGGGCGGATCGGTCCAGATGATCATTCCGGTGTCGTTCGGTTCCTCCGTCATCGTCTCGACGGTCGTGCCGTGACTCGAAATGAAGGTCTCGAAGTCCTTGTGGGCGTATTCGATGTCATCGAACCGCGTCAACACCCAGAAGTCGTGGCGGTCGTTGTGCCAGACCGGCGCTTCGTCGCGGAGCCGCTTCCACAGCGGATACGGATCGTCGCGCAGCTCCGGCGTGAACGGATCCCAGTAGAGGTCGCTCATGGTCCCTCCAGACAAGTTGGCGGAGGGGACGCTAACGGACGGCACGTGAAAGAGAAAGATCGTTGTGGCTATCGTGCGACGATGACGGGTGATCTGCAGGGAACGCGACTGGTGGTCGTCGGCGCGTCTGCGGGCATCGGACGAGCGGTTGCGCTCCGCGCCGCGCGGGCCGGGGCCGAGCTCGCGCTGGTCGCCCGACGCCGGGAGCCGATGGAGGAGCTGGCGAAGGAAGCCGGTGGCGGGTGTGTCATCACCGCGGATCTCAGCGTGCCCGGCGACTGCGCCCGCATCGGCGAGGAAGCCGCCGCCGCGCTGGGCGAGATCGACGTCGTGTTGTTCGCGGCGGCAACCGCACACTTGCGCACGCTGCGAAACCTGACCGCCGACGAATGGATGCAGACGCTGGCCACGAACCTCGTGGGCACGAACCTGGCGATCAGCGCGCTCCTGCCCCATCTCTCCGACCGCGGTCTCGTGATGGTCATGTCGTCCGAAGCCGTGGGCCAGCCCTTCTACGCGCTCGGGTCGTACGCGGCGAGCAAGTCTGCGCTCGAGGACACGATGCGAGCCTGGCGGCTCGAGTATTCCGACGCCCGATTCGTCACGCTCGTCGTCGGCACCACGGTGCCGACCGGATTCGCCGACAACTTCGATGCCGACGAGATGGTGGCAACCTTTCCGTTCTGGGCGGCGCAGGGCAAGGCCAACGCCGAGTACATGGACGTCCACGAGGTCGCCGACGTCGTGGTCGGCGTCATCGGCGCGCTGCTGCCGAACCGCAGCGTCGGGATGGAAACGGTGTTCCTCCGCTCGCCCGCACCGCCAACTGGTAGCACCGACACGATGCTCGAAGTCTCGGAGGCCACCGGCCACGTCCCCAGCTGAGGGGAGCGTCGGTCACGCGACGACCGCAAGAAGAAATTTCGCGGCGCCCTCGGCAGGATTCGAACCTGCGCACACGGCTCCGGAGGCCGATGCTCTATCCCCTGAGCTACGAGGGCGGGGGTTGCAGAATACTTGGTAGAAAACCGACGACCCGGGCCGACGGCGGGAGTCGAGCCGGTGCCTTTCGGCCGTTGGTAGCGCTCGCGTCGGTTGGAGATGAGCTTCGGTGCTGATCCGGGCGCGCCGAAGTCGGCTCCGGGAAGAGTTCGGTGGTGTGGCGCTCGAGCCGCGTCTACGCGGCGAGCTGGGTGCGGCGTCGCTGGTGGCGGTGGAGTGCGAGGCCGTTGACCATGAGCGCGTAGCCGAGAAGGTTGAGGAGCTGGCGGGCGTGGCCGACGCTGTGGGCGCGTCCGAGCCAGAGGGTGTCTTCGAGGTTGCGGTTGATCGACTCGGAGTCGTTGCGGCGGGGATACAGCCGGGCGAAGTCGGGATCGGAAGGTGGGATCGGCCGGACGTTCTCGGTGCGGTTGAACTTCCGGGCCGCGTCGTCGGGGTTGGCGTGGAGTCGGACGGTGATGCGCTGGTTCTCGTACCGATCGGGGAGTTGGTAGTCGTTGTACCAGCGGTACTTGCCGTTCTTGTCGCGGTTGCGATGCGTGCGGACGCGGGGCAGTTCGGTGAAGGTGAGGTCGCCGGTTTCGGTGAGTTCACCGATCCCGACCGCACCGCCCTGCGCGTAGAGCGTGATGGTGACGGGCTGGCCGGCGACGGTGATGGTGCGGTCTTCGATGTGGGCGCTCTTCTCGACGCGACGTTCCGCGCGTCGTGGGTTCTTCGGGTTGGCCTTGGCGGCGGTGACCCGGTTGATCGGGCAGCAGGCCGAGGTCGCGCAGCAGCGTCTGGTGGTGCACGCCGCGCAGCGCGGTGTCGTAGATGACTCCCTGCGCGCCGTCGATGAGAGGTGCGAGGCGGGTGAAGCAGCCCATCGCGGTGCGGGCTTCGGCGCCGGCGGTGGGGACCCATTCGACGTCGAGGATGATGCGGCCGTGCACGTCGGCGGTGCGGGCGGCGACGAGGACGAACTTGACGCCCCAGGCCATCTCGCCGTCGCCTTCGACGTGCAGTCCACCGTCGGGATCGGCGCGCAACGAGCGGAGCTCACCGGTCGTGCGTGTCGAGCTGGGTGTCGCCGGGTCGGGCCCGGAACAGGGGAGTGATGACTTTGCCGTCGGCGTGCAACATCCGCGACAGGTCGGGATGGGTCCACGATCCGGGACCGTCCGGGTCGAGGAGACCGAGCTCGCGGGCCTGGCTGGCGGCGAGTTCGCGGTGCAGGCCGGTGAGCGCGGCGAGGACGTCAGGGTCGGTGAGGTAGCGGTTGCGGGCGTAGAGATAGTGGTGGCGACGCATCGGCGCGGCGGGCAACCACCGGGACGGGTCTTTGGGGAACTGGCGGCGCACCCGGTCGCGCAGCAGGCCCCACACCGTCGGGTGGGAGAGCTCGGCTTCGACCTGACGGGCACTGCCGAACACGCTGAGCAGCGCTTCGTAGATCAGCCACATGTGCTCCGGGTACTGGCGGCGTCGACCCCCGCGCCGTTCATCGGCGGCGGGGATGAGTTCCGCGAGCTGGTAGATCGCCGGGTTCTCGACGATCGCCTCCACCCGCTCCAGCTGCGGGACCCCACCCGGACGTCTACCCATCCGGGTGGCCGTCGCCGCGGGTCCAGTCCCACCCGATCAAGCGTGCCGCGCCGTCGAGGCTGCGCATCCCCAACGCCCGCGCCGCCGCGTCGATCCGACCCGTCGCACACAACACCTGGCGGCCGGCCCACGCGGCCAGCGACGCCGGCCGCACATACGGATCAGTGGTGAGCCCGGCGCGTTGGAGGGTCTCGCGGATCGCCTGCGACGAATGCGCCCGACGACTCTCCGGATTCTCCGAACCCCGATAGCGTCAACGACGCGTCGTCGTTGGCGGGCGGGTGCTCGCGGAGGTGCCGCTCGAGTTGCCCGACACCCCACGTGGTGAGTGATCCCCAGCGCGGCTCGGTGTTGCTCGAACCGTGAATCCAGACCCGGCCACCGGCCAGATCGAGATCACCGACCCGCAGATGCGGGATCTCCGCGGTGCGTGCGGTGGCTTCCCCCAGCGCCCACGGCACCGCCAACCGGGTGCTCGTCAGATCCTCCAGCGCGGCGCGCCGGCACCGCTGCACCTCCAGATCCGTCAACGGCCGCGCCGCCTCGTTGGTCCGCGACGGCAACACCAGATCCAGCGTCGGATCACCCTCGACCAGGCCGAGATCGCGGGCCGTGCGAAACAGCAGCCGCAACGTCGAACGACGAAGCCGCATCGTCGCCACACTCGGCAGCTCACCGTTCGGCGTTGGTCGAGCGGACGAAGGCCTCAACGTGAGCCGGTGTCACATCTGCGAGAGACGTCACGCCGAACGCGCGACCCACGAAGAGCCCGAAGCGATCCACGAGCCCCAGCACCCGAGGCCCGCTCTCCACCGAGAGCCTGCCCCGGTCGAGAGTTGCTCCGCGATCTTCCAAGCTCGTTGTGCGACGCGTCGAGCGCGCGCGAGTGCGTATCCTCACCCACGTCGGCACCTCTAATCAGGTTCCGGCCAGGCCCCGGGGTGTTCGCGCACCGCCGGGGCCACGCTTGTTTCGAACTCTGCTTAGAGCGTATCAGCTTTAAGCGTAGTTATCAACTCTGAGCTGAACGGGGTAGGGTCCCAGCGTGGTCCCAGACGCTGCCACCGGAAGCGAAGCTCTGGGGACATCGCTGCGCACGCTTCGCCAAACGCAGGGACTCACACTGGCCGAAGTCGCAGGCGCCTCAGACATCACGGCCCAACACCTTTCGGATATCGAACGGGGTCGACGGATGCCGTCGCTGGACGTGCTCGATCGCGTATCGCGAGCTCTCGGGACCAGAGTGGTGGAGGTCCTCAGGGACGTACCGCCGTATGGCACCGACAGACGACGATCGTCAACTCGGCGAACCTAACGGCGGCTTGCGATATGCGGTCCCAGGCCACGCAGATCGATGCCGGTTCGGTGCGGTCGGCGGTTGGGCGTCGAGGTATTCTTCTGTGCGGCTGGGGCGGGCATCGTTGGTACAAGGCGGCTTTCGATGGGGGTTGTATGCCCGATCGAACGGCCGCCGTGTCGTCGGCGGCCTCTCCGATCGGAGCGGGGGTTCGGTGGGTTGCTAGCGGGCGCTGCAACGCCGCCGGCGACGATGGCCTGGAGCGCGCCGGTCGGGTCGTGGGTGAGAGCGACGAGGACGTGGTCGCGGTCGGCGGCGGGGAGCGTCGCGAGATAGTTCGGCAGCGCTCAGCGATCGAAGCTTGGCAGCGCTCTTCTGCGCGCCAGTAGGTCATCTGTATCTGCCATTCCTCGAGCACTGCAGGTGCCGAAGCGGCCGACGAGGATCTGCCGGTGCATCTGGGATCCCCTCATCGAGTTTGTGCGACGCCAGACCCGAGGGACGCAAAAGTGAGGCCTTCTCAGTGTTTCGCGTCGACTTTGTAGCGCCAGGGGTTCCGCTCGGTGTCGCCATGGCGTTGACGGTCGACCCGTAGACTCCGGCCGTGTCGGCCATCGCTGAAATGCCTCCCCGCGGGCATTACCTCGCCCAAGAGGCTGGCGGCCTAGCCGGAGTGTCCGGCAACAAGATCGGGCAATGGGCACGGCGCGGCTACATCCGCGCGTCCCGAGTCATCCGACATTCCCCTCGTCTATGCGTACCAGGACATCGCCGAGGCCATGGTCGTGCACGAACTCGAGGTGCTCGGTGTCAGCCACAAGGAGATCCTCGAAACGACCGAAGCTCTGCGTGCCGACCACGGGTACTACTGGCCGTTGTTGAATGCCGAGCTCGCCGTCACCATCAAGAAGGACATCCAACCGCTGACGCGAGGGCACCACGAAGGAGCCCGAGGCTTGGCTACTCGTCGAGCGCGACGGCCGGTACATCCGCCCGTCGAAGTCGAAGACCCAAGGTGTTCTCAATGTCGACGTCGTACAGGTGAACCGGGACCTGCAGCGCGGCGGCTGGGTCGTACGTGACCTCCCGGACCTCGAGCACGTCGAGGTGAATCCTGACCGTCTCTCGGGTCGTCCGACGATCCGCGGGCGTCGAGTGCCCGCCGAGGACGTCGCGGAAGCGACCCTTTCGTGTGGCCGTGATGAGATCCGCGAGGCCTACGACCTGAGCGACGCAGAGATCGACGACGCCGTCCGCTGGTGGACGCGTGTGCAGGAGTACGAGGCGGCGTAGCCATGGGTCGGCAGGTGATCGTCGACGAGAGCCTCGACAAGGGGCTGGCTCGACAACTAGACGCCAGGGCTCGCGACGCCGCGTCGCTCCGCCAACTCGGACTGGAGGGCCTTGACGATCCCGAGGTGATCACCGCGCTCGGCAAGCTCGAGCACACGGACTGGGTACTCGTCACGGCAGACGACGCGATGCCGTGGGAGCACGGCGACCAGCTTCGTTCTATCGGCGCGACCGTCGCGACGATTGATGGGGAGTGGGCGTGGCTCGTCGAGCGCAGCGGGCTCGCGGGCACGATGGACCACGAAGGTTTCAAGTGCGAGACCGTGCATCGGTGGGTGCATCACATGGTCGACCAGAAGCCGGGGACGCTCTATCGGTACAACGCGTTCCGCGGTGGCCGACCATGGACCGTGCGACGACAGCATAAACACCGCACGCCGCGCCTCGCTCCGGGCAGCACGAAGCAGCTCAGGCTCGACGATCCGCCGCCTCCATCCTGATCGAGCCATGGTCAAATCCTGACTTCCGATTGTGCCTGTTACCGGAACCCAGGTCGCGGTTGGGGCTGCAGACCGACAGACGTGCGAGGTGTCAGCAGGCACCTCAGCGTCGTACGACGTCCCGTCAGCGCAGCGTGCTCGGCGCTGACGCGATCGACGCCTCTGCCTCGGCAATGTGTCGACCCCTTCAGCCGTACCAGGACCGGTTCGAGCGACGCGTCGGCGCCCGCCGTCTCGAGCTGCGCGAACTCGAACAACGCCACCTCGTGGGCAACCACGTCATCGGCCACCCCGGCGTCGGCCTCGGGGGGGCATGCACGGGGAGGCGCTCGAACCTCGCGATGATGCCGGGGCATCCCTGCACGAGCCCGTCGACGACCTGTGCCCAGCGGGCGTCCTCGTCGGCGGCCATGAGCGCGTAGCTCCAGCCGTTCCTACGCGAGCTCACGACTCGCTCGTCGGTGATGCCGCATCGTTCTGCCAGCGGGCGCAACACCGCCTCGGTCTGATCCTCTAACAACCGCAACACCTCGAGTTTGGCCCGGTGCTCCGGATCGACGAGCAGCATCGCAATGCCGCCGAACACGGCCTCGCCGACCACCTCGCCCGTGTACGCGACGAGCACGAGATCGGAGTATTCGTCGGCCGTCATGTGGTCCTCCAGGTTGAGGTGCGCGTTCGGGCAGAGGCATCGGCGCCGTCGTTCATGGTGCGAGTCGTACCGGTAGGTCGGAGAGCGCGACCGCGATCGCTTGCTCGGGCGCGCTGACGAGGTACGACGGTGGTCCGACTGATCTCCACGTCGGGGAAGCGGGTGATGATCTGCTGGAACATCGCTTGGATCTCGTTGCGTGCGAGGTGCGCGCCGAGGCAGAAGTGCGACGCCGCCGCCACCGAACGAGACGTGTGGGTTCGGGTTCGCGGGTGATGTCGAACTCGTCGGGACGGTCGAAGACGCGCGGGTCGCGGTTGGCGGCCGGGAACCAGAGGCTCACCCGGTCTCCGACGGCGATGCGCTGGCCGTCGAGCGTCCACGTCGCAGGTCGCAGTGCGGGCAAAGCACGTGACGGGTGATGCCCACCGGAGCAGCTCCTCGACCGTGCTCGGGAGCACCGACCGTCGGCGAGGAACTGTTGCCACTGGTCAGGATGTTCGTGGAAGGCCAGCAAGCCCGCCGGAGATGACGGAGCGGCGTCGTCTCCGACCCGGCGACCGTGAGGATCGAGAAGAACTGGTCGAGCTCCGAGTGGTGAGCCGCCAGCGATCTCGCCGTCGTCGCCTTCGATCTCGGCGGTGGTGAGGATGCTCCACACGTCGTCGGTGGGGTGGCGTCGCTTCTCGTCGCCGAGGGCGCGGGCGTACTGGTCGAGCCGTATGCCGGCGGCGATGCGCTCGTCGTTCGAGATCCCGACCTCGGGATCTGGGGCCGCCATGATCGTCTCGGCCCAGCTGAAGACCTCGGGGCGATCCTCTTCGGGGATGCCGATGATGTCGCCGATGATGTGCATCGGGAGCTGGTACGCCACGTCGTGGACGAAGTTGCAGGTTCCTGCCTCGGCGGCGGCGTCGAGCACCGCGGTGGTGCGCGCTTCGATCTGCTCGTCGAGTCGGCGGATCATGCGCGGTGTGAACCCGGCGCTGATCAGTTTCCGCATCCGCGTGTGCGTCGGGCGGGTCCATGGAGACGATGGTGTGCCCGCGTTGGCGTTCGTCGTTGGGCGAGATGCTGGGCCCGTCGAGCGAGCTGAACGTCTTCCAGTCGCGCGCGCACGGCCTGCAGCTCGGGGTGGCCGAGGACGGCCCAGAACTCGATGCCGTCGGGGCTGCGGCTGAGCTCGGTGCGGGGATGCCGCCAGACCGGGTGCTCGTCGCGCAGCGTCGTGCGAAGAGCTCGTGTGGGAACCCGCCGCGGTAGAGGTCGTGCGCGGTGAGGTCGATGTCGAGGAGAGGTGCCGCGCTCATCGCCGAGAACCTATCCAGGCAGGACGGGAAGACACGACCTCGATGACCAGGTCGGCCTGGGCTTCGGCCAATCGAGTCGAAGCGTCGGCAGCGGCTTTCTGATCACGGTGCTCGATCGCAACGGCGATGTGCTTGGTGCCACCCTGTTGTAAGAGTCCGCTTCCGGGGATGATCTCGAACAGGTTGCCCGGGATGACGCTCGAAAAGCCTCGCAGTGTTGACGCGAGCCGTGGTGACCTCGCGACGCTCAGGAGCGTGCGCAGAAACTCGCCGTGGGCTTCTAGGAGAGCGGTCGGCGACTTGCCGGCGACGACGCGCTTTTGCGCTGCTCGCAAGCGCTCGACGTCCTCGTCTGTAGCTCGTGCGACCGCGCGACGCGTGGCAAGCGCGCACACGAGGCCCTCCAACTCGAAATGAATACGGATCGTGTCGTCGTCGAACGGCCCGATGAACGTGCCTCGGTTGCGTGGACTCGTCACCCAACCTTCGCGTTCGAGCGCAACCAGCGCTTCCCGAATTGGGATGCGGCTCACCCCAATTCCCGAGCCAGAGCTCTTGCCGCACTTGCTCGCCGGGACGAAACTGCCCATTGAAGATTCTCGAGCGAATGTTCATCGCGACGCGGTCACCTGTGGTGACGCGGTTCAGCCGTGAGCTCTGCGATCGGTGAGCCTCTGGCGCACTCATGACCCCGGGTTCACTGTTCACTCCAGGTCTTACCTCGAGGAACCGAGGTTAGTGCTCACTTT